>NZ_FMCW01000037.1 GCF_900091595.1 Micromonospora haikouensis
ATAACCGCTGAAAGCATCTAAGCGGGAAGCCTGCTTCAAGATGAGGTATCCCACCCTACTTTGTGGGGGTAAGGCCCCCAGCTAGACGACTGGGTTGATAGGCCGGAGATGTAAGCTCGGTAACGGGTTGAGTTGACCGGTACTAATAGGCCGAGGACTTGACTACAAAGCTGCTACGCGTCCACTGTGCAACTCTGAACAAACAGACGGCCTTGGTTGGTTGTTTGATATGTTCATAGAGTTACGGCGGTCATGGCGGAGGGGAAACGCCCGGTTACATTCCGAACCCGGAAGCTAAGCCCTCCAGCGCCGATGGTACTGCACTCGGGAGGGTGTGGGAGAGTAGGACGCCGCCGGACATTCTTTCGTTTCAGGGCCACCCCTAACCGGGGTGGCCCTGAAACGCGTCTGCGGCCATTTTGTCGAACACTCCCACCGGTGCCGCCCGCCTCGGTAGCGTCGACCGGGGACCCGCCGTCGGGCGGCGTTCCCCACGACCGTGGCCGGAAACCCGTACGTGGCGTTCGCCTCCAGCGCTATTGGGACGCTCCGGCCGGGGTACCTGCCCACAGTTCGACCGGATCTGACCGCCGGGAGGCGGAGGCAGGAGTGGTCATGAAGATCGGAATCATCGGGTCGGGACACATCGGTGGCACCCTCACCCGTCGGCTGAGCGCCCTGGGCCACGAGGTGACGGTCACCAACTCACGGGGGCCGGAGTCCCTCGGGGACCTGGCGCGGGAGACCGGCGCGACCGCGGGAACCCTTGAGCAGGCCACCGACCAGGCCGAGGTGGTCGTGGTGGCCATCCCGCTGCGGGCGGTGCCGGAGCTGCCGGCCCGACTCTTCGAGGGCCGGATCGTGGTGGATGCCGACAACTACTACCCCCAACGGGACGGCGACATCGCCGAGCTGCTGGACCGCAGTCTCAGCTCCAGCCGGTGGACGGCCGAGCACCTCAAGGGCGCCCGGGTGGTGAAGGCGTTCAACAACATCCAGGCCCAGCACCTCATGGACAACGGCCGGCCGGCCGGCGCGGCCGACCGGATCGGGCTGCCGGTGGCCGGCGACGACGCCGACGCCAAGCGCGCCGTGATGGAGCTGGTCGACGCCCTGGGCTTCGACCCGGTCGACGCCGGCACCCTCGACGAGAGCTGGCGGCAGCAGCCGGACACGCCCGTGTACGGCACCGACCGCGACGCCGACGGCGTACGCCAGGGGCTGGCCGACGCGCGGCCCTGAGAGCCCGTCCCGGGCGGCCGGGCGTGTTTCGCGTACCCAAGGTGATGCCCCGCCGGCGAGGTGCCGGCGGGGCATCGGTGTGTCCGGGCCCGGCGGACCTCAGTCGGCGGGGCCGCCGCAGACGTAGCGCGGCTCGGCAAGGTACCGCCAGGTGAACTTCTCCCGCTTGACCACCTTGCCGTCCTTCTTGATGACCCGGAAGGCGTCCTGGGTGAAGCCGTCGATGCCGTTGCTGGGGATGCACGACGGGCCGGGCGTGAGGTGGATGGTCTTCGGCTTGGTGACGTCCCGGCGGGGGCCGTACTCCGTCTTGACGCTGTCGTAGATCTTCGTGCTCCAGATCGACACGGTCACCGAGCTGGCGGTGGTCGAGGTGTCGATGAGGACGCCGTACTTCGTGTTGTTGCGGAACTTGAAGTCGAGGTTCGGCCAGAAGATCGTCGACTCGATGACCGGCGGGTACCGGCTGAACCAGTAGGAGTGCGGCTTGTGCTCGACGTCCTCCAGGCCCGCGTAGTAGGTGGCGTTGAACAGGGTGGTGGTGAACTGGGAGGTGCCCCCGCCCACGCCGGGGACGAGCTTGCCGTCGAGGATCACCGGGGCGTCCCGGTAGCCCTGGGCGTAGCCGCGCTCGCCGGTGTGGCCGTTGAGGGAGAACGTCTCGCCGGGCAGCACGACCGTCCCGTCGACGTCCTTGGCGATCTGGACGATGTTCTGGCTGCGGGGCGAGGAGAGGCCGCCGGTGAAGTGGGTGGTGAACCGGGAGACCCGTTCGGAGATGCCCAGCCCGGCCAGTTTCTCGGTGGTCAGCTCCGGCTGGGTCTCCTTGAGCCGGCCGGTGACCTTCCGGTCGTCGGTGCGGGGCAGGACGGCGAGCAGGTCGCGGCTGAGCGCGGCGCTGTCGAGCTGCTCGCCGGGGCGCCCGTCGACCGGCTTCGGCTTGCCCCCGGTGACCGTCATCCGGGCGTCGCGGGGCTCGGTCTCGATGGCGTCCAGCTTGTCGCCGAGGGCGGCCCGCAGCCGCTTCACGTCGACGCGGGGGGTGAGCTTCCCGGCGTCGTCGGCGGTGAAGCGCAGGCTCCGGGCGATGGCGGCGGGCGGGATGGTGACGGAACCCTTGTCGGTGTCGAGGGTGACGGGGGCGGCGACGGCGGGGCGGGCCAGCTCGGCGACGAGCTTGTCGACCTCCTCGGCGCTGGTCGCCGGCGTGTTCTCCACCAGCGGCACGGTCACCGGCTGACCGGAGAGCCAGCCGGCGCGGACCGCCTGGGCCGAGCGCTGCGGGTCGAGCGCGAGGCCGGACCTGGGGCGTACCGGCTTGGGGGTGGTGCCGGTGAAGATGATGGCCGGCACGGTCCACTCGCGGGTCTGGTCGCCGGCCGCCTTGCGCAGGGCCGCGTCGAGCCGGGTGGCGTCGACGGTCACCACCGGGGCGACGGCGCGCGAGCCGACGAGGCGGCTCACCGGGTGCGCCTGGGCCTTCGCCGCCGCGTCCACCGTCGCTTCGACGTCCACCGCGAGCCCCACGTCGGCGGGGGCGAACTCCAGGCTCTTCTCGCCGACCGTCACCCGCAGGGGGGCGCTCGGGGTGCCCGCCCGCTCCAGCTCAGCGCGTAGCTCGCGGATCGCGTCGGTGCGGCTGCGTCCGCCCAGCTCGGTGCCGAGCACGGTCGTGCCGCGCGGGACGTCGCCGGCGTACGCGTAGGCGCCCACCCCGCCGACGGCGGCCAGGACGACGGTGCCGACGCCGGCGGCGAGCAGGACCCGCAGTCGGCGGCTGCGGAAGGCCGGCCCGGTGCCGGCTGTGGCCTTTGTGGCTGCCGGTGCGACGGGGTCCGGCTCGTCGACCGGCCAGCTCACCGCGGTCACCTTGACGGTCGGCCGGTCGTCGGCGGGCGGTCGTGTTTCGCCGTACAGAGTCACAGCAACCTCGATCGGTACGTACCACGTGGGAGCCTCTCCCACCCGGGAGACACCTACGGTAACCAACGGCGGGGCCGTCCGGCAGTCTGCGTCCCCGGCCGGGTCCGGGCAGCGTGTCAGCGTGGGGCGCACCGGCTGTCCGTCGGGCTGCGCGGGCTGGTCATGCGGGATTTCCACGCCGGTATCGCCGTCGGGGTGATCGATGGATCACTCTCAGCGGTCTGGCAGGTTCCCGTTACCAAAAAGTTACCGGCGGGTATCACGGCTACGTCGCGTGAGTCTCGCCGCGTCGCCTGTCGCACTCGGCCCGGTTTGTCCGGTGGGGCGTCGAGGTGGGCGTTGACCGAAGGTGACCATAACCGATCTTGATGGCGCGGGCGAGTTACCCGCCGGTAGCAAGGGTCTTGTGACCTGGGTCGCTTAGCGGCAGCATCCAATCCGCACGCTGCGCGCACCGTCCGGCCAGCGGATCGCAGCAGCCACCGCAGCTTCCCCCACCCCCCGAGCCGCGATCCCGCGCTCGGTGACCCCCGTTCGAGGAGGACCTCGTGAAGGATTCGGAAGACCGTCTGGAGCAGGGCGGCACCCGTTGGCGGCGGTTCGCCGCGATGATGGTGCCCGCGACCGCCGTCGCCGGCGCCATCGTCTTTGGCATGGCCAACGGCGCGATCGCGGCGTCGTTCGCCGTCTCCGGCCAGACCTTCAAGGTCGGCGCCTCGAAGCTGGAGGGCACCGGCTTCAAGCAGTACGGCGGGTTCGTCAAGGAGAAAGACGGCACCGCCCACCCGGTGGCGGTGTCCGAGATCGCGGACGCCAAGCTCTACGACCTGTGCCAGTCGGTGAAGATCCCCGACCTGCCGATCGTGCTCACCATCAACGCCGGTGGCGGCGGCAACCCGGCCACCGCCAAGGGCCTGCTGATCGACATGGACTCCCTGGGCGGCGACGCCGAGTTCAAGAACATCAAGATCGGCCGGGACGCCACCGACCTCAACGAGGGGGCCACCGCCAAGTCGTTCGGCCAGAGCGCCGACAGCGTGACCATCACCGACCTGGAGCAGGTGGCCCGCTCCACCAGCGCCGCGATCTTCACCCTCAACGGGCTGAAGCTCAAGGTCAACGTGGGTGCCGCCGCCAAGGAATGCTTCTGAGCCAGCCACCGGGCCCGTGGGGGGTGTGCCCTCCACGGGCCCCGGCCCGCCCTCGTCACCAGTGAGCACCGCCAGGAGGAGTACGTGACGACCGCCAACCCGCAGCACGCCCAGCCGGGCGGGGTCAGTCAGGCGTGGCGCAACTTCCGCCGCTGGCGTCGGGCCCGCCCCTTCTGGGGCGGCCTGTTCACCGCGCTGGCCGGGCTGGAGATCTTCTCCACCACCCAGATGAGCCTCAGCGGCCTGAGCTTCCAGATGGGGCCGACCGGCTTCCTGTCCTGGCTGATCCCGGTGATCCTGGTGGCCTGCGGGATGCTGATGTGGTTCAGCCCGCAGCAGCGGATGTTCTACGCGATCGTCGGCGCGGTGACCGCCGTGTTCTCGCTCATCGGGGTCAACCTCGGCGGCTTCTTCGTCGGCCTGCTGCTCGGCATGGTCGGCAGCGCCCTCGGCTTCGCCTGGGTGCCCGCCCGCCGACCGGCCGCCGCGCCGGCCGGGTCCGGCCCGCCCGCAACCGCGACCGAAGAGCCGGCCGGAACCGCGACGGCCGGGCCGGTCGACGCCGACGCCGACCGCGCCGGCGAGGCGGCGCTGGTCGACGAGCTGATGCCCCGCGCGCAGCACCCCGACGACGTCACCGGCCCGCTCACCGACACCCTGCCGCCGCCCCGCAACCCCCTGCGCGAAGCGCTGCCCGCCGACGCCGCACCCCCGCTACGGGAGTCCCCGGCCGCCGGCGCGGGCGACGACAGCACCCAGGTGCTGCCGAGGGTCGGGGCGGACGGCCGCCCGCAGCCCCAGCCGGCCGAGGACGGCCCGGGCCGACGCGGAACGCATCGGGACCCGAGGCTGCTGGCGATCACCCTGGTGCTGCTCAGCGTCTCGGCCGCCGGGGCGCTGGCGCTGCGCGACCAGGCCCCGGTGCAGGCCGCCCCCGCCGCCCCGTGCCCCACCCCGTCCGCCACCCGCACGGCCGAGCCCGAGCCGTCGGCGTCGCGCCCGGCCAGCAAGAGCCCCACCCCCACCCCCAGCCCGAGCGCGGAGAAGACCTCCGGGGGCAACGTGCTCACCGACATCATCGACGGCATCGGCGACCTGTTCACCGGTGGCGACGACGACGCCGAGCCGGCCGCGAGCCCGGAGCCGACGGGCACCGCGTCCACCACCGGCACACCGACGTCCACCGCCCGGCCGACCGCTTCGGCGAAGCCGACCCCGGACGCGTCGGCCAGCCCCGACAAGCCCGGCGACGGGTGCGCCACCCCCGAGCCCACCGAGCCCGCCGAGGTCGAGCCCGGCGAGCCGCTGCCCAGGATCGCCCCCGAGCCGGGCCAGCCCCGGGTGGCGGCGAAGCCGTCGAAGCTCACCGGCTCGAAGGTCACCATGACCGGGCTGCGCTTCGAGGGGATCGTCGACCTGCCGACCGGCGACGGCACGCTCAAGGCGCTGAAGTTCAGCATGGCCAAGAGCGTCACCGACGACTTCCAGCTCCTGGCCGACGGCCCCGGCGGCCGGAGCCAGCGGTACGTCACGGACCGGCTGACCGTCCAGGGCGACGTGGCGTTCTACGCCACCCGGTTCGTCGGGCGGCTGCTCGGCATCAAGATCACGCTCACGCCCGACCTGCCGTTCCCCGACGGCATCCCGATCACCTCGCCGATCCCGATCACCTTCACCGACCCGGTGATCGACCTCGCGTACGTCCAGTGCGACGTCCTCACCGGAAAGCCGGCGCTGAAGCTCGACCTCGCCTGAGCCGCCCCCGACGCGACGGCCGGGGCCACACCCCCGGGCCCCGGCCGTCGTCCGTGCGGGAAACTCAGAGACGGGCGAGCGCCCGGCGCAGCGGGTCGAGGCCCAGCGCCCCCAGGTCCAACGCCTGCCGGTGGAACTCCCGCAGGTCGAAGTCGGCGCCCTTGCGGGCCTTCGCGTCCTCCCGGGCCTGGAGCCAGATCCGCTCCCCGACCTTGTACGAGGGGGCCTGCCCCGGCCAGCCCAGATAGCGGTTCAGCTCGAAGCGCAGGTTCTCGTCGGGCACCCGGCAGTGCGCCCGCATGAACTCCCAGCCCAGCTCCGGGGTCCACCGCTCGCCCGGGTGGAAGTCGAACGGGTTGTCCTTCGGGATCTCCAGCTCCAGGTGCATGCCGATGTCGACGATCACCCGGGCGGCGCGGAACGCCTGCCCGTCGAGCATGCCGAGCTTGTCGCCCGGGTCCTCCAGGTAGCCCAGCTCGTCCATCAGCCGCTCGGAGTAGAGCGCCCAGCCCTCGCCGTGTCCGGAGACCCAGCACAGCAGCCGCTGCCAGCGGTTGAGCAGGTCGGCCCGGACGGCGGTCTGCGCTACCTGGAGATGGTGACCCGGCACGCCCTCGTGGTAGACGGTGGTCACCTCGCGCCAGGTGGAGAAGTCGGTGACGCCCTGCGGCACCGCCCACCACATCCGCCCCGGCCGGGAGAAGTCCTCGCTCGGGCCCGTGTAGTAGATCGCGCCGTCGCTGGTCGGGGCCAGGCAGCACTCGATGCGGCGCACCTGCTCCGGGATGTCGAAGTGGGTGCCGTGCAGGTCGCTGATCGCCTTGTCGGCCAGCGCCTGCATCCAGTCCCGGAACGCCTCCTTGCCCTGGATGGTGCGCGCCGGGTCGGCGTCCAGCGCGGCCACCGCCTCGTCGATCGTCGCGCCCGGCCCGACGATCCGCGCGGCCACCGTCCGCATGTCGGCCTCCAGCCGGGCCAGCTCCGCGAACCCCCAGGCGTACGTCTCGTCGAGGTCGACGCGCGCGCCGAGGAAGTACTGCGAGGCCAGCGCGTACCGCTCCCGGCCGGCGGCCTGCTTGTCGCGCCCCAGCGGGGCCAGTTCGTCGCGGAGGAACTGGCCGAACCCGGCGGTGGCGGCGGTGGCCGCCGCCGCGCCCCGGCGCAGCTCCGCCCCGAGCGTGCCGTCGACGCCGAGCCGCTCCACCAGGCCGTGGAAGAAGTTGTCGCCGCTCGGGTCCGTCCAGACGTCGCACTGCTTGGCGACCTCGACGAGCTGCGCCTTCGAGCTGACCCGGCCCGCGCCGGCCGCCTCGCGCAGCGTCGTCTTGTAGCCCTCCAGGGTGCCCGCGAACCGGTTGAGCCGGGCCGCGATGTTGGCCTGCGCCTCCTCGCCCTCGGTGGGCATCAGGTCGAAGACCATGCGGATGTCGTGCAGCCCGCTGGCGATGACGTTGACCTCGCTGGTCGTCTCACCCGCCTCGTACCGGGCGAGGTCCAGGCCGAGCCGCTCCTGCATGGCCTCCCTGGCCGTCCGCTCCGACTCGGAATCGGGCTCGGTCACGTCGAGGTCGGCCAGCGTGCGTCGGGTCAGCTCCGCCCGGGCCGCGTAGCCCTCCGGCGACAGGTCGTCGAGCTGGTCGTCGTGTCCGGCGATGCCGACGTAGGTCGCGCCGACGGGGCTCAGCGGCGCCCAGTCGGCGACGTATCGGTCGGCGAGGTCATCGATTCGTCCCACGGGGTGACACTACGCGACCGGGCCGGGCGGTTGTCGAGCGTGATTGCCGTGTTCAGGGCAGCAGCTCGGCCGGGTCGAAGTCGATCGGGAACGGCGCGTCGGCCCGCAGCCGCTCCCCGCTGACCGCCCGCGCGACGGTGTCGTAGACGCCAGACGTGCCGAGGGCGAACAGCTCGACCGCCGCGTGCCGCAGGCGGCGGGAGAGTTCGACCCGCATGAAGTACGGCACGCCGGCCGCCGCGCACCGGCGCGGCTTGTCGACGAAGTCCTGCCGCCGGCTGCCGGGCGAGACGAACTCGACGGCCATGGTGCACAGGCGGGCCGGGATCCAGCGGTCCTCCTCGTCGTCCTTCGGCAGACCGTGCAGCACGGTGACGTCCGGCTGGATCCAGCGCTGCGGCGTGAAGGTCAGGTTGACCTGGCCGTACACGTAGAAGCCGGCGGCCTTGGCCGCTGGCTTCAGGAGGTGGGCGAGCTCGATCTCGGCATAACTGTCCGTGCCGACCTCAGCGGGCGTCATGACCAACCTTCCGTCGATGCACTCGTACCGCACATCGGGCAGCTGCGGCAGCGGGAGGTACTGCTCCGCGAGCTGGGTGGTCCAGATCCCGTCGAGATCGACGAGCGGGTCGAAACGCATCGGCATCGCCATCGGGGGCACCTCCTCGGCTGGTCAACGCACCACCACTGTAGGTGGTTCCTGTGGTGGTGGACACGGTGGCGGGAAACCGCGCGACAGCGTCGCACCCCTGCGGCAGAGTGTCAGGGGTGACACCCGATACCACCCCTGACAGGTCGGCGCTGCGCAGCTGGCTGCCCGGCTTCCTCGCGCTCGCCGCGATCTGGGGCGCGAGCTTCCTGTTCATCAAGGTCGGCGTCCGCGAGCTGCACCCGCTGCACCTCACCCTCTACCGGGTCGCCGCCGGTGCGCTGACCCTGCTCGTCGCGCTCGCGCTGCTGCGCGACCGGCTGCCCCGCGAGCCCCGGATCTGGGCCCACCAGTTCGTGGTCGCCGCGCTGGGCGTGGCCGTGCCGTTCACCCTCTTCGGCTACGGCGAGCAGCGGATCGAGTCGATGCTCGCCGGGATCTGGAACGCCACCACGCCGCTGATCGTGCTGCCGATGGCGGTGCTGGTGTTCCGCACCGAGCGGCTGACCACCCGCAAGGCGGTCGGGCTGGGGCTCGGCTTCGCCGGGGTGCTCGTGGTGCTCGGCGTCTGGGCGGGCGTCGGCGGGGCCCACTTCACCGGTCAGCTCATGTGCTTCGGCGCGGCGGCCTGCTACGGCTTCGCCATCCCGTACCAGAAGCGGTTCGTCGCGGGCAGCGCCCACTCCGGCCTCTCGCTCTCGGCGACCCAGCTCGTGTTGGGGACCGCGCAGCTCGCCGTGGTCGGCCCGCTGGTGGCGGGCGCGCCGCCGCTGCCCACCGACCTGTCGCCCGGCGCGCTGGCCAGTGTGCTCGCGCTGGGCGCGCTCGGCACCGGCCTGGCCTTCGTGATCAACCTGCGCAACATCCGGGTGGCGGGGGCGAGCACCGCCTCCATGGTGACCTACCTCGTGCCGATCTTCGCCGTGCTGGTCGGGGCGCTGGCGCTCGGCGAGCGGCTCACCTGGCACCAGCCGGTCGGTGCGCTGATCGTGCTGGCCGGGGTCGCGGTGACCCAGGGCCTGCTGGGCCGGCGCGGGCGGGCCCGCAGGGTCGACGTCGCCCCGCCGGCCGCCCCGGTCGCCGCCCGCTGAGCCGGCGCACGCCGGGCCAGCCCACGTCGAGCCGCTGCGCGTCGGTCAGCCCCGGGCCCACGCCACGAGGCGCTCCGCCGGCCAGGTGTTGACCACCCGGTCGGCGGGGACGCCGCACAGGGCCGCCCGCTCGCAGCCGAACCGCTGCCAGTCGAGCTGGCCGGGGGCGTGCGCGTCCGTGTCGATAGCGAACCGGCAGCCCGCCTCCAGCGCCCGCCGGATCAGCCGCTTCGGCGGGTCCTGCCGCTCCGGCCGCGAGTTGATTTCGACGGCCACGTCGTGCTCGGCGCACGCGGCGAAGACGGCGTCCGCGTCGAAGTCGCTCTCGGCCCGGGTACGCGGCCGGTGCGCCCGGTCGCCCGGCCCCCGCACGCCGGCCGGGCGCGACGACACCATCCGGCCGGTGCAGTGGCCCAGGATGTCCAGGTGCGGGTTGGCGATCGCCGCCAGCATCCGCCGGGTCATCCGGGCCCGCTCGTCGTTGAGCCCGCTGTGCACCGAGCCGACGACCACGTCGAGGCGGGCCAGCAGCTCCTCCTCCTGGTCCAGCGAGCCGTCGGCGAGGATGTCCACCTCGATGCCGGTGAGGATGCGGAACCCCTCGGGCAGCGCCTCGTTCACCGCCGCCACGTGGTCGAGCTGGCGGCGCAGCCGGTCCGCCGTGAGCCCCCGGGCCACCTTGAGCCGCGGCGAGTGGTCGGTCAGCACGACGTACTCGTGGCCCAGCTCGACCGCCGCGAGCGCCATCTCCTCGATGGGCGAGCCGCCGTCGGACCAGTCGGAGTGGGTGTGGCAGTCACCGCGCAGCGCCTCGCGCAGCGCCGTGGCCGCGGCGTCCAGGTCGGTGCCCTCGGTGGCGACGAGCCGGCGCAGGTAGACCGGCTCCTCGCCGGCCAGCGACTCGGCGACGCAGCGGGCGGTGACGTCGCCGACGCCGGCCAGCTCGGTGAGCCTGCCGGAGCGGGCCCGTTCGGCCAGCTCCGCCGCCGGCAGCGCGGCCAGGGCCGCCGCCGCCGACCGGAACGCCCGCACCCGGTAGGTCGCCTCGTTGGCCCGCTCCAGCAGGAACGCGATCCGGCGCAGGTCGGCGATGGGGTCCCGGTCGGTCATGCCCTGCAACCTACGCGCCCGCGCCGCCGGTCGGGGTACGACCGGCGGCGCGGGGTGGTGCGTCAGTGCGGACCGGTCAGGAGTACGGCAGCTTCACGACCGACTGGTTGCCGAGGCCGAGGGTGCTGGGGCTGCCGCCGATCGCCGACCAGACCTCCACCTTCACCGTGCCGTTGGCGAGGTTGCCGAGGGCGCCGCTGCTGGAGTGCAGCCCGGCGGCCTGGGTGTAGTGCTCGTACCCGGGGACCGGGTCGGTGGCGAAGTAGCGGTAGGTCTCCACCCGTTCCCAGCTCCCGTTGCCGGTGAGGTCGTAGGAGAGCCGCACCTGCACCCCGTTGCCGACGGCGGTGCCGGCGTCGAGGAACAGGTCGAACGCGGTCTGCCCGCCGGCGTACGCGAGGTTGAGGCCGGTCGCGGTGAACACCCGGGCGTTGGTCGGGGTGCCGTCGTGGTTGCCGTTCGCCGCCGCCACCGTCGTGGTGCCCGCGCCGCCGGCCGCACCGAGCCCGCCCCCGGCGAGCAGGTAGCGCGTCGGCGAGCTGGCCGGCGGCGTGGCGGTCGGCGTCGGGCTCGGGCTGGTGGGCGTCGGGGTCGGCGTCGGGCTGGTGGTCGGCGTGGGGCTCGGGGTGCCGGTCGGCGGCACGCCCCCGGCGGCGTTGCCGCCGCTCCACGTGTACGCCCCGGTGGTGGCCGTCTTCCCGGCCCCCACGGTGAGCGCGGTGCCGTCGGAGAACCGCACCGTGACCGGCGCGGCGGTGATGTTCGACGCCACGTACGTCCGCGCCCCGTTGCGGGTGAAGACGGCGCTCAGCGGGTGGTTCGCGCTGACCGTGGTGTCGACCGTGCCGAGCGCGGCGAGGTTGCGGATCCAGTGGAAGGTGTGGGCGCGGCTCTCCCCCTCCTCCGGCGTGTACCCGGGGTTGGCCCGCAGGTTCGACAGCGCCGTGGCGGGGTCGCCGAGCGCCTGGAACTGCCAGAGGATGTCCTGCCACACCGTCGGCTGCCCGTTGTTGTTGCGCACCAGTTCGGCGTAGTTGGTGCGCACGTACGCGGGGTCGTAGCCGAGGTAGAGGTGGCCGCCGGTGACGGGCAGCAGGTTGATGCCCTGGATCATCTCCGGCTCGGCGCTGAACCAGGTCGCGTACGCGCCGCCGTCGCCCCAGACCATGCCGACCGTCGAGTGCTCGAACCCGGCCGGGAAGTTCTCGTCGGCGTGGTCGAACCAGTATTCCTGGATCGCCGCCGCCTGCGTCGTGTAGAGGAAGATGCCGGCGTCGCGGACGGCCGTGTCGCCGGTGGCCTGACCCCACTGGATCAGGGCGTTGGCGAAGTTCATCCCCTCCGACGAGGACTCCTGGTTGTTGCCCGCCCCGAACGAGCCGTGCCCGGAGGCCCAGTCGTGGCCGGCGTAGATGTCGAAGTCCCGCAGGTACGGGAACCGGGTGTCGTTGCGGTCGTAGTTGTCGGCGTCGCGGATGAGCAGGTCCACCATGCCGCCGTAGCGGGCGTCGGTGGCCCACTGCGGGTCGAACTTGGCCAGGGTGGCCGCCGCGGCGATGAAGTAGCCGTAGTGGAAGTGGTGGTCGTTGAGTTCCTGGTCGGACCCGTAGGAGGCCGGGTAGCCGATCAGGGTGCCCCAGTTCTGGTCGTAGTAGAAGACCTTCGCGGTCTTGCCGGGCGAGGCGGTGAACCAGTCGGTGAGGGTGGACCGGATGGCGTTCAGCGCGCTGTCGCGGGTGGTCGTGTCGTCGACGAGGTCGGCCACCTCGGCGATCCGGGCGGCCCGGCCGAGGCCCTTGCCCGTCCAGTACGTGTCGCCGCCGCGCTGGTCCGTCGGGTTGCCCCGCACTGCGGCGAGCTGGTCGCGCAGGGTGGCCAGGTCGGCGCCGGAGCCGTCGCCGACGGCCGGCAGTTCGGGCAGCACCCCGTGGTAGGTCATGGCGGTGCGGAACTGGGTGACGCCGGTGAGGACCTTCATCCGGCCGCGCGCCGACGGGTACGTCTGGGTGATCGGCGTGGAGCCGGTCAGCGCCCTCCACTGGTGCGGGTAGAGGCTCACCACGGTCTGCGTGGCGGTGCCCTCCCGGGGCGTGGTGGTGAACGCGTACGTGGTGGTCAGGCGGCTGGCCGCCTGGTCGTACGCGTACGAGACGCGGGTGCCGGTGACGTGGGCGTGCGCGTACCGGCCGTAGGTGGTGGCGAGGCTGGTGCGTTCGGCGGCGGTGCTGCCGGCGGTGGTGGGCAGCAGGGCGACGGAGAAGTAGCCCTTGCCCGCGAGGGTGGACGAGATCCGGCCCCCGCTGACCGTCCAGCTCGCGCCGCTCGGCGCGTACGCGACGTAGTCGTGGCCGGCGACGGTGAAGCCGATGGTGGCGCCGCTGTTGGACCAGACGGTCGGGGTGCTGTTGGCGTTGACGACGGCGTCGCCGCCGGTGGCCTGGAAGTAGGCGAACGGCAGGCCGTGGCCGATGGTGGCGCGCAGGGTGCGCGCGCCGTCGCTCCAGTACGGGGTGACGGTCCAGTCGGTCCAGCCGGCGACCTTCACCGTCGGCGCGGCGAGCCCGGCGACGCCGACGCGGATGTCCTGCGTGTACGGGTAGTGGAACTCGCCGACGCCGGTGGCCGTGCCGCTGATCGCCGGGGTCGAGTTGGCCGAGAAGCCCAGGCCGTCGGTGAACGTGTCGTAGGACAGCGGGTGGGCGTGCAGCGGCTCGCTGTAGGCGCAGTCGGTGCGCTTCCACAGCAGAGACGACCACCAGTCGTTGGTGGGCACGGCACCGGCGGGGGCGTCGGCGGTGACGTGCTGCCGGGGGTTGGTGGAGAGCTGTCCGCAGCCGGAGGGCAGCGGGCCGACGGGCGTGGTGGTGTAGCTGCCCGCCCCGACGGACGCGGCCTGGGCGGGGGCCGTGTTGACGGCCACGGCGAGGCCGCCGGTGGCGAGGGCGAGGACGGTGGACGAGACGAGGGCCCAGAGGCGGTGGCGGTGTGGTGTGGGAGGTGTCACGGGTTCCTCCATCGCGCGGGTGCGCCGGACCGGCCGGCGTCGGCGCTTGGTCGGGATTGGAGAGGTTCGTTACCTGTGAGAGCGCTCTCTCATGCCGGGACGTTAACCGGTGTTCGAGACGTCCGTCAATGTGTGCGACCGGTTGAGCCGGGATGTCGCGATTGGACCGTCCCTGGTCCCGCTCCCACGCCCCGCTCAGCCGCCCCAGAGGGGGCGCTGCTCGGCGGCTCAACCGCCCCGGCCGGTCCGGCCGGCAGGACCTCAGCCGCCCCCGCCGCCGGTCTTCGGGGCCTTCGGGCAACCGTGCTCCCGACGCCACGCGGCGACCTCGGCGGCCGGCTCCCGGTTGCCGCCCCGCCGCCACGAGTCGAGATAGCGGGCCGGCCAGACCACCCCGCGCCGGATCCACCAGTCGCCCCGGCCCGAACACTGCGGGGAGAGCCCGAAGTGCAGGTGGCAGACGTTGTTGGCGTTGCCCGTGCGGCCCACCCGGCCGAGCTGTTTCCCGGCCCGCACCCGCGTGCCGGCGTCGATCCCGTCGGCGATCGCGCTCAGGTGCGAGCCGTAGTAGCGCACCCCGTCGTCGCCCAGCAGCGACACCGACAGGCCGCCGTTGTAGGGACCCAGCGGCCCCCGCTTGTCGAACCGGTCCACCCGGCTCACTTCCAGGATCGTCCCGTCGGTCACCGCCACCACCGGCTCGCCGCAGTCGGCGAAGATGTCCGTCCCCGGATAGGCGGAGTGGGTCGGGTGGTAGGCGACGTTGCCCGCGCGCACCGGGAAGACGTGCCGCAGGCCGGTGCGCGTCGGGCTGGGCGACGCCGACGGCCGGGCGCTCGCCGACGGGGCGACCGGCGACGCCGACGGGCCGACCGGCGTCCCGGCCGGCTGCCCGCCGGTGACCATCCCGGTCGGTGCCACCCAGCCGGCCCCGGGCGTGCGGTTCGGCGGCGGCGCGCCGCAACCGGCGGCCAGCACCGGCGCGAGCAGCAGCAGCACCGGGTACGCCGCGCGCGGGCGACGCCGACGCGGGAAGCGCGAGGACATCCGCCCATCCTGACAGAACCGATACGGTGGGGAGGGTACGGTCCGGGGTGTCCACCCCGCGCCCTGCGGCAACCGGCGGACGGAGTGCGGTGATGACCTGGCAGCCGGCCCACCCCGACTGGGTCGACCCGGAGCAGCCGGCCCACCCCGGCTCGCGTACCCCGTCGGGGCTCTTCCCCTCCGGGCCGCCGTCACGGCCCACCTGGCGCGAACCGCACCCGGTGACCGGCTCGGCGGTCGCCTCCGGGGCGGCCGTCACCGCCGCGTGGCTCGTGCTGTTCGCCCTCCTCGGCCGCGACGTCCCCACGTACGCCTGGTGGACCGTCGTCGCCGGCGCGCTGGCCTGGCTGGCCGCCCTGGCGCTGGCCCGCCACGGCGACCGCGGCGTCGCCACCGGCGTTGCGATCGTCACCGCAGGCGGCTGGAGCGTCGCCGCCGCCGTGGTGGCCGTGACCTGGGCGACGACGGGCGACTGGCCCCTGTGGTGACGGGCCCCGCGCGGCGGGACCGGCCGGCCCGCGCTGCCACCCTCGGTCGCCGGCCGGCTGCGCACCGAATCCCGTCTTGACGTACCCGCTTCGACGGCGCACTCTCGGCGGTATGGCCTGGACCACCCCGCGGCTCGACCCCGAGCGGAGCCGCCGCCGCCTCCAGATCCTCGCCGAGCTGGCGGGGGCCAGAGCGGGACGCGAGCGGGAACGGCCCCAACGCGCGCGCACCGAACGGCTGCGCCAGCTCATCGCCACCCGACGCCGGGTCGCGGGCTGACGGCTCCGGCCGACCGCCGCACTTTCCACAGGAATGACCGGCCCTTCGGGGCGTTGACCGGTCGCCTGCCGACCCGACCGGTTAACGTGCACGCGTAACGAGTCGGCGTGCTGTGCCGAGGCAAACTTGGGGGAACCGTGTCGTACTTCGCTGCCGCCGTGGTGCGCGACGGAGGCGGCTGGACCGCCGCAGAGGTGAACCTGCGCGGGGCCACCGACGTCGACGAGGTCGCCGACCGGCTGCGGGACGTCGAACCCGACGCCGACCTGTCGCTGCTCTTCGTCGAGGCCGACGACGCCTACCTGGTCATCCTGCGCCTCGACGAGGGCGAGGACCTGCGGGTGTTCGGCTCCGACTCCGCGTACGCCGAGGAGTCCCGGCTCGGCGCCCTGCTGGTCGGCGACCTGAAGGGGTCGGTCACCGGCTTCGACGACACTGAGGAGCCCCGGCCGAGCGCCGGCACCGGCGACGACGACAGCGAGCAGCCCGCCGTCGACCCGGAGGCGGACCCGGTCGGCGACGCCGACCTCCTCGCCGACCTCGGCATCCCCGCGCAGCGGCTGCTGCGCCTCTGCGCCCACGAGGGCATGCTGCCGGCCGACGTGACCGCCGAGGTGTGCCAGGTCCTCGGCTGCGCCGACGAGGTCGAGGAGCTGCGTGGCGTCTGAGCCACCTGTCCCCCGTGGTCGCCGGCAGCGGCACGAGCTGTGGATGCGGCGCGCCCTCCAGGTCGCGGTCACCGGCCCCGACCCGGCCCGCGCCGCCGCGCCGGCCGACGGGGTGGCTCGCGTCGCTGCGGCGGTCGACGCGGCTCGCCCTGACGAGGTGGCCGACGACGTGCCGGTCGGCGCCGTCCTCTACGGCCCGGACGGCACCGAGCTGGCCGCCGGGCGCAACGAGCGGGAGCTGACCGGGGACCCGACCGCGCACGCGGAGGTGCTGGCGCTGCGCCGGGCCGCCGAACGCCTGGGCCGGTGGCGGCTGGACGACTGCACCCTCGTCGTGACGCTGGAACCCTGCACGATGTGCGCCGGGGCCATCGTGCTCGCCCGCGTCGCGGCCGTCGTCTTCGGGGCCTGGGAGCCCAAGACCGGGGCCGCCGGCTCGCTCTGGGACGTCCTGCGCGACCGGCGGCTCAACCACCGCCCCGAGGTCTACGGCGGGGTGCTGGAGGCGGAGAACTCCGCCGTCCTGCGCGCCTTCTTCCGCTGACCGTCTGCTGACCCGCCGCCCGCCCCGCGATCGGGGCCGGGCCGGGCGGGGACTGCTCAGGCGATCGCCGTGTCCAGGCCGATCTCGACCATCTGGGAGAACGTCTGCTCCCGCTCCTCCGACGTGGTCTTCTCGCCGGTCTTGATGTGGTCGCTGACGGTGAGGAGGGTCAGCGCGCGGGCGCGGAACCGCGCGGCGATCGTGTAGAGCGCCGCCGACTCCATCTCCACCGCCAGGACGCCGTAGTCGGCGAGGCTGTCGTAGAGATCCGGCCGGTCGGTGTAGAAGGCGTCCGCCGCCAGGATCGGGCCCACCCGCATGGTGATGCCGCGCCGCTCGGCCACCTCGACCGACGTACGCAGCAGCCCGAAGTCGGCGACCGGGGCGTAGTCGATCAGCCCGGCGAAGCGCATCCGGTTCATGTTGGAGTCGGTGGACGAGCCGATGGCGGCCACCACGTCCCGCAGCTTCAGTTCCTCGGTCAGCGCCCCGCAGGAGCCGACCCGGATCAGGGTCTTCACGCCGTACTCGTTGATCAGCTCGTGGGCGTAGATCGAGGCGGACGGCATGCCCATGCCCGAGCCCTGGACGGAGACCTCCACCCCGTTCCAGCGGCCGGTGAAGCCCAGCATGCCCCGGACCGTCGAGTAGCACCTGGCGTCCTCGAGGTAGGTCTCCGCGATCCACTTGGCCCGCAGCGGGTCGCCCGGCATCAGGACCCGCTCGGCGATCTCTCCCGGCTTCGCGCCGATGTGCGTACTCATGGCAAAGATCCTGCCAGGCCGACCGGGGGGATACCGGTTCGGCATCCGGTCCCGGTGTCCTGTACCCTCGTCGGCGGTGGCGTGTCCGAGTGGCCTAAGGAGCACGCCTCGAAAGCGTGTGAGGGTTTACGCCCTCCGCGGGTTCAAATCCCGCCGCCACCGCTCGTGAAACGCCTGGCAGATCCGTGAGGACCTGCCAGGCGTTTTGTCTTCCGCCGTCTCCCGCCGTCCGAACGTCGCACAACGGGTCCGAAAGTCCGTTATCGCCGTCGATCCGGGGCCCCTATCGTGTCGGGACGTAAACACGGAGCGGGGAGAGTCATTTGCGTCGGAGAACTGCAAGCGTGTCGGTCCTGGCCGTGCTGGCCGGGCTGGCGATCAGTGCCCCCGCCGAGGCGGCGGACATCGGGATCATCACCCGGGAGGGCGTCAGCCTCCAGTACGAGCGGGTGGCGAAGGCGGTGACCCCGGTGAAGGGGACGGGTGCCACCCGGTCCGACTTCGACGGCGACGGCCGCGACGACCTCGCCGCCACGGGTCAACCCTTCGAACCCAAGCTGCCCCATTACCCGACCGGGCTGGTCGTCGTGCGCTACTCGTCCGCGCCGCAGGTCGACTACTTCACCGGGGTGCTGCGGGACGTACCCAGCTGCAGCTGCTTCGGCAGCGCGGTCGTGGCGGGGGACTTCAACGGCGACGGCTACGACGACCTGGCGGTCGGCGACTCGGGCGAGGCGGACCCGCAGAACAAGACCTACGCCGGCGGGGTGTGGGTCATCCCGGGCAGCGCCTCGGGCCTGGTGGTCGGCGCGGCGGGCCACTTCAACCAGAGTTCGCCGAACGTGCAGGGTGAGCCGGAGGACTACGACCAGTTCGGGGCGGTGCTCGCGGCCGGCGACATCAACGGGGACGGCCGCGACGACCTGGCGGTCGGCGCGTACGGGGAGGCGATCGGGGACAAGGCGGACGCCGGCTCGGTCTACGTCCTGTTCGGCGGGTCGACGGGGCTCACGGCCACCGGCTCGCAGTACTTCCAGCAGGACCAGGCGGCGGTGCCCGGTGCCGCCGAGCGCAACGACCAGTTCGGCCGTGCCCTCGCGATCGGCAAGGTCAACAAGGACCGGTACGCGGACCTGGTCATCGGCGCACCGTGGGAGAACGACGGCGGTGGCGCCAGCGGCAGCGGGCTGGTCACCCTGATGTGGGGGTCGGCCGGCGGTGTCTCCTCCACCGGGGCCACGTCCGTCACCGGGGCGGGAGTGCACGCGGCGACGGGCGACCGCTTCACCGTCGCCTGGCACCTGGGCGAGTCGCTCGCCGTCGGCGACGTGAACGGCGACGGGCTGGGCGAGGTGATCGCCGGGGCACCGAGGGCCCAGACCCCGCAGGACAACGGCGGCCTGATCGCGGTCTTCACGGGTCGCTCCGCCGGCCTGTCCGGCAGCGCGGTGAAGATCATGACGCAGCGCACGGCCGGTGTGCCGGGAGACCCGGAGTCGTTCGACCGCTTCGGTCTGACGCTCGCGGCCGGCGACGTGACCGGTGACGGCAAGGCGGACGTGTTGGTCGGCACGCCCGGCGAGGACATCGGTTCCACCACCGACGCCGGCACAGTCACGTTGCTGAAGGGTTCCTCCTCGGGCCTGACCGGCACCGGGGCGCAGGGCTTCGACCAGAACCACTCGGTGGTGCCGGGCTCGGCCGAGCGCTGGGATCGCTTCGGTGGCACCGTTGCGCTGCTGAACCTCAACGGCACCGGCGGGCTGGACGCCGTCGTGGCGTCGGCCGGGGAGGAGGTGGCCGGCGACACGCCCGGATACGCCTCGGGCTCCATCGCCGCGTTCCACGGCTCCTCCGGTGGGCTCGTGCCGCAGGCCACCTCGTGGAGCGGCGCGTCCCTGCGTACCGATCGCATCTCGCTCCTGAACTACGGGGACCGCATCGCCGGGCCGCACTGCGGCATCACCGCTATCTGACCCGTCTGGGGCCCGCCACGGGCACGACGAACCGCCCCATGGCGGTGATCGTGCCCGCGCCGGGCCCCAGGGCTCGGCCCGCCCCGACTCACGTCACGGGGAGGTGGCGTCCCGTTGGGTGAGCCGGTATGCGCCGTCGACCGGCCTCGATACGCGGGTCAGCCCTTGATCGAGTTGGGCACCACGGGGACCGTCACCGACGTGCCCGTGTTCGCGGTGACGTCCGGCACCAGGATCCTGGTGATCTCGATCTCGGGGCGCTGGGTGCGCCTGGCGATGCTGTCCGTCTCGCGCTGCACGGGGCAGAACGGCAGCCCCAGCCAGTACTTGGCGAAGACGTCCCACGCCGCAAGCTCCTCCCGATTCAGCTTCTCGACCTCGAGGCCGTCGTCGCCCTTGCCGATGTCCGGCAGGGCCGCCTTGTCGAACGCCTCCGCCAGCAGGACGACCGTCTCGTCGTAGCGGTTGGGGTTGACGGACCGGCCGAGTCCCCAGTCGTCACGCGTCCGGCTCAGCCGCTCCCGGTCATCGTTGCTGATCTTGTTGTCCTGCTGCTCGCCGAAGAGCAGACCCCCCTCGTCCTTCCCCGTCCACCAGCTCGCGTAGTAGGCACCCTGGTAGCCCTGGCACAGGTAGCGGTTGCCGTTCGGGTGGACTTCCAGCAGGAAGGTGTGCACGAACGGGATGGTGCAGTCGAGGAGCAGGATCTGCCCCTGCGGCGGCACCTCCCGAAGAAGCTCCAGCAACCGTTTCCCGGCACCCGAGCCGACCTTCTCCCGCTTTCCCGACTCGATGCCGCCGACGAAGGTGGGGTGCTTCTTCTTCAGCTCGGACAGGATGTTCTCGGCCGTCTTACCGCAGTTGGCCCAGTTGACACTGCCCATCGCCATGTTGAACAGGCCCTCGTTGCGGGACTTCACGACGGTCGTGTTCCTCTCGCCCAGGAACCCGCCGGTCTTCACCCGCATCTGCGCCGCCCGCACGGCCTGCGGCCAGGAGGGGAACGACTCCTTACCCGCGGGGCCGGACCAGGTGATGAGCTGCGCCAGGATGGCCTGTCGTTCGTGCTCCGCCAATTCCTCACCGGTCGTCTGCTGATATTGGCCGAACGCCTGCTCGATCTGCTCGGCGTAGGGGTCGAGCGCGCCCGTGACGCTCAGGTCCGGAATCGGATTCTTGGCGATGGTCAGCAACATCTGCTCCTCGGCGTGATCGTCGACGTCGGAACGACGCCGACACCGAGACGATGCCGCAGGGGGAGACGCGCTGCTGTCCGAGATCCGCGGTTCTGTTATCCGCAACCCGATCTCACGGGCGGGGGAGCATCTGGGCGTCGGACTTGGTCAGCCGGTCGGCGAAGAACTCCAGCAACTCCCGGTGGACGAAGATGTAGCCGTCGCCGACGTTTTGCAGGAACAGGCACTGCACGGCGTAGTCGAGGAAGGGCCGCAGCGGCCGGGGCAGGACGCTGTCGCGGGCGAACCGCCGGCGGACCAGCCACTGCTCGGTGAGCGGCCCGAGCGCGACGGCCACCAGCAGGTACGACGCGGCGAACGCTCCGACGACCACCCCGTACCGGAGGCCGTCGGCACCGGTGCGGGCCAGGCCGACGGGCAGCCCGCCGAGGGCGCCGGTGACGACGCCCAGCAGCGGCGCGCCGGTCGCGGCGAAGCGGAGCCGCTGCCGAAGGGCGGGGCTCGGGATCTCGCGGCGCGGCGCGCCGCCGGGCGGGCCGATCAGGTAGAGGTCGAACAGCATGGCGCGGGTGAAGGCCAGGGCGAGCAGGGTGGCCAGCAGCATCCCGAACCAGTGCGCGAAGTCGGCGAGCAGGCCCGGCCAGCCGCGCAGCCCGTCGGTGAGGCCGAAGGCCAGCCCGACCAGGAGTGCTGCGGCCACGGCCGCCCACCCGACGCCGACGTTGCCGGCCACGTCGCGTAGTTCGTCGGCGGTGTCGGTCACCCAGTTGACCCGGAGGGGCCGCCGGTCCTCCGGCCGGCGTTCCCGGGAGGCGATCAGTTCGAGGTCGTCGTACTCGTCGCGGACGAGGGCGAGCAGGGTCAGCGTCGCGGCTGCCAGCCCCACCACGAGGCCGGGCCAACCGATCAGGGCAGCCCCGAGCAGGGTGACCACCCCGCCCACGGCGACGCTGGCCAGCGCCCGGCTGAGCAGGTCGGCGCTGCGCCCGGCCCAGAACGGCGACCAGGTCGGGGCGACCAGGTCCAGCACGAAGATGGTCTGCTGCCGCTTGCGCAACTGGTGGCCGAGCACCGTCAGATACTGGACGGCCTGCTCCGGCCGGTACGCCGGGTGCGGGCGGTGCCGCAGCATCGTCTCGACGTACCGGGCGAAGAGGCGGGTGCGGCGACCGCCGGGGCCGTCGGTCGGGCCGGGACCGTCGGCGTAGGCCAGGCCCATGATGGCGAGCAGCAGGGGCGACCCGGTGAACTCCCACAGGCCCTCGTCGGCGGCGAGGGCGGCCCGCAGGCCGGCGAGAGCGGGCCCGGAGCGGTCCAGGTACCGCTCGATCTGCGGCCGGGTCAGCGGCTGGATCGTCACCGTGCCGTAGACGGGCAGGCTGGTGCGGAGCTCCCGGTATTCCGACTCGCGGCAGCAGACCGCGATCGGGGTGAGCGGCTGCCGGGCGTGGAACACGGCGATCGCCGCCGCGCACTCGTCGCGGCGGGCCGCGACGACCTCGTCGAGGCCGTCGAGCAGGGGCAGGACCGCGCCGGCCTCGATCCACGCGGTCGCCTGCCGGGACGGGATGCCGTAGCGCTCGGTCAGCTCGGCGGCGAGCCACTGCTCCAGCGGCAGGCGTCGGGTGGCCCACGACGACAGGTTCAGCACCACCGGGATGGGGGCGTCCGGGTCGCGCCCGGCCCCGTCGACCAGCTCCCGGGCGAGCTCCAGCAGGGTGGTCGTCTTGCCGGAGCCGGGCGCGCCGAGGATCACCACGGCGCGGTCGAGCCGCTCGAAGAGGCCGGCCACGGACGCGCCCTGGTCGAGGACGCCGGTGAAGCCGTCGCGGTGGGTGGCCCGCAGCGTCCACGGGTACCGCCGGTCGTCGGCCGACGCGGTGACGCCGAGCTGGATGCGCGCCTCGCGGTGCAGGGAGCGGTCCAGCACGCTGGTGATCCAGTACCGGCGTACCCGGTCGAGCAGGACCCGGCGGGCGTGCGCGGCGGCCACGCCGGTGACCGGCGCGGACTCCCGGGCCCGCCGGATCTCGACCACCATCACCGCCACGACCACCACGGCGAGCGCCGGCCAGGCGAGCCACAGGTGCGGCGTCCACCCGTCGGGCAGCGCCCCGGTGGCGACGTTGGTGACGACGCCCAGCAGGGTCACGCAGACCACCGAGAGGACGACCATGGTTACCCGACGCATGCGTCGTCTCTACCGTCCGGCCCGCGTCCGCACAACCCATGATCGGGTACGCGCCGGTCAGGCCGCCTGCGGACGATGGAGCCCTAGGCTCAGCAGGGACCGTGGCCCCGGTTCAGCGGGAGCCGTGGCCCCGGTTCAGCAGGGGCCGTAGCCCTCGGCGAAGAGGCGGCGGGCCCAGTCGGCGTACCCGGCGATGATCTTCCGGACCGTGCGGCCGTCGTGCAGGAAGAGGTACGCGCGGTCGCCGCTGCGGGCCAGCAGCCCGTCGAACCGGTACGTCCGCTGTGGAGCGTCGAGCGGGCTGACCGACCGGTAGCGGGCCCGGACCTCCCCGACCGGCGTGCCGACGCCGATGCCCTGCGGGGTGCGGACGTTGATCCGCTCCGCCGTGGGGACGGGGTCGTCGAGCCAGAGCAGCACCAGCCGGTCGTCGACGAAGATCGGGCTGACCGCGCCGTGGCCGGCGAGGGTGGGCCCGCACGCGTCCACGTCGGACGCCAGCATCCCGCGCCGGGCCAGTTCCTCCTCGGTGTCGCCGAACTCGACGTCGGTCAGGCCGTTGAGGTCGACGACCTCGTCGACGGCCTCGTCTGCTGCCGACCGGCCGGCGTCGGGCGGCGGGCCGGGCGGGCGCGCGTCGCCCCCGGCGTCGACCGGACCCTGTGGACGTACGCCGCTGCCGGCGATCGAGGCAGCCGCGAGCAGTGTCGCAATGAAAACGAATTGTCTGAATTTCATGGAATCCCCCAGTCCACAACGGCCCCGGGGCGCTCAGGTTGCTGCCGATCGCCGGATTCCCCGAATTCCCACTCCTCGGCCAGCTCGTCCCAGTAGTCGGCGCTCAGTCCGCGCCGCCCGTGCGCCAGCCAGCCGGCGGTGTTCCGCTCCAGGTGCAGGCCCAGCTCGGCGAACGGGTCGAGCCACCGCCCCGGCTCCGCGCCGATGCGGGTCAGCGCCGCGTTCAGCGGCCACTGCCCGCGCGGGGCGTCCAACACGTCGTCGAAGTGCGGCCCCCAGCTCACCGCGCCGCCGAGCCACACCACCGACGCCTGCCGGCCGAGGCCCCCCGAGAACTCCGCCTCCAGATAGGCCACCGGCCCCGACCGCGACCACCCGGCGAACAGCCCCGCCAGGGCCGGCGACAGCACCAGCTCGAACGGCTGCTCCGGGCCGGGCTCCCCGGCGGCGAAGTCCGGCAGCGCCCCGGTCAACTCCTGCACGAGCTGCGGGGTGACCGGCAGCAGCGCGAAGTCCTGCCGCAGCGCGGCGAGCACCGCGTGGTCCAGGTCGGCCGTCCGCTCGCGGAGCAGCTCGACATCGGCCACCACCGCGCTGAGCTGGTAACTCATCGGACCCTCCGCCGTCCACAAGCTGTGGATAGAACATGTGTACGACCGGGCGTGGCGTGCCGGCGCTGCCCCGGACCGTACCGAACGCGCCCCCTGTGGCCGCCGGGCCGGTGCGGACGTGGAAGAAGGGCCGGCCCCGGGCGGGGGCCGACCCTTCCTCCAGCGCGGGAGGTACCCGGATCAGTAGAACGAGCCGTCGCTCTGCGGCCCGGCGATGCGCAGGCCGAAGCGCTGGGGCCAGGCGCGGTCGGTGCGCAGCGACGCGCCGCTCCACGAGGTGGTCTGCGGCACGAGCCCGCCGCTGGACCCGAAGAACGAGGCGATCGACCCCGACGGGTAGCCCGCCGTGTCCGACGCCACCTCCTCGCCGGTCGACGCCACGACGGCGTCCAGCGCGCCGGTGCCGTCGAGGTTCAGCAGCGCGACGGAGGCGCCGAACTTGTCCCCACGCTCGGCCGAGCCCGGCACCACCGAGTGGTTCTGGTCGAAGCCCTGCGCCCCGGTGCCCGTGAGGCCCGAGGAGGATCCCTTCAGCAGGGTGATCATGCCGGCGCTGTCCGTCGAGCCGATGTCCTCGCCGGGCACGCCGACCAGCACGTCCGCCTTGCCGTCGCCGGTCACGTCGCCGACCGCGAGCGAGCCACCGAAGCGGTCCTCACCCTCGGGGTCGCCCGGCACGCCCGCCGTGCGCTGCGTGATGATCTTTACGGCGCTGGCGGACAGGCCGCCGGACCGGCCCGTGAACGCGGCGATGAGCCCGCCGGTGATGTCCGGGGTCTGTGCGCTGGGCGCACCGGCGATCACCTCGCCCAGCCCGTCGCCGTTCACGTCGCCTATCGCCAGGGCCTCGCCCAGGTACCAGGCGATCGTGAACTCGTCGCCCGTCGCCGGGTGCACCGCCGCGCCGGTCACCGACGTCGCGCCCGTGGTCGACACGCCGCTCGCCGAGCCCCACATCAGGGTGACCATGCCGCTGCCGTTCCAGGACGTGCCGTCGTTCTCGTGCGGCGCGCCGATGACCAGGTCCGCGTACTTGTTGTTGTTGACCTTGCCGATCGCGAGCGAGAAGCCGAAGTGGTCGTTGCGCTCGGCCGAGCCCGGCACCGCCGCCTGGTCCTGCTGGAGATACTGGGAGCCGGTGGCCGTGAGTCCACCCGACCCGCCGAACAGGACGTAGACCGAGCCGGCGTCCGCCTTGTCCCCGATCGCCTCCCCGTACGCGCCGATCGCCAGGTCGTCGCGGCCGTCCCCGTTGATGTCGCCGCTTGCGAGCGCGCCACCGAACCGGTCGTAGCTCTCCGGCTCACCCTGCACGTTCGGCGAGCTCTGGTTGAAGTGGCCCGCCGCGCCGACCACCAGGCCCGAGGCGCTGCCCGGGATGACCCAGACCCCGCCCGCGTGGGTCTTGTTGCGCGGGTCCACCTCGTCCGAGTCGCCGATCACCAGGTCGTCGTAGCCGTCGCCGTTGAAGTCGCCCGCCGCCAGCGCGGTGCCGAAGCAGCCGCAGCCGCCCTCCGACGACAGGACGCCGAAGAAGTAGTCGACCTGCGGCGCCGACGAGTAGCGCACGACCACCACGCCGGTCGGATACTGGGGCAGATTGGTCTCGAAGGGGTCGCCCGAGGCCGCCAGGTCGTCGCGGCCGTCGCCGTCGAAGTCGGACCGGGTGGCACCCGTCCCCTTCACCGGGGTCACCGCCTTCGCCACCCGGTGATACTGGAGGGCGATGCCCTCCCGGGTGATGGTGCCGAACTCGTCGGCCGCCCGCGCGGGCGCACCGACCGCGAGGCCGGCCACCACGGCCAGGGCCGACACACCTGCCGCTGTCTTTCGACGTGTTGTCATCCGACGCAACACAAACCCCCGCTCGTTGTTGGACGCCCCGACACGCTAGGGGGATAGACCAACGCCCATAACCAGGCGAACGGGCAGGTCAGCCGCCGACCGGGCAGCCCACCCGACCGAACGGCCGACCCGGTCCGTCACTTCAGCGCGACCCGTCGCCGGCGGCGCGCTGTCAGACGCGCACTCCCAGTCTTCAACTCCGAGATGCTGCGCCGCGTAGCCGTGTGGGTGTGCCCGCCGCTTCGATCATGGCTGTACCTGCCGTACGGTCGGCCGATGTTCTAATATCGAACACGTGAGCATAGGAGGGCGTGTTGCCGAGGCTCGGGCAGAGTCCGGACTGACCCAGGCTCAGTTGGCTGCTGCGGTCGGCATGGCGCGAAGTTCGTTGGCGAAGATCGAAACGGGAGCGCGAGGGGTAACCGCACTGGAGCTGGTTGCGATTGCGCGAGAGTTGCGGCGTCGCGTGGAATGGTTTGTGGAACCCGGTCCGCCCTCCATCGTCTCCTACCGCGCTTCGAGGTCGGGCGTAGCTACCCAGGTTATCGATGATGAGTTGGACCGGCTCGCCCGTGATGTCGAGTTTGTTGTTGCCGAGGTGCCCGAACTTGTGGACGGGCAGCCTGGTCAGCAACCGTTGCCCACCTCTATGGCCGCAGCGGACGTCCTTGCCGCCAAGGCGCGCTCCCTGCTGAAGCTCTCGGCTCGCGAGCCCGTCCTTGAGTTGTCGCGTCTGGTCACCAGCATTGGGCTGTTGCCCTTCGCTTTGCCGCTCGGGGAGGGGGCGGACGCAGGGACCGTGCTGCTCCGAGTCGGAGGGGTCAGCGTCGTCAACGGCGACCTGCGTGTTGGCCGACGCCGACTCGCGCTCGCCCATGAGCTGGGTCACTACCTGATCGCAGACCCGTATACGACGGACTGGCGCGTTGCCTCGACCGAGGCCGACGCGCTGGAGGCGCGACTTGACCGCTTCGCGCGTGCCCTGCTTCTCCCTGAGGCTGACCTCCGCGAGCGGTGGGCACAGTGGTCCGCTGGCGGAGATGAGGCGTTGCGCGACGTGGCTGTGCGTGCTGGTAGCCACTACCAGGTGGACATGGCCACCCTCGCGCGGCGACTCGGCGAACTTGAGCTCGTGGACGGGAGGCAGGTCAACGAGATTCGTGGGGTGCGCACGAAGAAGGCTGACATTGTCGAGAAGAATCTTGTCGTGCCTCGCGAGCTAGAGCCGATCTCTTTACCGCGCACCTACGAACAGGCTGTCCTTCGGTTGTACAGGGGCGAAACAGTAACGGCCGATCGCGCACTCGGGCTGCTATTGGGTACCTTCGACGAAGAATCGCTGCCTGACCGTCCCGAAGCGCCAGA
Source organism: Micromonospora haikouensis (assembly GCF_900091595.1). Lineage (GTDB taxonomy): Bacteria > Actinomycetota > Actinomycetes > Mycobacteriales > Micromonosporaceae > Micromonospora > Micromonospora haikouensis. The sequence continues at coordinate 27,374 of NZ_FMCW01000037.1, forward strand.
ATCCGAGATCTGGGCCGTTACCTCGTGACCGATGAACCTCGTGCATATGTTCTCGATACTGGTCCGCTGAGTCACTTTTCCCGTAGCCAATGGCTTGGCGTTCTCAAGGCTGTGCTCAAAGACGCGCGAGTTGTGATTCCCGACGTCGTCGAGGCCGAGCTGCGGACCGGTGCTGTCCAGAATGATCACCTGCGGGCCGTGCTCGACGCCGACTGGATCGAAGTCATCCCCCTCGACACCCCTGAACACTTGTCCGCGTTTGCCTACTACGAGCAGCGCCTCGTGGGTGCCGATGGACGCAACGTGGGGGAGTGCGGTGTGCTCGCCCTGGCCGAGACCATGGCGCACGCCGTGGCGGTTGTCGACGATCGGGTTGCCGGAAATGCGGCCAGAGGTCGCAACGTCGAGGTCCGGCGCACTCTGGGCCTGCTGTGTGACGCGATCCGCGAGGGGCTTCTTACGGTGCCCCTGGTGTCAGCACTGGCCGACGATCTCATGCGCGATTCCTACCGCCTTCCGTTTGGCCCGGGAGGTTTCGCGAGGTGGGCGGACGAGAATGGGCTTACCTGACGCTTCTCGCGCATGCTGACTCTGGGTCGTACTCGTTGTTGGCTACAGCGGGTGCCGCCAGATCCTGGTCCTCGGGCCGCTGGGGCCCGCCAAGCCGCGGCACCTCGCGTTGACTGGTCGGGAGGGCCGACCCGGCCACGGTGGGCCGTCTGCTCTGCGGCCGACTGGCCGCAAACTACGTTACGGCCGGCCCCCGGGGGCCGGCCGTAACGTAGTTTTCCCTGCTCAAGCGAGCGGAGGATACGAGATTCGAACTCGTGAGGGTGTTAACCCAACACGCTTTCCAAGCGTGCGCCCTAGGCCTCTAGGCGAATCCTCCGTGGGACAGGATACAGGTCCCCCGCGCGCCGGCCACCCCACCACCCCCCGAAGATCGACCGGGCGTCGGGTAGGGTGGGTGTCACCTCCCGTGCGGCGGTATCTCGTGAACCTCCCCAGGGCCGGAAGGCAGCAAGGATAAGCGAGCTCTGCCGGGTGCACGGGAGGCCTTTTTGTCTCCCGGCACCGCTACCGTACGCCGCAGGCCAGGTGCCGGCCAGAGTGCCGGCCGGGGCACGGGGTGGTGGGTGGTCACCCGCGCCCGACCGGCGCAGAATGGCTCGGTCGAGAGGAGGCGGGACGCGTGACACTGGCGCTCTACCGCAAGTACCGGCCGCGCACCTTCGCCGAGGTCATCGGCCAGGAGCATGTCACCGAGCCGCTGTCGCAGGCGCTGCGCAGCGGTCGGCTCAACCACGCGTACCTCTTCTCCGGGCCGCGCGGCTGTGGCAAGACCTCCAGCGCCCGCATCTTGGCCCGCTCGCTCAACTGCGAGCAGGGCCCGACGCCGGAGCCGTGCGGGCAGTGTGACTCGTGCCGCTCGCTGGCCACCGACGGGTCCGGCTCGCTCGACGTCATCGAGATCGACGCGGCCAGCCACGGCGGCGTCGACGACGCCCGCGAGCTGCGCGAGAAGGCGTTCTTCGCGCCGGCCCGCAGCCGGTTCAAGATCTACGTCATCGACGAGGCGCACATGGTCTCGTCGGCCGGCTTCAACGCCCTGCTCAAGCTGGTCGAGGAGCCCCCGGAGTACGTCAAGTTCATCTTCGCCACCACCGAGCCGGAGAAGGTCCTCGGCACGATCAAGTCGCGGACCCACCACTACCCGTTCCGGCTGATCCCGCCGAAGACGCTCCGCCCCTACCTGGAGCAGCTCACCGAGGCCGAGGGGGTGACCGTCGACCCGGCGGTCTTCCCGCTGGTGGTGCGCGCGGGCGGCGGCAGCGCCCGGGACAGCCTCTCCGTGCTCGACCAGCTCATCGCGGGCGCGGGCCCGGAGGGGGTCACCTATCCCCGGGCCGCCGCGCTGCTCGGCGTCACCGACTCGGGGCTGCTCGACGAGATGTGCGACGCCCTCGCGGCCGGCGACGGCGCGGCGGCGTACGCGACCGTGGACCGGGTGGCCGAGGCCGGGCACGACGCGCGCCGCTTCGCGTCGGACCTGCTGGAGCGCCTGCGCGACCTGATCGTCCTCCAGCAGGTGCCCGACGCCGCCGAGAAGGGCCTGATCGACGGCCCGGCCGACCAGATCGAGCGGATGACCGCCCAGGCGCAGCGGCTCGGCCCGGCGACCCTGTCCCGGTGCGCCGACATCGTGCACGACGGCCTGGTGGCCATGCGCGGCACGACCGCGCCCCGGCTGCTGCTGGAGCTGATCTGCGCCCGCATGCTGCTGCCCGGCGCGGACGACTCCACCGGCGGCCTGCTCCAGCGGCTGGAGCGGATGGAGCGCCGGCTCACCCTGGGTGCCGTCGAGCTGCCGCCGGCCGCCGCCGGCTCCGCGCCGGCCGCCACCACCCCGGCGGTACGCCCCGAGCCGACCCCCCCGCCTGCGGCGGCTGCCGCGCACCCGGCGCAGGCTGCGGCGTCCGCCGCCCCGGCGGCTGCCCCGGCTCCGTCGGCCGCCCCGCCGTCCGTGGCCGCTGCGGCGGCGGCTCCGGTGTCCGCAGGCCCTGCCCCGGCCGCTCCCGCCCCGGCCGCGCCCCGGCGGGAGGTCCCGCCGGAGGCGGTCATGCCCGACCCGGCGACCCCCGCCCCGCCCCGCCCCGGCGCGGCTCCGGCGGGTGCCCTGGACGCCGTCGCGGTGCGCCGGGTCTGGCCGGAGATCGTCGCGAAGGTCAACCGGATCAAGAAGCCGGCCGCCGCGCTGATGCGCGACGCGGTGGTCCGTGATGTGGACGGCGACACGCTGGTGCTGACCGTCAAGTCTCCGGTGCTCGCGCAGATGATGGGCAACCACACGTCGGTGCTGGCCGAGGCGCTCTACGAGGAGTTCGGCGGGCGCTGGCAGGTGCGCTGCGAGGTGGCCGGCGAGCGGGGCGGCGTGTCGCCGGGCGGCGGCTCCCGGGGGCCCGCCCCCGCCTCGCCCCGCCCCGCCCCGGCCCCGCCCGCGACCCCCGCGCCCGCCACGAACGCCCGCCCGTCGCCCGGCGCTGCGCCGGGTCCTGCCGGCGGCGGTGCTGCCCCGGCCGGCGGTGCCGCTGGCGCTGACGAGGAGTGGCCCGAGCCCGCCCGCCCCGGCGGGGCCGCCACCGCTCCTGCCGCGAGCGCCCCGGCCGGGGACGACTGGCCGGAGGCGGCCCGCCCGGGTGGCTCCGCCGCCGCGCCGCCGGCAACGGCCCCGCCCGGCGGGCCCGCCCCGGTGGCCGCCGCGCGTGCCGCCGCCCCGGCGACGTCGCCCAACGGTGCCGCCAACGGTGCTGCGGCCAACGGTGCCGCTGCGGCGACGCCGGCCAACGGAGCCGCCGCGCGTGGTGCCGCCCCTGCCGCGCCGGCCAACGGTGCCGCCGCCCCGGGCGGCAGGGCTCCCGCTGCCGGCAGCGGGCTCGCCGCCGCGCGGGCTGCGGCGGCCGGCCGCGGTCCGCGTACCCAGAACGGGGCCCGCAAGACCGCGGACGCCGACTGGGCGGGCGAGCCGCCCTACGACCCGGACTTCGACGGGCCGGTGCGCGGCGGTGGCCGCCCGGGCCCGGCGGCGTCGGCCGCCCCGACCTACGAGGGCTTCGACCCGGGCGACGAGCCGCTCGACGAGGTGATCGACGAGCGGACGGCCCGGCAGTCCAGCGAGGAGCAGGCGGTGCAGCTGCTCCGGGAGGCGTTCGGCGCGGAGAAGATCGACGAGGTGGACGCCCGCTGACGCGGGCGTCGCCCGTGCCAGGCAACAGTCTGCGCCCCGGTTAGGCTGGGCGCGGCCGAGCAGACGAGTGCGAGAAGGAGCCATCCGTGCGCCCAGGTGGACAGCCGAACATGCAGCAGATGCTGAAGCAGGCGCAGAAGATGCAGCAGCAGATCGCCAAGGCCCAGGCCGAGCTGGCCGAGGCCGAGCTGACCGGCACCGCCGGGGGCGGCCTGGTCGCCGTGACGGTCTCCGGCTCCGGCGACGTGAAGAGCATCAAGATCGACCCGAAGGTGGTCGACCCGGAGGACGTGGAGACGCTGGAGGACCTGGTGGTCGCCGCGCTGCACAACGCCGCCGAGGCCGCCCGGGCGCTGACGGAGCAGAAGATGGGCCCGGTCGCGGGCGGGATGGGCGGCCTCGGCCTGCCCGGCTTCTGAGCCGGCCGACGCAGATGTATGAAGGTGCCATCCAGGACCTGATCGACGAGCTGGGGCGACTGCCGGGCGTGGGCCCGAAGAGCGCACAGCGGATCGCCTTCCACGTCCTGTCGGCCGATCCGGCCGACATCAACCGGCTGGCCGGCGCGCTGCGCAAGGTCAAGGACCTGGTGCGCTTCTGCACCACCTGCTACAACGTCGCCGAGTCCGAGCAGTGCCGGATCTGCCGCGACCCGCGCCGCAGCGACGAGGTGCTCTGCGTGGTCGAGGAGCCCAAGGACGTCGTGGCGATCGAGCGCACGGGTGAGTTCCGGGGCCGCTACCACGTGCTCGGCGGGGCGATCAACCCGCTGGAGGGGATCGGGCCGGACAACCTGCGCATCCGCGAGCTGATGACCCGGCTGGGCGGCGGCGCGGTGCGGGAGCTGATCCTGGCCACCGACCCGAACACCGAGGGCGAGGCGACGGCGACGTACCTGGCACTGATCGTCAAGCCGATGGGCATCTCGGTGACCCGGTTGGCCAGCGGCCTGCCGGTGGGCGGCGACCTGGAGTACGCCGACGAGATCACCCTTGGCCGCGCGTTCGAGGGGCGCCGGGCGGTCTGACAGCAGGTGCCCTCAGGGGCAGGGGCGACGTAACAGTTTGGCATCGTGGTTTCGGATCGTTCGGCGAAACTCGCTTTTCGCCGTAGATTCTTCGGCCGTCTCGCGCCTGGGACACGATCCGATACCAACCCTTGCCCTGGCAGTTTCGGGCCGGTCCGAACGGGAGCTAAGGTCACGGCCATCGGTGACCCCTGTCACCACGTTGTCCGTACCCCCAAGGACGAGGTGAAGCACCCATGCGTGCACCCAGGCCGAAGGTCGCTGTCGCGGCCGTCGCGGTCGCGGCCCTCGCGGTAGCAGGCTGCGCCGAGAGCAACCGCGATGACAACTCCGGCGGTAGCAAGAAGGACACCATGGTCTTCGGCGTGGCCGGCGACCCGAAGGTCCTCGACCCCAGCTTCGCCAGCGACGGCGAGTCGCTGCGCGTGGCGCGCCAGGTCTTCGAGACGCTGGTCCGGCCGGAGGAGGGTGGCACCAAGGTCACCCCGGGGCTGGCCGAGTCCTGGACCCCGGACGCCGCCGGCACCACGTGGACGTTCAAGCTCCGTTCCGGCGTGAAGTTCCACGACGGCACCGACTTCAACGCCGAGGCCGTCTGCGCCAACTTCGACCGCTGGTACAACGCGAAGGGTCTCATGCAGAGCCCCGACGTGACCGCGTACTGGCAGGACGTCATGGGCGGCTTCGCCAAGAACGAGGACCCGGAGCTGCCGCCGAGCCTCTTCAAGTCCTGCACCGCCAAGGACGCCACCACCGTGGACCTGGCGTTCACCCGGGTCTCCAGCAAGATCCCGGCCGCGCTGATGCTGCCCTCGTTCTCGATCCACAGCCCGAAGGCGCTCCAGCAGTACGACGCCAGCAACGTCGGCGGCACCGCCGAGGACATCAAGTACCCGCCGTACGCGACGGAGCACCCGACCGGCACCGGCCCGTTCAAGTTCAAGTCCTGGGACGTCGCCAACAAGACGCTCACCATCGAGCGCAACGACGACTACTACGGCACCAAGGCCAAGCTGAAGACCCTGATCTTCAAGACCATCTCCGACGAGAACGCGCGCAAGCAGGCGCTGCGCTCCGGCGACATCCAGGGGTACGACCTGGTCGGCCCGGCCGACGTCGAGCCGCTGAAGACCGAGGGCTTCAACGTCCTCACCCGCCCGGCGTTCAACGTCCTCTACCTGGCCATCAACCAGAAGGGGAACCCGAAGCTCGCCGACCTCAAGGTCCGGCAGGCGATCGCGTACGCGCTCAACCGGCAGGCGCTGGTCGACTCGAAGCTGCCCCCGGGCGCGAAGGTCGCGCTGAACTTCATGCCCGACACCGTCGAGGGCTTCAACGGCGACGTCACCAAGTACGACTACAACCCGGAGAAGGCCAAGGCGCTGCTGGCCGAGGCCGGCGCGTCGAACCTGACGCTGAAGTTCCACTACCCGACCGAGGTCACCCGGCCGTACATGCCGAACCCGAAGGACATCTTCGAGCTGCTCTCGGCGGACCTCAAGGCGGTCGGCATCAACGTCGAGGCCATCCCGCTGAAGTGGAGCCCCGACTACCTGAACGCCACCACCTCCGGCAGCAAGCACGACCTGCACTTCCTCGGCTGGACCGGTGACTACGGCGACGCCTACAACTTCATCGGCACGTTCTTCGACCGGCCGAAGGACGAGTGGGGCTTCACCAACGCCCAGCTCTTCGCCCAGTTCAAGGACGCGGACACCACCGCCGACCAGGCGGCCCGGGTGGAGAAGTACAAGGCCCTCAACAAGGCGATCATGGACCTGCTGCCGGGTGTGCCGATCTCGCACTCGCCGCCGGCGATCGTGTTCGGCAAGGACGTGACCGGGATCAAGGCGAGCCCGCTCACCGACGAGCGGTTCGGAACCGCCGAGTTCAAGTCCTGACCTGACGCAAGGACCACGGGCGGGCGCCGTTACCCACGGCGCCCGCCCGCAGCCCTCCGTACCCCTTTCGAGGCCGCCGTGTTCCGGTTCATCGTCAGACGCCTGCTCCAGCTGATACCGACGCTGTTCGGGCTCTCTCTCCTGTTGTTCATCTGGCTCCGGCGGCTGCCCGGCGGCCCCGAGACCGCCATCCTCGGCGAGCGCGGCACCCCGGAGATGCGCGCCGCCATCCGCCGCAACCTCGGCCTCGACGAGCCGATCCTGATCCAGTACGGCCGGTTCGTCCGGCGACTGATCAAACTGGACCTGGGCACCTCGACCTCCACCAAGCGCCCGGTCGTCACCGAGTTCTTCGAGCGGTTCCCCGGCACCGTCGAGCTGACCGTGATGGCCATGATCATCGCCATCGGCATCGGCATCCCGCTGGGCTACCTGGCCGCCCGCCGCCGGGGCCGGCTGTTCGACCACCTGTCGGTCGGCGGCTCGCTGATCGGCATCTGCATCCCGGTGTTCTTCCTCGCGTACGTGCTCAAGGCCCTCTTCTCGGAGAACCTTGGCTGGTTCCCGTCCAGCGGCCGGCAGGACCCGACCCTCGGGGCGACCCGGATCACCAACTTCTTCGTCCTCGACGGGCTGATGACCCGGGAGTGGGACGCTGCCGCCGACGCCCTCTGGCACCTGGTGCTGCCGGGCCTCGCGTTGGCGAGCATCCCCCTGGCGATCATCGTCCGGATCACCCGGGCCAGCGTGCTGGAGGTGCTCAACGAGGACTTCGTCCGCACCGCCGAGGCCAAGGGCCTCACCGAGTCGACGGTCCGCCGCCGGCACGTGCTGCGCAACGCCATGCTCCCCGTGGTCACCTCGATCGGCCTGCTCACCGGCGGGCTGCTCTCCGGCGCGGTGCTGACGGAGACCGTCTTCGCCTTCAGCGGCATCGGGGCGTTCGTCGCCGAGGCGATCAGCCAGCGCGACTATCCCGTGCTGATGGGCTTCATCCTGATCATCGCGGTGGTGTACGTGCTGGTGAACCTCCTCGTGGACCTCTCCTACAGCGTGATCGACCCGAGGGTGAGGGTGCGATGACGATCAGCCCCGGCAAGAAGCGCGAGAAGATCGACCGGCTCGCCGAGCTGGCCGCCCGGGACGACGAGCGCGGCGTGAGCCTCTGGCGGGAGGCGTTCCGCCGGCTGCGGCGCAACCCGGCCGCGATCGTCGGCGCGGTCATCCTGGCCCTGTTCCTGCTGATCGCCATCGTCGGCCCGTTCCTCGTCCCCTACCCGGCCGACGCCCAGCTGTGGAAGGGCGAGATCCGGGACAACATCGGCTACTTCCCGGGCCCCCGGGCCGACAACTGGTTCGGCGTCGACCACATCGGCCGCGACGAGTTCAGCCGCATGATCGTCGGTGCCCGGCAGACGCTGCTCGTCGGCGTGGTCTCCACGCTGATCGGCCTGGCCGTCGGGTCGCTCATCGGCGGCATCGCCGGGGCCAGCGCCGGCCTCGGCGGCAAGTGGGGCCGGGCCGTCGACAACACCCTCATGCGCTTCGTCGACATGCTGCTGGCCATGCCGAGCCTGCTGCTGGCCATCAGCATCGCCGCGCTGCTCGGCGCCGGCCTCACCACCGTCATGATCGCGGTCGGCGTGGTCTCCGTGCCGGTCTTCGCCCGGCTGCTGCGCGGGTCGATGATCTCCCAGTCGAACAGCGACTACGTGCTCGCCGCGACGTCGCTGGGCGTGCGGAAGCCGAAGATCGCCCTGACCCACGTGGTGCCGAACTCGCTCGCCCCCGTCATCGTCCAGGCGACGCTGACCCTGGCCACCGCGATCATCGAGGCCGCGGCGCTGTCGTTCCTCGGCCTGGGCAACAACGACGCGTCCATCCCCGAGTGGGGCGTGATGCTCGCCGACGCGCAGCGCTACCTCGACGCCGCGCCCCGGCTCGCCGTCCTGCCCGCCCTCGCCATCATCGTCACCGCGCTCGGCTTCACCCTGCTCGGCGAGGCGATGCGCGAGGCCCTCGACCCGAAGCTGCGGAAGTAGGTCGGCTGTCGTGTGTGCAGCGCGAGGAGTGAGCTTGCGAGCCCCGCAGTCGCAAACGGAAGGCCGATAATGGCACTGCTCGAAGTGGACGACCTCTCCGTCACCTTCGCCCGGCGCGGTCAGCGCACCGTGCACGCCGTCGACGGGGTCTCCTTCTCCGTCGACGCGGGCGAGGTGGTCGGCCTCGTCGGCGAGTCCGGCTGCGGCAAGAGCGTCACGTCGCTGGCGATCATGGGTCTGCTGCCCAGGCAGCCCGGCCTGCGGGTCGGCGGCAGGGCCGTCTTCGACGGCACGGACCTGCTCCAGCTCGACGACCGGTCCCGGCGCGACATCCGGGGCCGGGACGTCGCGATGATCTTCCAGGACCCGCTCTCCTCGCTGAACCCGGTGATCCCGATCGGGCTCCAGGTGACCGAGGTGCTCACCCGGCACCGGGGGATGAAGGGGGAGGCGGCCCAGAAGGAGGCCGCCGACCTGCTCGACCGGGTCGGCATCCCCGACCCGCGCCGCCGGCTCAAGGAATACCCGCACCAGCTCTCCGGCGGCATGCGGCAGCGGGCCCTGATCGCCATGGCGGTGGCCTGCCAGCCCCGGCTGCTCATCGCCGACGAGCCGACCACCGCGCTCGACGTCACCATCCAGGCGCAGATCCTGGAGCTGCTCAAGGAACTGGTCCGGGACTCCGGCACCGCGCTCGTGATGATCACCCACGACCTGGGGGTGGTCGCCGGCATGTGCGACACGATCAACGTGCTGTACGCCGGCCGGGTGGTGGAGACGGCCCGCCGCCGCCCGCTGTTCCGCGAGCCGCGGCACCCGTACACCGTGGGGTTGCTCGGCTCGGTGCCGCGCCTGGACGCCGGGCGCGGCGAACGGCTCAACCCCATCCCCGGCTCCGTGCGGGACGTGCTGGCCTGGCCGGACGGCTGCGCCTTCGCCCCGCGCTGCACCCGCCGCATCGACGAGTGCGTGGGGGCGCCGCCGGAGCTGACGCTCACCTACGACGGCCGCAGCTACCGGTGCGTCAACCCGCCCCCGGTCCCCGGCACGCCGCCCCCGGCGGCGACCGACGCCGGCGCGCCGGAGCCCGCGACCGGCGGCCCGGTGCCCGCACCGCGCGAGGAGGAGAAGCCGTGACCGAGAGCGACATCCTCGTCGAGGTCCGCGACCTGAAGGTGCACTTCCCGATCAAGCGGGGACTGATCCTCGACCGGGTCGTCGGCCACGTCAAGGCCGTCGACGGCGTCGACCTGAGCATCCCGCGCGGCAAGACGTACGGGCTGGTCGGCGAGTCCGGCTGCGGCAAGTCCACGCTGGGCCGGGCGCTGCTCCAGCTCACCCCGCCCACCGGCGGCGAGGTCCGCTTCGACGGCGTCGAGCTGACCACCCTCGCGGCGGGGAAGCTGCGCACCATGCGCCGCCGGATGCAGATGATCTTCCAGGACCCGATGTCGAGCCTCGACCCCCGGCAGAACGTCGAGTCGATCCTGACCGAGGGGTTGCAGACCCACGGCATCGGCACCGACCGCGACGACCGGCGGCGGATCATCGGCGAGACCCTCGACGCCGTCGGGCTGCCCCGGTGGGCGCTGTCCCGCTATCCGCACGAGTTCTCCGGCGGCCAGCGGCAGCGCATCGGCATCGCCCGGGCCCTCGTGCTCGGCCCCGAGCTGATCGTCGCCGACGAGCCCGTCTCCGCCCTGGACGTCTCCATCCAGGCCCAGGTGGTGAACCTGCTCGACGAACTCCAGGACAACCTGGGCCTGACGTACCTGGTGATCGCGCACGACCTGGCCGTGGTCAAGCACATCTCCGACGTCGTCGGCGTCATGTACCTGGGCGCGCTGGTCGAGGAGGCGCCGAGCGACCGGCTCTACAGCGAGCCGCTGCACCCGTACACGCGGGCGCTCATGTCGGCCGTGCCCGTGCCGGACCCGGACGTCGAGGACCGGCGGGAACGCATCCTGCTCGCCGGTGACCTGCCCTCGCCGGCCAACCCGCCGTCGGGCTGCCGCTTCCACACCCGCTGCCCGTGGGCCCAGCCGACCCGCTGCGCCGACGAGCGGCCGGCGCTGCGGGAGATCGGCGGCAGCCGGGTCGCCTGCCACTTCGCGGAGCGGATCGCCACCGGCGAGCTGCGCCCGCACAAGGTGAGCGCCCAGATCGTGCGGCCCGAGGGCGAGGGCGAGGACCCGGCGGTCGTCTCGGCCCCCACGGAACCCGGCTCCTACGTCTGAGGTGCAAGGAAGGGCCCCCTGTTAACGCATTCTGCATAGCAGGGGGCCCCTGTTAACACCTGTGGCCGGTCTGCCCTCCGGGCGTTCAGCTCGGCGGCCGGTCAGCCCTCCGGGCGGTGGAGCAGGCCGACGGCGATCGTGTGCACGGCGTCCAGCCCGGCCGGATCGGCCAGCGGGGCCCGCCCGCCGGTGACGGCGTACCACTCGTCGGCCTCCCGGTACTGCACGCGCAGGGCGACCTGGCCGTCGGCGTACTCGGTGCGCAGGGTCAGCTCGCCGGTCACCACGCCGACCTCGTCGGTCATCACGCCGCCGGGGCCGGGCACGATGTCGGCCGTACGGCTCGACGCTTCGCCCCCGGTAGCGCCCGCGTCCGGGGCCTGCCCCGGTGCCGGTGCCGCCCCGGCCTCGCCCGTCACGGCTTGCTCGCCCATGTGCAGCCCCCCAACATGTCCGACAGGGCGGCCTTCTCGGCACTGGTCACCGTCAGCCGCCAGTGGTGCTTCACCGTCACCCAGTCCTCGGCGTACTGGCACCAGTACGACCGGTTCGCCGGCTTCCACTGCGACGGATCCTGGTCACCCTTGGACCGGTTGGAGGACGCCGAAACGGCGATGAGCTGCGGTCGCGTGAGATCGTTGGCGAAGTCGCCCCGCTTGGCGTCGTCCCACTCGTCGGCACCCGAGCGCCACGCGTTGGCCAGCGGGACCGTGTGGTCGATGTCCACGTCGGAGGGGTCGGTGAACGTCCGCCCGTCGTACACGCTCTCCCAGCGGCCCGCGACCACGTTGCAGCCGGAGAACCGGATGTCCTTGCCGTCGCGCTTCAGCACGCTGTCGCGTACGTCGCAGTTCTTGCCGGTGTCCCGCCAGTGCGGGAAGCGGCTGCGGCTGTAACCCTTCATCGACGCGGCGCTCGCCACGGTGAGCTGGTCGAGCATCTGCCCGACGTTGCCCCCGCCGCCGCTGGGCGCGGCCTCCGGCTCGTCGACCACCTCGCAGCCGGCGGTCGCGACGGCCAGCGCCACGGCGAGCGCGGCGACCACGGCCGCGCGACGTCCTGATCTGGTACGCACAGACGACACCTCTCCAGCTTGCGGGCTCCCGGCGATTGCGCACAGTACCCCGGCACCGTTTCCATGATTCGTGGCGTCCGGCAAATCGGCCGGAGGAACACTGGTACCCGTGACCGCACCCACACCGCCCCACGCTCCCGCGCTCCGGATGGGCACCCCCGCCGGCCGGGGCACCCTGCTCGCCGCCATCCTCGCCTCCGGCATGGTCTTCCTGGACAGCACGGTGGTCAACGTCGCACTGCCCCGCCTCGGTGCGGACCTCGGCGCCACCGTGGCCGGTCTCCAGTGGACCGTCAACGGCTACCTGTTGATGCTGGCCGCGTTCGTGCTGCTCGGCGGCGCGCTGGGCGACCGCTTCGGGCGGCGGCGCGTCTTCCTCCTCGGGGTGGTCTGGTTCGCCGTCGCCTCCGCGCTGTGCGGCCTGGCCCAGGGCACCGGCTGGCTGATCGCGGCCCGGTTCCTCCAGGGCGCCGGCGGCGCGCTGCTCACCCCCGGCTCGCTGTCGGTGCTCCAGTCCAGCTTCCACCCCGACGACCGGGGCCGGGCCATCGGCACCTGGTCCGGGCTGGCCGGGGTCTCCACCGCGCTCGGCCCGTTCGTCGGCGGCTGGCTGATCGACGCCCTGTCCTGGCGGTGGATCTTCTTCATCAACCTGCCGCTGGCCGTGCCGGTGGTGCTCGCCGCGCTGCGCTGGGCACCCGAGAGCCGCGACGTCGACGCCTCGCGTACCGGATCGGGCCGGCGGCGGTTCGACGTGGCCGGCGCGCTGCTCGGCGCGCTCGGCCTCGGTGGCGTGACGTACTCCCTGATCGACGCACCGGCCCGCGGGGTGACCTCGCTGCCGGTGCTGGCGTCGGTGCTGGTCGGCGTGCTCGCCGCCGTGGCGTTCGTGCTGGTGGAACGCCGCCGGGGCGACACCGCGATGCTGCCCACCGGCCTGTTCGGCAGCCGGCTCTTCTCGGTGCTGAACGTCTTCACGGTGGTGGTGTACGCGGCCCTCGGCGGGTTCACCTTCTTTCTCTCCGTCTACCTGCAGAACGTCGTCGGCTGGTCGGCCATGCTCACCGGCCTGGCCACCGTACCGATGACGGTGCTGCTGCTGGTCGGCTCGTCGCGGGCCGGCGCGCTGTCGGCCCGGATCGGGCCCCGGCTGCCGCTGACGATCGGGCCGGTCGTGGCCGCGCTCGGCCTGCTGCTGCTGCGCGGGGTGTCCCCGGGCGCGTCGTACTGGACGGACGTGCTGCCCGGGGTGACCCTCTTCGGCCTCGGCCTCACCCTCGTGGTGGCCCCGCTGACCGCCTCGGTGCTGGCCGCCGTCGCGGACCGGTTCGCCGGGGTGGCCAGCGGGTTCAACAACGCCGCGTCGCGGGCCGGCGGCCTGCTCGCGGTGGCCGCGCTGCCGCTGCTGGTCGGGCTGAGCGGCACCGGGTACGAGCAGGCGGCGGCCCTGACCGACGCGTTCCGGGGGGCGATGCTCTGGTGCGCGGGCGGGCTGCTGGCGGGCGCGGCGATGGCCGGCCTGCTGATCCACCGCCCCAGGTGAGCGGCAGCGCTCGTTAGGAAGGGCCCCCTGTTATGCAGAATGCGTTAACAGGGGGCCCTTCCTTGCACCTCAGGCGCGGGCGCGGTTGACGGCGCTGGTGACCGCCTTCACGGAGGCGGTGACGATGTTCGCGTCCACCCCGACGCCCCACACGGTGCGACCGTCCACCTCGCACTCGACGTACGCGGCGGCCTGTGCGTCGCCGCCGGAGGAGAGCGCGTGCTCGTGGTAGTCGAGCACCCGTACCGCCACGCCCACCGACTCCAGCGCGTTGACGTACGCGTCGATGGGGCCGTTGCCGACGGCGGTCAGCGACCGGGTGTCCGACCCGCCGACGCCGACCCGGGCCTCGATCTCGACCTTGCCGTCGACGGTGCCGATGGCGTAGCCGGCCAGCGTCAGCGCCGGGTCGCTCTGGTGGTCGACCAGGTAGTGCCCGGCGAAGATGTCCCACATGGTGCCGGGGTCGACCTCGCCGCCGCCGTGGTCGGTGACCTGCTGGACCACGCCGGAGAACTCGATCTGCAGGCGGCGGGGCAGGTCGAGCTGGTGCTCGCTCTTCATGATGTACGCGACGCCGCCCTTGCCGGACTGCGAGTTGACCCGGATGACCGCCTCGTAGGTGCGGCCCAGGTCCTTCGGGTCGACCGGCAGGTAGGGCACGGCCCAGGCGAAGTCGTCGACCGGCACCCCGGCCGCCGCCGCGTCGGCGTGCAGGGCGTCGAAGCCCTTCTTGATGGCGTCCTGGTGGGAGCCGGAGAAGGCGGTGTAGACCAGGTCGCCCGCGTACGGGTGGCGCTCGTGCACCGGCAGCTGGTTGCAGTACTCGACGGCCCGCTTGACCTCGTCGATGTTCGAGAAGTCGATCATCGGGTCGATGCCCTGGGAGAACAGGTTGAGCCCCAGCGTCACCAGGTCGACGTTGCCCGTGCGCTCGCCGTTGCCGAACAGGCAGCCCTCGATCCGGTCCGCGCCGGCCAGCAGGCCCAGCTCGGCGGCGGCCACGCCGGTGCCCCGGTCGTTGTGCGGGTGCAGGCTCAGCACCAGGCTGTCGCGGCGGGGCAGGCGGCGGTGCATCCACTCGATCGAGTCGGCGTACACGTTGGGGGTGGCCATCTCGACGGTCGCCGGCAGGTTGATGATCAGCTTGCGGTCCGGGGTCGGGTTGATCACCTCGATCACCGCCGAGCAGACCTGGAGCGCGTACTCCAGCTCGGTGCCCGTGTACGACTCCGGAGAGTATTCGTAGTAGATCTCCGTGTCGGGGGTGTGGATCTCCGCGTACTTCTGGCAGAGCCGCGCGCCGCTGGTGGCGATGTCGGTGATGCCGTCCCGGTCCAGGCCGAAGACCACCCGACGCTGGAGCGTGGAGGTCGAGTTGTAGAAGTGCACGATCGCCCGCTTCGCGCCGCGCAGCGACTCGAACGTCCGCTCGATCAGGTGCTCCCGGCACTGGGTGAGCACCTGGATGGTCACGTCGTCGGGGATCAGATCCTGCTCGATGAGCTGCCGGACGAAGTCGTAGTCGGTCTGGCTGGCCGACGGGAAGCCGACCTCGATCTCCTTGTAGCCCATCTGCACCAGCAGCTGGAACATCCGGCGCTTGCGCTCGGGGGACATCGGGTCGATCAGGGCCTGGTTGCCGTCGCGCAGGTCCACGGCGCACCAGCGGGGCGCGGCCTCGACGTGCCGCGTCGGCCAGGTGCGGTCGGGCAGGTCGATCCGGAACTGCTGCTGGTAGGGCTGGTAGCGGTGGTGCGGCATCCGGCTGGGGCGCTGCCGGGCGAAGGGATCAGCGTCGGTGTCGGAGGCGGTGGCGGGTTGAGCCATGGCGGAGTGTTCCCCCTGAGTCAGGTGGCGTCAGCAATCGGAAGGCCGGCGACGGTGCGGCAGCGGCGGCTGGGCCGGTGCGGCGACGGTGCCGGGGCCGGCGCGGGGCGCCGACGGGAGGTTCGGATCTGCTGGACGGCGCGCTTCGACTCCGCGACGAGGTGCCGGCCGGTCAGGCCTCGTCGCGGCGACCAAGGAGAAGGTACGCCCGCCACATGACAGAGTGACCCTACGTGATGGGACGGGGGGTGGGAAGGCCGGTCCGTAGATTGAGACGGGAGTCGCAACCGGTCGAGATTCCTGCTGCTCGGACGCGGTGCCACCGGACGCTGGGCGGCCGGGTCCCGTCCCAGCCTGGCGTCACGCTCGGCCCAGCCCGGGCCGGCAATCGTCGACGCTCAGCGCAGCAGCAGGTCGGCCAGGGGCCGGCGGCGGCGCAGGCCGACCTCCTGTGCCCGCAGCGCGGTGGGCAGGCTGGCCGGGTCGCCGAGTCGGCCCACCGCCGCCACCACCAGCGGGCGGACGCCGGCCGGCAGGTCCAGGTCGGCGGCGAGCCCGGTGTGGTCGAAGCCGGCGATCTGGCGCACGTAGAGCCCCAGCGCGGTGGCCTGCACGGTCAGGTGGGCCACCGCCTGCCCCAGGTCGTACGCCGCGCCGGTGCCGGCGTCGCGGGCGACGCCGGTCACGGTGGTGCCGCTTGCCGTGGTGCCGGCGGTGAGGTGGGCGCCGAGCAGCAGGGCGGCGGCGTGCCGGGCCCACGGCTGGTCGTCGGAGGGGAGGTTGACCAGGATGCGTTTCCAGGTCTCGTCGTCCCGGTGGCCGAGGGCGAACCGCCACGGCTGGCCGTTGCCCGCCGAGGGTGCCCAGCGGGCCGCCTCCAGCAGCGAGGCGGCCTCGTCGGCGGTCAGCGTGGCGGCGGGGTCGAACGCCCGGGGACTCCAGCGGAACGCGAGCAGCGGGGTCAGGTCAGCCATGGATGAAGCATCCCGTATCGGACTTTTTGCCCCGTAATGCGGGTCGGGTGAATGTGGCCGGAGCCACCCGTAACGGACGGCCGGTCAGGGCGTTGCCGTGCCAGACGGAGCCGGCTCCGGCGGGGACTCCGGCGAGGACTCCGCCGTGGGCTCCGGCGCGGCGACGCCGAGCGGCTCGCCGTCGGTGACCGGGCCGGCCAGCTGCACCGTCGCGGGCCCCGGGCCGGCCGGCCCGGCCAGGACGAGCGTGCCGCCGGTGGTCCGCACCGCCGTCGGGGTGCCGTCCGGGGCGTAGCAGTAGATGCCGACGTCCAGCGGGGCGTTCAACGAGGCCGAGGTGGTGTCGACCGAGTAGCAGGACCCGCTCGCCCCCTGCGGCGGCCGGGCCGGGGAGACCGCGAGCGGGGCCCGCCGGTCGGTGAGCACCTCCAGCCAGTCGGTGAACGGGTGCTGCACCCGGGGGTCCAGCCGGTGCGGGACGGCGTCCGTCGGGTCGCCGAGGCGTACGCAGCTCGCCGGCTCCGGCCGGCCCGCCGACGGCAGGCCGCACTGGTAGAGCCCGTCGGCCGTGGCGGCGAGCGACACGTCCGCCGTGCCGCCCAGCGCCCCGCCCGGCACGTCCACCCGCCAGGTGCCGTCGGCGGCGCTGGTCACCACGATCGAGCGGTCGGAACCGGTGCCGTCGGCCAGGGTGTAGCGGGCGGTGAAGCTCCGGTCCTGGGCCGCCGCGGCCAGGGCGGCCAGCTCGTCGCGGGCGGCGTCGGCGGCGGCGGGCGCGGGGTCGGTGGGCGTCGGCGGGGCCGGCGCGGGGGCCGGATCGTCGGCGCAGGCGGCGAGCAGGGCCGGCAGGACGGCGAGCGCCGCGACGCCGGTCAGCCGCCGGGCCGGCGGGACGGGCGCGGGGATGCCGGTGCGGTGTGGGGCCGGCGGGGTGGGCGTGGGGACGCCGGTCGGACGCCGGGCCGCGCGGAGGTGGGCGTGCACCGGGTCATTCTGCGGTGCGCGGGCCGCGCCCGGGACCCCGCCGACGCCGTTGCGCGGGCGTGTCGCGTACCCCGCGGCGGGCTGGTGAGGGCGCGGCCCGGCCGGCCGGGCGGGCCGGATGGTGGGATCACCTGACCCGGCCTTCCGGGCCGCCGGATACCCTGATGGGGTCTGACAAGGTGCCACCGGCTGGTTGCCGGCGGTGCGACACGTCGAAGGACGCGGGGAGGGAGTGCACCGTCGTGGCACTCGTGGTGCAGAAGTACGGCGGATCCTCCGTCGCCAACGCCGAGCGGATCAAGCGGGTGGCCGAGCGCATCGTCGCCGCCCGCAAGGCCGGCGACGACGTGGTCGTGGTGGTCTCCGCCATGGGCGACACCACCGACGAGCTGCTCGACCTGGCCAACCAGGTGAGTCCGCTGCCGCCGGGCCGCGAGCTGGACATGCTGCTCACCGCCGGGGAGCGGATCTCCATGGCGCTGCTCGCCATGGCCATCCACAACCTGGGGTACGAAGCCCGCTCGTTCACCGGCTCGCAGGCCGGCGTGATCACCACCTCGGTGCACGGCAAGGCGCGGATCATCGACGTCACCCCGGGGCGGCTCAAGGGCGCGCTCGACGAGGGCGCGGTGGTCATCGTCGCCGGCTTCCAGGGCGTCTCGCAGGACACGAAGGACGTCACCACGCTGGGCCGGGGCGGCTCGGACACCACGGCCGTGGCGCTCGCCGCCGCGCTGCACGCCGACGTCTGTGAGATCTACACCGACGTCGACGGCATCTTCACCGCCGACCCCCGGATCGTGCCGAACGCCCGGCACATCCGCCACGTCACCTACGAGGAGATGCTGGAGCTGGCCGCCTGCGGCGCGAAGGTGCTGCACCTGCGCAGCGTCGAGTACGCGCGCCGCGCGGGGCTGCCGATCCACGTCCGCTCGTCATACTCGACCAACACCGGCACGATGGTCACCGGATCGATGGAGGACCTTGCTGTGGAACAGGCACTGATCACCGGCGTCGCCCACGACCGCAGCGAGGCGAAGATCACGATCGTCGGGGTGCCGGACGAGCCGGGCGCCGCCGCGCGGATCTTCGACACCGTCGCCAGCGCCGAGATCAACATCGACATGATCGTGCAGAACGTCTCCACCGAGGGCACCGGCCGCACGGACATCTCGTTCACCCTGCCCAAGACCGACGGCCCGACCGCCATGGCCGCGCTCAGCAAGATCCAGGAGCCGGTCAAGTTCAAGGGCCTGCTCTACGACGACCACGTCGGCAAGGTCTCGCTCATCGGCGCGGGGATGCGGTCCCACCCGGGCGTCGCGGCCGGCTTCTTCGCCGCCCTCGGCGCTGCCGGCGTCAACATCGAGATGATCTCCACCTCCGAGATCCGGGTCTCCGTGGTCTGCCGGGACACCGACCTCGACAGGGCCGTCCGGGCCATCCACGACGCCTTCGAGCTGGGCGGCGACACCGAGGCCATCGTCTACGCGGGGACCGGGCGGTAACGCCGTGCCGGCGCGGCCCACCCTCGCCGTGGTCGGGGCGACCGGTGCCGTCGGCACCGTCATGTGCGAGCTGCTGTCGTCGCGGCGCGACGTGTGGGGCGAGATCCGGCTGATCGCCTCCGAGCGGTCGGTCGGGCGGCGGGTGCGCTGCCGGGGCGAGGAGCTGACCGTCGGGGCGCTCACCCCGGAGGCGTTCGACGGCGTCGACGTGGCCATGTTCGACGTGCCCGACGACGTCGCCGCCGAGTGGGCCCCGGTCGCGGTGTCCCGGGGCGCGGTGGCGGTCGACAACTCGGGCGCGTTCCGGATGGACCGCGACGTCCCGCTGGTCGTCCCCGAGATCAACCCCGAGCAGGTGCGCAACCGGCCGAGGGGCATCGTCGCCAACGCCAACTGCACCACCCTCGCGATGATCGTGGCGATCGCCCCGCTGCACCGCGAGTACGGGCTGCGCGAGCTGGTCCTGGCGTCATACCAGGCGGTCTCCGGGGCGGGGCAGGCGGGCGTGGACGCGCTGCACCTCCAGCTCGGCAAGATCGCCGGGGACCGGGTGCTCGGCTCCCGCCCCGGCGACGTGCGGCAGGCGGTCGGCGACGAGCTGGGGCCGTTCCCCGCCCCGCTGGCGCTCAACGTGGTGCCCTGGGCCGGCTCGCTCGCCGACGGCGGGTGGTCGTCCGAGGAGCTGAAGATGCGCAACGAGTCGCGCAAGATCCTCGGCCTGCCCGACCTGAAGGTCTCCGCGACCTGCGTACGGGTGCCGGTGGTGACCGGCCACTCCGTGGCCGTGCACGCCGTCTTCGCCACCGAGGTCGACGCGGAGGGCGCCCGGGAGGCCCTGCGCAACGCCCCCGGCGTGATCCTGGTCGACGATCCGGCCGCGGGCGAGTTCCCGATGCCGATCGACGCCGTGGGCACCGACCCGTCTTGGGTCGGCCGCATCCGCCGCGCCGTCGACGACCCGCGCGCCCTCGACCTCTTCGTCACCGGCGACAACCTGCGCAAGGGCGCGGCCCTCAACACCGCCCAGATCGGCGAGCTGCTGGCCAAGGAGCTCACCGCCCGCTGACGCCCCGCGCGCCGGCGGGGTCGGCCGGCGAGGTGCTCAGGCGCGGTGGGCCCGCCCAGCGGCGGCCGGGCGCTCAGGCGCGACGACGTCCGCTCAGGCGGCGGCCAGGCGGACGCCGTCGCGCCCCTGACGCTTGACCGCGTAGAGGGCCTGGTCGGCGCGGCGCAGGGTCTGCTCGGGCGACTCGCCCGGCCGGGGCAGGGCGACGCCGACGCTGATCGTGCGGCCGGTGCCCCGTGCCGCCTCGGCCAGCCGCTCGGCGATGCGCACCGCCTCCTCGGGGCGGTTCACCTCGATCACGGCGACGAACTCGTCCCCGCCGATCCGGTACAGCTCGTCGCCCTGGCGCAGCGCCGCCTCCAGGGCCCGGGCCAGCCCCACCAGCAGCCGGTCCCCGGCCTGGTGGCCGTACGTGTCGTTGACCGCCTTGAAGCCGTCCACGTCGATGGCCAGCAGCGCCGTACGCCCCGGGGTGGCCCGCGCGATCCGCTGCCCGAACGGCCCGGTGTGCCGCAGCCCGGTCAGCGGGTCGGAGCTGGCCTGCTCGCGCAGCCGCGCCAGCGTACGCAGCCGGTCGAGGCAGGTCCACGCCTGCCCGGCGAGCAGCTCCATCAGGTTGACCGTGGTCGGGTCGGGCCGCAGCAGCCGCTCGTCGGCGACCAGCAGCACCCCGCCGCCGTCGGGCGGCCCGACGGGCACCGCCACCAGGGTGCGCACCCCGGCGTCGGCGAGCGGCCGGTATTCCTCCGTGGGCGGGTGCCCCGCCTCGCCGAGGGTGTAGCCGGCGCCGTGCCGGTGGGCGCGGGTCACCATCCGGTGCAGGGCGGGCGCGCCCGCCTCGGTCAGCTCGGCCCGGATGCGGGACTCCAGCTCGCCCGGTGCGCCGGTGGGCGCGCCCAGCCGGGGGCCCCTCCCGCCGCCGGACAGCAGCAGCACGGCCGCGGAGAGGGTGGAGACCTCCCGGGCCGCGCAGATGGCGGTCGTCATCAGGTCCCACTCGGTGGGGGCCGCGGTCAGCGCGGCGGCGTGCCGCAGCAGCTTCTCGCTGCGGGTCTCGGCGGGCGGGCCGCCCAGCGCGGTGATCCGCGCGCCGAGCCGGGCGGCGACGCGTTCGGCGGTCTCCCGCCACGCGTCCAGCTCGACCGGGTCGGACCACTGGAGGTCGAGCACCCCGATCGGCCGGCCCGCCGGGTCGAGGACCGGCACGCAGACCTCGGCGGTCACGTCGGGGCGCACCGGGAGGTAGTCGGGGTCGGCGGCCACGTCCGCGACGGTGGCGGGCTCGCCGGAGGCGTACACCCGGCCGACGACGCCGGCCTTCGGCGGGACGGTGGCGAAGACCTGCCACGCGCCGGTGGCGGCGACGCAGCGCAGCCGGTCGCGCACCTGGAGCAGCACGGAGATCGTGGCCGGCGCGTACCGGGCCAGCGCGGTGACGGTCCACTGGCACGCCTCGACGGCGGTCGACGCCATCGGCAGGCGGACCGTGACGTCCCGGACGACCCGGTGGTGATCTACGCGCACGTGGTTCCTGACAGGGGAGGGAAGCGGCCCGACCAAGCGTACTCACCGCAGCTCAGCAGGCTGCCACCAAGATCATTCGCTTCGTACACATGTGCTATCCACAGGCTGTGGACGCGGCCTGTGGACGGGGCCGTGGGCGGCGTGCGGCGGCGATAGCCTGAAGGCACCGGTCGACCTGGAGGCCCGCGATGCTCATCGCCCAGCTCAGCGACACCCACCTCACCACCGGTCCGCTCGCCGCCGAGCCCGCCGCCGCGCTGCACCGGGCGCTCGGCCGGGTGCTCGGCCTGCGCCCCCGACCCGACCACGTCGTCATCACCGGCGACCTCACCGAGCACGGCAGCCCCGAGGAGTATGTCGCGCTGCACGACCTGATCGCCCGGTTTCCGGTGCCGGTGCACCTCGTCGCCGGCAACCACGACGACCGCGAGTCGCTGCTCGACATCTTCGGCGGCACCCCGCACCTCGGCGGCGGCTACCTCCCCCACTACGCCGTCGAGCAGCCCGACGCGACCATCGTCGTGCTCGACTCCGTCAGCTCCGGCGAGCCGGCCGGCCGGCTCGGCCCCGAGCAGCTCGCCTGGCTCGACGAGACGCTCGCCCGCCGGCCCGGGCTGCCCGCCGTCGTCTGCCTGCACCACCCGCCCGTCCCGGTGGGCCTGCCCTACCTCGACGGCATGCGCCTGCGCGACGGCGACGACCTCGCCACGGTGGTGGCCGCCCACCCGCACGTCGTCCGGGTCGTCGCCGGGCACGTGCACCGCCCCGTCACGGTCGGCTTCGCCGGCACGGTGCTGACCGCCGCGCCGAGCACCTGGCGGCAGTCGTCGCTCACCCTCGACGAGGGCGACGAGATGGGGTACGCCCTCGAACCCACCGCCTTCCTGCTGCACCTCGTCGCCGACGGTGGCTGCGTCACCCACACCGTGCAGGTGAGCCACGCGGCGGCTCGCACCGGCGCGTACTGACCGGATGGACGAACTTCTCTGGTACGTCGCCTATGGCTCGAACATGCACGCCGACCGGCTCGGCTGGTATCTGGGCGGGGGCCGGCCGCCGGGCGGGCTGCGGACGTACCCCGGATGTCGGGACTGCCGGCCGCCCCGCCGGTCGGCGGCGGTGCTGGTGCCCGGCGGCATCTACTTCGCCGGGGAGTCCCGGGCCTGGACCGGCGGGATGGCCTTCTACGATCCGGCGCTGCCCGGCACGGCGGCGGCGCGGGCCTGGCTGCTCACCCGCGAGCAGTTCGCCGACGTCGCCGCGCAGGAGATGTACCGGGAGCCCGGTGCCGACCTCGACCTGATCGGGGTCGCGGTCACCCACGGCCGGGCCACCCTCGGCCCGGGGCGCTACGAGACGCTGCTGTGCACCGGGCTCCGCGGCGGCGTGCCCATGCTGACCTTCACCGCACCATGGCGGGCGGCGGACGTCGAGTGGACCGCGCCCGCCCCCGGATACCTCGCGATGCTCGCCGCCGGCCTGCGCGAGGCGCACGGCTGGGCGCCGACGCGCATCGCCGGCTACCTGGCGGGCCGCCCCGGCGTCGCCGACCGCTGGGACCCTCGGGCCGTCGACTCGTTGGTGGCGGCCACACTCGCCGGGTGAGGCTCGCCCGCCCGGGACGTGCCCCGGTACTGCCGTTCGCGTCACGCTGTGTCGCCGTTCGCCCCGTGCTCTCCCGCCGTTCGCGTCACGCTGCGTCGCCGTTCGCGCGGTCCCTCGGCACCGTTCGGCCGCGATCGGTGGGCCCTGCGGGCGTAGTTGCCGGCGCGGGCGGCAAACCGTCCAGAGTGGCCGTCCGACGCCGATAGCCTCTGCTCACGTTCCGCGCCGGCACCCGTCGAGGGCCGGCCGTCAGCATGTGGGGGATCGTGTTGAAGAAGAGGCTGACCGGCATCGCCGTCGCTCTCGCCGTCACCGTCGGTGGCTCGCTCACCCTGGCCGCGCCCGCGCAGGCCGCCACCCCGGCGATCCAGATCACCAAGGCCTACTACAACTCGCCGGGCACCGACGACCGGTCGAACAGCAGCCTGAACGCCGAGTACGTGAAGCTGACCAACCGCAAGACCACGACCGTCAACCTCAAGTCGTGGACGCTGCGCGACAAGTCGAGCCACATCTACAAGTTCACCAGCGACTTCAAGCTCGCCGCCGGGGCCAGCGTCACCATCCACACCGGCAAGGGCACCAACACCTCGACCCACCGGTACTGGGGGTCGGGCGCGTACATCTGGAACAACACCGGCGACACCGCGTACGTGCGCGACACGGCGGGCAAGACCATCGACTCCTGCTCGTGGGGGAGCAGCGGCAGCTACACCAACTGCTGACGCTGTCTGTTGGTCGGCCGGCTCTCATGAGGGGGGAGCCGGCCGCCAGCGTCCGGCCCGCTTGGTGGGTCTGCCATCCTGGGAGCGATGACGACGACCTGGCGACACCTGCCCGCGCCGGCCCGCGAGATCGCCCGGGCGGCCACCGACGCCGTGGCCGCCGCCCGGGTCCGGGACACCGAGGCGTACGACGAGGCGGTCGACCGGCTCGCCGGGGCGGACCGGTCCGGGCTGGTCCTCGGCGCGGTGGTCCGCCTGCTGCTGGAGGAGACCCACCCCGACGGGCTGGACGGCGACGACGTCCGGCAGGTGCTGGAATCGTGCGTCCGAAGCGCGGCGACCTGGCGGCCGGACGTCGACCCGCACGTGGTGCTGGTGCTGCTGGCCGGCGCGCTCGGCGTGTACGACCCGGGCGACGACCCCACCCCGCCCGACCCGGCCGCGCTGGCCCGGCACGCGCCGCTGCTCCTCGCCGACCTGCTGGCCGCGAGCGCTTCGGAAGGGCCTCCGGCTGCGCCGGACCGGCCGCTCGACGGCCTGCTGACCGCCGCGTTCGCCGAGATCCGGCGCACCGAGCTGAACGACTGAGGCGTACGCGTGCTGCTCCGGGACGTCGACGCCGGCGATGTCGAGGCGTACCGCCGGATGCGCTGCGACCCGGTGATGATGGCTGACCTCGGCGGGCCGGTGCCGGAGGAGTCCGTGGCCGGTCAGCTCCGGCACGACCTGGACCTGGTGGCGCGCGGCGCCGGCCTGATCAAGATGATCGTGCCCGATCCGGCCGACCCGGCGGTCGTGGCCGGCACGGTGACCCTCCACCGGCACGAGATCGACGGTGCGCCCGCCGCCGAGATCGGCTGGATGGTGTTGCCCGAGCACCAGGGGCGGGGCGTGGCCGGGCGGGCGGTCCGGATGCTGCTCGACGAAGCGCGCCGGGTGGGCGGCTGGTCACCGGTGCACGCCTTCCCGGGGGTCGACAACGCAGCCTCGAACGGCCTCTGCCGGTCGCTCGGGTTCGCCCTGCTCGGAGGGCGGGAGACGCCGTTCCGGGGCCGGATCTTCCGGACCCGGCACTGGGTGCTCGACCTGCGTGCCTGAGGCGCGGTGGAGCCGCCTCGGGCGAGGGTTCGCGAAGCGTTCACCTGCGGGTCCTGGTTGTGGGAATGTCGCCTCTGTCTATATACATGGGGGACGATGCATCCCGCCTACCCGGACGGAGCACCATGAACCGCACGCCGCGCGCCGCCGCGATCACCCTCGCCGCCGCCCTCGCCGCCACCGTTGGCCTGGCCGACCCCGCCTGGGCCGCCAGCTACTCCGCGCCCCTGCAGACCGCCGTCGCGGCCCTGCCGGTGGCCACCGAGATCCGCACCGGCTACAGCCGGGACCTCTTCCCGCACTGGATCGACGCCGACGGCGACGGCTGCAACACCCGCAACGAGGTGCTGCTCGCCGAGGCGGTGACCGCGCCCACGATCAGCGGCACCTGCACGCTCTCCGGCGGGCGCTGGTACTCCTACTACGACAACGCCTACTGGACGGCCACCGGCGACGTCGACATCGACCACATGGTGCCGCTCGCCGAGGCATGGGACTCCGGCGCCCGCAACTGGTCCACCAGCCGCCGCCAGGCGTACGCCAACGACCTGGACGACTCCCGCCCGCTGGTCGCGGTGACCGACAACGTCAACCAGTCCAAGGGCGACCAGGACCCGGCCACCTGGATGCCGTCGTACAGCTCCGCCCGCTGCCGCTACGTCAACGAGTGGGTGGCCACCAAGACCCGCTGGCGGCTCACCGTCGACACGGCCGAGAAGGACGCGCTCACGAGCTGGGCGAACTCCTGCCCCAACGTCACCATCTCGGTCACGTACGCGTACTGACCGTCGTACGGCAGCCTCACCCGGCCGGTGGCAGTGACCAGGGCTCCTCGCCCAACAACTCCCGGCACGCCGTCACCACCTTTGCTGGGCCGCGTCGATCCGAGCCTCGGCCTGGCTCATGTCCGCCTCGCCGTGGCTGCCCACGTCCAACTCGCCGGCGTCGTACGCAGCCTCGTACAGCTCCTTCGTCGTCCGCTGCCTTGCCGCTGCCTACCGGCCGACGTCGATCGGCAGGAACGAGTCAAGGCCCCTCCGCGGAGGGGCCTTGACCTGTTCTCACCTCTGGTCAGGGTGGCCGGATTCGAGCCGACGACCTCTTCGTCCCGAGCTCGCGGCACGCTGGTCGGATCGGGTGTCGTCCGAGGTCATCCGGTGTGCTGCGGGTCGTCCCGGTCCGGTGTGGCTGGCGGGGTTGCTGTACTCCGCTGCTGTACTTCCTCGGCGGTGTCGATGACGTTGCGGGCGGCGGCGGCCACGGTGCATCCCGACGTCCGGCAGATCGGGCAACGCCCGTCGGCACCGGGTTGGTGGTCGCGGAGGACCTGGCGGGCGGTGAGGGCCAGCCGGTTGCGGATCTGGGCCAGGGAGAGGAACGGCGCGGTCATGGTCAGGTCACCCTGAGGACGACGGCGAGTTGGATGATGGTGGCCGGGGCGTGTGGGTGTCTGGCGACCTGGGCGACGATGCTGCGGGCGGCGGGGCGGTGGCGCACCTCGGCCGGTGCCGTCCGGTCGGCCTCGGCCAAGACCCGCGCCGCGTTGGTGGGGTCGTCGGTGTAGAGGTAGGCGCGGGCGGCGTCGAGCAGGTGCGCGGCGCGGTGTTCGGCAGGCAGCCACCGCCATCCATCCCGCTTGGTGGCTCTCCGGTGCCAGACGACCGCTTCGTGGGCGTTGCCGAGGTCGAGGGCGGCGGCGACCCGGGACAGGTCGACCGCTGCCGGCCCGAACCCCGTCCGGTGGTGGTCCTGACCGTCGCCGACCCGAGCGGCCATGGCGGCAGCCTCGTCGATCAGGTCGGCGGCGGTGCGGTCGTCGCCGTGGCGGGCGGCGGCCAGGGCCGCCTGGACGAGCAGCGTCCCGTACAGCGACAGCTCCGGCGGTTGCGCGTCGTCGGGGTCGGGCGGGGCGATCCGGTACGCGGCGGCCCGGGCCGTCGACACGGCTGCCTGTGTCCGCCCGTAGGCGCGGAGCGCCTGGCCGAGTTGCACGGTGGCGGCGGCCACCAGGATGGGATCGCCGGTGGCGGTGAGCATGGCCCGGTCGGCGGCCAACCAGGCAAGCTCGGCCTCACCCAGCTTCGTCAACAGCGACGCGGTCACCCGGTACGCCTCCACCAGTGTTGCCCGCGCCTGCTCAGGGTCGTCGGCGTGCGCGCGCTGCGCGCCGGCCAACAGCTCTGGGACCATCGCGGTCACCCGCGCGTACCGGGCGTACTGGAAGCTGACCCACGTGTGGGCGGCATCCCGCGCGAGTTGATCCGCCGGCACCACGGCACGGTCGGTCACCGAGTGACCCACCGCGATGTCGTACGTCGACAGGGCCTCCCGGACCTGTTCGACGCCCTCGACCCGCCCGGTCACGTCGGCGGGCTGGGTGTCCCGGCCCAGCAGCACCGCCGCGTCGATCCGCAGCACGGCGGCGATGTCGTGCAGGGTCGACACCCTGTCGAGGGACCGGACGCCCCGCTCGACCTTGTCCACCCAGCTCTTGGACTTGCCGAGCCGATCGGCGAACACCTGCTGCGACAACTGCCGCCGCCCCCGCCAGTACGCCACCCGCCGGCCCACCGGCAACAGCTCAAGGCCGTTCACGACGCCACCGCCGGTCGGGCACCGCCCGGGTGGTCTCCTCGGCCGGTATCCGCTCGGCCTCGGCCTGCGCCAGGATCCGTTGTCGGGCGGCCTCCCGTTCCGCCTGCTGGATCTGCTCGCCCCTGCCGCCCTCGACCGGACCGGTGTCGCCCATTCCCCACCTCCGCTGGTAGGGGCGCGACGGCGTGCTCGTGGAAGGACCGACACCGCCGCGCCCGGCTCCAAGCGGGTCACGGCGCTCTGGTGTGTTCGCGTCGATCCCGCCCTCGCTCACAGCATTGAGCGATCGGCTGGTTACTCAAAGGTGTCGGCTGTCCGCTGGACGGGTCGGCTGTCCTCTGTCAGCCGGCGGGCCGGTACGCCTCGTACACCTCGCGCAGCGCCGACGCCTCTGCCGTGTCGGTCTGCTCGACCCTTCGTAGCACCTCACGGGCCCGCCACCAGTTCGACGGTGCCACCCGCCCGGAACGGATCGCCTCGGCGGCGACCGCGCTTGCCTCGTCGGGCTGGTCGGCAGCGACCAAAGCCAGGGCCAGGTCGAGGCGGGCAGACGCGGACCGCCGTGGCCGGTCGCCTCCGTCGCCGCGCGGATCCAACTCCGCCAACGCCACCCGGGCCACCTGCTCGGCAGCCGGGTCACCCGCCCACGACAGCGTCGTCGCCGTGTACGCCAACGCCTTCGTCGGGTCGTACCGGTAGTGATGCTCGGCCCGCTCCGGCACGGGCAGGTTCGCGGTCAACCGTTCCAGGCGGTCCAGCGCGTCACGGGTCCGCCGCACGTCACCCACGCGCGCCCATCCCCGCGCCTCCTGTGCTGTCGCCTGGATGTGCGCCGAGCTGCCCCGAGGTGCCACCTGTTGGGCCTGCTGGGACAGGTCGATCGCCTGCCGATGCTCACCCTGGGTGAGCCGGTCCCACGCCCGGGTCTCCAGACACCACGCCTGGATCTCCGCATGCTCGGCATGTTCGGCGAGCGCCGCGCCAGCGACCAGGTGCGCGCCGGCTGCGGAACGCTGCCGAAGGTCGATGTGCACCGTCGCACGCAGCACGGTCAACCACCCACCGGCAACGACCAGCCGCCGCCGCTGCACCAGGGTTCCCCGGCCATCCAGCAGCCGGCCCACGTACGCCAGGTGCCGGCGCACCATCGGCAGCAGGTCTGCCGGCGGGGTCGTCGCGTACGCGCTCGCCAGGTCGTCGACGCTGGCCTCGATGCGGGCGAGCGTCTCGGCGCTCACATCACTGGCCCGCACCCGGGCAAGCAACTCGTCGGCCTCGGCATCATGGTCGACAGGCTGACCGACGAGCCGCGCGAGCGCGCCGCCAGCCTGAAGGACCTCATCGAGGTGCCGGGCCGTCTCGGGCGTCGGAGCCTTGGCACCCGTCTCCAGGTCATGGAGGTGGCTCTTGCCCCGGTGCGCGAGCTGGCCGAGCGCCCGCAGCGACAGACCCCGGTCGGCACGCAGAGCCCGCAAGCGAGCCCCGAAACGCGGATCGACGTGCGGCACAACGGCGCTCCCAGCAGGAAGGAGGAACCCGCTCAGCTTCAGTCAGCGGACAACCACTACTGACGGTACATCGAGGACTGATTGAACCTAGCGACCGCCGCTCGCGGACCCGGCCGGTCACCGCTTGACGACGATTCATGGCGTCTTGTGAGTCCTGTGTGCCCCGACGCCGACCTGAGTGAGTGGCGCTCGCACCCCGCCGGACCCTCACCACGCGCCCCAGGCAACGCCTCCTGGGCGCACTGCTCGGCCGCCGCCCAGCCGACGAGGGCCCCACACCGACCCCTGTCGGGGGGAGCCGGACACTCCTGGTCGACCGTCGCCAGCCGGTGTCACGCTTTGCCGCTGTGCACGTGGGGCTCGCCATGCCGTGACCTACGTTGTCGCCCTCAATCGAGGCGTTTGCTGCCTCCTCGCTGCCTCGCCGCGACCGGATGCCTAGAGGCTCGTGCTGTCATCTTTTACCGCCGTGCTGCCGCGGCACCCTCCGTGTGTTGCAGTGCAAGCAGCCGGTCTCAATCGTGCACTGGTCGCGGATCGGCTCGGCCGTCACGGTGGCCGGCGGGGTGGTGCTACCCGGCAGATGCAACCGTCGAGTCGGAAAGGCGACCCTGCGTTCCGCAAGATCTTCAGGTGGTCCAGAGTGGTGTTCAGGGCCTGCCCAACAGGCGTGTTGCCGCCCGGGAGCTAGATCAGTCCCTTATGGGCAGCTAAGCTTAAGCAAGGCGTACCAGGTCGGAAAAGGCGATCCACTGCGAGGTGCCTGTGACTCTACTGAACGACCAGGATCGGGCGTGGTTTCAGAGTCACTTTATGGCTCTTTGTGTGCGCAAGACTGGATTCGACTGGCAGAGTTTCGTCACAGACCTGATGTACGCCAAGCATGGGGGGCAATTTTTGCAAGTCAACCCATCTGGGCGAGGAGACAAAGGCTGCGACGGTTGGATCGACGGCTTAATGCTAGCATGCTACGGAGCTAGTAACCCCAATCAAGCATACGTTACAAAGAAGATCAAGGACGACTTCACGACAGCCCTCACTCATTGGGGCTCCGACATGGAACGATGGGCTTTCGTGCATAACGACGCAGTCGGGCTTCCGACCATGGCCGTTATGGGGATCGTGGAACTTCGCCGCGAGGTGAAGGGGAAGACGGAGGTGCAAATAGAGGCGTGGCCGCCTCAGGTTCTCTGGGATTACTGCTGTAGCGACCTGTCGCGAAGCAAGCTCGCTTCTATTCTTGGGGCGCCACCGTCGGATCACCCTGCCGGGATGAGTTATATCGCACGCTGCGTTGAAACACTGGCCCGCACAAGGCTTCCTGTCGACCTAGAGGAAGTGCCGGAGGTCCCCTACGGCAAAATAGAGCACAACGAGTTCGGTGAGGAAGTTGCCGAGCTGATTAAGAAATTCCAGACCCAGACTAGTCATGTGCGCTACTATTTCAGCCAGGCTACTCCGGGCGAACAGTCACAGGCGTCGCAGATGCTGCGAGTGCGATTTGACAAATACCGGGCGCTTTTGGGAAACTCGGATGCGGTATTCCATGCATTGTGTGATAGCCTGGTCCAGGAGGCGTTCGCAAACAGTGAAGGATACGGCGACGCTGAGCAACAGCGAAGCGCCGCCATGATGGTTGTAACGCACTTCTTCGAGATCTGCGAGATTTTCGAGTCGCCTGAGGGGGTTGGCTATGCTCCTACCGTCTAAGGCGATAGCAGCAGATCAGGCCCTCATATCTGTCGGCGCTCAAGTGCTACTACAACTCGATAGGCCCGGGACTGTTAGTGCTGTCTGGACCCGGTTGTTGGAGTGGCGCGAACAGCGCAATATACGCTCTTCGCTGCCCTTCTGGTGGTTCGCTTTATCGCTCGACACTCTTTTCGCAATCGGTGCCGTCGAGTTGCATAATGGCGAGCTAACGAGGACCCGCCGTGCTGCGTAGCCTCGACTCTGACCTACCACGGTTTAAGGTCGCCCGGTTCGAGCCGGGTGTAAACGTCGTCCTGGCGCACAGGACCCAGCTGGCCCGCGCTCAAGACACTCGGAATGCCGTAGGTAAGACGAGCTTTGTCAGCACACTAGACTTTTTGCTCGGCCAATCCGCTCCGCCAAACCACATCCTCCGACGACCAGAACTTGCTGATGCCACCTTTAAGCTCGTCCTTGACCTGACGGCTGGCCCCACGAACGTCACCCGCAGTGGCATCAATCCAGGCTACCTCCAGATCAACGGCCTGTCGGTGCGGCTACAAGCTTGGCGGCAGCAGCTCGGGACCGAACTATTTGGATTGACTGGCTCCCCAGAGGAGCCGTCCTACCGCGCACTCGTGGCTTTCTATCTCAGAAGCGTGTCGAACGGGGCGTTTCTAAATCCCACCGAGACGCATAGGAAGCAAAGCGTACTCGAAACACAACCGCCTCTTGCATATCTCTTTGGCTTGGACACGGGGCTTGTGGCCAAGGTTCGTGAGATTGCCGACGCCGACAAGAGCCTGCGAGAACTAAAGAAAGCGGCGCAAGACCCGATCTTAGGGATGACGCTCGGAAGAGCTCAAGATCTAGATGCAGAGATTCGAACCCTGCGCATTCAGGAAGAACAGCTCTCGGCCCAGCTATCTTCGTTCCGGGTGGTTGACCGCTATTCGGAGCATCGGGCGGATGCCGATGAGTTGAGCCGAAAGATCCGCAAGCTTAACGACCGGTTGGTGCTTACCGAGCGTCGGCTCGGCGATCTAGAAGCGGCCATAGACCGAGAAGATGAAACGCAGCCGGACCACGACTACCTGCGAGACGTGTACGACCAAGTGGGTGTCGTCTTGCCGGACATGGTCGTGCGTCGCTTCGAAGAGGTGGAAGCCTTCCATAGATCGGTCGTGAACAATCGACGTCGCTATCTTGAGTCTGAGCACGGCCGCCTAGTACAGCTAATCAGCGATGATCAACAAGCGCTGTCCGAACTAGACGCGGAACGATCTCAGCTGATGCGTCTACTGGAGGCTGGCGGGGCACTCGAGACGTACAACGAGCTACAGCGGCAACTCGGCGAGGTTGGCGGGAGGCTGGCGGAGTTGACCGAACGTCGCCTGACCGTTGATCGGTGGGAAAACGCTAATCGGCATCTACAGCTCCGTTCGGCTGAGCTTGAGCTGCTGGTCAGCACGGATCTCCAGGAGCGGCGGCTGCAGGTAGATGAGATCGCCGAGATGTATGCGTCATTCGCCTACGTGTTATACGGCAGCCGTCGTCCGGCTTCGTTAACAATAGAAGCATCTCGGACTGGTTACCGATTCTTCCCGACAATCGGCGGGGACGCGAGTGAAGGCGTCCGGAGCATGGCCCTTTTCTGCTTTGATTTGACCATGGCGGTTATTGCCCACCGGGCCGGGCGAGGACCAAATTTCCTTGTCCACGACAGCCATCTGTACGATGGCGTGGAAGCCAGGCAAGTAGCAGGGGCACTGAATCTAGCTTCTGACGTTACGGAGCGAGAAGGCATGCAGTATATAGCCACAATGAATTCAGACGACCTCGAAAAGGCTCAGCGCGAGGATCCCAAACTGCGCTTCCATCAGTGCGCAGAAATGACGGATGAATACGAGGAAGGCGGGCTCTTTGGCATCCGCTTCAACTGATGAACCTGCCGCTGCCGTAGGAACCTCCTCACCCTAGCCTCGATCGTTCATGGGTGGCGTCGGATGTGCCGACCCCTGGTTAGTTGATCGGTTATCACCGATGGATGCTGTCTGGGGGCGTGGTGGTGGGCCGTCTGTCGCGGCGGTGGGCGTGGTCTCCTGGGTTTCTCCGGTCGGTGGGATGGCGGCTGTGCTGGTCAGCCGGGGGCGGGGATGGCCGCGATCCGGGTGAACGCGGTGGTGATCTGGTCGGCCCAGGGCCAGGTCGTGGGGATGCGTAGCCGTCGGCGGCGTTGGCCGTGGACCAGGCGCGCGGCGGTGTGCAGCACGCGGTAGCGCAGCTGTTTCGGTTCGCAGCGGGCCAGGTCGCCGTCGAAGGCGAGGAG
>NZ_FMCW01000056.1 GCF_900091595.1 Micromonospora haikouensis
TGCCGCGGCCGGGCGTGACCGTTACGCACCACCAACCGGCGGCCGTTCTCGTCCCGCTCACCCGCGTGCGCGGCGACATAGGCGGCGACCTCCGCCTCCAACGCAGCGGCGAGCATCCGGCGGGCACCGTCTCGGACGATCTCGTCGATCAAGGAGCCACCGGACACGACCGGCGCGGACACGACCGGCGCGGACACGACCGCTGGCGTGGGCTCTTCCGGGTTGACTACGGTAAGCACGGGCGTACCCTTCCCGGCCCGCGTTGACGCGCGGGCTCTACTCGATTCCTTGGACATGGAGCATCGCCGGGAGGGTACGCCTCCCGACGCTCATCCACAGGTTTCGAGCATTGCTCCTGATGATCCCGAGGACTGCCAAGCTGCACAGCATGGACGTTCGTCTTGAGCCTTGGTCGGACTCCGCGCTCGACCTCCTGCGCCTGATCAACACTCCGCCGATGCGTCGACACGTCGGCGGACCCGAGCCGGAGGAGCAGCTGCTTGCCCGGCACCGCCGGTACCTCGCCATGCCGGCGGCCGGCCGCGGCTGCATGTTCGCCGTACTGACAGGTGACCAGATGGTCGGCAGTATCGCCTACCACCAGCGTGACTGGCAGGGCGAGCAGATCTACGAGACCGGCTGGAACGTCCTACCGCCCTACCAATGCCGAGGCATTGCCTCCGCAGCCGGCACCGCCCTGATCACCATCGTCCGCGAGGCTGCCCATCTGCCCGATGCACCCCACAGCCTGCATGCGTTCCCCTCAGTCGAGAACGCCCCCTCCAACGCGCTCTGCCGCCGGCTTGGCTTCACTCTTCTCGGCCCCTGCAACTTCGAGTACCCGCAGGGCAGCGGCACCATGATGCGCAGCAACGACTGGCGCATCGACCTGCCCGCTGTCACGACGACCCAAGGCGTGCGGCCGGGGTTGGATCGATCGTCAC
The DNA here is from genome assembly GCF_900091595.1 of Micromonospora haikouensis. Classification (GTDB taxonomy): domain Bacteria; phylum Actinomycetota; class Actinomycetes; order Mycobacteriales; family Micromonosporaceae; genus Micromonospora; species Micromonospora haikouensis. The sequence continues at coordinate 945 of NZ_FMCW01000056.1, forward strand.
CTACGTTGGAAATCCGATTTGGCCCCTGGTTCGCGTCCACAGGCGATGCTGATGAATGAAGAAGGGAAGCCGCTCAGGGCTTCCCTTCTCACCGGAGCAGTTTGCAGGAACACCCTCAACTAGGTATCCAACCCCGCAGGCAAGGCTAGACGTTGCAGGCTCTGCAACCAAGACGGCGAGGCGTGACTCTCCTCAAGGTCTTCACAGCGCTTACCGCGGCGAGGCTCACTCGCCCATCAGCAGGGCTTTCTCCATGAGTTCAGCGGCTCTTCGTTCGGCGTCCGGAAGAACGTGGGTGTAGACCATCCTGGTCGTCCTACCTTCGGCGTGGCCGAGCCGGTGTTGCATGACGTGCTCGGGCACACCCCCGTCCGCACCGGCGGTGGCCGACGTATGGCGCGCGTCGTGCAACGCGATCACCGGCATGCCGGCCGCGCGGCAGGCGAGTTCCCACTTGTCGGTGAAGTACTTCGGGTAGTACGGCTTACCGTCCTCCCGGCAGAAGACGTAACCGAAGTCCTGGTAGGCGATGCCCGCTTCGGCCTTCTCGGCCTGCTGCGCTTCGCGGTGAGCTTCGAGGACCGAGACGACGAGGCTGCCGATCGCGATGGGTCGCGTGCTGCTGCCCTTCGGGCTCTTCTCCACGACCCCCGTGCTCGTCGTTGTCCGTTGCCAGTCGATGAACAGCACTCCGCGCTCGAGGTCGAGCCTGCCCCATTTCAAGCCGGCCAGCTCGCCACGCCGCATACCCAGCACGACGGCGAGCACCCATGCCGCGTGAAGCCGATGCGTCTTGTGATGTCTCAGGAACGCGGCGGCCTGCGGTGCCGTCCAGACACCCTTGCGGCCCATCGTGTTCCGCTGCGCCTTCTTGGGCTGGCGCACGCCCTCGATGCTGATGCCGAGATCCTTCAGAGCCTTCATCAGGACCCGGTGCACGTGGCGGACCGTGGTGGCCGACAGTGGTCCGCCGTTCTTGTTGCCCGAGCGGAGCAGGGTCTTGTAGAGGTCGTGAATGATGCGCTTGTCCAGCGCATAGAGCTGCCGCGACCCGATGTGCGGATTGACGTAGCACCGGATGAGGTCACGGTAGTTGCACAGCGTGGTTTCCTCGACGTCGAGTTCGCGCTCGTCGAGCCAGCCCTGCAGTTCCGCCGCTACGCTGCCGTCGGCGGCCAGGCCCGCTTGGCCGAAGGATTGGAGAGCGGCCTTCTCGGCGGCGACTGCCGCCTTCTGACTGGCGAATCCGCGGCGCTTCTGCTGGCGCCGCTTGCCGTCCTGCCCTGGCGGCAGATCGATGACGTAGTACCAGGCCTTTTTCTTGTTGGCCAGAAGGTAGCTGCTGACGGTCATGAGGGCACCCCCGTGGTCACGACGCGAGACCGACGGCTCAACCGTAGCGATCACCGTGACCACGTCCGTGACCACAAGATCATCGATGATCTTGTGGATGCCCTGCTCAATACCCGTCGGGACGGCCGGATTCGAACCGACGACCCCTTGTTACGGAACGTAGCTATCGCAAGCTTGTCACTGCTTGGCAAGAATAGGCGCTGAGCTGCACAGATGTGGTCATGCACTCGCCTCTTCTTGTCACTGTTCGTCAACGCCTGGCCGGGGTTTTCGGGGGGTAAACGGGGGGACCGACAGATTGCCGCCAGGTCCCACCGCGCCTACTCCCCCGCCGCCGGGACCGGCACCTCCCGTCCCCACCAGGAGGAGAATCTGTCTGCGGTCAACCCCGCCTGCCTCAGAGGGTGGTTCGGGAGCCTTTGTCTGGTGTGGGCTTGGCGGTTCGTTGGAGGCCCTGCTGGTGGGGTTACGCCGAGGTCGTCGGCGGGGCCAGGGTGAACAGTCCGGCCTCGGGTTCGGTGAGGATCTGGCGGGCGACGAGGCGTTTGAGCTTGGCGCGGAGATTCTCGGTGTCCTTGGCGGTGGCGCCGGCGCCGAGGGCCTGGCAGATGTCCTTGGCCCGCATCGGCGCGGTCCCGGCGTGGATTACGGCAAGGATCTGTTGGTAGGCGGGGCTGGCGACGGTCGGATCAGCAGGTGCCGTCGTGTCGAGTGGGCCGCCCAGGCTCAGGAGCGTCTTGCGGGTGATGGCGAGTTCGGCGACCTCGGTCTCGGCTGCGGTGAGTTGCTCGTCGAGGGAGGCGATCTGGGTGCGGAGCCGCTCAACGGCGAGGACGGCGGCGGTTTCGCGTTCGGTGAGCAGGGTCAGCAGCGTCGGCTGGGTCACCGTTGGTAACGCCAAGACGTGGTGGCGGTGCCGGTCAACCGACGCACCAGGTTCGCCGTCGAGGCCCACCAGGTGCGGGACACCGCCGAGGCCGATCGGCTTTCGTACTCGCGGACCAGGCGGCGGTGCAGCATCAGCGTGCCGTGGGTCTGCTCGACCACCCACCGGCGCTTCACCGGCACGAACCCGGCGGTCGTGTCGGACCGAAGGACCTGCTCGACGTCGATACCGTTAATCGCGCCGTGGATCTGCACGTCGTCCTTGAACCCGGCGTCGACCCACGCCTTGGTCACCGTCGGGGTGTGCGCGAGGACGTTGTCCAGCAGCCGGATGCCGATCGCGTTGTCGGTGACCGACGCCGCCGTGACCACCACGGCGATGATCAACCCGAGGGCGTCGACCGCGAGGCCCCGCTTCCGGCCCGGGACCTTCTTCGCGGCGTCCTTGCCGGTCGTCGCGGCCGGGACGTGGTTCGCCGCCCGGATCGACTGGGCATCCAACACCACCGCGGTCGGATCCTCCCGACGGCCGGCCTTCTCCCGCGCCTGAGACCGCAGCAGATCATGAATCACCTGGTCGGTGCCGTCATCACGCCACAGGGCAAAGTAGTAGTAGGTGGCCGACTTCGGCGGCAGGTCGTGCGGCAGGTACGCCCACTGACACCCGGTCCGGTTCTGGTAGAAGATCGCGTTCACGATCTCCCGCAACTCGTACCGACCCTGATGCCCCGACACCGACGGGTGCCGGTCCTTCCACGCCTGCAGGAACGGCCCGACCACCGCCCACTGATCATCGTTCAGGTCGCTCGGATACGCCGCACGCTCACCCATGATCGGCCCAACGCGGACGGGGCCCTACCGGTTACGACCACGCCTCACATTCACATGCCGGCCCAAACCCACAATGGACGGAAGCTACCGAACCACCCTCTCAGCAGCAGGGTCGTATCGTTGACCATGCTCGCAGCTCTTCACTAGTGATCATCCAAACCCGACACTCAGATGATCACCGACGAGCTGCAAGTCCCTCGTGCTCGGGTCGGCTCTAGCCGCGAACCCCCGCCTAACTTCGAAGAGCCGTCATGACAGGCGCCGCACCGTTGGCAGAGTCCGAGGAGATGATCAAGGATTCACGCCAACGGGAGCAGTCCCACCTGCCGCAGGGGTTCACGCAGGCTCTCGTCGTTCGTCGTGTGGCCGTGTTCGAGGCTCTTTAGAACGACATCGTTGTCGCGGGGTGTCAGGTCAATGTGGAACGTCGACCACTGTGTACATGCGGAACAGTTCTTCCAGACGAGGAACGGGCGGAGAAGATGCAACCCGCCATCCGCGTCCATGATGTAGAGGCTCCCCTGTTCGAGCTCGTTACTCGAGTACTCCATAACCCGGCTCGGCACGATGGAGTGATCGCCCATCAGTTCCTGTAGCCGCAGCGTTGCCACCCTGCGGAGGGCGTCCCAGCGGACACTTGTTAGGTAGACGAGGCGCAGGTCACTGAGAAAGTCTGCCCCCGATAGGAGCACCCAAAGTTTGCTATACGCATCCCGCAGCTGCTTGGCCAAGTCGCCGCGGCGCAGGTGCGCGCGATCGTTCCGATACCCGGCTAGCCGGCCGCATGCTTCCCTCATTTCGCTGGTGTGGAGCATGTGGCGTACCTCGATGAGCGGCTGATCGTCCGGGAGGCGCCGGAACTTCTTGCCGGTCACCTCGATGAGGACGGCGACCCAGTCGGCAAACGTCGGGCCCGTCCGGCCGCCCGCGAGTTTGTCGCGAATGCCCCGCAGTGCGGAGATCTCGACGCCAGCGTGCTTTGCCATGACCATAGCGATGATGGCCGCGTAGGCCAGCAGCACTTCGGCCGCCTCCAGCACGGCGTCGTATGCCTGGAAGGACGGCTCGCCGCTCATTTCGGCCTCAACCCAGCGCCACCGATATGCGATGGGGTGTGGATACCTGGTGCGAACGGCGTGGCCGTGGTCGTCGAGCAGCGCGGCTGCTTCCGCCCGCATCCGAAGGAGGCGACCCGAGCGGAGCAGGCGGGCCCTAGCTTCCCTGGGCTCCTCCGATAGCACGGACTCGACCAGGCCGACTGCGTCGGCTCGCCATTCGTCCAGCCGTTCGGCTGCTGCGCTGAGATCGGCCAGTGCCGACGACAACACCTCATCCGGTTGGGGCACCGGCAGCTCACGCAAGGCGATCGGGCGGATGTGCACTCCGACGCCGTCGGTAGCCAATGTCTTTGCCAGCGGCAGGCGCAGAAACTGTTTCACCAACAGCCGTTCATACGGCTGCAACGAGGAGTCTGGGCGCAGCACGATCACCGTGTGGGCTGCGACCGCGGGCAAATCGTCGGCCTGCACCTCGGCTACGACTAGTCCGCCGGGGTCACTTGCGTGATGAATCGACCGGACGAGCAAGTCACCGACCCGCAGGCAACGCTCAGGCGGCACATCAGCCCATCTGGTCTGGTCGTCAGGTGGCGCCACGGCCCCGCTGCGCCTGACATCTCCACCCGTAATTACCCGGACACCGCTGCTAACTGGGTCGTTGTGCAGCAGCTGGCGGTCACGCACCAGATGGACACCGGAAGCCAGGAGCTCGAAGATCTCCCGGAGAGCCACGGTCCGGCCGAGATCCGACAATCTCGCACGCCGCTCCAGCACCGCCGGGTCGTGTCGGTCGAATGCCAAACTTTCACCGGGTAACAATGGTTCGCGGAGGACGTAGCCAAAAGTCCGCCGTCCGCCCGTCATCTTCAGCAGGCTAGCGAAGTCCGTCTCCACGACGTTGGCGTCCTCGTTCGTAGGCACGCGGAAAATCCGCAACGGCTGAGATTCCGGCGTACGTCGGCGCAACAGCATGGCTGCGACTTCAAAAGAGGGATGTACTTGCGGCAAGATCCCGCGGGCGAACACCACGAGTGTCGGCTGCCAGTCCAGCGCAATGACAGCCCGGAGCTGACTGCTACCCAAGTCGGTCATCGTGTTCGCCGGGACAAGCGAGAGAAGGATCGGGTCATCCCCCTTCGGGCGGCACTGCGTCAGCACTACCTCGTGGGCGTGTCGGGCCACTATCCCCCGTGGACGCGTCGCTTCAGGTCCGAGGCGGTCCCACGGTGGCAGGAGAACCACGGGGGTGTCCGGAAGGTGCCGGTGGACGGCGTCCACCATGTGCTCCAACGACATGACTCGCTCGTGTTCCCATCCGGGCATCGCGAACCCGAATAGAGGGTCATCCTCCAAGCTAACGACGACAGGGGCACCCGTATCGGAGGAATCCGTAGCCTGCGTGATGAGCCGCTCCAGCAATGTCCATCCGTCGGTCCATGCGGATTGACCCGTCATGATCAATCGATCTCCGATCTCGCGCGCCGCAACAAGCCGTCGACCGAGAAGGATAGACGAGGCTTGGCGAGATGCGCGGCCCTCGTCATGCCCTGCGCGGTCAGCCGCCGCAGGTGGATGGGTCTGTCAAGTCAACGGCCCTGTCTCACATTCGGTGGTAACGGAGGGTGGGCTTCCCCCTGAGATGTGGACACCCTGAGACTGGATGTTGGTCCAGAGGAGGGGGTGTCCCCGTTGGGGCGTCCATCGAAGTACACGGAAGAGTTTCGGCGTGATGCGGTCGACCTGGTCCACTCGTCGGGGCGGCCGATCAATCAGGTAGCTCGTGAGCTGGGGATGAGTCACGAGACGCTGCGGAACTGGGTCCGCGCCGCTGAACGTGTCGGCTCCGCCTGAAAACTGACCCCGTGGTTCCGGCTGAATCTTGACTCCTTCCGAAAGCATCGGGAGGTGCTGAGCGTGGAGGACTGGGCGGAGATCCGTCGGTTGCACCGGGCGGAGCGGATGGCGATCAAGGCCATCTGTCGGCGGCTGGGTGTCTCGCGGAACACGGTGCGCAAGGCCTTGAAACCGGTCATGACCGGGAGTTGTATCTGCCCTGCGGCTGGTGCGAGGACTTCCTCGAAAGCTCACCGAGGTCGTTCAGCAGGAACCCGTTGACTTCGATCGAAAGCGTCTGATCTGGATCTTTTTCGCTGATATCTCGAGGGTAGGTTCCGAAGTTGAGCCTTGCCCGCAGTCGGCCTCAACAGGACGACCGGTGAGTGCTCGCGGTGGGTATCTCCATCCGCGGACATGCAGCTCGGCGATGCCGCTGGCAACCGCTCCGTCCCTAATCCATAGTGGTTGCTCGCTCGGCGGTTGTGATACACGGTCCGGACGGACGACACTGGCGAGATGTCAGAGAGGGGACACCGACCGTGATCGCACCGTCGATCGCCGTGGAGGGCCCGGCCTGGGGCGAGCCAGGTCTGACGGTGCGTGCCGGCCGATACCCGTTGGCCGTGGAGGCACCGGTCATGGCGGGCGTCGACATCCTCGTCCCCGGCGTCTCCACGCTGAGCCACTACGCCCGCTACTACGCCCTCTACTGGGCGCTGGCCGCCCACGCGGAGGCCACCGGCCTGGACGAGCAGCGATGCCGGTGGTTGATCCGGCGGACCGAGGTGGCGCTCGCGGTGATCTCCCGGGCCGCCAGCACGGACGGTCTGGATCCGGCGCCGGCACACGGCGTGGACGCCCTGGTCCGGCTCGCCCCGGAGCCGGGCCGCGAGTTCCGCGTCGCCGACCGTGAGGGCCAACGGTCCTACTCGCCCCGGGCCTGGGGTTTCTGGTCGCAGTACGGCGGGTCGAGCATCAAGTTGGGCACCGTGACGGTGGATCGAGGCGCCCTGCGCAGCGGCCGGCACCCCTGCCCGCCATCGATCGTCGACATGTTCGCCCCGCTGTTTGAGATCGCCGAACGTGACGCCGGGGTGCGGGAGCCGGCGGCGCTGGCCGGCCGGCCCGAGGACCTCAGCGCGCTGACCGCGCTGATGACCGCGACCGTCGCTGGCGGGCACGACCCGGACGACTGGACCGGCGACGACCAGACCCGGCGGGCGACCCTGCGGATCCTCGCCCGCGCCTACCAGCTGCACCCGGCCGCGCCGACCTGGGTGGGAGCGTTCCGGACGGCCGTCGCATACGGGGCGGCGGCGCGTGAGGACCCGGTGCTCGCCGGTGACGACCGGACCCAGGCGTGGCGGGGTGTCCTGCTGCGCCACCACTCCGTGGGTGCGTGGCGTCACCTCTGGGCCGCCCTGGTCGGCGAGGTGCACCGCAACGGGCCGGTCACCCGGGAGCACCTGCGCGACTGGTTCGCCGACCAGCTCCCCGCCGGCACGGTCGCCGGTTTGGAGGCGGGGCTGCCCGACCTCGTGGACGGCCGCGGTGATCCGCTCCCCGCGGAACTGGCCCTGCGGGAGGACGAGACGCTTACCGCTAACGTGGCGCTGCTGCTCCTCGGCGCACGGCGGGCGGACCTGCTCACCGGGACCGCCCGGCGCTACTTCCTCGGTCGTCGGCGGGCCTACCTGGACCCGTCGTGGGTGGCGCAACGCCGCACCGAGTACGTCGACTGGCCGCTGCGCGACCTGGGTCGCCAGCTGGTCGACGACATGCTCGCCCAGTCCCGGCGGGTGGCGCTGCGCAAGGCGAAGGTCCACCGTGGCGGCACGATGGCGATGCCCAGCCGGTTACACGAGCGCGGTGGAGCGTACGTGGCGGCCACCCGGGAGAGCCGGGACAACATCGGGCTGCGGATCAACCAGCTCGCCGGGCTCGCCGTCCAGCTGGGGCTGCTCACCCCGGAGGTGCACCAGCCCGTTACCCCGCTCGGACTGGCCCTGCTGGACGTGGCACGGTGACCGACGAGGTGCGTTGGTCGTTCCGGTCGCCGCTCAGCCTGCTCGAACGGTGGCGGGACCGGTTCGACGGGGCCCGGCTGCGGGAGCTCCTGGTCACCGGGTACACCCTCGACCTGGGGTTCCTGGAGCGGTTCGCGGTGCCAACCGCCCGGGCGCTCGGCGCGCGGATAACCGTGCTGGCCGACGCCGGGCAGGCGGTGCACGACCCGGTGGACGTTCGGCGAGCTGGTCTGGCGTACCAGCACGGCCACGCGGTCTCCCGGGGCGCGTTCCATCCGAAGCTGGCCGTCCTGCTCGGCGACGACGACGTGTGGGTGGCGGTCGGCTCCGGCAACCCGACGGCCTCGGGTTGGGGCCACAACCGTGAGGTGTGGCTCACCGCCCGCAGCGGCCTCGGCCGAGGCCCACGGCTGCTGCACGATGTGGCGGATTGGTTGGTGGACCTGCCCACGGTTGTGGCCGTACCGAGCTGGATCGCCCTGACCCTCCGGGAAGTCGCCGGGCGGATGCGCCCGGTGGAGGTCGATGAGGGCTGGTCGCAGGTCCGGGTGGTCGGCAACCTGCGCGCCTCGCTGCTCGGTCGCCTGCCCACCGACGCGGTGGCGGAGCTGCGCCTCGCCGCGCCGTTCTACGACCCGCAGGCTGCGGCCGTGCGTGCGCTCGTCGACCGGACGAAACCCCACGCGGTACGCGTCGCGGTGCAGCCCGCCTTCGGCCGATTCGAGGGCGGCGCACTGCTGCGGGCGACCGAGGCGGCGGTGGAGCGCGAGTTCCGGGTGCTGGCGGCCAGCCCGGCGCTGCACGGCAAGGTGGTCGAGTGGACGACGTCCGCCGGGGTGACCCACGGGATGACCGGGAGCGCCAACATCACCGCCGCGGCGCTGCTGCGCAGCACCGAGCACGGCGGCAACTGTGAGCTGGCCGTGCTGGCACCCCACCCAGTGTCACTCCTTCCCGAGGGTGAGGAGCCGAGTGAGGCGGCGATGGCCCAGCTGCGTGCGGGCCGAAGCACGAGCGTGGCGGGGAGCCCGGCATCGGTCCTGCTGGGCTGCGCCGTGGTCGACGGGACGCTGCTGGTGGAGCTGGCCGCCCCGGTCACCGGACGGGTGATGGTGGAGACCTCGCCCTCCGGTGAGCCCGGCACCTGGCAGGCTATGGGCGTCATTCCGGTCGGCCAGGCCACGGCCCGCTTCGTGCTGACGGAGGTGACCGGTGGCGCGGTGCGCACGGTCGTCGACGTCGACGGCGTACGGGTGGAGTCGGCGGCCGTCTTCGTCACCGATCCGGCCCGGTGCCGACCTGTACGGGACGCGGACGACGCGCCACGCCTCGGCCGGGGAACGCCCTACGAGGCGATCGAGGTGTTCACCGATCCGGCGCTCGCCGCGCGGTTCACCGCCGACCTGGAACGGCTGACCACGCTCGTGCCGCCCCGGCCCCGCACCCCGTCGGCCCCGTCGGACCGGCCGGGGGTCGACGTCCGCACCGACAGCGACCGCTGGCGGGACTACCTGGAGGACTCCGACCGCGTGCTGGGACCGGATTTGTCCCGCCTCGTCTTCCCGCGCCGCCCACCGACGGTGGGCGACCGTCGGTCGAGCTTCGTCGTCGACGACGTACGCGAGGACGAGCCGACCGAGGAGGACGCCGATATAGTCCCCGACGCGCCGACGGGCGACGACCCGACGGCGGACGGCAACCTCGTCGACCTGCGGACCGCGAGCGAGCGGGCCCGCTACCGGGGCTTCGCCACCCGGTGGGCGGAGGCGGTCAGCACGCCGACGGTGGACAGCGACCGTGGGTCGTTGCCACCGATGCGCCTGCGGATGCTCGCCGCGTCGATGTACCTCACGCTGCTCGCCGATGGCATGTGGCGCGACGACGGCTGGCGTACCGATCTGCGGTGGCTGGCGTGGGCACTGGTGCCGGACGACAACGCCTTGGACGAGCTGCCGGCCGAAGCCTTCGCACACCTGTACGCGTGGCTCGCCATAGTGGTAGCGACCCTGCGGGAGGGCACGCGACTGCACGGCAGCCAGGACGCGGACGCGCTGGTGACCGCGGCCTGGCGGGACGCCGCCGAGTGGGTGGCCGAGACCGACCTCGCGCTGGCCGAGGCTCTGCTGCTGCCGGCCGGGCACCTGTTCGCTGTGGTGGCGAGTGCGTCCGCGCTGCGGGAGACCATCGAGCTAGCGCGCGGCGCCAAGGCCGACCCGTACGCCGAAGCGCGGTCCGCGTTCGCCGATGCGGGGCTGGCCGTACGCCTCGAGGAGGGTGTGTGGCGAGTCGACGGTGTCACCGGCAACCCGCAGCGGGCCGCCGCCGACGTGGTGACCACGGTGCGGCGGGTCAGCGGCCGCGCGGCGGTGGCGGTGGCCTGCACCGGAAGCCGTGCGGTGCTGGTCGCCTGCGACGACCGGATCATGCTGCTGGTCGACTCGCGCACGGCGATGTGGTCGGTATACGAGTTGTCGTCCGTGCGTACGCCGCTCTCCCTCGTCGCCGGTGCGGTGGGCGGGCCCCCCTCCGGGGCCCGCACCCGTCGTCCGCTGCGCACGCCGCCCCCGCAGGTGAGCGAGCTGAGCCAGCTGCTCGGTGTGGACCTCGCCGCCACGGCCGCCGCCCTGACATCCTGACGTCACCGGCACGGTGGCCCCCGCCGTGCCCGAACTGCCACGTGCACGGCGCAACGACAAACTCCGGCTAAGCTCAGCACTATCGATCGCTTCGAAGGCTCCTCGCCTCGCCGCCTCAGGGTCCACAGCGAACCCGGCAGCCAGCCGGGTGTAGGTGTCACCGTTACGCAGGTGAGCCAGGGCGAGCAGTGCCTGCCGTCCCGCGTCGAGGCGCCGCCACCTGGATCGGCGCTGGTTGCGGTGGCTGCGGATGCAGTCGGCCAGGTGGTGCAGGGTCCGGCTGGACAACGAGATCGTGGACGGGTAAGACAGCACAGGCGAGGCTCCCGGTCGGGGCATCGGGTTTTGGTCGACTTGCTGTCTTAACTAGAGCCTCGCCCTCATCGATCGACGGCCCCCCAGCTGCCAGCGGGACCTGCAAGATCAGGTTGAAAATGGCTCATAGTCGACCTTAACAGGGGTTTTCGGGGGGTAAACGGGGCACCGTTGCCGGTACGTTCGCGGCCCACCAGCCGGCCGCCATATCCGGACCTTGTCCGAATGGCGGCCCACACCGTCTCAGTGACTGCGCACGAAGCCGTTGAAGTCCGGTATGTGCCTCCCGCAAGAGAGCGCGGGCCGCCAGCCACCGACCTTCATCGCCCATCGGTCACCCGATACCGTTCGGTCCGGGTTGTGGTCGACCTCAACCGGCCAGCCTTGTCCGGCCGCCGCCTCGCGGGCCCGGCGGTACATCCGGTCGGCGACACCACTCTTACGAAACCCCTCGCGCGTGTCGACGCGCTTGACCTCCCCCACCGTCAGCCCGGCTTCAAGGCCGTCGAGGCGCCCGCCTGGCCGGATGATCGTCCAGGCCAGGTGACCGATCCAGGCGAGGGTGTTGGCCTTGAACGCCACAACGACAGCGCTGCCCTCGCGATGGAACACGACGTGCACCTCCTCCTCCGCCGCCGTTGAACTCCCGTCAACTAGATCGACGATCGGATCAGGTTGCCGCCTGCTAATGGCGTCTGCATCCTGCAACGAGCACACTCGGTCCTCACTGTCCGGGATCGCCAGCCCCGTCCAGACGTCGACACCGACCAGCTTCCGCGCGGCCCTGCACAGGACAACGCCGACGCCGCGCTCCGTCCTGTCCTCGCGGACCCAAGTGTCCTTGACCTCGCCGACGTGATCGTTTGAGCCAGTAGTCCAGGTAATGTGCCCCATGACGGTCAGCACGTCCGGGTGAAGGCCGAGGATGGTCGAGAGCCGGCCACACCGGACTAGCACGACGAGCAGCTTGGCCCGGCCAGCACGACCGATGACCTCCCAGGGCTCCCCGTCGATGACCACCACCGGCGTCGTCGATTCCTCGGTCGTCATAATGGTTGTCCCTCCGCTGCACTTCCCTGTCGCTCGAGTAGCGAGGTACCGATCGATCCGGTGGGGGCTCTCCGCACGCAGACGGCACGCCGCAGCGCATGATGCGACGCTCAGGGCACCGGCACGCGAACTTCTGCGCGGACTACGTCGAAGCGTCGACCGACCTTACCTCCCACATCCTCGCTTCTACGGGCGGCTTCATCGTGCTAGGCGATAAGCATCACCAGTCCCTGCTCTGATGACCCCGTCCGCTGTCCAACCCCTCGGGAGGGGGGTTGAAGACGAAATCTCGGTACGACCGATCCGGGACGAGACGCCGGCCCGCCTGAGCCTTCTTCAGCCAGTCGACAAGCTCGACGATGTTCTGCTCACGCATGCCTTCGCTCCGGAGTTTCCCGGCGAAGGCATCAGGCGCGACCCCGTACCAGCGGCGGCGGACGTTCATGAGATCGGCCTTGAACATGGCCTGCTCGTTCCACTTCAGGTGGTTGTCGTAGCCTTTGGCCTTCATGGCGAGGTACTCGGCGATGCTGACGACGCTGGGTGGGAGGTCTTCAGTGTTGGCCATGGGCTAGTTGTACCGGTCGGAGGTGCCACCCATCCCGACGCGGCTGCCCTACCGCGATTCGGGCCGAACCGGGGTCGTCACGCACGTTGCATGTCGGTGGCCGCGTGTAGCGTGTGCGCAACCTGTTACCGGTGGTAAGGAAGATCAGCTATGGACGACGCTGCCGCATTTCATGATCAGCTCCTGGATTGGGTGTACGACAAGGCGAACGGCACCTCCACCGAAAATGTGCCCATCATGGAGTTCGCTGAGAGCGTCGGCCTGGATCTCGATGGCGCGTACACGCTGCTCTGGTACTGCCGCGACAAAGGGCTCCTCAGCGACAAGGGCTCGGGCATGGGCATCCCCTGCGGCATCCTCACCGCCTTCGGGATCGCCTATGTACGGGAGCAGCGGCGCCGTCGGGCCGACCCTGCGCTGCGGGCGCGCGCGTGCCGGTCGGGTCTGCTGAACTGGTTCTACCGGCAGCGGATCGCCCAGGTGCACATGCCGATCACCGGGGATTTCGGCAAGGACGACGGGTCGGTCTGGGAGGGCGTCCGGTTCACGGACGTCGAGATCCAGGAAGCGGCCGAGTACCTATCCGCCAAGGGGTTGATCAAGGGGATCGAGGTCGACCAGCTTCGCGGTCCCGTACGCGCCGAGGTGACCACTGACGGCATCGACTGCGCGATTGACTGGGAGGGTAATGTGGCGGACTACCTGCGCGACCAGAAGGGATACGGCCCGACGATCAACCATGGGCCGGTGTTCCATGGCGCTTCTCAGGGTGGCCAGTTCGCGTGGGGCAACCGCGATGTAATGCAGCAGCAGAACATCGCGGACCAGGTCTCGCCGGAGTTCCAGCCGCTCGTGGAAGCGGTTGTGGCGATCCTTCAGCAGCTCCCCGGCTACGGGCTAACGCCGCAGGATCAGCAGGACATCGAGGCCGCGGCGAACGAGGTCCTCGCCGAGGTGCAGCAGGAGCAGCCCGAGCCGGGCAAGCTTCGTCGCGGCGTCGCCATGCTCAAGGGCTTCTTGTTCCCGATCGCGAAGGAGGCAGCGACAGAGGAAGCGCGGCAGCTGGCGCAGCATGGCCTAGATCAGGTCACGGCGGCGATCGGCTCGGTTCTGTGATGCCCCCTCGCGTAGCCTGGCCGGGGCGGGGGTGGCTCCTTGCGTAAACGGCCACCCGAGGCAATGTCGGTGAATCGCGCGAACGGCGGCCCGCTGAGCTTTGGGATCGAGCCGCCGGGGTCGACTGAGACGGCGCCGCTGCGGCTGATCGAGGTGCTGCGCCCGCGCATGTTCGATGACTGCCCCATCTGCGGTGACCCGGCGACGACAGAGGAGCACGTACCACCACAGCGGCTCGGCGGTACGCGGATGACCCGGACCTGCGCCCGATGCAACAACAGCTTCGGGACTCTCCTGGAAGCCGACCTGGTCGACTGGTTCGACGAAGCCTGGTCGACGTCGTCCTTCCAATCGGACGCGGTCCCCGGCAGGCGGCAGACGAGCCGGCTGCTGAGACGCTGGACATCCGACGGACAGTTCGTCCTCCTGCCGGAAGGACGCTGCGATCCTGCCGTCGGCGAGATCCTCGCGGCTGGCGGTGATATAACTCTGGAAGTCTCGCCACCGAATCAGAATCGCTGCCGCTTGGCGCTGCTCAAGTCGATGTACCTCGCGCTGTGCATCAAAGCCGGTGTTCCCGAAGGCGAACCAGCGGATCGACTGCGGGCCGAACTGCTCGCAGCTCGCGGCGCGAAGCGCAAGGCGGACGTGCCGGTCAGTCCGATTGCGCTGGGGCTGACCGTGCTACGGCACTGGGGAGACCCGATCACGGAAGAGTCTGCGGTGTTGGCTGAACTCCAGCCGAAGACCGGGCCGGTACTGGGGTTCCTCCTCGCAGGCCGGGTGTTCGTCTCCGCATCGTCCTCGTGGAGCGAAGCGACGGTCGCGCCGTCCGGGCGTCTGGTTGACCAACTCCAGGTCGGCGCTTCGGTGCGCGGCGAAGTGGCGTCCGTTCATCCCCAGCCGCCACCACGGGCTCGCCGGCGTCGGGCGTAGCCAGGCCGCTCACCAGTACCAGTCCGCTCCGCTTGAAGAGGTTGAGCTGGCGTTGACAGCGGGACGCCGTCCCAGCGCATTGTCATCGTCGCTGCTGGGCTGCCCGAAGTGGATCGCCACCCGATCATGCGGGTTGACGGCGCGGGGTATGACACTTCCTCCGGCCGTCGAACGCTGCCCGATCGAACGGATTGGCTGAACCGGCAGCGCGGCCGGGGAAGCTTCACCGACGACCGAGACGGCCGCGCCTGAAGCCGGCATCCGACGACGGCCAGCCGATGCAGTCGATACTCTGCGAGGACCGAGTCATCTCGATTCTTCGATACGCAATGGAGGCGAGCGTGGGGTACCAGGATCCAGGTGCAGCAGAGGTCATCAGACGCACTACGGTCCGAATGCCCTACCTGCCTGACGGGCAGCTGGCCAAAGCTGACCGCCTTGGCGGCAGCATCGTCGTCGATCCGAGCAGCCCGATCGCGTTGCGGTGCGCTGCAGCGCAGATGGCAGTACAGTTTCGCCGTGAGACTGGCTATGACTTTGCCCCCTACGACGCCAGGGAGCCAGACGGCGTCGTTGTCCTGATCCCAACCCGTCGGTTTCTCATCGCCTACGGCAGTCTTATCGCTGGCGCGATCGGTATCGATCCAACCGCCTTCTACGAAGGTCTGCCTCAGCCTGTGCCCCGCGCTACCTGGGTCTACCTGCATCCCTACGAGCGCGGCAGAGCGGCCGTCACCGATGTATGGCCCGCATTGGCTGAACGCTGGCCTGGGCTCAGTCTCGCCGGTCCCTTCACTCCCGCCGGGAGAGCCCTCGTCGACCGCCTCATCGAGCAGGGGCAACATCCAACCCATCTCGGCGAGACGCCGATCCGCGATATCGTGACATAACCCATCGGATCCTCCAGAAATTCAGGAACCTTCGCCAGATACGCCCAGCTCCCACCCGCTGACCATCGTGGGGGGGGTGACACCGGAGTGGCCACCGGCGGTCCGTCGGTCTATCGCCTCCACGACGTTCTCCAACGTCCATCCCCGCCCCAGACGGGCACGGCGCAGCGGCGACGGTTCTCGGGTGGAACGACGAGCGATGACCTCCACCTCCCCGGTCGTCGACGGTCAGGCAGGCGCTACCGGCCCCGGACGGTCATCTCCCGGACCGGCGACTCGGCCGTGACCTTCTCGCAGATGCCCAACAGCTCAGGATGGTTCCGCAACTTCACGTATCCCTGCGGCGGGTGAAACTCACCCAGCTCCGCCTTGAGCTCGGCAATCGAAACACCCGGATACTCCGACACACGCTCGATCGGAATGGCGAAGGCCTGCTCCAGATCCCGGACGTACTCCAGCACCGACGCGCCGTTACCGACACGGGCCTGCTCCGCGATCGCCGCGATCCGCTGCGGTGAGTCGAGGACGGCCGGAGCAAGATCGATGACCGGCCCGAGGCGGGCAACCGGAGCGTTCAGGTACACATACCAGCGCACCGGCCGGCCGCTGAGGAACCGCCTCCGAAACTCATGGGTCTTCTCACCCGTCCAGATCAGATCGTAGTACACCGCGTGCAGCGACATCAACACCGGCTCACGGTTGTCAGCCAGGAAATCGTCGTCGCCGAAGAGGCTCGCCTGTTCGGATGCCGGGAAGAGATTCATCGTCACCCGATCCATACTGTGGTCCATGGCGGCCCAGGCGTGGTTCCGCCCCGGCACGGTGTGTCGCTGTCTTTCCATTCCCCAGTGCTGGCAGGGTCGCGCCCTACCCGCATCGACGTCAACCGACGCAGCCAGGCGATCGTAGCGGCCCGGCTGTCGCCCTCGCAGGCCCCGACATCTGCCCGACCGCAAGCTTGCCTGTGCCCTGCGCCGGCAGGGACCCTACGGGGGAGCCGGTTCGCTGCGGTGCGCGGCGAGCACAGAGCCGACGACGATCGCAGCGAGCCCGAGTACTGCGGCAACGCTGATCTCATCGCGGAGGAAGACCACGCGGAAAGCGACGGCGAAGGCGGGTGACAGACAGAACGCCAGGACCGCCGGGGCGGCGCCGACGCGGGCGACATCTTCACTTCCTCATTCTCTTCGTCGTCAACGAGCGCGCAGGGATCGACTCGCTCCCTGAACAGCGGCGTCTGATCGAGGAGTAGCTGGCTAGAACTGAGTGCTGACGGAGCTGGCCGGCAGTTCAAGGATGAGCAGGTCCATAGGTGTTCCGTCCGGGAGAGCCGACGCGGACACCTGCCGCCATCCCGCCCGTCGGTACATGTCCCGCGCCGCCGCCTGCGGATTGGAAGCAAGAGTCGCCCACCGCTCGGGTCGACTGCTCAAGAGCCGCCGGATCAACCCAGCACCGATACCCTCACCCCGGCGGCGCGGGTGGACGAGCCACTCCATGATGGCGAACTTGTCCGCGTTGAGCACGTCAGTGGGCGGGCATTGGTCGGCTGCATCGACTGGGTCATGGATCAGGCTCCCGCGCCCGCCGCCCTCGTCGGCGTGCTGCTCGTCATCGCGCGCTGCTGCGATGACGACGGACGCGGATCCGCTCAGACCGTAGCGGTCATCGCCGAGAAGGCCGGCAAGTCCGAGGGTCAGGCCCGCCGAGACATCGCTCGGCTTCGCGAGCTGGGTTTGCTCCTTCTCGGCGATCAGTCCCTGGTGGACCATTTGCCGAACGGCCAACGCCCCACCGTCTACGACTTGCCCATCCACATCTCCGGGCCGAAGGTGTTCCTCGCGCCACGCCATCGGCCGGAACGCATCGCGCCGGAGGGCAAGCGCCGTCGGGCTATCCCCGCATCTGTGCAGGCCGCGGTGTACCAGCGAGATGGTCACCGCTGCGTCGCCTGCGGGACTCTCGACGACCTGACCCTGGATCACATCTATCCCTGGGCTCGTGGCGGCCCCGACACCATCGACAACCTGCGGGTGTTGTGCCGCCCCTGCAACAGCCGGAAGGGCGCCAGAATCATGGCTGGTGTCTGATGGGCTACGAGCTGCGCCGAGAGGTCCGCGCTCACCTTCCGCAAGGGCTACTCACCCCGCTGGAGCGCCTTCTCGTCCTGGAGATCGCCGACCAGTGCTGGGATGGCACCCGGGAGTGCTACCCCGGCCCGGACCTGCTCGCCGCCTTGATCGACCGGCCGGAGCGCACCGTTGAGGAGACGCTGAAGTCGATTGCGAGGAAGTGGATTGAGTTGCGCGTCCCGCTCGGCACCGACAAGCACGGTCGCGTCTTCTACGCCCACCGCAAGGCGCGGACGACGTTCCGGGTGCCGCCGGCCGCGACCCTGCGCGGCCGCTACGAAGAGATCGCTGGGCACCCGTGGGAGACCTCTCCGGTGGCGTCCCTGCCCGGCGCGTCGGGAAGAAAGCCCCCGGGAAAGTCGGGGGCCTACCACCAACCCCCCTTCCCCAACTTCTTCCCCCACCCCCACCCGAGAGCGAATCCGTCGACACCGCCGCCGTGCGCCTCGTCGACACGCAACGCGGCAACCTGACGATCCCCGATGCCCGGGAGCTCACCCGCAACGTCACCGCCGCGCTCCGACGAGGCTGGCCCGCCGATGCCATCGCCGATGTGCTCGCCCGGCCGCTCACCGGACTCGACGACCCGGGTCGTGGCCTGATCGGTCGGGTGCGGAAACTGGGTGCTCCGCTGGCGCCGCACGAGAAGGTGCCGGCCAGCACACGCAGGCCGGCCCGGGCCGGCGGCACGGTGTTCGAGCCGTACCGGAACGCCTCCGACGAGGACTACCTGAACTGGGTCAACGGCCCCCACCACGAGGAGCCCGCAGCATGAATCAGAACCGCCCCCTGTTCTCCGCCGACTGGCACGCCCGCCGAGCAGAGGCCCTGACCGACCACGCCCTGTCCGCGTCGATGTCGGGTTGGTGGAAGCGCGGCCGGCGCCGTGAGCTCCTGGCCGCCGCGCAGGTCCACGCCGCCCTTGGTGCTGTGGCGATGCACGCCGAGACTCATGCCGCCAGCCCTGGCCAGCCGGCACCCGCATCTACGACGAATGTCGGCAGGGAGGCGTATGGTCCTCACGTTCGCGAGGGCGGGGGTTAGCCCTCCAGGGCAATCGGACGGAGTGCCTGCATGTCAACCAGATACCCCCTGACCATCCTCAACGAGTTCTTCACTGAATCCGAATACCATCAGCACATCCAACCAGTACATTCGGCTGTTGCGACTCTCGCCGAAGAGCTTCACACCCCACCCTTCAAGACCAATATCGTAATGTCCGGCGATCTGACAGCCTCCGTCAACCAACGAACAAGGCAAGGGGACTTCTCGGCAGAGAGAATTGGAGGCCAAGTCGCCGGAAAAACGATTCCAGTCACGCTGGACTACGGCGAAGTCGATGTCGTGGTGGACATGGGATTGATGACTTCGACGCCCGGGGCAACCGAATCCGCCATGTTCATATACTTGCTTGCCCACGAGCTTGGGCATGCTGTTCTCGGCAGGCAACGCGCTACAAGCGGCGCCACTCCGAGCTGCCGCCGGGGAGAACCAGCCGGCATGGCTGGTCTCTACGGACTGGAGGCCATGGACGAGTGGCGCTGCGACCACCTTGCAGACCTAGTCTTGGGCGCGTACGCATCGCTCGATGTCGACGGTGTACGACAGCCCGCACGGTACGGCCTTATTGTGCCCTCGGATCTGACGACAGAACTTGGCCATACAATAGATGAATTCGTGTATCCTGCATGGCCTGATCTTGTATGGTCGTACCGAACCGGCAAAATCAGCCTAGAGCAGATGTGGGAAACACTACAGACCCAAACCAGCCAGGTATTCAAGTTCATAGCACACACCGAAGCTCGCGCGCGCAGCGCCGGACACCTCAGCCCGATCAGCCAAGTTGCCGGCAATCGTGGAGCAGACCTGTATCTGCATCCAGCATGGGCGACGATGATGGAGGCCGCCGAGGCGCAGCCAATTCTTGCGGATCAGGATGAGTTTCAAAGCAATCAGTCTGAACTACTGACCGCTTGCAGAACTGCCCTTTCAGAGATGTGGGCCACGTTAGGGATCACTGGCCGGCAACTCCCCGACGGCAGCCTCTACCTGGACGTTACCAACCCCGCCTGGTAGTACCCACGTCACGCTACCTTCCTACGAGCGAACTGCATCGTCCAACTTGAAGGAGAGCCGGCAACCCCACTATCGACGCGCGAACTGTCCACCAGCCACTGAGGCGGGTTGAACAGCACTTGACCTGGAGGGTCGACGATCCAACCCTCCGCACCCAGCGCGTCGAAGGTGGCAAGCATGTGGGCAGTGAACACCTGCCGATTGCTCGCCGTCTGGAACACAAACACGGGCTCGGCCCACCGGACTGTGAAAAGCTGCCCATACTCCCACTTCTCCATGGCGGGCAGTGTCACCGAACGGCAGGCTGTACGCCCTCACTGTGTCGGGTGACCGACATGGCGAACGCCCAACGGCTCACCACGATCAACGGCCTTGATGTCCGGTGATCACTCCCTGTCGATTCACCGACAGCACCGAACCCCGCGCGGCCTCGTCCTCGTTCTCCCCCTGCTCCTGGCTGCGTTTCACGAGGCGCTCCACCTCCCGCAGTGCCCGCACCCGGGCGGGCATCTGCCACCAGCGGCCGTCAAGAACCATGCCCATCTGCTTGGACAGGTCGTAGATCATCTGAGCTTTGTCATGTCGGGTACGGGCCGACAGCATGATCCCGTACACGGTCGTGATGTACGACATGACCATCGGGATCGACCGCCCCAGGAACGTTCCTACGTGCGCGTCGGCACCATCCACCATCCTCTGCGCTTGCTCGCGCATCCGCTCGTACTGGCGGTTGCGCTCGGCGCGCACCGCTTCCCGGACATCCCCACGCATCTCCTTGGGAAGGTCCACGCTGAGGAAGGCAGCCGGTATGGCGATGCTCGTGATGGCCGCCGACAGCTCACGCCGGGACTTGCCGGCTGCGAGGATGCGTTCCTTGCGAGCTTCGAGGCGTGGCTTCGCCGCGTACTCGACGGCGAGGGTGACGAACATGGCTGTGGCTGCGGCGGTGGCGACCGTGTCCCAGTTGATCGTTGGCATGCGGGGCAGTGTGCCGGGGGCGGCATAGCGTGAGAGCGTGTCGTAACTGTCGGCTGGGCGACTGGGCTTGTGCGGAAGCCCAACGCTCGACGCAGCAGCCGGGCTTCCGCACGTCTGGTCCTACTCGCAACCCACGCCGTCACCGTCCCGGTCCAGCTTCCGCGAGTACCCGGGGTCACCGCGCCGGATCGGGGCCGCACCAGCCGCTCTCACCGCCGTGCAGTTCGCGTAGTACACGTCGCCGTTGGTGTCGTCGTAGCCGCCTCGGTCCCCGTTGCCGCCGTCCGGTTCGCACGCCTCTCCGTCGCCGTCGCGGTCCAGTTCGGGCCGGTAGCCGGGCTCCCCCTCGTACAGGGGCGCATCGTCGGCGTCCCTGACCGCATCGCAGTTCTTGTAGTAGGGGGCGGCCTTCGGCTTGCTGGTGGTCTTCTTCGGGGCGGGGCTGCTGGTTGGCGGGTCGGACGCCTCGGCCCGGTCATCGGGGGTGGGAGTTGGGCTGGCGGTGGTGGGCGCTATGTCGGCGATCCGCTTCGCATTCGTGGACGGGGCCGGTTCGTCGTCGGAGAACGCTCCGATGACGCCGCCGCAGCAGAGGACGGCGACGATGGCGATGGCTGCACCGAGGATCGGGCTGGGGTTCTTCTTCGGCCGAGTCACTCGGTGGAGTGTGGCGGTTGTGGGTGGGCCGCCGCAGGGGCCGTTCGGCTCGGTGCGGTGTCAGGTAGCCGACTTGCGGGCTGGGGGGTGTCCGTATGGGTTTCGTCAATCAGCGATCGGCGGTCGCCTACGTGTGGCGGATGATCCGCTTCGAGGTGACCGCCGTCGAGTGAGCGTCAGAGCCAGGGCCGGCCCCTCCGGTCGACCCTGTGCCTAGGTGTGACAGATCGAGAGGATTCGTTGCGAGTAGTCGCTGTCGGCGATGATGGCGGCGTGTGGAGAGTGGATGACCGGGCGCGGCCGTGGTGGTTGCTGGGCACCGGGGTTACCGGCATGGCGGCGACGGCCCTTCTGCTGGTGCAGGAGCCTCCGGCGTGGCTGGATACGGCAGACCAGCTAGGCAGCGTCGCCGGTGCGCTACTGGGCGCAGTGAGTCTGGCGGTCGCCGTCGCGGGGCTGCGGGCGGCCCGGCGCCCGGCACCGGTCGACCCCGCGACGCTGCTGGAGGACGCCGTTGACGAGTTGGCCCGGCAGGTGCGCCGGCAGTGGGATCACGAGGCAGGCGTGCGAGGGCTGTTACGGCCCGAGCCGCTACGGGTGCGGTGGTCCCCCACCGGCCGGCGCGTCACCACCACACCGGTGGAGGTCTTGCGCCCCACAGGCAGTGAGGCTGCCCGGTCGCATGGCGACGTCACTGAGGTTGGCCGGCTGTGGCGGCAGCTGCCCGCCCGGCAGTTGGTGGTCATTGGCGCAGCGGGGGCAGGGAAGACCTCCCTCGCGGTACTACTCACCCTCGACCTGCTTGAGGAACGGCAAGAGCGGCAGGAGGTGCCGGTCCTGTTGACCCTGGCCGGCTGGGACCCCCGCAAAGAGCATGTGGACACGTGGCTGGCCCGCCGGCTGGCCGAGTTCTACCCCGCGTTGGCCAACCGGAGCCGCTTCGGGCGCGACGCCACCGTGCGGCTGGTTGACCGGGCGCGAATCGTGCCGGTGCTCGACGGCCTGGACGAGATGCCCCCACCGCTACGCGCCGCCGCAGTGCGGGCGTTGACCGACGTGGCGGGAAGGGACAGGCCACTGGTGCTCACCTGCCGCGCCGAGGAGTACCAGAAGACCATCGCCGCGACCGGCACCCCACTGGCCCAGGCCGCCGTGGTCGAGATCGAACCCCTCACCGGACAGCAGGCCCGCGAATATCTACCCGCCGGGCAGGCCAACGGCGCACAGCGTTGGGCACCTGTCATCGACCACCTGGAAGCCCACCCGCACGGGCCGCTGGCCCAGGCGCTGTCCACCCCGCTGATGGTGTACCTGGCCCGCACCGCCTACACCCCGACCGACACCGACCCCGCCGCGCTGACCAGGTTCACCGACCCGACCGCCGTCGAGGAACACCTGCTCCAGGAATACCTACCCGCCATCTATGGCCCTCGCACCCCCGCCCGTGGCCACCCCGACGACCCGCCACCGCTACACCACTACCCACCCGACAAAGCCCATCAATGGCTCGCCTTTCTCGCTCGCCACCTACAACAACGAAACAGCCGCGACCTGAACTGGTGGCACCTCATCACCGCTGTCCCCCAACACGAACTCGTGTTCGGGCTCGTGTTCGGGCTCATGTTCGGGCCCATTTTTGGGCTCGTGGCCGGGCTCGTGGACGGGGTCATCTTCGGACTCGTGAGCGGACTGGCCGCGTTTCTGAACGCGCTCGATTACCAAAGAATGGGACGCGGACTGGTTCGTTTCCGCATACGCTCCAGAATCCTCGCAGTCGGTCTCGTGGTTGGTCTCGTGGGCGGTCTCGCGTTCAGCCTCATGGGCGGTCTCATGGGCGGTCTCATGGGTGCGCTCATGGGCGGGACCGTGGCCGGTTTCGAATCCGTCGACGGCAATGAACTTCTCGATCCCCAGCTTGCCTTCCGCCGTGACAGGGCGCTGTTCCTGACCGGCGGGCCTGTGGTCGGGCTCGTGGTCGGGCTCCTGCTCGGGCTCTCGGTCGGGATCGTGTTCGGCCCCGTGTTCGGGCTCATGGCCGGACTCATGGCCGGGCTCG
This sequence comes from Micromonospora haikouensis, assembly GCF_900091595.1. GTDB lineage: Bacteria > Actinomycetota > Actinomycetes > Mycobacteriales > Micromonosporaceae > Micromonospora > Micromonospora haikouensis. The sequence continues at coordinate 24,345 of NZ_FMCW01000056.1, forward strand.
TGGCCGGGCTGTTGCTCGGATTTGGTCGTGCCTGGTTTCAGTTTGGCATGGCGCGGATCTGGCTGGCAGCGGGTGGGCGTTTGCCATGGCGTGTGATGCGCTTCCTGGACGACGCCTACCGGCGTGGAGTGCTGCGGCAGGTCGGAGCCACCTATCAGTTCCGTCACGCACGTCTCCAGGACCATCTGGCCAACGCAGACCGCGCCCGCCGCCTGGGCGTAGCCGGCGGCTCTCCTGTCGAATAGACCTTCGGCCCCCGCCCGGCATTCGGGGATCTGGGCCCGGGACTGTAAAACGAACGGTGTAACTCCTGATCAAGGAGCAGCACCTGATGACGGATGTCGTGATCACCGAGGTCGATACTGACCAGGTGGCGAAGCGTGGACCGGCGCGGCCGGTGGGAGACAGGGTCGACGATCAGCTCGTCGCGCAGGTGGTGGAGCAGGCCCGTGCGGCGGGTCTGCAACTCACCGGCGAGGGCGGGCTGCTGCGGCAGCTGACCAAGCGGGTCCTGGAAGCAGCTCTCGACGGTGAGATCACCGACCACCTGGGCTATGACAAGGGCGACCCGGCCGGGAACAACGGTGGGAACTCCCGCAACGGGGTGCGGGGCAAGACGGTGCTGACCGAGGTCGGCCCGGTGCAGATCGCGGTGCCCCGCGACCGCGACGGCAGCTTCGAACCGCAGATCGTGCGCAAGCGTCAGCGTCGGCTCTCCGGGGTCGAGGACATGGTGATCTCGTTGTCGGCCAAGGGATTGACGACCGGGGAGATCCAGGCCCACCTGTCCGAGGTCTACGGCGCCGACGTGTCCCGGCAGACGATCTCCACGATCACCGACAAGGTCGTCGACGGGATGACCGAGTGGCAGAACCGGCCCCTCGACCCGGTCTGCCCGGTGATCTTCCTCGACGCGGTGCACGTCAAGATCCGCGACGGGAAGGTCGCGAACAGGCCGATCTACGTCGCCCTGGCCGTCACTGTCGACGGCAGCCGGGACATCCTCGGACTGTGGGCCGGCGATGGCGGGGAGGGCGCGAAGTTCTGGCTCGGCGTGCTCACCGAGCTGAAGAATCGGGGTGTCGGCGACGCGTGCATGGTGGTGTGCGACGGACTCAAGGGTCTGCCGGACGCGATCGGGCAGACCTGGCCCGAGGCAGTCGTGCAGACTTGCGTCATTCACCTGTTGCGGGCGTCGTTCCGCTACGCGGGACGGCAGCACTGGGACGCCATCGCCAAGGCGTTGAAGCCGGTCTACACGGCGGCGACCGAGGCCGCCGCCCGGGAACGGTTCGCCGAGTTCACGCAGGCCTGGGGCGCAAAGTATCCGGCGATCATCCGACTGTGGGAGCAGGCGTGGGCGGAGTTCGTGCCGTTCCTGGCCTTCGACGCCGAGATCCGCACCGTCATCTGCTCCACCAACGCCATCGAGTCCGTCAACGCCCGGATCCGCCGAGCCGTCCGGGCCCGCGGCCACTTCCCCAACGAGGCCGCCGCCCTCAAGTGCGTCTACCTCGCCGTGATGAGCCTTGACCCGACCGGACAGGGCCGCCGGCGGTGGACCATCCGCTGGAAACCCGCCCTGAACGCCTTCGACATGACCTTCGAAGGACGCCTGACCGCAGGCCGGAAGTAACCCTCAACAACCCGGGTTACACCGTTCGTTTGACAGACCCCCGCCGGCCGAAACCGGTACAACGCCATCGCGTCGGCCTTGAACTCGGTGGGGTAGTGCTTCACCACCATCTGTCAGGGACTCCTGATCTCCCTAGTGCCGTGACCATGAACGTTGACGGTGTTGGGGTCAGGCTGCGTGGGTGGTGGGTTGGCCCCAGCGTCGTTGGCGTTCGCTGCGGATGCGGG
>NZ_FMCW01000077.1 GCF_900091595.1 Micromonospora haikouensis
GCCCACGCAGCCTCGGCGACATCGTCCGTGCCGCCCTCCACCTCACCCACTACGAACACCGATACCTACCGAATTCTTGTTGAGATCACGTCAGTCGTTGACGAGCTACTCGCCGTCGCGTATGGCTTCGCTCCATCGGCGGTCGATCTCGCGGAGCAGCGGCGTGTTCGTGAAGGTGTGCGCCTCGTGGCGCGGCCGGTTCGGCTTCGCCGTGCCGAGAGCGATGTTGCGTGCCCGCCGGAACTGCTCGTCTTGTCCATCCCGGCTCTGGGGCAGCTCACCGATCAGCTCGTCAGCGAGCGCCTTAACGTAGTCGTCGCTTTCCATCCTGTACCTCCTTGTGCGAGGCAGCCGGGCCCGTTGCCTAGCCGCCTCTCTCACCTATCGGCCGGGAGCGGTAGGAACCCCCCGTAACGCCGTGCAACTCGTGTCAGCTCCCCGCCCCGGCCCGTCAGCCGTTTCTCCACCGCCACACCGCCAGCACCGCCAGCACCCCCAGCGCCCCCAGCACCCTCGAAACCTCCACCGTGCCCGTCACCCCTGCCGCCCCCAATATCCCCACCAAATCCGCCACCAGCCCCGCCACCGTCAGCACCGCCACCACCCCTATCGCTATGAGCGTCATCGACAATCGGAGTCCTGGTGGCTCCGAAAAGCCGGGTTGGACGTCAACGTCGATCAGGGGTGGGTGGGGGCAGGTCAGCTGGGGGTCAGGCCCGTCGACGAGGAGAGCGAACGTGATGGTCTGGTTCTTTTTGATCAGGCTTGGACCGATGGTGATCGCTGTGCCATCGGCAGCCCACTCTGGGTGAGGTGCGGTGTCTGGCGACGAGTTGGTGTCGAGGACGTTGATGATCGGTACGCCGACGTCGAGGCGTAGTGGCTGGCCGCCGTCGAACATCGCGCTCGGGATGTCGTGGCGGCCTTGGCAGGTCAGGCGGATCTCCAGCACGTGTGGGTGGGAAAGCGGCTTGCCGTCGTGGCGGACCTCCAGGTTGGCCGCGGAGAAACGGGTGGTCCTGATCAGGGGGGTGGCGGTCGGCATGCTGAACAGCAGGCGGCGCCTGGCCTCCTGGACCCGTCTTGCGATCAGCGGCCCAACTATCAAGCCCAGCACGGCCACCAGAGTGCCGACAGCGGCGCTCCAGAAGGTTCCCGACTCGTACCACTGTCCAGCCATCACCATGGCCGATATCCAACCAATCGGTGTCGACGCAGCTCCAGTCCGTATCGGAGCAACCGGCCAGGCGGAACCTGCGAACCAGTAGGAACGTGCGAACCGCCCTCATCGACGACCGGGATGCCCGAATTCGGGAACACCATAATTCGCTTTACCAGGTGCGCTGAAACGCAAGTGACAGTCGTGAGAGCGGAGCAAGCGGCGGCTTGGCTTGGCAACATCCCGGGATCTGCCTCCGCCGGGATCGCAGATCATCTCTCCACGGCAGCGCTTCAGGCAGTCCTGCCGCATCTGCGGCCTGCGGAAGCACAGAACTGGCTGTCGCATCTTAAGGGAAGGCTGACCAGCGACTCGTTCAGGTGGATCGGGTAGACCGCCATCGGCGGTGGATCCATTCTGAATAACCCTCTGAGTCAGATACGCGACTTGTTTGCGCTTTCCTTGTGGCTGCGCTCGGGGTTCACTCGTGGGTGCCGCCGTGTCTACGTCTGTTATGGCCAGACGTAGACACGGCGGCGCGGAGCCCGTCCGACACGAGAAAGCCCCAGCCCGGGATGTGGATGGCAACCCAGCCCTAGGAACGAACGTTGGACGATGCTTCCGCAGCTCATGGTCAGCACACTCCTGGTGCGATGTGAACCCCTCCCAAGGCCAAACCGGGCTTGGGTGCCCGGTCAAGCTTCACCTCGGGATGCATGCTTTGCCCGTGAGGGGTCAAAGCATGCGAAGGCGCTCGATTTCGGCGCCGTCTTTCTCTTTCAGATAGATCGCTCCGCCCGCCTCTTGTACGCGCTGGAGCAGCGCGTACATCTGCAGCGCTTTGTTGATGGCGTCGGTCTTGCTGTCGCTGGTGATCTCGACCGCTTCGGCAAGTGCGCGTGCGGTCTTCTCGGTGAGGTTGACGGTGACGCGCTCGTGTGAACCACCCCCGCGCGTCGACGACGCGACGTCTGTGACTACTGCCGAGCTCCTGGTCATAGCTCCCTCTCCTCAAGTTCCCCGCTCAGCGAGCTTCCGCTCAACGGATGCGCGCAGAGGCCCACGCGTTCGCGCATTACGCGCCCCTGCGCACCGGCGTGCGCGTGTTGCCCAGACAGTATGTGCGCAAGGGTCGTGCATCTGCAAGGCAAAGAGCAGTCAGATCACGCTTAAGGTGCGAGTGAACCTCGTCACATGTACGGATAGTTGCTTGATGCCGTGTGTACGTCGTGCGGGCCACTCACGTATCCTGTGCGACGGATGGCAACCCTTCGTCATGTCTCCGGCCCCCGTAGGGGGCCGGAGCCCTAGAGGCAGCGAGGACCCCATGTCCCGTAGGAACAGCGGCAACCGGCCCGTCCGGGTCACCGACCTGTCGCACGAGGCGCCCAGCATCTCGGCCGACGAGAACAACCACTCCCGCACCCGGGCCACCGGTCTCCCTGCTGAGCTGGACCGGGCGAACCGTCGGATCGCGGAGCTGGAGGGTGAGCTCAAGCGCGCCGGAGACCGCCCCGACACTCACCTCGAGCTTCTCCGGCAGCACCTTCGCCGCCGGACCAGGGCGCTGACGACAGCGTTCGTGACCCTGGGCGCCCATGCCGGGTACGGCATGGGCACCTCCGGGTGGGGGGAGCCGCAGTGGTGGCTCCACTCCACCCAGATGCTCGGGCTGCTCGTCGCCACCGGCTACCTCATCGCCCCGAACGTGCGCCGGCTGCTGCGTCTGGTCAGCGAGACCGCGGGTCCGGAGCACGATCGGTAGGCCGCAGGTAGCCGAGGCGGGGTGATCACCCGGTCACCCCGCCGAGGGGCATCAGCGACAGGAACACCGTCCGACGTGCCCATGGCACGCCAACAGGTCGACCCAGTGCTCGCCGTCGTCGCCCTGCCGCTGCCCGCCGGCGAGCTCGGTGCCCGCTGTGGACCCATCACCACCGGGCTGCGCGCCCGACACTCCGCGACCTTGCCGGCTACCTCACCTGGCGCGCCGCCACCGGCCTCGAACCCGTGACGCCCGCCGCGCGGTAGTCGGTACGCATCTCGTCAGGCGTCCGACGATTCGACTACAGCAGTACGGGGGGCGCTTGTGCGCCCCCCGTTCCTACGGTGCTTCGGGTGCTACCGCCGCCGCTTGATCACGGAGCGGGTGAGCCCGCCGACGGCGACCACCGCGGCGAGGCACAGCGCGAACAGGAGCTCGCTGGGAAGCGCGCCGCTCGTGAACTTCAGGATCGCGACCGGCGCGGCCACCATGCCCACCACGCCGATGGTCACGTCGAGCGTGTCCAGCAGGTGGGCGGTGAACTTGCCGGGCACCTTGACGTTGCTCCGGAGCTTCCGGTCAACGTCGTGGTAGCTGAACTCCACCCCGGCGTCGCTCGTCGGGTCCGGCTCGGCCGACTCGGCGCGGGAGCCCCGCGTCGTGTAGACGAACCGGACGTCGGCGTTGCTCGTGGGCGGGATGTACCCCCAGTCCTTCGTGCGGTGCGCCACGTCGGCGGCGTCGCTGACCGGGGTGTTGCCCTTCACACGCGTTGCTTCCACTGTTAGGTCACCTTTCGAGCCCCTCTCCCTCGACGAGGGGCACAGGTTGCGCCTCTAGCCTCGATCGTTCATGGGTGGCGTCGGATGTGCCGACCCCTGGTTAGTTGATCGGTTATCACCGATGGATGCTGTCTGGGGGCGTGGTGGTG
>NZ_FMCW01000016.1 GCF_900091595.1 Micromonospora haikouensis
TCGCGTTCATGCTCGATCAGTGTCACAACATCGAGCCGAAGATCCCGGCGGTCATCCGGTCGGTGATGAACGTGCAGGAGGCCACCGCGAAGGCGCTGCTGGTCGACCGGGCTGCGCTGCGGGCCGCTCAGGACGCCGGTGACGTGCTCGCGGCGAACGCGGTGCTGATGGACGCCTACCACACCGACGTGCGGCCCCTGCTCGCCGAACTGCGCGCCGACGCGGGCCTGGACCCCGACCCGATGGGCGCGTACGCCCGCTCCGGCTACTTCGAGAAGATCCGCGCCGAACGCGTCGGCGGCCGGCAGGCCGGCTGGGACGCCTGAGCGCCGGCCGAGAAACACAGACAGGGGACACGAGGAATGCACTCCGAGGTTCAGGCACTGGTGGCCCGCAGTAACCGGCTCGGTGCCGACCCGACCACGACCAACTACGCCGGTGGCAACACCTCGGCCAAGGGCGAGGCGACCGACCCGGTGACCGGCGGGCCCGTCGAGCTGCTGTGGGTCAAGGGCTCCGGCGGTGACCTCGGCACCCTGACCGAGGCCGGGCTGGCGGTGCTGCGGCTCGACCGGCTGCGCGCCCTGGCCGACGTCTACCCCGGCGTCGACCGGGAGGACGAGATGGTCGCCGCGTTCGACTACTGCCTGCACGGGCGGGGCGGGGCGGCCCCGTCGATCGACACGGCCATGCACGGGCTGGTCGACGCCGCGCACGTCGACCACCTGCACCCCGACGCCGGCATCGCCCTCGCCACCGCCGCCGACGGGCCGGCGCTCACCGAGGAGATCTTCGGCGACCGGGTGCTGTGGGTGCCGTGGCGGCGGCCCGGGTTCCAGCTCGGCCTCGACATCGCCGCCGTGGCCAGGGCCAACCCGCAGGCGATCGGGGTCGTCCTCGGCGGGCACGGTATCACCGCCTGGGGGGCCACCAGCGAGGAGTGCGAACGCCACTCGCTGGAGATCATCCGCACGGCGCAGGCGTACCTCGACCGGCACGGCCGACCCGAGCCGTTCGGCCCGGTGATCGCCGGGCACGAGCCGCTGCCCCCCGCGCAGCGGCGGGCCCGCGCCGCCGCGCTCGCGCCGGTCCTGCGCGGCCTGGCGTCCACCGACCGCCCGCAGGTCGGCCACTTCACCGACAGCGACGTGGTGCTCGACTTCGTCGCCCGCGAGCGGCACCCCGCCCTCGCGGCGCTGGGCACCTCCTGCCCCGACCACTTCCTGCGCACCAAGGTCCGCCCGATGGTGCTCGACCTGCCGCCGTCGGCGTCGCTTCCGGAGACCACCGCCCGGCTGAGGGAGCTGCACGCGGCCTACCGCGACGACTACCGCGCCTACTACGAGCGGCACGCGGGCCCGGATAGCCCGCCGATGCGCGGGGCCGACCCGGCGATCGTCCTCGTCCCCGGCGTCGGCATGTTCAGCTACGGCCCCAACAAGCAGACCGCCCGGGTCGCCGGCGAGTTCTACGTCAATGCCGTCAACGTCATGCGCGGCGCCGAGTCCGTGTCGACGTACGCCCCGATCGACGAGGCGGAGAAGTTCCGCATCGAGTACTGGGCCCTGGAGGAGGCCAAGCTCGCCCGGATGCCGAAGCCGAAGCCCCTCGCCACCCGGATCGCGCTGGTCACCGGGGCCGGCTCCGGCATCGGCCGGGCGATCGCCCACCGCCTCGCCGCCGAGGGCGCCTGCGTGGTCGTCGCCGACCGCGACATCGCCGCCGCCGAGACCGTGGCCCGTGAGCTGGGCGGCACCGACGTCGCGGTGGCCGTGCCGGTCGACGTCACCGACGCCGGGGCCGTGGCCGACGCGGTCGCTGCGGCGGTGCTCGCCTACGGCGGCCTGGACCTCGTGGTCAACAACGCCGGGCTGTCGCTGTCGAAGTCGTTGCTGGACACCACCGAGGCGGACTGGGACATCCAGCACGACGTGATGGCCAAGGGCTCCTTCCTGGTCTCGCGCGAGGCCGCCCGGGTGCTCGTCGACCAGGGCATGGGCGGCGACATCGTCTACATCTCCAGCAAGAACTCCCTGTTCGCCGGCCCCAACAACGTCGCCTACGGCGCGGCCAAGGCCGACCAGGCGCACCAGGTCCGGCTGCTCGCCGCCGAACTCGGCGGCCACGGCATCCGGGTCAACGGCATCAACCCCGACGGGGTCGTGCGCGGCTCCGGCATCTTCGCCGGCGGCTGGGGCGCGAAGCGGGCCGCCGTCTACGGGGTGCCCGAGGAGCGGCTGGGCGAGTACTACGCCCAGCGCACCCTGCTCAAGCGGGAGGTGCTGCCCGAGCACGTCGCCAACGCCGTCTTCGTGCTCACCGGCGGCGAGCTGTCCCACACGACGGGCCTGCACGTCCCGGTCGACGCCGGCGTCGCGGCGGCCTTCCTCCGGTGAGCGCCGTCGTCGACGTCGCCGCGGTCGACCTCGGCGCGTCCAGCGGCCGGGTCATGGTCGGCCGCGTCGGCCCGGGGCGGGTGGCGCTCACCGAGGCGCACCGGTTCCCGAACGTGCCCGTCCGCGTCGGCGGCACCCTGCACTGGGACATCCTCCGCCTGTGGCACGAGGTGGTCGCGGGGCTGCGCGCCGCCGGCCCGGTGACGAGCGTCGGCGTCGACTCCTGGGCCGTGGACTACGGGCTGCTCGACGCCACCGGGGCGCTGCTGGGCAACCCCGTGCACTACCGCGACGCCCGCACCGACGGGGTCGCCGAGCGGGTCGAGGAGCACCTGGGCCAGGAGCGGCTGTACGCCACCACCGGGTTGCAGCGGCTGCCGTTCAACACCCTGTACCAGGTGGTCGCGGCGGCCGGCACGCCGCAACTGGCCGCCGCCGACCGGCTCCTGCTGATCCCGGACCTGATCACCTACTGGCTCACCGGCCGCGTCGGCGCGGAGGTCACCAACGCCTCGACCACCCAGCTGTACGACCTGCGCCGCCGGGCCTGGGCCGCCGACCTGATGGCCGAGGCGGGGGTACCCGCCGGCCTGCTGCCGCCCCTGCACCCGCCGGGCACCCGGATCGGCCCGGTCCGGCCCGACCTGGGGCTGCCCGGCACCCCCGAGGTGGTGGCCGTCGGCTCGCACGACACCGCGTCCGCCGTCGTCGGCGTGCCGGCGGCCGGCGAGCGGTTCGCGTACGTCTCCTGCGGCACCTGGTCGCTGGTCGGCGTGGAACTCGACGCCCCGGTGCTCACCGAGGCGAGCCGGCGGGCCAACTTCACCAACGAGGCGGGCGTCGACGGCACGATCCGCTACCTGCGCAACGTGATGGGCCTGTGGCTGCTGCAGGAGTCGCTGCGGCGCTGGGGCGACGTCGACCTGCCCGCCCTGCTGCGCCAGGCCGCCGGGGAACCGGAGTTCCGGTCCGTGGTGGACCCCGACGACCCGGTGTTCCTGCCGCCCGGCGACATGCCGGCGCGGATCGCCGACGCCTGCCGGCGGGCCGGCGAGCCGGTGCCGGACGGCCCGGCCGCCACGGTCCGCTGCATCGTGGACAGCCTGGCGCTGGCCCACCGGCGGGCCGTGCACCAGGCCCAGGAGCTGTCCGGCCGGTCCGTCGACGTCGTGCACGTGGTCGGTGGGGGCGCCCGCAACGCGCTGCTGTGCCAGCTCACCGCCGACGCCTGCGGGTTGCCGGTGGTCGCGGGGCCGGTCGAGGCCACCGCGTTGGGTAACATCCTGGTGCAGGCCAGGGCCGCCGGCGTGGTCGGCGGCGACCTGGCCGCGCTGCGGGGCCTGCTGCGCGAGACCCAACACCTCGTCCGGTACGAGCCGCGGGGCGACCAGGCGGCCTGGCGGGCCGCGCAGGAGCGGATGGGTGGTGGAGAATGCGCGTCGCGCTGTTCGTGACCTGCCTGGCCGACACCCTGTTCCCGCAGGCGGCGGCGGCGACGGTGCGGCTGCTGGAACGGCTCGGCCACGAGGTCGTCTTTCCGCAGGACCAGACGTGCTGCGGGCAGATGCACGTCAACACCGGCTACCCCGACGACGCGCTGCGGCTGGTCCGCCGGCACGTGCGGGTCTTCGCCCCGTACGACGTGGTGGTGGCGCCCTCCGGGTCGTGCGTGGGCTCGGTGCGGCACCAGCACGCCACGGTGGCCCGGCGGGCGGGCGACGAGCGGCTCGCCGGCCGGGCCGAGGAGGTCGCCGCCCGCACGTACGAGCTGTCCGAGTTCCTCGTCGACGTGGCCGGGGTCACCGACGTCGGGGCCTACTACCCGCACCGGGTGACGTACCACCCGACGTGCCACTCGCTGCGGATGCTGCGGGTGGGCGACCGGCCGCTGCGCCTGCTGCGCGCCGTACGCGGGCTGGAGCTGGTGGAGCTGCCGCAGGCGGAGCAGTGCTGCGGCTTCGGCGGCACCTTCGCGGTGAAGAACGCCGACACCTCGACGGCGATGCTCGCCGACAAGATGCGCCACGTGCTGGCCACCCGGGCCGACGTGTGCACCGCCGGCGACGCCTCCTGCCTGATGCACATCGGCGGCGGGCTGTCCCGGCTGCGCGCCGGCGTGCGCACCGTGCACCTGGCCGAGATCCTGGCCAGCACCGAGGCGAACCCGGCAGGCGGGGCGGTCGCGACGCCGGCCACCGGAGGTGCGCGATGACCGAGACCTTCCTCGGCATGCCGGCCACCGCCCCGCCCGGCGTCGGGCACCTGCGCGGCGACGAGCCGTTCCCGGTGGCCGCCCGGCGGGCGTTGGGTGACGCCCAGCTGCGCCGCAACGTGGGCCACGCCACCAGCACCATCCGCGCCAAGTCGGCCGCCGTGATCGGCGAGGTGCCCGACTGGCCGCAGCTGCGGGCCGCCGCCCGGGCGATCAAGACGGACACCATGGCCCGCCTGCCCGAGCTGCTGGAGCAGCTGGAGGCGGCGGTCGGTCGGGCCGGCGGGACGGTGCACTGGGCCGCCGACGCGGTCGAGGCCAACCGGATCGTCACCGACCTGGTCCGGGGGGCCGGCGCCGACCGGGTGATGAAGGTCAAGTCGATGGCCACCCAGGAGATCGGCCTCAACGAGGCCTTGATGGACGCCGGCATCGAGCCGGTCGAGACCGACCTCGCCGAGCTGATCGTGCAGCTCGGCGACGACCGGCCCAGCCACATCCTGGTGCCGGCGATCCACCGCAACCGGGCCGAGATCCGGGAGATCTTCCTGCGCACCATGCCCGGGGTGGACCCGGCGCTCACCGACGAGCCGGCGGCCCTGGCCGCCGCCGCGCGCCGGCACCTGCGCGAGACGTTCCTGAGCACCCGGGTCGCCGTGTCCGGGGCGAACTTCGCCGTCGCCGAGACCGGCACCCTCGCCGTCGTCGAGTCCGAGGGCAACGGGCGGATGTGCCTCACCCTGCCGGAGACCCTGATCACCGTCATGGGCATCGAGAAGGTCGTGCCCACCTGGCGTGACCTGGAGGTCTTCCTGCAACTGCTGCCCCGGGCGTCGACGGGGGAGCGGATGAACCCGTACACCTCGATGTGGACCGGCGTCACCCCCGGCGACGGCCCGCAGGCGTTCCACCTGGTGCTGCTCGACAACGGCCGCAGCGCCGTGCTCGCCGACCCGGTCGGCCGGGAAGCGCTGCACTGCATCCGCTGCTCGGCCTGCCTCAACGTCTGCCCCGTCTACGAGCGCACCGGCGGCCACGCCTACGGGTCGGTCTACCCGGGACCCATCGGCGCGGTGCTCTCCCCGCAGCTCACCGGCGTCGCCGACAACGCCTCCCTGCCGTACGCGTCGTCGCTCTGCGGCGCCTGCTACGACGCCTGCCCGGTGATGATCGACATCCCGTCCATCCTCGTCCACCTGCGCGGCCAAGCGCCGCACCCCAGGGGCGAGGCGGTGGCGATGGCCGCCGCCGCGTACACGATGGACCATCCCGCGCTGTACGCGGCCGCGCAGCGCGGCGCGAAGCTGAGCCGGCTCGCCGGCCCGCGCGGGCGTGGCCTGCCCCCGCCGCTGTCGGGCTGGACGGCCAGCCGCGACCTGCCGGAGCCGCCGCCGCAGACCTTCCGCCAGTGGTGGGCCGACCGGTGACCGCCCGCGACCTGATCCTCGGCCGCCTGCGGGCCGCGCTGGCCGCACCCGCACCCCCGCCGGCCGAGGTGCACCGGGACTACCGGCCCGCTGGCGCCGTGGCCGCCGACCTGGACGTGCTCGTGGACCGGCTCACCGACTACCGGGCGACCGTGCACCGGTGCGCGGACGCCGACGTCGCCCGGGTCGTCGGCGAGGTGCTCGGCGGCCGGCGGGTCGTGGTGCCGCCCGGGCTGCCCCCGCACTGGCTGCCGCCCGGCGTCACCGCCGTGACCGACGACGGCCTCGACGCCGCGCGGATCGCCGCGGTCGACGGCGTGGTCACCGCGGCGGCCGTGGCCGTCGCCGAGACCGGCACCATCGTGCTCGACGGGGGCCCGGACCAGGGCCGCCGGGTCGTCACCCTGCTGCCCGACGTGCACGTGTGCGTGCTGCGGGCCGACCAGGTCGTCGCCACCGTGCCGGACGCCCTCGCCCGCCTCGACCCGTGCCGCCCCCTGACCTGGATCAGCGGTCCGTCGGCCACCAGCGACATCGAACTCGACCGGGTCGAGGGCGTCCACGGGCCCCGCAACCTGCACGTGGTCCTCACCGCCGGGCCCGGCGGGGGCTGAAACCCCGTCGCGCCCGCCCGCCCCGCCCGGTACGGTCTCCGGCGTGTTCCCGCCGTCGGGAGCGCGATGCTTGTTCCCCTCACTGTTAGGTGGCGTCGATGGCCTGTCGGATCAGCGAGCTCGTGCTCAGTTGCCGCGACCCCGAGGTGCTGGCGCGGTTCTGGTGCGAGGTGCTGGACTACGTGGTGCTCGACCGCGACGGCGACGGCAGCATCGAGATCGGGCCGCGCGAGGGGTTCGGCGGCCCGCAGCCGACGATCATCCTCGCCCCCACCGACGAGCCGGAGCGGGCGAAGCCCCGGCTGCACATCGACGTCAACGCCACCGACCGCGACCAGGACGCCGAGCTCGAACGGCTGCTCGCGCTCGGGGCGCGCCGGGCCGACATCGGCCAGACCGGCGAGGAGTCCTGGCACGTCCTCGCCGATCCCGAGGGCAACGAGTTCTGCCTGCTCAAGGCCAGTCTCCAGCCGCTCTGAGGGTGGGCGGGACGGGGCGCGCCCCCGCCCGGGCGGCGCCCAAGGCTGCCCGGCGCGACGGCGCGCCCCGCGCCGGTCAGGTGGTGGTGCAGGTGAGGTTCGTCGGCGGGTTGTTGGTCCCGGTCGTCGTGGCGATGAAGCCGAACGTGGTGGAGGCGCCGGCGGCCAGCGCCCCGTTGTAGTCGACGTTGCGCACCGTCACGTTCGACCCGCTCTGGGTGTGCGAGCCGCCCCAGATCTGGCTGATCACCTGGCCGTTGGGGAACGTCCAGGAGACCGTCCAGCCCCGGATCGCGGTCGCGCCGGCGGTGACGGTGACCTCGCCCTGGAAGCCGCCCGACCAGGACCCCGTCACCGCGTACGTCGCCCGCGCGCCGGACGACGGCGGCGAACTGGTCGGCGGCGGGGTCGGCGTCGGCGTCGGCGACCCGGTGGGCGTGGGGCTGGGGGTCAGGGTCGGTGACGGCGTGACGCCGGGCCGCGCCGCCCGGTAGGTGTGGCCGGCGCGGACGGTGAGCGCGACGACGTCCGTCTCCGGTCGGGTGACGGCCGGCGTGCTGCCGTCGGTGACGTCGACGAGGGTGAAGCTGCCGGTGAGCAGCCGGGCGCGCAGCTTCAGCGTGCCGTCGCGGTCGGCGCGGATGACGATCTCGTCGATCTGGCTGTTGGTCCAGGCCACGCCGACGGTGTAGCCGCCCCGGCCGCGCAGGCCCGCGACCTGCCCGGTGGGCCAGGCCGTCGGCAGCGCGGGCAGCACGTGCAGCTCCCCGGCGTGGCTCTGCAGCAGCATCTCGGCGATGCCGGAGGTGGCCCCGAAGTTGCCGTCGATCTGGAACGGCGGGTGCAGGTCGAACATGTTCGGCGCGAGCCGGTCGGTGCGCACCAGGTCCTTGAAGAGCTTGTGGGCGCGGGCGGCGTCCTCCAGCCGGGCCCAGAAATTGATCTTCCAGGCGAGGGACCAGCCGGTGCCGTCGTCGCCGCGCAGCTCCAGCGTCTTGCGCGCGGCCTCGTGCAGGGCCGGGGTGCCGCGCTTGGTGATCTGGTTGCTGGGGTGCAGGCCGTACAGGTGGGAGACGTGCCGGTGGGTCCGCTCGGGCTCGACCCAGTCGGCGAGCCACTCCTGGACGCTGCCGCGCGAGCCGACCCGGCTCGGGGGCAGCCGGTCCTTGGCGGTACGCACCTGGGACCGGAAGGTGGTGTCGACGCCGAGCGCCTCGCTGGCCTTGGCCGCGGCGTCGAACAGGTCGCGCAGGATCTGGTTGTCCATCGTGGGACCCGCGCAGACGCTGACGTTCGCGTGGTGGGCGAGCTCCGGCGAGTTCGACGGGTTCGTGACCAGGTAGCCGAGCGTCGGATGGGCGACCAGGGTGTCGAGGAAGAACTGCGCGGCGCCCTTCAGGGCCGGGTAGTTGGTCTGGAGGAAACCGACGTCGCCGGTGAACAGGTAGTGCTCCCAGATGAGCGTGGCCAGCCACGCGCCGCCGGTCTGCCACATGCCCCACAGGGCCCCGTCGACGACCGACGCGCCCCGCCACGCGTCCGTGTTGTGGTGGGTGACCCAGCCGCCGGCGCCGTACTGGGCCTGGGCGACGCGCGCGCCGGTCACCGTCAGGTCCTTGATCATGTCGAAGACCGGCAGGAAGCACTCGGACAGGTTCGTCGTGTCCGCCGGCCAGTAGTTCATCGGCAGGTTGGCGTTGATGGTGTACTTCGAGTCCCAGGACGGGGCCAGGGAGTCGTTCCAGATGCCCTGCAGGTTCGCCGGCTGGGTGCCCGGCCGCGAGGAGGAGATCAGCAGGTAGCGGCCGAACTGGAACAGCAGCGCGGCGAACTGCGGGTCGTTGGTGCTCGCGTGCTGGGCGATCCGTACGTCGGTGGGCTGGTCGGCGGCGGCCGTGCGCCCCAGGTTGATCGTCACCCGGTTGAACAGCGCCTGGTAGTCGGCGACGTGGCGGCTGCGCAGCTGGTCGATGGACACGCCCTTGGCCGCGTTGAGCCGGTTGCGCGCGATGCCCTGGTAGTCGCCGTTGACGGTGCGGTAGTTGACGTAACTGGACCCGATCGAGATCAGCACGGTCACGCTCGTGGCCCCGGTGACCCGCAGGGAGCCGCCGGAGCTGCTGACCGTGCCGCCGGTCGCGATCGCGTGGGCCAGGCCGAGGAACCGCACCGACCCGTTGAGGCCCTCCATGTTGCCGGAGATGCCGTCGACGGCGATCGTGCTGGCGTCCGGGCTCGACATGGTCGTCCGTTGCGGACTGTCGAAGGTGGCGGTGAACGTGATCGAGTTCGCCTTGTCGGCGGTCAGCCGCAGCACGATCACCTGGTCGGGGGCGCTGGCGAACACCTCACGCTGGTAGCGGACACCGCCCAGCACGTACGTGGTGGTGACGGTGGCCGTGGTGAGGTCGAGGGTGCGGTTGTACTGCGACACGCCGCTGGCCGAGCCGAAGGCGAGCCGGAGGTTGCCCACGGTCTGGTAGGCGAGCTGGCCGCCCGGCGTACCCATCATCGTCTGGTTGATGAGGTCCTGCGCCGAGGACCACTGGTCGGCGAAGACGCGCCGGCGGATCTCGGCCAGGTTGGCCGCGCCCCGGGTGTTGGCGGAGTCGTACGGGCCGCCGGCCCAGACGGTGTCCTCGTTGAGTTGCAGCCGCTCGGTGTCGACGTTGCCGAAGACCATCGCGCCGAGGCGTCCGTTGCCGATGGGCAGCGCGCGCAGCCAGTCGGTGCCGGCCCCCTCGTCGTACCACAGGGCCATGTCACCGGCGGCCAGCGCCTGCGGGGGCGCCGCCGAGTCGGCGCGGGCGACGGCGTTCCACGCCGCCGGCACCAGCGCGGCCCCGGCCCCCGCCGCCCCGGCCTTGAGCACGTTTCTTCGTGTCACTTCAGACATGATCTCTCCAGTTCACGCGGCTCAGAGGCTGGTGCAGGTCAGGGACGGCGTGTTCGGCGAGCCGCTGGCGAGGAAGCCGAACGTCGTGGACGTGCCGGCGGCCAGGCTGCCGTTCCAGGTCTCGTTGGAGACGTTCTGGGTGCTGCCGGCGGGCGCGTTGCGACCGCCCCAGACCTGGGTGATGGTCTGTCCGCCGGCGAGCGTCCAGCTCACCCGCCATCCGCTGATGGCGGTGCCGCCCGCAGTCACCTTGACCTCGCCCTGGAAGCCGCCGGACCACTGGCCCGTGGTCTGGTAGGTGGCGGCGCAGCCGCCCGGCGCCGGGCTGGTCGGCGGGGTCGTGGGCGGCGTCGTCGGCGGCGTGGTGGGCGGGGTGCCGGCGAACTGCGTGAAGAACCGCCACACCTCGCCCGGGACCCAGGTCCGCGAGCCGCTGTCGCCGCCGGCGCCGTCCTGCGGCGCGGCGATGTGGCCGCCGTCGAACGCCGCCCACACCACCGGGTAGCCGGACCGGCAGCCGGAGTAGCTGAAGACGGTGTGCGTGAGGCTGCCCGCCCTCGGCTCCGGCGGGCTCGCCGCCGTGCACCCGTTGTTGCGCACGAAGCGGTCGCGCAGCGATCGCCCACCGGCGATGTTGTCGCTGATGCCGTGCACCCCGAGGTACGCGAACGGCTGGGTGCCGCCGCTGCATCCGCTGAGCGTGCCGGGGGCGGACTGGACGGCGACCGCCCGGAAGACGTCCGGCCGGGCGCAGGCCAGCGCGTAGCTCATGGATCCGCCGTAGCTGAAGCCGACGGAGAACCGCTGCGTCGTGTCGACGCACAGGCCGCCCTCGATGCGCCGGAGCATGTCGTCGACGAACGTGATGTCCTCGCCGCCGGAGTTGGCCCAGCCGTTGTTGATGCCCTGGGGGGCCACGAAGATGGTGCTGTTCTCCGCCAGGCGCAGCAGGCCGTAGTAGGCCCACACGTCCCGCTGCACCGTCTGGCCCGTGGCGACGTCGACCGCGGTGCCGCCGTACCAGTGGAACCCGAAGACCAGCCGGTACGGCCGGTTGGCGTCGTAGCCGTCGGGAACCCGCAGGATGAACGTGCGGTTCTTGCCGTTGCTCTGGATCGTGTGCGTGCCGCTGGCCAGCGTCGGCGCCTTGCCGCAGCCGGCCGTCGCCGCTGCCGCGCCGACCTCCGCGGCCCGGGCGGTGCCGCCGAGGCCGCCGCCGACCAGCGTGCCGGCCGTGCCGAGGGTCAGCAGCATCGCGACCGCGATGGATGCGAACCGCGATCTACAGGTGGACATCAGATGTCTCCTTCATGCCGTGGGGTGGTGGTGTCGACGGCAAGCCGTCGTTGGTCAGCCCGGACGTGGCCGATCTGGCCGGGAGCGGTTCTCGGCAGGCTGACCTGCCCACGGTCAGGGCGTGCCGTGGAGGCTGGCGTGCCTGCCCGGTCGCTGGCGCGTGAACTGGCGCTGACCCGGTGGAACGTCGAGTCGCCGACCGGTCGCCCGTGCCGGCGCGGCGATGAGGGCAGCGCGTCGAACGACGCTGTTAGCGCTAAGAAGAGCCGCGTCCGCGTTCCTGACATCGGCATGCGTCGATGTCTGCCGGCGTCCGAGCTCCCGACGGCGCACCAGCTTTGCCCACATGGACTCTCGTGGATGCATGTGCCCGCCGTCAAGATATGACGTTTAGGTTTCGCGAAAGTTTCCCGCTGGTGAAGACGCCGGTCGGCCGCAGGCGTCACCCGGCCGCTCAATAGGAGGCTGTGGGGCGGGTTGCGGATGCTTGAGCCCGGCCGGGGTTTCTCGTAGCATCCAGGGTCCGAAATGTTACCGCGAACATTTCTCGGAGGGTGGTGTCAGTGTCCGCCGACCCGCACTACCGCAACCCGGTCGTCGCCGGTTTCTATCCCGACCCGAGCGTCTGCCGCGTCGGCGACGACTACTACCTGGTCTGCTCCAGCTTCGAATACTTCCCTGGGGTGCCGCTGCTGCACAGCCGGGACCTGGTCAACTGGCGGCAGATCGGCAACGTGCTCGACCGCCCGAGCCAACTCCACCTCCCCGCGGACACCCCGGCCTCCCAGGGCGTCTACGCCCCGACCATCCGCCACCACGACGGCCGGTTCTGGGTGGTCACCACCAACGTGAGCCTGGGCCGGCACCTGATCGTCACCGCGCAGGACCCCGCCGGGCCGTGGTCCGATCCGGTCCAGATCGACCTGCCGCACGTCGACCCCTCGCTGGCCTGGGACGACGAGGGGAACTGCTGGCTGACCACCTCGGGGGTGAAGTCCTACCGGATCGACCCGGACACCGGCCGGGTGCTGGAGGGCCCGATCCCCCTCTGGTCGGGCACCGGCGGCCAGTACCCCGAGGCCCCGCACCTCTACCGCATCGACGGCTGGTGGTACCTGCTGCTCTCCGAGGGCGGCACGCACACCGGCCACGCCGTCTCGGTCGCCCGGTCGCGCAGCCCCGGGGCCCCTTCGTGCCCGCACCGACCAACCCGATCCTCACCCACCGGGGCAGCAACCTGCCGGTGCAGGCCACCGGGCACGCCGACCTGGTCCAGAGCCCCGACGGCGGCTGGTGGATGGTCCTGCTTGGCATCCGGGCCAAGGGCCAGTGGCCGCCCTACCACGTCCTGGGCCGCGAGACCTTCCTGGTGCCCGTCCGCTGGGTCGACGGGTGGCCCGTCGTCGACCCCGTCGAGGAGGTCACGGCGGCCCCGGCCGGCAGCGCCCCGGCGCTCGCCGCCCCGGCCGAGGCGGGCGCGCACCGCGACGACTTCGACACGGCCGTCCTCGCCCCCGGCTGGGTCTCGCCGCGCTCCCGGCCCGACGCCGCCTGGTCGCTGACCGCGCGGCCCGGCTGGCTCACCCTGAACGCCACGGGGACGACGCTGGACCGCGCCGGCGCGACGATCGTGGCCACCCGGCAGCGGCACCACGACTGCCGCGCCAGCGCGCGCCTGGACCCGGGCGGCGGCACCGCCGGGCTCACCATCCGCATCGACGAGGCGCACCACTACGACCTGGAGGTCTCCGCCGGCTGCGTGCGGGTTGTCGGCCGGGTCGGCCCGTTCCGGCAGGTCTTCGCCGAGCTCGCCGTGCCCGGCGGGCCGCTCGTCCTCACGATCGCCACCCGGACCCATGACCTCCGCCCGCCGACCGTGACCTGCGCCGCCGACCTGTCGGCCGGGGCCGCGCCCTTCGGCGTACGCGCCGCCGCCTGCGACATGGTGGCCTTCGAGGTGGAGACCCCCGACGGCCCCCGCGTGCTGGCCGAGCTCGACGGGCGCTACCTGTCCACGGAGGTCGCCGCCGGCTTCACCGGCCGGGTCGTCGGCATGTACGTCACCGAGGGCAGCGCCGCCTTCGACTGGTTCGACTACCGGCCGGCGGGCTGACGGCGCTCGCCGCGGCGGTCACGGCCACCGTCCCGCGCCGGGCGGCCGCCGTAGACTCTGCCCCGTGATCGAGGACGGCCCGCGGCGGCATCCCCGCAAGCCCCGGCGCGGTGACCTGCCCATCGCCACGATCGCCGAGCTCGCCGGGGTGTCCCCGCCCACGGTGTCCAAGGTGCTCAACGGCCGCGGCGGCGTCGGCGAACAGACCCGGCGACGGGTGGAGGCGCTGCTGCGCGACCACGGCTACCGCCGGCGGCAGGCCGCCGGGGTCACCCCCTGCGTCGAGGTGGTCTTCCACCAGATGCTGCCCTCGATCGCGATGGAGATCCTGCGGGGGGTCCAGCAGGTCGCCGGCGCGCGGGACTGCACGGTCGGCTTCACCGACGTCCACCGCCGGGTCCTGGTGGGCCAGTCCTGGGTGGAGCCGATGCTGCGGCGACAGCCGACCGCCGTCATCACGGTCCTCTCCCAGGTCACCGCCGAGCACAGCGCGCAGTTCGCCGCCAGCGGCGTGCCGCTGGTCGCCGTCGACCCGATCGGTGACCTGTTCCCCACGCCCGCCGTCGGGGCCAACAACTGGAGCGGTGCCCTCGCCGGCACCCGGCACCTGCTCGACCTGGGCCACCGCCGGATCGGAGTGCTCACCGGCCCGGTCAAGGACCTGTCCGCCCGGGCCCGGCTGGACGGCTTCCGTGCCGCGCTGGACTACGCCGGGATCCCGTTCGACGACGGTCTCGAACGACGCGGCGTGCTCACCTTCGACAGCGGCCGGGAACTCGCGGCCGAGCTGCTGTCGCGGCCCGCGCCGCCCACCGCCGTCGTGTGCGGCAACGACCTGCAGGCGCTGGGCGTCTACGCGGCGGCGCGCGAGGCTGACCTGCGGATCCCCGACGACCTCAGCGTCGTGGGCTTCGACGACATCGACCAGGCGGCCTGGCTGGCGCCGCCGCTGACCACGGTGCGGCAGCCCTTCGGCGAGATCGGGGCCACCGCCGCCCGACTCGCGCTGTCCATGGCCGACGGCCACGCCCCGGCCCAGGAGCGGTACGAGCTCAACACCGCTCTCGTCGTACGCGGCAGCACCGCGCCGCCCCGGGCCGGCTGAGCGGGGCAGGGCCGCTGCGGGTCCGGCATCCCGCCGGGCGGGGTCAGCCCTTCAGCGGATACGGGATGAAGGTGCTGCGGTTCTCGTCCAGGTCGAGCCGGCCCGTGATCGGCGCTGCGGCGCGCTGCGGGCAGGTCATCCGCTCGCAGGTCTTGCAGCCGGGGCCGATCGAGGTGGTGGCGTCGGCCGCGTACAGGTCGATGCCGGCGGAGTAGACCAGCCGCTCGGCGTGCCGGGTCTCGCAGCCGAGCCCGATCGCGTAGACCTTCCCCGGCTGGTTGTAGCCGCCGTGGTGCCGGGTGATGGTGCGGGCGATCCACAGGTAGCGCTGCCCGTCGGGCATCGCGGCGACCTGCACGACGACCCGGCCGGGCGAGCTGAACGCCTCGTAGACGTTCCACAGTGGGCAGGTGCCGCCGGTCAGCGAGAACGGGAAGCCGGTGGCGGACTGCCGCTTGGACAGGTTGCCGGCCCGGTCGACCCGGACGAACGAGAACGGCACCCCCCGCGCGCGGGGCCGCTGCAGGGTGCTGAGCCGGTGGCAGACCGTCTCCCACCCCATCGCGAAGTGCTGGGTGAGCAGGTCGATGTCGTAGCGGCGCTGCTCCGCCGCGGCGAGGAAGCGCTCGTAGGGCAGGATCAGCGCGGCGGCGAAGTAGTTCGCCAGGCCGACCCGGGTGAGGATCTGCGTCTGCACGTCGTCGAAGCGTTCCTCCTCCACGATCTCGTCGATCACGTCGGCGAACTCCAGCAGCGCGATCTGCGCCGCCATCCGCATCGCCTCCTGCCCGGCCCGCAGCGACGTCGACAGGTGCAGGGTGCGCGTCTGCGGCCGGTAGCGGTGCAACTCGTCGCCGAGCAGGGTGGCGTCGTCGCGGCGCACCTGCACGCAGTGCCGCTCGGCGAGCCGGTCCTGCAACGCGGAGCGCACCTCGCCGCGGCGCAGCCCGATGGTCGCCGCCAGCCGCTCCGCCGCCTCGTCGAGGTCCGGCACGTAGTTCTGCCGCCGGTAGAAGAACTCGGTCACCCGGTCGTGCGGGCTGCGCCCGATCGTCTCCCGGTCGCCGAGCAGCTCGGCGAGCTGCTCGTCGGCCTGCCGGTAGCGCCGGTGCAGGTCGAGGACGGCCTCGGCGACCTCGGGCAGCCGGGTGGCCAGCTCGGTGAGGTCGGCGACGCTCGGCCGCCCCGGGAGCGCCTCGCGCAGCCCGGCGACCAGCCGCGGCGTGTCGCGCGGGGCGAACACCGTCGGGTCGACGCCGAAGACCTCGGTGATCCGCATCAGCACCGGCACGGTCAGCGGGCGCGCGTCGTGCTCGATCTGGTTGAGATAGCTGGGGGAGATGTTGAGCAGGCGGGCCAGGTGCGACTGGCTCAGCGCGCGGTCCTCGCGCATCCGGCGCAGCCGGGCGCCCGCGAAGGTCTTGCCGATCGCCCTCACCTCCTCGTCGGTCTTTCGGCAGCCCAGCACCGTTGGCAGGCTGCAAATATAACCCTTCGCAACTTCGCAAGACGGGGCGCGAACTTCTCAGAACTTGGCTTCTTCCGTCCCTCGACCGCACCGCCGACTCCGTGTGACCGTTGGCGACACGCCGGACGGGCGCCGCGGTCACGCCGCTGGGCGGCACGACGGAGCGCCGGCGTCACGACAGCCGAGGAGACGACATCATGCAGAACGCCGTGGAGAAGTTGCGGACCGAGTGGGAGACCGACCCCCGCTGGCAGGGGGTGCGCCGCGGCTACCGCGCCGAGGACGTGGTGCGCCTGCGCGGGGCGATCCAGGAGGAGCACACCCTGGCCCGGCACGGGGCGCAGCGGCTGTGGCGGCTGCTGCACAGCGAGGACTACGTCCACGCCCTGGGCGCGCTCACCGGCAACCAGGCCGTGCAGATGGTCCGGGCCGGGCTGAAGGCGATCTACCTCTCCGGCTGGCAGGTGGCCGCCGACGCCAACCTCGCCGGGCACACCTACCCCGACCAGAGCCTCTACCCCGCCAACTCGGTGCCCGCCGTGGTGCGCCGGATCAACAACGCCCTGCTGCGCGCCGCCCAGATCACCACCGCCGAGGGCGACGAGAACGGGACCGACTGGCTGGCCCCGATCGTCGCCGACGCCGAGGCCGGCTTCGGCGGGCCGCTCAACGCGTACGAGCTGATGACCGCCATGATCGCGGCCGGCGCGGCGGGCGTGCACTGGGAGGACCAGCTCGCCGCCGAGAAGAAGTGCGGCCACCTCGGCGGCAAGGTGCTCGTCCCGACCGGGGCGCACATCCGCACCCTGGAGGCGGCGCGGCTCGCCGCCGACATCGCCGGGGTGCCGTCGGTCATCATCGCCCGCACCGACGCGCAGGCCGCCACGCTGCTGACCACCGACGTCGACGAGCGGGACCGGCCCTTCGTCACCGGCGAGCGCACCGCCGAGGGCTTCTACCGGGTGCGCAACGGCGTCGAGCCGTGCATCGCCCGGGGCCTGGCCTACGCCCCGCACGCCGACCTGCTCTGGATGGAGACCTCCACCCCCGACCTGGAGATCGCCCGGCGCTTCGCCGAGGCGATCAAGGCGGAGCACCCGGACCAGCTCCTCGCCTACAACTGCTCGCCGTCGTTCAACTGGCGCAAGCACCTCGACGACGCCACCATCGCCAAGTTCCAGCGGGAACTCGGCCACATGGGCTACAAGTTCCAGTTCATCACCCTGGCCGGCTTCCACGCCCTCAACTACTCGATGTTCGACCTGGCCCGCGGCTACGCCGCCGACGGCATGCCCGCCTACGTGTCGCTGCAGGAGCGGGAGTTCGCCGCCGAGCCGGCCGGCTACACCGCCGTCAAGCACCAGCGCGAGGTCGGCACCGGCTACTTCGACCTGATCAGCACCGTGCTCAACCCGGCCGCCGAGACCACCGCCCTGCGCGGTTCCACCGAGGAGGAGCAGTTCGCATGAGATACGAGATCATCGGCCCGATGGCCGACCGGTTCGACGAGGTCCTCACCCCGGCGGCGCTGGAGTTCCTGGTCGAGCTGGACAGCGAGTTCGCCGCCCGCCGGGTGGCCCTGCTGGACACCCGGCGGGCCCGCCGGGACCGGTACGCCACCGGTCAGCTCCCCGACTTCCTCCCCGAGACCGCCGCGATCCGCGCCGACCCGACCTGGCGGGTGGCCCCGCCCGCGCCCGGCCTGCTCGACCGGCGGGTCGAGATCACCGGCCCGCCCGACCGCAAGATGACCGTCAACGCGCTCAACTCCGGGGCGCGGGTGTGGCTCGCCGACTTCGAGGACGCCACCTCGCCGACCTGGCACAACGTGGTCTCCGGTCAGCTCAACCTCATCGACGCCCTGGACCGGCGGATCGACTTCACCGACGCGCGCGGCAAGCGCTACGCCCTCGGCGACGAGCTGGCCACGATCGTCGTGCGGCCCCGCGGCTGGCACCTCGTGGAGAAGGGCATCGTGGTGGACGGGCGGCCCATCTCGGCCAGCCTGGTCGACTTCGGGCTCTACCTGTTCCACTGCGCGCGGCGGCAGCTCGACGCGGGCGCCGGACCCTACTTCTACCTGCCGAAGCTGGAGAGCCACCACGAGGCGCGGCTGTGGAACGACGTCTTCGTCTTCGCCCAGCAGCGCCTGGGCCTGCCGCGCGGCACCATCCGGGCCACCACCCTCATCGAGACGATCACCGCCGCCTTCGAGATGGAGGAGATCCTCTACGAGCTGCGCGAGCACTCGGCGGGCCTGAACGCCGGCCGGTGGGACTACATCTTCAGCGTGATCAGGAACTTCGGGCAGTGGTCGGACTTCGTCCTGCCCGACCGGGCCGAGGTCACCATGACGGTGCCGTTCATGCGGGCGTACACCGAGCTGCTGGTGGCGACCTGCCACCGGCGCGGCGCGCACGCCATCGGCGGGATGGCCGCGTTCGTCCCCAGCCGGGACCCGCAGGTCAACGAGGTGGCCCTGGGCCGGGTGCGGGCGGACAAGCGGCGCGAGGCCGGCGACGGCTTCGACGGCTCGTGGGTCGCCCACCCGGGGCTGGTCGCCACCTGCCGCGAGGAGTTCGACGCGGTGCTGGGCGAGCGCCCGCACCAGCTCGACCGGCTCCGGGACGACGTCAGCGTCGCCGCCGCCGACCTGCTCGCCGTCGACAAGACCCCCGGCCAGGTCACCGCCGCGGGGGTGCGCGCCAACATCGCGGTCGCGCTGCGCTACATCGACGCGTGGCTCGGCGGCGCCGGGGCGGTCGCCCTGTGGAACCTGATGGAGGACGCGGCGACCGCCGAGATCGCCCGCTGCCAGGTGTGGCAGTGGCTGCACCACGGCACCCCGCTGGCCGACGGCGGCTGCGTGACCGACGAGCTGGTGCGCACGATCCTCGCGCAGGAGCTGGCCGACCTGGTGACGGGTCGCGGCGCCGCCGACCGGGAGCGCGCCGAGCGGGCCGCCCGCGTCGTCGAGGACACCGCGTTCGGCGAGGACCTGCCGGCGTTCTTCACCACCGGCGCGTACGCCCGGCACCTCGGCCCGGGCCGCCGGCTCGCGGCGTCGGCGCGCTGAGGCGGCGCATCGGCCGCCGACGCGGTGGCGGTCCGGACCGGTGCCGGTTCACCGGCCCGGACCGGCCGCCAGGTCCTCCTCGACGCGCTTCGCGGTGGCCAGCAGGGGCGGCAGCAGCTCCGTGCGGATCGTCTCGGACGGGCCGCGGCTGGCGTGCGCGGAGACGTTGATCGCGGCGACCACCGCCCCGTCCTCCCCGTGGATCGGCGCGGCCAGCGAACGCAGCCCCTCCTCCAGCTCCTGGTCCACGATCGCGTAGCCCTGCGCGGCGATCGTGGTCAGGGCGGCGCGCAGCCGGGCCGGGTCGGTGACGGTGTGCCGGGTCAACGGCCGCAGCCGCGCCGTGGCGAGGTAGTCGTCCAGCCAGTCGGCGGGCTGCGCGGCGAGCAGCACCCGGCCCATCGACGTCGCGTACGCGGGGAAGCGGCTGCCGACGCTGATCCCCACCGTCATGATGCGTCTGGTGGCGACGCGGGCGACGTAGACCACCTCGTCGCCGTCGAGGACCGACACCGAGCAGGACTCGCGCACCTGCGCGGCCAGCGCCTCCAGGTGCGGCCGGGCGACCTCCGGCAGGCCCAGGCCCGACAGGTAGGCGTAGCCGAGGTCGAGCACGCGCGGGCGCAGCGAGAACAGCCGCCCGTCGGTGTGCACGTAGCCCAGCTCGACCAGGGTGAGCAGGAAGCGTCGGGCGGCGGCCCGGGTCAGCCCGGTGGCCCGGGCCACCTCGCTGAGGGTGAGCCGGGGGTGCTCGGCGTCGAACGCGCGGATCACGGCCAGGCCGCGCTCCAGCGACTGGACGAACTCGCCGGATCGCGCCGCGTCGGTCACTCGGTCTCCTGCCGCAGGGTCGCCCGGGGCGGCCTGGCGCACCCGTCACCGTCGGTGGCCAGCGTAGCCGCGCCGCCCGGGGTGGCCGGCACCGGTGCCCCGCGGGTCGCGCGGTGTCGGCGCCCGGGACCGGTCGTCCCGTCACGCCTCCAGGACGACGGCCAGGCCCTGGCCCACCCCGATGCAGATGGCGGCGAGCCCCCGGCCCCCGCCGCGGCGGTGCAGCTGCCAGGCCAGTGACCCGAGGATGCGGGACCCGGAGGAGCCGAGCGGATGGCCGAGGGCGATGGCGCCGCCCTGGGGGTTGACGATCGCCGGGTCGAGGTCGGGCCAGTGGGCCAGGCAGGCCAGGGACTGCGCGGCGAACGCCTCGTTGAGCTCGACCACGTCGAGGTCGCCCCAGCCGAGCCCGGCGCGGCGCAGCGCCTCCTCGGCGGCGGCCACCGGGCCGATGCCGAACAGGTGGGGCTCGATCCCGGTGACGGCCCGGGAGACGATCCGGGCCAGCGGCGCGCGGCCGATCTCCCGCGCACCGGCGGCGTCGGCGAGCAGCAGGACGCTCGCCCCGTCGTTCAGCGGCGACGAGTTGCCGGCGGTGACCGTGCCGGCGGGCCGGAAGACCGGCTTGAGTCGGCCCAGCGCCTCGGCGGTGGTGGCCGGCCGGATGCTCTCGTCCCGGTCGACGTCGGTGCCGGGCACCGGGACGACCTCGTCGGCGTACGCGCCGTCGCGCCAGGCCCGGTCGGCCCGCTGGTGGCTGCCCAGCGCGAACTCGTCCTGCCGCTCGCGGGTGATCCCGTGGCGTTCGGCGAGGATCTCCGCGCCCTCGCCCAGCGCCACCGTCCACTGTGCCGGCATCGCCGGGTTGACCATCCGCCAGCCCAGCGTGGTGGAGTGCAGCGTCTCGTGCCCCCGGGGGTAGGCCCCCTCGGGCTTGGGCAGCACCCACGGCGCGCGGCTCATCGACTCCACCCCGCCGGCGAGGCAGATCGACGCGTCGCCGAGGGCGACGGCCCGGGACGCGCCGATGACGGCCTCCAGGCCGGAGCCGCAGAGCCGGTTGACGGTCGCCCCGGGCACCGACGGTGGCAGGCCGGCCAGCAGGACGGCCATCCGGGCCACGTCCCGGTTGTCCTCACCGGCGCCGTTGGCGTCGCCGAGGAGCACGTCGTCGATGCGCGCCGGGTCGAGCCCGGGGCTGCGGGCGACGACCTCCCGCACCACGTGCGCGGCGAGGTCGTCGGGGCGTATGCCGGCCAGGCCGCCGCCGTGGCGGCCGATGGGGGTGCGGACGGCGTCGAGCACGTACACGTCGCGGGTCATGGCGTCGCCTTCAGCGTGGCCTGCAGGGCCCGCAGCGCGGCGAGCTCGTCGGGGGTGGGGGGCTCGTTGGTGGTCAGCCCGTCGGCGACGGCGAGCGGCCAGCCGGTGGCCGCCCGGGCCTGCTCGACGGTGACGCCGGGGTGCAGCCGGGTGAGGGTCAGCTCGCCGGTGGCCGGGTCGGGTTCGAGGACGCCGAGGTCGGTGATCACCGTCCGGGGGCCGCCGCCGCGCAGCCCGAGCCGGGCCCGGTCGCCCGGCCCCGTGCCGTAGCCGACGGAGGTGACGAAGTCGACGCGCCCGGTGAACGTGCGCCGGCTCTGCCGGACGATGACGACCACCTCGCCGCAGGACGCGGCGATCTCCGGGGCGCCGCCGGCGCCGGGCAGGCGGACCGCCGGGTCGGCGTAGGAGCCGCCGATGACGGTGGTGTTGATGTTGCCGTGGCGGTCGAGCTGGGCCGCCCCGAGGAAGCCGACGTCGATGCGGCCGGGCTGGAGCCAGTAGTTGAACACCTCCGGCACGGAGACGACCGCGTCGGCGGTGTCGGCGAGGATGCCGTCGCCGATGGACAGCGGCAGCCGGTCGGGCTTCGCGCCGAGGCAGCCCGACTCGTAGACCAGCACGAGGCCGGGGGCGTGGGTGACGCGGGCCAGGTTCGCCGCAGTGCTGGGCAGGCCGATCCCGACGAAGCAGACGGTGCCGTCGCGCAGCTGCCGGGCGGCGGCGACCGTCATCATCTCGTCGGCCGACC
This sequence comes from Micromonospora haikouensis, assembly GCF_900091595.1. Classification (GTDB taxonomy): domain Bacteria; phylum Actinomycetota; class Actinomycetes; order Mycobacteriales; family Micromonosporaceae; genus Micromonospora; species Micromonospora haikouensis. The sequence continues at coordinate 21,988 of NZ_FMCW01000016.1, forward strand.
AGTCCGCCGCGCTCACGCCGGCACCTCCGTCGTCAGCACGTGCCGGGCGATCCAGGCCCGGAAGGTGTCGCGGTCCCGGCTGATCGCGTCCCAGTCGCGGTAGAAGTCGTTGTCGCGCACCGAATAGCCCTGCGTGTACGACGGGTGCGCGCCGCCTGGGACCCGGGCCACCGCCGTGATCGCCCACCCGGGCAGGACGACCTGCCCCGGCACCGGCGTCAGCTCGTCGACGAACTCCTCGACGGTGACCAGGGACCGGCGCGCGGCGAGCACGGCCTCCTTCTGCACGCCGGTGATGCCCCACATCTGCACGTTGCCGACCCGGTCGGCGCGCTGGGCGTGCACCACGGTCACGTCGGGCCGCAGCGCGGGCAGCGCGGTCAGCGTCTCGCCGGTGAACGGGCAGTCGACGGTGCGGATGGTGGCGGTGTGGCGGGGCAGGTCGGTGCCGGTGTAGCCGCGCAGCACGGCGAACGGCAGGCCGGAGGCGCCCGCGACGTAGCGGTTGGCCATCCCCGCGTGGCTGTGTTCCTCCAGCTCCAGGGGCGCCGGCCAGGAGTGCTGCACGGCGTCGCGGAAGCGGTGCAGCGAGCCCACGCCGGGGTTGCCGCCCCAGGAGAAGACGAGGCGGCTGGCGCAGCCGGCCCCGATGAGCTGGTCGTAGATGACGTCCGGGGTCATCCGCACCAGGGTCAGGCCGCGCCGCCCCTGCCGGATGATCTCGTGACCGGCGGCGAACGGGATGAGGTGGGTGAACCCCTCCAGGGCCACCACGTCCCCGTCGTGCACCAGCTCGGCGATCCCGTCGGCCAGCGAGACGATCTTCGCCATCGCCCTCCCGCCTCCTGTGCTGTCGTCGTCCGCGCTGTCGTGTTCGCTATGCGGACGGGTGTACTCATGTCGAACGTAGTGCCCGGCGGCGGAGGTCGTCAACGGCGACGGCGTGCCGCGTCGGTCACTCGTCCTCCTGCCGCAACGCCCGCCGGGCCACGGCGAACGCCCGGTTCGCCGCCGGCACCCCGGCGTAGACGCCGACCTGGAGCAGGACCTCGCTGATCTCCTGCGGGGTGAGGCCGTTGCGCAGGGCGGCGCGGACGTGCATGGCCAGCTCCTCGTCGTGGTGCCCGGTGGCGAGGACCGCGAGGGTGATCACGCTGCGGGTGCGCCGGTCCAGCCCGGGGCGCGACCAGATCTCGCCCCAGGCGTAGCGGGTGATCAGGTCCTGGAAGTCGGCGGTGAACGCGTCGGTGGCGGCGATGGCCCGGTCGACGTGGGCGTCGCCGAGGACCTGCCGGCGGACCGCCATGCCGGCGGCGTGCCGGTCGCGCTCGGGCGGGAGACCGGATGGCTCGGGTGCCGGTTCAGGCGTCACGGTGTGTCTCCTCGGCGAGGTGGTCGCGCAGCAGGCGGCCGACCTGCCCGGGCTGCTGCACGTTGGCCAGGTGCGCGGCGTCGGCGACGACCGCCAGCCGGGCCCCGGGGATCCGTTCGGCGATCAGCCGGGCGTGCGGCACGGGGGTGGCCTGGTCGTCGGCCCCGGCGACGACCAGGGTGGGCGCCCGGATGCCGGTCAGGTCGTCGCGCAGGTCCATCGTGGAGATCGCCGCGCAGCACGCGGCGTACCCGTCGGCAGGCGTCGAGGCCAGCATGGCCCGCCAGGCGGCGACCGCCTCCGGCCGGGCGGCGGCGAAGCCGGGCGTGAACCAGCGGGCCACCACGGCGTCGGCCACGGCCGGCAGGCCGCCTGCGCGCACGGCCGCCGCCCGGTCGTGCCACCTCCGCGCCGGGCCCAGGGCCGCCGACGTGCACAGCAGCGCGAGCCGGCCGACCCGCTCGGGCGCGTGGGCGGCCAGCCACATGCCGACCATCCCGCCGAGGGAGAGCCCGGCGTAGTGCACGCGCCGGGCGTCGAGGTCGTCGAGCAGGCGCAGCACCTCCCGGCCGAGCAGTTCGATGGTGTATGGGCCCGGCGGTACCGCCGAGCGGCCGTGGCCGAGGTGGTCGTACCGGACCACCCGGAAGTGGGCGGTGAGCTCGGCCAGCTGCGGTTCCCACATGGCGGCGGTGGTGCCCAGCGAACTGCCGAGCACGAGGACCGGCGCGTCGGGCGGGCCGTCGACGGTGGCGTGCAGGCGGGACGTCACGAGGGCCCGGCCCGGTGCGCGCGGTGGTCGGCCAGCGCCCGGTCGACGAGGAGCCCGGCGGAGCCGAGCCAGCCGTACGGGTCGAGCGCCTCGTCGATCCCGCGCGGACCCAGGTGCGCGCGGATCTCGGGGGCGGCCAGCAGCGCGGCGCGGAAGTCGGGCCCGGCCGCGGCCCGCGCGACGACGTCGTGCGCCGCGCCCCGGCCCAGGGCGGGCGTCAGCCGCGCGGCCACCGCCTCGGCCAGCACGAGGCCGCCGGTGGCGTCGAGGTTGGCCCGCATCCGGCGCGCGTCGACCCGCAGCCCGCCCAGCATCCGGGCGGTGCGGGCGGCCGCGCCGCCGGCCAGGTGCAGCAGGTCGAGCAGCGGCTCCCACTCGGCGTGCCAGGCTCCGGCGGCCCGCTCGTGCTCCTGCACGGCGGCGGCGTACAGGGTGGCGACCAGGCCGGGCCCGCGCCGCGCCGCCGCGCCGACGAGGACCGAGTCGACCGGGTTGCGCTTGTGCGGCATCGCCGACGAGCCGCCCCGGCCCGGCCCGGCGCCCGTGGCCGCGCCGCCCTCGGCCGCCTCGCCGACCTCGACCTGGGCGAGCAGCCCGACGTCCAGCGCGGTCTTGCCGGTGGCGGCGAGCAGCCCGCCGAGCGCGGCGGCGAGGTCGAGCAGCGGCTGGCGGCGGGTGTGCCAGGGCAGCGGGCTCGCGGCGAGGCCGAGGTGGGCGGCGAAGCGGGCGGCGACCGCCGGCCCGGCCGGGCCGAGCGCGGCGAGCGTGCCGACCGCGCCGCCGAGCTGCGCCGGCAGCGCCGCGCGGACCGCGTCGAGCCGGGTCCGGGCCTCGGCCAGGCCGACCAGCCAACCGGCGGCCTTCAGGCCGAACGTGGTCGGCGCGGCCTGCTGGCCGAGGGTGCGGGCGAGCATGACCGTGTCGCGGTGGGCGGCGGCCAGCCGGGCCGCGGCGTCGGCGGCCCGGTCCAGGTGGGCCAGCAGCGGCCCGGCCGCCCGCGCCGCGACCAGCATCAGCGCGGTGTCGAGGACGTCCTGGCTGGTCGCCCCGAGGTGCACCCAGGCGCGGGCCGGCTCGGGCAGGGCCGCGGTGAGCTGCCGTACGAGCGGCACCACCGGGTTGCCGGCGTCCTCGGCGGCCCGGCCGAGGGCCGCCGGGTCGAACAGGTCGGCCCGGCAGCACGCCCCGATCGCCTCGGCCGCCGCCCGGGGCAGCACCCCGCAGTCGGCCCCGGCGGCCGCGAGCGCGGCCTCGGCGTCCAGCAGCGCCCGCAGCAGCGCCCGGTCGGTGAGCTGCGCGTCGACCCCGGGGTCGCCGGACAGGCCCGAGAGCAGGCCGTCAGACGGCGAAGAAGACGGTCTCATCGTCACCCTGGAGCCGGATGTCGAAGCGCACCCCGTCGGCGGATTCCCGGCCGACGAGGGTGCCCCGCCGGTCGGCGTCGACACCGCGCAGGACGGGGTCGGCGGCGTTGGCCGCCGGCTCGTCGGGGAAGTAGAGCCGGGTCACGACCCGGTGCAGCAGCCCGCGCCCGAACACCGAGAGGTTCAGGTGCGGCGCCTCGGTCCCGCCGTCCGGTGCCGGCAGGGCCCCGGGCCGCACGGTCAGCAGCGCGTACCACCCCTGGTCGTCGGTCTCGCTGCGCCCGAACCCCCGGAAGCCGGCCACCGACGACGCCCGCGCGCCGCGCGGGTCGTCGGGGTGGTCGAACCGGCCGTCCGGGTCGGCCTGCCAGCTCTCGACCAGGGCGTCCACGACCGGCGCTCCCGCGCCGTCGGTGATCCGGCCGCGCACCCAGAAGGAGCCCGGGGTGCCGGGCGGGACCACGTGCGGGCCGTCGGGCCAGCGCAGGCCGATGCTCAGGTACGGCCCGACGGTCTGGGCCGGGGTCACGCCGTGGCGCTCACTCATCGTCGTCCTCGTCCTCGAAGGGCGTGCTCTCCCGGCCCCGCAGCACGATGTCGAACTCGTACGCCAGGGCCCACTCGGGGCGGGTCGTCGCGTGGTCGTAGCGGGCGACCAGCCGCTGGCGCGCCGCCGGGTCGGGGATCGAGTTGAGCACCGGGTCCTGGAAGAAGAGCGGGTCGCCGGGGAAGTACATCTGCGTCACCAGGCGCTGGGTGAACGCCCGGCCGAACAGCGAGAAGTGGATGTGCGCGGGCCGCCACGCGTTGTCGTGGTTGCGCCAGGGGTACGCGCCCGGCTGCACCGTGACGAACCGGTAGCGCCCCCGCTCGTCGGTGCAAACCCGGCCCACGCCGTCGAAGTGGGGGTCCAGCGGCGCAGCCCAGTTGTCCACCGCGTGCCGGTAGCGGCCGGCGGCGTTGGCCTGCCAGATCTCCACCAGGGTGTGCGGCACGGGTCGCCCGTCGCCGTCGTGGACCCGGCCGTGCACGATGATCCGCTGGCCGAGCGGCTCGCCGTCGTGCTGCCGGGTCAGGTCGTGGTCGAGCGGGCCGAGCCGGCCCTCGCCGAGCAGCGGCCCGGTGACCTCCGTGAGCCGCTGCGGCAGGTACACCAGCGGTCGGCTCGGCGCGCGGAGCACCGTCGACCGGTAGCCCGGGCTGAGCAGGGGCGGGTGGGCGTCGACGTCGTCACGCCGGTAGTTCGGCAGCGTGCTGACGGGGTGGTCCATGGGGCGACTCCCTCGCGGGTTGGATCCACGCATGCTACTTTTGGATCCCTTGATTGGAAAGTGGGGGCCCGCGTGAGCAGACTCGACGACGTACCGCACGACGCTGCCACCGTCGCCGCGCGACGCAGGTCGGGGTCATGACCGTCGCCCTCGCCGCCCCGCACCACGAGGCCGTCCGCGCCAGCGAGCGCGCCGTCGCCGCCGGCGGCAACGCCCTCGACGCGGCCCTCGCCGCCGCCTGCGCGCTCACCGTGGTCTACCCGCACCAGTGCGCCCTCGGCGGCGACCTCATCGCGGTGGTCCGCTCGCCCGAGGGGGAGACGACGGCGGTGGTGGCGGCGGGCACCGCGCCGCGCGGGATCGACCGGCCGGCGGCGGGGTGGCGGACCATGCCGGGGCAGGGCGCGCACTCCGTCACCGTCCCCGGCGTCGTCGCGGGCTGGCGGGAGCTGGCCCGGCTCGGCGCGCTGCTCCCGCTCGCCACGCCGCTGCGGGAGGCGGCGGCCGTCGCCGAGGCCGGCACCCGGGTCAGCGCGGGGCTCGAACGCGCCCTCGACAGCCGCCGCGACACCGTGCTGGCCGACCCGGGGCTGAGGTCGGTGTTCGCGCCCGACGGGCGTCCGCTGCGGCAGGGGGCGACGCTGCGCCAGCCGGCGCTCGCGGCCACGCTGCGCCGGCTCGCCGCCGACCCGCGTGACCTGTACGAGGGGGAGACGGCGCGGGCCATCGTACGGCTGCTGGGATCCCTGGGCGGTGCCCATACGCTCGCCGACTTCGCCGGCTACCGGCCGCAGACGGGGCCGGCGGTGACCCGGGAGATCGCGGGCCGCACCTGGTCGGTCGCGCCGCCCCCGTCCGTCGGGGCGGTCCTGCTCGGTGTCGCGGGCGCGGTGGCCGACGGCGACGGCGAACCCGACCCGGCGCGCCTGCTCGACGCCAGCCTGGCCGGGGTCGCCGCCCGGGCCGGGTTCCTCGGCGACCCCCGCACGGGCGGGGCCGACCTGGCGGCCCTGCTGCGGCTCGACGCCCCTGCGGCCGCCGCCGGCCCGGCCGAGCCGCCCGCCCGCGGTGACACGGTCGCGGTGGTGGCCAGCGACGACCTCGGCTGGAGCGTCTCGCTCGTGCAGAGCGTCTACCAGACCTTCGGCGCGGGCCTGCTCGAACCGGAGACCGGCGTCGTGCTGCACAACCGGGGCGCGGCGTTCAGCCTCGACCCCGCGTCACCGGCGCGGCTCGTGCCCGGGGCCCGGCCCCCGCACACGCTCTGCCCGGTCATCGTCCACTCCGCCGAGGCCACGGTCGTCGCGGGCTGCCAGGGCGGCCGCGCCCAGCCGTGGATCCTGGCCCAGCTGGTCCCCGCGACGACGGACCTGGCCCGCCCGCTCGACGAGGTGCTGGCCCGGCCGCGCTGGGTGGTCGGCGACGTCGACCTGGGCCACGCCGACCTGACCCTGGTGGCCGAGCCGGGCGTGGACGACCGGGCGGTCGACGCGGCGCGGGCCGCCGGCCTGCCCGTCGCCTGGTTCCCGGGCCGGGCCGACGCCGCCGGCCACGTCCAGGTCGTGCGCAGGCGCGCCGGGCGCGACGGCGCGGCGTTGCAGGCCGCCAGCGACCCCCGCGCCGACGGCGCGGCCGTGGTGGTCCGGGCCCCGGGCCCCCACCACCGAGCCTGAGCCCTGCCCGAGTCCGGGTCGCAGTCCGAGCCACCGTCTGGCTCGTGGTCCGAGCCACCGTCCGAGTCCGACCAGAAGGAGCACCATGCCGATCCACACCGTCCTCGGGCCGATCGCGCCGGAGCAGCTCGGGCCGACGTCCATGCACGAGCACCTGCTGAGCGATCTGCGCATCTGGTCGAAGCCGCCCCGGGAGCTGCCGCCCGTGGGCGTGCCGATGGGCCCGCAGCTCGCGTCGTACCTGCGATGGAACGCGCTGTCGCTGGAGGAGAACCTGATCCTGCACGACCCCGACGTCGCCGCCGAGGAGCTCGCCCACGTGCGGGCGGCCGGCGGGTCAGCCGTCGTGGAGCTCACCCTGGAGGGGATGGGCCGGCGCGTCGGGGACCTGCCGGAGATCGCGCGCCGCGCCGGGGTGCACGTCTGCGTCGGCTCGGGCTTCTACGTGGAGGAGACGATGCCGGCGCACGTGCGGGCGGCGGGCGTCGACGAGCTCACCGAGCTGCTCGTGGCGCAGCTGACCGACGGCATCGGCGACACCGGCATCAGGCCCGCCCTGCTCGGCGAGATCGGCACGAGCTGGCCGATCACCGACGCCGAGTGGCGGATGGTGCGCGCCGCCGGCCGGGCCGGCGCCCGCACCGGCGCGGCCGTCTACATGCACCTGTCCTTCCGGGGCGCGGGCGGCGTACCGGTGCTGGCGGCGCTGCTGGAGGAGGGGATGCCGGCGGACCGCGTGGTCATCGGCCACCTCGACGAGCGGTGGGACCGCGGCTACCACCGCGAGATCGCCCAGGCGGGCGCCGTGCTCGCCTACGACACGTTCGGCTCGGACTTCTACTACGGCACGCCGGCCCTGCGCAATCCCACCGACGCGGAGCGGCTCGACATGGTCGGGTGGCTGTTGAGCGAGGGGTTCGGCGGGCAGCTCGTGGTCGGCGCGGACGTCTGGACGCAGGCGAACCTCCGCCGCAACGGCGGCAACGGCTACGACCATCTCTTCCGCCGGATCGGCCCGGCGATCGCCGACCTCGCCGGGGGCGACCCCACCGTCGTCGACACGATCCTCGTCGGCAACCCCCGCCGCCTGCTCGACCGCCCCTGACCACTGCCGGGCGGGGCCCGGGCCGCGTCGTCAGCCGGCGGCCGGCCCGGGCACCCCGTCGGCCGGGTCGGGTGCCGCGCCGGGCCGGCCAGGTGCCGCGCCGGGCCGGTCGGGCGGGGTTTCGCGGGCGAAGGCCGCGACGACGACCAGCGCCGCCACCTGCAGCGCCGCGACGAGGAGGAACGCCCAGCCCGTCGAGGCGGCGGCGATGACGAGCCCGCCGACGAGCGCGCCGCTGGCGTTGCCGAGGCCGGTGAAGCTGGAGAACAGGCCGAGGCCGAGGGCCTGGTTCGCGCCGTCCAGGCCCCGGGCGGCGAGCATCGTCAGCGACGGGTACAGCGGCGAGAATCCGATGCCGATCAGGACCTGGGCCGCCGCGGCCACCCAGAAGTTCGGCGCCAGGCCCATGGTGACCAGGCCGGCCGCGAGCGCGCACAGCGAGACCGCGGTCGCGCGGACCGGGCCGATCCGGTCCGGCAGGCCCGCCAGGGCGATCCGCGCCCCGATCACGCTGATCGAGAAGACCGCGAACACGGAGGCCGCGCCCGTGACGCCGCCGGCCCGCACGCCCCGGGCCTGGAGGTGGACGAGGAGGAAGCCGAGCATCAGCCCCTCGCCGCACCAGGCCGCGGCGGCGACGACGCCCGGCACCCAGACCGCGCGGAAGGAGCCCCGGACCGCGCCCGCGCCCCGGCTGTGGGGGGCCGCCGGTGGCCGCGCCGGCCGGGGCAGCCAGGCGACGAGTACGACGGTGGCCACCTCCAGGACGGCGCACAGCGCGAACACGCCGGCGGGCCCGACCGCCTGGTTCACGGCCACGCCGACCTGCGGGCCGACGGCGAGCCCGAGCCACACGCTCAGCCCGAAGACGCTCAACGCCCGGCCGCGTTGCCCGGTGGGCGCCAGCGCGACCAGCCAGGCCATGACGAGCGTCATCGCGGCGGCGTTGCCGAGGCCGAACAGCAGCCGGGCCGGGCCGGCGCCCCACAGGGAGGGCACCGCCGCCAGCAGGAGCATCCCGAGTGCCGCCGTGCCGCCGCCGGCCAACGCCACCGTCCGGTAGCCGCGTCGGTCGCCGAGCATCCCGGCCACGGGCATGGCGGCCATCGAGGCGACCGCGCTGAGCGAGATGAGCACGCCGGACAGGGACGCGTCGCCGCCGAGCACGCGTTCGACGTAGCCGGGGATGATCGGGGTGCTGGCGGAGTTGGTCATCGCGCCCAGGGTCGAGGCGGCGAAGAGGAGCCAGAAGGGTACGGTCCGGGTGACGTCGCGGGGCGACGTCATGACGCCGTCGGTTCCGGCGCGCACTCCAGGCTGAGCCACAGCTCGAAGCAGTTGCGCCGGGACAGCGCGGTCGCGCCGATCGACGCCCGCCCCACGCTGCCGACCTCGTCGCCGAACACCTCGACGAAGAGGTCGGTCGCGCCGTTGGAGACCTCGTGCAGCGGCTCGAACCCGGGTGGGCAGGCCACGAAGCACAGGGCGCGGGACAGGCTCACCACGTTGTCGAGCGAGCCGAGCGCGAGCCGGATCATCCCGAGCGTGTGGACCGCGGTCAGCCGGGCCGCCTGGTAGCCCTGCGCGACCGTGACGTCGACCCCGACCACCCCGGGGTGCAGCCGTTCCCCGGCCCGGTTCTCGGGCGTGAGCCCGCTGAGTTCGAGCAGGTCGCCGATGCGGTGGAACGGCTTCAGCCGGCCGTAGCGCCGACCGTACGGTGGGTCGGCGTAGTCGGGGATCTCCAAGCCGAGGTCCCGGACTCTCTGTTCCGCACTGGCCACAGATTCTCCCGCTTTGTATCCGAAGATGGTTAGAGTGGATCCACTTTAACCGGAGGAGGCTGGCATGACGACCCCGACCCCTGAGCAGCGCGTGGCCGAGCTGGGCCTGGTGATCCCCGACTACGCCGACCCGCCCTACGGTGAGCGGTACGGCGCGATGAAGCCGTTCCACCGGTCGGGGCGCATCCTCACGCTCGGCGGCATGACCCCGGAGGACCGGCAGGGCAACAAGGTGTTCCCGGGCCGGGTCGGCGCGACCGTCACGCCGGAGCAGGGCTACGAGGCGGCCCGCTACACCGCCGTCAACGTGCTCGGGCTGATCCGCTTCGCGGTCGGCTCCCTCGACGAGGTCACCTCCTTCGTGCGTACCCTCTGCCTGGTCGTGACGACCCCGGAGTTCAGCGACGTCAACCTGGTCGCCAACGGCGCGGGCGACCTCTTCGTGGAGGTCTTCGGCGACCGGGTCGGGCGGGCCACCTCGGCGAGCATGGGTGTGCTGAGCCTGTCGGGCGGCAACGTCTTCGAGATCCTCACCGTCGTCGAGACCCGCCGCGCGGCCGACTCCTGACCCGCCCTCCGGGTGGGGCGCGCGGCCGGCGGCGGTCGTCCGCCCCGGCCGCGCGGGGTCAGAACGCCCGGACCAGCAGCACGCCGCCGACGACCGCGCCGAAGGCGATGATGATCGCGCGCAGCAGTCCGGGCGGCAGCCGTCGGGCGAGCCGGGCGCCGAGGAAGCCGCCGAGCATGGTCGCCGGCACCAGCACCCCGGTGGCGGCCCAGTTGACCGGCCCGAACACGCCGTAGACCAGGATGGTCACCACGCCCACCGTCGCCGACAGGACGTTCTTCAGCGCGCTGACCCGGCGCAGCGATTCGTCGAGGACGAGCGCCAGGCCGGCGATGAGCAGCAGGCCGAGTGCTGCGTTGAAGTAGCCGCCGTACAGCCCGCAGCCGAAGACGGCCAGGTGCAGGGCCGCGCCGGCCCGGCGGGGGGAGTGGGCCCGGGGCTGCCCGGCGATCGCGCGCAGCCGGGTCTGGAACGCCAGCAGCGCGGTCGCGCCGAGCACCAGGAACGGCACCACGACGTCGAACACCGCGCGGGGCGTGACCAGCAGCAGCACGCTGCCGCAGAGCGCGCCGACGATCGCCGTCGGCACCGCGCGGCGGATCCGCTGGGCCTGCCCGGCCAGGTCGGCGCGGCTGCCGAGGACGCTGGCGCCGTAGCCGGGCGCGACGGACAGGGCGTTGGTCACGTTCGCCGACACCGGCGGCAGGCCGATGCCCAGCAGTGCGGGGAAGGTGATCAGCGACCCGCCACCGGCGACGGCGTTGACGATCCCGCCGGCCAGGCCGGCGAGCAGCAGGAGGGCGGCCTGGGACGGGGTCACGATTGGCACTCGCGCATTGGATCCAATGTCATGTAGCATGGATACATCACTCGGGCACGGAAGGCCACCCCGGCTTCCGCTGCCGGTCCCGGCTCCGCCGGGGTCCCGCCGACCCGCCCTGTCCAGACGGCACAGGCGCCGCTGACGAAGAGGAGCCCGATGGGCCACGAGAGCGCTCCGGCTTGGCACGTACCCCACCCGACCGTCCTGGGCACCCGGCATGCCGTCTCGTCCGGGCACTACCTCGCCAGCTCCGCCGCCCTGGCGATCCTCGACGCCGGCGGCAACGCCGTCGACGCCGGCTGCTGCGCCGGTATGGCGCTGGCCGTCCTGCACGCCGACGAGGTCAACTTCGCGGGCGTGGCCCCGATCATGATCCGGATGGCCGACGGGACGACCGTCAGCATCGACGGCCTCGGTGTGTGGCCCGCGGGCATACCGGCCGACCTCTTCCAGCGCGAGCACGGCGGCGCGATCCCGCGCGGCCTGCTGCGCACCGTCGTGCCGGCGGCCCCCGACGCCTGGATCACCGCGCTGCGCGACTACGGCACGATGAGCTTCGGCCAGGTCGCCGAGGCCGCCATCCGGCTCGCCCGCGACGGTTTCGCGGCCTTCCCGCTGCTGGTCGAGGGGATCACCGCGCGGCAGCGCGGCTACCGCAACTGGCCGGCGAACGAGGCCATCTACCTGCCCGAGGGCCGGCCGCCCCGGGTCGGCGAGCGGTTCGTCCAGACCGATCTCGCCCGCAGCATCCAGCTCATGGCCGATGCCGAGGCGGCCACCACCGGCGGCCGGTTGGCGGGCCTGGAGGCCGCCCGGGCGGTCTTCTACGAGGGCGAGCTGGCCGAGCGGATGGTCGCGTACCACCGGGAGAACGGCGGCTACCTCACGGCGCGCGACCTCGCCGACTTCCGCTGCCGCTACGAGCCGGTCCTGACCACCCGCTGGCGCGACTTCGACGTGCTGACCTGCGGCGCCTGGTGCCAGGGCCCCACGCTGGCCCAGACGCTGCAGATCCTCGAGGCGTACGGCCTGCAGGACCTGGAGCACAACTCGCCCGGGTACGTGCACCTGGTCGTCGAGGCGCTCAAGGGCGTCTTCAGCGACCGCGAGCACCTCTACGGCGACCCGGCGTTCGTCGACGTCGACGTCGAGCGGCTGCTGTCGACCGCACACGCGGCGGCCCGCGCGGCCGGCATCGACGCCGACCGGGCCCACCCGGGCCTGCCCGACCTGATCTTCGGCACGCCGCAGCAGCTGCCCGAGCCCCAGGACTACGACGAGCTGCCGGTCGTCGGCGAGGGCGCGACCTCGTACGTCTGCGTGGTCGACGCCTGGGGCAACGCGTTCTCGGCGACGCCGTCGGACGGCGCCTCCACCTCGCCGGTGATCCCCGGCACCGGGTTCGTGCCGTCGCTGCGCGGCATGCAGTCGCGGCCCGACCCGGCGCACCCGTCGGGCGTCGCCCCGGGCAAGCGGCCCCGGCTCACCCCGAACCCGGCGATCGTGGTGCGCGACGACGGTTCGGTCATGCCGTTCGGCTGCCCCGGCGGCGACATGCAGGTGCAGGCGATGGTGCAGGTCTTCCTCAACGCCTTCCACTTCGGGATGCCGTTGCAGGAGGCCGTGAACGCGCCGCGCTTCTCCACCTGGAGCTTCCCCAACTCGTTCGCCCCCTTCGACTACCTGCCGTCCCGGCTGTTCCTGGAGGACCGGTTCCCCGCCGGGACCCTCGAGGCGCTGCGCGCCAGGGGGCACGACGTGCGGTCCTGGCCGCCGTTCACCCGGGACGCGGCGGCCGTGGAGGCGATCTACCGCAACGCCCGCACCGGCTTCCTGGAGGCGGCGGCCGACCCGCGCCAGCCGGCGGCGGCGTACGTGTCCTGACCGCCCTTCGAGCAGCTCCGTGAGGAGATCGTGGTGAGCGTTGAACCCCCGTACGTGATCGCCGGGCGGATCCACACGATGGACCCGGCGCGCCCGCTGGCCGAGGCGATGGCGGTGGACGGCGACCGGATCGCCGCCGTGGGCACCCGGGCCGAGGTGCTCGCCGCCTGCCCCGCCGGGGTCGGCGTCGAGGAGCTGGGCGGCGCGACGATCACCCCCGGCCTCATCGACACCCACCTGCACATGCAGCGCGGCGGCCTCAAGATCATTCATGACCTCGGCGACGCCACCCACGATCTCGACCTGGTGATCGCGACCATGCGGGAGAAGGGCTTCGCGGCCGGGTGGGGGCCGCAGCCACCGACCCCCGCTGACCGGGCCGCCGCCCTGCGGCTGGTGCAGCCGCTGATGCACCAGCTCGGCTTCACCGGGATCATCGACCCCGCGGCGACGCCGGACGAGCTGCGCGGCTACCAGGAGAGCCGGCGGCGGGGCGAGCTGACCATGCGGGTGGTGGCCATGCCGTACCCCGAGGTGGGCGGGTTCGCCGACCCGGACGTCGACGGGGCGATCGGGTGGCTGCGGGGCCTGGGCCTGCGCACCGGCGACGGCGACGACCTGCTGCGCGTCGGCGGCATCAAGGTCTACTTCGACGGTGAGGCGATGAAGGGCGAGGCGCTGCGGCGCACGCCGTGGCCGCACAGCGGCTCCACCGGGCGGCAGCGCCTGCCCACCGCGCAGTTCCAGCGGCTGGTGGACTTCTGCGCCACCGAGGGCTGGTCGGTCGGGGTGCACGCGGTCGGCGGCGCCGCGATCGCCGCGGTGCTCGACTGCTTCGCCGAGGCCGACCGCAAGCACCCCATCGCCGGCCGGCAGTGGCAGGTGATCCACGGCTACCTGGAGGTCGAGCCGGAGTCGATGGCCCTCGCCGCCCGCCTCGGCGTCGTCCTGGCCGCCCAGCCGTCGATCCCGCTGCGCAACGCCGCCGGCCTCGTCGCGCAGCTCGGCGCGGGGGCGGAACGGATGAACCCGCTGCGGTCCTGGCTCGACGCGGGGGTCCCGGTGGTGCTCGGCTCCGACGGCCCGTTCTTCCCGTTCGACCCCCGCGAGCTGATCTGGTCGGCGGTCACCCGGCGGGTCCGGGGCCGGGCGGAGCCGCTCGCCCCGCAGGAGGCGATCACCGTGGCGGAGGCGCTGGCCGCGTACACCGCGACGGCCGCCGTGGCGGCCTTCGACGGCGACCGGCGGGGCCGCCTCGCGCCCGGCCGGCTGGCCGACTGGGTCGCCTTTGACCGGGACCCGTTGGGCGTGCCGCCCGACGAGCTGCCGACCCTGCGGGTGCTGCGCACGGTGGTCGGCGGCCGGACGGTCCACCGGGCGCCGGCATGAGCGCCGGGGCCCGCCACCTGCCGTCGACGGGACGGGTCGCGGTTGTTTACACATCGGCAACACACGTGGGACGCTACGGGATCCATAAAGCAATACCGTGGATCCAATGCAGTTCGTTTCGGTGGAAGGGAAACCGGATGACTCATCGGCCGCAACCCCAGCTCGCAGCGTACGTCGGGGCAGCGCAGGCAGCGAAGCGGAGCGCGCCAAGATGACCATGGAACAGGCTCTCGCCGCGCCGGCCACCACCCGACGGCGCAGGCCCATGGCGGACGGCGCCGCCGCCGAGCGGCGCTGGCTGCTGTGGCCGCCACTGGTGTTCTTCCTCCTCACCGTCGCCGGGCCCGTCGTCGCGCTGGTCCAGCAGGCGCTCTCCGGCGAGGGCAACGCCTTCGCCGAGTCCCTGCGGATGGAGGTCTTCGTCGACTCCGTGTGGCGCACCCTGCTGCTCGCGGCGGTGGTGACCGTGGCGACGGTCGTCGTCGGCACCTGCTACGCGTTCGCCATCGCGGTCGGGCCGGTGTGGGTCAAGGCGCTGCTCATGGGCGGCCTGCTGATCTCCCTCTGGACGTCGGTCATGGTGCGCACGATCGGCTGGATGCTCCTCGAACTCCCGACCGGCGCGCTCTTCTGGGTGCTGGAGCTGCTGCATCTGCGCAGCGAGCCGATCGACTTCTACCAGAGCACCGCGGCGATGTACCCGGCGATGATCGCCGTGATGCTGCCGTTCGCCGTGCTGCCGGTGCTGGCGTCCGTCATCGGCTTCGACCGCGAGCAGCTCAAGGCCGCCACCGTCTTCGGCGCGGGGCCGCTGCTCACCCTCGGCGCGGTCGTGCTGCCGGCGATCCGCCAGGCCATGATCAGCGGCGGCGTCCTGGTGTTCGTGATGAGCCTGGGCTTCTACGTGACCCCGCTGCTGCTCGGCGGGCCCGCCAACATGACCATGTCCGGCATCATCAACGGCCAGCTCAACACCGCCAACCGCGCCGACGTCGGCGCGGCGATGAGCCTGCTGCTGGTCGGCGGCACGGTGGCCATCTACCTGGTCGCCGACCGGCTGTTCAAGGTCAGCGAGAGGTGGGGCTGACATGACCGACTCCCCGCTGCGCCGCAGCCTCGGCTGGTACCGGCTGCCCATCCTGGTCGTCGCGCTGGTGACCAGCCTGCTGTTCTACGTCCCGTTCCTGGTCGTCGTGGCGACCAGCTGGACCGAGACGTCGTACATCATCTTCCCGCCGGACGGCTTCTCGCTGCAGTCCTACTCCGGGGTGCTCAACGACTGGGAGTGGATGGACGCGTTCAAGGTGTCGCTGCGGGTGGCCGGGCTGGGCACCGTCATCTCGGTGGCGCTGGGCACCCTCGGCGCGCTGGCGCTGACCCGGCTGCGCTCGCGGACGGCGCGCAGCTGGGTCCGCACGCTCTTCATCGTGCCGATGGCCATCCCGCCCGTGGCGTACGCCGTCGGCCTCTACTCGGTCAGCCTCCGGGCCGAGGCCCTGCAGGACAACCTCGCCCTGCTGGTCCTCGGCGAGGCGCTGCTCGCCGTGCCGTACGTCTTCGTGATGGTCTCCTCCGGCCTGAGCCAGGCCGACCCCGCGCTGCGGCCGGTGGCCAGCACGCTCGGGGCCGCCTGGCCGATGGTTATCTGGCGGGTCGACCTGCCGATGATCGTGGGCCACATGCTCGCCGGCGCGGTCTTCGCCTTCGCCGTGATCTTCGACGAGGTCGTCCTCTCGGTCTTCCTGACCCCGATCGGCGTCAAGACCCTCCCGTTGCAGATGCTCACCGCGTCGCAGGAGGAGCTGTCGCCGCAGCTCACCGCCGCCTCGACGCTGGTCTCGATGCTCGCCGTCGCGCTGCTCGGCGGCTACAGCCTGTTCTCCAACCGCCGGGCGGCCCGCGCCCGGCGTCTCTCCCGAAAGGCCGCGACCGCATGAGCATCGCGCTGTCGATCAAGGATGTCCACGTCACCCTCGGCCAGTTCGAGGTCCTGCGGGGGGTGAGCCTCGACGCCGAGCCGGGCACGTTCGTGACGCTGCTCGGTGCCAGCGGCAGCGGCAAGACCACGCTGCTCAACGTCATCGCCGGGCTGCAGCAGCTCGACTCCGGGCACGTGCTGTTCGACGGGGCCAACGTCGAGCGCCGGCCGCCGCGCAAGCGCCGGGTCGGGGTCGTCTTCCAGTCGTACGCCCTGTTCCCGCACATGAGCGTGGGGGAGAACGTCGCCTTCCCGCTGCGGGCGGCCCGCCGGCCGGCCGCCGAGCGGCGGCGCGTGGTCCAGGAGATGCTGGACCTGGTCGACCTCGGCGGCATGATCGACCGCGCCCCGGCGTCGCTCTCCGGCGGCCAACGGCAGCGGGTGGCGCTGGCCCGCGCGCTCGCCTCGGACCCGGCCATCCTCCTGCTCGACGAGCCGATGGCCGCCCTGGACAAGCAGCTGCGCGAGCGGATGCAGGTCGAGATCAAGCGGATCCAGCAGCAGGTCGGCATCACCACCGTCGCGGTCACCCACGACCAGGCCGAGGCGATGACGATGTCGGACCTGGTGGCGATCATGCACGAGGGGCAGCTCGTGCAGGTCGACTCGCCGGAGAACCTCTACCGCCGGCCGGTCGACGAGTACGTCGCGAGCTTCCTCGGCGAGGCCAACCTCTTCCCGGCCGACCGACACGGGCCGCTGCCGGTCGACTCGGGCGCACCGGCGACCGGCACGGCGGTGGTCCGCCCGGAGGACCTGGTCGTGCTCGACGCCGGCCAGCTCGGCGACCGCTGGCACGTGCGCGGCGTGGTCCGCCTGCTCAGCTTCCAGGGCAGCCGCTTCCGGCTGGAGGTCACCACCCCGGCCGGGCGCAGCGTGGTCTGCTCGCTGCCGCCGCACACCGACGCCGGCGCGCTGCTGCCCGGCAGCGAGGTGACGCTGGGATGCGCTGACCCGGACCGCGTGCACGTGATCCACCCGGCCGCCGTGGGTGAGCAGCTCAAGCTGGCCGCGTGATGGCGGCGGGCAGGCCGGGGCGGCGGCGATGATCGAGACCGTCCTCGGGCCCGTCGCGGCGGCCGGTGTCGGCCGGGTCAACATGCACCAGCACCTGCTCAGCGACGCCAGCGCCCTGAGCCGTCCCGGCGCGGAGCCGACCCCCGCCGACGCGCGGGTGACGACGGCCAACCTGGGCTTCCTCCGGTGGAACGCCCTGGCCCTGGCCGACAACCTGCGGCTGGACGACCCGCGGCTCGCCGTCGCGGAGCTGCGGCACGCCGCCGGCGGTGTCGACCTCGTCGTCGAGGACACCAGCATCGGGCTGGGGCCGGACCACCCGGCCCTGCCGGCGATCTCGCGGGCCGCGGGCGTGCACGTCGCCGTGGCGTACGGCCTGTACGTGACGCCGACCCTGCCGGGCTGGGCGCGGGACCTCGACGAGGACGGGGTGCACCGCCTCCTGCACGGCGCGCTGACCGACCGGGTGCCGGGCACCGACTACCGGGCCGCCCTGCTCGGGATCATGGGCACCACCGCGGCGTTCCCCGCCGTCGAGCGGGCCCGGCTGCGGGCCGCGGCCGTCGCCGCCGCCGGTGCCGGGGCGAGCGTCGGCGTCCGGCTCGACGGCGACAGCCGCACCGGCGTCGAGGTGGTGGCCGAGCTGACCGCCGCCGGGCTGCCGGCCGACCGGATCCTGCTCACCAACGCCGACGAGTATCTCGACGCCGCCTACTGGCACGACCTGATCGACACCGGCGCGACCCTGGAGATGTGCTTCGGCACCGAGTGCCAGCACGTCGGGCGGATGCGTAACCCGTCCGACGGGCAGCGGCTGGACTTCTTCGAGGCGTTCCTCACCGCGCGCCCCGACGGCCGGTGGGTGCTCGGCGGCTCGGTGTGGACCAAGGCCCAGCTGCGCCGCTACGGCGGTGAGGGCTACGACCACCTCACCACCCGGGTCCTGCCGGAGCTGGTCCGCCGGGGCGTCGCCCCGGACCGGCTGGCGGCCATGGTGACCCACGAGCCGCGCCGGCTGCTGGACCGGCCGTCCCCGATCGCTGTTCCGACCACCACCCCGGCCGAGGAGGCCCACGATGCGCGCTGAGCTGCCCGCCCTCGCTCCCACCCAGGCGCTGTTCGTCGACGGGGCGTGGCACCCCGGCGGTGAGCTGTTCGACGTCGTCGACCCGGCCACCGAGGAGGTGCTCACCCGGGCCGTCCAGGCCACCCCGGCCGACGTCGACGCGGCCGTGGGCGCGGCCCGGCGGAGCCTGGCCGACCGGCGCTGGGTGGGCCTGCCGCCGCTGGAGCGGACCCGGATCCTGCACCGGGTCGCCGACCTGATCGAGGCGGAGCTGGAGCAGCTCGCGATCCTGGAGACCCGCGACAACGGCAAGCCGATCGAGCGGTCCCGGGCCGACGTGGCCACCGCCGCGCGCACCTTCCGGCACTTCGCCGGCGCGCCGAGCCGGCTGCTGGGCAGCACCGTCCCGATCGATCCCGGCGCGCACCACGTCTACACCACGCTGGAGCCGGTGGGGGTGGCCGCGCTGATCCTGCCGTGGAATTTCCCGATCATGACCGGCGCCTTCAAGATCGCTCCGGCGCTGGCCGCCGGCTGTTCGGTGGTCGTCAAGCCGGCCGAGCAGACGCCGCTGACGATGCTGCGCCTCGCCGACCTGATCACCGCCGCCGGCGTGCCTGCCGGGGTGCTCAACGTGCTGACCGGCGACGGCCGGGTCGGCGCGGCCCTGGTCGACCACCCCGGCGTCGCCAAGGTCTCCTTCACCGGGAGCACGGAGGTCGGCCGGCTGGTCGGCGCCGCGGCCACCCGGCGGTTGGCGCGGGTCACCCTCGAACTGGGCGGCAAGAGCGCCAACATCGTCTTCGCCGACGCCGACCTGGACGCCGCCGTCACCACCGCGATCCGCGCCTCGTTCGGGCACTCCGGGCAGATGTGCACGGCCGGCAGCCGGCTGCTGGTGCACCGCGCGGTCCTCGCCGAGTTCACCGGGCGGCTCGCCGAGGCGGCGGCGCGGGTGCCGGTCGGCGACGGGCTGGCCGGGGGCGTCTCGGTGGGGCCGCTGGTCTCGGCGGAGCAGCGCGAGCGGGTCCTCGGCTACGTCGCGCAGGGGCGCGCCGAGGGGGCCGAGCTGCTCGTCGGCGGCGCGACCCCGGCCGGCCCCGGCTTCTACGTGCCACCCACCGTCTTCGCGGGGGTCACCAACGACATGGTCATCGCCCGGGAGGAGATCTTCGGGCCGGTGGTCGGCGTGCTGGCCTTCGACGACGAGGCCGAGGCGGTGCGGATCGCCAACGACTCGACGTACGGCCTCGCCGCCGGCGTCTGGACCACCGACCTGAGCCGGGCGCACCGCGTCGCGGCCCAGCTGGAGGTGGGCACGGTGTGGGTCAACAGCTACAACGTGTTCGACCCCGCGCTCTCCTTCGGTGGGCGCAAGGAGTCGGGCGTCGGCCGCGATCTCGGCGACGAGGCGTTGCACGGCTATCTGGAGTCGAAGGCCGTCGTCGTCAGCCTGTAGATCGTATCCATTCTGAGGGAGATAGTATCCATGAGGCTGGCGAGCGCGGGAAATCGTGCCGTACGATGGGATCCACATTCGGTCTTTCTGGATCCCATGTCGGGAAGTTGGGGGAGCGGTCGACGGTGGAGCTCTCGGTGAACGCTGACCACGCGGACGTCGACCGGCTCGGCACCCTCGCGCGGCCCGTGGACGTCGCCCGGGAACGGGCGCAGACGGTCGGGGTGCGCCACGCGCACCACCTCAACTCCGCCGGTTCCGCCCTGCCCACCGTAGCGGTGGTCGACGAGGTCGTCGCCCACCTGCGGCGCGAGGAGACCGAGGGCGGCTACGAGGCCGCCGCGGCCGTCGCCGGCCGCATCGAGGAGGTGTACGCCTCGGCGGCGCGTCTCGTCGGCGCCCGGGCCGAGGAGATCGCCCTGTCCGACAGCGCGAGCACCGGCCTGCGGGTCGTCGTCGACGCGCTCCGCCTCGACGCGACCAGCCGCGTGCTGGTCGCCCGCTCGACCTACGTCAGCCACGCCCTGCACCTGCTCAGCCTGACCCGGGAGACCGGCGCCGAGCTCGTCGTCCTGCCCAGCGGCCCCGACGGCGCGGTCGACCTCGACCGGCTGGAGCGGGCGCTCACCGGCGGCCCGCGCGACGTCGTCTGCGTCGCCCAGGTGCCGACGTCCTCGGGCCTGGTCGAGCCGGCGCGCGACATCGGCGCGCTGACCCGCCGCTCCGGCGCGGTCTACCTGCTCGACGCCACCCAGTCGGTCGGGCAGCTGCGCATCGACGTCGACGAGATCGGCTGCGACGCCCTGGTGACGACCGGCCGCAAGTTCCTCCGCGCCCCCCGGGGCACCGGCTTCGCGTACCTGCGCGGCGGCTTCCTCGACCGGCTCACGCCCGTCGCGCCCGACGTGCGGGGCGCGGTGTGGACGGGCACGCACCAGTGGACCCTGGCGCCGACGGCCCGCCGCTTCGAGACCTGGGAGTCCTCGGTGGCCGGCCGGCTCGGCCTGGGGGTGGCGCTGACCCAGCTGCTCGACCGGGGCGTCGAGGCGACCGAGGCGTACCTGACCGCGTGCGGGGCCCGGCTGCGCCGGGGGCTCGCCGCCATCGACCGGGTGACCGTGCAGGACCCGCCGGCCAGCCGCTCGGGCATCGTCACGTTCACCGTCGACGGTCTCGGCAGCGACGCGGTCAGCCGGCGGCTGGCCGTGCGCGGCGTGCGCACGGTGTCGGTGCCGGCCAGCCACGGCCAGTGGGACCTCGGCCTGCGCGGCGTGCCCGCCGTGGTCCGGGCCTCGGTGCACGTCTACAACAACGACGCCGACCTCGACGCGCTGCTGGGTGCGGTGGCCGAGATCGCCCGGGGAGCGAACCCGTGAGCGGGCCGCCCGAGGTCGACGTCCTCGTCGTCGGGCTCGGCGTGCACGGCTCGGCCGCCGCCTACGAGCTCGCCCTGCGCGGCATGGACGTCGTGGCGATCGACCAGTTCGCCGAGGACCACCACCGGGGCTCGTCGCACGGCCGGACCCGGATGATCCGACGCGCGTACCCCAACCCGGTCTGGAACGACCTCGTCGCGCGGGCCTTCGCCGGCTGGGAGCGCTGGGAGCGGGCCAGCGGCGAGACCCTGGTGCGGCGCACCGGCGGCCTCTACGCCCACCGGGGGACGGCCCAGCTCCAGGGGCCCGGCTGCGAGGTCGTCGAGGACCGGGGCCGGCTGCGGGAGCTGATGCCCTCCTTCGCCGTGCCGGACGGTCACCGGGCCGTGTACGACCCGTCCGCCGGGGTCGTCGAGGCCGGCACCGCCCTGGCGGTGGCCCGCACCGGGGCCCGGGCGGCCGGCGCGGAGCTGGCCTTCGGCGAACGCATGCTGAGCTGGCGGGCGACCGGCGACGGGTGCCTGGTCGAGACCACCGCCCGCCGGATCCGGGCACGCTCGCTGGTGCTCGCCACCGGCGCCTGGGCCGGCCGGGTCGTGCCCGAGTTCGCCGACCTGTTCGAGGTGTGGCGCATCGTCACCGTCACGCTCCGCCCCGACCAGCCGGCCGCCCGGCCGCCCCGGCTCGGCGCCTTCTCCGTGGACCGGCCCGAGGGCCTCGTCTTCGGCATCCCCGACGCCGCCGGCAACGGCTTCAAGGCCGGCGTCGACGCCGGGGAGGTCTGGGACCCGCGGCGGCCGGCCGCGCCGCCGACCGCCGACGAGATCGGCGAGCTGTGCCGCCTGATGGCGCGCTACGTCCCCGGCGTGGCCGCCGACCCGCAGCGGGACGTGGTCGAGGCCGCGTCCTGCCTCTACACGATGACCCGGGACCGGCGGTTCGTGCTCGGCCGGCTGCCCTGGGCCCCGCCGGTGGTCGTCGCCGCCGCGTGCTCCGGGCACGGGTTCAAGTTCGCCCCGGCGATCGGCGCGGCCGTCGCCGACCTGTGCGGCGGCGACGACCGCCGCGACCTCGACTTCGTCGGCGTGCAGCGCCGGCTCGACCCGTGACGCCCGCGCCGCCGGCCCCGGCTTCCCCCGCCGGTGGGCCGGTGCCCGCCGCCCGCATCCCGCACCCCGTGGAGGACTCATGACGACCGCAGCGCACTGGAACGACCCCCTCACCGCAGCCGAGATCGCCGAGGTCGTCGCGCTGGTCGGCGACGATCCGCGGATCGGCAAGCGCCCGCGCTACTGGGGGATCGCCGTCGAGGAGGGACTGGCCCGGGCCCTCGCCCCGGGGCAGGGCCGGCCGGTGCGGCTGGTGGTGATGAACCCCGACGCCCACGCCGCCTGGGAGGTCGGCGCGTGGACGTCGGGCACCGACCGGCCGGCGTCGATCGCCTCCTGGACGCCGGTCGACGCCGAGCGGCCCGGCGTCTCCAGCGAGGAGGCCCGGATGGTCGCCCAGGCGTGCCGCGAGGACGCCGCGTTCCAGGCGGCGCTGGCCCGGCGCGGCATCACCGACGTCTCGCTGGTCTGGGTCGACCCCGAGTCGATCACCGGCTTCGAGCCCGAGGACCTGGTCGGCCGGCGGCTGTCCTGGGGCACCGTCTGGCACCGGGTGAGCGAGGACGACAACGGCTACGCCCGGCCCGTCGCCGGGCTCGTGCCGATCATCGACCTGGAGACCCTCGAGGTGGTCCGGATCGAGGACCACGGGGTGCTCCCGATGGCCTCCGAGACGGGCAACTACCGCTCCGGCACGTGGGGGCCGGACCGGCACGTCGCGCCGCTGGAGATCGTCCAGCCCGAGGGGCCGGGCTTCACCATCGACGGGCAGCTGGTCACCTGGCAGAACTGGTCGTTCCGCGTCGGCTTCACCCACCGCGAGGGCCTGGTGCTGCACGACGTCGTCTACCACGACGGCGACGAGGCGCGGCCGGTGGTGCGCCGGGCGGCCGTCAGCGAGATGTACGTGCCCTATCTCGACAGCGACCCGACCGCGTACCGCAAGAACTTCTTCGACTGGGGCGAGTACGGCGCCGGGCCGCTCACCGCGTCGCTGGAGCTGGGCTGCGACTGCCTCGGGGAGATCCGCTACTTCGACACCGCCGTGCTCAACGGCCACGGCGAGGCGCGCACCATCAAGAACGCGGTCTGCCTGCACGAGGAGGACTTCTCGATCCTGTGGAAGCACGTCAACACCCGCACCGGTGAGGCGGACGTACGGCGCAGCCGCCGCCTGGTGATCTCCTTCTTCGCCACCGTGGCCAACTACGACTACGGCTTCTACTGGTCGTTCTACCAGGACGGCATGATCGACCTGGAGATCAAGCTGACCGGTGTCATGTCGGTCTCCGGCATCGACGACGGGCAGACGCCCCGCTACGGCCGCCTGGTCGCCCCCAACGTGCAGGCCCCCAACCACCAGCACTACTTCGGCCTGCGGCTGGACATGGGGGTCGACGGCCCGCTCAACCGGCTCTACGAGATCCACGCCGAGGTCGAGGAGGACGAGGCGCTCAACCCGTACGGCAACGCCTGCCGGATGGTGCGCACGCCGATCACCACCGAGGCCGAGGCGGCCCGCAGCACCAACCCGGCGAAGGCGGTGCACTGGCTGGTCGAGAGCACGTCGCGGACCAACCGCTACGGCGACCAGACCGGCTACCGCCTCACCCTGCCCAACACCGCCCGGCTCTACGCCCGGCCGGGCAGCGTCGTCGAGCGGAAGGCGCCGTTCGTCGCCAGGCAGCTCTGGGCCACGCCGTACGAGCCGACGGAGCGGTTCATCGCCGGCGAGTACCCGAACCAGGCGCCGCTCGGCGCGGAGGGCATCACCGCCTGGCAGCAGGCGAACCGGTCGCTCGACGGCGTCGAACTCGTGCTGTGGCCGGTCGTCGGCGTGCACCACGACCCCCGCCCCGAGGAGTGGCCGATCATGGCGGTGCACCGCATCGGCATGCGGCTGGAGCCGGACGGCTTCTTCGACCGCAACCCGTCGCTGGACCTGCCGGCCCCGCGCCGCCACGGCGCCGGCGCCGACGACGCCTGCTGCCACTAGGGGACGCGGCATGGACCAGGTGTGGTCGGTCACCGGGCCGATCGGCCCGGACGACCTCGGGCTGACCCTGCCCCACGAGCACGTCTTCGCCAACCTGACCCGCACCGAGTCGCGGGACGGGTTCATGACGGTGTGGGAGGAGCGGGAGCGCGACATCCGCCGGTTCGTCGAGCGCGGCGGGAAGACCCTGTGGGACGTCACGAACGGGGAGCTGAGCGCGTACGCCGCGCCCGTCTACTACGACCGGGACCCGGCCCACCAGGTGCAGAACCCGGTCACCGGGTCGCGCTCGGTGGCCAACGTGCTGGCGACCAGGGAACTGGCCGAGCGCACCGGCGTCACCGTGGTGCTGGGCACGGGGCACTACTTCGAGGCGTACCTCGACCAGGGCTGGTGGGAGCGCACCAGCACCAACCAGATCGCCGACCACCTGGTCGCGGACCTGCTCGACGAGATCCCCGGCACCGGCGTGCGCGCCGGCCTGATCGGGGAGATCGCCTCCGACCAGCCGAGGATCACCGCCAACGAGGAGCGCTCGTTCCGGGCCGCCGGCCGGGCGGCGGTCGAGACCGGGGCGCTGGTGAGCACCCACGCGCCCACCTACCCCACCGGCGAGGCGCAGATCGACATCCTCACGGCCGAGGGCGTCGACCCGGAACGGATCGTGATCGGGCACACCGACACGGTCAAGGACGTGCGCTACTCGCTGGATCTGCTCCACCGGGGCGTCTACGTCCAGTACGACTGCATGATGGCCTGCAAGAGCGGCGGGCAGGTGGTCGTGCCGGAGCTGCGGCGGCGGGTGGACTACCTCCGGCACCTCGTCGACCGGGGCTTCGCCGCGAAGATCCTGCTGTCGCAGGACGTCAGCCAGCGGTCCCACCAGGCCGAGCTGGGCGGGCCGGGGATGTGCTTCCTGTTCGAGGAGTTCACCGAGTACGCGGTGGCGGCGGGCATCGAGCCCGAGGTGCTCACGATGATGACGGTGGACAATCCCCGGCGGGCGATGTTCGGCCGGTGAGGCCCGTGGCCGGGGCGCTCCTGCGGGGGCGCCCCGGCCACGTGTGTGCTCAGCCGGCGGCCGGCCCGCCTGCGACGTCGGCGGTCGGCCGCGTACCGTCGGCGGTCGGCTTGCCCGCGGCCAGCCAGGCGAAGACCTGGTCGCTGGTGACGAGGGCGTCGCGCTGGAGGTACCGCACGGCGCGCAGCGCGGCGTCGTGCGCCTCGCGGGAGGAGCCGCCGACGCAGTCGGTCAGCACCCGGACCCGGTAGTCGTGCTGGTGGGCGTCGACGGCCGTGTAGTGGATGCACACGTCGGTGAGCCCGCCGATCAGCAGCACCGTCCCGGCCCGGTACGCCTTGAGCACGATCTCCAGCTCGGTGCCGAAGAACGCCGAGTAGCGCCGCTTGCGGATGAGGAACTCCTCGGGGCGCGGCCGCACCCACGGGGCGAGTTCCGTCTCGGGCCACCCCTCGACGCAGTGCGGGCCCTCGTCGCCGTCCAGCTCGCGGCCGATGTCGACCAGGCTCGGCTTGTGGACCTCCTGGATGAAGACGACCGGGACGTCGTGCTCGCGGCAGGCGTCGATGAGGCGTTCCACCCGGTCGGCGCGTTCCCGGCGGCCGCCCATCTGGGCGATCTCGGAGCGGGACTCCTCGTCGGGCACCGGGCCGCCCTGGATGTCGACCACGACGAGTACGGCGTTGCCCACGATCGCGGGCGGCGGCGGGTTCGTCATGACTTGAACACCACGTAGACCTTGCGCAGCGTCTCGTGGACGGTCCACGTCCCGCACCAGCCGATCGGGAAGTAGGCCGTGCTGCCGGCGGTCACCTCGGCCGGCTCCTCGCCGTCGCGCTGGACGGTCATCCGGCCGGAGACGACGTGGATGATCTCGCCCCGGGTGAGGAACTCCCAGCGCGACGTGCCCGGGTCGCTCTCCCAGACGCCGGAGATCACGGTGCGCGCCTCGTTGGTGAAGTCCACCCGGCTGCGGACGAGGATCTCGCCGCTCAGCGGCTGCGCGCTCGGGGGCCCGAGGGGCTTCTCCTCGAGCCCCGTGGCCGTGCGGGGGACGGTGGTGAGCGTCATGTGACCTCCTGAGTGCGGGGAACAGGCCCAGGCTAACTCAGTGGATGCCATGACGGCTAGATTGTATCCAATGCTACCCGCGGAAGACGGTGGAGGAGCGCAGCTCGTACCAGCGGGCCAGCTGCTCGCCTGCCTTGATGACGTGCTCGCGCATCTGGTCGGCGGCCCGCTGGGCGTCGCCGTCGGCCAGCGCCTCCAGGATCCGCTCGTGCTCCTGGAAGTTCTCGTCGCGGTGCCGGCTGTCGTTGACGATCAACTGCGCCGACACGTTGCGCGGGAAGGTCTCGTTGATGTCGTTGATCGCCTTGCTCAGCCGGGCGTTGCCGGAGATGCTCGCGATCAGCGTGTGGAAGACGTCGTTGCTGCGCCGGTGGTCGTGCTGGGCGGGCACGCCGTCGCCGCGCCCGGCGACGGAGAGGTCGTACATCTCCTGGTTGGCCGCCCGGAGCTGGTCGATCTGGCCGCGGGTGATCCGGCGCACCGCGCGCGCGGCGGCCAGCGCCTCCAGCTCCGCGCGCACCTCGTAGGCCTCGCGGACGTCCCACGGCGCGGGGACGCTGACCACGGCGCCCTTGTTGGGCAGCACCTCGATCAGGCCGCTGGTCTGCAGCTGGCGCAGCGCCTCCCGGACCGGGGTGCGGGAGACGCCGAAGTTGCTGGCCAGCTCGGCCTGGCGCAGCTGGGCGCCGATCGGGATCTCGCCGGTCATGATCCGGTTGCGGATCTGCTCGGCGAGGTCGTCGACGAGGGCGGCGCCGGTCTTGCGGGTTGCCGCCAGTTCCTCGGTGGTCAACCGGCCACTCTCCCTCTGCGTCGATCGATCCGGGCCCCCCGGCCGCTCACCTGCGGCGGAGCATCGGAACGCCGCGTTGGTGACCAAACCTGCCCGTTGGGTCACACCACGATAGCAGGGTGGAGGATGCTTGGACCCACGTGGCCCCGACATGGGTGTGTTTGCTTCCGTAACGGATCCGAAGAAAGTAACATTGGATCCAATGAGAGGGGGCCCGTGTCTACAGAACTACCCTTCGTCGTCCGCGCGCTCCGGTTGGAGGCGGCCGGCGTGCTGTCGGTCGAGCTGGTCCCGGCCGACGCCGACGCGCCACTGCCGGACTGGACCCCCGGGGCGCACGTCGACCTGGTGGTCGGCGACGGTTCCACCCGGCAGTACTCCCTGTGCGGCGAGCCCGGCGCCCCGTGGTGGCGGATCGCGGTCCTGCGCGAGCCCGCCGGCCGCGGCGGCTCGGCCTGGGTCCACGACCACCTGCGCCCCGGCGACCGGGTCCGGCTGCGCGGCCCGCGCAACCACTTCGCGCTGGAACCCGCCGGCAGCTACCTGTTCGTTGCCGGCGGCATCGGCATCACCCCGCTCCTGCCGCTGCTGGCCGAGGCGCGGCGGCGGGGGGCCGTCTTCCGGCTGCACTACTTCGGCCGGAGCCGGCGCGGCATGGCGTTCCTCGACGAGCTCGCCCCCCACGGCGACCGGATCCGGGTGCACGCCACCGACGACGGGCCCCGGCCCGAGCTGCGCGACCTGCTCGACGGGCTGCCGCCTGACGCGCTGGTCTACGCCTGTGGCCCGAGCCGGCTGCTGGACGGGCTGCGCGCCGCCACGGAGGCGGCCGGCTGCCCCGACCGGCTGCGTACCGAGCTGTTCTCCGCGCCCGCGTCGGAGCAGCCGCAGCCGGCCGGGTCCTTCACCGTCCGGCTCGACCGCAGCGGCGTCGACCTGACGGTGCCCGCCGACCGGTCCGCGCTGGACGTCCTGCTGGAGGCCGGCGTCGAGATCGTCAACGACTGCCACGAGGGGATCTGCGGCAGCTGCGAAACCCGGGTCCTCGCGGGGGCCGTCGACCACCGGGACCACGTCCTCACGGCCCAGGAACGGGCGGCGGGGGACTGCCTGATGGTCTGCGTCTCCCGCGCCGCGGGCGACCGGCTGGTCCTGGACCTGTGAGCCGCCCCGAGGTGCCGCTGCCGACCGCCGCCGGCGGGCGTCCGGCACCCGATCCCCGCTCCACCCCCATTCCCCCACCGCGGAGGTAAGCAGTGCTGCGACAGGCAGACAACGAGAAGCTCACCCGGACCGGGCCCGGCACCCCGCTGGGCGGCCTCATGCGGGCCTACTGGCAGCCGGCCGCGCTGGTGTCGGAGATGCCCGCCGACCGCCCGGTCAAGGCGATCCGGATGTTCGGCGAGGACCTGGTGCTGTTCCGGCGCGCCGACGGCTGGGGGCTGATCAGTCGCTTCTGCGCCCATCGCGGGGTCGACCTCTCCTACGGCCGGCTGGAGGACGGCGGGCTGCGCTGCCTCTACCACGGCTGGCTCTACGACGCGCAGGGACGCTGCGTGGAGCAGCCCGCCGAGCCCCCGCACAGCCAGTTCCTCGACAAGATCCGGATCGCCAACTACCCGTGCGTGGAGCGCAACGGCATCGTCTTCGCCTACCTGGGGGCCGGCGACCCGCCGCCCTTCCCGGCGTACGACTGCTTCACCGCGCCCGACGAGTACACGTTCGCCTTCAAGGGGCTGTGGGAGTGCAACTGGCTGCAGGGGCTGGAGGGCGGCATCGACCCGAGCCACGTCTCCTTCCTGCACCGGTTCGTCGGCGAGGACCCCCGCGACGTCTACGGCCAGCAGTTCAGCGAGGAGGTCGAGGGCACCGGCACGAAGCTGTCGAAGCTGGTCGGCGACCACTACCGCCCCGACATCGAGGTGGAGAGCGCCGAGCACGGGCTGCGGGTCTTCGCGATCCGCCAGCTCACCGAGCAGCACAAGCACGTCCGGGTGACCAACCTGCTGTTCCCCAACGCCTTCGTGGTGCCGTTCGGCAACGACAAGGTCTTCACCCAGTGGCACGTGCCGATCGACGACGAGAACCACCACTGGTTCATGATCTTCTACGACTTCGCCGAGCGGACCGACAAGGAGACGCTGCTGCGCCAGCGGCTGGAGAACGTCTCCCTGCCCGACTACCGCCCGCTGCGCAACCGGTCCAACAACTGGGGCTTCGACCCGGCCGAGCAGCGCGACCTCACGTACACGGGGATGGGGCTCGACATCAACGTCCACGACCAGTGGGCGGTGGAGAGCATGGGCCGCATCCAGGACCGGACCGTGGAGCGGCTCGGCGTGTCCGACCGCGCCGTCACCGCCAACCGGCGGCTGCTGCTGCGCGCGATCGACGCCTTCCAGGCCGGCGGCGCGCTGCCCGCGCACCCGCTCGACGAGGCGGAGGCGGCCGGGCTGGTCGGCCCGCTGGCCGTCGACATGGTCTCGCCCAGCGAGGGCTGGCAGGAGCGGTGGCGGGAGAAGGAGGCCGAACGCCGCAGCCGGTCGCCGTGGCACCGGCCGCAGTCGGAGGTGGCCGGTGCGTAACGCCGACGAGCGCGACGTCTCCGCCGGCGGCGGCGGGGCCAGCGCCCGGCCGATGCTGGCCCAGGACCGGGGCGGCTTCGTCGACCGGCACGACCTGTGGTCCGAGGCGCAGTACGCCGCCGCGGCGCAGATGCGCCGGGTGATCGACGAGCTCGGCATCGAGATGATCCGCTTCGGCTTCGTCGACCAGCACGGGATCATCCGGGGCAAGACCATCGCCCGGTCCGCGGTCGCCGCGGTCATGCGTTCGGGCCTGACCGCGCCCAGTTCGCTGCTGCTCAAGGACACCTCGGGCAGGTCGGTCTTCCCGGTGTTCGCCGCCGACACCGGGGTCGGCGTCGCCGGCTTCGCCGGTGCCGGCGACATCGTCCTCGTGCCGGATCCGTCCTCCTTCCGGGTCGTGCCGTGGGCCGAGCGCACCGGGTGGGTCCTGTGCGACGTCCGCTTCCCGGACGGCTCGGCGGTGCCCTTCTGCACCCGCGGCCTGCTGCGGGACCAGCTGGGCGCGCTGGCCGGGCGCGGCTACGGGATGACCGTCGGCGCCGAGCTGGAGTTCCACGTCTTCCGCGCGGCCGGCACGGGGCTCACCGGTGACCGGGTCGGCCGGCCCGGCGCGCCCGGCGCGGCCGCCCCGGTCGGCCCGACGACGCCCGGCGCGCAACTGCTGCACGAGGAGGCGCTCGACGGCCTCGACGCGCTGGTGCAGGCGCTCTACACCGGGCTGACCTCGCTCGACCTGCCGCTGCGCTCGATCGAGCTGGAGTTCGGGCCGAGCCAGCTGGAGCTGACCATGGCGGCGGCCGACGCCGCGACGACCGCCGACGCGGTGGTGGTGTGCCGCAGCGCGGTGCGGCAGATCGCCCGGCGGCACGGCTTCCACGCGACGTTCATGTCCCGGCCGCAGGGGGCCGAGACGGCCTCCACCGGCTGGCACCTGCACCAGTCGCTGACCGACCTGCGCACCGGCCGGGCCGCGTTCGTGCCCGACGTCGGCGACGCCGGGCCCCTGTCGGCGACCGGCCGCGCCTACCTGGAGGGGCTGCTGCGCCACGCCGCCGCGGCGGCGGCGTTCACCACGCCGACGGTCAACGGCTACAAGCGCTACCAGAGCCACTCGCTGGCCCCGGACCGGGTCGCCTGGGGGGTGGACAACAAGGGTGCCATGGTGCGGGCCGTCGGCGGCCCGGGTGACCCGGCGACCCGGCTGGAGAACCGCTCCGGGGAGCCGGCGGCCAACCCCTACCTGTACATCGCCGCGCAGGCGGTCAGCGGCCTCGACGGCATCACCCGCGACCTGGAGCTGCGGCCGCCGACCACTAACCCGTACGACGCCGCCGCGCCGCCGCTGCCCCGCTCGCTCGGCGAGGCGGTGGCCGCGCTGGAGGCCGACGGGGTGTTCCGGGCGGCGCTGGGCGACGTCGTCGTCGACTGGTACGCCCGCCTCAAGCGGGCCGAGTACGAGCGCTACCTGCTGCACGTCTCGGACTGGGAGCAGCGGGAGTACTTCGGCATGTTCTGACGCACCTGTTCCGACCCAGCTGTTCCGACGAACCTGTCCTGACGCGCAGCTGCCGAGGTGGAAGGAGACGGTGGCGATGGCCCTGTCGCCGCACGACGAGTGGATCCTGGAAAACCGGCTCAGGCCGGTGCTGACCGCGCAGCTGATGGCACAGGCGGCGGCCTGTCCCGCCGGTCCCCACCCGCGCGACCTGATCGACGTGTTCGACTTCGTACGTCGCAATCCCGACCCCGACAAGCCGCGCTACCTCATCCTCAAGACGCCGGAGGGGTTCGCGATAGGCGTCCGTTCGCCCGTACGCGGCGGGCCACCGCAGCTGGTCGACGGCGTGCGCCACGCCACCCGGGACGAGGCGGAGTACGACGTGCTGGTCCGCCGGCTGCACGACTACGGCGTGACCTGGTGAGCCAGCCGCGGCCCGTACCCGTGCCCAGCGGGGTCACGGGCTACTGCGACCGGGTCTCCTACCGCCCCGGTGACACGGTGCGCCTGGCGGTCAGCACGACGGCCGCCAGGTGGCGGGCGGAACTGGTCCGCCTGCGGGCACTCGCGATCCCGTCGGCCGGGGTCGAGCGCCGGCAGGAGCGGGTGGACGCCGTCGCGCCGATCGGCGGGGACGGGATCGACCAGCAGACCGCGGTCGGCTCCTACGTGCGGGTCGACGACCTGCCTGCACCGGGCGAGCAAGGGCTGGTGGTGTCGCTCGCGGCGATGCCCACCCGGCCGGGGGACGGTGCCCAGGAGTTGCTCGCCCACGGCTGCCCGCAGGAGGGTTCCGGCTGGGCGGTGGGCCTCGACGCCGAGGGCCGCTTCACGCTGCGGGTGGCGACCGATTCCGGCCTGACCGAGGTCGCAGCCGGCCTCGTACCCCAGGCCGGCTGCTGGTACGAGCTGACGGCGGTGATCGGGGGCCAGGCCGGACGCCCGCTCGCGCTGACGGTCGCGCTGGCCGGCACCTTCGAGGCCAACCATCTGGTACGTCCATCCGCGCCGCCGCACACGTCGTCGACGATCCTTGCGGGTGACCCGGTGCCCGGGGCCGGCCCGTTCTTCTGGGCCTGCGCCGGAACCGGGACGGCCGGTGCGCCGGTGCGGTGCTACGACGGCCGGATCGAGTCCCCGGTCCTGGTCGCCGATGCCACCGCCGCCGGCACGCGCGTGGAGCTGGTTCGGCATCCGGCGCTGCTGGCCCACTGGGACCTGGCGGCGGCGATCGGACCGACCGGGATCGCGCGTACCGCCCTGGTGGCCGATGTCGGCCCGGGGGGACTGCACGGCACCGCGGTGAACCATCCGCAGCGGGCGGTGCGTTCCTCCGGCTGGACCGGTGACGTCGCCGACTTCCGGTTCGCGGCGCGGGAGTACGCCGCGCTGCACTTCCACCGCGACGACATGACCGACTGTGGCTGGCGGTTCCAGGGCGAGCTGGTCCTACCGCCGGAGCTGCGCAGCGGCGTCTACGCCCTCGAGCTGACCGATACCGACGGCGGCCGGGACACGGTTCCCGTCTTCGTCGCGCCGCCCGAAGGGACGGCGACCGCACCGGTGCTGCTCGTGCTGCCCACCAACAGCTACCTCGCCTACGGCAACGACCACGTGGGCGTGGACAGCCCACGTACCCAGGTCTGGAGCCAGATGGTGCCGACGCTCGACGACTTCGAGCTGTTCCGCGACGCGCGCCGGGAGTTGGGGTACTCCCTGTACGAGGCACACGCCGACGGTTCGGGGGTGTGCTATTCGAGCTGGCGCCGGCCGCTGCTGACGCTGCGCGAGCGGGTCTACGACCACAACGCGCCGGTGTGGCAGTTCACCGGCGACATGCAGGTGGTCGACTGGCTGGACCGCACCGGCCGGGAGGTCGACATCGTCACCGATCACGACCTGCACGCCGAGGGGGTGGGTCTGCTGGCGCGCTACCGTGCGGTGTTGACCGGTACCCATCCGGAGTATCCGAGCCTGGAGATGCTGCGGGCCTACGAGGAGTACGTCGCTACGGGTGGGCGGCTCATCTACACCGGCGGCAACGGCATGTACTGGGTCACCGGCTACGACCCCTGCGACGACCAGGTGATCGAGATCCGGCGGTGGGGTGGGACGCAGGCGTGGCTGGCCGAGCCGGGGGAGTACCACCTCGGTTTCACCGGTCGTCTGGGTGGTATCTGGCGGTTCAACGGTCGGGCGCCGCAGAAGACCTTCGGTGTGGGATTCGTGGCCGCCGGCAATCCGGGCGCGTCCGCCGGCTACCGGCGGGTGGCCACCGACCCCGCGGTCGCCTGGGTCTTCGCGGGCCTGACCAGGGAGTACTTTGGCGGGTACGGGGTTTCCGGCGGCGCGGCGGGGCTGGAGATCGACTCCGTGAGTCCGTTGCTGGGGACCTCACCGGATGCCGTGGTGCTGGCCAGCTCGGTCGGGCACGGCGACGACATGATCGAGGCGCGGGAGAACTTCAACATGACGAGCCGGGTGCTCGGTGGCGCGCGTAACCCCCGGGTGCACGCCGATCTCGTGCTGGTGCCGCGCGAGGGGGGCGGGGCGGTCGTCTCGACCGGGTCGATCGCCTTTGCCGGCGCGCTCTACGACCTGGCTGGGCAGGCGGAGATATCCCGCCTGCTTGGCACCGTTCTGGACCGGTTTGTGGCTGGCCTGCCCGTGCTGGATACACCCGCGTAACGGAACCGAGACGAGGAATTGTGGATGCACATATTGAGTTCGGGATCCAACCAAAGGTCTAATGGATCCAACGCGGGGGGGCGTTGCTGCGACAGCTAACCAGGCATGCGGAAAGCACATGGAGGAACCCTTGCGCATACTCCTGACCCACCCGAGCCGGCGACTGCGCGCGGCGCTTGTCGCCGGAACAGCGCTGGCGCTCGTTCTCGCCGGCTGCTCGTCCACGGACTCCGACAAGCCCGCGAGCTCCGACGGCTCGCAGAGCCTGAGCGGAAAGATCGTCTGGGCCGACTTCGGCGGCCCCACCAACAAGGCCCGGTACACCACCTACTTCGACGACTTCACCAAGGACACCGGCGTCAAGGTGATCTCCGAGGTCGAAGCCGACGCCATCGTGAACACGATGCTCACCGGCGGCAAGGGCGACTACGACGCGATCCACGTCGGCCTGGACGTCGTCTACCAGAACAAGGCCAACATCGCCCGGCTCGACGACGCGGTCGGGCGCGACACCAACCTGCCCGAGAACATCCGCGACTACGCGTTCGGCACCTTCCTGGTCGGGCACGTCCAGGCGTACCTGACCGAGACCTTCCCCAACGGTGGGCCGAAGACCTGGGCCGACTTCTGGGACGTCAAGAAGTTCCCCGGCAAGCGTGGCTGGATGGGCAGCCCGGGCAGCTACGACAGCGCCTGCGAGATGGCCGAGCTGGCCTCGGGCATCGCCCCGGACAAGCTGTACCCGCTCGACCTGGACCTGTGCACCAAGAAGCTCGACGAGCTTCGGCCGAACATGGTCTTCTACACCTCCTACCCGCAGATCCAGCAGCTGCTGACCTCCAAGACGGCCGCGGTCGTGGCCGGCCCCTCCGGTCAGGCGGTCGCCCTCAAGAACCAGGGCGTGGACGTCACCATCTCCTTCGACCAGGCGATCGTCGCACCGAACGTGATCGCCATCCCGGCCAGCGCGCCCAACATGACGAACATCCAGGCCCTGGCCAAGGTCTTCAACGACCCGGAGCGTCAGGCGGCGTTCGCCAAGCTGACCGGCTACGGTCCGGGCAACCCCGAGGCGTTCAACTTCATGGACGAGGAGACCAAGGCGAAGATCGTCAATGCGCCCGCGCATTCGTCGGCGGTCTTCCAGGACTCCGAGGCCAGGTCCAAGCAGCAGGACGCACTGCTCGCCTGGTACACCAAGTGGCTCGCAGGATGACCGGCGGTGGGGCCGCGCAGACCGCGGCCCCACCCGTCCTGCTGCTGGGCCGGATCCACACCATGGATCCGGCCCGGCCGGTGGCGTCGGCGATGCTCGTCGCCGACGACCGCGTGGTGTCGATCGGGGAAGCGGCCGAGGTCCGTGCGGCGGCACCGCCGGAGACGATCGAGGTCGCGGCGCGGGGCGTGGTGGTGCCGGGTTTCCTCGACTCCCACCTGCACACGCTGGTCACCGGGATCGAACAGCGCCGACTCGTCATCGCCGAGGCGAACTCGATCCAGGAGGTCTGCGAGCGTATCGGCGCCTGGCTGGCAGACCGACCGGGGCTCGACTGGGCGGTCGTCGGGGCCCACTTCCACGCCGAGGACCTGGCCGAGGGCAGGCTGCCCGACCGGTACGACCTCGACCGGGTCACCGGCGGCACCGCCGTCGTCCTGGACCGGCGTACCCACGACGCGATCGCCAACTCGGCGGCCCTGCGGCGTTGCGGCATCGACGCCCGTACACCCGATCCCACCGGCGGGCACCTGGAGCGCGACGCGCACGGCGAGCCGACCGGGATCCTGGTCGAACGTCCCGCCGCCGAGCTGGTATTGGCCCACGTCCCGGCCCCCGGGCACCAGGCGCTTCGCGCGGCATTGGCGCAGGCGCAGTCCTACCTGCACAGCATCGGCATCACCAGCGCCAGCGAGCCCGGCCTGGTCGAGGCGGAGATGCGGGTCTACCGGGAGGCGGCAGCCGAGGGCTGGCTGACCCTGCGCACGATGGGCATGCCACTGGCCGACACGAGCGTGCCACCCGCGCGGTTCCTCGCCGGGCTCGGCGCCGAGGGCGTGGGCACCGGTCGCGGTGACTCCCGCTTCCGGCGCGGCCCGCTGAAGATCTACCTCGACGGCGCCGGAGGGTTCGGCACCGCGCTCATCTCCCGGCCGTGGCCGGGGCGGCCCTCCTACCACGGCAACCTGACCTGTCCCGCCGACGTCTTCGCCGAACTCGTCGCGCACTGCGCGCAGAACGGCCACTCCGTCGCCGTGCACGCCGTCGGCGACGCCGCCGTCACGCTCGCACTGGACCACTTCGAACGCGTCGACGCGCGGTGGCCGATTGCGCCCCTGCGATTCTCGATCATGCACTCGTACCTGTGGCCGGCGCCCGCCGACATGGCCCGTGCGGCCCGGCTGGGCGTCGTCCTTTCCAGCCAGCCGTCGATGCAGTGGCGCGTCGGCGCCGGCATCGCCAGGCAGTTCGGGGAGGAGGTCCCACTCGCGCCGCTGCGCGCCTGGCTCGACGCCGGTGTCACCGTCGCGGGCGGCTCCGACGGACCCGACTTCCCCATGGCGCCGCTGTTCGGCATGTGGCAGGCGCGCAGCCGGCAGGTCCGCGGCTGGAGCGGACCGCTCGGACCCGATCAGGCGGTCACCGCGGCGGAGGCGCTGGCGATGTACACCACCTCGGCGGCGTACTACTGCTTTGCCGAGCGCGAGCGCGGTCGGCTCGCACCCGGCTATCTCGCCGACTGGGTCGAGCTGGAGGTCGACCCGCTCAGTTCGCCGTTGGCGGAGCTGGCCGAGGCCGCCGCCCGCCCGGTGCTGCGCACGGTGGTCGGCGCGACGGTGGTGCACGGGCCCGGATTCGCGGACTGACAAGGACAAGTGGGGGGACCTGGCATGCCTGATCATCTGCCCCGGGAGGCGGGGACCGTCGTCGTCGGCGGCGGCACGAGCGGCAACGTCGTCGCGGCGAGACTCGCCCTGGCCGGGGTGGACACGCTCGTGCTGGAGGCCGGGCCGGATTTCGGTCCCTTCGGCTCCGCCGCGTGGCCCGCGGACATCCTCGACGCCACCCGGCTCGGCCACTCCCACGACTGGGGCTACGACTCCGGCGACACCCTGCCCACCAGGGTCGCCTTCGAGCGGGCCCGCGCCATCGGGGGCTGTTCCGACTTCAACGGGACCACCCAGACCTGGGGCCACCGGCGCGACTACGACGACTGGGCCGCCGCCGGCAACCCCGGGTGGAGCACCGACGAACTGCGACCGCTCTTCGCCGAGGCCACCGAGATGATGCGGGTCAAGCGGTACCGCGCCGAGGAGCTGACGCCCTGGCAGCGGGCGTGGTACGACGGCGGAACCGCCATCGGTCTGCCACAGCTGGAGACGCTCAACGACCTCGACGAGACGGTCGGGTTCGCGCCAGAGGACAACAACATCGTCGACGGCATCCGATGGAACACCGCATTCGCCTACCTCGACCCGGTCCGGCACCTGGCGAATCTCCGGATCGTCGGTGCGGCGCACGTCGACCGGGTCCTCGTCACCGCGGGCAGAGCCACCGGCGTCGTGGTGCTCTGGCGCGGCGAGTCGCATGTCGTGCACGCCGATCGCGTCGTCGTCTGCGGGGGCGCCTACAACTCGCCGCAGGTCCTGCAACGCTCCGGCATCGGCGATCCGCGCCTGCTCAAGGAGCTGGACATCGACGTCGTCAGCGACCTGCCCGGTGTCGGGGAGAACCTGCACGACCAACCGTTCCTGCTGATGAGCTGGGCCGGCTCCGACGCGATGAGCGCCGCCATGCGGCGGGCGCGCGAGAGCGGCTGGGCCCCCGACGAACAGGCGATGG
Organism: Micromonospora haikouensis; assembly: GCF_900091595.1. Lineage (GTDB taxonomy): Bacteria > Actinomycetota > Actinomycetes > Mycobacteriales > Micromonosporaceae > Micromonospora > Micromonospora haikouensis. The sequence continues at coordinate 59,491 of NZ_FMCW01000016.1, forward strand.
CCAAAGCGGCGTCGTCGTTCGACCCCGACGTCTTCGACATGCACTTCCTGCCCTACAGCCCCACCCACCGGGGCGAGCAGAAGCGGTGGAGCTGCGGCGTCGGTGCCCTGCTGCCGCGCTCCCGGGGCCACGTGCGTATCCGCTCGCTCGACCCGGAGGCCAACCCGCTCATCGACCACCGTTTCCTGAGCGACCCCGAGGGCCACGACGCCCAGGTGCTCGCCGAGGGCATCGAAGCGCTGCGGGCCATCGCCGCCTCGCCCGCAGTGCGTGAGCTGGTCGGGCGCGAGCTGCGGCCGGGGCCGGAGCTGGCCGACCGGGCCAGCCTGGTACGCCACATCCAGGCCAACCCCGACAACTACTGGCACCCGGTCGGCACCTGCAAGATGGGCCCCGCCACCGATCCCACGACTGTTGTCGGCCACGACGGGCAGGTGCACGGCGTCGCGGGCTGCTTCGTCGCGGACTGCTCGATCATGCCGACGATCCCGCGGGCGACCACTGCGATGCCCGCAGTGGTGATCGGCGAACGGATCGCCCGGTTCCTACTTCGATCCGACAAGGAGACCTGATGGCCGACGCCAGCGGCTACCAGCACGACGTCCCGGGCGGCGCTGCCTGGTCACTTATCCTGAGGCGCGGCAGCACCCTGCGCCTGGCGGCGCTGGGCGCCGACGCGGTCGCCAGCATGCTGCTGTACGCGGCGGACGACCGGTGGGAACGGCTCAACGTGCCGGACACCCTGAAGGCGCAGATGTCGGCGCGGATCCACCCGCCGATGGTGCTGATGTCGGACATGGGCAGGGCGCTGGCCTCGGTGACCGGCTCCTCGTCGGACTGGCACGACGCGATCACCGGCCACAGCGTCGACGCCGACCTGGCCCGGTTCGGCCCGTCGGACTACGGGCGCGACCGCAACGGATGGCGGCGCAGCGCCCGCAGCCTGCTGCTCGACGAGCTGTACGGGCACGGCCTCGGCGAGCGCGACCTGCACGCCACCGTCAACTGGTTCGTCAAGGTGCGACCCGGCGGCGACGAGCGCGGCACCCTCGGCTACGTCCCGGGGCACACCGCGGCCGGCGACTGGGTGTGCCTGCGGGCCGAACAGGACCTGTTGGTGGTGTTCGCCACCGCCCCGCACCCGCTGGACCCGGCTGCGCGGTGGCGGCCGGCCGGCGTACGGGCCGTGGTCGCCCCCGGCGACCCCGCGCCCGCCGACGACCCCAGCCGGGCGTTCCGGGCCGAGTCCGCCCGGGCGCTGGCCGCCGCCGAGCGGAGCGCGCGATGAGCGCCCCGGTGGACCCGGAGGTCCTGTTCGACGTGACCGTCGCGGCCGGCGACGGCTGGCTCGGCGAGATCCCGGCCGGCGGCCGGCTGCGCATCGTCGACCTGCACGGCAACCAGGCCGTGGACACCCTGCTGTACGACGCGCGGGACACCGCCAACCGGTACAGCGCCGTGGACACCGTCCGCGCGCAGGGCTCGGCGTACCTGACCACCGGCTCGGTGCTGCGCAGCGTGCGCCTCGACCCGCTGGCCACGATCGTCGACGACACCTGCGGCCGGCACGACACCCTCGGCGGCGCGTGCGCCAAGGAGAGCAACGTCGTGCGCTACGGCGAACACACCCGCCACCAGCACGCCTGCCGGAGCACGTTCCTGCGCTACGCCGTGGCCGGCGGGCTGGAGAAGCGGGACCTCACCCACAACATCAACTTCTTCATGAACGTGCCGCTGACCGAGGCCGGCGGGCTCACCTTCGAAGACGGCGTCTCCGCCCCCGGCAAGCACGTCGAACTCCGCGCGGAGCGCGACATCCTGGTCCTGATCAGCAACTGTCCACAGGTGAACAACCCGTGCAACGGCTACGACCCGACCCCGGTGCGGCTGCTCGGGTGGGCGTCGTGACGCGGCAACCGGTCTGGATCACGGAGTTCTCCCCGGAGGCGGTGGCGCGGTTCGCCGCCGAGGCGCCCGACGGGCCGCTGGCCGGCGTCCGGTTCGCCGTCAAGGACAACCTGGACGTCGCCGGCTACCCGACCACGGCGGCCTGCCCCGACCTGGCCGACCGGCCGGCGGCCACGTCCGCCACCGCCGTACGCCGCCTGGTGGCGGCCGGCGCGGCCCCGGTCGGCAAGACCAACATGGACCAGTTCGCCACCGGCCTCGTCGGCACCCGCAGCCCGTACGGCGCCTGCCACAGCGTCCACAGCCCGGCGCACGTCAGCGGCGGAAGCAGCTCCGGCAGCGCCGTCGCGGTGGCATCCGGCCTGGTGCCGCTGGCGCTGGGCACCGACACGGCCGGCTCCGGCCGGGTGCCGGCTGCGTTCAACGGCCTCGTCGGGCTCAAGCCGACCCGTGGGCTGGTCTCCACCCGTGGGCTGCTGCCGGCCTGCCGGTCGCTGGACTGCGTCACCACGTTCACCCGCACGGTGGCCGGGGCCGCGTCCGCCCTCGACGTGCTGGCCTGGGCCGACCCCGACGACCCGTGGTCGCGGCCGGCTCCGCCGGCCCCGCCGCCCGGCGTGGCCGCCCGGATGCGTACGGTCGCGGTGCCCGCCGGTGACCTGGACCTCGACCCGCCCCACCGGGCGGCCTGGGCGGCGGCGCTGCGCCGGCTCGACACGGTGGCCGCCCAGGTGGTGCCCGTCGACCTCGGTCCGTTCCTGGCCGCCGCCGCCCTGCTGTACGGCGGGCCGTGGGTCGCCGAGCGGTGGGCCGCGTTCGGGGCGCACCTGTCCGGTGCCGGCGTGGACCCGACGGTCCGCAGCATCGTGACACCCGGCCGGGACGTCGCCGGCCCCGACGTGTTCGCCGCGCTGGACCGGCTCGCCGCGCTGCGCCGGGCCACCGAGCAGGTCTGGCTGGACGTCGACGCCCTGCTGCTGCCGGTCACGCCGGGACACCCCACCCTCGCGGAGGTCGCCGCCGACCCGGTCGGCGTCAACAGCCGGCTCGGCACGTACACCAACTTCGTCAACCTGCTGGACCTGTGCGCGGTGGCCGTGCCGGCCGGCGCCCGGGCCGACGGCCTGCCCTTCGGGGTGCAGTTCGTCGCGCCGGCCTTCGCCGACCTGCCGCTGCTCGACCTGGCCGCCCGCTGGTGCGGCGAGCCGCCGCGCGGGGTGGACGCGCCGTCACCGGGGACCGCGCTGGTCGCGGTCGCCGGGGCGCACCTGACCGGGATGCCGCTCAACCCGCAGCTCGTCGCGCTCGGCGGGCGGCTGCACACCCGGGCCCGCACGGCCCCCGGGTACCGGCTCTACCGGCTGCCCGGCCCCGGCGTCGCCCGGCCCGGCCTGGTGTTCACCGGCGACGGACCCGACGGCGGCATCGCCGTCGAGGTGTGGCAGCTGCCGCAGCAGGCGGTCGGCGCGCTGCTGGGCAGCATCCCGCCGCCGCTCGGGCTCGGGCCGGTCGGCCTGGATGACGGCACGACCGTGACCGGCTTCCTGGCCAGCGACCACGGGGTACGCGACGCCCGGGACGTCAGCGCCGCCGGCGGGTGGCGGGCCGCGCTGCGCGCGGACCGGGCCTGACCGCCCCCGCCTCACACCATCGCCAGCAGCATCAGCCCCATCACCGCCCCCATCGTGGCGTGACAGAGGCCCTCCACCCGCACGGCGGGACCGGCCGGGGACGCGACAGCCCCGGCCTGGTCCGGCCACCACGGCGTCAGCCGCAGGCCGCGACCGGCCCACCAGCCGGCGGTGAGCAGCAGGTATCCGCCCAGGGCGAGGCTGACCACCGAAGGCCACCAGAGAGCCCCCGCCGGGCCGCCGTGATGGCCCCCGCCCCCCGGGTGCCCGCTCGGCCAGGCCATCCAGGCCATCGCCGCCATGGAGACCGCGAAGTACCAGGTGACCGCCCGGGACCCGTGCGGCAGCCGGCCCGGCGAACGGGCGGCGAGCACCACGAACCACAGCGCGGCCGGCGCGAACACGGCCACCCACACCGCCCCGGGCACGGCGACCGTCCACACCATCGCCGTCATCGCCACCGCCATGAGCAGGTGGGCGGCGTCGCAGCCGCGGTGCCGGGCGGGGCGTGCCGGCCCGCCGCCGGCCGCCGGCCGCAGGAGCCGGGACGCGAAGTAGGGGGCCACGACGGCCAGCGCCAGCGTCATCGGCCAGCGCAGCGCTTCGCTCATCGGCGGGCGGTCCCTTCATCCGGCAGGGCGGGGGACAGTCAGGAAGGACGTCCGCCCGGGACCGTCGTGCCAACCGTCGTGGCCGCGCCCGGGGCGGGTGCCGGGCGTGCGGTGCGCCGGGCTCTCCGACAGCCTTTCACCTCCCGCCCGCATTGGGAAGGGGCGAGTGACACCGTCGGGACGGCATCCGAGCTGCGGAAACGGGTCACCGCGCCGATGCCCGGCCGCCCCGTCGGGCGAGCAGCAGCGCCGCCGTGAGGACCGCCGCGGCCACCGGCAGGCCCCAGGGCCGCCGGGCGGCCTGCACCGTGAAGGCGACCGGGCGGCCGGGCACCTCGATCCGGCCGTCGATCTCGAACCTCCCGTACGGGGCCGCGCCCGTGGGCACCGTGATCAGGTAGTCGCGGGTGGCCCCGGCGGCTACGGTGCCGATCGCCGGGGCGGCCACGATGGTCCGGGCCCGGCCGGGCGGCCCGACGAGCAGCGTGAACGGCGGGTCGGTGACGTCCTCGGTGCCGGGGTTGCGCAGGGTGAACCGCACGGCCAGCTCGCCCGGCAGGCCGAACCAGCCGCCCGGTCCGGACCGGTCGTCGGCGCGCAACGCGTCCAGGGCCAGCGCGGCCGGGACGCCCGGCGCGGCGGGCGGCGCGTCCACCCCGGTCAGCGGCAGGTCGGCGGTGGCGGCGGCCGTGCCGGTCGGCGTCCGGACGCGCAGCACGCAGGGGCAGGCCACCGGCGGGGCGGCCAGCAGCAGCGGCAGCCGGGCGCGGCCGGACGGCGGCACCTGGGCGTGCGTGGCGTCGCCCGTCGCGCAGTCCAGCGCCCCGCGCCGGGCGGCGTTGCCGCACACCTCGACCTGCACCGTGCCGGCGGGCCAGCCGTCGAGGCCGACCAGCACCCGCTGCCCGACGCGCAGCGGCCCGGCGGGCAGGGTGACGCCGGGCCCGTCCTCGGGGGCCCCGGCCGCCCCGGGCGCCAGCGCCAGGGCCGCGACCAGGGCCAGCGGGGCGGCGGCGCGGGTCCGGGCGGTCATGCCGTCGCCCGCCCGGCGTCCACGGTGGCCCGCCCACCGTCGCCGGGGGCGCGGCGCCGCCGCCACCACCGCAGCCCGCCCCAGCAGCCGGCGACCGCGAGCAGCGCCAGCGGCACCCACGGCGGGGCCCAGACCCCGGCGGAGCGCAGCACCGGCGGCAGCGCGGTGTCCGTGGTGGTCGCCGCGAGGTCGACCTCGGCGGTCAGCCGCAGCAGCGGGGGCACGCCGGTGATCCGCTCGGTGACGGTGAAGGTGCCCCCGGGCAGCAGCTCCGGCAGGTCGGTGGGGGAGGTGCGGGCCTGTTCCCAGCCGAAGGGCCCGGCGACGCGCACCGTGCCGCTGCCGGTGACCCGGACGTTGCCGGTGTTGCGCACCCGGTAGCGGACCACGAGGTCGCCGCCGGCGAACGGGTCGATCGGGTTGTCGTACGAGAGGTCGACCGACTCGACGGTGACGGCGGGGCGGACCGGGCCGGTGACCCGCAGGTGGACCCGGGCGGCGAGGCGCTGGTCGACCAGGACCCGCTGCCCGTCGGCGGTGGTCCGGGCGCGGGCGACCGCGCCGATCACCCCGCCGGCGTGGTCGCCCGGGGTGGCGTCGGCCGGCACGGCGAGGCGGAACGGGATGTCGACCCGTTCGCCGGGCGGGACCGTCCAGGCCCGCCGCTCGAACCGGATCCACGAGCCCACGTCGGTGGCGGGCTGGTCGGCCGGCAGCAGCGCGAACGCGCCGTCGGCGGTGGTGTACGCGTCGGTGCCGTACACGTCGAAGGTGAGCGGGCGGTCGCCGAGGTTGGTGATGCCGACGTGGTCGGTCAGGGTGCTGCCCGGGGCCAGGTCGTAGATGAAGTAGTTGCGCCCGGTCGGTCCCTTGGCGCTGGAGGGCTGCACGGCCCACCGGGCCGCGCCGGTGCGGTCGGTGGCGTCGACGCTCGGCGACGGGGCGGGCGCGGCGTCGGCCGGCGCGGGCAGGGTCGCCGCCGTGAGCAGCGCGGCGGCGAGGGCGACGCTCGCCCGGGACAGGGCGGTGGGCAGGGGCATGCCGGGCTCCGCAGGTGGTCGGGCCGGTGGGACGGGCGCGGGGCCCGTCCCACCGGGTGGTGCCGTGATCAGGAGAGGGTGAGCGTCAGGACCGCGGTGTAGTCGCCCGCCGGGGCGGACGCCGGGATCCCGAGGTTGAGCTGGGCGCCGCAGCCGAAGGTGCCGTTGCTCGCGCCGCTGGCCGAGGTGCACAGCGCGCGCGCCGTGCCCAGGCCGGTCCCGGGCGCGGCGGCCGCGCCCGGGGTGACCACGCCGGGCGTGCCGGCGAGGCCGTCGGTGACGACGGACGCGCTCGGCACCCAGCCGAGGTTGTCCGCGTCGATGCTGCCGCCGCCGGCCGAGGCGAAGTCGGAGACCTGCCCGACCAGGCTCCAGCCGGCGTTGGTGCCGCGCAGGTCGGCCACCGTGGCGGTGTTCAGCGCCCCGCTGGCGACCTGACCGTTGCTGACCGCCGGCAGCGCGACCGTGGAGCCGGCCACGCCGAGGGTCAGCGCGCCGCCGGTGACGGTGGCGGTGATCTGCTGGTCGGCGTCGCCGCCGCCCACCGGGGTGCTGCGGAACGTGACCGGGGTGAAGGTGTCCTGGCTACGGTCGGCCGAGCCGCGGGCGGCGAAGGTGATCACGTAGCACTGCACCTGAGTGCAGTCGACCTGCGCGCCGGTGCGGTCGGTGTAGACCGCGCTGATCGGCAGGGTGGTGCGGAACGTGCCGTCGGCGTTGAGCCGGTCGCGGGCCTCCGTCGGCTCGTTCGTCTTGCTCACCCACTTGGTGACCTGGAGGACGCCGGCGTTCGTCCAGTGCTCGTCGACCTTCGGGCCGAAGGAGACGTAGATGCCGGCCGCCCCGTTGGCCTCCGGGTCGAAGCCGCTGCCCTCGACCGTGATCGTCGCCCCGGCCGGGTCGACGCCGGTGGACGGGCTGACGGCGACCGCCGGGCCGACCGGCTCGCCGCCGCCACCGGTGGAGAAGGTGAACGACAGCGGGTCGAGCGCCGCGCCGGCCGCGTAGAAGCCGTTGAACGCGCTGGCGCCCTCGGCGGTCAGCGTCGCCGCCAGGTCGGTCGCGGTCACCGTGCCGCCGCTGCCGCCCGGGTTGCCCCCGGTGACGGCGATGGTGGCGATGGTGGCCTGGCGGACCGAGACCGGCTCGGCGGCGGTGGTGGCCAGGTCGACGTCCGCCTTCAGGGCGGCGGTGCCGCCGGAGACGGCGACCGTCGGGTTGGCCAGGGTGATGGTGAACATGTGCGCCGGGTACGAGAAGACCACGGTCCCGCCGTACTCGGCGTCGATGGCGCCCGTGTCGGCGTCGTACGTGCCGCCCTTCGCGGGGAAGGTGAACGTGCCGTCGCTGTTGATGCTGGCCCCGTTGCTCGCCGCGATCGGCGGGTTGCCGTTGCCGGTGTTGACGTAGTTGCGGAACGACGACTTGAAGCCCCAGGTGAGGCTGCCGGTGCTGATGTCGGCCCCGGCCGCCGAGGCGGGTGCGGCGCCGACGAGTGCGGCCGAGGCGCCGAGGAGGGCGACCGTCGCCCACCGCAGCGACCGCCACCGGCCGGCACCGGTTCTGGATCGGACCATGCTGTTCCTTTCTCACGCCCAATACGGACAGTGGTTGAGGTTAGGCAAACCTAACTGCGACGGCACAGGGGCGAGGGGTCGAAGATCTTGGCCCGAAGAACCCCTTGTGAACTGGGGAAGTGTCGCTTAGGTTAGGCAAACCTTAGTCACGGTCGGTGCGTCAGCCGGCCGGATCCGTCATGTGGGGAGCCTGATGCGAGCACTGCGTCGCGCCGTCCTGACCGCAACACTGATCACCCTTGGTGTCGCCGCCGGTGCGGTGCCGGCCCACGCCGGCACCGGCCGAGGGGCCGGCGGGCAGGTGCTCACCGTCACGCCCAGCAGCGGCGTCGCCCGCGCGGGCGCGAGCGTCACCGTCTCCGGCACCGGCTACGACGTCACCAAGGGCATCTACGTCGCCTACTGCGTGGACAACGGCGCCGGTGCCGCGCCCAGCCCGTGCGGCGGCGGCGCCGACACCACCGGGAGCACCGGCGCCTCGCACTGGATCTCCTCCAACCCACCCTCCTACGGGGAGGGACTGGCCGTGCCGTACGGAGCGGGCGGGTCGTTCCGGGTCACCCTCACCGTCGGCACCCGCATCGGCGACGTGGACTGCACCGTCCGCCGGTGCGTGGTGGCCACCCGCGCCGACCACACCCGCCCCGCCGACCGGTCCCAGGACGTCCGGGTGCCGATCACCTTCGCCGCCGCGGCCACCCCCGCCCGTACCAGCGCCGCGCCGGCCAGCACCGGGACCGCCGGCACGGCCACCACCGGGCCCGCCGCGCGCACCACCGCCCCGCCGGCCGCCACCACGGCCGCCGCCCCGGTCGCCGCCGCGCCCGCCGGCAGCGCGGCGCCGGCCGCCACCGGCGCCGACGCGGTCGCCGCCCCGGGCGGCACCGTCGACCCCGCCGCCCAGGTCACCCGGGTCAGCGCCGCCTCCGGCACCGGCGGCTGGTGGCTCGCCGCGCTGGTCCTGCCGCTGCTCGGGCTGACGCTGCTCGCCGGCCTGCGCCGCCGTCGGCGAAAGGCCGCCCCGTGACCCGCCGTGCCGTCGCCCGCCGTGCGGTCGTGCCCGTCCGGGGCCTTGCGCCGCTGGCCGCCCTGCTGCTGCTCGCCGGCGCCCTGACCGGCTGCACCGCCCCGGCGGCCGGCGGCGAGACCCCCTCCGCCACCTCCTGCGGCCCGGTCACCGCCGCCCTGCCCGACACCGACGTCACCCCGCTCGACCCCGTGCCGACCCCGGCCCTGCCGGTCACCGTCACCTCCGCCGACGGCGTCGCCACCACGGTCACCGACGCGACGCGGATCCTGCCCGTCAACCTTTACGGCTCGATCGCCGAGATCGTGTTCAGCCTCGGCCTCGGCGGCAACGTCGTCGGCCGGGACACCTCGACCACCTTCCCGGCCGCCGCGCACCTGCCCGTGGTCACCCCCGCCGGGCACGACCTGTCCGCCGAGGCGGTGCTCGCCCTCGCCCCCACCGTGGTCCTCGCCGACGACAGCATCGGCCCACCCGAGACGCTGCGCCAGCTGCGCGCCGCCGGCATCCCCGTCGTCCTCGTCGCCGCCGAGCAGACCCTCGACGCCGTACCCGCACACGTGCGGGCGATCGCCGCCGCGCTCGGCGTCGGCGAGGCCGGCGAGCGGCTCGTCGCCCGGGTCCAGGGCGAGATCGCCGCCGCCCGCGACGGCGTGCCCGACGATGCGTCGCCCCGCGTCGCCTTCCTCTACCTGCGCGGCACCGCCGGGGTCTACCTGATCGGCGGCCGGGGCGCCGGCTCCGACGCGATGATCGAGGCGGCCGGCGGGGTGGACGCCGGCACCGCGATCGGCCTGGCGAAGTTCCGGCCGCTGACCAGCGAGGGCCTGATCAACGCGGCCCCCGACGTGATCCTGGTGATGAGCGGCGGGCTGGCGTCCGTCGGCGGCGTCGACGGCCTGCTCGGGCTCCCCGGCGTGGCGCAGACCCCCGCCGGGGCCGCCCGCCGGATCGTCGACATGGACGACGGCGTCCTGCTCACCTTCGGCACCCGCTCCGGCCGGGTCGTGCGGGCCCTGGCCGACGCGCTGCACTGCCAGGGCCGGTCGTGACCGCCACCGACACCCCACCGGCCACCGACACCCCACCGGCCACCGTGGACGCCGCGCCGCAGGACGCCCGGCCCGGCGGGACCCGGCGCGCTGCGCTCCTGCTCGCCGGGCTCGCCGCCGGCCTGCTGCTGGTCGCCCTGCTCGCCGCCGGCCGGGGGCAGGTGGCGGTCGCCCCTGCGGAGGTGCTCGGCTCGGTGCTGCACCGGCTCGGCCTGGACGTCGGTCCCCGCCCCGCCGCCCCGCACGGCGAGAGCGCGCTGTGGCTCGTCCGTTTCCCCCGGGTGACGCTCGCCGCCGTGGTCGGCGCGGCGCTCGGCTGCTCCGGGGCGGTGATGCAGGGCGTCTTCGGCAACCCGCTGGCCGAACCCGGCGTCATCGGCGTCTCCGCGGGCGCGGCCCTCGGCGCGGCCCTGGCCATCGTCACCGGCGTCACCGTCCTCGGTGGCTGGACGGTGCCGGCCGCCGCGTTCGCCGGCGGGCTCGCCACCACCTGGCTGGTCTACACGCTCGCCCGCTCCGGCGGCCGGACCGAGGTGGTCACCCTCGTGCTCACCGGCGTCGCCGTCAACGCCGTCGCCGGTGCCGCCATCGGGCTGCTGATGTTCGTCGCCGACGAGTCCGGCGTGCAGGCCATCGCGTTCTGGAACCTCGGCAGCCTCGCCCAGGCGAGCTGGTCGGCCGTCGGGCTGGCCGCCCCCTGCCTCGCGGTCGGCCTGGCCGCCACCCTCGCCGACGCCCGCCGGCTCGACCTGCTCGCCCTCGGCGAACGGTCCGCCCGCCACCTCGGCGTCGACGTGGAACGGCTGCGCGTGCGGATGATCGTGGTGACCGCGCTGCTCGGCGCGGCCGCGGTCGCCTTCACCGGCATCATCAGCTTCGTCGGCCTGGTCGTGCCGCACCTGGTGCGGATGGTCGCCGGCCCCGGGCACCGGCTGCTGCTGCCGGCCAGCGCGCTCGGCGGCGCGATCGTGGTCGTCGCCGCCGACCTCGCCGCCCGCACCCTCGTCGACTACCAGGAACTGCCGCTGGGGGTGCTCACCGCGGTCGTCGGCGGGCCCGCGTTCTTCTGGCTGCTGCGGCGCACCAGGGACCGCGCGGGAGGCTGGGCGTGACCGGGCCCGGGAACCCGACCCCCTCCGGCGGCCCAGGACTTTCGCGCGGGCGGGTGCGGCTGCGCGTGCTCGGCCGGAGGTCGGCACCGCAGCCGCCGACCCCGGCGACGCCGGGCAGCACCCGGATCCGGGTCGCCGGGCTGCGGGTCGAACGCGCCGGCCGGCCGGTCCTCGACGGCGTCGACCTCGCCGTCCGCGCCGGTGAGGTGCACGCCCTGGTCGGGCCCAACGGCGCCGGCAAGTCCACCCTGCTGGCCGCCGCCAGCGGCGACCTGCCGGCCGTGGCCGGGACCGTCGAGGTCGACGGCCGGCCCCTCGGCGGATGGTCGGCCGTGGAACTGGCGATGCGCCGGGCGGTGCTGACCCAGCGGCACACCCTGAGCTTCCCGTTCGCCGTCGTCGACGTCGTCCGGATGGGGCGCGCGCCCTGGACCGGGCGGCCCGAACAGGCGCACGACGACGCGATCGTCGCCGAGAGCATGCGGCGCTGCGACGTGATCCGGTTCGCCGCCCGGCCGTTCCCCACCCTCTCCGGCGGCGAGCAGGCCCGCGCGGCGTTGGCCCGGGCGCTGGCGCAGCGGGCCGGGGTGCTGCTGCTCGACGAGCCGACCGCCGCCCTCGACCTGCACCACCAGGAGCTGGTCATGCGGATCGCCCGCGACCGCGCCGAGGCCGGGGACGCCGTCGTGGTGGTGCTGCACGACCTCGCCCTGGCCGGGGCGTACGCCGACCGGATGACCCTGCTCGCCGACGGACGGGTACGGGCCACCGGGGCACCGGCCGCCGTCCTGACCGCACCCCTGCTCAGCGAGGTCTACCGGCACGACATCGAGGTCGTGCCGCACCCGCGTACCCGCCTGCCGCTGGTCGTGCCCCGCCGGGGCCCGGCCCACCGCACCGCCGTTCCGGAGGAATAGATGAGCACGCCACCCATCCCGTTCTCGGCCCGGCTGCGGGCCGCCAGCCAGGGGGCCCACGCCGCCGCCGAGAGTCAGCGCTACGTCACGGCGCTGGTCGCCGGCGACGTGGACCTCGCCGGCTACGTCGACCTCGTGGTGCAGCACCACGCCCTGTACCAGGCGTTGGAGTCGGCCGCCGAGGCGATGCGCGACGACCCGCTCGCCGGGCCGTTCGTCGACGACGCGTTGACCCGGCTGCCCGCGCTGGAGACGGACCTGACGCACCTGGTCGGGCCGGACTGGGCGCGGCGGAGCGCAGTGCATCCCGCGACGCGGGCCTACGCCGACCGGATCCGCGCCGTCGCCACCACGTCCCCGGAGCGCTTCGTCGCCCACCACTACACCCGCTACCTCGGCGACCTCTCCGGCGGCCGGCACATCGGCCGGGCCGTCGCCCGGCGGTACGGGCTGAGCGGGCAGGCGGGGGCCGGCTTCTACGCGTTCGACCGGATCACCCGGCCGAAGGCGTACAAGGACGCCTACCGGGCGCGGCTGGACGCCCTGCCGCTCGACCCGGCGGCCGAGGCCGCCCTGCTGGAGGAGGTGCTGCTGGCGTACCGGCACAACACGGCGGTCTTCGCCGCGTTGGCCCGGCACGTGCCCGACGCCGACCCCGGGGCGACGGAGGCCGTGGCGTGACCGGCCGGCCGCACCGAACCGCGCCCGACGACGCCGGGCACCCGTCCGACGCGGACCCCGGCAAACCGCTCGACGCGGACGCCGGGCAACCGTTCGACGCCGACACCGTGCACGCGGTCTGCCGGCACATGAACGCCGACCACGCCGACGACTCGCTGCTGATCTGCCGCACCCTCGGCGGCTGCCCGGACGCCACCCGGGCGCGGGCGACCGGGCTGGACGCCGACGGCATGGACTTCGCCGTCGCCGTCGCCGGCATCGAGGTGCCGGTGCGGATCCCGTTCGCCCGCCGGATCAGCGAGCGGGCCGAGATCCGCCAGGAGGTGGTCCGGATGTACGAGCAGGCGTGCGATGCGCTCGGCGTGCCGCCCCGTTCGGCTGAGAGAAACAGCAGGTCAAGGCCCGGTCTCAAGTGAAGTTACTGACTGGTAAGTCATTGACGGGAGGTGAACGACAGCCCTAGCGTTCCTCTTGTTCGAACGGCGTACGGTTCACCCGAACGGTCTGCGGTCGGGGGCGGTAGGTCCAGACAGGAGGCCCGCGCATGGTCGACGAGAAGCTGCGGCAGCTCCTCTCGCCGGTCCGCATCGCCTCGCTGACCCTGCGCAACCGGGTCTTCGTCCCGGGCCACACCACCAACTTCGGCCTGCACAACGAGCCCACGGCCCGACTCGCCGCCTACCACGCCGAGCGGGCCCGTGGCGGCGTCGGGCTGATCATCACCGAGGCGATCCGGGTGCACCCCACCAGCGCCGGACGCAGCATCAGCCTCGGCGCCTTCACCGACGCGTGCGTCCCGGCGTACCAGCGGGTCACCGACGCCGTGCACGAGCACGGCGCCCGGATCTTCGCCCAGATCATGCACGCCGGCCGGCAGGCCAACGGCGACGCCACCCGCACCGCCGCCTGGTCCTCCTCCCCGGTGGCGTGGGCCGCCGGGGCGCACGTGCCGCACGCCATGGGCCGGCGCGACCTCGCCACCGTCGTCGACGCGTTCGCCGCAGCCGCCCGCCGGATGCGGCGGGCCGGCTTCGACGGGCTGGAGGTCCACGCCGGACACGGGCACCTGCTCCAGCAGTTCCTCTCCCCGCACACCAACTGCCGCGACGACGACTACGGCGGCAGCCTGGCCAACCGGATGCGGCTCACCCGGGAGGTGCTCGACGCCGTCCACGCCGCCACCGACCTGCCGGTCGGGCTGCGGATCAGCGCCGACGAGTTCCTCCCCGGTGGGCTCGACCCCGACGCGATGGTGGAGATCGTCGCCCGGCTGCGCGCCGACCACCCGCTGGCCTACGTCCACGTCAGCCACTCCGCCTACCACGGCAGCTGGTCGCTGGCCACCCAGATGGCCGACATGAGCTTCGGGCACGCGCCCTTCCGCCACCACGCCGCCCAGTTCTCCCGGGAGTTCCCCGACCTGCCGGTGCTGGCGGTCTGCCGGCTCGACAGCCTGCCCGAGGCGGCCGAACTGATCGTGGCGGGCGAGGCGGACCTGGTCGGCCTGGCCCGCCCGCACATCGCCGACCCGCACCTGGTCCGCAAGGCCGTCGAGGGCCGGCAGCACGAGACGCGCTCCTGCCTGGCCTGCAACCAGGGCTGCATCGCCCGCGTCGAGGCCAGCCTGCCGATCACCTGCGTGGTCAACCCCGAGGTCGGCGTCGAACGGGAGTGGGCCGCGGCCCGGCGTCGGCCCGTGCCAGCCCGTCGGGTGCTGGTGGTCGGCGGCGGCCCGGCCGGCCTGGCCGCCGCCACCGCCGCCCGCCGCGCCGGCCACCGGGTCACCCTCGCCGAGGCGGCCGACGACCTCGGCGGCCAGGTCCGCGTCGCGGCCCGGGTGCCCGGCCGGGAACGGCTCGGCCTGCTCACCCGCGACCTCGCCGCCGAGGCCCACGCCGCCGGCGTCGAGATCCTCCTCGGCCACCGGGTCACCGCCGCCGGGGTACGCGCCGGCGGATACGACGACGTGGTGGTGGCCACCGGCTCCCGCCCCGCCCGCCGCGCCCTGCCCGGCGGGCCACCCGTGCTCGACCTGTGGCAGGCGGTCGACCTGCTCGCCGCGCCCGACGCCGGCACCGGCGCGTACGTCGTCCTCGACGACGACGGCACCTGGGCGGCGTCCTCCGTCGCCGAGGCGCTGGCCCGGCGGGGCGCCCGGGTGCACCTCGTCTCCCCGACGGCGAGCCTCGCCGCCCGGATCACCACCTACTCCCGACTGGCGCTGCTGCGGCGCTTCACCGAACTCGGTGTCGTCGTCCATCCACTGCGGACACCCCGCGTCGTGGGCGGCGACACGATCGCCCTGACCGGCCCACTGGCCGGCGCCGACGTTCCCGTCGCCGGCGTCACCGCCGTCGTCGACGCCGCAGCGCCGGCCGCCGACGACACCCTGTTCCGCCACCTGGACGCGGCACCCGACGGACCCCGGATCCACCTCGTCGGTGACGCCAACTCACCCCGCACCACGCTGGAGGCGGTCTACGAGGGCCGGTTCGCCGGCGCGTTCCTCGGCCGCCACGACAGCCCCGACGCCGCCGCGGTGGCCCTCGCCTACTGACCACGTCGGTGGCGGACCCCCGCCGGCACCGACCCGAGCATCCCCTCACCGAGCCGCCCGCCTCACCGGGCCGGCGCGACGCAAGGAGATCCGCATGCTGGACATCGAGGATCGACTCACCCTCGACGAACGCTCCGCCGTGGACTTCGTCCTCGGCCTGCGCAAGCGCTGGGCGGACACCGTCTACCCCGCCCTGACCCGGGAGTACGCCGCCACCGGCGAACCGGCGGCCACCATCGCCGACGCCGGCGCGACCCTGCGCGACCTGCCGCTCTACCCGTGGTTCAGCCACCTGGAGCGGGTGCAGCAGAAGATGCTGTGGAAGGCCGCCGGGGAGGCCGTCCTGGGCCGCCGCGACGAGCTGGCCGCCCAGCTCGCCGAGGTGCCGGCGCAGCCGCTCGGCGCGCTCACCCTCGACCCCGACGTGGACCTGCCCACCTGGTACACCGACTACGACATCCACATCCAGCCGGGCGGCTTCTTCTCCGACGACATGTCCGCCTACGTCTACGAGTTCGGCGCGCGCATCGTCATGCTGCGCGACAACGACGGCTACAAGTTCCACCGGCTGTTCACCGAGACCGCGCTGCCGGACCTGCCGGGGGCCACCAGGGTCGTCGACATCGGCTGCGGGTTCGGCAAGAGCACCCGCCCGCTGGTCGGCCGCTACCCGTCGGCGCAGGTCATCGGCGTCGACCTGGCCGCGCCCGGGCTGCGCCTGGCGCACGCCGAGGCCGAGGCGCAGGGGCTGGCCATCGACTACCGGCAGGCCGACGGGCGGGCCACCGGCCTCGACGACGCCTCCTGCGACGTGGTCACCGGCACGATGGTCCTGCACGAGATGCCCGCCGAGGCGATCCGGGAGACGATCGTCGAGGCGGCCCGCCTGCTCAAGCCCGGTGGCGCGCTGCGCTTCCTGGAGTTCCAGCTCACCGGCGACCCGCTGCGCGACGCCACCGTCTACGAGCACGCCGAGCGCAACAACGAGCCGTTCTTCCACGCGCTGTTCGGCTCCGACCTGCTCGCCGTCTGCGCCGAGGCCGGCCTGGTCGACGCGAGCTGGACCCCGTTCGACGAGCGCCGCGACGGCGTACGCCCCGAGGGCTGGGGCGACCGGGTCGAGTGGCACTTCCCCTGGGCCGTGCTGGCCGCGACGAAGCCGGAGGCGTGATGAGCACCGAGTTCGACTACTTCGGCGACCCCCGCCTCGGCAAGCTGCTCGACCTGGTGCTGCAGCTCTCCACCGAGCTGCACGTCGACCGGCAGCGGCTGCGGGCGCTGGAGCAACTGCTCGTCCGCCGCGACGTGCTCGGCCCCGGCGACCTCGACGGCTTCACCGCCGACGCCGACGGGCAGGCCGTGCTCGACCGGGAACGCGACCTGCTGCTGACCCGGCTGATGCGCATCCTCACCGAGCAGGGCCCGGCCGAGCACCCGCTGCGCGACCAGTGGGAAGCGGCCCTGAGCGGCAAGAGCGGCTGATGGACGCCGCCGGGCTGGTCGACCACTACCTGCAGCTCTGCGAGGACCGCGACCTCGACCGGGCCGGGCGGCTGCTCGCCCCGGGGGCGCTGATCGTCTTCCCCGGCGGACGTCGCTTCGCCTCCCTGCCCGAGCTGGCGTCGGCGTCGACCGGCACCTACCGGTGGGTGCGCAAGCACCGCGACCGGTACCTGGTCGGCGCCGCCGCCGACGGCGTCTCGGTGACCTCCCTCGGCCGCCTGTACGGGCAGTGGCCCGACGGCGAGCCGTTCGACGGGATCCGCTACGCCGACGTGTTCGTCCTGCGCGACGGGCTGATCGTCGAGCAGCACGTCTACAACGACCTCGCCATCGCCGTGGCGTCGCGGGACCCGTCCCGCTGACCCTCCCCGGGCCGCCCGGCCCACCGGCCGCACCACGGCCGGCATCACCGAACCGTCCCACCCGCCGCGTGGATCCCGCGCGGCCGATCTTCCCTACCCAAAGAACCCTGAGGACGAGGTGTCGATATGAAGCAGAAGTGGGGTGTGCTGCCGGCGGTGTTGGTCGCCGCGCTGGCCCTGGCCGGATGTGGGGGCTCCGGCGACGACGCGGCGGCCGAGGAGGGGGCACCGGCGAAGCTGACCTTCGCCATCGCCTCCGCGGTCATCGGTCCCAAGGAGGAGGTGGCCGTCTACGCGGTGGCCAAGGAGCTCGGCTACTTCGCGGAGGAGAAGCTCACCGTCGAGACGATCAACACCGACGGCTCCGTCGCCGCCCTGCAGGCCGTCGCCTCGGGCAGCGCCGACCTGACCGCCGCCGACAGCGGTTCCATCCTCGGCGCGGTCGAGAAGAACGTGCCGGTCAAGGCCATCGGCGGCCTGGTGCAGAACTGGCCGTGGGTGATGGCGGTGAAGCCGGACAGCACGCTCACCGGCGGCGCCGACCTCAAGGGCAAGAAGATCGGCGTGATCAGCCTGGCCTCCGGCTCCGCGCCGTACGCCCGGGCCTTCGTCGCCGCCGCCGGCCTCGACCCGGCCAAGGACGTGGAGCTGCTGCCGGTCGGCGTCGGCGCGCCGGCCGCCGCCGCGCTCAACGACGGCAAGGTCGACATGCTGGCCCTCTACACCCAGGCGTACGCGGTGATCGAGAACTCCGGGATCACGCTGAAGTACCTCGACAACCCCGACGCCTTCGACGGCATCCGGTCGCTGAGCTTCGCCGTCGGCGCCCGCAAGCTCGACGACAACAAGGACGTCTACACCCGGTTCCTGCGGGCGGCGTACAAGGCGATGCTCTTCTCCGCGAAGAACCCGGAGGCCGCCATGCGGATCGGCTACCAGGTGTTCCCGCAGATCCTCGCCGGCAAGCAGGCCGCCGACCAGTTGCCGGCCGACACCCGCAGCCTCACCGCCTGGCTGAAGACCGCCACCCCGGCGTCGGGCACGCCCGACCAGTTCGGCGACTGGGGCGCGATCAGCGACCAGGAGTGGACCAAGACCCAGGCGTACACCAAGGAGGCCGGCCAGATCACCGGCGACGTGCAGCTCGGCGACGTGTGGGAGCCGGGCCTGCTCGCCGGGGCCAACGACTTCGACAAGGCCGCGGTGCTCGACAAGGCCGCCAACTACCCCGCCAAGTAGCGGCAGCGGACGCGGAAGGGAATTCGATGGCCATCAAGGCGATGGGTCGCCGGACGCAGCAGCCGGCAACGGTGTCGGAGGACTCCTGGATCGAGGTCGCCGGGCTGGACAAGCAGTACCGGCCGCGCCGGTCGGCACCGACCCAGGCCCTGCACGACATCAACCTGACCGTACGCCGCGGCGAGTTCATCTCGGTCGTTGGCCCGTCGGGTTGCGGCAAGACCACCCTGCTCAAGATCCTCGCCGGGTTGAGCCCGAAGACGGCCGGCACGGTGCGGATCGCCGGCACCGAGGTGGTCCGCCCCCTCCGCGAGGTCGGGATGGTGTTCCAGGCCCCCACGCTGCTGCCCTGGCGCACCATCTTCGACAACGTCATGGTGCCGGCGGAGATCCAGAAGCTGGATCCCGCCCGGCACCGGGCCCGCGCCCAGGAACTGCTGGACATGGTGGGCCTGACCGGCTTCGAGCGGAAGTACCCGCACGAGCTCAGTGGCGGCATGCAGCAGCGCGCCGGCATCTGCCGTGCGCTGGTGCACGACCCCGCCGTCCTGCTGATGGACGAGCCGTTCGGCGCGCTCGACGCGATGACCCGCGAGTACATGAACGTCGAGCTGCTGCGCATCTGGCGGGAGAGCGGACAGACCGCGGTGCTGGTCACCCACTCCATCCCGGAGGCGGTCTTCCTCTCCGACCGGGTGGTGGTGCTCAGCCCCCGCCCCGGCCGGATCGCCGAGATCCTCACCATCGACCTGGACCGGCCCCGCGACCTGGGCGTCATGTCCTCCGACCGGGCCGGCGTCTACGTCGACCGCATCCGCCGCCACTTCAACGCCGCCGGCGTCATCGACTGAGGAGGTGCCGCCATGACAGACACCGAGGTAGTGGACACCACCGCCCCGGCCCCCGGGCCGACGGCCACCCGGCGACGCCGGGTCGACCTGCGCGAACGCCCCCAGCTCTGGCTCGTCCCCACGGTCTTCGTCGTGGTCGTGCTCGCCTGGGAGTACGGCACCCGGCTGCTGGACGTCGACGAGTACGTGCTGCCCCGCCCCTCCCAGATCGTCGAGGCGCTGCACCGGCAGCTCACCGACGAGCAGTTCTGGGGCCACTTCTGGGTCACCACCCAGGAGGCGCTGCTCGGCTTCGCCATCGGCGTCGGCGCGGCCGTGCTGCTGGGCACCTTTATCTCCCAGATCAAGGTGGTCGAGGCCACCCTGATGCCGTACATCGTGGCGTTCCAGACCGTGCCGAAGGTCGCCCTCGCGCCGCTGTTCGTGCTCTGGTTCGGCTTCGGGCTCACCAGCAAGGTGGTCATGGCCGCCGTCATCTCGTTCTTCCCGATGCTGGTCAACGTCATCGAGGGGCTGCGGGCCGCCGACGCCGACCGGATCCAGATGCTCACCGTC
The DNA here is from genome assembly GCF_900091595.1 of Micromonospora haikouensis. Classification (GTDB taxonomy): domain Bacteria; phylum Actinomycetota; class Actinomycetes; order Mycobacteriales; family Micromonosporaceae; genus Micromonospora; species Micromonospora haikouensis. The sequence continues at coordinate 79,147 of NZ_FMCW01000016.1, forward strand.
TTCGGGGCCAGCCGGGCGCAGATCTTCCGGATGGTGCGGCTGCCCAGCGCGCTGCCGTTCATCTTCGCCGGCCTGGACATCGGCATCGTCTTCGCCATCCTCGGCGCGGTCGTCGGCGAGTTCATCGGCGCGAAGGAGGGCCTGGGCTACCTGCTGCTGCAGACCAACTACAACTTCGACATCGCCGGCATGTTCGCCGTGCTGGTGGTGCTGTCGGTGATGGGGCTGGTCGCGCACTTCGTCATCCGGCTGTTGCAGCGTCGGCTCGCCTTCTGGGCCGAGGACACCAAGGTGATCGGCGCATGACCGGCACCGGCGACGTCAACCGCTTCGACGGCCGGGTCGCCCTGGTCACCGGCGCGGCGCGGGGCATCGGCGCGCGGATCGCCGCCACCCTCGCCGCGCGGGGCGCGGTCGTCGCCCACGCCGACCTGGCCGACGTCGACGACCCCGGCGGGCCGCACAGCCGCCACCGGGTCGACATCCGCTCGGCGCGCTCCTGCGCGGGCCTGGTCGCCGGGGTCCTCGACCGGCACGGCCGGCTCGACCTGCTGGTCAACAACGCCGGCGTGGTCCGCCGGGGGCCGGCGGCCACGATGACCGAGGAGGACTTCACCACCGTCCTGGACGTCAACCTCACCGGCACGTTCCGGATGTGCCAGGCGGCGTACCCGGCGCTGCGCGCCGCCCGGGGCGCCGTGGTGAACCTCGGCTCCACCAACGGGCACATCGCCGTGCTGAACACCGTCGGCTACTGCGTCAGCAAGGCCGGGGTGCTGCACCTGACCCGGGTGCTGGCCCTGGAGTGGGCGCGCGACGCCATCCGGGTCAACGCGGTCGGCCCGACCATCGTCCCCACCGACATGACCACCGACGTGCGCGGCGACGCCGCGTACCTCGCCGAGAAGCTGGCCACCATCCCGCTCGGCCGGATGGCGCACCCCGACGACGTCGCCAACGCCGTCGCCTACCTGCTCAGCGACGCCGCCGCGATGGTCACCGGCCAGACCGTCTTCGTCGACGGCGGCGTCACCATCCACTGAGCCCCGCGGAGGAACCCATGCCCCACCCGGACACCGCCGCCGCGCTCGCCGCGGTGGACACCCACTTCGACGAGTTCGTCGCCGAACTCCAGCAGCTCTGCCGCATCCGCAGCCGCCGGCAGGAGCCCGACCAGATGGCGGCCACCGCCCGGTTCATCGCCGACTCCGTGCACCGCTGGGGCGGCCAGGCCGAGATCATCGAGTGGGAGCAGTCCCACCCGTACGTGCTGGCCGAGATCCCCGGCGCGGGGCAGCGCCGGCTGCTGCACTTCACCCACTACGACGTCGAGGTCGAACCGGCCGGCGACGACGCCGACTGGATCAGCCCGCCGTACGCGGCCGAGATCCACGACGGCCGCCTCTACGCCCGGGGCGTCGCCGACGACAAGGGCGCGCTGATGTCGCGCATCCACGCGGTGGCCGCCTGGCGGCTGGCGGGCCTGACCCCGCCGGTGACCAGCCGGTTCATCTTCGAGGGCAAGCAGTGGCTGCACAGCCCCGGCCTCGGCTCGTTCTGCGCGGCGTACGCCGACCGGCTCGACAGCGACGCGGCGCTGTGGGAGAACTCGTGGCGCGACGGGCAGGACCGGCCGCTGCTCAAGCTCGCCGAGAAGGGCGTGCTCTACCTGCGGCTCACCGTCCGTACCCTGCCCCGGGACCTGACCAGCCAGAACACCGCGCTGCTGCCGGCCGCGACGGCCCGGCTCGCCGCCGCCCTGGCGCAGTTGCAGCGCCCCGACGGCACGGTCACCGTGCCCGGCTTCGCCGACGACGTCCGCCCGCTCACCGACGCCGAGCGTGACCTGCTCGCCGAGGTGGAGTTCGACGGCGACTTCCTGCGCGAGCGGGCCGGCGTGCGCGGCTTCACCGGCGGTCTCGACGACCGGCAGGCCGCCGTGGCGATCCGCACCGTGCCGACGCTGACCGTCGCCGGCATCGCCGGGGGCGACATGCGCGACGACGTCACCCTCGGCATCCCCGCCACCGCCGCCGCGAAGGTCGAGATCCGGCTGGTGCCCGGCCAGGACCCGCAGCGGGTCCTCGCCGCCGTCCGCGACCACCTCGCCGCCACCGGCTTCGGCGACGTCGACATCGAGGTGATGGCGACGAGCCGGCCGAACATGACCGACCACCGCGACCCGTTCGTCGCCCTGGTCGCCGACGCCGCCCGCCGCGCGTACGGCGCCGAGCCCGTGATCGAGCCGTACACCCAGTGGATCGGCAACCAGGGGGCCCTCGCCGCCCGGCCCATCGTCGGCGTCGGCGTGTCCCGCGCCGACTCCGGGGTGGACGGGCCCAACGAGAACATCCGCCTCGACGACTACCGCGACGGCATCAGGCACGTCATCGAGGTCATGGCCGCCCTGGCGGTGACCGCGTGACCCGGGTGCGGGGCCACGCCGCGCGCGGCTACGTCGACCTGCCCCGGGGCCAAATCCACTACCGGCACGCCGGGACGCCGGGACACCCGACCCTGCTCGTCGTGCACCAGTCGCCGCTGTCGTCGGCGACCTACGACGTGGCGCTGGCCCCGCTGGCCCGGCGCGGGCTGCACGTCGTCGCCGTGGACACCCCCGGCTTCGGGATGTCCGACGCCCCGCCGCAGCCGTGGACGATCCCGCAGTACGCCGCCGCGCTCTGGCAGACCGCCGACGCCCTCGGCCTGGACCGGGTGCACCTGCTCGGCCAGCACACCGGCGCGGTGATCGCCGCGGAGGCGGCCCTGCGGGCCCCGCACCGGGTCCGCCGGCTCATCCTGCAGGGGCTGCCGCTCTACGACGATGCCGAACGCGCCCAGAAGAAGGCGACGTACGCCCCCGGCTACACGCCGGAGCGCGACGGGTCGCACCTGCGGGTGATCTGGGACCGCGTCTGGGGGCTCTACCCCCGGCTCAGCCCCGACGAGGCGGACCGGCAGGTCGCCGAGTACCTGCTGACCGGGCCGGACTACGCCACCGCGTACCGGGCCGTCTTCGACCACCGGCTGGACACGGCCGCCCTGGCGGCGGTGCCGACCGTGCTGCTGCACGGCGCCGACGACCTGGTCGACCGGATGACGCCGCAGGTGCGGGCCGCCCTGCCGCACGCCCCGCTGGTCACCATCCCCGGCGGCACCGACTTCGTGGCGGACGAGCAGCCCGAGGCGTTCGCCGACGCCGTGGCCGCCCAGTGCGACCTCGACGCCCCGGCGGTGACCCCGTGACCCGGTCCCATGTCCGGCGCTGAACCCACCGCCGCGGCGGCGCCACCGGTGGTGGGCCCACCACCGGTGGAACCGGCCGCGCTCGCCGCCGGGCTGGGCGCGGTCTACCTGCTGTGGGGCTCCACCTACCTGGGCAACCGGGTGGCCCTGGAGAGCCTGCCGCCGATGGTCTCCACCGCCGGCCGGTTCCTCGCCGCCGGGGCCCTGGTGCTCGCGGTGGTCGCGGCCCGCAACGGAGCGGACCGGCTGCGCCTGCCCCGCGACCGGTGGCCCGGCGTGCTGGCCGGCGGCCTCCTCATGGTCGGGGCGGGCAGCGCCCTGCTCGCCGTCGGCCAGCAGTACGTGTCGTCCGGCCTGGCCTCCCTGCTCGTCGCCGCGATGCCGCTGTGGGTGCTGGCGATCCGCCTCGGCGGCGGGCAGCGCCCCCGGCCGGCGGCCGTCGTGGGGGTCCTCGGCGGACTCGCCGGGCTGGCCCTGCTGGTGCTCGCCGGTGACCAGCGCCTGCACCTGGCCGGGATCGCCACCATCGTGGCGTCCACCATGGTCTGGGCGGCCGGCTCGACGCTGACCCAACGGCTGCCCGCCCCGGCCGACCACCTGGTCGGCACCGGCTGGCAGATGCTCGCCGGCGGCGCGGCCGTGGCGGTGGCCGCCCTGCCCGCCGGCGAGTGGCATCGCCTGCGCCTGGCCGAGGTCACCGGCCGCTCCTGGGTCGCCTGGACCTACCTGATGCTGGTCTGCACCGTCGTCGGGTTCAGCGTCTACACCTGGCTGCTGCGCCGCGCGCCCCTGCAACTCGTGGCCACGTACGCCTACGTGAACCCGGTGATCGCGGTGCTGCTGGGCATGGTGGTGCTCGACGAGCGGCTCACCGGCCGGCAGGTGCTCGCCGGTGCCGTCGTGCTCGCCTCGGTGGCGCTCGTCGTCGCCGTGGAACGGCAGCGGCAGTTGCGAGGATTGCCGCCGGGCACCCCCGCGACACCACCGTGACCGGCGGTGACCCTTCCGCCCGCGTCCGCCCACAGTGAGGACAGACATGACCACCACCCCCCTCGCCGCACCCGATGACCGGCGGGTCCGCTCCGGCCTCGGCCGGGCCCTCGACGTCATCAACATCATCGCCACCCGGGCACCGGAGACCCTCGGGGTGTCCACCATCGCCCGCGAGCTGGGGCTGCCGAAGGCGGTCGCGTACCGGATCCTGAAGGAGCTGGCCGCCGACGAGTTCCTCGACTTCGACGAGGACACCAAGCGCTACCGGCTCGGCGCCGGGGCGCTCGCGGTGGGCCTGGCCGCCCTGCGCGCGCTGGACGTCCCGGAGATCGCCCGCCGGTACCTGGTCCGGCTGGTCCGTCGCACCGGCGAGACCGCCACCCTGTCGGTGCGGCAGGGCTCGATCCGGGTCTACATCGACCAGGTGCTCTCCCCGCACGAGGTCCGCATGTCGGTGTCCCTGGGCACCAGCCACCCGCTGCACTCCGGCTCGTCGTCCAAGGCCATCCTCGCGGCGCTGCCCGCCGTGGAGCTCGACGAGTACCTGGCCCAGCCGCTGGAGCGGGTCACCCCCTCGACCATCACCGACCCGGCCGTGCTGCGCGACGAACTGGCCCACATCCGCCGGCAGGGCTACGCGGTGAGCATCGGAGAGCGGCAGAACGGCGCGGGCAGCGTCGCCGCCGCCATCCGGTACGGCACCGGCCAGGTCTTCGGCTCCATCTCCCTGTGCGGGCCGCAGGACCGGTTCACCCGGCAGGTCTGCGCCGACCACGGGGCGCTGGTGGCCGCCGCAGCCGCCGACATCTCCGCCGAGCTGGGCTACCACCCGCCGGCCGACCGGGCAGAGGGGTGACCGCCGTGACCACACCGACCACGCCCGCCGACGGCCCGCTCGCCGGGCTGCGCGTGCTGGACGCCTCCACGATTCTCGCCGGGCCGCTGTGCTGCCAGATCCTCGGCGACTTCGGCGCCGACGTCGTGAAGATCGAGCACCCGACCGCCGGGGACAGCATGCGGGGGCACGGCAAGGCCAAGGACGGCCACCCGCTGTGGTGGAAGGAAATCTCCCGCAACAAGCGCACCATCGGGCTGAGCCTGTCCGCCCCGGAGGGCGCGGCGCTGCTGCTGCGCCTGGCCGCCCGGGCCGACGTGCTGGTGGAGAACTTCCGCCCCGGCACCCTGGAGCGCTGGGGGATCGGCCCGGCGCAGCTGCACGCGGTCAACCCCGGCCTGGTCATCGCCCGGATCACCGGCTTCGGCCAGACCGGCCCGTACGCCTCCCGCGCCGGCTTCGGCACCCTCGCCGAGGCGATGAGCGGCTTCGCCCACCTCACCGGCGCCGCCGACGGCCCGCCCACCCTGCCCGCGTTCGGCCTGGCCGACAGCATCTGCGGCATCGCCGCCTCCTCGGCGGTGCTGATGGCGCTGCGCCACCGCGACCGCACCGGCGAGGGTCAGGTCGTCGACCTGAGCCTGCTGGAGCCGATCATGACGGCGGTCGGTCCCGGCCCGACCGTCTACGACCAGCTCGGCGTCGTCGAGCAGCGCAACGGCAACCGGTCGGTCAACAACGCGCCCCGCAACACCTACCGCACCAGCGACGGGGCGTGGGTCGCCGTCTCCACCAGCGCCCAGGCCATCGCCGAACGGGTGCTGCGCCTGGTGGGCCACCCCGAGGTCATCGACGAGCCCTGGTTCCGCACCGGCGCCGGCCGCGCCGGGCACGCCGACGAACTCGACGGGTACGTCGGCGGGTGGATCGCCCAGCGCACCCGCGACGAGGTCAGCCGCGCGTTCACCGAGGCCGGCGCGGCCGTCGCCCCCGTCTACAGCGCCCGCGACATCGCCGAGGACCCGCACGTGCGGGCCACGGAGATGCTCACCACCGTCGACGACGCCGACCTCGGGCCGGTGCGGATGCACAACGTGATGTGGCGGATGTCCGCGACCCCCGGACGGATCCGCTTCACCGGGCGCGCCCTCGGGGCCGACACCGAATCCCTGCTGATCGACGAACTCGGCTGCGACCCGGCCGAGATCGCCGATCTCCGAGCCCGCCACATCGTCGCCTGACGGCGTGGCCGAACCGCTGAAACGTGAGGAACCGTGACGACCACCGCCCGCCACGCCGACCGGCTGCTCGACGCCGTCCGCGCCGGAGTCGAGATCTACGACCTCGGCCGGCTGCTCTCGATCGGCATGCCCCAGTCGCCGAACCACCCGCCGTTCTGGCTGACCATGCCGCGCCGGCACGGTGACATGGTCCGCGCCGACGGCGGCTCGGCGGCCAACGACCTGCTGGTGATGGGCACCCACGTCGGCACGCACGTCGACGCCCTCGCCCACGTCTCCCACGACGGGCTGCTGCACGGCGGCGCGGACGCCGCCGCCGCCCAGTCCGGCGGGCGGTTCACCGAACTCGGCGTGCACACCGTCGCGCCGATGGTCCGCCGGGGCGTCCTGCTCGACGTCCCCGCCGCCCTCGGCCGGCCCGACTGCCCGGCCGGCTACGAGATCACCCCGGCCGACCTGGACGCCGCCGTCGACCGGCAGGGCACCCCCGTGGAGCCCGGCGACGTGGTGCTGATCCGCAGCGGCTGGGGCCGGCACTTCGACGACCCCGACCGCACCCGCTACGTCGGCCACGACTCCGGCGTGCCGGGCGTGGGCGCCGACGGGGCGCGATGGCTCGCCGCGCGCGGCGTGCACGCCGCCGGGGCCGACACCATCGCCTTCGAGTGCCTGCGCCCCGGCCAGGGTCACAGCAGCCTGCCCGCGCACCGGATCCTCCTGGTCGAGCACGGCGTCTACCTGATCGAGGCGATGGCGCTGGAGGAACTCGCCCGCGACGCGGTGCACGAGTTCACCTTCGTGCTGGCCCCGCTGCCCCTGTACGGGGCCACCGGCTCGCCGGTGCGCCCGCTGGCGGTGGTCGGCCGTGGCTGAGCCGACCCTCGGGCGGGCCCTGGCCGCGTTCGCCGCCGACACGCCCGCCGCCGCGCTGCCCGCCGCCGTCGTCGACAGCGTCCGCCAGCGGGTGCTCGACGTCGTCGGGCTCTGCGTGGCCGCCGTCGACCTGCCGAGCAGCCGGGCCGCCCTCGCGTACGTCCGCGACCAGGGCGGGCGGGGGCAGGCCCGGGCGATCGGGGTCGCCGACCCGGTGCCCGCCGCGCTGGCCGCGTTCGCCAACGGGGTGCTCGCGCACTCGCTGGACTACGACGACACCCACCTGCCGTCGGTGCTGCACCCGAGCGCGTCGGTGGTGCCGGCCGCGCTCGCCGCCGCCGAACTCACCGGCGCGTCCGGCCGGGAGACCGTCGCCGCCGTCGCGGTGGGCCTGGAGGTCTGCGTGCGGCTCGGCATGGCCGGCTACGACCGCGCCGCCGGCAACTCGGTCTTCTTCGAGCACGGCCAGCACGCCACCTCCATCTGCGGCACCCTCGGCGGGGCGGTCGCCGCCGCCCGGCTGTTCGGGCTGGACGCCGGGCGCACCCTCGACGCGCTGGGCGTGGCCGCCTCCATGGCGGCCGGGCTGATCGAGGCCAACCGCACCGGCGGCACCGTCAAGCGGATCCACTGCGGCTGGGCGGCGCACTCGGCGGTGAGCGCGGCGGCCCTGGCCCGGCACGGCATCACCGGCCCGCCCACCGTCCTGGAGGGCCGGTTCGGCTTCTTCGAGGCGTTCCTGCGCGGCGAGTACGACCCGGCGGAGATCACCGCGGGGCTGGGCGTCGACTGGGCCGTGCCGGACATCTTCTTCAAGCCCTACCCGGCCAACCACTTCACCCACGCGGCCATCGACGCGGCCCTGGCGCTGCGGCGACGCGGCGTACGCCCGGCCGACGTCGAGTCGGTCACCCTCGGCGTGCCCACCCCGGTCATCCGCACCATCGGGCAGCCCATCGACCGCAAGCGCCGTCCCACCACCGGCTACGAGGCCCAGTTCAGCGGCCCGTACGCGGTCGCCGCCGGCCTGCACGGCGGCGGGGTGCTCGGCGTCGGCCCGGACGACTTCACCGACGCCCTCGCCGTCGAGGAGTCCCGCCGGGCCGTGATGGCCCGCGTCGACGTGGTGCCCGACGAGCGCTGCGACGAGATCTTCCCGCACCAGTTCCCGGCCGTGCTGCGCGTGGTCACCCGCGACGGCCGGGAGTGGACCGAGGAGGTCCTGGCCAACCGGGGCGGGCCGGCCCGCCCGCTGACCACCGCCGAGCTGGCCCTGAAGTTCCGGCACAACGTCGCCGGTCGGCTGCCCGCCGACGTCGCCGGGGCCGTCGAGCGGGAGATCGCCGCCCTCGACACCGCCACCGACGTGCGACGACTGGCCGACCTGCTCGCCGCCGCCGCGGCACCCGACACCCGACAGGAGTGAGCGCATGACCACCTTCGACCTGCTGCTGCGCAACGTGCGCCTGGTCCGGCACGACCGGCCCGACACCGAGACGGTGGACATCGGCGTCACCGCGGGCACGGTCACCCGCGTCGCGCCGGGCCTCGACCCGGCCGACGCCGCGACCGTGCACGACGGGCAGGGGAAGCTCGCCTTCCCCGGCGTCGTCGACGCCCACCAGCACTGGGGCATCTACAACCCGCTCGCCGAGGACACCGCCTCGGAGAGCCGCGCCAGCGCCCAGGGCGGCGTCACCACCGCCCTGACCTACATGCGGACCGGGCAGTACTACCTCAACCGGGGCGGCCGGTACGAGGACTTCTTCCCCGACGTGCTCGCCGCCAGCGCCGGGCGCTCCCACATCGACTACGGCTTCCACCTGGCCCCGATGATGCGCGAGCACATCGACGAGCTGCCCGACCTGGTCGACCGGTTCGGGGTGACCTCCTTCAAGATCTTCATGTTCTACGGCGGGCACGGCCTGCACGGCCGCTCGGCCGACCAGAACTCGTTCCTGATGATCCCCGAGGGCGAACGCTACGACTACGCCCACTTCGAGTTCGTGATGCGCGGCGTGCAGGCGGCCCGGGAACGCTTCCCCGAGCTGGCCGACCAGATCTCCCTGTCGCTGCACTGTGAGACCGCCGAGATCATGAGCGCCTACACCCGACAGGTGGAGCAGGAGGGCCGGCTGCGCGGGCTGGAGGCGTACCACGCCTCCCGGCCGCCGCACTCCGAGGGACTCGCCGTCTCCATCGCCTCGTACCTGGCCCACGAGACCGGCCTGCCCACCATCAACCTGCTGCACCTGTCCTCGGCCAAGGCGCTCGACGCGGCCCTGCGGATGGCCGAGGCGTTCCCGCACATCGACTTCCGCCGCGAGGTGACCATCGGGCACCTGCTGGCCGACATCACCACCGCGCACGGCCTCGGCGGCAAGGTGAACCCGCCGCTGCGCCCGCGCGCCGACGTCGAGGCGCTCTGGGCCCACCTCCTCGACGGGCACGTCGACTGGGTGGTCAGCGACCACGCCTGCTGCAAGGACGAGGTCAAGTTCGGTGAGCCCCGCGACGACGTCTTCGTCGCCAAGTCCGGCTTCGGCGGGGCCGAGTATCTGCTGCCCGGCCTGCTCACCGAGGGCCGCCGCCGGGGCCTTCCGCTGTCGCGGGTCGCGGAGCTGACCTCGTGGAACCCGGCCCGCCGCTTCGGCCTGGCCGGCAAGGGCGCCGTCGCCGAGGGCTACGACGCCGACCTCTGCCTGGTCGACACCGACCACACCTGGACGGTACGGGCCGCGGACTCCGAGTCCACCCAGGAGTACACGCCGTTCGAGGGCTTCGAGCTGACCGCCCGGGTCACCGACACCTTCGTCCGGGGCGAGCACGTCCTCGTCGACGGCAAGGTCACCGGCAGCCCCCAGGGTCGCTACGTGCCCCGGGCCGGGCGGTAGCGCCGTGGCAGCTGTCGCCCGCAGCTACCTCTACGTCCCCGGGGACCGGGAGGAACTGCTGCGCAAGGCCCCCGGCCGGGGCGCCGACGCGCTCGTGCTCGACCTGGAGGACGCCGTCACCCCGGCCCGCAAGGCCGAGGCCCGCCGCGCGGTCGCCGCCGCGCTGGCCGCCCCGGCCACCACCGAGACCTGGGTACGGATCAACAGCGACCAGGTCGACGCGGACGTCGCGGTGCTCTCCGCGGCGGCGGCCGGGGTGTGGGTGCCGAAGGCGGAACCGGAGCTGCTGGCCGAGGTCGACCGGGCGCTGGCCGGGGCGGAACGCCGGCTCGGGCTGGCCGGGGCCACCTTCGCGGTCGTCGCCCTGATCGAGACCGCCCGGGGGATCCTCACCTGCCCGCAGGTCGCCGCCGCGCCGAGGGTGCTGCGGCTCGGGCTCGGCGAGGCGGACCTGGCGGGGGAACTGGGCCTGCAACCGGGGCCGGACCGGGCCGAACTCGCCCCGATCCGCTCGCAGGTCGTGGTCGCCTCCGCCGGGGCGCGGATCGTCGCGCCGGTCGGCCCCGTCGAGACGACGCTGCGCGACCCGGACCGGCTGGAGGCCGGCACGCGGACGCTGCTGCGCCAGGGCTTCCGGGCGCGCAGCGCCATCCACCCCGGCCAGCTCGCGACCATCAACGCCGTCTTCACGCCCGGCCCGGCGGAGGTGGCCGCCGCCCGGGAGGTGGTCGACGCGCTGGACCGGGCCGCCCGCGACGGCTCCGGCGTGGCGACCGACGCCCACGGCAGGCTGCTGGACCGGGCGGTGATCCGCGCCGCCACGGAGGTGCTGCGCCGCGCCGAGCGGCACGCCGGCTGAACCGCCCCCGGCCTCAGCCCGCCGGCCGCACGGTGAACGGGGCCCGCAGCAGCGTCTCGTCCCGCGACGACGGGCCGACGAGCAGCGTGAAGTCGCCGGGCTCGACCACCCGCACGCCCCGGCCGTCGACGATGGCGCAGTCGGCGACGGGGACGTCGATCCGCACCGTGGCGCTCCGCCCGGGCTCCAGCTCCACCTGCCGGAACGCCTTCAGCTCCTTGTCCGCCCAGCTCACGGAGGTGACGTCGTCGCTGACGTACGCCTGGACGGTCTCCAGGACCGGCCGGGTCCCGGTGTTGCGGACGGTGACCTCGGCGCGGACGGTGTCCGTCGGCGCGAGGTCGCCCGGGGCGACCCGCAGGTCGGCGTACTCGACGGTCGTGTACGACAGGCCGTCGCCGAAGGCGAAGGCGGGGCGCTGGGTCAGGTCGGCGTAGCGGGAGCCGTGCTGGCCACGAATCTGGTTGTAGTAGGTGGGCTGCTGCCCGACGTGCCGGGCGAACGAGATGGGCAGCCGCCCGGCGGGCTCGACGAGGCCGAGCAGCAGCTCGGCGATCGCCCGGCCGCCCCGCATGCCCGGGTTGGCCACCCAGAGCAGGGCGGCGGCGTCGAGCGCCGAGTCGGGCAGCACCAGCGGCTTGGACGCGAGCAGCACGACGACCATCGGCGTGCCGGTCGCGGCGAGGGCGTCCAGCAGGGCGATCTGCCCGCCGACCAGGTTGAGCGTCGCGGTGCTGCACCCCTCGCCGACCAGCTCGATGCGGTCGCCGACGACCGCGACGACGTAGTCGGCCCCCTCGGCGGCGGCGACCGCCTCGGCGATCAGCGCCGTGTCCGGCGGGCAGGGCAGGACGACCTGCGGGCGGGGCTGGCCGTCGGGGAACAACGCCCCCTCGGGGTCGGGGGCCATGGTGAGGATGTCGGCGCCGCGTGCGTGGGTGACCGCCCAGCCGGCGGGCACGTGGGCGCGCAGCCCGTCGAGGACCGTGGTGATCATGTCGCGGGGCTGGCCGTCGCGCATCCAGTCGGCCTGCCCGGAGGAGCCGGCCCAGTCGCCGAGCTGGGTCTGCGCGTCGTCGGCGAGCGGGCCGACGACCGCGACCGTGCGCGGCGGGCCGCCGTCGCCCCGGGCGCGCCCGGCGTCGTCGGCCGCGAACCCGCCCGCGAGCGGGAGCATCCCGTCGTTGCGCAGCAGCACCAGCGACCGGCGGGCGACCTCCAGGTTGAGCGTGGCGTGCGGCGCGCTGCCGATCACCGCGCGTTGCCGGGCGACGTCGGGCCGGCGGGGGTCCTCGAACAGGCCCAGCTCGAACTTCAGGGCCAGGATGCGGGAGACGGCGTCGTCGAGGTCCGACTCGACCAGCAGGCCCCGCGCGACCGCGTCCTGGGCGCCCTGGAAGAACTGCGGGGTGGTCATGATCATGTTGTTGCCGGCGCGGACGGCCGCGGCGGCGGCGTGCGCGTGGTCGGGCTGCACCCGCTGCTCCCAGACCATCCGGCCCACGTTGTCCCAGTCGGTGACGAGCATGCCCGTCCAGCCCCACTCGCCGCGCAGCACGTCGGTCAGGAGCCAGTCGTTGACGGTGATCGGCACGCCGTCGGTGCTCTGGTAGCCGAGCATGAACGTGCGGCACCCCTCGCGCGCCACCCGCTCGAACGGCGGCAGGAACCACGCGCGCAGCTTGCGCCGCGACAGGTCCGCCTCGGTGGCGTCCCGGCCGCCCTGGGTCTCGGAGTAGCCGGCGAAGTGCTTGGCGGTGGCCAGCACGGCGGTCGGGTCGGCCAGGTCCTCGCCCTGGTAGCCGCGCACCATCGCGGCGGCCAGCTCACCGATCAGGAACGGGTCCTCGCCGAACGTCTCGTCGACCCGGCCCCAGCGCAGGTCCCGGGCGATGCACAGCACGGGGGAGAAGGTCCAGTGCACGCCGGTCGGGGCCACCTCGACGGCGGTGACGCGCCCGACCCGCTCGACGAGCTCCGGCGACCAGGTGGCGGCCATGCCGAGCTGGGTGGGGAAGATCGTCGCGCCGGGGAAGAACGAGTGCCCGTGGATGCAGTCCTCGCCGACCAGCAGCGGGATGCGCAGCCGGGTGCGCGCGGTCAGCTCGTGCGCCTCGACCACCCGCGCGGGGGAGGTGTGCAGGATGGACCCGACGTGCCTGCCCAGGATGTGGTCGGCCAGGTCGCCGTGGGAGTCGAGCTGCATCATCTGGCCGACCTTCTCCGCCAGGCTCATCCGCCCGAGCAGGTGGGCCACCCGCTGCGCGGTCGGCCGGGTCTGGTCCAGGTGGGGCAGGTCGTCGCTGATCGGGTCTGCGATGCTCCGGGACGCGGTCACCGCCCGACCGTACACACCTCGGCCGGTCCCGTGTGGACGCAGAGGGCAACTTCGCGCACAGACGCCGGCTCCCGCGCCGACTACCGTCGGCCCTGACCGTCTGCCCACGGGCCCGGACCGGTCGGACGAGGGGAGCAAGCCCATGGTGTTCCCGGCGCTGCAATGGCCGATGACGCTGGCCCTGATGGCCGTGACGTCCTACCACGGGTTCCGGTTCCTGGGCCCGGCGTCCGCGCGGGCGGGATCGGGCCGGGCCGCCCGGTGCCGGATCGCCGAGGGCGTGCACCTGCTCATGGGCGTGGCGATGACCGCGATAGTGTGGGCGCTCGGGGTGCCGCAGGCGGTGTGGCTCGTCCTGTTCGTGCCGGCCGGGGTCTGGTTCGCGGCGCTGACCGCACGCCGCCCGGCGGCGCTCGGCTCGCGGGCGGCCACCGGATACTTCGCCCTCTCGTCGGCGGCGATGGTGTGGATGACCGGCCTGCCGGGCGGCCACGCCGGGCCGCACGGCCAGCACGGCGCGGCCACGTCGGCGGGCTGGTGGCCGCCGCTGGTCAGCCTGGCCCTGGGCGGGTACCTGCTGCTCGCCGCGGGCTGGTGGGCGGCCCGGGGCGTACGCCTGACCCCGGCCTGGCGCGACCACGTGCCCGCCGGCCGACCGGGGGTGGCCGGGGCGCGGGCCGAGGGCCTCTGCCACGCCACGATGGGCGTGGTGATGGGCCTCATGCTGCTGGCGACGGTGTAGGCGTGCAGTTCTGCGTGTCTTCTTCGTGGTGTGGGCCGCGCCGCGCCGGTTGACTCGACGGCAGGTCACGCACGACGCGACGGGGGCGTCGACGGGCCCACGGTCCCCCACTCAGCACCAGGAGCGGCACATGCCCTACGTCACGGTCGGCGAAGAGAACAGCGGCGACATCGACATCTACTACGAGGACCACGGCACCGGCGCGCCCGTCGTGCTCATCCACGGCTACCCGCTCGACGGGGCGTCCTGGGAGAAGCAGTCGCGGGAGCTGCTCGCGGCCGGCTACCGGGTGGTCACGTACGACCGGCGCGGGTTCGGCAAGTCGAGCCAGCCGACCGTCGGCTACGACTACGACACTTTCACCGCCGACCTGCACACCCTGCTGGAGCACCTGGACCTGCGCGACGTCGTGCTGGTCGGCTTCTCGATGGGCACCGGCGAGGTGACCCGCTACCTCGGCACCCACGGCTCGGGCCGGGTGCGCAAGGCGGTGCTGATGGGCGCGGTGCCGCCGTTCCTGCTCAAGACCGACGACAACCCCGAGGGCGTCGACGCGCAGGTCTTCGCCGACATCAAGGCGGCGGTGGTGGCCGACCGGCCCGCGTACTTCAAGAGCTTCCTCGACAACTTCTACAACGTCGACGTGCTGGGCGGCACCCGGATCAGCGACGAGGCCTGGCAGAACAGCTTCATCACCGCGGTCGGCGCGTCGGCGTACGCCGCGTACGCCTGCGTCGACACCTGGCTGACCGACTTCCGCGCCGACCTCGGCAAGATCGACGTGCCGACGCTGCTGCTGCACGGCGACGCCGACCGGATCCTGCCGATCGACGCCACCGCCAACCGGCTGCCGGAGCTGATCGCCGACCTGCGCTACGAGGTGATCCCGGGCGGCCCGCACAACATCGCCTGGACGCACCCGGAGCTGGTCAACCGCTACCTGCTCGACTTCATCGCCGCGTGAGCGGTCCGGCCTCGCCCACGGTGGCGCCGGCGCACGGCGCGTGCGCCGCCCCACTCACCTGAACGGAGAACAACCATGGCCGTTGTCGACGGCATCCTCGACTCCACGGACCGCAAGACCACCGGCGAGGCGCTGCAGCAGGCGCTGGCGGACCTGATCAACCTGGGGATGCTGGCCAAGCAGGCGCACTGGAACCTGGTCGGCCCGCACTTCCGCAGCCTGCACCTGCAACTCGACGAACTCGCCGACCTCGCCCGCCGGTACGCCGACGAGGTGGCCGAGCGGGCCGCCGCCGTCGGGCTCAACCCCGACGGGCGGGCCGCGACGGTCGCCGCCCAGTCGACGCTGCCGACCCTCGACCACGGCGACGTCGAGGAGGGCACCGCCGTCGAGGTCGTGGTCGACGCGCTGTTCGCCCTGATCCGCACGCTGCGTCAGGCGGTGGCCGACACCGCGACCAGCGACCCGATCTCGCAGGACCTGCTCATCGGGGCCACCGCCGCCGTGGAGCAGCAGCACTGGCTGTTCCGCGCCCAGCGCTGACCCCCACCCGCCGCGCCCGCCTCCGCTCCCGGGGGCGGGCGCGGTCGTCGTCAGTCCTCGTCGGCTGGGCTGGGGCGGTTCTGCGTGATCCAGGCCCGGACGGCTGCGCCATCCCAGACACGGCCCATCTTCAAGGTGACGACGGGGTCGGGGAATCCCTTACGGCCAACGATGATCGTGGCGCGCTGCTTGCTGATCCCGCCAAGCAAATCGCGGATCTCATCCAACCCGAGCAGCTCCACGATCTGACGGTATGGCCCCAGGGGGGTGCACCAGACGGAATCGGCTGAGGCAACCCTCACAGGGGTTGCCTCCATGCAACCCCTGTGGGTGTCATGGGTTGATGACCGTGCGTCGGCTGCCCCCGCTGATCGTCGACGCCTGGCGTGCCCTCGACTGGCACAAGCACCGGCGGTGTTCCGCTTGCCGCTCGACCGGCGGGTGTCCCGTGGTGGAGTTGGCCCGCGCCCGGATCAGGGCATGGCGACGCTACGGCCCCCGGCGATGATCGAACTCAGCGCCGGCGACGTTCTCCACATCACTGCCGCCTGCAGCGTCCAGTTCGCGAAGCCGATGATGTTCCGCCTGATCAAGGTGCGGCACGACCTGGTGACCTACGACCACTGGGTCTGGCTCGACGGCTACCAGCTCGACGCCAAGGGCGACGCGGTGGCCCGGCGGGAGATTTTCGTCCTGCGGGCGGGGTTGACGGTCCGACGACGAACCGCCCCGATGCAATCGAGGCGGCCAGTATCGAATGCGCGGGCTTGAAGCCGGTATCGAAGCGGGAACCGGTGTGAATCTTGGAAGATTTCGGCCCCCAGAGGGGCGCATTTCTTCCAAGATCTCCGCTCTGGGGAGCGGCCGGGTCGGTCGGCTGGGCGTCACCGTCGAACCGCGCCAGCCCGCGTCGGCGCCGGCGTGGCGTCGGGCTGCGCGGTCCCGCCAGAACGGTCGACGGCGGTCCTGGTCTGGCGTCGCCGCAGCACCAGCCACGTGCCGAGGATGATCAGGGAGATCAGCGGCGCCGGGTGGCCGAGCAGCGCGGCGACGGTGAGGTCGGCGGCCACGCCGACGACGGTGGCCACGAAGACCCAGCGCGGCGCGGTCCCGGCGACCTGCCGCCGGTCCGCCGGCATCCAGCGGGTCGTCGACCAGGGCTTGGCCACGGACACCCAGGCATGGAAGGCGATGGCGCCGGCCATCAGCGCCGAGCCGACGGCCAGCGGCACGGCGGGACCCCGCGCGCCGGTGGTGGCCGCCGCCGCCGAGTCGGCCAGTGCCGAGCCGAGGACGAAGATCCCGAGGTGGAGCTGGACCAGGGTGATCACGAACTTCACCAGCACCCAGCGGTAGCGGAAGAAACCCCAACCGGTGGCGGCGGCGAGCATGAACCCGGTGAACGCCGAGGCGTTGGCCAGCGGCGCGAGCAGGCGTCCGTCGAGCACCTGCGCCATGGACGTGGCGGCGACGGCCACGTCCCGGTCGGGCGTGGTGAGGCTGGTGGTGAGCAGCACGCAGAGGGCGAGGGCCTGCGCCATCCAGCCCACCGACGTCGTCACGTGCAGCCACAGCGTGAGCTGACGCCAGCGCCGTACGGAGAGTGAAGCCATGGGCCCACGCTCGCAGCGGGCCGCCCGCCCGGCCAGGGGAGAAAACCCGGGACCGGTGGGCCGGCCGCCCCGGACCCTCCTCAGGGGACCCCCTACGGAAGTCGGGTGGGGGCGCAGCTCCGGGCGGGGGCGAGCCGGCGCGGCGAGGGCGCGCGGTTGACGGACGGTCACGGCTCGCACGCTGTCGGCTACCCGACACCCGCTGTCCCGATGGGTGAGACGCGTCTTGCTACCCTACTAATCCTACCGGCAGGATAGGGAATCGAAGATCGGTGCGTACGCACTGGTCAATGACCTGCCGCGGTCGAGGACGACGCGGCCCGCGTACCGAAAGATGGGATGTCGATGACCGTCACGCACCCTGTCGTCGCCGAGGAGGTCGCGCTCGGCGGCGGGCGGTCGCCCGCCCCGCCGGGCCGCCCGCCCGCCGCCGACGTCGTGGGACGCCTCACCCGGCCGCTGCCCGCGCTGCTGCTCGTCGGCCTGCTCGCGGCCGGCTGGCAGCTCATGGCCGACGCCTCCGGCAGCGCGCTGATCCCCGGCCTCGGCGACGTCGCCCGCAACCTGGTCGACATCGCCGCCAGCGGCGCGCTGTGGGACAACGTCCGGGTCACCCTCACCCGCGTCGCGTTGGGCTTCGCGGCGGCGTTCGTCGTCTCCGTCGCCGCCGGCATCGCGATGGGCCGCAGCGAGTGGCTGCGCCGCTTCCTGGAGCCCGCCGTCCTCATCGGACTGGCCACCCCCGGCCTGGTCAAGGCCCTGCTGTGCGTGATCTGGTTCGGGGTGAGCCTGCTCAACCCGATCCTTACCGTGGCGCTCGCGGCGGCCCCCGCGCTGACCATCAACGTCGCGCAGGGCGTCCGCTCGGTCGACCCGGCGCTGGGCGAGATGGCGCACGTCTACCGCCTCGACGCGCTGACCCGGCTGCGGTACGTGTGGCTGCCCGCCATCGTCCCCGACCTGTTCACCGGGGCGCGGCTGGGCATCGCGATGGCCTGGAAGGTCATCGTGCTGGTGGAGATCTTCGGCCTCGCCGACGGCGTCGGCTACCAGCTCAACCTGGAGTTCTCCCAGCACAACGTGGCCGGCGTGCTCGCCTGGACCGTCGCCTTCGCGCTGGTCATGGCCGCCATCGAGTACGGGCTGCTGCAGACCCTGGAACGGCGCGCGGTGCGCTGGCGGCGGGTGGCGCTGCGATGAGCGTGCGGATCAGCCTCGACGGCGTCGACAAGGCGTTCACCAACCGGCGCACCGGCGAGCGGCAGCAGATCTTCCGCGACTTCTCCCTCACCCTCGCGCCCGACGAGCTGGTCGCCGTCGTCGGCGGCTCCGGCACCGGCAAGACGACCCTGATGCACCTGATCGCCGGCCTGGAACGCCCCGATGCGGGCACCGTCTCCACCGGCGGCGGGCGGCCCCGCCTCGGCATGGTGTTCCAGCAGCCCCGCCTGCTGGACTGGACCTCCGTCGAGACCAACGTGCGGCTCGCCGCGACCGCGGCCGGCGTCGACGCCGCCGAGGTCGCCCCGATCCTCGCCGCCGTCGGCCTGACCGAGTACGCCCGGTCGTACCCGTCGGTGCTCTCCGGCGGGCAGCGCCAGCGCGTCGCCGTGGCCCGCGCGTTCGTCGTACGCCCGGAGGTGCTGCTGCTCGACGAGCCGTTCAGCGCGCTGGACGAGCTGACCGCCCGCCGCCTGCGGCTGCTGCTGCAACAGCTCTGGCTGCGCACCCCGCGCACCGGCCTGCTGGTCACCCACAACGCGCTGGAGGCGGCGTTCCTCGCCGACCGGGTGGTGGTCCTCGGCGGACGCCCCGCCGAGGTGGTGCGGGAGTACCGCATCGACCGCCCGCGCCCCCGCAGCCCCGAGGACCCCGAACTGTTCGACGTGCACCGCCGCATCGTCGCCGCCCTCACCTGAGCCCGCCCCATCCCCGGCGCGGCCACCGGCCCGCCGCCCTCACCCCTCGGGCCGGGCACCCGCCTGATTCACCCTGGAAGGAACCCCCGTGTCCACGACACCCCTCACCCGACGATCCCTGCTGCGCGCCGCCGGGCTCCTCGCCGGCGGCGCCGGCGCGGCCACCCTGCTGACCGCGTGCGGCACCGACGAGCCGGCCGCCGCCGGTGGCGGCGGCACCCGCAGCGCCAAGGTGCAGCCCCGCAGCCCCGGCACGGCGGGGGCGATCCGCGACTCCGTCGCCGAGCAGTTCGGCCTGGAGGCCAAGCACGGGCTCCGCCTCGACCGCAAGGCCGGCGGCGGCCCCGGCGCGGGGCAGGAGCAGCTGCTCACCGGCGTGCTCGACATCTACGCGTTCGGCCCGCTGGGCGCGACCGAGGTGAACACCAGCGGCCACGACGTGGTCATCGTCGGGCCGTCGCTGTGGAACCACGGCCGCTGGATCGTCCCGGCCGACAGCCCGTACCAGAGCATCGCCGACCTCAAGGGCAGGAAGGTCGGCGTGCAGCCGCCCAGCAGCGACACCTACCGGGCCGCGGCCCTGGCCTCGGCGGTCAACGGCATCCGCTTCGACCGGGAGTTCAAGCTGTTCACCGGGCAGCCCATCGCCAACCTCGCGCTCTACGAACGCGGCGACCTCGACGCGATCATCGCGATCGAGCCCAACGCCACCCGCCTCGTCGGCTCCGGCAACCGGCAGCTCGCCTCCGTCGGCGAGTTGTGGCAGAAGGGGACCGGCGACAGCAGCCCGCTGTTCCTCAACGGCACCGCCGTGCGCCGCGACTGGCTGGCCGCCAACCGGGAGACCGCGAAGGCGTACGTCGACTTCACCCTGGAGGCCTGGCGGCTGATCAAGCAGGACCCGGCCCTGATCGGGAAGTACCACGCCGACTACGGCGTCCCCGCCGAGGAGAAGAAGGCCATCGAGCTGCTGCCGGAGCGGCTCGCCCCCGTCTACGCCGACGTGTGGGACGACACCGTCTTCGCCAACCTGGAGAAGCAGATCGACCTGGCCATCGAGGTCGGCGTGCTGAAGAAGCGGGCCGACAAGCCGGTGTACGAGAAGCTCTGAGCCGACGATGACCCTCACCTGGCGCAGCCGCGCCGCCCTGCTGGTGTGCTGCGGGACGCTGTTCCTCGGCGTCCTCGACGGCGCGGCGCTGAACCTGGCCCTGCCGTCGGTGCAGCGCGACCTGCGGCTGAGCACGGTCGAGCTGCAGTGGGTGGCGACCAGCAACGCGCTGGTGCGGGCCAGCCTCACCCTGCTGTGCGGCGCGGTCGCCGACCGGTACGGGCGGCGGCGGATGTTCCGGGTCGGGCTGCTGGTGTTCGTCGCGGGGTCGCTGCTGTGCGGGGTGGCCCCGCACGCGCCCGCCCTGGTCGCCGCCCGGGGCGTGCAGGGCGTCGGGGGCGCGCTGATGGCCCCGCCCGCCCTCGCCCTCATCGCCAACCTGTTCCCCGACGCGCTGCGGCGCGGCCGGGCGCTGGGCACCTGGAGCGCGACGGCCGGGGTCTCCGCCGCCTGCGGGCCCCTGGTCGGCGGGGTGCTGGTGCAGGCCGCCGGCTGGCGCAGCCTCTTCGCCGTCAGCGTGGCCGGCGCGGCGGTGCTCTACCTGGGCACCCGGCTGCTGCCGCCGGGCGTCGTCGACGGCCCGCCCCGCCGCCTCGACGGGCTGGGCAACACCCTGGCCGCCCTGGTGCTGGTCGGCTTCACGTTCGCGCTGATCGACGGCCCGAGTCGGGGCTGGCTGAGCGGGCCCGTCCTGGTCGCCGTGGCCGTGGCGGTGGCCGCCGCCGTCGGGTACGTGCCGGCCGCCCGCCGCCGCCCCGACCCCGTGCTCGACCCGCGCCACCTGGCGATCCCCGCGCTGCGCGGCGCGGTGCTCACCGCGGTCGTGGCATACCTGGCGCTGGGCGGGTTCACCTTCGTCAACACGTTCTACCTGCAACAGGTGCGCGGGTTCAGCCCGCTGGCCACCGGCCTGCTCACCCTGCCCACCACCCTCGGCACGCTCGTGCTCGCCAACGTCTCCGGCCGGATCGTCGGCCGGCACGGCGGCCGGCTGCCCGCCACCGTCGGGCACCTGTCGTTCGTGGCGTCGATGACCATGCTCGCCCTGACCGTCACCACCGACGCGGGCCTGGCCCCGCTGCTCGTCGGCTACCTCCTGCTCGGCGCCGGCATGGGCCTGGTCAACCCGCCGGCCACCAACACGGCCGTGAACAGCCTGCCCCGCGAGCGGGCCGGGGTGGCCAGCGCCATCACCAGCGCCTCCCGGCAGATCGGCACCAACCTCGGGGTCGCCGTCCTCGGCGCGGTGGTGGTGTCGGTGCTGGCCCTGACCGGCCAGCCGACCGACGACATCGCCCGGGTCGCCGCCGAGGCCGGCGACGACTTCACCACCGCCCTGCGCGTCGCGTACGCGCTGGTGGCGGCGACCGCCGCGTACTGCGCGTACGCGACGTGGCGGCTGTTCCGGCCGCCACCCGACCGGCCGGCCGGAGAGGAGGTGGTGGGGATCGAGGACGCGCCGACGGCACCACCGACCGCTACCCCCGCCAGATAACGCACAGCACCAACCAGCACAGAAGGGACCACCCCGGTGACACTCAAGAAGGTCAGGAGCGTCCGCAGCGGCGCCATCTTCACCCTGCCGTACCTCGTCGGCCTGGAACACGGCTACTTCGCCGAGGAGGGCATCGACCTGGAGCTGGTCGCCCCCGGCTCGTACGACGCGGTGCTCAAGCCGATCGAGGAGCACGAGCTGGTCAGCTCGTTCGGCGGCATCTCCAAGCCGTTCGAGAGCGGCGACGTCTCCCTCT
The DNA here is from genome assembly GCF_900091595.1 of Micromonospora haikouensis. Taxonomy (GTDB): domain Bacteria; phylum Actinomycetota; class Actinomycetes; order Mycobacteriales; family Micromonosporaceae; genus Micromonospora; species Micromonospora haikouensis. The sequence continues at coordinate 101,069 of NZ_FMCW01000016.1, forward strand.
ACCGGGCCTGCGAGTGGGGGCAGATCCGCCGCTCCCACGACAGCGAGCGCGGCGGGCAGATCATCGCCAAGCGCGCCTCCGTGGCCAGCCAGGCGATCTTCGTGCGGCCCGACTCCGACATCAAGCACCCGCAGGGGCTGGCCGGCAGGACCGTCGGCGTCAACTTCCACCACGGCTCGCACTACCTGGCCATCCAGTCCCTGGAGGGCTTCCTGGAGCAGGACGAGATCAAGGTGGTGCACGCCGGCGGGCCGGCCGAGCGGTTCCGCAAGCTGCGCGACGGCGAGATCGACGCCGTGGCCCTGATGGAGCCGTGGACCACCGCCGCCGAGAAGCTCGGCTACGTGCTGGTCACCGAGGCGTTCTACGTCGGCTCGGAGATCGCCAGCGCCGATGTCGACCCGGAGACCTTCGCCGCCGTCGACCGGGCCGTCCGCCGGGCCGTCAAGAAGATCAACGAGGACATCCGGCCGTACCTGCACCACTTCGTCGCCGAGGTCCCCGAGGACCTGGTGAAGCTGGAGCCGGCGGACTTCCGGCTCGGCCGGCTGCGCTACATCGACCCCGAGCCCTACCCGGAGGCCGAGTTCGAGCGCACCTACCGGTGGATGGTGAAGTGGGGCCTCATCGCGCCCGAGTCGACGTTCAGCTCCATCGTGGACAACCGCGTCGTCGCGGTCTGACCCGCGTGCGGGGGCCGGCCCGGCCGACGACGTCCGGGCCGGCCCCGCGCCACGATCAACAGCGCCGCACGACGGTCAGCGGCTCCGACGGTCAGCGCCGCACGACGGTGAAGCCGCCGGGCAGCACCACCGCCGGCACGGCCGCGCCGGACACCACCGTCCGCGACCGGCGCACCCCCGCCGAGTCGTACGCCTCGACGACGGCCCGCCCCGCGCCGGGCAGGGTGAGCGTGGCCGTGCGGGGCGTGCGGGCGGCGCTGCGCAGCACCGCCGTGGCGTGGCCGTCCCCGGCGACGACGAACCGGGACAGCAGCGGCTCCAGCATGACCGCGTCGACCACCGCGCCGTCCCCGGCGGCCGTGGCCACCAGCGCCGTCGCCCCCGCCGGCAGCTCGCCCGGCCCGGACGGGGTCACCGGCAGCAGCACCCCCGGCGCGGGGGAGGTGCCCTGCGCGCCGGCCTGCCCGTGCCGCACCTGGCCCAGCGGCAGCTCCCGGCCGTCGCCGGACACGCCCGCCCAGCGGGTGACCGCCGACGCGCCCGGGGTCAGGTCGACCACCGGCAGCACCAGCTCCGGCTGAGCCGACGGCGGCAGCTCCCAGCGCACGGTCGACCCGGCGGGCATCCGCACGAGGCTGCCGCCGCTGATCGACGACTCCCCGGTCCACGACGAGGCCGGGGTCACCACGGCGGCCCCGCCGTCGCGCGCGCCCTGCTCCGCCTCGACCACCCGGGTGCCGACCCGCTCCACGATCCGGCCCTGCCGGGCCGCCTGCGCCACCTGCGGCCGGGCGTCCAGGGCGAGCATGCTGAGCAGGCCGTGGATGGTCGACTCGGCCCCGGAGTTGCGGTTGACGGCCCCGTCGCCGGAGATGCCGTCGATCGTGCGCCCCGTCGCCGGGTCGTACGCCGGCACGCCGGCCGCGTTCGCGCCGAAGTACCAGGCCGCGACCACCCCGGCGAGCCGGTCGAAGCCGTCGCGCCCGGTGGCGTCGGCGACGGCGAGCAGCGACTGCAGGCGGGAGTCCACGCCGTAGGCGATCTGGCTGCGGTCCACCGGCGTGGGGATCCGCCCGTTGTCCGGGCCGCCGGAGGTGAGCAGCCACGGGGTGAACGTGGCGGAGTCGGCGACCGCCGGGTCGAGCAGCCGCCGGTCGCCGAGCGCCCTGCCGGCGGCGGCCAGCGCCGCCGGCATCTGCGAGCCCCAGCCGTGCCACATCGACCGCGACAGCGCCCACGGGCGCACCGCCCCGAACGGCCAGTGCCGGGCGTCGCCACCGGAGAGGGCGGCGATGCCCTCGGCGAAGCGGCGCAGCGCCCGGCGGGCCGCCGACCCGCCGCCGGCCCGCACGTACGCGGCCAGCCCGAGGACCGCCTCGGCGGTGGCGTCGGCCCCGTCGGCGATCAGCCACGCGGGGGTGCGCTCGCCGTCGACGGTCTGGTAGGTGCCGTACCGGGACAGGACCTGCCGCTCCAGCGCCCCGACGGCCAGGTCGAGCCGCTGGCGCAGGAAACCGGCGAACCCGGCGTCGGCGGTGCGCCAGGCCGCGTACCCCTCGCCGAGCGCCCACACGGTGCGGGCCAGCCAGTACGACGGGCCGCTGTCGGACGGGTCCGGCAGCTCCACCGGCTCGGCGCTCGGGTTGAGCGTGCCGTCGGGCTGTGCCCACAGCACCACGTTGCCGGCGTGCGGCCCGGTCGTCGTCTGCAGGTAGGTCAGCCCGCGCAGCAGTTCCTGGGAGGCGTCCCGGCTGCCCGCCGCCCCGGTCTGCGCCCAGTGCCGCAGGTAGACCACGGCGGCCCGGGACACGTCGTCGGCGTTGTACGCGCCCTGCCCCCAGGTGTCGGTGGCCGCGTCGTACGCGCCGCCGCCGACGCGGCGCAGGTCGCCGTCCGGCCCCGGCTCCGCGTACGTCCACAGCATGCCGACCTCGGGGGACTCGGCGAGCCGGTAGGTGGTGTGCCCGTCCTGGGCGGGCGGGGCGACGGCCTGGCGCAGGAAGTCCAGGTGCGCCAGGTTCGTCAGCGGCCCGCCGGCCGGCCCGGTGGCGGTGGACGGCGTGGCGGCAGGATCGGCCGGGGCGGCCCCGGCGGGGGAGCCGGCGAGCAGGGGAGTGGTCAGGGCGAGCCCGCCCAGCATCAGGGTGCGGCGCTTCACGGTGGCTCCTCGGTGCGGTCGGGACAGGGGTGTCGTCACGGCAGCCGGTCCAGCCGGGCCACGCCGATGCGGGAGTCGGCCATGCCGTAGAAGACGTAGTGGACGCCGTCGACCTCCTCGATGGCGGTCGGGAAAACCACGTTCGGCACGGTGCCGCTGCGCTCCTCGGCCAGCTCCGGCACGAGGATCGGCTCGGCGGTGCGGGCCAGCACCCGCGACGGGTCGGCCGGGTCGAGCAGCATCGCCCCGGCGGCGTACTCGACGCGCTGGGTGGTGGGGTCGAAGCCCTCGGGGATCTCGCCGGTGACCCCGTGGTGGATCAGCAGCCAGCCCTCGGGCACCCGCAGCGGCGGCGGGCCCGCGCCGATCTTCAGCTCCTCGTAGCCGAACTCCGACAGCGCCACGCAGCGGTGCCCGCGCAGCCGCACGAGCGCCCCGACATCGGCGCGCACCTCGTCGACCGGCACGTAGGAGATCCAGATGCCGGGCCGCTCGTCGGTGACGCCAGCGGGCAGGTGCACCCCCTCGCCGGGGCGGAACCAGCCCAGGTCCCACATCGGCCGGTGCAGCATCGCGAAGCAGTCCCGCCCGTCCGGGCCGGGCACCGGCTCGGGGAAGAACACGGCGTCCTTGTTGGGGAACATGTTCAGGTCGGTGTCCAGGTCGGGCTGGTAGCCGAACTGCACCGGCCCGAGCCGCCGCCAGTGCCGCAGGTCCTCCGACACCGCCAGGGCCAGGCGCGGGCCCAGCGGCCCGTACGCGACGTACGTCATCAGGTGCTTGCCGAGGTCCGGCACCCAGGTCGTGCGGGGGTCCTCGACCCCGGCGTTGTTCTTGCCCCGCTCCCAGCCCTCGTCGGGGGCCAGGACGACGCCCTCGCGGCGGACCCCGGCCGGCACGCCGTCGCGCAGCGCGACCTCGGCGAGGCCGACGCGGGACACGTTGCCCTCGGCCACGAGGCGGGGCAGCAGGTGCAGCCGCCCGTCGGGGGTGCGGCCGCTGGCCGGGTTCAACACCCCCTCGGCCTCCAGAAGCTGGCCGGGCTCGGGCGTCATCACGACGCCGACCCTGGTCAGGGTGTAGGGGACGGTGGTGGAGACAGTCATCGTCAACCTTTCACGCCGGAACCGATGTCGGTGGAGACGAAGTGCTTCTGGAAGGCCAGGAACAGGCCGACCGCCGGGGCGGCCAGGACGCACGCCCCGGCCAGCACCGCCCCGTACGGGTTGGCGGCGCGGGCCGCCACGTTGCTGATGTAGTTGGCCAGCGAGACCGCCAGCGGCTGCATGTCCGCCTGCTTGGTCACCAGGAACGGCCACAGGAACTCGTTCCACGGGCCGATGAACGTCAACAGGACGACGGTCAGCAGCGCCGGGCGCACCAGCGGCAGCGCCACCGACCAGAGCACCCGCAGCTCGCCCGCGCCGTCGACGCGGGCGGCGGCGAACAGCTCGTCGGGCAGCTGCAGGAAGAACTGCCGGAACACGAACACGGCCGTGGTGTTGATCGCGAACGGCAGGATCATCCCGAGGTACGAGTCGGCCAGCCCGTAGCCGCGCACGATCAGCACGTACAGCGGGATCAGCAGGAGCTGGAACGGGATCACCTGCACCAGCAGCACGAGCGCGAACAGCGTGCCCCGGCCGCGGAAGCGCAGCCGGGCCAGCGCGTAGCCGGCGAGGATGCCGAAGACGACCGTGCAGGCGATCACCCCGCCGGTGAAGATCCCCGAGTTGACCAGGGAGCCGAGCAGGTCGACCCGGGCGTTGATGTCCCGGTAGTTGTCCAGGGTCAGCCCCGAGGTCGGGAACGCCCCGGCCGGGGAGGTGTCCGGTTCGGCCTGCAACGAGCCGACGAACATGTAGTAGAAGGGGAACAGGAAGACCAGCGCGCCGCCGAACAGCGCGACGGCGCGCAGCGCCGTGGCCAGCCGGCCGCCGGTGGTGGGCTTCGCGGGGGTGCGTGGCATGTCAGTCCCTCTCCAGCAGCCGCCGGTTGATCGCCGAGACCACCAGCACGCCGATCACCAGCAGCACGCCGATGGCGGCGGCCACGTCGGGCTGGCCCTGCTGGATGCCGCGCTGGTACATGACCAGCACCGGCGACGCCGACGACCCGTTCGGCCCCCCGCCGCCGGTGAGCAGGTACGGCTCGGTGAACAGGTTCGCGCCGGTGATGGTGGCCAGGATGACCACCAGGGCGGTCGCCGGGCGCACCGCCGGCACGGTCACCGACCGGAACCGGGCCCACGCCGACGCCCCGTCCACGGCCGCCGACTCGTACAGCTCCTTCGGCACGTTCTGCAGCGCGGCGAGGTAGAGCAGGATGAAGAAGCCGAGCTGCTTCCAGGCCACGAACACGGCGATCACCGGCATCGCGAGGCCCTCGTTGACCAGCCAGGACGGGTCGGGCGCCAGCGGACCGAGCACCCGGTTGACCAGCCCGTCGGAGTTGAACAGGAACAGCCACACCCCGACGACGGCGACGCTCGCGGTGACGTACGGGACGTAGAAGGCGACCCGCAGGAACGTCCGCGCCCGCACCACCCTGTTCAGCGCCACCGCCAGCAGCAGCGCCAGCCCGGCGGTGAGCGGCACGTTGATGACGAGGAAGACGCCGATGTTGCCGAACGCCTGGCGCACCTGCGGGTCGGTCAGCACCGCGCGGTAGTTGTCGAGCCCGACGAAGGGCCGGTCCACCACCGCGCCGGGGGCGGCGAAGAAGTAGTCGTGGAAGCTCATCCAGACCGCGAACCCGAGCGGGTAGGCGAAGACCGCGGCGACGAACACGGCGTACGGCGCGGCCAGGAGCAGGCCCACCGGGTGGCGGCCGAGCACCGCCGCCACCCGGCCGCGCGGGGCGCGGCGTCCGGCGCCGTCGCCGCCGGCCACCGGCCCGGCCTTGGCGGCGGCTGCGGCGTGGGCGGCGGCCATCAGGAGGCGGCGAGCTGCTCGGCCTTCTCCGCGGCGGCGGAGAGGGCGTCGGGCACCGGCTTCTTACCGAAGATCACCGACTCGGTGTACGCGTCGCGGAACGCCTGCCAGATCGCCACCGAGTTCGGCACGTTGGGCACCTCGACGGTGCGCGCGGCCTGCTGGGCGAAGCCCTGGTAGGCCGGGTTCTTCGCGAAGTAGTCAGGGTAGGCGGCCGGCAGGTCGGCCCGCAGCGGCATCTGACCGGTGGCGGTGAGCAGCGCGCCGTCCTGCTCCTTGCTGGTGGCGAACGTCAGCACGTCCCAGGCGGTGGCGCGGTTCTGGCAGGCCGAGTACATGGCGACGTTCTTGGCGTCGCTGAACGTCCGCACCTGGTCGGCGGGGATGCCGGTGGAGGTGGGCACCGGCACGGCGCCCCAGGAGACCTTGTCCCGGTAGACCGAGATGGCCCACGGGCCGACGATGGCCATGGCGGCCTTGCCGTCGGCGAAGGAGTCGCCGTTGTACTTCTCCCTGGGGGCCAGGCCCTCGGCGTAGAGGGTCTTCCAGAACTCCGCGACCCGCTGCCCCTCGGGGGAGTTGAACTGTGGCTTGCCGCCGTCGAGGAGCTGCTTGCCGCCGGTCTCGGCGGCGAACAGTGGGTAGAAGTCGAACCAGGACTGGAAGAACTCGCTGGTCGGCGCGGGGTAGATGGCGGCCGGGGCGGCGCCGGAAGACTTGATCTTGCGGGCGGCGGCGAGGAACTGGTCGTACGTGGCCAGCTGCGGCTTCTCCGGGTCGAGGCCCGCCTTGGCGAAGACCTTCTTGTTGTAGAAGATCATCACCGGGTTCGACTTCCACGGCAGCTGGTAGAACTTGCCGTCCGGCGACTTGTACTGCCCGGCCGTCTCGCCCGTGCGTTCGGTGATGTAGTCGGTGGCGCCGGCGAAGGAGTCGAGCGCGACGAGGCCACCCTGCTTCTGGAACTGCGGCACGGCGGCGGGGGCGGTGTTGAAGATCAGGCACGGGGCGTTGCCGGCGGTGATGGCCGCCCCGATGACCTCCTCGGAGCTGGTGCCGGCCGGGATCTCCTGGGCGGTGATCGTCTGGTCGGCGTGCTGGGCGTTCCACGCCTGCACCATCGCCTTGCCCCAGGCGACCTCCTCGGCGTTGTTGGACAGCCAGATGGTGATCGGGCCGCGGGCGGCGTTGGCCTTGCCGGCGTCGCCGCCGCCGGAGTCGCCGCAGCCGGCGGTGGCGGCCAGGGCGACGGTCAGCAGGGCGGCGGGAAGGGTCCGTCTCATGTCTTCTCCGATCCGGGACGGGGTCAGGTTCGTCCGCCCGCCGGGCCGGTGGCCGTCGGCGGTGCGGGTGAGGCGGTGCTGGGGTCGGGGTGTGGTGGGCTCTGTTCAGGGGTGTCGGGTGGGCGGTGGCGCCGTCGATCCGCGCACGACCAGCGGCGCGGGTGGGGTGGGGATGTCCGCGCCGGGCCGGCCGTCGATGAGGTCGAGCAGGGCGTCCGCAGCGGCCCGGCCCCAGCCGAAGGGGTCGGTGCGGACGGTGGTGAGGGTGGGGGTGACGTAGCCGGCGAGCTCCGTGTCGTCGAAGCCGGTGATCGACAGCTCGTCGGGCACCCTGATGCCGAGCTGGACGGCGACCGAGAGGCCGGCGATCGCCATCAGGTCGTTGCCGTAGACGATCGCGGTGGGCGGGTCGTCGGTGTCCAGCAGCGCGCGGGTGGCCTGCGCACCGCCGGCCGCCGAGAAGTCCGACTCGACGCACGGGCCGGCGGTCAGGCCGGCGTCGGCGAGGGCCTGCTCCCACGCCTGGCGGCGCACGGAGCCGTGCAGGAAGTGCAGCGGCCCCGAGACGTGGGCGATGCGGCGGTGCCCGAGCCCCGCCAGGTGGGCCACGGCCGCCGTGACCCCGGGCCGGTCGTCGACCAGCAGCGCGGGATGGTTGCTGGGCACGTCCGGCCGGCCGATGGTGACCGCCGGCAGCCCCAGCTCGGCCAGCAGGGCGATCCGCGGGTCGCCGAGCCGCAGGTCGAGCACGAACACCCCGTCGACCCGCTCGGCCGTGGCGAGCCGGCGGTAGCTGGTCTCCTCCACCGACAGGTCCGGCACCACCTGGAGCACCAGCGACTGCCCCCGGTCGGACAGGGTCCGCTCCACGCCGGCGATGAACGACGGGTAGAACGGGTCGGCCCCGAGCAGCTCGGGCGGCCGCGCGATCACCATGCCGACGCTGAACGCCCGCGACGCGGACAGGGCCCGGGCCCGGTGGCTCGGGGTCCAGCCCAGCGACGCGGCCACGGCCAGGATGCGGGCGCGGGTCTCCTCGGCTACCCCGGGACGCCCGTTGAGGGCGAAGGACACCGCGCCCTTGGACACTCCGGCCGCCTTCGCGACGTCGGTGATGGTCGGTCGGCTCGGTCCCACGCGCGGCATCCTCTCGGCCATAGTCCGGCAATGCTCGGTTCACACCGCTGCAACAAACGCCCCCCGTTGGAGAGGGACGCTAGACCGGTTTAGTAGCCCGCGCAAGCCCAGCGCCGATCCCGTTCGCCCGGTCCCGACGCGCTCACGCAGCGTCGCCGGGATGGACTCCGGGCACGCGAAGGGCCGCCCGGCGGATCGCCGGGCGGCCCGATGTCGCCGCGTACGCGCAGGTCAGGACGGGGTGTGAGCGCCGGCGGACGACGTCACCCCGACGGCGCCGCTCAGGCGCTCGGCTCCCGGTGCCAGCGCACGGTCACCTGGAGCTGCCCCTGCACGCCGGTGCGGGCGATCAGCGCGCCCGCGTCGGCCGTCAGCTGGATCCCGAAGCTGATCTCCACCTCGTCCGGTCGGTCCACCATGGAGCGGAACTCGGTCAGCGCGGCCGACGCGGCGTCCCGCGCCTGGCCGATCGCCTTGTTGAAGCTCACCCCGGCCCGGCGGAGCACGTTGTCGGCGACGGACGCCGGGGCGATCCCCGGCGTCTCGTCCACGGCCACGAGCACGGTCCCCCCGCCGTCGAGGGCGAACTCGACCACCTCGCTCATCCACTGTCCCTTCTCGATGGCTACCCCGGTGGGCTGAGGCACGGCAGCCCCAGCCACTCGTCCTCCCGCGTCTGGCTCCGCACGATATCCAGCTCGGTCAACAGGCTGCCCAGCAACGCGGGATCGTCCAGGTACTGCAGGACGGCCGAGTGGAACGCGGCGGTCATCGCCGCCGGCATCATGTCCGAGGCGTCGCGGCAGAGCGTGGCGGTGGTGAGGGTCTGCGCGATGCGGCGCGGCAGGCCCGCCGGGTGGGCCGCCGCAGTGGCCTGAGCGTTGAGGGTGAAGGCCAGGCCGCCGTTCGCCGCCCGCCACACCTGGCGGGCCTGCTCGCCGGCCAGGAAACGGATCAACGTCCGGGCCTCCGGCGAGTCCGCGAACATGCCCACCACGTCCTCGGAGATCTCCCGCACCGGCGCGCCCGCCGTCGGGCCGAACGTGGGCGAGGGGAAGAAGCCGACCGCGGGTGGCGGACTGTCCGGATCGGACCCCTGGTAGGTGCGGACGATGAACGAGCCCTGATGGTCGAGGAGGCAACTCGGGCTCCTGCCGAACATGCCCCGCCCCGCCACGTCGAAGTTGGTGAGCAGGGGGGTGCGGGTGGGCCGCCCCGCCCCCACCAGCGCGCCCCACGCCTGCCAGGCCTCCCGCACCTCTTGCGAACTCCACGCCTGCTGCCCCGCCGCCCAGCGCTGGTAGACGGTCTGCCCGGAGCGGTGCAGCAGGATGTCCTCGATCCAGTCGGTGCCGGGCCACCCGGACTGCGGCTGCGCCCCCATCCCGAGGCACCACGGCACGATCCCGCGCGTCTCGATGTCGCGGGTCAGGGCGACCAGTTCCGCCCACGTCGCCGGGGACCTGCGCACGGTGGGGCCGGCGGGGCCGTCCGTCCGATACCAGACCAGGCTCTTGGCGTGCACGGCGACGGACAGCCCGTACACCCGGGCATGCGTGCCGTTCGGGGGCGTGAGCTGGAGCAGTTGCCGTGCCAGGCCCGGCTGCTCGGCCGGGACGAGGACGTCGTCGAGCGGGTACAGGTCGCCGCTCTGCACGTACGTCTTCAGGTCGTTGAGCCGGGGCAGCACCGCGACGTCCGGCGGCCGGCCCCGGTCGGCCCCGGACCGCAGCACCTGGCTGACGTCCCGGGTGCCCTGGTAGTTGACCTTGATCTTGTGCTTGTGCTCCTTCATGAAGGCGTCCAACACCGCCAGGAAGGGCCCGGCTTCGCTGCGCCGCCTCCGCTCCTCCTCGGTGGCGCCCTCGCCGTCGGTCGACCAGGACGCGACGACGCTCAGGGTGCGCGGCGGTGGGGAATGGGCGCAGGCGGCCAGGCCGGCGCCGACGAGCAGGACCGGGACCAGGGCGAGCGCGCCGCGTCTCATCGCTGTCGATACCTGTATTCCTCTAGTCGGGGCAGGAGCCCGAAGATCACCAGGGTGGCGGCGAGTAGGGACGCCGCGAGCAGGACGATCTCGCCGCCGCGGCTGTTCGCGCCCCGCGCCGCCAGCGTGGTGGCCTCCTGACTGTGCGTCCACGCCTTCCCGGCGGGAGAATCGGGCCCGTCGTCCGACGCCGCCTTCCGGGGAGGGCGCGGCTGCGCGACCGTGTCCGGGCACGGCGTCGGTGCGTAGGCGGCGGCGAGCAGGGCGGCCAGCCGCCCGGCGTCCCGATCGACCAGCGAGGTGAGCTGCGTCTCCCGGGCCCTGGCAGCCGAACCCGTCTCGGTCCGGGCGTCGGCGAGCTGGTCGGTCGAGCGCAGGCTCGTCGCGGTGGTGCCGCCCATCGCCACCACCGCGAGCGTCGCCAGCAGCAGCGGCGCGTTGAGCACCCGCCGGAACCGGTCGCGCAGGAACAGCTGGGCGGCGACCAGGAGCCCGCCGAGGACGAGCACCTGCAGCAGCCAGAGCAGGACCATCGCGGGGCCCGTCCACGTCCCGTCGACCTGCCGATCCAGCGCCGCGACCTGCTTGCCTCTCAGCAGGTCGAGGCGGTCCAGGATCTCCTCCAACAGGCCCGACGCGTCGCGCAGCGCGGCGGCGCCCAGCGCCCCGCCGCCGGGCTGGGCGAAGCGCGCGTGGGCCCGCTCGATCAGACCGGTGTAGGTGACCAGCGACGCCTCGACGACCTGGATGTCGCGACTGCCCTCGTCGCCGGCGGCGTTGTCCTCCGCGACCTCGGCCAGGTGCTGGCCCGCGCGGGCGATCTGGTTCTGGTAGTCCTCGCCCGGGCCGGCGAGCAGCCGGGTGCCGGCGGCGAAGCTGGCCACCGCCGCGCCGTGGGCCTCCCGCAGGGCGACCTGGGTGTCGTACACGGCCAGGATCGCCGGCACGGAACGGTCGTACGCGGCCTCCGTGGTGCGTTGCACCCCGAGGAAGACCGCGAGGCAGCCGGCCAGCGCGACCGCGTTCGCGGCGAGCAGCGCCCACAGCAACCGCAGCAGCGTCCGCCGGGTGGTGCTGGTCAGCGCCGTGCCGCTCACGTCGGCACCGGGCCGGCGTCGGCGGGGTCGGTGAACTCGTGGCGGCACCGCTGGCAGAACCGGGCGTCCGGCGGCGAGCGGTGGCCGGCCGGGCAGACCCGGGGCGGGGCGTCGGCGGCCGGCACGGGCCCCGACGCCGCCCGCGGCCCCTGGTCGCGCACCGTGACCGACGACCGCACGGCCACGCTGATCACGTCGAGCCGGGGCAGGTCGTCGCGCAGGCGTACCGAGGTGGCGTCGACGTCCTCGACGAGCAGCCGAAGCTGCTCCAGGTGGAACGCGTCACCGGCGGCGGTGGCCAGCTCCACCGCGCGGCCGAGCAGCTGCGCGGCGGTCGCCCGGTCGCCCGTGTCGTACGCGTCGCAGCCGTCGGCGATGAGCCGGCTCAGCTCCTCCTGCCCCGTGTAGTGGGCCACCCGCGGGTCGATCCGGCTGGACAGGGCCAGGTCCTCCGTCCAGTGCGCCAGGACGTTCACCGGCCGGGCGGCCGGGGCGTCGTCCACCAGCAGGTCGACGCGGGCGACCCGCAGGTCCTCGCCCGTCGGCCGGCCCGCCGGGTCCACCTCGAGGCACAGGTGGTATTCCCGGCTCTCCGCCCCCCCAGGAGCCGGTCGCGCAGGCCACGGACCGGTCGTCGACCGGCGTCACGGGCAGCTCCATGATCGTGGGATGCACCTGCCGGCAGGACAGCACCCGCGCCGGCGGCACCACGGCGATCCGCAGGCCCGCCCGGGCCACCCGCTTGGCCATCGTGGCCCGCATGGTCGCCCGGAAGTCGGCCTCCAACTCCTCGGGCCGACGGACCGCGTCGGCGGTGCCGTGCAGCGCCTCGGCGACGCGCGTCAGCTCGCGGGGCTCCCAGGCGTCGCCGACGCCCCGGGCGTCGCAGACGAACTGCCCCGCGCAGGCCGCCAGCACCTCCGCGAGCCGCTGCGGCGTCTCGTGCTCGTTGCGGCCGTCGGTGAGCAGCAGGGCGTGCCGGATCGCCTCGGGGTGCTCCGCCAGCAGCTCCCGGGCCAGCTCCAGCCAGCTGCCGATCGCCGTGCCGCCGGCCGCGGCGAGCCGGCCCAGCTCGCGCCGGGCCGCGTCCCGGGTGGCCGGTGCGGCGGCGGCCAGGCCCCGGTGGGCGGGGTAGACCATCCGGGCCTCGTGGGTGCCCTCCACCACGGCGAAGCGGACCCCGTCCGGGAGCATCTCGACGGCCGCGGCGGTGGCCCGCCGGGCCGCGCCGAGCTTCGTCGGCGGGTGCGCCATGGACCCGGAGCAGTCGACGACGATCACCTCCGCGTAGCGGGCCCCGTCGACCTCCGCCGGGCCGTCGCCCGCCCCGGCGGACGCGGTGACGGTGAGGATCGCGTGCAACTGGCGGTCTCCCGTGGACAGGAAGCGGTCGTGGTCGATCCGCAGGTCGAAGTCGAGCGCGCTGGACACCGGGTCGCTCCTCACCGTGATCGCAGGAAGGTCAGTGGCCGGACCGCGTTCGCCCGGTCGACGAGGACACCGTGGTCGTTGGCCGTGCGCGCCTGCCGGGCCAGGTCCCGCAGGGAGCTCTCCAGCAGCCGCCGCAGGGACCGCTCCGACGGCGCGTCGCCCAGCGTCTCGCCGCCGGCCAGGCCGGCGGCGCCGTGCACGAGGACCCGGCCCAGGGCGGCCTGCCGGAGCACCGCCGTCATCCGGTCGCGGGCCTCCCCGTGCCGGGCGCCCCCGTCCAGCCGCAGCCGGCCGAGGCGGCGCACCGCCTCGTTGAGGTGCTCCGCGCCGGGCGGGTCGTCGCCGAGCCGGGCGGCCAGCACCCGCACGGCCGCGACCTGGGCGGCGTCGTAGTGCCGGGACACGCGGGGGACGCCGTCGAGGAACCGCACCGCCGCCGCCCGGTCGCCGTCGGCCAGCCGCAGCCGGGCCAGCCCGAACGCGGCGCTGGCGGCCGACCGGTCCCGACGCCACACCGCCCGGTAGTAGCGGGTCGCCTCGCCGGCGTCGCCCCGCTGCTCCGCGCAGTAGCCGAGCGCCAGCTTCGGCGCCACCTCGCCCGGCAGCTCCGCGTACGCCCGGTCGAACCGCTCGGTGGCCTCGGCCACGGCGGACCGGGCGAGCGCCAGCAGGCCGTGGTGCCAGACCAGCCGCCAGTCGGCCACCGCGTCCTCGGCCAGCAGCCCGGCCGCGACGGCCAGGGCCTCCTCGGCCGGGCCCGCCCCGGCCAGCTCCAGGTGCGCCCGGCAGCGCGACAGCTGGACCTCGACCGAGGCCGTCTCGAACGCCGCGAGCCGGGCCAGCAGGCTGCGGGGGTCGAGCGCGCCGATCAGGTGCAGGGCGGGGGTGGCGGGGTCGCCGGCCGCGGGGCGGGGCACCGGCAGGCCGGTGGCCACCGAGGGCGGCGCCGGGCGGCCGTGGTGCGGCAGGTCGGCGGCGGCCGGGTCCGTCCAGGCGGCCAGCCCCGGCACCGCGCCGAGCCCGGCGTCGAGCAGCGCCGCCGTGGGGGCGAACACGGTCGACGGTTCCTGGCCACGGTCGGCCGGGGGAGCCGGCAACAGCTCTCGCAGCACGCCCTTGAGCTGCTCGGACATCTCGGAGGCGGACGCGAAGCGGCGACGCCACTCGGGATGGGCGGCCCGGGCGACCAGCCGCCCGAAGGACTCCGCCCCGAGGTCGGGCTCGCGGCCGGGCGCGCGCCGGCCGCGTCGGCCAGGGCGCGAGGCCGCAGACCTCGCAGAAGCCGTCGGCGTCGACGACGCCCGGACAGTCCGGGGTACGCGCACAGCGCATCAGGACGGCGCCCCTTCCCGCCGGTCGTCGAGGGCACGGCGGACCGCCTCGGCGTAGGCGTGCACGGCGTCGGCGAGGTCGCAGGGGCCGGCCCAGAGCAGGTCGTGGGCCCGCCGGTAGAACCGCCCGATACCCCGGTGCTCGGTCAACCCGCCGGCGACGGCGCGGGCCCGGTGCGCGTCCAGCAGCCCCCGCAGCTGCTGGTGCTCGGTGGCCCGCGCGGTCAGCTCGTGTCGCAGCGCGGTCACCTCGTGCAGGGCCCGGTCGGTGCCCTGCTCCATGGCGGCCAGGTGCTCCAGCAACGGGCCGGGGTCGGGCTCCCGGGCCGCGGCCAGCAGCGCGGTGAGCCGGATCCGCAGCTGGCTGGCCCGCGGCTTTGCCGGTGGCAGCCCGCGCACGCGTGCCTCGATCCGGCGGCGGTTTTCGCGGGCCAGGTGTTCGGCCTCGCGCAGCCCGGCGATCCGGCGGGCCAGCAGCGCGAGCCGCAGGCCGACCGCCGGGCTGCGGAAGCCCACCAGAATCCGCAGGTCGCGTTCGGCGGCACGGTCGACGATCGGGCCGACGACGTCGTCGACCAGCGCCTTGGAGTCGCTCGACTCGTCCACGCCGTCGATCAGCAGCGACCGGGGCGACGCGTCGCCGAGCAGGTCGCCCGCCGCGGCCTCCGCCGGGGGCCCGGTGGAGCCGACGAAGCCCAGGATCCGCGCGGCCAGCTCCCGTGGTGGCTTGCCGGCGGCGTCCAGCGCCAGGTCGATGCTGCCCAGCGGCGGCAGCGACGGGTCCCGCTCGGCGGCGGCCGGATCGACCGACGACGGCCGGAGCTGCCGGTTGGACAGCACCACGGCCCGGCGCACGGTGGCCGAGGCCGTCGACGTGGGCGGACCGGTGACGACCACCAGGACGTTCTGCGGTGAGCGGCGGGCGAAGAACTCGGCCGTGCGCCGGGCGACCTCGCCGTCCTCCCGGCCGCCGCCCACCGACGTCAACTCCCGGTCGACGGAGGAGTCGCCGACCACTCACGCCTGGAGCAGGGGCAGATGGTTGAGCAGTGTCTCCACGGGGATCATGAACGAACGGCCGGAGGCGGGGCCGCTGTAGTAGGAGACCACCATGCCCACCACGTAGCCGGTGTCGTTGTCGACCGCCGCCGCGCCGCTGAACCCGCTGCGCACCCGGAGCCCGGGGGTCGCCGGGCTCGGATCCATCTGCATCCACTCGTTGGCCGGGCCCGTGCCCCCGTGCAGGACGGCGTGGACGGTCTCGCCGTCGCGGAACTCCTTGGGAAAGCCGAAGGCGTAGACGTGCTTCTCCCACAGCGGCAGCCGCCGCAGCTCGGCGCCCGGGCGGTCGGGGACCGGATCGGAGAGTTCGAGCAGGGCGATGTCGCCCTGGCCTTCCTTGCCCGCCGGCACCCAGCCGCCGGCCACGACCCCGGCGGACCGGGCGGGCAGCCGGGGCAGGCGGACCAGCTCGACCTGGACCCGGTCGGCGGGCGGGTCAGCCCCGGCCGCCGCGCGGCCGACCGCACGGTCGACGACGTGGGCGCAGGTGAGGACGTGCCGGTCGCCCAGCAGCGTCCCGCTGCCGAGGATCAGGCCGCTGACGCCACGGATGCGCACCACCCATGGCTGACGGCCGTGATGCTCCTTCACCTGTGCATGGTATTCGCAGATCCTTTCGGGGGTGGGGCGCGGAATTGACCGTTGTAAGAAAGACGACTCGGTCGCGAAACGCGAAAGAGGCGGTGGCCGACCCCATTCGGGAATTGCCGCCACCGCGATTCCCAGGGCCCGCGCGGCCCCTCCCGGTGGGCTACCCTTTGCCCGGTGACGGCGACCACGGGGACGTCGGTCGCGCCCGCGCCGCCGGGGCGCAGCCGGGGCTTCCGCGCGCTCTGGGCGGCGCAGGTCCTCTCCGTGCTCGGCGACTCGTTCTCCCAGCTCGCGGTGCCGTTGCTGGTGCTCGACGCGACCGGGTCGATCGCCACGGCCGGCCTGCTCACCGGCGCGTCCGGCGCGGCCGCGGTGGTCGCCGGCCTGTTCGCCGGCGTCGTCGCGGACCGCTTCGACCGGCGGGCGCTGCTGGTCGGCGCGGACGCGGCGCGGATGCTGCTGTTCGCGGTGGTCCCGCTGGTGTGGTGGCTGGCCCCGACCCCACCGGTCTGGCCGCTGTTCGTGCTGCTGCCGCTGGCCGCGGCGATCGGGATGGTGTTCCAGGTCGCCGCCGTCACGGCGGTGCGCGGCCTGGTCGACGGCCCGGAGCTGACCCGGGCGAACGGCCGGCTGCACGCCGGCACCGCCCTCGCGGCGGTCGCGGGGCCCGCGCTGGCCGGCGCCGTGTCCGGCTGGTGGGGCCCGGCCGGCGCGCTCGCCGTCGACGCCGCCAGCTTCGGCGTCTCCGGGGCGCTGCTGACGCTGGTACGCCTTCCCGCCCGTCGCGCCGCGACCGCCGACGCGGCGGGCCGCGCGGGGCCGTGGGCGGAGTTCCTCGCCGGGGCGCGGTTCCTGTGGCGTCACCGGGTGCTGCGCCCGCTGACCGCGCTGCTGACCGTCTTCCTCCTGCTCATCTACGGCATGGACGACGTGGTCGTCTACCACCTCAAGCACGGCCTGCACCAGCCCGACGGCACGGTCGGCCTGGTGCTCGCCGCCGGCGCCGCGGGCACGGTCACCGGATCGCTGGTCGTCGCGCGGCTGCGCCGGCGGTTCGGGTTCGGGGCGTGCTGGATCGGCGCGGTCGCGGCCACCGGCGGCGCGGTCGCGGCCCTCGCGTCGACCCGCCGGCCCGCCGAGGTCGGCGCGCTCGTGGCCGTCTACTTCGGCTGCCTCAGCGTCGGCGGCATCTGCTCGCTGTCGCTGCGCCAGGAGGTGACGCCGGAGCACCTGCTCGGCCGGGTCACCGCCGCGTTCTGGACGATCCACTTCTCCCTCGGCGGCGTTCACCTGGCTGGCCCAGCGCCACGGCGCGCCGGTGACCTTCGTCGTGGCCGGGGCCGGCGGGGTCGCGGTGGCGGTCGCCGCCCTGTGCACCGCCGTGCGCCGGGCCGGCCCCGCAGCGGGTCACCCGATCGGGTGACCTCCCGCGGTACCGTCCTTAGCCGGGCCCGTCGCTGTCAGAATCGGCCGCATGTCCAGCACCGGGGAGATGATCACGCTCAGGGACGGCCGCCGGATGGCGGTGCACCGCTCCGGTGCGGACACCGGCCGGCGGGTGGTGGTGTTCTGTCACCCGGCCCCGGGTTCCGGGGCCTTCGATCCCGACCCTGCGGCCACGCGCCTCGCCGGGGTGACCCTCCTCGCCCCCGACCGGCCCGGCTACGGCGGCTCCGAGGCGGCCACCGGCTGGTCCGACGTGCCGGCCGCCGCCGACGACCTCGCCGAGCTGCTCGACCAGCGTGGCCTCGGGCAGGTCTCCGTCGCCGGCTGGTCGGCCGGCGGACGGGTCGCGCTCGCCCTCGCGGCCCGCCGGCCCGACCTGGTGCGCCGGGTGGCCGTGCTGGCCACCCCCGCCCCCGACGAGGAGGTGCCCTGGCTCGACCCCCGGCAGCGGGACATGATCGCGGCGCTGCGCGACCGGCCCGTCGCTGACGTCCGCGCCGAGCTGGACGCCGCGTTGACCACCCTGGTGCCCGCCGACCCTCGGGACCCGGCCGCGCTGCGGCTGCTGGGCGCGAACCAGGCCGACGAGGCCGCGTTGGCCGACCCTGCCACGGCGGCGCGGTTCGGCGACCTGCTGGCCGAGGCGTTCGCCCAGGGCACGCGAGGCCTGGCGGACGACGTCGCCGGCTACTCGCTGCGCCCGTGGGGCTTCACGCCCGACCAGGTGCGGGCGGCCACCCTGCTGCTCTACGGGGCGCGGGACGCCCTCGCCGGCCCCGCGCACGGCCGCTGGTGGCGCGACGCGCTGCCCGACGCCCGCCTGGAGGTCGTGCCGGACGCCGGGCACCTGTTGGTGACGCAGTCCTGGGGCAAGGCCCTCGACCACCTGGTCGGTCCCCCCGCGCGGGCCACCTCCGCCCGGGAGGCGGTCGCACTCATCCTCCGCGCGTCGAGCCCGCCGCGCCCGGTGCGTTAGCTTCCCCCGGTCGGCCTCGACGGTGGTGCCGTGCCGCCCACGGCCGTTCGGCCGCTGTCGCCGGGCGGCAGCACCGCCAGGGCGAGCGTCAGGTCCAGCACGGTCTGCGGGTCGAGCAGCCGGTCGCCGTACAGCTCCCGCACCTGCGCCATCCGGTAGCGCACCGTCTGCGGGTGCACGAACAGGGCCGCCGCCACGTCGTCGCGGCGGCCCTGGTGCAGCAGCCAGGCCCGCAGCGTCTCGGCGAGCCGGTGGGCGGTGGCCGGCGGCAGCGCGGCGAAGGGCTCCAGCACCTGCGCCCGCAGGTCGGCCAGGGCCTCCGGGTCCGTGCTGAGTAGCAGCCGCGCCAGGTGCCGCTCGGTGTCCAGGGGCGCGTCGGCGTCGTCGCGGGGCAGCCCGAGCAGCAGCGCGCGGGCGGCCCGCTCGTACGACCCGGCCACCCGGTGCCACGGCCGGGCCGGCCCCAGCACCGCCCGGTGACCGCGCAGCACCCGGGCCAGCTGCCGCCGCCGGCCGCCGTGGACGTCGGGCACCAGCAGCACGGCCAGCTCCTCGGCCGGCTCCGGCCCCGGCACGTCCTCCCCGCTCTCCAGCGTGTGCGGGCTGAGCGCGGTCAGCACCGTGCGCAGGCCGCTGCGGGGCAGCAGCACGACGGTCAGCGTCTGCGGCGGGGGCCAGTCCGCCCGGGCGGCGCTGCGGCGCAGCACGTCCTCGGCCTCGCCGGCCAGCAGCTGCTGGGTGAGCCGCTCCAGGTAGCGCTGCCGCGCCCGGCCCACGCTGGCCAGCTCGTCGGCGTGCCCCGCCACGCTGGCGGCGGACAGTTCGTCGATGTAGGCGAACATCAGCTCGGCGAACTCGGCGACGGTCGTCGCCGCGAGCCCGGCGCGCACGGTGGTGGTGGAGACCTCCCGCCAGGCCACCCGCGCCCCCACCCGGTACGCCGCCAGCAGCGCGTCCATGCTGCGGCCGGAGCGGGCCTCGCCGCTGCCCAGGGCGTACGCCGCCTCCAGCGCGGGGGCCAGCGGGGTGCTCGGGTCGGCCGCCGCCTGGGGGCGCCCGACGAGCTGGAGGAAGGTGCCCAACGCGATGCGTACCGCGTTTTCGATCTTGGCCCGCATCTGCCCGGTGAGGGTGCCCGAGTAGGCCGGCACCTCGGCCGTGATCGCGGTGACCGTGCGCTCGGCGACCGCCGGCAGCACCGCGAGCAGGCGGGCGGCCGTCGGCGCGTCCAACGCGAGGTGGGCCGCGCGGCGACCGGTCCCCGACTCTTCCGACATCTTGTTCTCCCGGAACAAAACCGTGCGGGCCTTTCATCTTTCTTGGCCAAGATGTTATGCGATCGTGTCCGCCACCCTGGTCCTATGACCACCACCGTCCCGCGCCCGTCCGGCCGCCGCACCGTCCGGGACAGGCTGTTCCGGCTCGCCGAGACGGTCACCACGCCGCTGCTGCCCGACGACTACCTCGACCTGGTCGCCCCGCTGCGCTCCGGCGCCGCCCTGCGCGGGCGGATCCTCGACGTCCGGCCCGAGACCCGGGACGCCGCGACGGTGACCATCCGGCCCGGCCGGGGCTGGCGGGGGCACACCCCCGGGCAGTACGTCCGCCTCGGCGTGGACGTCGACGGGGTCCGCCAGTGGCGGGCCTACTCGCTGACCTCCGCCCCCGGCCGCCGCGACGGGCTGATCTCGGTCACCGTGAAGGCGATCCCGGACGGCCGGGTCAGCAACCACCTGGTCCGCCGGGTCCGGCCCGGCACCCTGGTCCAGCTCGACCAGGCCCAGGGCGACTTCGTCGCGCCCGCGACCGCGCCGCGGAAGGTCCTCTTCCTCACCGCCGGCAGCGGCATCACCCCCGTCATGGGGATGCTGCGCGCCGGCGTGCCCGCCGCGGCGGACGTCGTGCTGGTGCACTCCGCGCCCACCCCCGACGACGTGATCTTCGCCGCCGAGCTGCGCGGCCTCGCCGACCGGGGCGCGATCCGCCTCGTCGAGCGGCACACCGACACCGACGGCGTGCTCGGCGTGGCCGAGCTGGCCGACCTGGTGCCCGACCACCTCGACCGGCAGACCTGGGCGTGCGGCCCGGTCGGCCTGCTCGACGCGGTCGAGGCCCACTGGGCCGCCCACGGGGCGGCCGACCGGCTGCACACCGAGCGGTTCCGGCCCACGGTGATCTCACCGGGCACGGGTGGCGACGTCACCTTCACCCGCGCCGGGGTCACTGTCGCCGCCGACGGCGGCACCCCCCTGCTGGACGCGGGGGAGGAGGCGGGGGTGCTCATGCCGTCCGGGTGCCGGATGGGCATCTGCTTCGGCTGCGTGGTGCCGCTGCGCCAGGGCGCGGTCCGGGACCTGCGCAACGGGGAGATCACCACCGCCGTCCCCGGCGACGGCGTGCTCATCCAGACCTGCGTGTCGGCGGCGGCCGGTACCTGCGACATCGACCTCTGACAGGAGAACCGGACGTGACCGCCATCCAGAAGAAGGCCCACAACCCGATCGCCCACCTCACCGCCACCGACATCGAGGAACTGGGCCGGGAGCTCGACGCCATCCGCGACCGGGTGCTCGCCAGCCGCGGCGAGGCCGACGCCGCCTACATCCGCAAGGTCATCTCGACCCAGCGCCGGCTGGAGCTGGGCAGCCGGGCGGTGCTGCTGTTCTCGCTGTTCCCGCCGGCCTGGGTGGTCGGCACCCTCGGCCTCGCCGTGGCCAAGATCCTGGAGAACATGGAGATCGGCCACAACGTCCTGCACGGCCAGTACGACTTCATGCGCGACCCGAAGATTCACTCGACGACCTGGGAGTGGGACCACGTCTCCCCGGCCGAGCAGTGGAAGCACTCGCACAACCAGCTGCACCACACGTACACCAACGTGCTCGGCAAGGACAACGACCTCGGGTACGGCATCATGCGCGTCGACGAGGACCAGCCGTGGCACCCGGTCCACCTCGGCCAGCCGCTGTGGAACCTGATCAACGCCTGCTTCTTCGAGTACGGCATCGCCGCGTACGACCTGGAGCTGGGCCGCAACCTGCGCAAGGGCCGGCACAAGGCCCCCGAGTTCCGGGCCCGGGCCCGCGCGGTCGGTCGCAAGATCCGCCGCCAGTTCCTCAAGGACTACGTCATCCACCCGCTGCTGTCGGGGCCGTCGTTCCTCAGCACCCTCGCGGCCACCTTCACCGCCAACCTGATCCGCAACCTGTGGAGCCACTCGGTGATCATGTGCGGGCACTTCCCGGAGGGGGTGGAGACCTTCGAGAAGACCTCCATCGAGGGGGAGACCCGGGGCGAGTGGTACCTGCGGCAGATGCTCGGCTCGGCCAACATCAGCGGCAGCCGGCTGCTGCACATCATGACCGGCAACCTGTCGTTCCAGATCGAGCACCACCTCTTCCCCGACCTGCCGAGCTGCCGCTACCAGGAGGTCGCGCCCGAGGTGCGGGCGCTGTTCGCCAGGTACGGGCTGACGTACACCACCGGGGCGCTGCCGAAGCAGGTCGCCTCCGCCTGGTGGAAGGTCATCCGGCTCTCCCTGCCCAACCGCTCCACCGAGACCCCCGCCCCGCCGCCCGCCGACGCGCTCCCGCACGGCCCGCAGGAGAGGCAGGACGCCCTGGCGACCGCCTCGGTGTGACGGCCCGGTGGCCGCCGGCTCGGCTGGTGCGCCGCGCCCCGCGACATGGCTGTGGCGCCTAGCCGACGGGCTCCCGCAGTCGGCGGTAGTGCTCCCACAGCTCGACGTACGGGATCTGCCGGCCGGTCGCGCGGGCGCGGGCCCACTCGCCGGCCCAGTGCATCAGCAGGCTCGGCGTGCGCGACCCGACCAACCGGCCGTCCCGCACGGACAGCGACGGGTCACCGGCCCAGCGTTCGAGGGGGATGCGCCACGACCCGGTGGCCGCCGCGACGGCCAGCAGACTGCCGTACCCGCCCCCCGCCGTCACGATGAGATAGTTCAGCAGCGGCTGCTCGTAGCAGGACAGCTCCATGTGCTCGGCGAGGGCCAGGGCGGCGGGGAGCCGGGCCTCGACCGACGCCGGCGTCAGGGCCGGCTTGCGGGAGACCACGAACCCGGTGTTGGCGGCGTATGAGACCTGCCGCCGGCTCAGGGCCCCGGCGGCGTACGCCGAGTCCTTCCACACCCATCTGCGGATGTCGGGCAGGTCCGAGTGGGAGGTGAGGAAGTCGAAGCGGTCCAAAAGCCGGAAGGTGAAGCCGATGTCGCTGAGGACCACCGTGTCGGTGTCGATGTAGACGAACTCGTCGAAGGGGCCGTCCCAGATCGCCAGCTTGCGGTACTGCCCGACGGTATGGCCGTGGAACCTGCGACTGATGTCGTCACACCAGTCCAGCCTTGCCTGGTCGCGCCAGACCGAGAAGTCGTACTCGCCAGCGAGCGCGGCGATGTCCCCGACGTCGTCACCGAACGGCACGAGGCACAGCGGGATCGACGGGTTGTGGACGCGGAAGCTGTTCAGGAACGCGATCGCGAGATCCAGGATGGCGTCGTTGGCGACGAAGTACGCGCCCCGGTTGGACACGAAGCTGCTCCTTCACGGGGCGCGACGGTTGCGCATCGTGAGGATGATAGATCACCCTGTCACCGCCGGGCAAGTGATCACGGTGGATGTCCGGCGGTCGCCGCCGGCAGGGCTCAGCGCCGCGCCGAGTGCCGGTGCTGTACCGCCTGCCGGCCCTTGACGAACGCGAACACGATGACCGCGAGCAGCGCGATCACCCCGATGATCACCAGCCAGCGGACCGCCTCGAGCAGCAGACCCAGCAGGATGAGCGCGCCGGCGACGACGCCGACGACCCAGAGCATGGCGCGCATGTCCACCTCCCGTTGACCGGACGGTCCCGCCGACCGGGGCGTCCGTCGGACACGCCTTTCCCGGTTCGGCCGCTGCCATGCCCGCCGCCGCCATGCCCGTGGGCCGGGCCGACTTCGTCGGCCCGGCGTGGCTGGCCGGGATCAGCGGCTAGCGGCGGGCGACGTAGACGGTGTTGGCCGACTCCCGGCCCTGCAACGGGTTGGGGAAGCGGACGACGTGGGCCAGGGACGTCGGGAACACCCCGGTGAGCACCCGCTGGAAGTCCGGGTCGGGCGGGTCGTTGGACCAGAGCGCGAACACCCCGTCCGGGTGCAGCAGGCCGGCGAGGCGGCGCAGGCCCTCGTCGGTGTAGAACGGGGCGTGGCTCGGGTGCAGCACGTGCCGGGGCGAGTGGTCCACGTCGAGCAGGATCGCGTCGAACCGGCGGCCGGGGGAGTCCGGGTCGAAGCCCGCCCCGTCGGCCACGGCCGCGAAGAAGTCCGCCCGGACGAACCGGGTGCGCGGGTCGTCGGCCAGGCCCGCCGCGAAGGGCAGCAGGCCCTGCCGGTGCCAGTCGATGACGTCCTCGATCGCCTCCACCACCAGCAGCGAGGCCACCCGGGGGTCCTCCAGGGCGGTGCGGGCCGTGTAGCCGAGGCCGAGGCCGCCGACCACGACGTCGAGCGCCGTGCCGCGCAGCGGGGCCAGCCCGAGCCGGGCCAGCTCGATCTCCGCGACGGGGAAGAGGCTGGACATCAGGAACTCGTCGTCGAGCTTGACCTCGTAGACCTCGCGGTCCAGCGCGGGGTCGTGCCGGCGGCGCAGGCTGATCTCGCCGATCGGGGTCTCCCGCCAGGCCAGTTCCTCGAATCGCACGCCCACGCGGGTCCTCACTTCGGCCGGGTCCGAGCGGATCTTACCGCCCGCGCGGGCCCGACCGCCGCAACAACCGTCATCCGGTACGGGCGCGCCGCGCCCGCGTCCGGCCGCCGGGGACCGGTCAGGACCCGGCGCGCAGCCGGGCGGCGAGCGCGTCGAGGTCGGGCAGGAACCACACATGGTCGGCCCGGTTGGACTCGTGCACCAGAGCGCGCAGCGCCGGGCTGGCCGCCAGGTGCCCGGAGATGTCGCCGACGACGGCCAGGCGCAGCCGGTAGTTGACGAACTTCTGCATCACGTCGCCGGCGAACCGGGTGCCGAGCGAGAAGAACCCCTCGGCCAGCCGGTCCACGGGCACGGCCACCACCTGCGCGCCGAGGAAGGCCGCGCCGATCAGGTCCAGCGCGTCCTGCTCGGTGGCCACCACCGGGCCGGCCGCGTCGCACACCAGCACCGGCACCCCGGCCAGCTCGCGCACCTCGTCAGGCATCCTCCGCCTCCCCGCCCTCCCGGCCGAGCAGGCCGCCGTCGGTGTCGAGCACCGCGTCGATCATGCGGAGCAGGCCGGCCGTGGCGGTGGTGCCGCCCAGGATCACGATCTTCATCCGGTTCCGTTCCTCGTCGTGGACGGTCTGCACCCGCAGCGGGTGCGCGAGGTCGTACCCGTTGTTCGCCCCGGCCAGGACGAACGTGCCGAGCCGGTCGGCCGTGGCCCGGTCGACGCCGTCGACCTGCACGATGCTCGACACCTCCGCCGAGGTGCTCCGCGCCGGCGGCGTCGGCGGGTGGCCGGTGAGCGCGTCGAGGTCGGCGCGGGCGATCCGGTACTGCTTGCCGATCCGGGTGGCCCGGAGCCGGCCGGCACGGATGTAACCGCGCACGGTGCGTACGTGCAGGCCGAGGAGGTCGGCCACCTGCTCGACCGAGTACATTTCTTCCCTCATCGCTCCCTACCGTACCCCGAAAGGGTGTTGATAGGGAATGTTGGGTCGCGGCCGGGGGCGGTTTCGCTCACAGGGCTGTCACGCGACGGCAACCTCTGTCGCGGCCGGGCCCCTAGCCTTGATCCATGTCGACGCGGATCGTCTTCGAGACCCATTCGTGGAGTGAGGACAACGACCGGGGAGTGGCGACCGGCTGGCTGCCGGGGCGGCTGTCCGCGCGCGGCCGGGCGCTGGCCGCCGAGCTCGGTGACCGCAGGCGCCACGACGGCATCGCGGCCGTCTTCACCTCGGACCTGCGCCGGGCGGTGGAGACCGCCGAGGTGGCCTTCGGCGGCAGCGGCATCCCGGTCCTGCACGACTGGCGGCTGCGCGAGTGCGACTACGGCGACCGCAACGGCACCTCCGCCGCGGAGCTGCACCAGGGCCGGGCCCGCCACCTCGACTCGCCCTATCCGGGTGGCGAGAGCTGGCGGCAGGCCGTGCTGCGGGCCGGGCGCTTCCTCGACGACGTCCCGCTGCGCTGGCATGGGCGTCGGATCCTGGTGATCGGACACGTCGCCACCCGGTGGGCGCTGGACCACCTGCTCGACGGCGTCCCGCTGGAGGAGTTGATCACCGCCGACTTCGCCTGGCGCGAGGGCTGGGAGTATGACACCGACGCCCGCCATTCCGCCCGCGCCTGACCCCGCGCCCGCGGGTGACCCGCCGGGCGCGGGGGCTCAGGAGAGCGCCAGGAAGAGCTTCTCCAGCTCCTCCTCGGTCATCTCCGGGTCCTCGCCCCGGTCGCGGGCGGCGTTGCAGTGCCGCATCCCGGACGCGATCAGCTTGTAGCCGGCCCGGTCGAGGGCCTTGGAGACCGCGGCGAGCTGGGTCAGCGTGGCGCGGCAGTCCTCCCCCGACTCGATCATGTCGATCACGGCGTTGAGCTGGCCCCGGGCCCGCTTCAGGCGGGTCAGGGCGTCGGCGGTCATCTCCGGTCGCAGCTTCACCTCGCGTCACCTCCGGGGAGAAGGGTACCCCGGGGGGTACGCCGTGGCCACCGCTTCGCGTCACACCCTACGACCCCGCGCCTGCCCGCCCTCGTGGCGGAGGGTCTCCGTGCGGTCGACGCAGCGTCTATCCTGTGCCCCGATCGACCGGTCGGAGGAAACCGCATGCCGTCGCGGCAGGACCAGCTTCACTCGTACCAGTTCACCGTGCAGCGGGCGGTCGCCGCCCTGGTGATGCGGGAGACCGACCCCGCACGGTCGCCGTTTCGGCGGCTGGCCGGGGCCGGGCTGGCCAGCGTCCTGGTCGCCGCGATCGCCCTCGGCGGCTTCGCCCTCTACGGGCTGTTCGCCGGCGGCGGCACCAAGTGGCGCGACACCGGCGCGGTGATCGTGGAGAAGGAGTCCGGCGCCCGGTTCGTCTACCGCGAGCAGAAGCTGCACCCGGTGCTCAACTACGCCTCCGCCCTGCTGATCATCGGCGCCGAGCGGGCGAAGACCGTGCTGGTCTCCCGCCGCTCGATCGAGGGCGTGCCGCGCGGGCTGCCGCTGGGCATCCCCGACGCCCCCGACTCGCTGCCCGACCGGGCCCGGCTGTCCACCGCCGGGTGGACGGTCTGCTCGGGCGCCGGGGCCGAGCGCGCCGCCGCCGGGGCGGAACCCGGCGCACCCCGGTCGGTCGTGCTGATCGGCACGGCGGCCACCGGCGGCCGGGCCCTGGGCGACGACGCGATCCTGCTGCAACACCCGGACGGCGGGCTGCACCTGGTCTGGCACGCCCGCCGCTACCTGCTGCGCGACACCGGGCGGGTGCTCGCCGCGCTCGCCGCCACCCGGCAGCGGGCGGTGCCGGCCGCGCCCGCCCTGATCAACAGCATCCCGGCCGGGGCCGACCTCGCCCCGCTCGACCTGCCCGGCCTCGGCCAACCGTCGCCCCGGGTGACCGGCGCGACGGTCGGCGACGTCTTCCTCGTCCGCAACTCCGGCGGCGGCCGCCAGTACGCCGTCGCCCTCACCGGCGGCCTGGCCGGCGTCACCGAGTTGCAGGCCGCCCTGCTGCTGGCCCGCACCGGCCAGGGGGAGCCGGAGGCGATGACCCTCGGCCGGTTCGCCGCCCTGCCCAAGCTGCCGGACCTGGTGCCGACCGGGCCCGCCGCCCCGCCGCCGACCCCGCCCCGGCTCGCCGCGGCGGACCCGGGGGCGCTCTGCGTCCGCGTCGGCGACGACGCGGGGGTGGGCGACGTGCGGCTGGGCGCGACCCTGCCCGACCTGTCGGACACCCCGCAGGCGACGGGCGGGACGGCGGTCGCCGACCACGTCGTGGTCGAACCCGGGCACGGCGCCGTGGTGGAGTCGGTCGCCGCACCGGGTGCCACCGGCGGCGCGCTGAGCGTGGTCACCGATCTCGGCCGCCGGCACGTGCTGGCCGACCCCGCCGTGCTCGGCATGCTCGGCTACCGCGACGTTCGCCCCGTCCGGCTGCCCGCCGGCCTGGTGGGTCTCGTGCCGGCCGGCAGCCCGCTCGACCCGGCGGCGGCCCGCTCGGCCGGCGCGTAAGGAAGGGCCCCCTGTTAACGCCTACGGTAGAGAAGGGTTCCCCGCTCACCCCGCTCCGACGGGCGGGCGCGGACCCGACGGCGGGCGCCGGCCGGCGGCGGGCGTGGGGAGGCCGGTCAGGCGGGGCGGCGCAGCACGGTGACCGCGAAGTCGGCGTCGTCGCGCCACGGCCGCAGGTCCCAGGTGGCGAAGCGGTGCTCCAGGCGGAGGCCGGCGGCGACCGCGTCGGCGTCGAAGTCGGCCAGCCGGTAGCCCCGGTCGGTGCCGAAGCCGACGACCACCACCCCGTCGGGGCGTACGTGCGCGGCGACCCGCCCGAGCACCCGCTGCTCGGTGCCGGGCGCGACGAACGCCATCACGTTGCCGGCCAGCACGGCGGCGTCGAACGGCTCGGACTCCCCGGCCGCCGCGAGGTCCAGCTCGGCCAGGTCGCCGACCAGCCAGCGGGGGCCGGGGTGGTCGACGCCGGCCGCCTCGACCAGCACCGGGTCGGCGTCGACGCCCACCACCGTGTGGCCCCGGTCGTGCAGCGCCGCGCCCACCCGGCCGGTGCCGCAGCCGGCGTCGAGGACACGGGCGCGCGGCGGCACCATCGCGTCCAGCAGCCGGGCCTCGCCGGCCAGGTCCGCGCCCTCGGCCGCCAGCCGGCGGAACCGGTCGACATACCACTGCGAGTGTTCGGGGCCGGTGTCGGTCACCCATCGGGTCGGGTTCGCCATCGCCCCACGCTAGCCGAGCCGACCCGCCGGGCCCGCGGCCAGCCCCACCCCGCCCCGCCGGAAGGGTACCGATTGATCAATAACAAGACATATGCCGATTTTTTGCTCTACACTGAAGCCCAGTGCTACCGATGTGACCCATGGTCAACTGGGTTGTCTCACTCGCCGGCCCCGACGGATCAGCTCAGGTGCCCGGGTGCCGCTCGACCACGGCGACGCCGACGCCCGCCACGTCGTGCCGAGGTGCCCATGACCGTTCCGCCGACCATCCCGCTGGCCTGCCAGGAGCAGCTGCTCCCCGGCGACGACCTGATCCGTAAGCACGCCCTCGCCGCCGCGCTCGGCTTCACCGGCATCGAGCTGCGCGGCCGCGGCGAGCCGGCCCTCGCCCGCCGGCTGCCGGAGCTGCGCCGCGCCCGCGCCGCCGGGGTGGTCATGCCGACCGTCCGCGTCGAGCCGGGCCCCCTCACCGGCGACGTCGACCCCGAGCGCTCCGCCGACGCGGTACGCGACCTGCGCTCCCAGCTCTCCGTCGTCGCCGAGCTGGGCGGCGTCGGGGTGACGACCCCCGCCGCCCGGGCGACGCCCGCCCGCCGGCTGCCGCCGTTCGAGCCGCCCCGCCCGCCGGCCGGCGACCGCCAGTCCCTCCTGGACGCCCTCGGCACCCTGGGCGAACACGCCCGCGCCGAGGGTGTCACCCTGTTCCTCGCACCGCTCAACCGGTACGAGGACCAGATGGTCAACCGGCTCGACGAGGCGGTGGCGCTCTGCGCGGCCGTCGGCCTGCCCTCGGTGCGGGTCGCCGCCGACACGTTCCACATGAACATCGAGGAGGACGACGTGCACGCCGCCCTGCGGGCCGCCGCCCCCTACCTCGGGCACGTGCAGGTCAGCGACACCAACCGGCACCAGCCCGGCGCCGGCCACCTCGACTGGCCGCAGCTCGTGCGCACCCTGCGCGACCTCGGCTACCCGGGCTGGCTGGCGCTGGGCTGCCGGCTGCGCGGCGAGCCGGTGCAGGCGCTGCACCAGGCGGTCACCGTGCTGCGGCACGCCGAGCCCCGGCGGATGGCCGCGTGAGCACCGGCACCGCCGCCGACGGCGGCGCACCGGCCCGCGCCCGGGAGACGGGGGCGCTGTGGCGGCTGGCGGTGGCCACCCTCGACGGCAACTGGGAGCACGACCACACCGTCCCGTCGCGCACCCTCTACCCGCACCAGTGGAGCTGGGACTCGGCGTTCGTCGCCGTCGGTCTGGCCCACGTGCGCCCCGACCGGGCCTGGCGGGAGCTGCGCACCCTGTTCGCCGCCCAGTGGGCCGACGGGCGGGTGCCGCACATCGTGTTCAACCCCGCCCTGCGCGCCGGGTCCTACTTCCCGGGGCCCGCGTTCTGGGACTCCGCGCGGGTGCCCGGCGCGCCCGCCGTGGCCACCTCCGGCATCGTCCAGCCGCCCCTGCACGCCCTCGCCGCGTGGCTGGTGCACCGCCGGGCGCCGTCGGAGCGCAGCCGGGCCGAGCTGGCCTGGCTCTACCCCCGGCTGGTCGCCTGGCAGCGCTACCTCACCGGCCGGCGCGACGTCGGCGGGGCGGGGCTCGCCTGCATCGTGCACCCGTGGGAGTCCGGGCTGGACAACAGCCCCGCCTGGGACCCGCCGCTGGCCGCGGTGCCCGCCGACGCGGCGGTCATGCGGGCGTACCGGCGGCACGACACCGTGCACGCCGACGCCGCGCACCGCCCCACGGACCTGGACTACGCGCGCTACGTCGCGCTGGTCGACGCCTACCGGGCCGGCGGATACCGCGACGACGGGCTGGACGGACGGCACCCGTTCCTGGTGGAGTGCCCGCTGCTGAACACGGCGCTGGGGCTCGCCGAACACGCGCTCGCCGCGATCGCCCGCGAGACCGGGGCCGACCCGGGCCCGCACCGCGAGCGCGCGGCCCGCATCACCGCCGCCCTGGTGGACCGGCTGTACGACCCGGTCGGCGGCACCTTCCACCCCCGGGACCTGCGCACCGGCCGGCTCGTCCCGGCCCGCACCGCGCTCGGCCTCATGCCCCTGGCGCTGCCCGGCCTGCCCGCCCGGCCGGTCGCGGCGCTGCTCGCCGAGGCCTGCTCGCCCCGGTTCGGGCTGGCGGCCCGGATGGACCGGCCGCTGCCCAGCCACGACCGCACCGCGCCCGACTTCGAGCCGCTGCGCTACTGGCGGGGCCCGAGCTGGCAGAACCTCAACTGGCTGCTGTGGCGGGGGCTGCGCGCCCACCACCGGTTCGACCTGGCCGCCGGGCTGCGCGACTCGATGATCGACCTCGTCGCGACCGCCGGCTGTCACGAGTACTTCCACCCCGACACCGGTGCCGGGCTCGGCTCGCCCGCGTTCGGCTGGACCGCCGCGCTGCTGCTCGACGTCCTCGCCGAAACCTGAGCGGCCGGCGGCCCACGGGCGGGCCGGCCGGCCGCCGGGGATCAGGACACGCCCGCCGGGGTGCCGCCGCCCACCCGCAGCCCGGACAGCGGGATGTCGTCGACGGCGTACCCGAGCGCGTCGACCACCTCGACGACCCCGCTGACCTGCGCGGACAGCCGCAGCGCGAGGCGCACCGTGGAGCGGCGTTCGAGCTGGCCGGTGAGGGTGACCACGCCCTCGTGCACGGTGACGTCGACGACGTCGTCGCGGACGCCCAGCGTCCGGCGCAGCACCTCGTCCACCACGTCGGCGCGGATGTCGCCGTCGGGGCGCAGGTGCACCCGGAGCAGGTCGCCACGGGTCACGATGCCCACCAGCCGGCCCAGGTCGTCGACCACCGGCAGCCGCTTGACGTGCCGCTGGGTCATGAGCCGCGCCGCCTCGACGCAGGACGCGTCCGGCCCGACGGTGACCGCCGGGGCGCTCATCAGGTCGGCGGCGAGCGTCGCCCCGGCCTTGACCTGCGCCTCGCGGTGCCGGCGGCCGACGAACACCCGCCGCTCGTGCGGCTGCCCGAGCAGCTCCACCTTGTGCAGCAGGTCCGCCTCGGAGACCACCCCGAGGACCCGCCGCGCGCCGTCCACCACCGGCGCCGCGGTGACGCGCCAGCCGGTGAGCACGTCGACGATCTCCCGGTACGCCGTGCCCTCCCGTACCGCCGCGACGTCCGTCGTCATCACGTCCCGCACCTGCCACGCCCGCATGGCGACCTCCCTCGTTCCACCCCGACCGTAGGAGCGGGCGGGTGGTGCTGGGCAGGGCCGGCCGGCCCGGCGAACGCCGGGACCTCCTGCCCGTACCTAACGGGCCGGAGGTCCCGGCGGGCGGACCTCAGCGGGCGGGGGACAGCTCGCGCAGCAGCGCCTCCACCCGGGACCGGATCTCGTCGCGGATGGGCCGGACGGCCTCGACCCCCTGCCCGGCCGGGTCGTCGAGCTTCCAGTCCTCGTAGCGCTTGCCGGGGAAGACGGGGCAGGCGTCGCCGCAGCCCATGGTGACGATCACGTCGGAGGACTCGGCGGTGGCGTACTCCAGCAACTTGGGCCGCTGGTCGGTGATGTCGATGCCCACCTCGGCCATGGCCTCGACGGCGGCCGGGTTGACCGTCTCGGCGGGGGCGGAGCCGGCGGAGCGGACCTCGACGGCGTCGCCCGCCAGGTGGCGCAGCCAGCCGGCGGCCATCTGGGAGCGGCCCGCGTTGTGCACGCAGACGAACAGGACGCTGGGCTTGTCGGCCACGGTGGTTTCCTCCGAGGTGCTGGGGTGTGCTGGGGTCAGTGGGTGAAGTGCCGGCGCAGCCACAGCGAGACGTAGACCAAGCCGACGAGGACGGGCACCTCGATCAGCGGGCCGACGACCCCGGCGAGGGCCTGGCCGGAGGCGACGCCGAA
This sequence comes from Micromonospora haikouensis, assembly GCF_900091595.1. GTDB lineage: Bacteria > Actinomycetota > Actinomycetes > Mycobacteriales > Micromonosporaceae > Micromonospora > Micromonospora haikouensis. The sequence continues at coordinate 132,948 of NZ_FMCW01000016.1, forward strand.
GGTGCCGATGGCCACGGCGATGGCCAGCTCGAAGTTGTTGCCGGCGGCGGTGAAGGCGAGGGTGGTGGTGCGCGCGTAGCCGAGGCCGATCGCCCGGCCGAGCAGGTACGCCCCGGCCCACATGAGCGCGAAGTAGACCAGCAGCGGCACCGCGATGCGGGCCACGTCGAGCGGCCGGCCGGTGATCGCGTCGCCCTGCAACGCGAAGAGCACCACGATGGTGAACAGCAGCCCGTACAGGGCGGCGGGGCCGATCCGGGGCAGCAGGCGCGACTCGTACCACTCGCGGCCCCGGGCGCGTTCGCCGAGGCGGCGGGTGAGCCAGCCGGCGAGCAGCGGCACGCCGAGGAAGATGAGCACGTTGCGGGCGATGTCCCAGCCCGAGACCGCCAGCTCGGCGCCGGACAGGCCGAGCCAGCCGGGGAGCACGGCCAGGTAGAACCAGCCGAGCAGCCCGAAGGCGAGCACCTGGAACACCGAGTTCAGGGCGACCAGCACGGCGGCGGCCTCCCGGTCGCCGCAGGCGAGGTCGTTCCAGATGATCACCATGGCGATGCAGCGGGCCAGGCCGACGATGATCAGCCCGGTGCGGTAGGCGGGATGGTCGGCCAGGAAGATCCAGGCGAGGGCGAACATCAGCGCGGGGCCGACGATCCAGTTGAGCGCCAGCGAGGAGACGAGGAGCCGGCGGTCGCCGGTGACCGTGTCGAGGCGGTCGTAGCGGACCTTGGCCAGCACCGGATACATCATGACCAGCAGGCCGAGGGCGATCGGCAGCGAGATGCCGCCGAGCTGCACCGCGTCGAGCGCCCGGTCCAGGCCCGGCACGGCCCGGCCGAGCAGCAGGCCGGCGGCCATGGCCAGGCCGATCCAGACGGGCAGGAACCGGTCGAGGCGGGACAGCCGGGCGACCACCGCGGTCTCGGCGGCGTCGGCGTGGGTGGTGCTCACGCGCACTCCCGGGAGGTGCCGGTGGCCGGGGCGGGCCCGGCGGCGCCGGCGACCGGCTCGACGGTGAGCAGCGCCGCGAGCCGGCCCAGCAGCGCCGGCCGGGCCCGGTACCACACCCAGGTGCCGCGCCGCTCGGCGTCGACCAGGCCCGCCTCGCGCAGCACCCGCAGGTGGTGCGAGATCGTCGGCCCGGTCAGGTCGAAGGCGGGGGTGAGGTCGCACACGCAGATCTCGCCGCCGTCGGCGGAGGCGATCATCGACAGCAGTTGCAGCCGCACCGGGTCGCCCAGCGCCTTGAACGCCGGGGCGAGCGCCGCCGCCGTCCCGGTCGGCACCCGGCGCTGCGTCAGCGGCGCGCAGCAGAGCGCGGCGGTCAGGTCCGGCGCTTGTTTCGACATCGCTCTAGGTTGACAGACGTCTAATCAGCGTGCAAGCCTCTGGTTCGACGGATGTCGAGACAGGGAGGCTGCATTGCTGATCCGCGCCATGGTCGCCGCCGACGCCGCACCGGTCCTCGCCATCTACCAGGCCGGCCTCGACGGCGGCGACGCCAGCTTCGAGACCGTCGCCCCCACCTGGGAAGCGTTCGACGCGTCCCGGCTGGCCGCCCACCGCCTCGTCGCCGTCGACGACGCCGACACCGTGCTCGGCTGGGTCGCGGTGTCGCCCACCTCGACCCGCCCCGTCTACGCGGGCGTCGTCGAGCACTCCGTCTACGTCGACCCGGCGGCCCGGGGCAGAGGTGTCGCCCGGCTCCTGCTCGACGCGTTGATCACCGGCACCGAGGCCGCCGGGATCTGGACCATCCAGTCCGGCGTCTTCCCCGAGAACGCCGCCAGCCTCGCCCTGCACGCGCGGGCCGGCTTCCGGACCGTCGGCGTACGGGAGCGGGTCGGCCGGCACCACGGCCGCTGGCGCGACGTGGTGCTGCTGGAACGCCGCAGCACCGTCGTCGGCTGATCGCCCCTGTTGATGCGACACACCTGGAGGAGCCCCATGACCGTCCTCGACGACCTGCCCGTCGTGGTGATCGGCGCCGGCCCCGTCGGCCTCGCCGCCGCCGCGCACCTGCACGAGCGCGGCCTGCCCTGCACCGTCCTGGAGGCGGGGGACAGCGTCGGCGCGGCCGTGCGCCGGTGGGGGCACGTGCGCGCCTTCTCGCCCTGGCGCTACGACATCGACGACGCCGCCCGCCGGCTGCTCGCCGACAGCGGCTGGACCGCGCCCGATCCCGACGCGCTGCCCACCGGCGACGAGCTGGTCGACGCGTACCTGCGGCCCCTCGCGGAGCTGCCGCAGATCGCGCCGCAGGTGCGGCTGAGCGCCCGGGTGGTCGCGATCAGCCGGCTCGGCCTGGACCGGCTGCGCACCGCCGGCCGCGAGCAGACCCCGTTCCTCGTCCGGCTCGCCGACGGCGAGGAGCTGCTGGCCCGCGCCGTGATCGACGCCTCCGGCACCTGGGACACCCCGAACGTGCTCGGGGCCTCCGGCCTGCCCGCCCGGGGCGAGGCGGCCGCCGGGGCGTACCTGGACCATGCGTTGCCGGACGTGCTCGGCGCGGACCGCGACCGGTTCGCCGGCCGGCACACCCTCGTCGTCGGTGCCGGCCACTCCGCCGCCAACACGCTGCTCTCCCTCGCCGAGCTGGCCGCTGACGCGCCCGGCACGGAGGTGACCTGGGCGATCCGCGCGGCCTCGCCGACCCGCGCCTACGGCGGCGGCGACGCCGATGCGCTGCCCGCCCGGGGCGCCCTCGGCTCCCGGCTGCGCGCCCACGTCGAGGCGGGCCGGATCCGGCTGCTCACCGGCTTCTCCGTGCACGCCCTCGACCCGGCCGGCGACCGGGTCACCGTCGCCGTGCGCCGCCCCGACGGCGGGCAGGAGTCGGTGACTGTCGACCGGATCGTCGCCGCCACCGGCTTCCGCCCCGACCACGGCATCGCCGCCGAGCTGCGCCTCGACCTCGACCCGGTGCTCGGCGCGACCCGGGCCCTGGCCCCGCTGATCGACCCCAACGAGCACTCCTGCGGCACCGTCCCGCCGCACGGCGTCGACGAGCTGAGCCACCCCGAGCCCGGCTACTACGCGGTTGGCATGAAGAGTTACGGGCGCGCGCCGACGTTCCTCATGGCCACCGGCTACGAGCAGGTCCGCTCGGTCGTCGCCGCCCTCGCCGGGGACTGGGCGGCGGCCCGCGACGTACGGCTGGAACTGCCCGAGACCGGGGTGTGCAGCAGCGACCCGGCCGACTCCGTCGACGGGCAGAACTGCTGCGGCCCCGCCCCGCAGCCGGCCGCCCGGGGACTGGCCACCGGCCTGGCCGGCGGGCTGCTCACCGCGCTGCCACTGGCCACCGTGGACTCCGGCGCGGGCGGGTGCTGCGCCGGCTGACCCGGCGCTGCCGGGGCGCGGCGACAGCCCGTGCCCCGGCGGCGGCGTGCCCCGGCGGCGGCGTGCCCCGGCGGCGGCGTGCCCCGGCGGCGGCGTGCCCCGGCGGCGGCGTGCCCCGGCGGCGGCGTGCCCCGGCGGCGGCCCCCGGCTCAGGGGATCGGCGCGACGGGGCGCACCGGCGTCTCCCCGAGCAGGCCGCCGTCGTGCACGGTCGCCGCCAGCTCCCGCTCCCGGTAGGCGGTGGCGAGGACGATCCAGCTCAGGAAGCTGCCGTAGCCGCCGCAGAGCGACGCGCCGCCGTCGCCGCCGCACAGGACCGCCGGGTCGGCGGTGAACTCGGCGCGGTACGGGTCGTCGCCGATGACCAGGCCGAACAGGTTCGGCTCCTGGATGAGCGGCACCGTGCCGTAGGGCAGGCCCTCGGGATAGCCGTCGCCCCACCGGAACAGGGTGGTGGCCCCGGCCCCGCAGGCGTACTCCCACTCGTCGGGGGTCGGCGGTCGCAGGCCGAGGCGGTCGAGCCCGGCCACCAGCCACGCGTGACCGTCGTCCTCGGGGCCGTCGCCGTCCTCGGGGCCGTCATCGTCCTCGGGGTCGTCCTCGTCGTCGGTGGGCAGCAGCGTGTCGGCCTCCACGGAGCGGACCGCGACGAGGCGGGCCGGCAGGGACACGCGACGCGGCGGCGAGGTCACCTCGGCCAGGAAACGGTCGAGCGGCTCGGTGAGGGCCCACCCCGTGCTGGCCTCGGCGAAGTCGGCGCGCATCCGGGCGTCGGGAACGAAGCGGTCGGGGTCGTGGCCGAGCTGTGCGGTGCCGCCCGGCACGAGGGCGAAGCTGACGCCGTCACGGTCGAAGAAGGCGACCCGGCCGCCCCGGCCGGCGTACGCGTGCGGCCCGACGCCGGTCAGGCGCGTTCCGGTGCTGCGCGCGATGGCGGCGGCGGTGCGGGCTGCGGCATCGTCGGACAGACCCGACCAGGCGGGCAACGTGAGATCGGCATGCGACACGGGGGCATTATGTCTGCGGGCCCGGATATGTCCGGACCGGCGGGCACCGGTCAGCCGTGGTCGTAGACGGTGGTGGCGATGTCACGGTCGCACAGGGCCGCGACGACGAGCGGCTCGATGCGCTCCCACCGCCCGCCCGCGAGGCCACAGCCGATGCGCGGCAGGTGGACGCTGGCGGACAGCCGCGTGGCGTGCGCGGCGACGGCGTCGAGGCAGCGCTCGACGGCGTCGTACCGGATCGGGGGCCCGTTGCTGCCGGTGCGGATGCCGTGCTGGGCGACCATGTTGGCCACCCAGGTGTCGGGCCGGACCTGGACCAACTGGGTCGCGCCGAGGCCGAAGTCGTTGCCGGAGCGCTCGCGGTGCCACCGCCGGTAGGCGCGCTCGGGCTCCGGCCACCGGCGGGACACGGCCAGGACGAAACCCTTGCCCCACCCGCCGATGTCGTTGCACACGTGGGCGATGATCTTCGGCCCCCTGGCCTGCGGGCTGGTCGCATCGCCCCTGATGATCTGCAGTGGTGCCACCCGGTGATGCTCCCACCGGTGCGGCCAGCCGTCGACCTCGTTATCCAGAGGCCACGACCGGGCAGAGGAGACAGGTCGTGCGGGGGATCAGGAGGGCGGTCGCGGCGCGCGCACCCAGGACAGGAAGCGGTTGGTGAGGTCGCCCGGCGGGCTCGCCGGGTTCAGCGCCGTCAGGTGCGCCGTCGCCTCCTGCATGAGCAGCGCCAGGTAGAACAGCAGGGCGGTGCGGTCGCCCCGGTACTCGACGAGCAGCGAAAGCCGCGCCGGGCCGCACGGCCACGGGGCCCCGCAGCGGCGGCACCGCCAGAGGGGGCGCATCGGCAGGTGCGGGCCGCCCGACATCAGCGGTACCGCAGCGCGGTCGCCCGCGCCTCCTCGTCGGTCATCGGCAGGAACCACAGGAACCGCCGCACGATCTGCGGCGGCGTCGGGCCCTCCGGCCGGCCCCGCAGGTCGCGGATCGCCGGGCGCAGGAAGAGCGTGAAACTCGCCAGCAGTACGCCGCGCAGGTGGTCGTCCAGCGGCAGGCCGCGCCACGCGGGGCAGGGGAACGGCTCGCCGTCGGCTTCGCACCGCCAGGTGGGCCCGGCCGCGCAATGCCGCTCCAGCGCCAGCGCGGGCCTCACCAGCGGCCTCCGTCTCTCCGCCGGCCTTCGATCGGGGTACGCGGCGCAGCGGCGCCGCCGTGCGCGAGGCGGGTCGCCCGGTCACGTGCTCGTCGGTGGGACATGGCTCTCCCTCGGTGCGTGTCGGCAGTGGAGCAGTGGAGAGGGGGCCGCCCGCCCGACTGGTGCGGAAGGACCGGGACGGCCCCCTCGGCGAACACGGGTCGAGACGTCTGTCGACCGACCCGCGCCGCCCCGACACCAGCTTGCTGAGGGTTGTGAGACGAATACACCCTGTAGCAGGATGGAGTTGAGGTGCACGGGACAATCCAGAAAGGAAGCCGGATGAACCACGCGGTTATCGAGGCGATGGCGACTGCCGGTCTGACTGCCGAAGCCCTTGCAGCTCAGGTTGAGGTGGACCCGAAGACGGCAGGGCGGTGGGCAAATCCTGGACATATCCCGCAGTCCCGCCACCGGGCAAAGGTTGCCGCCCTGCTCGGCCGAGAAGTCTCGGAGTTGTGGCCTGAGGTCGGCAGGCGGCGCGAGCCGGCGTGGTTCCGGCGGTGGGCCGACGTCGAGCGCGAGGCGCTCTCGCTGCGATGGTTCGAGCTGGCCTGGGTCCCGGGCCTACTTCAGACCGAGGCATACGCGCGAGCCACCCTCGCGGGCGAGGCGTTGTCCAGTGGCGAGGTCGACCGACTCGTTGCCGCTCGTCTGGCCCGGCAGGCGGTCCTGCGCCGCGACCCACCCATGCTGCTGGTCGCGGTCATCGATGAGATGGTGCTCAGGCGCACGGCTGGTGGGGACCGGTCCATGATGCGCGAGCAGTGCGAGCACCTGGCGGACTGCGCGACCCTGCCGTTCGTGCAGGTCCATGTCGTTCCTGCGGACGTGGGCATGTATGCCGGGCTCGGCGGGCCGTTCATTCTCGCCGAACTGGACGGCGGCGCGCGCCTCCTGCACGTGGACGGTCAGGCCCACGCGCAGATCCTCGAACAGGCGGCTGACCTTGTTACGCTGGATCGGCGGTGGGCTCGTATCTGTGGTGATGCCCTGCCGCGGGCGCAATCCCTAGAACTCATCAGGAAAGCGGCGGCATCATGGACATGAGCCAGGCTCGGTGGCGCAAGAGCACGAGGAGCGGCAACAACGGCGGTGCGTGTGTCGAGGTCGCCGACAACTTGCCTGGTGTCGTTCTCGTCCGGGACACGAAGGACCGCGACGGCGGGACGCTGACCTTCGCGCCTGCCGCCTGGGCCGGGTTCGTGAGCCTCGCCAAGCGGATCGGCCCCGTCGGCTGACCAAGCCGCCCCGGGCCGTGCGCGAGCCGACCATGACGTGACCTGACGGCCGACAACGTGCTCGCCGCCGGTAGCGCGACATCGCGGTGGAGGCGTTGGCAGATCTTGGTAGGTTTCGGCCCCTCTGGGGGCCGTTTCGTACCAAGATCTGTCGATATCGTTCAGGTGCCTCGTGTTCGTGGCGGGGTGGGGCGGGCGCGCGTGAGCCCCGGCCCGGTCGGGCTCGCCGCGCGTGGCTCGCCCTGGTGGTGCGGGGCGTCTGGTGGTGCGGGGCGTCTGGTGGTGCGGGGCGTCTGGTGGTGCGGGGCGTTCGGTGGCCGGTTGCGGTGGAATCGCGTCGGCGTGTCGTGTCGCGGAGGCGGCCAGGGTTCGGGGCCAAGCTCTCCTTGGTGCCCCGACGGGCAGGTCGGTGGACAGGGGTCGGCGGGCGCGGGTCGGCGGGCGGGAGTCGGCGGGCTGGCTGACATGCGAGCGTGCGCGACCTGGCCGTCGCGCAGGGCGCGTCGAGCGGGTGCGGGGCGGCCGGCACGGGGCGCGGCAGGGTCGGTCAGGAACGCGTTTGCGGCGTACGATGGTTGGCGTTCGGCCCGCCCGGCATTGCCCTTCCTGAGCTGCCGTTAAGGATCGCCACATAGGAAAAACGCCGGTCAGCAGGCGCTTTGGCCGCAAGATTACTTGCGGGTATACCTCTAGGCCGAAACTCATGTGCGCGCTAGGGGGATGATCGGGTGAATCTTGCCGGCCGTCCCGGGTCGCCTCCGTCGGCTGTTCGGTCCGACTCTGATCGATGATCTTGCCGCCCAGGCATCGAGTCCTATGCTGCATCCATTGTGAAGTCCTGGGGGGGATCGTGATCACGATGCTTGGATGCTGCGCGCCCGTCGGCGTGGCGACGACCCGCGCCCACTGACATGGAAATATACAACGTCGTCCATCGTTTCGCTGACCGTTCGGCCATCTTCGCCGACCGGCCGGCCCTGCTCGGCGACGGCCAGCCGGTCAGCTACGCCGCCCTCGCCGCCTCGGCGGGCGGTCACGCCGCGCAGCTCGCCGCCGCCGGGGTCCGCCCCGGCGACCGGGTCGCCCTGCTGACCCCGCACGGCGCGCCCACCGTCGCCGCGATCCTCGGCACGCTCGCCGCCGGGGCCGCGTACGTACCGCTGGACCCGGGCTTCCCCGCCGACCGGCTGCGCCACATGCTCGCCGCCGCGCGGGTGCGCGCCGTGCTGGCCGCCCCCGAGCACCGGGACCTCGCCGACCAGCTCGCCGCAGACCACCGGGAACCAGCCGACCTGCCCGGCACCGCCGTGCCGGCCGGCGTCGTGCTGACCACCGACGAGGTCACTCCCGCGCCGCTGCGCCCCGTGCCGGTCGACCCCGACGCCCTCGCGTACGTGCTGTTCACCTCCGGCTCGACCGGGCTGCCGAAGGCCGTCGGGCAGACCCACCGCAACCTCGCCCACGTCGTCGACAACCAGATCGCCACCCTCGGCGTCGGCCCCGACGACCGGCTCAGCCTGCTCGCCTCGTTCAGCTTCGACGCGGCCATCCCCGACCTGTACCCGGCGCTGCTGACCGGCGCCGCCGTCGTCCCCGTCGACCTGCGCCGGCACGGGCTGGCCCACGCCGTCGAACAGCTCGAGAAGCACCGGGTCACCGTCTACCACTCCACCCCGACCGTCTACCGGTTCATGCTCGACGCCCTCGGCGACCGGCGGCTGGACAGCGTCCGGGCGGTGCTGCTCGGCGGCGAGCAGGCCACCCACGCCGACGTCGCCCGGGGCCGGGACCGGTTCGCCCCGGGCTGCGTGCTGGTCAACGGGTACGGCGCGACGGAGATGACGTTCGCCGCCCGGTACGCGCTGCCGCTGGCCGACGCCGACCCGGCCGCCGTCGGCCCGCTGCCGATCGGTACGGCGCTGCCCGGCTACCACGTCGACCTCGTCGGCGACCGCGCCGAGACCAACGGCAGCGCCGAGACCAACGGCAGCGCCGAGACCAACGGCAGCGCCGAGACCAACGGCAGCGCCGAGACCAACGGCAGCGCCGAAGCCAACGACAGCGCCCGAGCCAACGGCAGTGCCGAAGCCAGCGGCAGTGCCCGAGCCAACGACAGCGCCGAGACCAGCGGCACCGGGGAGATCGTCGTGCGGGGGCGGCACGTCGCGCCCGGCTACCTCGACCGCACCGACGACCGGTTCAGTCGCGACGCCGACGGCGTGTGGTCGTACCGGACCGGGGACCTCGGGGCGCGGCTGCCCGGCGGCGACCTCGTCTGCCTCGGCCGGCTCGACCGGCAGGTCAAGGTGCGGGGCTTCCGCGTCGAGCTGACCGAGATCGAGGCCGTGCTCGCCGCCGAGCCGGGTGTCGGCGCGGTCCGCGCGATCGCCCGCGGCGGCGAGCTGCTCGCGTACGCCCGACCGGCCGGCGGGGGCCTCGACCCGGCGGCCCTGCGCGCCGCCCTCGCCCGGCGGCTGCCGGACTACGCCCTGCCCCGGGCCGTCGTCGTGGTCGACGAGTTCCCGCTCACCGTCACCGGCAAGGTCGACGAGCGGGCGCTGCCCGACCCGGACGCCGAAGCCACCACCGGCAGCGAGGCGGCCGGCCAGGAGCCGGCCACCGCCACCGAGCGGGCCGTGCACGACATCTGGTGCGCGGTGCTGGGCCGCGAGACGGTCGCCCGCACCGCCGGCTTCTTCGACGTCGGCGGCCAGTCGCTGCTGCTCGGCGTCGTCCAGCAGCGGCTCGCCGCCCGGTTCGGGGTGCGGCTGCCCCTGCTGCGGCTGTTCGAGAACCCGACGATCGAGGCGCAGGCCCGCCTGGTCGACGCGCCGGCCGCGCCCGGCCACGCGCCCGTCGGGCCGACGCCGGCCGCGCCCGCCACGGCCGCCCGCGAGTACACCGGCGACGAGATCGTCGTCGTCGGGCTCGCCGGCCGCTTCCCCGGCGCGCCCGACCCCGCCACCTTCTGGTGGAACCTCTGCGCCGGCGTCGACGCCATCCACGACCACACCGACGAGGAGTTGGCCGCGCTGGGCATCGGCCCCCGGCTGCTCGCCGACCCCCGGCACGTGCGGGCCGCCGGCCGGCTCGACGACGTGGCCGACTTCGACGCCGACTTCTTCGCCTTCGGTGCGCAGGAGGCCGCCCGCACCGACCCGCAGCACCGGCTGTTCCTGGAGACGGCGTGGGAGGCCCTGGAGGACGCCGGGCACGACCCGTCCCGGTTCCCCGGCCTGGTCGGCGTCTACGCCGCGACCTCCGCCAACCGCTACTTCCTGTTCCACCTCATGGACAACCCGGCGGTGGTCGGCGACGTCGACCCCGACGACTGGGAGGCCCGCCTGGTCGGCCGGCAGTTCACCGACCACCTGCCCGGCCAGGTCGCCTACCGCCTCGGGCTGACCGGGCCGGCGCTGGCCGTGCAGAGCGCCTGCTCCAGCTCGCTGGTCGCGGTCTGCGTCGCCGCCCAGAGCCTCGCCGACTACCAGTGCGACATCGCCCTGGCCGGCGGGGTCAACGTGACCTGGCCCCGCTACCGGCACGCCCCCGGCGGCATGGCGTCCCCGGACGGGCGGTGCCGCGCCTTCGACGAGTCCGCCAACGGCTCCGGCTTCGGCTCCGGCGTCGGGGTCGTCGCGCTGCGCCGGCTCGCCGACGCGCAGGCCGACGGGGACCGGATCTACGCGGTGCTGCCCGGCTGGGCGGTCACCAACGACGGCGCGGACCGCGCCGGCTTCGCCGTCCCCGGCCCGTCGGGGCAGGCCGCCGCCGTGGCCGGCGCGCTCGCCGCCGCCGAGGTCGCCCCCGGCGAGGTACGCCTCATCGAGGCGCACGGCAGCGGCACCCCGCTCGGCGACGCCCTGGAGGTCGCCGCCCTGCACGAGGTGTACGGGGGCGCCGCGCCCGCAGAGAGCTGCGCGCTCGGCTCGGTGAAGACCAACATCGGCCACCTCGACGCCGCCGCCGGCATCGCCGGCCTGATCAAGGCGGTGCTCGCCGTCCAGCACGGTGTCATCCCGCCGAACCTGCACTTCACCCGCCCGCACCCCGAGATCGACCTGGCCGGCCCGTTCTATGTGCCGACGAAGGCCCGGGACTGGCCGCAGGCGGCCCGCCGGGTGGCCGGGGTCAGCTCGTTCGGGCTCGGCGGCACCAACGCCCACGTCGTCGTCGAGCAGCCGCCCCCGGTCGAGCCGGTCGCCGCCCGGGACGCCGCCGCCCCGGGAGCCGCCGCGGGGGAGGATGCCGACGCCCCCGACGCGGTCGCGCACCTGCTGCCGGTGTCGGCGCGTACCCCCGTGGCGTTGCGGGCGGCGTTGCGCCGGCTGCGGCAGCACCTGTCCGGTGCGTCCCCGGCGCTGGCCGAGGTCGCCGCCACGCTCGCGCTGGGCCGCAGGGAGTTCGGCTGCCGGGCGGCGGTCGTCGCCACCGACCTCGCCGCCGCCCTCGCCGGCCTGGACGAGCTGCTCGACGCCGCCGGCCCGGAGGAGCTGCCCGCCGCCGACGCCCGGGTCGCCGGCCCGGACGGCGCGCTGCGGGAGCTGGCCCTCGACTGGGTCGCCGGCCGCGACGTCGACTGGGCGGCCCTGCACCCCGAGGGCGGCGTGCGGCGCACCGGGCTGCCCACGTACCCCTTCCAACGTCAGCGGCACTGGATCGACCCCCCTCAGAAAGGTGCGCGGTGAACTGGTTCGTCTCCGCCGGAAGCCGACCCCAGGCGCCGGTGCGGTTGTTCTGCCTGCCCTACGCCGGGGCCGGGGCCAGCGCGTTCCGCGAGTGGCAGCGGGCCTTCGGCGCGGACGTCGAGGTGCTGCCGGTGCAGCTGCCCGGGCGGGAGAACCGGATCAGCGAGGACCCGAACTTCACCGTCGCCGACGTCGCCGCCGCGATCGCCGGCCGGGCCGACCGCCCGTACGCGATCTACGGCCACTCGATGGGCGGGCGGGTCGGCTTCGAGGTGGTCCGCGAGCTGCGCCGCACCGGCGGGCCGCTGCCGCTGCGGCTCTACGTCGGCGGGGCCCGCGCCCCGCACGTCGACGACGCGAGCCTGTTCGACGGGCTGTCCACGGTGGACGATGAGGAGCTGCTGCGCCGCCTCGGCGACGGCGGCGGGCTGCCGCCGGAGGTGCTGGCCCACCCCGAGCTGGTGGAGCTGCTGCTGCCGCTGCTGCGCGCCGACTTCAGCCGGGTCGACAGCTACCGGTACGTCCCGGGCGAGCCGCTGCCGGTGCCGGTCGTCGCGTTCTCCGGCCGGGCCGACCGGGCCGTCAGCCACGCGCAGAGCGCCGCCTGGGAGCGGCACACCGCCGCCGGGTTCACCCTGCACGAGATCGACGGCGGGCACTTCTTCCTGCAGGACCGCCTGCCCGAGCTGGTCGCCGCGATCCGCGCCGACCTCACCGACGCCCTGCGGGGCGCCGCCGCCGTCCGGGTCGCCGGCGCACACGGGACCGTGCCGGCCCCGGACGGCCCGGCGGAGCAGACGGCGATCGACCCGACGGGGGACGGGGCCGGCGCGGCCGGCGCGCACCGGGTGCCGCTGGGCGACACCGGCTGGTCGGTGTGGCGCGACGCCATCCTGCGTACCACCGGGTTTCCCGCCGACGGGCTCACCGCGCTCTCCGCGCCGCAGGCCGCCGCCGCGGCCGACGACCTCCTCGCCACCGGCGAGGGCGCGGAACGGTTCGACAAGGAGTTCGCCGAGGCGCTCACCGCCGCCGCCGGCCGGCTCAACGAGCTGGCCGCCGACCCGCTGCTGCGCGAGGCCGTCACCTGGCAGAACCGCAACGCCCTGCTCGCCCTCGACGGGCTGGCCCGCGCCGGCGCGGACGCGCCTCGCAACGTGCGCCGCCGCGACCGCGAGCGGGCCCTGCTGAAGTACTGGCAGCGCTACTGCGGCAAGAACGAGACCGTCGGCTTCTTCGGCCCGAGCTGCTGGGTCACCCTCGACCCCGGGCAGGCCGACACCGCCCGGGTGCGCCCCGGGCCGGCCCTGACCCGGCGGCGCTGGGTGTGGTTCGAGTCGTGGGCGCTGTCCGCGTACGCCGACACCGTCGGCGCGGACCTGGCCGTGCGGCAGTGGTGGCCGCCGCTGCTCCAGCCGCACCTGAGCCTGCGCGACCGGTCGGTGCTGCGCCCCGGCCGCCCGCCGGTCACCCTCACCCCCGTCGAGGCGGCCCTGCTCGCCGCCGCCGACGGCCACCGCAGCGCCCGCGACCTGGTCGCCGACCCGGCGATCGGGCTGCGCCGCCCCGACGACGGGTACGCCCTGCTCGACCGCCTCGTCGAGCGGGAACTGATCACCTGGGACGCCAACCTGCCCGTCGCCCCCGACGCCGAGGCGGCCCTGGCCGCCCGCATCGACGCCATCGGCGACGAGCCGGCCCGGCTCGCGGCCCGCGCCGGCCTCGACCGGCTGCGCGCCGCCCGCGACGAGGTGGCCGACGCCGCAGGCGACCCCGACCGGCTGCGCGCCGCCCTCGACCGGCTCGACGCCACGTTCACCGAGCTGACCGGCCAGCCGGCCCGCCGCCGCGCCGGCCAGATGTACGCCGGGCGCACCCTCTGCTACGAAGACACCGCCCGCGACCTCGACGTGAGCTTCGGCGCGCCGCTGCTGGCCGACCTCGCCGCCCCGCTCGCCGTGCTGCTGCGGGCCGCCCGCTGGCTGGCCGGCGAACTGGAGCAGGAGTACGGGGCGACGTTCCGCGACCTCTACGAGGAGCTGCGCGCCGACGCCGGCGACGCCCCCGTTGGCCTGGCCGACCTGTGGTTCCTCGTGCAGGGCCTGTTCTGGGGCACCGGCGAGCGGCCCGTCGACGCCGTCGCCGCCGAGTTCGCCGCCCGCTGGGCGGGACTGTTCGGCCTCGCCGACCTGCCCGACGGCGCGACCGAGGTGCGGCTGGCGGTGGCCGACCTGGTCGACCGGGTCGCGCAGGTGTTCCCCGACCGCCCCAGCGACTGGACCAGCGGCCGGCTGCACAGCCCCGACCTGCAGCTCTGCGCCGCCGACGCCGACGCCCTCGCCCGGGGCGACTACACCGTCGTGCTCGGCGAGCTGCACGCCGCCTGGCCGTCGTTCGACTGCCAGGTGTTCACCCCGTCGCACCCGGACGTGGCGCGGCTGCGCGCGGCGCTCGCCGCCGACCTCGGCGAGCACCGGATCCGGCTGCTGTTCCCCGCCGACTGGCCCCGGCGCACCAGCCGCACCGCCGAGGCGCTGACCGGCCCCACCGACCGGCAGCTCGCGTTCCTGCCCGCCCCCGGCGTCGACCCCGACCGGGTGCTGCCCACCGTCGACCTCACCGTCACCGACGAGGACGGCCGGCTCGTCGTCACCGCCCGCGACGGGGCGCGCTGGCCGCTGACCGAGGTGTTCGCCGGGCTGCTCAGCGCCCACGCCGTGGACGGGTTCAAGCTGGTCGCCGCCGCTCCGTACACGCCCCGGATCACCCTGGACCGGCTGGTGGTGGCCCGGCAGACGTGGCGTACCACGGTGGCCGAGAGCGGCCTGGCCGACGTCACCACCGAGCGGGACCGGTTCCTCGCCGTGCGCCGCTGGCGGCGCGACCTCGGCCTGCCCGAGCGGGTCTACGTCAAGCTCGGCACCGAGACCAAGCCCTGCTTCGTCGACCTGTCCAGCCCCGCGTACGCCGCCATGTTCGCCGCGATGGTGCGGGCCGCCCGCACCGACGGCGGCGACGCCGTGTCGCTGACGGTCAGCGAGATGCTGCCGACACCCGACGACGCGTGGGTGCCCGACGCCGCCGGCCGCCGCTACTTCAGCGAGCTGCGGCTGCACATCGTCGACGACCAGTGGCGGGCCGCGGAGTGAGCCACCTGCTGCCACTGGGCGACACCGGCTGGTCGGTGTGGCGGGACGTGCTGCTGCGTACCGCCGGGTTCCCCGCCGCCGGCCTCGACCTGCTCGCCGCGCCCGAGGCCGCCGCGGCGGCCGACGCCCTGCTGGCCGGCGAGGCCGCCACCGAGGGGTACGACAAGGAGCTGGCCGCCGCCCTGGCCCGCTCCTCCGACGTGCTCGCCGGGATCTGCGCCGACCCGGCCGTGCGCGAGGCGGTCACCTGGCAGAACCCGGAGATGCTCGTCGCCCTCGACGGGCTGCTGCGCACCGACCCGGCCGTGCGCAACAAGCCCCGCCGCAAGCGGGAGATCGCGGTGCTGCGCTACTGGCAGCGCTACTGCGGCAAGGCCGAGACCATCGGCTTCTTCGGGCCGGTCTGCTGGGGCACCCTCGACCCGGACAGCCCGCACACCCGGCTCGCCCCGGGCGCCGGGCTGGTCGGCCGCCGCGAGGTGCACCTGGAGGCGTGGGCGCTCGCCGCGTACGCCGACCGGGTCGCCGCCGACCCGGCGGTGCGCCGCTGGTGGGCCCCGGTGCTCCCGCCCCACCTGCGGCTCGACGGCCGCCGGTTGTGCCCGCCGCTGGCCCCGGCGGTGGAGCTGACCGCCGTGGAGGCCCGGCTGCTCGCCGGCTGCGACGGCCGCACCCCGGCCCGGGAGATCGTGGCGCGGCTGTGCGAAGACGGCGACGCCGGCCTGCGCCGCGCCGACGACGGCTACCTGCTGCTCGACCGGCTCGTCGAGCGGGGCCTGCTGACCTGGGACGCCGGCCTGCCCAACAACCCGCAGGCGGTGCGGGTGCTCGCGGCGCGGATCGCCGCCGTCGGCGACCCCGAGCTGCGCGCCGACCTGACCGCCGGCCTCGACCGGCTCACCGCCGCCCGCGACGCCGTGGCCGCCGCCGGCGACCCGGACCGGCTCGCCGCCGCCCTCGCCGCCCTCAACGCCGCGTTCACCGCCGCCACCGGGGAGTCGGCGACCCGGCACGGCGGGCAGATGTACACGGGCCGCACCGTCGTCTACGAGGAGACGACGCGGGACCTGGAGGTCGCCGTCGGGTCGGCCGTCCTCGACGCCCTCGCCGCGCCCCTGGCGATCGTGCTGCGGGCCGCCCGCTGGCTCACCGCCGAGATCGGCGCGGCCTGCGAGCGGGTCCTCGGCGAGCTGCACGCCGAGCTGGCCGCCGACGGGCCGGTGCGGCTGGCCGACATGTGGTCCCTCGCGCAGGGGCTCATCCTCGCCCCGGACGGCCCCGTCGCCGTCGCCAGCGCCGGGTTCACCGCCCGCTGGGCGGAGCTGTTCGGGCTCGCCGACGTCGCCGCCGACCAGCCGGAGCTGCGGCTGCGCAGCGCCGACCTGGCCGGGCGGGCCGAGGCGCTGTTCCCCGCCACCGCGCCGGGCTGGCCCACCGCCCGCGTGCACAGCCCCGACGTGCAGGTCGCCGCGGCCGGCGTCGATGCGCTCAACCGGGGCGAGTTCCAGCTCGTCCTGGGCGAGCTGCACCCGGCGACGACGCCGTTCGACAGCGCCGTGTTCGCCCCGTTCCACCCCGACCCGGCCGCGCTGCGCGCCGCCGTGGACGCCGACCTGGGGCCGGCCCGGCTGCGGCTGCTGCCGCCGGCCGGGTTCCCCCGGCAGACCACCCGCACCACGTGGCACCTGCGGGGCCCGGCCGACCGGCAGGTCGGCATCGACACGGCCCGGGGCGCGGACGTCACCGACCTCGTCGCCGCGAGCGCCGTCCGGGTCGAGTCCGTCGCCGGCCGGCTCGTCGCGGTGCTGCCCGACGGGGCCCGCTGGCCGCTGGTCGAGGTGTTCGCCAACCTCCTCGGCGCGCTGCTGCTGGACAGCTTCAAGCTGCTCGCCCCCGCGCCGACGACGCCCCGGATCACCATCGACCGGCTGGTGGTGGCCCGGCGCACCTGGCGCACCACCGTCGCCGACAGCGGCCTGGCCGGGGCCACCGGGGAGTCCGCGCGCTTCCTCGCGGTGCGCCGTTGGCGGGCCCGCCTCGGCCTGCCCGAGCGGGTCTTCGTGAAGGTCGGCACCGAGGTCAAGCCCTGCTACGTCGACCTCACCGGCCCGCTGTACGCCCAGTCGCTGTGCGCCATGGCCGACGCCGCCGCCCGGACCGACCCGGCCGTCACGCTCACCGTCAGCGAGCTGCTGCCGGCCCCCGCCGACGCCTGGGTGACCGACGCCGCCGGGCGCGGCTACGTCAGCGAGCTGCGCCTGCAGATCACCGATCCAGCCACCTACCGGGGGGAACACGGGTGACCGACATCCTGTCCATCAGCGCGGCGCACGGCGAGCCGCTGCCGTGGCCCGACGCGACGCTGGCCGAGCTGGTCGCCGCGCAGGCCGCGCGGACCCCGGGCGCGGTGGCGGTGCGCCAGTGGGACGAGCGGCTCACCTACCGGGAGCTGGTCGGCCGGGCCGCCGGGGTGGCCGCCGCGCTGCGCGAGCGCGGCGTGGGCCGGCACAGCCGGGTCGGGGTGTGCGGGCACCGCCGCCCGGACCTGGTGGTCACGGTCCTCGGCGTGCTGCTCGCCGGCGCGTGCTACGTGCCGCTGGAGCCCGGCGGCCCCCGCCGCCGGCTGCGGGAGATCGCCGCCGACGCCGGGGTGCGCGTCGTCGTCGGCGACGCCGCCGAGGCCGAGTTCGGCGCTGCCGGCGACGCCGAGTGCGGGGACGTGCCCGGCATCGAGGCGCTCGGGCTGCCCGGACCCGCCCCGCTGGCCCCGTGCCCTGCCCGGCCCGGCGACCCCGCGTACGTGCTGTTCACCTCCGGCTCCACCGGCCGGCCCAAGGGCGTGCTCACCACCCACCGCAACGTCGTCGAGTTCGTCACCGGCTGCGCGGCCCTGACCGGCGCGGACGCGTCGGTGCGCAGCCTCGGCATCGCCTCCCTCGGCTTCGACGCCGCCACCATGGACCTGTTCGTGCCGCTGCTGCTCGGCGGCACGGTGCAGCTCATCGGGGCCGACGACCGGTCCGACCCGGCGCGGCTGGCCCGGTTCGTCGCCGCCCACGAGGTCAACTGGGGCTTCATCACCCCGACCGTGCTGTCCATGCTGGACCCGGCAGAGCTGCCCGGCTGGCGCACCGTGCTCTGCGGCGGCGAGGCCGTGCCCGCCGAGCTGGCCGCCCGCTGGGCCCCCGGCCGGCGCTTCGTCAACGGCTACGGCCCCACCGAGACCACCGTGCTGGCCGTCACGGCCGAGCTGACCGCCGCCGAGACCGACCCCGTGCCGATCGGCCGGCCGCTGCCCAACCACCGGGCGTACGTCGTCGACGCCGACCTGCGCCCCGTGCCGCCCGGCGAGACCGGCGAGCTGCTGATCGGCGGCCCCGGCCTGGCCGACGGCTACCTCAACCGGCCCGGCCTGACCGCCGACCGGTTCGTGCCCGACCCGTTCTCCGGCCTGCCCGGCGAGCGGCTGTACCGCACCGGCGACCTGGTCACCCAGGCCCCCGACGGGCGGATCGTCTATCTCGGCCGCGCCGACCGGCAGGTGAAGATCCGGGGGCAGCGCATCGAGCTGGGCGAGGTCGAGGCCGTCCTCGCCGGGCTGCCCGGCGTCGACCGGGTCGTGGCGGAGGCCGTCGACGCTCCCGCCGGGGCCGAGCTGGTCGCGTTCCTCACCCCCGCCGACGCCCCCGACGACGCGGCGGTGCGCGCGTACGCCGAGCCGAGGCTGACCGCCGCGATGCGCCCCGCCCGGGTGCTGCGCCTGGCGGAGCTGCCGGTCAGCCCGACCACGGGGAAGCTGGACCGGCCGGCGCTGCGGGCCCTGGCCGCCGCCGCCCGCCCCGCGCCCGGGGCCGCCGACGCCGACGGGCCGGCCGACGCCGACCCGGTCACCCGGGCGGTGGCCCGGGTGTGGGCGCGGCTGCTCGGCGCGGCCCCCGGCCCCGACACCGACTTCCTCGCGGCCGGCGGCAACTCCATCGCCGCGATGCGGCTGGTCGCGGCGCTGCGCGCCGAGCTGGGCCGCGCCGTGGACACCCGGGACGTGTTCGCCGGCCGCACCCTCGCCGGCCTGGTGCAGCGGATCGCCGCCGCGCCCGCCGCCGCCGACGGGCTGACCACCGGCAACCCGCCGACGCTGTCCCCGCCGCAGCGGCGGCTGTGGTTCGTCGACCAGCTCGCGCCCAGCAGCGCGCCCTACAACATCGCGGTGGCCCACCGGCTGCGCGGCGAGCTGGACGTGCCGGCCCTCGGCGCGGCCCTGCGGGCGGTGGCCGAACGGCACGACGTGCTGCGCTGGCGCATCCCGCAGACCGCCGGGGTGCCGTACGCGGTCTGCGCGGAACCCACCGACGTGGCGGTGCCCGTGGTGGACCTGACCGGCGGCGGCGACCCCGCCGCAGAGCTGGCCCGGATGCTCGCCGACGGGGCGGCCCACGCGTTCGACCTGGCCACCGGCCCGCCCTGGCAGGTGACCGTCTACCGGCTCGGCCCGGCGGAGCACGTGCTCGCCGTCACCTGGCACCACGCCGTGTTCGACGGCTGGTCCGAGGCGGTGTTCTACGCCGACCTCGCCGCCGCGTACGCCCGCGCGGTGGCCGGCGACGACCCGGCGCTGCCCGCCCCGGCGGCCCGGTACGCCGACTACGCCGTGTGGCGGGCCGAGCGGGACCGCCGCCGGGGCGCCGACGACCTCGCCTGGTGGTCCGCGCACCTGGCCGGCGCGCCGACGGTGCTGGAGCTGCCCCGCGACCGCCCCCGCCCCGCCGTGCAGACGTACGCCGGGGTGGAGGCCGCTGTCATGTTCTCCGCCGAGGCCGACCGGGCGGTGCGGACGCTGGCCGAGCGGCGCGCGACGACCGTGGCGGCGGTGCTGCTGGCCGGGTTCGGCGAGCTGCTGAGCCGGCTCACCGGCGGCGACGACCACGTCGTCGGCGCGATCGTCGCCGACCGGCGGCTGGCCGCGTTCGACGACGTCGTCGGGTTCTTCATCGACACCGTCCCGGTGCGGGTCCGCACCGCCGGGGCGAGCTTCGCCGAGCTGGTCGACCGGTGCGCCGCCGAGCTGCACGACGCCACCGCCCACCCCGGCGCGCCGCTGGAGCGGATCGTGGAGGCCCTCGGCGTGGGCCGGGACACCTCCCGCGCCCCGCTGGTGCAGGTGCTGTTCAACGTGCTCAACTTCGCCGAGCCCCGGCTCGGGCTGGCCGGGCTGGCCGCCGAGCCGGTGCCGGTGCCCAAGCCGGGCTCCCCGTTCGACCTCACCGTCTACGTGGTGGAGCGCGCGCCTGCCGGAACGAACGGGGCGGACGGCCCGGGCCGGCTCGGCGTCGAGGTGGTGTTCAACCCCGACCTGTTCGACGCCGACCGCGTCGCGGCGATGCTGGCCGACCTGGCCGCCCTCGTCGGCGCGCTGGCCGCCGCGCCGCGGTCCCCGGCCGGGGAGGTGGCCGCCGAGCTGCCCCGCCCGACGGTGCGCACCGCCGGGCTCGGCGCGATGACCGTCGCCGCGTCCGCCGAGCCCGCCCGGCCGGTGGCGCTGCCGGCGGGGCCCGACGCGCTCACCGACACCGAGGAGCTGGTCGCCGGCATCTGGCGGGAGATCCTCGGCCGCGACCGCGTCGGTGTGACCGACAACTTCTTCGACATCGGCGGGCACTCGCTCGCCCTGGCCGCCGTGCACGCCCGGCTGACCGCCGCCGCCGGCCGGTCGATCGCGATGCTCGACCTGTTCCGCCACCCCACCGTCCGGGCCCTCGCCGCGCACCTCGACGGCGCGGCCGACCGGCCGGAGCTGGCCCGCGCCGCGCTGCGGGCCGCCGCCCGCCGCAGCCGCGCCCGACGTATCCCTCCCCGCCGCCCCGGCGGCACCGCATGAAGGACGACCTGATGGACAACGCGATCGACACCGACCACCCCGCCGACGACGGCATCGAGCCGATCGCGATCGTCGGGTTGGCCGCCCGGCTGCCCGGCGCGGCCGACGTGCACGAGTTCTGGCGCAACCTGGTCGACGGCGTGGAGTCGGTGACCGAGCTGACCCGCGAGGAGCAGATCGCCCGGGGCGTGCCGCCCGAGGAGGTCGACGACCCGGGCTGGGTCAGCCGCGCCCCCCTCGTCGACGGCTACGACGAGTTCGACGCCGGCCTGTTCGGGATGACCGCCCGGGAGGCCGAGGTCACCGACCCGCAGCACCGGCTGTTCCTGGAGACCTGCTACACGGCCCTGCAGGACGCCGGCTACGACCCGGCCCGCTACGACGGGGCCGTCGGCGTGTACGCGGGCACCGGCGCGGCGTCGTACCTCAACCGCAACGTGCTGCGCAACAAGAAGGTCGGCGGCAACCCGCACAGCGCCGTCTCCATCGCCACCAGCAACTCGCCGAACTACGTGGCGACGAACGTGTCGTACCGGCTGGACCTGCGGGGGCCGAGCCTGACCGTGCACACCGCCTGCTCCACCTCGCTGGTCGCGTTCCACCTGGCGTGCGAGGCGCTGCGCAACGGCGAGTGCGACATGGCCCTGGCCGGCGGCGTCAACATCGAGCTGCCGCAGGCCGGCTACCTCGGCATGGACGGCTTCACCTCGCCCGACGGGCGGTGCCGGCCGTTCGACGCCGCCGCGAACGGCACCGTGTGGGGCAGCGGCGTGGGGGTGACGCTGCTCAAGCGGCTCTCCGACGCGATCGCCGACGGCGACCACATCCGGGCCGTGGTGCTCGGCAATGCCATCAACAACGACGGGGCGGGCAAGGTCGGCTTCACCGCGCCCAGCGTGGACGGGCAGACGGAGGCCGTCGCCCAGGCCGTCGGGATGGCCGGGATCGACCCGCGCACCATCAGCTACGTCGAGGCGCACGGCACCGGCACCGCGATGGGCGACCCGATCGAGGTGGCCGCCCTGTCGGCGGTCTACACGAAGGACACCGACGACCGGGGCTGGTGCGGGATCGGCTCGGTGAAGTCCAACATCGGCCACCTCAGCCAGCCCTCCGGCATCGTCAGCGTGATCAAGACGGTGCTGGCGATGGAGCACGGCCTGATCCCGCCGACGATCAACTACGAGACCCCCAACCCGGCGATCGAGTTCGCCGACACCCCGTTCTACGTGGCGAACACCCTCACCAAGTGGGACACCGACGGCGCGCCGCGCCGCGCCGGGGTCAGCTCCTTCGGCATCGGCGGCACCAACGCGCACGTGGTGCTGGAGGAGGCGCCGGCGGCGCACCCGGGCGACCGGCGGGTGCGCCCGGCGCAGCTGCTGCACGTCTCGGCGAAGACCGCCACCGCCCTGGACGCCGCCGTGGACCGGCTCGCCGAGCACCTCGCCGGCAACCCCGACGGCGGGGCCGCGCACCTCGCCGACGTCGCGCACACCCTGCGGGTGGGCCGCCAGCAGTACGCCCACCGTCTCGCCGTGGCCGCCACCGACCTGCCCGACGCGGTCGCCGCGCTGCGCAACCCCCGGCGCGCGACGCGCGGGGTGACCGACGGGCCCGCCCCGAAGGTGGGTTTCCTCTTCTCCGGCCAGGGTTCCCAGTTCGTCGGCATGGGCGCGCAGCTCTACGCCGAGGAGCCCGCCTACGCGGCCGTGGTCGACGAGTGCGCCGAGCTGCTCCGCGCCGAGCTGGGCCTCGACATCCGGGAGCTGATCCTCGACCGGCACCCGGAGGCGGCCGAGCTGCTGGCGCAGACCCGCTACACCCAGCCCGCCCTGTTCGTCGTGGAGTACGCCCTGGCCGTCACCTGGCAGCGCTTCGGCGTGCGGCCGGCGGCGATGGTCGGGCACTCCATCGGCGAGTACGTCGCCGCGACCGTCGCCGGGGTGCTCGACCTGCCCGACGCGCTGAGGGTGGTGGCCGCCCGGGGCCGGCTCATGCAGTCCCTGCCGGCCGGGTCGATGCTGGCCGTGCCGCTGGACGAGTCGGTGGTCGCCGGGCTGCTGCCCGAGGGCGTGTCGATCGCCACGGTCAACGGGCCGGGCACCTGCGTGGTGGCCGGCGAGGCCGACGCGGTGGCCGCGTTCGCCGAGACGCTGAAGACCACCCGCAAGGTCAAGAGCAAGGCGCTGCGCACCTCGCACGCGTTCCACTCGCCGATGATGGAGCCGATCCTCGCCGAGTTCACCGCGCTGATGGCCACCGTGGCGCTGCGCGCGCCGCGCGTCCCGTTCGTGTCGAACGTCTCCGGCACCTGGATCACCGACGCGCAGGCCACCGACCCGGCGTACTGGGCGGCGCACCTGCGCCAGCCGGTGCGCTTCGGCGACGCGGTGGCCGCCCTGCTCGCCGAGGGCACCTGGGCCCTGGTGGAGTGCGGCCCCGGCCGGCAGTTGGCCAACCTGGCCCGGATGCAGGTCGCCAAGGGCTCGGCGCAGCAGCGGGCCCTGGTGCCGCTGGGCAGCCTCCCGGGCCCGGGGGAGCCGACCGGCGACCTGGCGACGCTGCTGGCCACCGCCGGGGCGCTGTGGTGCGCCGGCCTGCCCGTGCGCACCGGCTCCGACCCGGCGGCGCGGCGGGTGCCGCTGCCGACGTACCCGTTCGAGCGCCGCCGCTACTGGGTCGACCCGGACCCGGTGGAGGCGGTCGCCGCCGCGCCGGCCGAGACGGGCCCGCGGCCGCTGCCGGAGTGGTTCGCCGTGCCGGTGTGGCGGCAGGCCGCGCCCGCGCCGGCCACCGCGCCGCCCGGCCGGTGCCTGGTGCTGGCCGACGGCCCGCGCGGCGCGGCGCTCGTCGCCGGCCTGCGCGCCGCGGGCGCCGACACCCTCGTGGTACGCCCCGGCGACGCGTTCGCCGCCGTCGACGGCGGCTTCACGCTGCGTCCTGCCGCGCGGGAGGACTTCGACGCGCTGGTCGCCGCCCTCGGCGACGACCTGCCGGCGCGGCTGGTGCACGCCTTCGCCCTCGACGGCGAGCCCACCGGCACCGACATCGCCGCCACCCTCGCCGCCCAGGACCGGGGCTTCTTCAGCGCCCTGCACCTGGTGCAGGCCCTCGCCGGGGCCGGCCGCACCGGCGACGAGCGCCCGCTGGCCCTGGACCTGGTGACCGCCGGCATCGGCGACGTGACCGGCGCGGACCTGACCCGCCCCGAGCACGCCACCCTCGCCGGCCTGGCCCGCGTGCTGCCGGTCGAGCTGCCCGGGCTGACGGTGCGGCTGCTCGACGCCGACCCCGCCGCGCCCGGCGCGGACGCTCTGGTCGCCGAGCTGCGCCGCCCGGTCGACCCGGCGCACCCGGAGGTGGCGCTGCGCGGGTCCCGCCGCTGGGTCACCGGCTACGAGCAGGTGACGGTCGACGCCGAGGCCGAGCCGGGCGCGCTGCGCGACGGCGGCCGGTACGTCATCACCGGCGGCCTCGGCGGCATCGGCATCACCCTCGCCGAGGACTTCGCCGCCCGCGCGAAGGCGAAGCTGGTGCTGCTGACCCGCTCGGGCCTGCCGCCGCGCGATCGGTGGGACGACCACCTCGCCGTGCACGGCGCGGACGACCGGGCGGGCCGGGCCATCGCCGCGATCCGCCGGATGGAGGCCGCCGGCGCGTCGGTGCTGATCCTCGCCGCCGACGTCACCGACCCGGCCGACCTGCGCCGGGTGCGGGCCGCCGCCGAGGCCGAGTTCGGCGGGATCGACGGGATCGTGCACGCCGCCGGCCTGCCCGGCGGCGGCATGGCCGAGGTGAAGGACCGCGCCGAGGCCGACCGGGTGCTCGCCCCGAAGCTCGCCGGCACCCTCGCCCTGGCCCAGGTCTTCGGCGACCTGCCGCTGGACTTCGTGGTGCTCTGCTCCTCGATCACCGCCGTGATCGGCGGCTTCGGCCAGGTCGACTACTGCGCGGCCAACAACTTCCTCGACGCGCACGCCCGCGCCGGCGCCGGCTGGGCCGCGCCGGTGGTGTCGCAGAACTGGGGCGGCTGGGCCGAGGTCGGCATGGCGGCGGAGAGCACCGCGCCGGCCGGCTTCCGGGCGGTGACCCGGGACACCGTCACCGCCACGGTCGACCACCCGGTGCTCACCACGCGGGTGACCGGCCCGGAGGGCACGGTGCTGCACGGGCTGGTCTCCGCCGCGACCCACTGGCTGCTCGACGAGCACCGCATCGGCGGGGTGCCGGTGGTGCCGGGCACCGCCCACCTGGAGTCGGTGCGCGCCGCCGTGGCCGCCGCCGTCGCGGCCCCCGGCCCCGACGCGGCGGTGGAGCTGCGCGACGTGGTGTTCCTGGAGCCGTTCTCGGTGCCCGACGGCACGATCGCCCAGTACCGGGTGGCGCTCACCGCCGCCGAGGACGGTGCCACGGAGTTCGTGGTGCAGAGCCTCGCCGCCGGGGTGCTGCGCACCCACGTGCGCGGCGCGGCCGGCTGGACCACCGAGCCCGCCCCGGCGGCGGTCGACGTGGCGGCGGTGGCCGCCCGGTCCCGCCGGGTCGACGACGACGCGTCGTTCGGCCGGGGCCGCACCAGCATGCTCACCTTCGGGCCGCGCTGGCGGTCGCTGACCGCGCACCACCTCGCCGACGGCGAGGAGCTGGCGTTGGTGGAGGCGCCCGCCGAGGCCGCCGCCGACCTCGGCGCGTGGGGCCTGCACCCGGCCCTGCTGGACGTGGCCACCGCGTTCGGCCGGGGCCAGGGCTCCGGCACCTACCTGCCGCTGTCGTACGGGCGGATCGTGGTGCGCGGGCCGCTGCCCGCACGGTTCCACAGCCACCTGCGCCACCGCGCCGGCGGCACCGACGAGGTCGTCTCCGCCGACCTGACCCTCACCGCCCCCGACGGGCGGGAACTGGTCTCGATCAGCGACTTCGTGCTGCGCCGGGTGGACGCGTCGGCGGTCACCGGCGGGCTCGCCGCCGACGGCACGCCCGCCGACGCCGACGGCCCGGCGGCGGGTGCGCCCAGCGAGGACATCCGACCGGTCGACGGCGCGGAGGCGTTCCGCCGCAGCCTCACCGCCGGCCTCGGCGCCCAGGTGGTGATCACCACCCGGTCGGTGGCCGACATCCGGGCCCGCGCCGCCCGGGTCACCACCGGGAGCCTGGAGTCGGAGGCCGACCCGGCGGTGTCGGCCGCCACTGTGGAGGCCGGCGCGTCGGCCGCGCCGCGCACCGAGCTGGAGGCCACCATCGCCCAGGTGTGGCGCGACGGCCTCGGCGTGCCGGTCGTCGGCGTGGACGACGACTTCTTCGCCCTCGGCGGCAACTCCCTCGTCGCGGTGCAGCTCATCGCGTCGATGCGCAAGGCGACCGGGGTGCGGCTGCCGATGCGCAGCCTCTTCGAGACGCCCACCGTCGCCGGGCTCGCCGCCCGCATCGAGGAGCTGCGCGCCGAGGCGTCCGCCGCCGACGAGCCCCCGGCCCCGGCCCCGACCACGAGCATCCCGCGGTTGCCCCGCGCGTGAGCACCAAGGAAGCACCCAGGGTTCGTGGCTTCGAGCAAGCAAGGGAGTACAGAGCAATGAGCGACACGATCGCCACGCTGCCGGTGGTCGTCGAAAGCGACGGCCGGGCACTGACCGACCTGATCGGCGAGCGCCGCGCCGAGCTGCGGGCTGCCCTCGTCGACCACGGCGGGCTGCTGTTCCGCGGGTTCGACGTCGGCGGCGTCGACGGCTTCGACGCGGTGGTGCGGGCGCTGGCCGGGGAGCCGCTGGTCTACACCGAGCGGTCCTCGCCCCGGCACGCCATCAAGGGCCGGGTCTACACCTCGACCGACTACCCGCCGGACGAGGAGATCTTCCTGCACAACGAGAACTCGTACCAGGCGCGCTGGCCGCTGACGCTGTTCTTCTGGTGCGTCACGCCGCCGGACACCCTCGGCGCGACGCCCCTGGCGGACGTGCGCCGGGTCCACGAGCTGATCGACCCGGCCGTGCGGGAGGAGTTCGTGCGCCGCCGGTGGATGCTGGTGCGCAACTTCCACGCCGACTTCGGCACCCGCTGGCAGGACGTGTTCAACACCGACGACCGCGCCGAGGTCGAGGCGTACGCGGCGGCGAACCGGATCAGCCTGGAGTGGGTGGGCGCGGACGGGCTGCGCACCCGCGCCGTGCGCGAGCCGGTGCACTACCGGCCCGGCTCGGACACCCCGCGCTGGTTCAACCACGCCACGTTCTTCCACCTGAGCACCCTGCCGCAGGAATACCAGGAGGGGCTGCTGGCGATGTTCGGCCCCGACGGGCTGCCGTCGAACACCTACTACGGCGACGGCGGCGAGATCCCCGCCGACGTGCTGGACCACCTGCGGGCCGCGTACCGGGCCGCCAGCGTCCGCTTCGACTACCAGCGCGACGACGTGCTGGTGGTCGACAACATGACCGCCGCGCACGCCCGGGAGCCGTTCACCGGGCCCCGCAAGATCGCCGTCGCGATGGCCGAGCCGCACACCCCCGAGAGCACTGGAGACAACTGATGGCCGAAACCCGATTCCTGGTCGTGCGCAACGACGAGGAGCAGTACTCGATCTGGTCGGCCGACCGGGAGCTCCCCGCGGGCTGGCACGACACCGGCTTCGCCGGCACGCGCTCCGAGTGCCTCGCCCACATCGACACCGTCTGGACCGACATGCGCCCCCGCTCCGTACGCGAGGCAGCGTCATGACGCGCGAGTGGACCTTCCCCGCCTCCTTCGCCCAGGAGCGGGTGTGGCTGGCCAACCAGCTCGACCCCGGCTCGCCGGTCTACAACGTGTCCAACCCGTGGCCCTTCCCGCCCGAGCTGGACGCCGACGCCGTGACCGAGGTGTTCAACCAGGTCGTCGCCCGGCACGAGGCGCTGCGCACCCACCTGCGCTCCGACGACGGGACGCTGGTGCAGGTGGTCCGCGAGCACGAGCCGGTCCGCCTGCCGGCCGAGGACCTGTCGGGCCTGCCCGAGGCCGAGCGGCTCGCCCGCTACCACGCGATCCGCGAGGAGCTGGCCCGCACCCCGATCCCGCTGGACGTCCCGCCGCTGTGGCGGGCCCGGCTGGTCAAGGTCAACGAGGCGTGGTCGGTGCAGTTCGTGGTGCACCACGCCGTCTTCGACGCCCACTCGGCGGTGCTGTTCACCACCGAGCTGTCCGCGTTCACCACGGCCGCGCTGACCGGCGCGCCCGCCGCCGTGCCCGAGCTGCCCATCCAGTACGCCGACTTCGCCGCCTGGCAGCGCGACCAGCTCGCCGGCCCGGAACTGGACCGGCAGCTCGACTTCTGGAAGGCGCACCTGGCGGGCGCGCCCGCCGTGACCGGCCTGCCGCTGGACCGGCCCCGCCCGGCCCAGCTCGGTTTCGCCGGCGACGAGGTCCGCTTCGACCTGCCCGACGGGCTGCTCGACGCCGTCGGCGCGCTCGCCACCGCGTCGGCGGCCACCCCGTACATGGTGCTGCTGACCGGGTTCGCCGCGCTGCTGTCGCGGGTCTCCGGCGACGACACCGTGGTCGTGGGCGTCTCCACCGCCGGCCGGGACACCGCCGAGGTGGCCCCGCTGATCGGCATGTTCGTCAACCCGGTGGCGCTGCGCTGCGACCTGACCGGCGACCCCACCGTCGCCGAGCTGCTCGGCCGGGTCAAGGGCGGCCTGCTCGACGCGATGGAGCACGGGCAGACCCCGTTCCAGAAGATCGTCGAGGCGGTGGCCCCGCAGCGGGACCCGTCCGTGCAGCCGATCTTCCAGACCGCGCTGAACTTCATCCCCGACTCCGGCCTGGACCCGGTGCCGCTGGGCACCACGAAGGACGACCTGGCCTTCGACGTCACCGCGGGGGAGAGCCGGCTGGTCTACCGCACCGACCTGTTCGACCGGGCCACCGCCGAGGCGGTCGTCGCCCGCTACGTGCGGCTGCTCGCCGCCGCCGTCGCCGACCCCGGCCGGCGGGTCAGCGAGCTGCCCCTGCTCGACGACGCCGAGCGGCGGCTGGTCCTCGACGACTGGAACGCCACCGGCCACGCCCGGCCGGCCGGCACCGTCGTCGACGCGGTGCAGCGGCAGGCCGCCGCCACCCCGCACGCCACCGCGCTGGTCGGCGACGGCGTCGAGCTGACGTACGCCGAGCTGAACGCCGCCGCGAACCGGCTGGCCCGGCTGCTGGTGGCGCGCGGGGCCGGCCCGGAGACCCGGGTCGCGCTGGCCCTGCCCCGCTCGGCGGACCTGCTGGTGGCCGTCCTCGCGGTGCTCAAGTCCGGGGCCGCGTACGTGCCGGTCGACACCGGCTACCCGGCGGCCCGGATCGCCTACCTCCTCGACGACGCCGGGCCGGCGCTGGTGCTCGCCGCCGCCGACACGGCGGCCCTGGTGCCCGGCGACGCGCTGGTGCTCGACCCGGGCACCGCCGACGACCTCGACGCGGCCGACCTGACCGACGCCGACCGGGTCGCCCCGCTGCGCCCCGGACACCCCGCGTACGTGCTCTACACCTCCGGCTCCACCGGCCGCCCCAAGGGCGTCGTGGTGGAGCACCGGGCGGTGGCGGCCTACCTGGCCTGGGCCCGGGACGCCTACCCGGGGCTGGCCGGCACGGCGCTGCTGCACTCGCCGGTGTCGTTCGACCTGACCGTCACCGGGCTGCTCGGCCCGCTGACCGCCGGCGGCACCGTCCGGCTCGCCGCCATCGACGAGCCGGCCGCCCGCGCGGGCGGGAAGCCGGCGTTCCTGAAGGTCACCCCGAGCCACTTGCCGCTGCTCGACGACGCCCTGTCCCCGACGGCGGACCTGGTCATCGGCGGCGAGGCGCTCACCGGCGAACAGCTCGCCGCCTGGCGGGCCGCCCACCCGGGCGTGGCCGTCACCAACGAGTACGGCCCGACCGAGGCCACCGTCGGCTGCGTCGCCGCCCGCATCGCACCCGGGCAGGAGCTGGCCGCCGGGCCGGTGCCGATCGGCACGCCCACCTGGAACACCCGGGCGCTGCTGCTCGACGCCGCGCTGCACCCGGTGCCCCCGGGCGTGGCCGGCGAGCTGTACGTGGCCGGCGACCAGCTCGCCCGCGGCTACCTGCGCCGCCCCGGCCTGACCGCCGAGCGGTTCCTGCCCTGCCCGTACGGGCCGCCGGGGCAGCGCATGTACCGCACCGGCGACCTGGCCCGCTGGCGGGCCGACGGGACGCTGGAGTACCTGGGCCGCCGCGACGACCAGGTGAAGGTGCGCGGCATGCGCATCGAGCTGGGCGAGGTCGAGTCGGCCCTGCTGGCCCGGCCGGGCGTGCGGGCGGCGGCGGCAGCCGTGCGCGCCGACTCCGGCGAGCCGGCGCTGGTCGGCTACCTCGTCGGCGACGCCGACCCGGCGACCCTCGCCGCCGACCTGGCCCGGGAGCTGCCCGCGCACCTCGTGCCGACCGCGTTCGTCACGCTCGACGCGCTGCCGCTGACCCCGAACGGCAAGCTGGACCGGGCCGCGCTGCCCGCCCCGGCCGCCCCGGCGGCGGTCGACGACGCGTACGTCGCCCCGCGCACCGACGCCGAGGCCCTCGTGGCCGAGGTGTACGCGGACATCCTCGGCGTGGAGAAGGTCGGCGCGGCCGACGACTTCTTCGCCCTCGGCGGCAACTCGCTGCGCGGCATGCGGGCGATGGCCCGCATCCGGGCCGAGGTGGACGTGGACCTGCCCATGCGGGCGCTGTTCGGCAGCCCGGTGGTGGCCGACCTGGCCGCCCAGATCGAGAAGCTGATCGCCGCGGAACTCGACGAGCTCTCCGACGCCGAGGTCGCCGAGCTGCTGGCGACGGAAGAGGGACCCACCGCATGACCGACCTGAAGGATCCGGCCCGGGAGGCGGCCCGGCAGGCGCTGATCGCCAAGCGCCTGCGCAAGCGGACCGCCGCCCCCGCCGCCCGGATCACCCCCCGACCCCCCGGCACGCCGGTGCCGCTGTCGTACGCCCAGGAGCGGGTCTGGTTCATGGACCAGATCGCCCCGGGCGAGGCGGCGTACCACATCGCGGTGCCGCTGCGGGTGCGCGGACCGCTCGACGTCGCGGCCCTGCGCGGCGCGCTGGCCGCCCTGACCGCGCGGCACGAGTCGCTGCGCACCCGGTTCCCCGCCGACGCCGACGGCCGCCCCACGGTGGTGGTCGAGGAGTCCGTCGAGGTGCCGCTGACGGTGACGGAGGCGGCCGACGCCGACGCCGCCCAGGCGCTGGTGGAGGCCGCCTCGGCGGAGCCGTTCGACCTGGCCAGCGGGCCGCTGCTGCGCGCCCTGCTGATCCGCCTCGCCCCCGATGACCACGTGCTGTTCCTGAGCAAGCACCACATCGTCGGCGACGGCTGGTCGGTGGACGTGCTGCTGCGCGACCTGATCACCCTCTACCACGGCGGCGAGCCGCCCGCCCTGCCCGTGCAGTACGGCGACTTCGCCGTGTGGGAGGGCCAGGAGCTGGACGGCCCGGCGGCCCGGGGGCACCTGGACTGGTGGAAGTCCCGGCTGGCCGGGATCACCCCGCTGGAGCTGCCGCTGGACGCGCCGCGCCCGGCCACCCAGACCTACCGGGGCGACTTCGTCGAGTTCCAGCTCGACCCGGCCGAGACCGAGCGGCTCAACGCGCTCACCCGGTCGTCCGGCGCGACGCTGTTCATGACGCTGCTCGCCGCCTACCAGGTGCTGCTGTCCCGGCACGCCGGGCAGGAGGACTTCGCCGTCGGCGCGTCCGTGGCCGGCCGGTCCGTCCCCGAGCTGGAGAACGTCGTCGGCATGTTCATCAACATGCTGCCGCTGCGCGCCGAACTGGCCGGCGACCCGACGTTCACCGAGCTGCTGGAGCGCACCCGGCGCGGCGTGCTGGACGGCTTCGAGCACGCCGACGTGCCGTTCGCGAAGGTCGTGCACGAGCTGGGCCTGCCCCGCGACGTGAGCCGGTCCCCGGTGTTCCAGGCCATGTTCGTGCTGCAGAACTACGAGATGGGCCGGTTCACCGGCGTCTCCGACGCCGCCGACGTCCGCTTCGAGTGGACGCCGATGGAGCTGCGGGCCACCCGGTTCGACTTCGAGCTGCACGCCGTGGAGACCACCGAGGGGCTCTGGGGCAAGCTGGTCTTCAACACCGACCTGTTCACCCGGGCCACCGTCGAGCGGATCGCCCGGCGGTGGACCACCCTGCTGCGGGCGGTCGTCGCCGCACCGGACACCCCGGTCTCGGCCCTGCCGATGGTCGACCCCGCCGAGCGGGAGCTGCTGGCCGCCTGGAACGACACCACGGCCGGGTTCCCGCAGGAGCAGACCCTGCACGGCCCGTTCGAGGCGCGGGCCGCCGCCACCCCCGACGCGGTGGCGCTGACCTTCGAGGGCCGCTCGGTCACGTACGCCGAGCTGAACGCCGCCGCGAACCGCGTCGCCCACCGGCTGCGTGCGGCCGGCGTCGGCCCGGAGACCCTGGTCGGGGTGTGCGCCGAGCGGTCGGTGGAGCTGGTCGCCGGGCTGCTCGGCGTGCTCAAGGCCGGCGGCGCGTACCTGCCGCTGGACCCGGAGTACCCGGCCGACCGGCTGTCCTTCATGGTCACCGACGCGGACGCGCCCGTGGTGCTGGTGCAGGAGCACCTGCGCGACGTGCTGCCCGACACCGGCGCGACGGTGCTCGCCCTCGACGACACCGCGACGTGGGCCGACCAGCCCGCCACCGACCCCGCGCCGACGGCCGGGCCCGGCAACCTCGCGTACGTCATCTACACCTCCGGCTCCACCGGCCGGCCCAAGGGCGTGCCGAACACCCACCGGGGCATCGTCAACCGGCTGCACTGGAAGCAGCAGACCTACCGGCTCGCCGCCGACGACGCGGTGCTGCAGAAGACCCCGGCCAGCTTCGACGTGTCGGTGTGGGAGTTCTTCTGGCCGCTGCGCGAGGGCGCCCGGCTGGTGCTGGCGAAGCCCGGCGGGCACAAGGACGCCGGCTACCTGCGGGACCTGCTGGTGGCCGAGCGGATCACCACCGCCCACTTCGTGCCGTCGATGCTGACGGTCTTCCTCGGCGAGGACGGCATCGAGGCGGCCACCGGCCTGCGCCGGGTGATCTGCTCCGGCGAGGAGCTGCCGCTGGCCTCGGCGGTGGAGTTCACCACCCGACTGCCCTGGTGCGAGCTGCACAACCTGTACGGCCCCACCGAGGCGGCCATCGACGTCAGCGCCTGGCACTGCGACCCGGCGGCGCTCGCCGGGCTGTCCGGCGTGCCGATCGGCGGGCCGATCGCCAACCTGCGGCTGCACGTGCTCGACGCGGCCGGCAACGAGTGCCCGGTCGGCGTGGCGGGGGAGCTGCACATCGGCGGCGTCGGCCTGGCCCGGGGCTACCACCGCCGGCCGGCGCTGACCGCCGAGCGGTTCGTGCCCGACCCGTTCTCCTTCGAGCCGGGGGCCCGGCTGTACCGCACCGGCGACCTGGCCCGCTGGGTCGTCTCCCCGGCCGGTTCGGGGGTCATCGAGTTCCTCGGCCGCATCGACCACCAGGTGAAGCTGCGCGGCCTGCGCATCGAGCTGGGCGAGATCGAGAGCGCCCTGCGGGAGCAGCCGGGCGTCACCGAGGCGGCCGTCATCGTCCGCGAGGACACCCCGGGCGACAAGCGGCTCACCGCGTACCTGGTGGGCGACGCCGAGCACGCCGCGTTGAAGGCGGCGCTGAAGGAGACGCTGCCCGAATACATGGTGCCGACCGCGTTCGTCACCCTCGACGCGCTGCCGCTGAGCCCCAACGGCAAGCTCGACCGCAGGGCGCTGCCCGCGCCCGTGGTGACCCGCGAGGCGTCGGTGGCGCTGGTCGAGCCGCGCGACGACACCGAGCGGCTGCTGGCCGGGATCTGGTCGGAGGTGCTGGGCGTCGACACGCTCGGCATCGACGACGACTTCTTCGACCTGGGCGGGCACTCGATGCTCGCCACCCAGGTCGTCGCGAAGATCCGCAAGGCCGAGCACGGCGGGCGGCCCGTCGGCGTGATGGACCTGTTCCAGCAGCGGACCATCCGCGAGCTGGCCGCGTTCATGACCGGCGACGCCGCCGACGACGGCCCGCGCCGGCTGCTCTACGAGCTGACCAAGCCGATCCCGGCGGGCCAGCGGGTCCGCACGTACGTCTGCGTCCCCTACGGCGGCGGCAGCGCCATCGTCTACCAGCCCCTCGCCGACGCCCTGCCCGCCGGCAACGCCCTGTTCTCGCTGGCGATCCCCGGCCACGACGTGGGGCTCAGCGAGGAGGGCCTGCCGTTCGAGGAGCTGACCCGCCGGGTCGCCGACGAGATCGTCGAGCGGATCTCCGGCCCGATCGTCCTGTACGGCCACTGCGGCGTCGGCAGCGCCATCGTCGCCGAGGTGGCCCGCAAGGTCGAGGCGGCCGGCCGGGAGCTGGAGGCGCTCTACATCGGCGCGATGTTCCCGTTCGCCCGCCCGAAGGGCCTCTTCGCCGCCGCCCGCAACCGGCTCGAGCGGTTGCGCAGCAACAAGCACTACGCGAGCTGGCTCAAGTCGATGGGTGTCGACACCGACGAGCTGGACCCGGAGCAGGCCGACCGGATCATCAGCAACATGCGGGCCGACTCCCGCGCCTCCGAGGAGTACTTCACCGGGCTGCTCGACGCCGGTGCGGCGAAGCTGCGCGCCCCGATCGTCTCGGTGGTCGGCTCCGAGGACCCGGTGACCGACTACTTCACCGAGCGGTACGCCGAGTGGCAGTTCCTCACCGACACCGTCGGGCTGGTCGTGCTCGACCAGGCGGGGCACTTCTTCCTCAAATACCGGGCCGACGAGCTGGCCGAGATCGTCACCTCGGTGCACCCGGCGGTGCGCGCCGACGACACGACCGCCCTGGAGGCGGCGGCCCGGGGCGAGGGCGCCGGCTGGGTCGTCGCCGACCACCAGCGCGTCGGCGCGGACCGGAGCCCCGAGCGGGCCGTGGTCAAGCCGAGCATGGGCCGGTTCGTCGCGGTCACCGCCGGACAGCTCGTCTCCACCACCGGCTCGGCGCTGACCGCGTTCGCCCTGCCGATCTGGCTGTTCACCCAGACCGGCTCGGTGGCGAACCTGGGCCTGCTGTGGGCGCTGGCGCTGATCTGCGGCGTGCTGATGCTGCCCATCGCGGGCGCGATCACCGACCGGGTCAGCCGCCGTCGCATCATGATGATCGCCAGCTCCGCCGCCGGGTCGATCCAGCTGGTGCTGGCCGCCCTGCTCTGGACGGACAACCTGCGGCTGTGGATGATCTACGCCCTGGTGGCGCTCAGCCAGGTCGCCGGGTCGTTCCAGCGCATCGCGTTCACCTCGGCGGTGCCGCAGCTCGTGCCGAAGCGCTACCTCGGCCACGCGATGGGCGTCACCCAGCTCACCAACGGCTTCGCGATGCTGCTGATGCCGGTCTTCGCCGCCGGCCTGCTGGCCGCCATCGAGCTCAAGGGCATCCTGCTCATCGACGTGGCCAGCTACGTGGTGGCGGTGACCACCCTGGCGGTGGTCCGCTTCCCCGACCTGCTCGGCTGGCGGCCCCGGGAACGGCTGCTCGTCGCGATCGCCAACGGGCTGCGCTACTCGTGGCAGCACCGGGGCTTCCGGCTCATGCTGGGCTACTTCGCGATCGGCAACATCTTCCTGGCCCCGGCGCTGGTGCTGACCACCCCGCTGGTGCTTTCCTTCGCCACGGCGACGCAGGTGGCGCAGGTGGCCCTGGCGGAGGCGCTCGGCGCGGTGGCCGGCGGCGTGCTGATGTCGCTGTGGGGCGGCCCCCGCCACCGGCGGATGATCGGCGTCCTGATCGGCAACCTCGGCACCGCGCTCGGCTGCGTCGTGATCGGCCTGGACGCCTCCGTGGTGGTCATCTGCGTCGGGGCGTTCTGGCTGGCCATGTCCATGACCACCGCCCAGTCGATCTACGCGACGATCGTCCAGGTGAAGGTGCCGCAGCGCTACCACGGCCGGGTGTTCAGCCTCAACCAGACCATCTCCTGGTCGACGCTGCCCATCGGGTTCGCGCTGCTCGCGCCGGCGGCCACCGGCCTGTTCGAGCCGATGCTCGCCGAGGGCGGGTCGCTCGCCGGGTCGGTGGGCGCGGTCATCGGCACCGGTCCGGGCCGGGGCATCGGCTTCGCGTACGTCTGCTTCGGCGCGGCGCTGGTGCTGGTCACCCTCGGCGGCTTCGCGATCCGGCTGCTGCGCCGTTTCGACATCGAGGTGCCGGACTCGCTGCCCGACGATCTGATCGGCGCGCAGGAGCGCGAGCGGCGGCTGGCCGCCCGCGCCGCCGAACGGCAGGAGGAGAAGGTGCCCGTGGCGGCCTGACCCGCCCGGGTGGCTGGCCGGGGCCTGCGGCGGGTTATCGCCGCAGGCCCCGGCGTGCGCTCAGGCCCCCGGCGGGTCGGCCAGGTCGGCGTCGGCGACGTCGTCGGGCTCGGCGACCCAGCCGGAGAAGACCGGCACCCCGTGCCACGGGCCGGTGCCGCCGCCGCGCCGGTCGGTGGCGACGGCCACCACCGCGTACGGGTGGCCGAAGCGCAGCTCCGCGACGCGGGCCACCCCGAGCGGGGGCAGGCTGACCCGAGCGAACATCCCGGTGACGGCCGCCGCGGCGAACCCGTACCGGTCGTAGCGGGCGGCGACCGCCTGCCGGGCCCGCACGTCGCCCGTGCCGACCAGCGGGGCCAGCACCCGGCCGGCGGCGGCGAACCCGATCCCGGTCAGGTCGTGCTCGTCGCGTGCCGACCAGCAGGGCAGCGCCGCCGTGTGCCGCTGCTCCCGGCGGTCGGGGGCGAACGTGCGCACGGCCTCCTCGCGCAGCGTCCACAGCGGAGTGTCGCCCAGCGGCAGGTCGAACAGCGACCGCCGGCCGGCGGGCTCGTCGGCGTCGGCGTCGGCGGCGATCCGGTACGCGGCGGCGAGCACGTCGGCCGGGGCGACCCCGGGGGCGGCGGCCACCGAGACCACCGACAGCCCCGCCGAGGCGGTGTCGGTTCCGCCGCCGCCGTGCGCGCCGCCCGCCTCGTGCCCGCCGGTGCCGTCCCCGGCCGGCTGCGCCGCCGCCACGTGCACGGCGACGTCCCCGGCCTCCGGTGTCGCGGCGATCCAGGCGCGGTGCCCGTGCGCCGGGGTGCGCAGCACCCGGGTCAGCCGCCCGGCCCACGGGCTGTCCGGGCCGAGCGTCCCGGCCGGGGCGAGGTCGAACGGGGTGGCCCAGGAGATCCGGGTGGCCACGGCCGAGGCCAGGGCGAGCGTCACCCGGGGGGTGAGCGTCAGCGGGAACCGCTCGACCAGCCCCAGGCTGTGCTCGCGGGCCCACGCGTCGAGGCCGGCCTGGTCCGGCAGCGGGCCGGTTCCGGTGGCGCGGGGGAGGGCGGCCCGCCAGGCGTCCAGCCCGGCGGTCTCCGTGCCGGGCCGGTGCCAGACGGCCGTCGCCGACGGCACCAGGGGATGCGGCGCGTCCAGCAGGTCGGCGGCGATCCGGGCGGCCTGGGCCGGTGCGATGCCCAGCACGTCGGCGAGGTCGGCGGCGTCGCGCTCGGGGACGGCCGACGCGCACAGGGCGAGCAGCAGCCACGCGCCCAGCGGGGACGCGACGTGGTGCCCGTCGCCGGCCGCGCCGTGCAGCCGGGCGGCGTAGCGGGCCAGCGGGGCGTGGAGGTTCGTCGTCATGCCCCTACTGTGCCCCGGCGGGTCCCGTTCGCACGGCGGGCGGTCGCGCCGCCCCTCCCGGCGGCCGCGTCGCCCCCTCCCGCCGCCGTGGGTGGGCGGCGGGCCGGGGGACGGGTTAGGCTGCCCGCCGTGGCTGGTCTGTTGAGGAGTGTGGCGTCCCGGCTGGGGCGGGTGGCCCGCGGCGGGGCCGCGCCGCCGCGTACCCCCGGTCCGATCCCGGCCCAGGTGGCGCGGCGCCGGCAGGTCTCCGCGTTGCAGCGCCGGGAGCTGAGCTATGCACCGGAGCCCGACGGTCAGGCCGACCCGGGTGAGGTCGTCTGGACGTGGGTCCCCTACGAGGACGACCCCCGGCAGGGCAAGGACCGCCCGGTGCTGGTGGTCGGGCGGTCCAGCCGGACCCTGTTCGGCCTGATGCTGTCCAGCCAGGGCGAGCGGGACGGTCAGCGGCACTGGTTGGCGTTGGGCCCGGGCACCTGGGACCGGGACAACCGGCCCAGCTGGGTGCGGCTCGACCGCGTCCTCACCATGCGGGAGGACAGCATCCGCCGCGAGGGCGCGGTGCTGGACCGGGCGCGTTTCGACCGGGTCGGCCAGGCCCTCCGCGCCGGCTACGGCTGGCGCTGAGCCCCGCCGCCAGGTCGCGGGCGCTCCGGTCCCTGTCTCAGCACTCGGCGAGGCGCGCGCTGTCGACGAGCTGGCGGGCGGAGCGGGAGGTGCCGACGCTCTTCGCCCGGTACATCGCCGCGTCGGCGCGGTCGAGCGCCTCGGTGAGCTGGGTCGGGCAGGTGACCGGGGCGAGCCCGACGGAGGCGGTGACTCGCAGGCTCAGGCCGCCGAGGGGGATCGGCGCGGCGAGTGACTCGCAGAGCCGGCGGGAGGCGTGCTCGATCCACCGCCGGTCGACGGTCGGGGTGGCCAGCAGGCCCGCGAACTCGTCGCCGCCGAGGCGGGCCACGAGGTTGTCTCCGGCGAAGGCGGCCAGGCGTTCGGCCACGCTGACCAGCACCTGGTCCCCGGCGGCGTGCCCGTAGCGGTCGTTGACCTGCTTGAAGTCGTCCAGGTCCAGCACGATGGCGATCAGTGGCTGGCCGGCGGTGTCGGTGAGCAGGGTCGCGGCCAGCCGGAAGAAGGCCCGTCGGTTGGGCAGCCCGGTGAGCGGGTCGTGGCTGGCGGCGTGCCGCTCGGCGGCCAGCTCGGCCTGGAGGTGCTCGATCTCCGCCTCGGCCAGCATGGCCCGGCGACGCAGTTGCCATGCGGAGACCAGGGCTCCGGCGGCCGAGATGCCGGACGCGATGGTCAACGGATCCGGCACGAACCCTCCTCACCGCGTCTGCCCACGCGCCCGGCCGTGCCGGCCAGGTGCCCGTGGGACTCCTGTTTTCCCTGGTGCAGCCCCAGGTGAGGTAACCCAAAGTGAACACCTAGGTACACCCTCGTTGGGCTATCATGCTCGCTGTCCGGTGCAGATGCAATAGCAGATGCACGTGCAGCAAATCCCGTCGTAAGCCCCGACCCCTCGCCAGCACACCGCTCCTCCCGCGGCATCGGCAGGCTCTTGACAAGAAAGATGCCCCATGCAGCAGCCCCGCAACGGCGTTCCCACTGCACAGCTCCCCCCGTTGACCTGGATGAAGAGTCGACGGAGCAATCCCAGCGGCAACTGCGTCGAGCTCGCCGAGCTTCCCGGTGGCGCCGGCATTGCCGTCCGTAACTCCCGCTACCCCGACGGTCCGGCGCTCATCTACACGATCGACGAGATCGCGGCCTTCGTCCTCGGCGCCAGGGACGGCGACTTCGACCACCTGATCGGCTGACCCTGGGTCACCCCTCGGCTGCGTCCCGTCAACGGGACCGAAACGCCGACCGGCCGGGTTCACCTCACTGTCGGTCCATGGCATGCTTACACGTCGGCCGGGGTGGGGCCCGGTGCGACGAAGGCAGCAAGCGGAGGTCGGCGCGTGACGATGGTTCCCACGGAGGGTGGCCCGGCCACCGGCCCAACCGTGCTGCGCATGCTGCTCGGCGCGCAGCTGCGCCGCCTGCGGGAGGCCAGCGGGGTGACCCGGGAGGGCGCCGGCTGGGAGATCCGGGCCTCCGAGTCGAAGATCAGCCGGATGGAGCTCGGGCGGGTCGGCTTCAAGGAGCGCGACGTCGCCGACCTGCTCAGCCTCTACGGGGTCACCGACACCACCGAGCGGGAGGCCCTGCTCAAGCTCGCCCGCGACGCCAACAGCCCCGGCTGGTGGCACCGCTACGGCGACGTGCTGCCGTCGTGGTTCCAGTCCTACCTGGGCCTGGAGGCGGCCGCCGCGCTGATCCGCAGCTACGAGGTGCAGTTCGTGCCGGGCCTGCTCCAGACCCCGGAGTACGCCCGGGCCGTCGTCCTGCTCGGTCACCGTGGGGCGGGGGCGGACGAGATCGACCGCCGGGTGGGCCTGCGCATGCAGCGCCAGGAGCTGCTCCGTCGCCCGCGGCCGCCGCAACTGTGGGCCGTCGTGGACGAGGCGGCGCTGCGCCGGCCGATCGGCGGCCCCCAGGTCATGCGTGACCAGCTCACCGCCCTGATCGAGGCGACCCGGGCGCCGCACGTGCGGTTGCAGATCATCCCGTTCGACGCGGGCGGCCACGCCGCGGCCGGCGGCGCGTTCACCATCCTGCGCTTCGGCGACCAGGACCTGCCCGACATCGTCTACATCGAGCAGCTCACCAGCGCGATCTACCTCGACAAGCGCGAGGACCTCGACTACTACGCGGCGGCCATGGAACGGCTCTGCGTCGAGGCCGAGCCCCCGGAGCGCACCCCGGAACTCCTCACCCGGCTGCGCGACGAGCTCTACCCGGGATAGCGGGTTCCCTGGTCGGGGCGGCGGCGCGCGCTGCCTCTACGATGGTCGACAGCGGCGACAGTGGACGGACGCCGGCGTAACAGGTCAGCGCAGAGCCATGGAGGCACCCCTTGACCACCGATGCCCCCGGCACCTCGACCGGTCCCGCCCACCCCAGCGACCGGATCGACACCTCGGTGGCGCATCCCGCCCGCCGCTACAACTACCTGCTGGGCGGCAAGGACAACTTCCAGGCCGACCGGGACTCGGGCGACGCGATGGCCGCGGCCTTCCCGACCATCCGCACCGCCGCCCTGGAGAACCGCCGCTTCCTCAAGCGAACCGTCG
Organism: Micromonospora haikouensis; assembly: GCF_900091595.1. GTDB lineage: Bacteria > Actinomycetota > Actinomycetes > Mycobacteriales > Micromonosporaceae > Micromonospora > Micromonospora haikouensis. The sequence goes on from NZ_FMCW01000016.1 coordinate 173,293, forward strand.
GCTACCTCGCCCGCGAGGCCGGCGTCCGGCAGTTCCTCGACATCGGCACCGGCATCCCCACCGCCGACAACACCCACGAGGTCGCCCAGGCCGCCGACCCACAGGCCCGGGTGGTGTACGTCGACAACGACCCCATCGTGCTCGCCCACGCCCGGGCGCTGCTGACCAGCTCGCCCGAGGGCGCCACCGCCTACATCGACGCCGACCTGCGGGACCCGGAGAAGATCCTGCGCCACCCCGACCTGCTCCGCACCATCGACCTGGGGCAGCCGGTGGCGCTGATGCTGGTCGCGATCCTGCACTTCCTGCCCGACCCCGACGACCCGTACGCGGTGGTCCGTCGGTTGCTGGACGCGCTGCCCCCCGGCAGCTACCTGGCCGCCTCGCACGCCACCTACGACCACCTGCCCGAGCACGTGGCGCAGGAATCCAGGGTGGCGACGCGGACCGGCAGCTCGCGCGACGTGATCAGCCTGCGCAGCCGGGAGGAGTTCGCCGGCTTCTTCGCCGGGCTGGAGCTCGTCGACCCGGGCATCGCCTCGATCGCCCAGTGGCGCGCCGAGCGGGAGCCGCAGCCTCGGCCCTCGGTGGTCGACGTCAGCATGTACGGGGCCGTGGCCCGCAAGCCCTGACCCACCGCCACCGGCCCGGCCCCGGCGCCGGCCACCGCGACTGGTGCCCGGCACCGGCCGGCAGGCAGACTGGACCACCATGTCGCCGTTCACGCCCACCCTGCGGCTGCACGACCGCTACGTCCTGCGCGAGCGCATCGGCCTCGGCGGAATGTCGGAGGTGTGGCGCGCCGACGACGAGGTCCTGCACCGTCCCGTCGCGGTCAAGGCGCTCGCGGCCCAGCTGGCCGCCGACCCGCACCTGCGCGCCACCCTGCAGCGCGAGGCCCGCGCCGCCGCCCGGCTCACCCACCCGCACGTCACCCAGGTGTACGACTACGGCGAGGCGGTCCTCGGGGGCCCGACGGTGGTGCCGTACCTGGTGATGGAACTGGTCGAGGGGCGCAGCCTCGCCGACCGGCTCGCCGCCGGCCCGCTGCCCTGGCCCGACGCCGTCCGGCTGGCCGGTCAGGTCGCCGCCGCCCTCGCCGCCGCGCACCGCATCGGCGTGGTGCACCGCGACATCAAGCCCGCCAACATCATGCTCACCGAGAGCGGCGCGAAGGTGCTCGACTTCGGCATCGCCGCCCCGGCCGGGCCGCACCAGCCCCGCACGGGTCCGCACCAGCCCCGCGTCGGGCCCGGCGACGAGCCGATGATGGGCACCCCCGCCTACTTCGCCCCCGAGCGGTTCGACCCCGGGCCGCCGAACCCGGCCAGCGACGTGTACGCCCTCGGGGCCCTGCTCTACCGCGCCCTCGCCGGCCGGGCCCCGCTGCCCGTGCAGACCTGGGAGGACGCCATCGAGGCGCACGCGCAGCGCCGGCAGGCCCCGCCGCTGCGCGTCCCCGGGCTGCCCCCGGACGTCGCCGCACTCACCCTCGTCTGCCTAAGCGCCGACCCGGCCCGGCGACCCACCGCCGCCCACCTGGCCCGCCGGCTCGGCGCGACGCCGGCCGCCGAATCCCCGGCCGGAATCCGGCCCGCCGCTTCGCTGCCCCCGGACCACCCGCCGACCCTGGTCGATCGCGCGGGGCCGTGGGCGTCTCCCGCCCGCCCCGGGCGGTCGTCCGTTCCGGTGGCCGAGCCCCGCCCGGCGGCCGAGCCCGTCCGGCGCGCGCCGCGCGGCCCGGGCCAGGGCAACCGCCTGCTCGGTGTCCTGGTCGCCGCAGGGATGGCGCTGCTCGTCGGCGTGGTCGCGCTGCTCGCCCTCGACGACGGTGCCCCGGCCCCGCCGGCCGGGGGGCCCGGAACCGTCGCGCCCGCCGACGGGAGCAAGGCCGAATCGCCCCCGTCGGCCGCCGCCCCGCCGACGACCGCACGATCGCGTCCGGTCACGTTGCGCCAGCTCGCCGCCGAGTTCACCGCCCTGGTCGACGAGGCGCAGGTGCGCGGCGACATCGACCGCAAGACCGCCGACGAGCTGCGCGAGGAGGTCGCCGAGCTGAACCGGGGCAAGCTCAAGGACCGGGCCAAGCACCTGCGGGAGCTGCGCGAGGACATCACCGAGGCGATCGAGGGCGACCGGATCGGCGCGGAGACCGCCGCCCGGCTGCGGGAGCTGCTCACCGGCTTCCCCGGGGCGCGCGGCGACGCGGCGGGCTGACGGGCCGCACCGACGCGGACGATCCACGATGTACGGCCGGCCCGCCGGCCCGCCTTTCCGCCTGCCTGCCTTGCCCGCCCCCGCCCCCGCCCCATGCCCCAGCCCGCCGGCCCGGGGCGTGGCAGCCAGCGGGAACGGTCACTAACGTTGTCGGATGATCAGCACGCAGCCGCTCCTGCCCTTTCCTCGTACGGTCGCCGCCGGCCCCGAACCCGGGTCCGACGGACCGGTCGGATTCGTCACGGGCCTGGTCGAACGGCTGGGTGGCCCCGGCGCCGGGCTGGCGGTCGCGCTGGAGAACCTCTTCCCGCCCATCCCCAGCGAGGTGATCCTGCCGCTGGCCGGATTCGTCGCCAGCCAGGGACGGATGAGCCTGGTCGGGGCGATCGGCTGGACCACCCTCGGCTCGGTGGTCGGCGCGCTGGCGCTCTACTGGATCGGCGCCATGCTGGGCCGGGACCGGATGCGGGCCATCGCCGCCAAACTGCCGCTGGTCAAGCTCGAGGACGTCGACCGCACGGAGGCGTGGTTCCTCCGGCACGGCGTCAAGGCGGTGTTCTTCGGCCGGATGATCCCGGTGTTCCGCAGTCTCATCTCGATCCCGGCCGGCGTGGAGCGGATGCCGGTCCTGACCTTCCTGCTGTATACGACGTTGGGCAGCCTCATCTGGAACACGGTCTTCGTCATGGCGGGCTACCTGCTCGGCGAGAACTGGCACGTGGTCGAGTCCTACGTCGGCACGTTCCAGAACGTGGTCATCGCCGTGTCCGCGCTGGCGGTCGCGTGGTTCGTCGTCACCCGGGTACGTCGGTCCCGCGCAGCGCGGCGGGACGCCGCGGCCTTGTCGTCCGTCGACGGCCCGTCCCTGGGCGGTGTGTCCGCCGACGGCCCGTCTGCGCAAGGTCCGTCCGCCGGTGCCGATCCGGTGCTGCCGGCCGGGTCGGAACGCGGCACGGGGGAGTACCGGGGAACGGTCTACCGCAGCGGCTCCTGGCGCGACGGGCCTGAGCACTGACGGGTCGGTGCGTCCCCGCCCGGTTGATCGACTTCGTGTCGGCGACGTGGCGGCATCAACGCGCCGGGATACGCCCACCTGCCCGGCATTCCGTCACGCGACCGCCCGGTTGGGTGGTTTGTTCGACCCGGCGTGGTGGCGTGGGACGGGTCCGGCGTGGGCGCGACGTGGGGCGGGGCGGGGCCGGGGTGACCGACGGACCCCGGGGCGGGCGGGCCGGCGGGGCGTGGCTGGGTTGATCGACTTCATGTCGGGCGGGTGGGGGTATCCCGCGTCGTTGATACCGCCATCTGCCCGGCATGCCGTCACCCCTGCGCCGGGATGGGCGGATTGTCCGGCCCGGCGGGGCGGGGTGGGGGCGGGGTCGAGCCGGGCCGGGGTCGGGGTGGTGACGGGCGGCACCATGCGGCCGGAATCCCGGCCGGGGCGGGGGCGTTACACCTGACGGACGACCGCAGCAGCACCCCGGATCCCCCCGGATCCGGCAGGACCCGGGCCGCTCGCGTGCTGGCCCACCCGACGCGCCTGCCCCACCGACGCCCGGTCCGCCCCGCGGCATGCCGGCCGCCTCGGCATCAGGCCCCGGGGAATGGGGGCCGGTCGCCGGTCGTTACACCTGGACCCGGCGCCGCAAGGCAGCCGACCCCCTCCTCCTGCTCCCCCTCGTTGTTCGTTGTTCGGGCGCCTCGACGTGGTGCTCGCACACCCCCCGCCATGCCCCCTCCGGCGGGCACGGGTGTGCCGACCCCCCGGATAGGAGACACCCCCATGAACACGACCATCCTGCGTAAGAGCGTCCTCGGCATCGCCGGACTCGCGTTCGCCGGCGGCCTCGCCGCCGGCCCCCTGAACCACCACACCACCACCG
>NZ_FMCW01000057.1 GCF_900091595.1 Micromonospora haikouensis
GAACAGGCCGGTGATCTCGCAGACCTCGGCGTGGTCGCGCAGGTCACCGTCGGTGTCTACGGCGGGGACCCAGCCGGTGGCGGCCTGGATCGCGGTCCGGACCGGCTCGGTGATCGCGGCGCCGACGGAGAACCGGATGTCGAGGTGCTGCTGCCGCAGGCTGCGGAGGTGGGCGAGGAAGCCGTGACTACTGCCGGCTGAATCGGCGCGCAGCAGGATCGGGGTGCCGTGCCGAACGGCGTCGGGGATCTGCGCGAGGGCATGGTCCAGGACGGTGATGTGGTCGGCGGTGGTGTTCGACCCGGCTCGGCCTTCCCGCAGCAGACCGGCCAGAGCTTCGCCGGTGTTGTCCAGGAAACACAGCAGCGGGTGGTAGCCGAACGTCTTCTTCCAGGTACGGGTCGCCGATTCCTTCTCGGAATGGCAGATCACGATCGTCGCGTCGATGTCCAGGACCAGACCGTCGACCTGCCGGCCGGCCACCATCGGCTGCGGAAGGTCACCGCGAACCTCGGCATGTTGGGCCCAGGCGACCTCACGGGCTCGGGCCCGCGCGGCACGCAGACCGGCCAACAGGGCCTCGTCCACCTGCGACAACAGCCGCCACGCGGTCGGGTCAGAGGCGACCGGCCCGAACAACCCCGGCTGGTCCCGCAGCACCGCCAGATCAGCGATGGCCTCGCCGCCGTCGGCGAGCATCACCGCCAGATCCACGGCGATCCGGCCAGGGTCATGTCCGCCCTGCCTCTGCCGCAGCCCCGCCAAGGCGTCACTGAACACGCTGGTCAACCCCGTCGCGTCGGCCAGATCAGCGAGCAGCCGGGCACCGACGTGACCCACCACGCCCCGCCCGCCGCCGGTCACCATGATCTTCGGACGTGTTGCGGTAACCTTCACCCAGCAAGTGCCTTCCGTGACGGGAACATGGGACTCTCGACAAGCCCTATTATCCCAGATCAGAAGGCACTTCTTCGTTCTCAGCCCAGCCCGTGGACAGCCTTTACCGAAGGGCCGAGGTTAGGGCTCTTTCACTCTTTCGTCTCACGTGCGCGTTCCGCGCGCGGTTGCCGCCGCACCTTCCGCGAGCAGGTTTTCCAGGCGTGCTGGAGCGATACCAACGCCGCACGGCCCGTTTGAACAGGCAGGTCGGAGCCGTGGTCGACCTTGCTGGCAGGTGATCACCGCAGGTATCGGGGTGCAGTCAGCCAGGGACTGACGCCGCTGCCGAGGTCATCCAGAGCCATGACCCGCAGAGACGCCCGGCGTCCGACAGGCAGCGACCACCCGTTGTGGTGCTAGCCCGTCCGCTCGTCCTGGACTGGTAGGCGGGTGTCAAGTCTACTTAGAACCATGACGAGCACTAGCCGATAGGGTGACGACTCCTGGATCCACTATGTCCTAGGCTGCTCGCCATGATCGGCTTACGCAGGTGCCCGAGGTTCGCCGCGGCGGCGAAACACCGATGACGTGGAGCCTGGAGATCCATCATATCGACGTCAAGGCCTCCGGTGACTCGACGCTGATCGTGGCCCGCGACGACGGCGTCGGCCACGCACACGGCGCGACCATCCGCACCTGCCTCATCGACGGCGGTCGACAGAAAAGTGGCCCCATCGTTGACAGCTACCTGACCAACAACGTGAACGGTCTCGGCACCGGGTTCGGTGAACGGCAGCTCGACGTGATCGCGGTGACGCACTACGACGCGGACCACCTGTTCGGCATCACTTACCTGCTGAACAGGGGCCCGCTCGCGACACCCATGATCTACGACGACACCTATATCTACGACCAGGGCGAGACGTCCACCGACGACGACCAATACCTGCGGTACGTGCAGGCGATCGCGCGCCGACCCGGGCGGGTCAGGGTGACGCGCAACGTGGCCAGCGACCCGCAGCCGGTCAACAAGCAGCGCGGGGTCCACCAGGTGGTCCCGGGACCGGTGGCCAACGTCCGGACCCCGCCGGCGATGTTCGGCGGCGGCGTCGTCGTTCCGGGCAATCCGGCGATCCCCGCACCGGCGCCGCTCGCTGTTCCTGCCGGTGCCGTCATCGCCGCCGGAACGCTCGCTCACTGGTGGCACCCGTACTGGCTGGTCGGCCGGGAGATCCTCTGGACCGATGAGGCCGGGGAGCCGATCACGGAGCTCCGGCCGGGCGTGCCGCCCACCGTCACCTGTATCGCGGCGAACCGGTACGTGCGCGACGCGGCGGGGACCGCACGCTTCCGGGCTGGTGCCGCGCTGGCCGGGCCCGAGCAGCTCAAGAACGAGAAGAGCCTTGCCTTCCTGGTGCAGTTCGGCACCTTCAGGTACTACATCGGCGGCGACATCGAGCACGTCCAGGAGGGCACGATCGGCCGGTACCTCAACCCCAACAACACAGTCGGCGGCCGGGTGCACGTCGTGAAGGCCAGCCATCACGGTGCCGACACCGCGTCGAGGCCTGCGTTCATCGACCGGATGCGGCCGGAGACCGTCATCATCTCGTGCGGAACGAAAAACCAGTATGGGCACCCGGCCGCCGGGACCATCGATACCCTCGACGGCATCAGACCGGCCATGCCCGGAGGGCCGCCGGTGCGGAAGATCCCGCATTACCTGACCGGATACCAGGACGTGAACCCGCCGGTGTCGCTGAGTGGCATTCTCGGGCAGACCGCGGGAGAACCGGGGCCGCCCCTCGTCGCACGGGGCCACGTGCTGTTGGAGGTCTCGGCGGTCCAGTCGCAGTACGACGCCAGCGGCCTGCGTGGCGCCGCTCTGACGGCCACCGTCACCGAGATTGCCAACGCGACGGGTGCCGCCCCGTTGCCCGCAGGTCTGCTGGAAGACATGAACGACGTGATGATCCAGGCCGGATCGCTTGTGGACGCGATTGGGGCGGTTATCGGCAGTGTGTTCGCCGCGCCACCCGGGCTCGGCTCAGCGGCTGCGGCGGCGCCGGCCATCGCGGCCGGCACGGCTGTCGTCGCCGGCGGCGTGGCGGCCGTCGTCCCGGCCGTCTACGCGGCGGCGACCGCGGCTGGCGCGCCGCCCGACGCCGCCGCGGTCGCTGCGGCTGCAGCCGGTATCGCCTCCTTCCTGGGCACGGCCCCAGCGGGGGCCGTGCCGGCCGCCGTCGGGCAGGCGGTGCACGACGCCGCGCTGCTGGCCGGTGTCGCCGCCGCCCCGGCTGTCGCCGCCGGGAACAACGCCATAGTGGCGGTCACCGCCGCCGTCCCGGCCACCGGCCGGTTCACGGTCACCTACTGGGACAGAGACCTGCATCCCCCGCAGAATCGCACCGTCACAGCCTTCTGAGGGGACACGGATGGACATTGCGCACCTCCCGCTGGAGGACCTCAAGACCCGGCTGGAGTCCCAGGTAGCCCAGGGACGCCTGGTCCTTGAACCGGGCACTATCGACGGCGCCCGGCTGGCCGCGTTCCTGCGTGGCCTGCCCGGCGCCCGGCTGGAGCTGGCCGATGCGTCTTTCGCGCTCAGCGACACCGCGACCTGGCCGCAGCGCCTGACCGTCACCGGCCCGGTGGGCATGGCGTGGCCGGTGAGTGCCTTCGGCCCGGACGCGCTCGAGCCCGGTACGGTCACGCTGATCGTCAGCCGCAGCGCCGCTGGCCGTCCGCCGGTGGTCGACGCCGGTATCGTCGGCATCCTGCACGCCGGTCCGCTGGCTCTGCCGGTCACCGGGCAGCTCACCGACGACGGCGGGCTGCGCTGTGCCCTGAGCGGTGGCGGGCACCCGCCGCAGGACCTCGCCGACCTCGTCGCGCTGCTGACCGGGGCACCCTCGCCCTTCCGGCTGCCCGCCGGCGGGCCGTTCGGCACCGGCCTTACCATCGACGGGCTCAGCCTGCTGACCCGCAACGGCGCGGCACCGTTGACGACCGTGGTGCTGGAGCTGGGCGCGGCCGTCGACTGGGTGGTGGTGCCGGACCGGCTCGTCCTGCGCTCCGTCGGCGTCATGCTCACCCGGACCCACTCGAGCGCGAACGGCGTCTCGACCGAGGGGTTCGCCGCGCGCGTGCACGCCGCGCTCACCATCGGGCGCGACTACACGGTCGCCGTCGACGTCGGCCTGCTCCGGCCGTGGCAGCTGCTTGTCATCCCGGCTGACGGGACGCTGCCGAGCCTGGCCGACCTCGCCGGGTTCGTCGGCGGCGCGGACCTGCGGGCGGCGGTCGACACCGGTACGCAGGCCGTCGGCCTCGGCGAGATCGGTATCGACGGCGTCCGGGTCGGCTTTGACCCGGATGCCGGCGCGCTGCGTAATGCCACGATCACCGGCCACGTCACGCTCGCCGGTGTCCGCGTCGACGTCGACGTGCTCCTACCCGGCTTCCGGTTCGCCGGCTCCCTCGCCGACGGCGCGAGCATCCGCCTGAAGGCGCTGTTCGAGCACTGCTTCGGCGCCTCCACCGGTTTCCCCGACATCGTCATCACCGAGCTGGCGCTGGCCGCGCACCCGGCCGAAGGCGCCTATGAATTCGAGATCGCCGCCGCCGACGACGACTTCGCGATCGGACCGGTCGGGTTCCGTGACCTGAGCATCGCAGTGGCCAAGGACGCCGACGGGTACTCCGGGTCGATCCGCGGCGGGCTGGAGTTCGCCGGCGCCTACCTTTCCATCGAGGCGCGGCACCCTGGCGACGGCGACGTCTGGGTCTTCACCGGCACCACGGGCCGGGGGCAACGGTTGCGGGTCGGCGACCTCGTCGCCGACCTGGCCGCGCGGTTCGGTGCGTTCACGCTGCCGGCGGCGGTGACCGGCCTGGTCGTTGACGACCTGCTGGTGCGGTTCGACACCGAGCAGACGTTCAGCTTCACCGCCCACCTGCGGTGCCCGGTCGGCGACACCACCGACCTCGACCTGCGGCTGACCGTCGACGTCGCCGACACCGCCGTCCGCTGTAGCGCGACACTGACGGTCGGCCCGATGACCTGTACGGTGGCGCTCGACCAGCGCGACAGCCGCAGCGACACGAGCATCGACGCGCACTGGGCGGCCGGCCCCGGCGACCGCCCGATCTCCCTGGTCGAGCTGGCCGAGGGCCTCGGCCTGCCGGTGCCGGAGCTGCCGCCGGGCCTGGACCTGACCCTGGTGGCCGCGGACCTGGCGTACGACTCGGCCGCCGGGCAGCTGATGGTGGCGGCCCGGTCGGCGGCGCACGGCGCGGCGGTCTTCGTCGCCCTGCCCATGGCCGGGGATGACGGCGGGCCCGCGGTGCCGCACTACCTGGCCGCGCTGCGGGTCCGCGATGCCATCGGGCTGTCGGACCTGCCGCTGGTCGGCGGCGCTCTCGGCGGCGCCGAGACCTGCGCGGTCGAGGAGATCCAGGCGATCGTGTCCAGCGCGCCGATCGGCCCGCGCCTCGCCGAGGCGGCGAACGCGCTCGTCCGGGAGGGCTCGCCTCGGTTCCCGGAGCAGGGCACCACCTCGGGCCTTGCCTTCTCGACCGTGTTGCGCTTCGGCGCGCAACGCATCCCGATCGCCCTCGGTGCCGTTCCGGCGGCCGGGACGGCGTCCCCGCCCGGCTCGACCGTCGGACCGTCGTCCGGGCAGGGTGGCGTGGTCGCCGCCGCGCCGACCGACGCGGACGGCACCGTGTGGTTCACCGTGCAGAAGGCCTTCGGACCGGTCACCATCGCCCGGGTCGGCGCCCGGTACCGCGACGCGGCCCTCTGGTTCGTCCTGGACGGCTCGCTGGAGGCCGACGGCCTGTCCCTGGCCCTGCAGGGCGCCTCGATCGGGGTGCCGGTGGCCGGCTTCGTGCCGCGGTTCGACGTGCGCGGCCTGGCACTGTCCTACGTGAACGCGCCGCTGGCGATCCTCGGCGGGTTCACCTCGGTCCCGCCGACGGACGGTGCCGCGTTCCGGTACGACGGCGGCGCCGCAGTCTCGATGCCGTCCTGGGGTGCGCTGGCCTACGGCTCGTACACCGAGGTCGACGGCGAACCGTCGATGTTCCTGTTCCTGCGGGCCGCCGGAGGGTTCGGGGGTCCGCCCGCGTTCTCGGTTACCGCGCTGGCGGCGGGCTTCGGCTACAACTCCACGATCCGGCTTCCCGCGGTCACCGAGGTGGCCGGCTTTCCGCTGGTCGCCGGGCTCGGCGAACAGGATGCGGACGGCTCACCGGCGCAGGCGCTGGCCGCCCTCACCGGCGGGCCGCAGCCCTGGCTCAGCCCCGCGCCGGGGCAGACCTGGCTGGCCGTCGGGGTGCGCTTCCACACGTACCGGCAGTTCGACACGACCGCCCTGCTGGCCGTCGAGTTCGGCAACACGCTGACGGTCCTACTGCTCGGCGTGACCACGGCCCGCTTCCCGTCGACCGGCGCGGCCCGCCCGTACGCGCAGCTGCAGCTCGAACTCCGCAGTGTGCTGCGGCCCGGCGAGGGGATCTTCGCCCTGTCCGCGGGGCTGACCCGAAACTCGTACCTGCTCGACCCGGCCTGCGTCCTCACCGGCGGCTTCGCGTTCTACGCCTGGTTCGGCGAGCACCGCAACGCCGGCGACTTCGCGGTCACCATCGGCGGCTACCACCCCGCGTTCGACGCGCCGAAGCACTACCCGGTCGTACCACGGGTCGGCTTCACCTGGTCGCTGGACGCGGCGGTACGCATCTCCGGCACCGCCTACTTCGCGCTCACCCCGTCGGCGATCATGGCCGGCGGGACGCTGGACGTGCGCTACCACGACGGCAGCCTGACCGCCTGGTTCACGGCCCAGGCCGATCTGCTGGTCGCGTGGGCGCCGTTCCGGTTCCGGACCCGGATCGGGGTCAGCGTCGGGATCGAGTACACGGCCAACCTGCTGTTCACGGCGAAGACCCTGCACCTGGAGGCGGGCGCGGAGCTGGAGCTGTGGGGTCTGCCCACCGGCGGGACGGTCACCGTCCGGCTGTGGATCGTTACCTTCACGGTGGCCTTCGGTGCTGCGGCCGACACCGCCGATCCGGCGGTGACCCGGCTGGACTGGGCCGGGTTCCAGGAACTGCTGCCGGCCGCCACGGCGAGCACGACCTTCACCGCAGCGGCCGGACTGGCCGCGCCGCAGACCGGCTCAGTCGGCTCGGCTGACTCAGTCGGCGCGACCGGCTCGGCCGGGCCGGAGTCCTGGCCGGTACGCGCCGACGGCTTCGCCGTGACCCTGCGCAACGCGGTACCGGTCAGCCAGGTGCTGCTCGGCGCCACGACGCAGACCGCTGCCGTGTCCGGCCCGCCGGTGGACGTCCGACCCCTGGGCCGCACCGGCCTGACGGTGCGGCAGCGGGTGACACTGCGGCGCACGACCGGCGGCACGGCCGTCGAGATCGACCTGACCGCGACCGGCTGGCACGCTGCCGGCGTCACCTCGGACGTCCCCACGGCGCTGTGGGGCGACGGCGACGGTTCGACACTCGACCCCGGCAACGCCCAGTTGGTCCCTGATCGGCTCACGGGCCTGACCCTCACCGCACCGCCTGCGGTCGCGGGGTGGACCGGCGGCCCGGTCGACGCGGCCGGCACCCTCGGCGTCGCGCGGATCACGGCCGACGACGCGCTGCCACTGACCGCCGCCGCCGAGCCGGTCGGCGCAGTGGCGACGCACTCCGGCGCGGTCGGCGCGATCGCGGCGCAGATCGCCGGCCCGGCCGCGACGGCGGCGCGCGCCGCGCTGTTCGCCGCGCTCGGCGTCCTCGGCGCCGCGCCATCGGCCGACGGGCCGGTCGACGCCTTCGCGGCAGCCGCCGGATCGCTGTTCACCGATGAGCCGATGCTGACCGGGACCGCGCCCTGAACGGGCCGGCACGGCGACCCAGTGTGAGAGAGGAACGTCGATGAGCGAGCCGCTGCCGCCGGGCTCCGTGCAGTTCTACGACGGGTACCGGCCGGGCCTGGACGTGGGGACCTACGAGCTGTCCGCCGTGCAGAGCGTCGACGGCGTGGACACCGGAGCGTACTTCGGACCGCGCACCCAGACGTTCACCGTCGATGCCCCGCGCTTCGTGCTCGACGCCGGTGATGTCGGCGAGATGTACCCACCGGCGAACAGCTCCGGCGACTTCGGCGCCACCCTGCCCTCGATCGTCCTCAACCGGCGCACCCTGCCCTGGGAGCGGCACCTCGGCGCCGACTCGAGCGACCCTGGCGAGCCCTGGCTGGCGCTGCTGCTGCTGCGCTCCGACGAGCTGCCGCCCGGCCCGGCGCTGCACACGGGGACCGTCGCGCAGTTCCTGGACGCCTCCGACCCCCACGAACGTCCGCCGGCCATCGCCGCCGCCGGGCTGTCGGCGCAGGTCCTCGCGACGCAGATGACCAGCCTGAGCCTGCACCGGCGGCTGTTCACCGCCATCGCACCGGCCGCCGGTGAGGCGCGGCTGCTGGCACACGTGCGGCGCACGGACACCGCGTCCCGCGCGGCCGGGCAGGCGGACCGGGACGGCTGGCATGCCGTCGTCGTCGCCAACCGCCGGCCCGCCCCGCGGCCCGGCAGCGGCGGCACCGGTTCAGCCCACCTCGCCTGCCTGGTCTCGCTCGAAGGCCACGCCGTCGACCTGCCGGGTGTTGGCGGCGCCCCGGCGGACGGTGGGGACGGTGGGGACGCCCGGCTGCGGCTGGCGGTGCTTGCCTCGTGGTCGTTCACCTCGAACCCGGCCGGCGGGGGTGACATCGGCCGGCTGCTGGCCGGGCTGGCCCCTGCCGTGTCCGCCGGGCCCGAGGCGCTCCTGCCGCGGATCCCGGTGCCGCCGTCCGCACCGCCGTCCGTGGCGCTGACCCGGCTTCGGCAGGGCTTCGCGGCGTTGGACTACCGGCTACCCACCGGTGAGCAGACCTTCGCCTGGTACCGGGGGCCGTTCACGCCGTACCCGGCACAGCCGCTGCCCGGTCCGACCGATGGCACCCCGCACTACGCGACCGCCTCCGAGGTGACCGTCTACTCGCAGTCCGACGGCGTCTTCGACGTTTCCTACGCGGTGGCGTTCGAGGCCGGCCGGCTCGCGGCGCTGGCCGACCGTGGCTTCGCCGTGGCGATGGTCAACGCCCGCCGCTCGGCGTTCCAGATCGTGGCCAAGCTCCAGGCGCGGGCGGGCTCGCCGCTGTTCGCCAACCTCAGGCCGGTGCTGCCGGTGCCGCCTGCTCCCACGCCGCCACCCGGTCCGGAGGTGAGCGCCGCCGACCTGCTCGCCGTCCACAGCCGCAACGCGTTCGGGGAACTGCTGGCCGGTGGCATGGGCGACCAGCTGACCTCGGTACTCACCGGCCCACCCGCACCGCCGAGCCCGCCGAGCCCGCCGATGGTGGTGTCGCCGGGCACCGCCGCCGCAGCGGTCATCGCGGGCCTGCTGCCACCACCGTCGGCGCTGTACCTCGGCGGCGGTGGCTTCGACGAGGGCTTCGATGCGGCACACCTGTCTTCGGTCGAGCCGGTCGAGCCGGCCGAGCCGCCAGTCCCGCCGCGACCGTCCGACCCGGACCTGCCGACCGGCTTCATCCCCGGCCGACCCGGCTGGCCCGGCCGGGACGGGCTCGACCCGGTCGAGCAGCTGCGATACCTGCTCTCCCGCACCGACGTCCAGGACCTGCTCGCCGACCACGCGCGCGGTCCGGCCGCCGACCCGGCCACCGGCTGGCTGGCCGAACTGGCACTGCTGCACCGGATCCCGTTCCGGCACCTGATCCCGGACGAACGCATGCTCCCGGTCGAGTCGATGCGGTTCTTCTACCTCGACAGCGGCTGGATCGCGGCCCTGATCGACGGTGCGCTGAGCATCGGCGTCGAAGGCAGCCGCGACTTGGAGCTGCACCAGGCGATGAGCCGGCCGCTGGTCGAGATCGTCGCGGCGAAGGTGGGTGCGGTACGCGCGGACCACCGGAACCGGCCGGACCTGGCGGTACCCACCGGCGGGGCAGAGGCCGCCGGAACCGGTGCCTCCACGGCGGCCGGCCTGGCCACCCCGCCCACGCCCCCCACCCCGACCACACCGCAGGGGCCGCCCGGCTCCGGGGGCCTGCCGGACATCCCCGGCAGGCCGGACCGTCCCGACCCCGGCCCCGACGCCATCCCCCTGCCACAGCAGCGCACCGGACTTCTGCTGCGCTCGGCCGTGGTCGCCGGCTGGCCCGGCCTGGCCGTCGAGGCCAGCGCCGGCGGCCGGCCGGTGCCGCTGCTGCGGCTGGACCGGCTCTCCGACACCGTGCTGCTGGCGCTCTTCGACAGTGTGCCGGACACGGTGACGCTGACCGAACCCTGGCACGGCCTGCACTTCGGCTTCAGCGACGGCGGTGGCGAAGCTGGCGGTGGCGAAGGCAGTGGCGAGGGTGGCGGTGGCGGGCTGGTCCTGCGCCGGCCCGACGGCACCGAGCTGAACGCCCGGTTCCCGGCCGCCGGGCAGCCCGGCCTGCACGCCGCCTTCACCCGCCCGGGCGATCCGTCGGTCCTGCGGGTGCACGACCTCGCCGACGCCCTGCAGGCCCGGCTGGCGGAACTGCTGCCCGGCACCGAGGTACCGATGGGCCCCGCTCTGTTCGCCACCGAACTCCTCGCGTCGGCGCATCAGCTCACCCTCCACCACACCGCCCCAGCGCCGAGAGAGACGTGAGCCCGGTGGACACCACCCTGCTGGTCCCGATCCAGCTTCAGGCCCTCCAGGTCAACCCCGGCGTACGCGCCCAGGGCTTCCGGCGGTGGCGGATGGACTACACCCAGCTGCCCGGCTTCGGCTCGCCCGAACCCGACGCGTTCGCCGAGCCCCGGCTGGACTGGGCCGGTGACGCCGACAGCGACGGGGTTCACCTGCAGTGGGTCCTGCCCGCCGCGATGCGCACCGGGCACCACGACGCGGCGGACGGCACGACGGCCTATCCGCTGGCGCCGAACCGCTGGATGGTGGCCCGCAGCGCGACGCGAGTGGATCGGGCGCCCGGCGACCGGGTCCGGACCCGAGGGTGGGTCGTCGAGAGCGACTACCTCGGCCCGGACGGAGCCTCGCCGTACCTCGACCCGGCGGCCCGGACGCCGACGCCGACCCGGATCGGCCGGGTGCTGCCCCTGGCCGGCTGGCGCGAGCCGGCCGAGCGTCCGGCGCCGTTCCTGACCGCGGTCGCGCCCGGCAACATCACGTTCGCCGCCTATCAGCCGCACGCCGTCGGGGTGTTCTCGCTGCACGACCCGGCCGACGACGTCGAGGACGGGTCGACGCTGTCCTATGTGGTCGTCGGCTGGTACGCCGACCCCGCGTCGGACGTACTGGCCCCGGCACGGCAGCCCGCCGGCCTCGCCGCCCGGCTGGCCGAGCTGGGCTGGTCCGTCGGCCCGGACCCGGCCGGGTGCGTCGCCGACACGACCGTCTGCCACGGCGCGATCCGCGCCCTGACCTACTCGCGGACGTTCGCCGCGCCGCGCCCGGCCCCGGCCGCGCTGGCCGTCGGCAACACCTCCGTCGACGCCGTGTCCGCCCTCATTCGCGACCGGGCCGCCCGGCAACCCGACGCCGGACTCGACCCGGACCTGCTCGAAGCCTTCCAGTACGACCTGTTGCACACCCTCGACGAGCCGGACGGCCCAGCGCTGCTCGCCACCCGCATCCACGACGCCTGGTTCACGGCGCGCCCCGGCGGATCGGTGTGGCAGGTGGTCGCGGCGCAGCCCGACGGCGCCGGGCCGCCGGCAGAGCCGAGCACCGCCGACCCGGACTGGCTCGCCGAGCTGAACCGGGCGCAGGCCCGCTACGATCTTGCCGCCCGCCGGCTGGCCGCGCTGCAACGCGAGCTGTACGAGCTGTGGTGGAAGCGCGGCCGGTACAACGCCCTGCATTACCGTCCCGAGGGCCTGACCGACGACCGGTTCGCCGCAGAGCTCGACCCTGGCCGGCCGGAGAGCCTGGCTGGCCGCGTCGCGGCGCTGCGCCGGGAGGTCGAACGGGCCCGGACGGACGTGCCGTGGGGCGCCTCGCAGCAGGAGTTGGCGGCCGCGATGGACGCCTACACCGCGCGGCACCCACTGCCCCCGCACACCGTGCTCAAGCGCGCCGACCTGCCGTCGTTCCGCAGCGCGGCCGACCCGGTAGTGGTGATCGCGGGCGTGCGGGCGGGCACGTTCGACGAGAACCTCGGCACCGGCGCGGACGGGCTACTGCCGTGCCGCTTCGCCGGTCAGCTGGTCACGGCGCTGACCCTGCCGCTGGCCGGGCTGGTCGGTCCGGACGGCCGGCTGCCGGACGGCTCGGCGCCCGGTCCGATCCCGCCGCCCGGGGTGCAGATCCCGGTGAACGCGAGCGACGTCGCGGGCGCGCCGGGGATCGTGCCCCTCACCGACCAGCACGGCGGGGTCCCGGTGGCGGCGGCGTTCGTCGCCCTCCAAGCGGAGGCGTACCTCCTCGACCCGGCCCACGCCGCCGAGGTCGCCGCCATCGCCGCCGAGCGTGTAGGGCTGCCATGGGCGACGGCCGAGCTGACCACCGCCGCCGAGCAGCTCATGGCGGCCGGCTCCGGTGTGACCGGGACACTGCCGGCGATCCTGCCGCAGCGCTGGTCGCAGCCCTGGGCACCGCTGTTCCTGGAATGGCAGACGACCTACTACCCACTGCCGCTGGACACCCTGTGGACCTTCGACGGGACCTCGTACGACGCGAGCTGGCCCACCGGCTGGACGTACCCCGGACCTGGACCGGGGCAGAAGCCCGGGCGCCCGTTCAGCATCAGCGGCCGCAGCCTGCTGACACCGCAGCCCGCGGCCACCTTCAAGGCCCGCCTGGACACCTACCTGACCACGCTGCCGGAGCCCACGCGGACCGCGCTGTCGTCCTTCGCCGCCTCCGTCGACTCGTGGGACCTGCTGGCCCAGGCCCTGAGCGGCTTCAACGAGCAGCTGGCCCTGCGTAGTCCGGCGAGCCTGCGCACCCCGGACGCCGCCGACGTGGACCCGGCGACCGGCCTGAGCATCGCCGAGCTGATCGGCGGCGGCGGTGTCGCGATGCCGATGGTCGACGGGCCGGTGACCTACGGCCCGCCCGAGCCCGGCGGATTCCAGGCCCTGCGCGCCGGTCAGTTCGCCTTCGCGCAGGTCAGGGTGGTCGACCGGTTCGGGCAAAGCATCGACGTGTACGACGGGAGGCTTGCCGACGCGCTCACCCCGACGATCGCGGAGGGGATGGTGCCGCAGCAGTCGATCGACACCGGGGTGGCGACGTTCATCCAGCTGCCGCCACGGCTGCTGGAGCCGGCGCGGCTCGACGTCGGCTTCGCACCGGCCGGACCGGGTCAACCTAGCCGGCCGGGCGGGGACGCCCGGGCCGCCGGCGACGTGGTGTGCGCCTGGATCGTGCCCAGCCCGCTCGACGAGGCCCTCGCCTGCTATGCCCCGGACGGCACCGCCCTGGGCGAGCTGACCGAGACGGCCGGCCTGACCGGGCCGCAGATCTCGTGGCTGCCCGCCCCGGGCTCGGCCTGCCCCACCCTCGACTTGCTCACCGGGGACTTCCCGGTGCTGGGCGGTTTCCTGCGCGGCCTGACCGTCGCCGGCCCGGCGGCCTTCGCCGACCTGCTGCGCACGGTCGACGCCACGCTGTGGACCATCGACCCGCCCGGCGGCGGCGACGAGACCTACCTGGCGGCCCTGGCCGGCCGTCCGCTGGCACTGGTCTGCGCCACGCTGCACGGCAGGTCGGCCCGGCCGCCGCGCACCGACCCGCAGTGGCCGCGCACTTTCGACCCGGTCCCGTCGCCGGTGTCCGCCCACGTCTTCCCGGTGCGGGTCGGCGACGCCGCGCTGCGCGGCGACGGCCTGATCGGCTACCTTTCCTACCCGGACGGCGGGTACTTCCAGGCGGCCTACCGACCGTCCGGCCTGACCACCGACTACGTCCGGCCGATCGACCCGGACTCGTTCCCGGCGGTCAGGTTCGATGACGCGGAGCGCACCGACCTCATCGTGCTGATGGATCCCCGGCTGCCCGTCCACCTGGTCACCGACATCCTGCCGGTGACGACCCTGACCCTGCCGCAACGCCTGGTCGCCGACGCGCTGGCGGCGATGGCGCTGACCGTTCGCTTCGGCCCGCTGCTGACCGACCTGCAAGCCTCTGCCGCAGGCCCCGCGATCGTGCTTCCCCGGCCTCCGCAGGTCGACGGCACCTGGTCCTGGTCGGAACGCGACGGCGCCGACGTCACCACCTTCGACATCGCCCCGGCCGACGGCGCCGCCCGCTTCCCCGGCACCCCGCCGGCAGTACGCAGTGGCTGGCTGCGGCTGCACGGCGGGAGACGCCCGCCGCAGTAGCGACGGGCACGGCCTCTCGGCTCTTCCTGGAACCGAGCGGGGAGGACTGAGTCTGCGGACGATCGGTGACTGCTGGCCTGAGGGCGCTGGACCTTGCTGCCCAGCGCCCTCACCTGCCGAGATTTCTCACAACCGGCTCACGGACGGTCGGGGACGGGCTGGCATAGGTCAGGAGTCACCTGGCCATTGACCTGCACATCCGTCACGGTGTGGCATCGTCTGGCAGGTGCCGACAGATCGGCTGGATCTCTGGGGGGCAAGGGGTCGTCGGTTCGAATCCGGCCGTCCCGACAAACGAAATCCCTGACCAGCGGAAACCCTGGTCAGGGATTTTGCTTTCGTCTATGGAGTTTTGAACCGCCCCCCGAAAACCCCCCGATTACCCGGGGCGGCAACCAGGTTTGTCATCCATGGTCATCGTCGTGAGCCCCGGGCGTGGGGCGTCCGTTCCGGTCGGCGCCAAGGCGTTCGAGGACGTCGGAGACGTCCGGTGCTGGGACTGCGTAGTGGCCTGGGTGTGGTCCGTTGGACAGGACGTCGATCCTGTCCGGGAAGGACCACGTCATGGCAGACAAGAAGAACACGGTTTCACGTCCGCAGCCCTCGGCGGCCGAAGCGGAGTTCGCGCAGCAGTTGGTGGAGCGGGCCAAGGCCGACGGGGTGTCGTTGGTCGGGCCGGGTGGGCTCCTCGCGGGGACCACCCGCACCGTGCTCGAATCGGCCCTCGACGCCGAACTGGACGCCCATCTCGACGAGGCCGGTGTCGACGAGACGACGGCGCGGGCTTCTGCGTGTCGCTGCTCTCTGCGATGCTTTGTTCGCGTTTCGTGTCGGTGGTGGAGGGTGGTGGCGCGGCGGTGATGGGGCGTTCTCACGCGTTGTCCGGGGCGGTGGTGTGGCTGGGCGGCTGCGCGGTGGCGGCCGGGCTGGGGGCGCGGCCGGCGGTGGGCACTGTGGTAGTCGGCGCGGCTGTCACCGCTGGTGGGGCGCTGCTGCCGGACGTCGACCATCCCGGTTCGGTCGTCGCCCGGTCGCTGGGTCCGGTGACCCGGCTGGTCGCCCAGGGCGCGGCGGCGGGCGCGGCGGCGCTGCGCGGGGCCTCCTGCCGCTGCTGCGTGGGCAGGGGCGGGCACCGAGCGGTCACGCACACGCTGCTGTTCGCGGTTGCCGCCGGCCTGCTGGTGTCGCTGGCGTGCTGGGTCGGCGGGGACGTCGCCGCGGCGGTGGTCGCCGGGTTGGCCGCGGCGCTGGCCACGCGCGGGGTCCTGCGCAAGCGCACTCGTGGCGCGTACGGGGCGGCGGCGGCCGGGCTGTTCGTCGGGGTGATGGCCGCTGCGCTGCCCGGCCCGGTCGCCGGATGGTGGTGGGTCGGTCTGCCACTGGGCTTGGGCTGCCTGGTGCACTCCCTCGGTGACGCGTTGACCTTCAGCCGGGTGCCGCTACTGTGGCCGATCCGGATCCGGGGCTGCCGGTGGGCGCCGCTGGGCATGTGGGCCCCGCTGCGCTTCCGCACCGGCTCGGCCGCCGAACTGCTCCTGGTCGTGCCCGCCCTGATCGTGCTGGGCGGAATCAGCGCCTGGACCCTGATCGCGCCGTAGCCACTGCCGCTTCGCGCCACTGGGCCCGAGACACGCTTCGAACTGGCCTGCCCGACTGGCAGGGGGGCGGGTGATGCAACCGGCTTGTAATCGCGATTCCGCGCGCGATCGTCGTTACGGTTTGTGATGGGATCCTGTGGTCCAGCCGGGGCTGATGCGGTGGAGTCGGGCGTCCTGGTGGTCTGCGAGGTGTGTCAGTAGGGGCAGGGCGACGAACCGGCAGAAGAACTGCAGCTCGCTGTCTTGTCCGGTTCCGGTGACGCTGTGTCTCCAACTGTCGGAGGTATCGGCGCGGGCTCGGACGTGGAAGACGTGGGCCCACACGTGGCTCTCGTCGACCTCCCCGACCCGCAGGCGTCGGCCGACGCTCTTGTCCCGACCGATCTCGCCGACTCGGGGTCGCGCCGCCGACGTTTGGGCGTTCCCGGATCCAGACCTGCTCATGCCCTGATGATTCCCCGGCACGCCGACGAGGCGAAGCAGCTCTTCGAACTGGAGAGCCGGTTCGCCAAGCGGGACCCCTTCCCGGCGGACCCGGGCCGCGACACCGAGGCCAAGATGGTGGAGTTCCTCCGGGTGGCCCGGAACATGCCGCACAAGCCGTTGGTGATCGCCCACCACACCTCCCGCTCGGCGACCGGGCTCGGGGCGTACGGGCAGGATCTCCCGCACGAGTTCCGCAACGGCAACGACGCGGCCCCGGACGTGTACGTCGGTTTCGAGTGCGCCCAGGGCCACCAGGCGGGCCCGCTCAACGGCAGCGCGCGGGGCGGTTACGGCAACCACCCCACCTGCGGCGGCTACGACCAGGCGACCGCCCGGGTCGGCGGGCTGTGGGACGCGCTGCTCGGCGAGGGGCGGCGCTGGTGGATCACCGCGATCTCCGACTCGCACGTGCACTGGACCCGGGGCGGCAGCGACTTCTGGCCGGGTGAGTGCAGCAAGACCTACGTGCTGTGACCGGCCCGAGCGCCGACCGGGACGCCGACACCAACCCGACCACCGCCGTGGTGGCCCGCTTCGGTCCGCGCGACTGGCGGCAGCAGGGTGCCCAGTACGTCATCCGGCACACCCTGCGCGATGTCGGGGCCGACAGCTACCTGCGGGTACGTGGCACCAGCACCGACGAGGCCGAGCCGCTGGCCGACGGGCTGGAGAGCCCGTGGAGCGATCTGTGGTTCTACTCCAACCCGGTGTTCGTCCGGGTGCGCTGACCGACCGGTCCCGGCCCGCCGTCGGTGGGCCGGGACCGGTCGGCACCGGGAAGCCGGGGTCCACGGTGGACGCGCAGACTCGCCACCAGACGCCCACATTAGGCCGGGTGTGTGGCAGTTGACGAATCGTGTGCCGGCCGCCGGTTGTGAATCTTGACCACCCGAAAGCGCAGGTCATACGCTCCGGGCACCCTTGATTCATTTCCCGGGAAGGGAAACGGGACACCATGCGAACTGCCCCATTCCGCTCCACATTGCATTCCCGTAAACGGCTGGCGAGCGCCACCGCAATCGTACTACTGGCCGGAATGACCCCTCTGGTGGTCGGCCCCTCGGCCGCCGCCGCGCCCCCGACAACCTGTAGTACCGATCCCACCGACCGGTTGGCCTCGGTGCCCAGCCCGGAGAGCTACCTCGGCTTCCCGCTCGGCACCGGCCAGGAACGGGTGGTCACCAACGAGGAGGTGCGGGGCTACCTCGACGCCGTGGACACCGCATCCAAGCGGGTCGTCACCGGCGTGATGGGCACCAGCGTGCTCGGCCAGCCGCTGCCGTACGCGATCGTGTCGAACGAGCGCAACGTGCGGCCGGCCGTGCTCAAGGGCATCGCCGAGGACGTCCGCTCGCTGCGCGACCCCCGGGTGGTCAACCAGCAGCAGGCCGGGGAGATCGCCGAGGCGGCGCCGGCGATCGTCTGGGTCACCGCCAACGTGCACGGCGGCGAGAAGAGCGGCACCGACGCCGCCCTCAAGACGCTGTACGAGCTGGCCGCCGGGCTCTCCTGCGAGGTCCAGCAGCGCAACGACAATCTGATCACGATCATCGTGCCGACGCAGAACCCGGACGGCCGCGACGCCAGCCGCCGGCAGAACGAGTACGGCTTCGACATGAACCGGGACTGGTTCGCCCGGACCCAGCAGGAGACCGACGGCAAGCTCGAACTGATGCGGAAGTACCCGCCGCAGGTCTTCATCGACGCGCACGAGATGGGCGGCAGGCAGTACTTCTTCCCGCCCAACGCCGACCCGATCCACCACGAGATCTCCGGCGAGGCGGTCGACTGGATCAACCGGATCGGCGAGGCCAACAAGGCCGGCTTCGGCTACAACGGCGCGTGCGGCGGCGCGGTGACCACCGAGTGCTACTTCAACTACTCCACCTACGACCTGTTCTTCATGGGATACGGCGACACGGTGCCGGCCGCCGGTTTCGGTGCCGCCGGCATGACCTTCGAGAAGGGCAGCTCGTCGGCGGTGGCCGACCGGGTGCAGCAGCAGTTCCACACCCAGTGGTCGACCCTCGGCTGGGCCGCGGCGCACAAGCAGGAGGTGCTCAACGGCTGGTTCAAGGTCTGGAAGGACGCCCTCGCCCAGGGGCGGGCCGGCACGTTGGAGCCCAACGAGGTGGTCCAGCCGACCAACACCGTCCAGTTCCCGGTGCCGGCGCAGACCGTCCGGTCGTACTTTCTGCTGCCCGACCGGCAGCTCGCCGACGCCCGGCAGCTCGTCGAGCGGCTGCGCCGGATGGACGTCGAGGTCTACCAGGTCCGCAAGGCCGTCAAGCTGCCCAGCGCGAAGCTCTTCGGTGGCCGGTCGGCGACCAACCTGACCGTGCCGGTCGGGTCGTACTGGATTCCGATGAACCAGCCCCAGAAGCACTGGATCCAGGCGATCATGGGTGAGGACCCGTACACGCCGTTCCCGTACTTCTACGACGTGTCGTCGTGGAGCAACCCGCTGCTGATGGGCGTGAACGCCGTCTACACCGGCGCGGACGTCAAGCCCAACGCGGAGCTGATCGACAAGATCCAGAACACCGGTGGCGGCAAGATCCTGGCCGCGCCGCCGTTGAAGGGCTCCTACACCTACGAGCTGGACTCCGCCGCCGCGGCCGAGTTCACCTTCACCCTGCTGGGCCGGGGCGTGAACCTGGTCCGGGACCTCGACAACGGCCAGGTGGGGATGCCGGCCGGCGCGTTGACGCCGGAGCTGAACACCACGGCCAAGAAGCTGGGGGTGACCCTCACCCCGTACACCACGGCGGCCGTCGGCACCCCGATCAGCCGGCCGGACGTCGGCCTGTTCCAGGGCACCGGCATCTCCACCACCTCCGGCTCGCACGGCGAGGCCCGGTACGTGCTGGGTAAGCGGTGGGGCCTGGACCTCACCCCGGTCACCACCGCCGACATCAACGACAACACCCCCGCCTTCACCGGCCGGACGGTGCTGCTGGTGCCGGACGGCAGCAACGCGACAGGTGGGCTGACCGCGACCGGGCAGGCCAACCTGCGTAACTGGATCGCCCAGGGCCACACCTACCTGGGCCTGCGCAACGAGGGCACCCGGATGGCCCGCGCCGCCGGTCACACCTCGACCACCGAGAAGCCGAAGCCGACCGGCTACACGGTGATCGGCTCGCACCTGCGGGTCGACGTGGACGCCGACAGCCCGGTCGGGCTGGGCCGGCCAGCGGAGGACTTCGAGTTCAACAACAACGACCCGATCCTCACCCCGAGCAGCACCGGCCGCAACGTGCTGCGCTACCCGAGCGGGGACACCTTCTGGGCCAACGGTTACACGGTGCAGGGTGACGCGCTCAAGGACACGGTCGCAGTGGTGGACGAGCCGACCGGCGCCGGTCGGGCGGTGCTGTTCGCGTTCAACCCGCTGTTCCGGGCGTACAACGAGAGTGGCCTGCACCTGGTGGCCAACGCGCTGCTGTACCCGAGCAGCGGCACGGCCGCCCGGACCGCGCCGGTCCAGGTCGACCCGGACCGCGCCGCTGCGGCGGCCACCCCGGTCGTCGAGAACCTCGGCGGCGAGTGGCGGCCGTTCACCATCCAGGTGGCGGCCGACGACCTGGCCCGCACCGAGGCGGTCGTCGACCGGTACACCGACACCGCGCGGGTCTCGGTGGCACACGGCTCGGCGTACCTGGTGATCCCGAACCCGGAGGGTCTCCAGATCGACGAGCACCCGTTCCTGGGTGACCTGGTGCGGACCTTGCGGGCCGAACAGATCCCGCTGCTTTCCGTGGTGGGCTGACACCGGCGGGTGGGGGCGGCACCTGCGGGTGCCGCCCCCACCCACCCCGCGCGGAACCGGGCGGGCCGCGTCGGCTGGGAACGGTGCATGCCCCGCTACCTGCTGTTCCCGGCCGACATCACCTGCTGAACCGGTTCCAGGCCGACTATCTGCACCGGCTCGCCACCGCCGGTCACCACGACGCGCCGGACGGCGACCGCGCCACCCCCGACGGCGGGGCCGACCGCCGCCTCCGGCGACGAGGAGACGGTGGTCTGCGCGGTCACCTCGGCCAACCACGAGAACACCGCCGCCCCCGGCCTCTCGGGCCGGGGGCGGCTTGCCGCACGCCGCCGGACAGCCGCGCGCCCACCGCGCAGCCGTGCCAGCCACCCGCCCGTGCGGGGGATGACGCGGCCAGGTCCTTGCTGGTGGCCACGTCGCGCGAGAGACCCCCGCGTCTGCGGGGACGACACCGCCAGGCACGCCCACACCACGCCGGACTGCGGGAGGCCCTCGCGCGTGCGGGACGTCATCACCATCTGAGAAGCAGTGTGGCTACGCAAGCACCAGTTGGCCGAGTTCCTGGGTGCAGCGGGTGAGTGCCACGTAGAGGCCGTTCCAGCCGCGTGGTTCGGCGGTGATGCCGTCGGGGTCGACGAGGAGGGTCGTGTCCCATTCGAGGCCCTTGGACTGGGCCGCGGACAGCACCGGCACGTCGTCATCCACCGTGGCCTGCAGTTCGGCGATGCGACCGGCCGGCGCGACGACGCCGACCGTGCCACCGCGCCATCGCTCGCGCAGTTCGCGCACGGCTTCGGCGACCGCGTCGCTGAGCTCGGCGGGCATCACCGTGCGCTCCCAGGGCGAGAAGCCGGAGGCGCGTACGGCCCGGGGCGGCGCATTGTGGCTGCCGGCTCGCCGCAGGACCGGTGCGGTGAGCTCCATGACCTCGCGTGGCGTCCGGTAGCAGATGGTGAGCTCCGCGGGGGTCCAGCGGTCGCCGAGAACGGCCTGTACCGCCTGGGCCCAGCTGGTGTGCCGGTGCGCCGCCTCCGCCTGGTCGATGTCGCCGACCGCGGTGATGGAGCGGCTGGGACACCGCCGCACGACCATGTGCCACTGCATCTCGGACAGCTCCTGCGCCTCGTCGACGGCGACGTGGCCGTACACCCAGCCGCGCTGCCGGCGGGCGCGGTCGGCGACGAACTCGCCCTGTTGCTGCGGGGCGTCGCTGTCGCCGAGCAGGTCGGCGACAGCGTCGAGCAGGGGGATGTCGCTCGACGCCCACGGCGCGGGCTCGACCACGACGGCGGCGATCTCCGCCGCGGACAGCTGCGGGGCGAACCGGGCCAGCAGGTCACCGTCGGCCAGGAGGTCGCGCAGCAGGGTCTCGGCGTCCAGGGTGGGCCACCAGGCCTCGACGAACCGGGCGATGGCCGCGTTCTCCGCGATGCGCTGGCGAAGGCTGTCCACCTCCTCATCGGAGAGCAGGCCGTCGACGTCGCTGCCGGCGGCGGCACCGGGGTCGTAGCGCATGCTCCGGTCGACGCGGGCCAGGATGTCCTCGAAGCCCTCCTCCATCTCGTTCATCAGCGCCGCACGCTGATCGACGACGGCTTCGGCCAGGATGTGGTGCAGCTGCTCGGCGAAGACCCGGCGAGCCGGATGGTACGGCCGTCTGCGCGCCGCGGCGAGCGCCTGTGCCACCGTCGCGGCGGGAATGACGTAGAACTCGCCCTCCCAGCGCAGCTTGAGGTCACGGGCCCGGGGCAGCAGCGACGCGACATAGTCCTCGAGCGCGGGCTGCCAGAGGGCGCGGCCCTTGATCTCGGCGAGCGCCCGGCTCTCGTCGCGGCCCACGCTGACCCCGGGCAGCAGGGTGTCGCAGGTCGCTGCGACGACAGCTGTCTCACCGAGCGCGGGCAGCACCTGGCCGATGTACTCCAGGAACCGCGGGGAGGGGCCGAGGACCAGGACCGCCTGCTCGGCCATCGTCGGATGGGCGAAGAGCAGGTAGGCGACGCGGTGCAGGGCCACCACGGTCTTGCCGGTGCCGGGACCGCCCTGTACGACCAGCGGGCCGCTCGCCTCGGCCCGGATGATGTCGTCCTGCTCGCGTTGCAGCGTGGAGATCGCCGTGGACATGCGGCCGGTGCGCCGCTGGTCCAGGGCCGCCAGGAGGGCGCCCTCGCCGACGAGATCCGTCGTGATGGTCCCGTCGAGGGGCTCGTCGTCCACGCCGACGACGGCCGATCCCGTCGTACGGATGTGCCGGCGCCGGGCCTGACCTTGCGGGTCGACGGCGGTCGCGGTGTAGAACGGCCGAGCCGCCGGGGCGCGCCAGTCCACCAGCAGCGGCTCGTCGTCCTCGTCGTCGCGGAGGCCGACCCGGCCGATGTGCCGCACGGTGCCGTCCAGCCCGTCAAGGCGCCCGAAGACCAGCCCCTCGGTTGCTCGGCGCAGTTCTTCGTACTGCTGGCGGAGCATGCGCAGCCGCGCCCGCTCCAGCGCGTCCAGAGCCTCCACCGAGAGCCCGGCCAGCAGGTGGTCGGCAAGCTTGTCGCGCCGGGCCGTGGCCTGGTCGAGAAACACCTGTTCCTCGGCGATCGCGGCGGACACCGTGTTGTTGTCCAGAGCAGAATCCCGGCGCATTCGCGAATCCTCGTGTTGGCATCGGATCGTCGGTATTTCGCGGCCAGCATAGGGGCAGTTTTTCCGGGCCGCCCATGATCACTGCCGGACGGCGGCAAGAGTCTCACTGCCTTGCGATCGACGCCTGGTTGTGGCCTCGATAATCGTGGTGCTGCCGCACGTCTACCCCGATCGGGCTGACGTTGTAGCCACTCGATCGGTCTACCGATCACGTGAATCATCTGTCGAGGATTGAGCCGTCCAATCGTTATTGCCGGAGACAGCAATGGAAGGTCCCATGAGCGTGCGAGCGCCCTCGCCGTCGGCGCCCTCTGCGCCACCGGCGTCGGATGCTTGATCCTTGCCGGCGCCGCCGCGGGGGCCCTCGCGTCATGAGCCAATGCCGTTCAGATAAGGCGTTGGTGCTGGTCACGGCGGCTGGCTGAGGGCTGCGCTTGAGACCGGTACGGTTGCCGGTCGTGGTGTCCTCTGTGTCTGCGTCCGAGCCGTCGGGTCGGTTGATCGACTACATCGGGCTGGGGGTGTTGTCGGCCCGGTTCGATCGGGATCTCCTCGAGGAGGTGATCAACCGGACCGGGTGTCGGGAGAAACGGTCCCGCCGGTTGCCGGCGCACGTGATGATCCGCTACGTCATCGCGATGGGCTTGTTCTTCGACGAGTCCTACGACGAGGTGATGCGT
>NZ_FMCW01000023.1 GCF_900091595.1 Micromonospora haikouensis
TCTCCAACAAAAACCTGTTGAACAATCCATCCCGACAACAAAAAGTGTTGCCAAAGGAATCCCCACCAGACCGGCAAAGCCGACCCAGCGCGGGGTATCAAACTACTTGGCACTGGCTTATCAAGCACCCTGTTGAGTTCTCAAAGAACAACCACACACCATCCGAAA
This sequence comes from Micromonospora haikouensis, assembly GCF_900091595.1. Classification (GTDB taxonomy): domain Bacteria; phylum Actinomycetota; class Actinomycetes; order Mycobacteriales; family Micromonosporaceae; genus Micromonospora; species Micromonospora haikouensis. The sequence goes on from NZ_FMCW01000023.1 coordinate 169, forward strand.
CCCCCAAACCCGGGGGCCCCATCCGGGGCATTCCGTTCATCCGCACCCCCCGCTTCCGCGCTGGGCACTTTTACTACGTTACCCTCCGGTTTCCGCACTGTCAAACCGGAGAATCCCGATCCGACCCGCTTCCACCCGAATTACAGGCACCACTCAGTCACCGGTTGTCACCGGCTCCACCCGTGGTTTCCGGCAGGCCGGCCGCTGCGGTCTCCCGCACGCTCGCCCGGTTCCCTACCGGCGGTGAACCTTACCCGGTCGGTCTCGCCTCGCCAAATCCGCCCTGCGGCAGATCCGGGGCACCGCCCGGCCCGAATCACGAAGAGTGTTCCCTCTGCGACCCGGTGTTCCATGCCGCGCTCCGGCCTTGGAGGCTTTTCGCCCCGTTTCGCCCGTTCCGCGCTGGCAGAGAGAAAGTTACGCCCCCGACGGATTGGTCGTCAAATCCGTCGGGGGCGTCCCGCGTCACACTTCCCGCGCGCCGCTATCCGCGCAGCTCCACGCCGGCGAACGACTTCTTGCCGCGACGCAGGACCAGGTACCGGCCGTGCAGCAGGTCCGCCGCGGTGGGCCTCGCGTCGACCTCGGTGATCCGGGTGTTGTTGACGTACGCGCCGCCCTCGGCGATCACCCGACGCGCCTCCTTGGCGCTCGGCACCAGGCCCGACTCCCGCAGCAACCCCGCGACGTCGGGCAGCTCGTCGACGTGCACCAGCCCGGCCTCGGTCAGGGCCGCCCGCAGCGTCTCCGGGGTCAGGTCGTCCAGCGACCCCCGACCGAACAGGGCCTGGCTGGCGGCGACGGCCTGGGCCATCTCCCGCTCGCCGTGCACGAGGGTGGTCAGCTCCTCGGCGAGGGCCCGCTGGGCGAGCCGGGCCGCCGGCCGTTCCGAGGTCTCCTTCTCCAGCTGCTCGATCTCGTCCCGCGAGCGGAAGCTGAAGTAGCGCAGGTAGCGGACCACGTCGCGGTCGTCGGCGTTGAGCCAGAACTGGTAGAACGCGTACGGGCTGGTCAGCTGCGGGTCGAGCCAGACGGCGCCGCCCTCGGTCTTGCCGAACTTCGTGCCGTCGGCCTTGGTCACCAGCGGCGTCACGAAGGCCTGGACGGGGCCGGCCCCCCGGCGGCGGACGTAGTCGACCCCGGCGGTGATGTTGCCCCACTGATCGGAGCCGCCGAACTGGAGCTGGCAGCCGTGCCGGCGGTGCAGCTCGTAGAAGTCGTGGGACTGGAGCAGCTGGTAGCTGAACTCGGTGAAGCTGATGCCCGTCTCCAGCCGGGCCTTCACCACTTCCCTGGCCAGCATCTTGTTGACCGGGAAGTGCTTGCCGACGTCGCGGAGGAACTCGACCACCGACATCTCGCCGGTCCAGTCCAGGTTGTTGACCAGCCGCGCCGCGTTCTCGCCGGCGTAGGACACGAAGGGCGAGAGCTGGTCGCGGATGCGGTCGACCCAGCCGGCCACCACCTCGGGCGGGTTCAGCGTCCGCTCGGCGCTCTCCTTCGGGTCGCCGATCTGCCCGGTGGCCCCGCCGACGAGCAGCAGTGGCCGGTGCCCGCCGAGCTGGAGGCGGCGGGCCGTGGTGACCTGCATGAGGTGGCCGACGTGCAGGCTGGCCGCCGTCGGGTCGAAGCCCACATAGAAGGTGGCGCTCCCGCCGTCGAGCAGCGCGCGCAGCTCGTCGAGGCCGGTCGAGTCCTGGATGAGGCCCCGCCACTGCAGGTCTTCGGTCAGGGAGTCCCGCCCGGGCGGCGGGAGGCTGCTGTCGGTCACGGTCACCGATTCTCCCCCATCGCCGGAACCGGCCGGTACCGGGTTTGCCGCTGATCACGGTTGGCTAGGCTGGCCCTCCCTGACGCGAGGAGGAGCCGCCGTGGAGATGCCCGAGCTGACCGGGGGCTTCGTCGCCCTGCTCGGCCTGGAGTTCGACGAGGTGAGCGCCGATCGGGTCGTCATCCGGTGGCGGGTCCGCCCGGACCTGCACCAGCCGTTCGGCATTCAGCACGGCGGGGTGTACTGCGCGGTGGTGGAGACCGCCGCGAGCGTCGGCGGCTCGCTGTGGCTGGGCGGGCAGGGCCGGGTGGTCGGGGTGTCGAACCAGACGGACTTCCTGCGCGCGGTCCGCGAGGGCGAGCTGACGGCCGTGGGGACCCCGGTGCACCGGGGCCGCAGCCAGCAGCTCTGGCAGGTGGAGATCTCCGACGACGCGGGGCGGCTGGTCTCCCGGGGTCAGGTGCGCCTGCAGAACCTCACCGGCGCCTGATCTCGCCGCCGGCAGAGCCGGGCCGGCCCTGCCGACCCGCCGGCCGGATGCCCGGTTCGGGGCTTGAGGGGCTTTCTGCCCGGATATCGTCGCGGCGATGGCACCCGTCGACCCGCGCCCGAGGTGAGGAAGCTCCTCGCCGCGACGCTCGGCGTGCTCTCCGCCGTCGGCGGGTTCGTGGACATCGGCGACCTGGTGGCGGCGAGCCAGGCGGGGGCGCGCTTCGGCATGGCGCACGCCTGGGTGCTGCTGCTCGGGGTAATGGGCATCTGCGCGTACGCCGAAATGGCCGGCCGGGTCGCGGCGGTGAGCGGCCGGGCGGTGTTCGACCTGGTGCGGGAGCGGCTGGGCCCCCGGGTGGCGCTGCTGAACCTGGTGGCCTCCTACCTGGTGACCGTGCTGACCCTCGCCGCCGAGCTGGGCGGCGTGGGGCTGGCCCTGCAGCTGGCCTCCGGGCTGAGTTACCTGCTCTGGGTGCCGGTCGCCGCGGCGGCGGTCTGGCTGGTGCTGTGGCGGATGCGCTTCCAGCTGATGGAGCGGGTGTTCGGCCTGGCGGGGCTGGCCCTGGTGGGGTTCGCGGTGGCGTTGTTCTGGCTGCCCACCGACTGGGCGGCGCTCGGGCGTTCGGCGGCGCACGGCGGCGCGGCGGGGCAGGGCTGGGGGGCCTACTGGTTCGTGGCGGTGGCGTTGTTCGCCTCCACGGTCAGCCCGTACGAGGTGTTCTTCTTCTCCTCGGGCGGGGTGGAGGAGCGGTGGAGCGCCGCCGACCTGGCCGACGCCCGGTCCAGCGTGCTGATCGGCTTCCCGGTGGGCGGCTTCCTCGCCCTGTCGCTGATCGCCACGGCCGCGGTGGTGTACCACCCGGGCGGGCCGTCGCCGGACTCCCTCGCCCAGGTGGCGCAGCCGGCGGTCCTCGCGTTCGGGGCGGCGGGGCTGGCGGTGGCGACGCTGGCGTTCTTCGCCGTCACGTTCGGGGCCGCGCTGGAGACGGGGCTGTCCGCCGCGTACGCCGCCGCGCAGTATTTCGGCTGGCAGTGGGGCAAGTGGGTGAGCCCCCGTGAGGCGGCCCGGTTCCACAGCGTGCTGCTGGTCAGCGTCCTGCTCGGGATGCTGGTGCTGCTGACGACAGTCAACCCGGTGACGCTGACGGAGTACATGCTGGTCCTCAGCGCGGTGGTGCTGCCGCTGACGTACCTGCCGATCCTGATCGTGGCCAACGACCGGACGTACCTGGGTGATCGGGTGAACGGGCCGCTGGCGAATCTGCTGGGGGTGGTGTTCCTGCTGGTGATCGTGGTGGCATCGGTGGCGGCGGTCCCGCTGGCGGTGGTGACGGGGATGGGCCGATGAGGATGCAGCTCGGCCGGCAGCTGCTCGACCGGCAGATCGTCGACCGCGACGGCCGGCTGGTCGGCAAGGTCGACGACGTGGAGTTCGGGGTCGACGCGGACGGGGTGCCGTACGTGGCCGCCCTGCTCACCGGGCAGGGGGCGCTCGGGCAGCGGATCGGCGGCCGGATCGGGCGGCTCCTCGTCGCGGTGGCGGACCGGTTCACCGAGGAGCGGGCGGTGACGCCGCTGCGCATCCCGTACCGGCTGGTGGAGCGGGTGGACAGCGCGGTGCGGCTGCGGGCCTGCCTCGGCGACCTGCCCGCCTCGCCGGTGGAGCAGTGGCTGCGCCGGCACCTGATCGACCGGATCCCGGGGGCGGACCGTGCGGGCGGGTGAGCTGCTCGGCCGCACCGCGTACGACCTGCACGGCCGGCGGCTGGGCCGGGTGGTGGACGTGGTGGTGCGCGGCGAGCGCCCCGACGGGCGGCTGCGGCTGACCGACGTCGTCGTCGCCGGGCGCTGGTACGCCCGGGTCAGCGGGCGGCTGATCGGTGCGGAGCGGCACCCGTCGGGGCCGTGGCTGATCCGTCTGGTCGCCCGGGCGCTGCGCGGCAGCAGCCGTCAGGTGCCCGCCGACGCCGTCCGGTTGGTGCCGCCGGTGCCCGGCTTCCCGTTCGGCGCGGCGCAGCCGGAGCAGCCAGAGCAGCCGGAGAGGCCGGAGAGGCCGGAGGGGCCGGAGGGGCCGCCCGCACCGCCGGACGGGCCAGCGGGACCGGCCGGGCCGGGCTGAGGGTCAGCCCCGGGCCGGGTCGAGGGCGGGCTCGGCGTCGGGCTCCGCGTCGGCGTCCGGCTCGGCGGGGGCGGCCACGCGGCGCAGCCGTACCGCCGTGATGGCCCGCTGGTCGATGTCGGCGACCTCCACGGCCCAGCCGTCGATGGTGACGTCCTCCCCCGGCACGGTGGGGATGTGCCCCAGCAGGGTCAGGACCAGGCCGGCCACGGTCGTGTAGTCGCCGGCGGGGCGGCCGGGCAGCTCGACGCCGACGTCGACGAGGTCGTGGACGGGGAAGGTGCCGGGCAGCAGCATCGCGCCGTCGGCCTCGGTGCGCACGGCGCGCACGTCCCGGTCGGTCTCGTCGTAGATCTCGCCGACGATCTCCTCGAGGATGTCCTCCAGGGTGACGATCCCGTCGACGGCGCCGCGCTCGTCGACGACGAGGGCGATGTGCTGCCGTTCCGCCTTGAACTGGCGCAGCGCGTCGACGACCGGCAGCGAGTCGGGCAGCAGCATCGGCGGGCGGGCGCACTCGTCGACGGGCCGGTCGTCGGGCACCCCGACCAGGTCGCGCAGGTGGATCACGCCGACCGCGTCGTCGAGGCCGCCGTGGCGCACCACCGGCGCGCGGGAGTGGCCCGTGGCGGCCAGCACCAGCCGCGCGGCGTCCGCCGTGGTGCCGCTGTCGAGCGTGAAGACCTGCAACCGGGGTACGAGCACCGCGCGCAGCCGCCGGTCGGCGATCTCGACCGCCCCGGCGATGATGGTCCGCTGCTCCTTGGTGAAGCCGTGGTTGCCGGCGACGATGTCGCGCAGCTCGTCCGGGCCGATCTCGTCCGGCTCGTGCTTGGGGTCGAGGCCGACGAGGCGGACCACCAGGTCGCTGGTCGCGCCGAGGGCCCAGACGGCGGGGCGGGTGAGGCTGGCGAGCAGGTCCAGCGGGCGGGCCACCAGCAGCGCCCAGCGCTCGGCGGCCTGCATGGCGATCCGCTTGGGGGCCAGCTCCCCGAAGACGAGGGTGACGAACGTCAGCACCAGGGTGACCAGCACGATGGCGGCCGTCTCGGCGGCGGAGCCGAACACCCCGAGCAGCGGCACGAGGGGCTTGGCCAGGGAGACCGCCGCGGCGGCCGAGGCGAGGAACCCGGCGAGGGTGATGCCGATCTGAATGGTGGCGAGAAAGCGGTTCGGGTCCTTGGCGAGGCGGGCCAGCACCCGGCCGGCCCGGCCGCTGCGTTCCAGCCGTTGGACCTGGCTGTCGCGCAACGAGACCAGCGCCATCTCGCTGCCGGCGAAGATCGCGTTGAGGACGACCAGGACTCCGACCAGGGCCAGTTGGCTCCAGTAGCTCTGCACGCCCGGTTCTCTCCCTCGCTCCGACGGCCCCGGTCGCGACGACCGGTGGCGCCGCCCGGCGGGCCCGGGCCGGCGTAGGCCCCTCTGTGCCCCGTCGGCGGGTCGGCGAATCCTCCCGCCGGCCGGCCGGGCGGTCGCGGGCGGCGGGCCCGCCGGTCGGCCGACCCGTCCGCGCCGGTCAGGCCCGGTCGGCGGCGGCCAGATCGAGCACGTACGCGTCGTCCTCGGCGCGGAAGCCGAGCCGGTGGTAGTAGGGCGCGACCATGCCGGGCGGGCTGACCACCCGACGGAACCCCCGGTCGGTGAAGAGGCTGCTACGCCGGTAGACGAACTCGCCGGGGGCGAAGTCGCGGAACGGCGGGGTGACGTAGTCGAGGTCGACCTGGGCGGTGTCGCCCTCGGCGTGGGAGAGGACCACCCCGACCACCTCGTCGGCGCGGACGACCAGGAACGCGGAGCGGCGGGCGGTGTGCTCGCCCCAGTGGAAGCCCGGGTTGAACCGGGCGATGTCGGCGGCGTGCACGCGCAGCGTGTGGGCCAGGAACTGGTCGTCGACGCCGACCTCGACCACCTGGTACGTCTGCTCGTCGTGCCGGGTGGCGAGCATCTTGCGCAGGTACCACACGTTGATGACGGCGAGCACGACGTTCAGCCCGACCATCGGCCACACGGCGAGAGCGGTGTTGTAGCCGATCAGCACGAGGCAGCCGACGAGGTTGAGTGCGCGCAGCCGGAGGATGCGCGCCTGCAGCAGGGACCAGACCAGCAGCGCCGAGCCGGTCCAGCCGATCAAGTCCAGCCAGTTCACCCCGCGAGACTAGTGCCCGCCCAGCTCAGGCCGGCTGTGGGGCGGTGCCGGGCGGGTGCCGGCGCTCAGGCGGCCAGTTCGAGGACCCACTCCTCGACGACGGCGCGGCGGCCGTTGGCGTACCCCGAGTCCTCGCCGACGACGACGAAGCCGCACTTGCGCAGCACCGCGAGGGAGGCGGCGTTGTCCTTGGCGGCGCGGGCGCGCACCGGGCGGCGCGGCAGCTCGGCCAGCAGGGCGGCGAGGGCTCCGGTGGCGTGGCCGCGGCCCCAGCGGGCCCGGTCGATCCAGTAGCTGACCTCGGTCTGGTCGTCGACGGGGAAGGCGGCCACGTGGCCGACGACGGTGCCGTCGACGGTGACGGTGCGGGTGACGATCGCCGGGTCGGCGCGGATGCGCCGCCAGTGCGCCTCGAACGCCGCCCGGTCCGCCGGGTCGACGGGGCCGAACGCCGCCACCCAGTTGGCCTGCGCATCCTGCTCGAAGGCGAAGAAGTGCGGCAGGTCGTCGTCGCGCACGGGGCGCAGGCGCACGGCCTCGCCGGTCGCGGCGGGCGGGCGCAGATCCTCGGCGGTCACGCAGGCAGGGTACCGGCGGGGTCCGACAGGCCGGGACCTCCGGCCCGGCGGTCGTTCCATCCGGCCCTGTCGGCGGCCCGGCGCGGCCCGCTACCAAGGAGGGGGACGACGTTCCCGCACGGTAGCGGAGTGGAGGGCCGACGCCATGCTCAAGTACGTCTACGACTTCTTCGAGGGTGACCGGAGCCGGGCGGACCTGCTGGGCGGCAAGGGGGCGAACCTGGCGGAGATGACGCGGCTCGGGCTGCCCGTGCCGCCGGGCTTCACGATCAGCACGGCCGCCTGCCGGGCGTACCTCGCGCAGGGTGCACCGCCGGCCGGCCTGTTCGACGAGGTGAACGCCCACCTGCGGGAGGTGGAGGCGCGGCTGGGCCGGTGGCTCGGCGACCGGCACGACCCGCTGCTGCTGGCCGTGCGCTCCGGCGGCCGGTTCTCGATGCCGGGGATGATGGAGACGATCCTCGACATCGGGCTCAACGACGCGACCGTGGGCGGACTGGCCGCGCACAGCGGGGACGAGCGGTTCGCCTGGGACTCGTACCGGCGGTTGATCCAGATGTTCGGCCGGACGGTGCACGGGGTGCCGGCCGAGGAATTCGAGCGGGAGCTGGCGGCGGTGCGGGCGGCGGCCGGGCCGGGCCGGCCGGGTGCGGCGGCGCTGCGCGACCTGGTGGAGACGTACAAGAAGGTGTACGCCCACCACGTGGGGCACGACTTCCCGCAGTCCCCGCACGAGCAGCTCTACCTGGCCATCCGGTCGGTCTTCGAGTCGTGGAACGCCGACCGGGCGGTGCTGTACCGCCGCCGCGAGCACATCCCGGACGACCTGGGCACGGCGGTCAACGTGATGGCGATGGTCTTCGGCAACCTGGGCCCCGACTCGGGCACGGGGGTCGCGTTCACCCGCGACCCGGCCACCGGCGCGCCCGGGGTGTACGGCGACTACCTGCCCGACGCGCAGGGCGAGGACGTGGTGGCGGGCATCCGCAACACCGTCGGCCTGCCGGAGCTGGAGCGGATCGACCCGGTGAGCTTCCGCCGGCTCACGGAGATCATGCGGACGCTGGAGCGGCACTACCGGGACCTGTGCGACGTGGAGTTCACCATCGAGCGCGGGAAGCTGTGGATGCTGCAGACCCGGGTCGGCAAGCGCACCCCGGCCGCCGCGTTCGTGATCGCCGCGCAGCTCGTCGACGAGGGCCTGATCAGCGCGGACGAGGCGCTGCACCGGGTGAGCGGAGGGCAGCTCGCGCAGCTGATGTTCCCCGGCTTCGACCCCGACGCCGCGCCCGTGCCGCTGGCCACCGGCGTCGGCGCGTCGCCCGGTGCCGCCGTGGGGCGGGTGGTGTTCGACTCCGCCGCCGCGGCGGCGGCCACCGAGCCGGTGATCCTGGTGCGGCGCGAGACCAACCCCGACGACCTGCCCGGCATGATCGCCGCGCAGGGGGTGCTGACCTCGCGGGGTGGCAAGACGTCGCACGCCGCGGTGGTGGCCCGGGGCATGGGCCGCACCTGCGTCTGCGGGGCCGAGGCGGTGCGGATCGACCCGGAGCGCGGCGAGTTCACCGTCGGCGACCGGGTGGTCCGGGCCGGCGACGTGATCTCCATCGACGGCAGCACCGGCCGGGTGTACGCCGGGTCGGTGCCGGTGCGGCCCTCCCCCGTCGCCCGCTACCTCGCCGGTGAGCTGTCGCCCGAGGCCGATCCGCTGGTCGCCGCCGTGCACCGGCTGCTCGGCCACGCCGACGCCGTGCGCCGCCTCGGGGTACGCGCCAACGCCGACACCCCCGCCGACGCCCGGCGGGCCCGCGCGTTCGGCGCGGGCGGCATCGGGCTGTGCCGCACCGAGCACATGTTCCTCGGCGAGCGCCGCGAGCTGGTGGAACGGCTGATCCTGGCCGACGCTCCGGCGGAGCGGGACGCGGCCCTGGCGGCGCTGCTGCCGTTGCAGCGGGCCGACTTCGTCGGCATCCTCGCCGCGATGGACGGGCTGCCGGTGACGATCCGGCTGATCGACCCGCCGCTGCACGAGTTCCTGCCCCCGCTGCACGAGCTGACCGCCCGGGTGGCCCGCGCCGAGGCGCTGGGCGAGGACCCGGGGCGCGACGGGGCGCTGCTGGTCGCGGTGCGCCGGATGCACGAGGCGAACCCGATGCTGGGGCTGCGCGGGGTGCGGCTCGGACTGGTCGTGCCGGGGCTGTTCGCGATGCAGGTGCGGGCGGTCGCCGAGGCGGCGGCCCAGCGGCGGCGCGACGGCGGCGATCCCCGGCCCGAGATCATGGTGCCGCTGGTCGGCGACGTGCGGGAGCTGACCGCGGTGCGGGTCGAGGCCGAGCGGGTGCTCGCCGGGGTCGAGGGCACGCCGGAGATCCCGATCGGCACGATGATCGAGGTGCCCCGGGCGGCGCTGACCGCCGGGGAGATCGCCGCCGAGGCGCGGTTCTTCTCCTTCGGCACCAACGACCTGACCCAGACGGCGTGGGCGTTCTCCCGCGACGACGTGGAGGGGGCGTTCTTCGGGGCGTACCTGGAACGCGGGATCTTCCCGGTCTCCCCGTTCGAGAGCATCGACACCGCCGGGGTGGGGCGGCTGGTCCGCCTGGCCGTGGCCGAGGGTCGGGCGGCCCGGCCGGAGCTGACCGTCGGCGTGTGCGGCGAGCACGGCGGCGACCCCGACTCGGTCGAGTTCTTCGCCGAGGTCGGCCTCGACTACGTCTCCTGCTCGCCGTACCGGATCCCGATCGCCCGCCTGGCCGCCGGACGGGCCGCGGTGCGCCCAGCCGACGCGCCGTCCGACAGCCGTTGACCCGACGACGGCTGTGCTGACCCGGCAGCCGCTGACCCGACAACCGAACGGAGGTCGCGCCATGACCGCGATCCTGAACGCCACCGGACCCGCCCCGCTCTCCCCGCCCCCGCGACCGCCGTCGTCCGCTGCGCAGCAACCGGCGGCGCAGGCACCGGCGGCGCTGCCGTCGTCGGCGCAGGCGTGCCCGGAGGCCGGGCAGCGGTCCGGCGGACAGGTCGGGCCCGTGCTCGTCCTGCCCGGCACGTCGCCGGCGGCAGTGGTGCCGGTGGCCCGCGACGGCCGACCGGTCGGCGCGTTCGTGCTCGCCGGTGGGCGGGTGCGCTACCGCGCGCTGGTCGACCCGGACCAGGTGCTCGCCGCGGCGGCCGGGGCGCTGGCCGTCGGGCTGGTCACCGCTGCGGTGGCGGTGGTGGCCGGCCGACGCCGCCCGCCGGCCATCGGCACGGTGCGGATGGGACCGGGCGGGTGGGTGAGCCTGCGGGGCGTGCGTGCCCCGGCCCTGCGCTCGACCGCCCCCCGCCCCTGGTGGGCCCACGTCCTACGCGCCCACCGCCTCCCCGCATCCCCCCGCTGACCCGCTACCCCGCTGTCCCGCTGATCCGGGTGGCCCCCTGGTTCGGTGATCAAGAGGTTTGCGTCAGGTTTCGCCCCGGCCATGACGCAAACCTCTTGATCACCCGGCGAGGGCGGGGGGGGTGGGCGGTGGAGCGGGGTGGGTGGGGGGGCGAAGGTCCTGGGTGGGGTGGTCCGGGGACTCTGCCTTCGGCGGGGCGGGCGGAGCAGATTGAGGGTGGAAGCGACAACGGAGCTGGGAGGCCCCCGATGCGTGCGAGTGTCGTCACCGCGTTCGACCGTCCACTGGAGATGTTCGACCTGCCCGTGCCGGAGCCGGGCCCGGGCGAGATCCTCGTCCGGATCGAGGCCAGCGGCCTGTGCCACACCGACATCCACGCCGCGCGCGGCGACTGGCCGGTCAAGCCGAACCCGCCGTTCGTCCCCGGGCACGAGGGCGTCGGCATCGTCGAGCGGATCGGCGCGGGGGTGACCGAGCACGCCGTCGGCGACCGGGTGGCCCTGCCCTGGCTCGGCTGGGCGTGCGGGACCTGCGCGTACTGCGTCACGGGGTGGGAGACGCTGTGCGAGTCGCAGCGCAACACCGGGTACGCCATCGACGGCGCGCACGCCGAGTACGCGGTCGCGTCGGCCCGCTACGCCGTGGCCGTCCCCGCCGGGGTGGAACCGGCCGAGGCGGCCCCGCTGACCTGCGCCGGCGTCACCACGTACAAGGCGGTGAAGGTCGCCGGGGTGCGGCCCGGCGACCGGGTGGCGGTCTTCGGCATCGGCGGCCTGGGCCACCTCGCCCAGCAGTACGCGCAACTGTTCGGCGGCGAGACGGTCGCCGTCGACGTCACCGCCGAGAAGCTGGCCCTCGCCGCCTCGCTCGGCGCGACGCACACCGTCGACGCCGCCGACGTCGACCCGGTCGAGGCGATCACCGCGCTCGGCGGGGTGGACGTGGCGATCGTGCTGGCCGCCGACCCGCGCGTCGTCGAGCAGGCGCACCGCTGCCTGCGCCGCGGCGGCCGGCTGGTGCTGGTGTCGCTGCCGAAGGACAACGAGGTCACCCTGCCGGTCTTCGAGACCGTGCTCAAGGGCATCACCGTCATCGGCTCGATCGTGGGCACCCGCGCCGACCTGGCGGAGGTGTTCCGGCTGCACGCCGCCGGCCGCACCCATGTCGCGTACGAGGTGCGCAAGCTCGACGAGATCAACGAGGCGATCGAGGACGTGCTGGCCGGCCGGGTCGCCGCCCGCCTCGTGCTCCAGCCGTGACCCGCCACCTGACCGACCGGAAGGACACGACGATGACCGGCACCGAGCACATCCGCGACCCGTGGCGGGGCTTCGCCGAGGGGGCGTGGCGCACCACGATCGACGTGGCGGACTTCGTGCGCCGCAACCACGAGCCGTACACCGGCGACGCCGGCTTCCTCGCCGGCCCGACCGAGCGGACCCTGGCGGTCTGGGGACGGCTCACCGACATGTTCGGCGAGGAGCGCCGCCGCGGCGTGTACGACGTCGACGCGGCCACCCCGTCCACGATCACCGCCCACGCCCCCGGGTACATCGACGCCGACCGGGAGCTGATCGTCGGGTTGCAGACCGACGCGCCGCTGCGCCGGGCGATCATGCCGGCCGGCGGGCTGCGGATGGTCGAGACCGCGCTGCGGGCGTACGGCTACGAGCCGGACCCGGCGGTGCACCGGATCTACACCCGCTACCGCCGGACCCACAACGACGCGGTGTTCGACGCGTACCCGTCGGACGTCCTCGCGGCGCGGCGCTCGCACATCATCACCGGCCTGCCCGACGCGTACGGGCGGGGCCGGATCATCGGCGACTACCGGCGGGTGGCCCTGTACGGGGTGGACCGGCTCGTCGCCGAGCGCCGGGCGCTGAAGGCGGCCCTGGACGACCGGCCGTCGACCGACGACGTGATCCGCGAGCGGGAGGAGCTGGCCGAGCAGATCCGCGCCCTCGGCGAGCTGACGCAGATGGCCGCCGCCTACGGCTACGACGTCTCCGGCCCCGCCACGACCGGCCGCGAGGCGATCCAGTGGCTGTACTTCGCGTACCTGGCCGCCACGAAGGAGCAGAACGGCGCGGCGATGTCGCTCGGGCGGACCGCGAACTTCGTGGACGCCTACCTGCGGCGGGACCTCGCCGAGGGGCGGCTGGACGAGGCCGGCGCGCAGGAACTGGTCGACGACTTCGTGATCAAGCTGCGGATCGTGCGGTTCCTGCGCACCCCCGAGTACGACCAGCTCTTCTCCGGCGACCCGACGTGGGTCACCGAGTCCCTCGGCGGCATCGGCGCCGACGGCCGGCCGCTGGTGACCCGCACCAGCTTCCGCTACCTGCAGACCCTCTACAACCTGGGGCCGGCACCGGAGCCGAACCTGACCGTGCTGTGGTCGCCCCGGCTCCCCGAGGGGTTCAAGCGGTTCTGCGCCCAGGTGTCGCTGGACACCAGCGCCATCCAGTACGAGAACGACGAGCTGATCCGGCCCGCGTACGACGACGACACCGCGATCGCCTGCTGCGTGTCGGCGATGCGGGTCGGCAAGGACATGCAGTTCTTCGGGGCGCGGGCGAACCTGGCCAAGGCGCTGCTGTACGCGATCAACGGCGGCCGGGACGAGCTGACCGGCGACCAGGTCGCCCCACCCGCCCCGCCGGTCGGCGGCGAGACGCTCGACTACGACGAGGTGCTCGCCGCGTACGACCGGACGCTGGACTGGCTGGCCGAGACGTACGTGGACGCGCTGAACGTCATCCACCACATGCACGACCGGTACGCCTACGAGCGGCTGGAGATGGCGCTGCACGACCACCCGGTGCACCGGTTCATGGCCACCGGGGTCGCCGGGCTGTCGGTGGCGGTGGACAGCCTCGCCGCCATCCGGTACGGCCGGGTGAAGGTGCTGCGCGACGCCACCGGGCTGGCCGTCGACTACGCCGTGGAGGGCGAGCCGCCCACGTACGGCAACGACGACGACCGGGCCGACGAGATCGCGGTGTGGCTGGTGGAGACGTTCGCGGAGAAGCTGCGCCGGCAGCGCACCTACCGCGACGCGGAGCTGACCATGTCGGTGCTCACCATCACCTCGAACGTGGTGTACGGCAAGCACACCGGCACCACCCCCGACGGGCGGCGGGCCGGCGAGCCGTTCGCCCCCGGCGCGAACCCGATGAACGGGCGGGACACCCACGGCCTGGTCGCGTCGGCGCTGTCGGTGGCGAAGCTGCCGTACGGCGCGGCGCGCGACGGGATCTCGTTGACCGGCACGGTGACCCCCGACGGGCTGGGGCACACCCGCGACGAGCGGATCGCCAACCTGGCCGGGGTGCTCGACGGGTACGCCGACGCGGGCGGGTTCCACCTCAACGTCAACGTGCTGGACCGGGCGACCCTGCTCGACGCGATGGCCCACCCGGAGCGCTACCCGCAGCTCACCGTCCGGGTCTCCGGATACGCGGTGAACTTCGTCCGGCTCACGCCGGAGCAGCAGCGCGACGTGGTGTCCCGCACCTTCCACGGTTCGCTGTGACCGGGCCGCTGGCGACCGGCCGGGCCGGCGGGGCGGGCGCCCCGCCGGCCGGGGCCGCGCCGCTGCCGGCACGGGCCGGGCGAGGGCCCGCCGGGGACGGGCGGGAGCTGACCGGGGCGGTGCACTCGTGGGACCTGTCGATCGGGGTGGACGGCCCCGGGACCCGGTTCGTGGCGTTCCTGGCGGGCTGCCCGCTGCGCTGCCGGTTCTGCCACAGCCCGGACACCTGGTACCGGCGCAGCGGCCGGCACCAGACGGTCGACGAGCTGATGGCTCAGGTGGAGCGGTACCGGCGGTTCATCTCGGTGGCCGGCGGCGGGGTGACGATCAGCGGCGGCGAGCCGCTGATGCAGCCTCGGTTCACCGGCGAGGTGCTGCGCCGCTGCCACGCCCTGGGCCTGCACACCGCCCTGGACACCTCCGGCTTCCTCGGTACGCGCGCCGACGACGCCCTGCTCGACGCCACCGACCTGGTGCTGCTGGACGTCAAGTCGCGCGACCCGGCGACGTACCGGCGGGTGACCCGCACCGGCGAGATCGCCCCGACCCTGCGCTTCGGCCGCCGGCTGGCGGCCCGGGGCACCCCGATCTGGATCCGGTTCGTGCTGGTGCCCGGCCTCACCGACGCGCCCGACAACGTGGCCGGGGTCGCCGACTTCGCCGCCGAGCTGCCCAGCCTGCAACGGGTGGAGGTGCTGCCGTTCCACCGGCTCGGCGCACACAAGTACGCCGAGCTGGGCCTGACGTTCCCGCTCGCCGACACCGAGCCGCCCACGCCGGAGCTGCTGGACCGGGTACGCGGCCAGTTCGCCGCCCGGGGCCTGACCGTCAACTGAGCACCCGGCAGTCCCGGGACGGCGGCCCGCCGGGTCGCGGGATCATGACAGGATCGGGTGCCATGAGGGAATCACGGACGTCTGATCGGGTCCTGGGCCGGCTGGCCCCGGCGCGGGCAACGGGCGCGGCGGCCACCGGCGCCCAGGCGACGGGGGCGCGGGCGGTGGGCGCGCTCTCCGCGGGGGCGATGGCCGTCGGGGCGCTGGCGATGGGGGCAAGCGCCCTGGCCGTCGTCGCGATCGGGCGGCTGGCGATCCGCCGGGCGGTGATCCGGGAGCTGCGCATCGGTCGGCTGGAGGTCGACGAGCTGATCGTGCACCGCCGCGTCGACGGCGACGCCGTCCGGGGCTCCACCGAAGCCGGGTGACGTCCGGTCGCGGGGATGGTTGGCCGTGGCCAGGGTCCGGCAACCGGGGCGAGGCCGTGGGACAGGGCCGTCGATGCTGCGAGACGGCGCATAGGGAGCTGAGTCATCTACGTCATCACGAGTGTGTGATGTCGTTTTCGACTCAGCTCCCTATGCGCCGGCAGGAGCCGCCCCCACCGGACGGCGCGCCCCGGGGCCAACCGGGCCAGAACCCGGCCCGAGGTCCGGGTCAGCCCGTCGGGGGCAGCGCCATCGGGTAGCCGTAGAGGTCGAGCAGGCGGATGCGGGCCGACTGGAGCCGGTCCACCACCACGCTCATGAACCGGGTGGTGAGCTGCCGGCCGAACGCGTCGTCGTACTCCATCATCCGGCGCACCCCGGCGGCGGTGAACTCCACGGCCGGGGTGCGGCGCACGGCGACCGCGCCGAACTGCCACCGGTACGGCGGGAACAGCCAGGACCAGCCGAGCACCCCGCCCGGGCCGATCGTGTCGATGCCCACGTCGCCGCGCCCGGGGACCGGGAAGTCCAGGGCCACCTCACCGCCCCGGACCAGCCAGAACCGCTCGGCGGGCTGACCGGCCCGGAACAGCCGGTGCCCGGGGTGCCAGACGACGGGTCGGGCGTACCCGGTGAGCCGGGGCAGCCACTCCTCGGGCACGCCGGTCAGGAACGGGTGTTCGCGGAGCATGTCGAGCGGGGTCATCGGCGGGTCTCCTCGTCGTGGGAGGGGCCCGGCGCGCGGCCGGGCCCCGTGGTCACCTCAGTGGGCGCCGCCGTGCTCGACGGTGATCGGGATCTCCCGGGCGGTCGGCTCCGTCTCGCCGACCGTGGCGGTGATCTCCAGGATCCCGTCGGCGTACGCGGCCCTGAGGGTCTCCTGCTTCAGCCCCGCGGGCAGCGGGACCAGCCGGGAGAAGGAGCCGTAGTGGAACTCGGTGCGGACCTTGTCGGCGTGGCTCTCCCGGCGCACCACGTCCAGCCGCAGGTTCTCCCCGGTCAGGGTGATCCGCACGTCCTTGGCCGGGTCGACGCCCGGCAGTTCGGCGCGCACCACGTACCGGTCGCCGTCGAGGTAGTCCTCGACCCTGATGGTCGGGGCCAGCATCGGCAGCCAGGACAGGTTGGTCCAGTCGAACGGCGCGAGCGTGCCGCCGCCCCTGAACTTCGTGACGGTGGACATCTTCGACCTCCTTGTCGATCGTCCTGCCTCCCATCCGACTCCTGTGCGGCCTGCGGCGTCAGGGCCGTTGGTCCCGGGCCACGCGGGAGAAACGCCTCTGCCGCCGCGCCGGGCGGCGGCGCGACGGTGGAGGGGGACGGCGTGCCCGGTGACGCGCCGCGCGGACAGGGAGGTCAGTGGTGGCAGTACCCGTCGGACGGGAGCGGACCGATGCTCGCTGACACCCGGCCCCGCACGGCCGCGCCGGACGGCCCCGCCGAGCCGACGGGCCTGGGGGCCGCCGAGGCCGCCGCGCGGCTGGCCGCCGAGGGCCCCAACAGCGTCGCCCGGCCGCAGCGCCGGCACCTGGCGACCCGCGTCCTGCGTCAGCTCGCCGACCCGCTGGTGGCGCTCCTGCTGGCCGCGGCCGTGGTCACCGGCGTGCTCGGCGACTGGCCGGACACCGCCGTCATCGCCCTGGTGGTGCTGGTGAACACCGCGATCGGGGTGGTGCAGGAGGTCCGCGCGGACCGCGCGATCGCCGCGCTGGACCAGCTCGCCGCGCCGACCGCCCGGGTCGTCCGCGACGGCGCGGACCTGATCGTGCCGGCCTCCGCCGTGGTCCGTGGCGATCTGGCACGCGTCGAGGCCGGCGACGTCGTCCCGGCCGACCTGCGGCTGGAGCGGGCCAACCGGCTGCACCTGGACGAGTCGGCGCTGACCGGCGAGTCGGTGCCGGTGAGCCGGGACGTCGGCGAGGAGGTCGCCGCCGGCACGGTGGTGACCGTGGGCCGGGGCACCGGCACGGTGGTCCGCACCGGCCCCGCGAGCGCCCTGGGCCGGATCAGCACGCTGGTGTCGGCCACCCGCCCCGGGGCCACCCCGATGCAGCGCCGGCTCGCCGGCCTGGGCCGGCTGCTGGGGCTGGTCGCGGTGGGGCTGTCGGCGCTGGTCTTCGGCATCGGCGTGCTCGGCGGCCGGCCCGTGGTGGACATGGCGATCACGGCGGTGAGCCTGGTCGTCGCGGCGGTGCCGGAGTCGCTGCCGGCCGTGGTGACCCTGGCCCTGGCGCTGGGGGCGCGACGGATGGCCACGGCGCGGGCGATTCCCCGGCAGCTGCACGCGGTGGAGACGCTGGGCTCGGTGACCGTCATCGCGTCCGACAAGACGGGCACGCTCACCGAGGGCCGGATGGCGGTGCAGCGGGCGGTGACCGCCGACGGCTCCGGCTACGAGGTGACCGGCTCCGGCTACGAGCCGCGCGGGACGGTGCGCCGCGAGGGCGGGGCGGTGGGCGTACCCGACGAGCTGCGCCGCCTGGCGCGGGCCGGGCTGCTCTGCAACGACGCCGCGCTGGCCCCGCCCACGCAGGAGCGGCCGGGGTGGGCGGCGGTCGGTGACCCGCTGGAGGCGGCGCTGGTGGCCTTCGCCGCCCGGTGCGGGCTGGACCCGGCGCTGACCCGGGCGGCGTGGCCCCGGGTCGCCGAGCACCCGTTCGACCAGGCGAACCGGCGGATGACGACGGTGCACCGGTCCTGCGACGGCCGCTGGTTGGTGGTGTGCAAGGGCGCGCCGGAGAACGTGCTCGCCGCGCCGCTGCTCGACGCGGACGACGCGGAGATCGCGGCGCTGACCGCGCGGGCGCACGACCTGGCGGGGGCGGGGCTGCGGGTGCTCGCGGTCGCCGCGGCGCTGGTGGACACGATCCCCGACCCGGCCACGCCGACCGGGCTGCGCCCGGTGGGGCTGGTCGCGGTCGGCGACCCGCTGCGGGCCGGTGCCGCCGAGATCGCGCGCCGGTTCGACGCCGCCGGCGTACGGCTGCTGCTGGTCACCGGCGACCACCCGGCGACGGCCGCCGCCATCGGCGGACAGCTCGGGCTGTGGCGCGACGGCGACCCGGTGGTGCGGGGCGACGACGGCGACGTGACCGACGCGCACCCGGCGGCCCGGGTGTACGCGCGCACCCAGCCGGAGCAGAAGCTCGACATCATCGCCGGGTTGCAGGCGCAGGGGCACGTGGTGGCGATGACCGGCGACGGCGTCAACGACGCGCCCGCGCTGCGCCGCGCGGACATCGGGGTGGCGATGGGCGGCGGCACGGAGGTGGCCCGCCAGGCCGCCGACCTGGTGCTGGTCGACGACGACCTGTCCACGGTGGCCGCCGCGATCGGCGAGGGGCGGCGCAGCTACGACAACATCCGCCGGTTCCTGCGCTACGCGCTGTCCGGCGGGGTCGCCGAGATCGCGGTGATGCTGCTCGGCCCGCTGTGCGGGCTGGCCGTGCCGCTGCTGCCGGCGCAGATCCTCTGGGTCAACCTGCTCACCCACGGGGTGCCGGGGGTGGCGCTCGGCGCGGAGCCGGCCGAGCCGGGCACCCTGCGCCGGGCGCCGCGCTCGCCGCAGGAGTCGGTGCTGGGCGCGGGCCTGGGGCGCGACGTGCTGTTCACCGGGGCGCTGATCGCGGCCGTGGTGCTCGGCGCCGGGATGCTCGCCGCCCGGTGGGACCGGCCCTGGCAGTCGGTCGTCTTCGTGGTGCTCGGGCTGGCCCAGCTCGGGGTGGCGCTGGCGGTGCGGGCCCCTCGGCCGGCGCGGCGCGGCAGCGTCCTCGCGGCCGGGCGGGCGGGCAACCCGGCGCTGCTGGTCGCGGTGGCCGTCTCGGCGCTGCTGCAGGTGGCCGGCGTGCTGGTCGAGCCGCTGCGGGTGCTGCTCGGCACCGACCCGCTCGGCGCGGCGGACCTGCTCGCCTGCGCGGCCGTGGCCGTGCTCCCCGGCGTGGCGCTGCGCCTGCTGCGGCCCCGGGGCGCCTCGGAGGGCCCGCACGACCCGGCGACCGACGGGCCTGGGCACCCGGACCGGGACCAACGGCCCGTCGGCCGGGTCCGGCGGCCCTGACCGGCGCGGCGCGGTCGGGGCAGGCTGGAAGCGGAAGAAGGAGGACGTGATGACCATCAGATCCGGTGCCCCCGTCGTGGTGGGCGTGGACGGTTCCGACTCCGCGCTGCACGCGGTGCGGGTGGCGACCCGGGAGGCCGAGGCGCGGCACCGCCCGCTGCGGGTGGTGCACGCCTTCATCTGGCCGCTGCTCGGCACCCCGCTCGGGCCGGCCCCCGGCGGCCCGCCCGACGCCGGGCTGCGCAACTACGCGGAGCGGATCGTCGCCGACGCCGTCGCCGAGGCGAAGAAGGTCTCCACCGAGGTGGACGTGACCGGCGAACTCGTCGACGGCTCCCCCGTCCCGGTGCTGCTGCGCGAGTCCCGCGACGCGGCCCTGCTGGTGCTGGGCTCGCGGGGCCTGGGCGGCTTCGCCGAGCTGCTGGTCGGCTCGGCGGCGATCGGGGTGTCCGCGCGCGCCGACTGCCCGGTGCTCGTGGTGCGCGGCGAGGCCCGCGCCGACGGGCCCGTGGTGGTGGGCGTCGACGGTTCGGCGCTGTCCGACGAGGCGATCGGGTTCGCCTTCGAGGAGGCGGCGCACCGCGACACCGACCTGGTGGTCGTGCACGCGTGGCTCTTCCCCACCCCGGCCGCCCCCGGCGCGGTGCTGCCCCTGGTGTACGACCTCGACGCACTGGCCGAGGAGGAGGAGCGGGTGCTCGCCGAGTCCGTCGCTGGCTGGTCGCAGCGGTACCCGGAGGTGACGGTGCACCGGCGCCTGGTCCGGGGCACGCCGGCCCGGGTGCTGGTCGAGGCGTCGCGGACCGCGCAGCTCACGGTCGTCGGCGCGCACGGCCGGGGCGCGTGGGGCGGGCTGCTCCTCGGCTCGGTCAGCCACGCCGTGCTGCACCACGCCGACTCCCCGCTGGCGATCGTCCGCCACCACCGCTGAGGTGCAAGGAAGGGCCCCTTCTTAACGCATTCTGTATAGGACGGGGCCCTTCCTAACGTCTTCGCGCCGACAATGGCCTGTGATCGAGCACCGGGAGAGCTGATGAACCGACCTGTCGTGGTGGGGGTGGACGGATCCCCGTCGAGCCTGGTCGCCGCCGAGCACGCGGCGCAGCAGGCCGCCTGGCGGTCCCGGCCGCTGCTGCTGGTGCACGGCTACCTGCACCCGCTCGGCTACGGCGTGCCGCTCAACCCGTACGACATGGGGTTGCCCGCGCCCACCGAGGAGGCCCGGCGGATGCTGGACCGGACGGCGGAGGAGCTGCGCGGACGCTGGCCCGGCGTCGCCGTCGAGACGCGCCAGGTGGCCGGCGGTCCCGCCGCGACCCTGGTGGCGGAGTCCCGCCGGGCGGAGCTGGTGGTGGTCGGCAGCCGAGGGCTGGGCGGCTTCGCCGGCCTGCTGCTCGGCTCGGTCGGTGCGCAGGTGGCCGGGCACGGGCACTGCCCGGTGCTCGTGGTGCGGCCCGAGGAGCAGCCGATCCCGGTCGGCGGCCCGGTGGTCGCCGGGGTGGACGGGTCGGAGCCGGGGCGGCTCGCCGCCCTGCTCGCGGCCGACGAGGCGGCCCGCCGGGGCACCGGCCTGGTGCTGGTGCACGTGGCGAGCGCCGACGACGCCCGCCCGGTGCCCGACGCGGTGGCGGAGTCCGGGGCGGCGGCCCGGGCGGAGTCGGCGGACCTGCTCGACGCCACCGCCGCCGAGGTGACGGCCGCCCACCCGGGCCTGACCGTCGAGCGGCGGCCGGTGCGGGCGGCCAAGCCCGAGCGCGCCCTGATCGAGTTGAGCGGGGACGCGGCCCTGGTGGTGATCGGCTCGCGCGGGCGCGACGGCTTCGTCGGCCTCGTGCTCGGCTCGGTCAGCCAGGCGCTCGTACAGCATGCGCACTGTCCGGTGCTGGTCGCCCACCCGCAGCCGGCCGACGCGGCGTGACCTCGACGGCCGCCCCGCCGGCCCCGCGGCCCCGGGCGGTCAGGAGGGGTCGCGGCCGGCGAGCAGCTCGTCGAAGCCGGCGGTGAGCGCGAACGGGTCGGGCGGCGCGGCGGGGGGCCGGCGCGCCACATGGTCGGCCAGTTCGCCGGCCGCGCGCACGATCCGGGAGCGCAGGGCGCCGTCGGCCGCCGCCTGCGACCAGTCCTCCGTGGCGGCGAAGACCGCGGTGGGCACGACCACCGCCCTGAGGTACGCGAACATTGGCCGGACGGCGTGTTCCAGGGCGAGGGAGTGCCGGGCGGTGCCGCCGGTGGCGGCGATCAGCACGGGCCGGTCCGCCAGCGTCGTGGCGTCGAACAGGTCGAAGAACGACTTGAACAGGCCGCTGTAGGACGCGTTGAAGATCGGCGTGACCGCCACGACGCCGTCGGCCGCGGCGAGCGTGTCCAGCGCGTCGCGCAGGGCCGGTGGCGGGAAGCCGGTGAGCAGGTGGTTGACCACGTCGTGGGCGTGGTCACGCAGGTCGATCGGGCGCAGCTCGACCTCGACGCCGCGCCGGGCCAGCTCGTCGCGGGTGGCCGCGGCGAGCTGGTCGGCGAGCAGTCGGGTCGACGAGGGCTGGGAGAGCCCGGCGGAGACCACGGCGAGGGTACGGCGGCTCATCGCCCCACCTCCGCGGCGGCACCGACGGCGTCGGCGGGGCCGGCAGCCGGGTCGGCGGCGGCCTCGGCTACGGCGGCGTCCCGGGCGGCCTTCAGCGACGTGTGCGTCGGGGCGTCGGGCACGTGCGCGGGCCGCAGCGCGGCGAACTCCCGGCGCAGCACGGGGACCACCTCCTCGCCGAGGAGGTCGAGCTGCTCCAGCACGGTCTTCAGCGGCAGGCCCGCGTGGTCGATCAGGAAGAGCTGCCGCTGGTAGTCGCCGACGTAGTCGCGGAAGCCGAGGGTACGGTCGATGACCTGCTGCGGGCTGCCGACGGTCAGCGGGGTCTGCGCCATGAAGTCCTCCAGCGCCGGCCCGTGGCCGTAGACCGGTGCGTTGTCGAAGTACGGGCGGAACTCGCGCACCGCGTCCTGCGAGTTGCGCCGCATGAACACCTGGCCGCCGAGGCCGACGATCGCCTGGTCCGGCGAGCCGTGCCCGTAGTGGGCGAAGCGCTCCCGGTAGAGGCCGACCATCCGCTGGGTGTGCTCCTTGGGCCAGAAGATGTGGTTGGCGAAGAAGCCGTCGCCGTAGTAGGCGGCCTGCTCGGCGATCTCCGGGCTGCGGATCGAGCCGTGCCAGACGAACGGCGGCACCCCGTCCAGGGGGCGCGGCGTCGAGGTGAACGACTGCAACGGGGTGCGGTACTTGCCCGACCAGTCGACCACGTCCTCGCGCCAGAGCCGGCGCAGCAGGTCGTAGTTCTCGATGGTCAGCGGGATGCCGGCCCGGATGTCCTTGCCGAACCACGGGTAGACCGGGCCGGTGTTGCCCCGGCCGAGCATGAGGTCGACGCGGCCGTCGGCGAGATGCTGGAGCATCGCGTAGTCCTCGGCGATCTTCACCGGGTCGTTGGTGGTGATCAGGGTGGTGGCGGTGGAGAGCAGCAGCCGCTCGGTGCGGGCCGCGATCCAGCCCAGCATGGTGGTGGGCGACGACGGCACGAACGGCGGGTTGTGGTGCTCGCCGGTGGCGAAGACGTCGAGACCGACCTCCTCGACCTTGCGCGCGATGGTCACCATCGCCTTGATCCGCTCGTGCTCCGACGGCTCCCGCCCGGTGGTCGGGTCGACGGTCACGTCTCCGACGGTGAAGACCCCGAACTGCATGACGACTCCTCGTGTGGCTGCCGGACCGTTCCGGCCCCGGACGCAGCGCACAACATATTTGACGAGTCAACTATTCCGTCGGTCGGGGGGCTACGGTCCCGGTGGCCGGACGCGGCGGCGGGCCGGGCCGGGCAGTTGGGCCGGGCCGGGCGGGGCGCGCGGGTGGGGGCGCGGGTCAGCCGCCGGCCACCGACGGGAGCACCTGCACCTCGGCGCCCGGCGGAACCGGCGCGTCCAGCCCGCCCAGGTGGCGGCAGTCCTCGCCGTCCACGTAGACGTTGACGTGCCGGCGCACCTCGCCGCGCTCGTCGCGCAGCCGCCGGGCCAGCCGGGGCCACTCCCCCGCCAGCTCGTCGAGGACGTCGCGCAGCGTGCCGGCGACGGCGACGGTGAGCCGCGCCGCGCCCCCGACCTCGCCGCGCAGCGGCCCCGGCACCAGGACGGTGACCACTCAGACCTCCGCGGCGCGGACGCAGAGCACGTCGGGCAGGTGGGCGGCGACCAGGAACCAGGAGTCGCCCTCGTCGCGGCTCGCGTAGACCTCGCCGGAGCGGGTGCCGAAGTAGACGCCGGTCGGGTCGGCGTCGTCGGCGCACATCGCGTCGCGCAGCACCGCCGGAAAGTAGGGCCCGGCGGGCAGGCCCGCCGAGAGCGCCTCCCACGTCCCGCCCGCGTCGGCCGAGCGGTAGACCCGGCAGCGCTCGTCGACCGGGAAACGCCGGGAGTCGGCGGCGAGGGGGAACGACCAGATCATCCCCGGGCGGGTGGGGTGCGCCACCATCGGGAAGCCGAAGTCGCTGGGCAGGCCGGCGGCGATCGACAGCCACGTGTGGCCCCCGTCGTCGGAACGGTAGACGCCGTGGTGGTTCTGCGCGTAGAGCCGTTCCGGGTCGCCGGCGTCCCGGGCGACCTTGTGCACACACTGGCCGAACTCGGGCCACTCGTCGGGCAGGAAGTAGGCCCGGATGCCCGTGTTGCCCGGCGCCCAGGTCGCGCCCGCGTCGGCGGAGTGGTAGACCCCGCCGGTCGACATGGCCACCGCGATCCGGGCCGGGTCGTGCGGGTGCGGCAGGACGGTGTGCACCGCCTGGCCGCCGAAGCCCGCGCCCCACTGCTCCCGGTGGGGGTGCTCCCACAGCGCGCGGACCAGCTCGAAGGTGCGCCCCGCGTCGGTGGAGCGGAACAGCGCCGACGGCTCGGTGCCGGCCCAGACCACGTCCGGCTCCGCCGGACCGGCGGGCGTGAGCTGCCAGACCCGGCCGAGGCTCGCCCCGGTGTCGGCCGGGAACGCGACCGGGGCCTGCTCCGGCTCCTGCCAGGACGCGCCCAGGTCGTCGCTGGTGGCCACGCTCGGCCCGAAGTGCGAGCTGGTCATCCCGGCGAGCAGCCGGGGCACCTCGCGCCGGGTGTCGACCGCCACCGCGTATACCCCGGTCATGGGGTGGTGGGGGCCGCTGAGCTGCCAGGTGCGGCGGCCGTCGGTGCTGGTGGCGAGGAAGAGGCCCTTGCCGGTGCCGATCGCGAGCAGGGTCGTCATGGGTGCGTCCTTCGCCGAGCCGGGAGCCGGATGGCGTGATTATCACCACCGGGTCCGACAGAAACCGGGCGACCCACCGGGAGCAGAGGGGCCCAACCGCAGGTCAGCGGCGGGGCGGGATCGGTCAGCGGCGGGTGCGGGGCACGTGCCGGCGGTACTGGCTCACGGTCGGCTCGCCGTCGACCCAGAACCGCCACGGCACGTCGTGCGCGCCGGTCACCCCGACCCGGGGGCCGGCGGCGATCGCCGCGTCGGGCACCGGCTCGGCCGCCGGCCGCAGCCGCACCGGCCCGTCGCCGAGCAGGTAGCGCCCGTACGCCGTGCGGTCGATGCCGAGGGCGGCGCAGAGGCGCGCCGGGCCGCGCGCCAGGTCGGCATCCCGGCGTACGGCGGTGCGCCGGGACCGCGCCACCTCGACGCCCTCGACCACCTCGCCGGCCCGCAGCAGCACCGCCGAGGCCTCCCCCTCCGGCCCGGTCACCACGTTCACGCACCAGTGCATGCCGTAGGTGAAGTAGACGTAGGCGTGCCCGGCCGGGCCGAACATCACGGCGTTGCGCGGAGTGCGCCCGCGATGCGCGTGCGAGGCGGGATCGCCGGCCGTGCCCGCGTACGCCTCGACCTCGGTGATCCGGACGGTGACCCCGCCGGCCGAGAGCCGGCAGCCGAGCAGCCCGCGCGCGGCCGGCACGACGGGCCCGGCGAGCAGCTCGGCCAGCCCGGCGACACCCACGTCGGGGTACGACATGAGCCCGACCCTACCCAGCCCCGACCCGCCCTGCCGGTCTGGGCGGGTTTGGGCGGGGCGGGGCGAGGGCGGGGCGTCGCCATGTCGGCGACATGGGGGCCTCCCCGACCGGGGGACCACCCCGTGTCGCCGACATGGAGTCGATCATCGACGCATCCGTGAACGAGGCGTTGACAACGTATCGTTTAAGTGGTGGTATCGGGGCATGAGCCTGGAGCAGCAGGAACCGTTCGCCGCGCCCGATCCGGGGCGGGCGCGGGCGCACCGCACCTACGCCGCGTTGACCCGGATCGCCGGGCGGCACGCGGGCGACGACGCGCGCCGCCGCCGCTACGCCCACCCGCACGTGCTGGACCCGTACGAGGCGGTGGCCCTGGTGACCGCACTCGCCGCCGGTGGCGCGGAGCTGGCCGACGGCGAGGAGCCGGTCGACCAGGCCGACCTGGTCGCCGCGCTCACCCTCGTGCCACACCTGCGCGCCGAGGTGGACGCGCTGGAGGCCGGCCTGCTGCGGCTCGCCCGCGACCGGGGGCTGACCTGGCAGGCGATCGGCCACGGGCTGGGGCTCGGCTCGGCGCAGGCCGCCCGGCAGCGCCACGAACGACTCACCGGCCGGGTCGGCGGCGACCCGCACACCGGCACCGACAACGACGGGGAGGCATGATGGACCGCGCGGAGCTGATGGCGTACTGCCTGGGCAAGCCCGGCGCGTGGCTCGACCAGCCGTGGGACGCCGAGGTCGTGGTGAAGGTCGGGAACAAGATCTTCGCCTTCCTCGGCCCCGAGTCCGACGACCGGGTGGGCCTCAAGTGCGCCCCGACCCGGGAGCTGGCCGACGAGTGGCTGCACCGGTTCCCCGGCGACGCGGTCGCGTCCTCGCACGTCGGGCGGTTCGGCTGGAACAGCCTCCGGCTGGCCGGGGCGATCGACGACGACGAGCTGCTCGAGGCGGTGGACACGTCGTACGAGGCGGTGGTGGCGAAGCTGCCGCGCCGCGAGCGCCCGACGACGCCGGCCTGATCCCGGCACCGGGGGCGTGGTCAGCGGTCCGGGTCGCCGTCGGGGCCAGGCCCGGCGTCGCCCCGGGCCCGGGCCCAGTTGAGGAACCGTTCGTGCAGGTCGGGGGCGCGCTCGGGGTGGAGCTGGGCGAGCTGGGCGCGGGCCTCGACCATGAGCTGGGCCAGGTAGAACAGCAGGGCGGTCCGATCGCCCCGGAACTCGACCAGCAGGCCGAGGCGGGCCGGCTGGCAGGGCCACTCCGCACCGCAGTTGCGGCACCTCCACAGCGGACGCATCGGCACGTGCGGAATCGCCCGGCGCACCATCAGCGCATCCGCAGGGCGATCGCGCGGGCCCGCCAGCATGACCGCAGGGTACGCATAAGACTCTCCTCCAGCTCGGTCGAAGGCCACCGGTCGACAGGGGCCACGCAGCCACCAGTCCGCCCCGAGGGGTGGGCACCATCAGGTGACATTCTGGTGATCAGGCCACTACTCTCGATCCGCGCTCGCACCGTTCGCGCAGTTCAGAGCATTAGCCGAGGGGCAGCGGGCGACGCGCCAAAGCAATCGAGAGAGAGTTGGGGAATCCATGGGGATCGCTACCGGCTACATCCTCGACGAGCTACGACTGCTCCGCACCGAACTCGGGTTGAGCCAGGACGACTTCGGCCGCACGATCGGCTACTCGGGCTCGCACGTCAGCTCGGTCGAGACCGGTGGCCGACCGCCTACCCGCGAGTACATGCGGACGATCGACAACCACCACGGCACCGGCGGGCGCTACCTGCGGATGCTGGAGGCACTGACCAGGTTGGACGCCACCCCGGAATGGCTCCACGAGTGGATCGAGTTCGAACGCGAGGCAACCACACTGCGCTGGTTCGAGCTGTCCTATCTGCCCGGGCTGCTCCAGACCGAACGCTACGCCCGCGCAACGCTGGCCGGCGGGCGATTCACCGCGGAGGAGATCGATCTGCTCGTGGCCGCCCGGCTGGAACGGCAGGCCGTGCTGGACCGCGACAACCCGCCGCAGCTCATCGCCGTCCTGGACGAGTCGGTGCTGCGCCGTCCGGTGCTCGACCAGCCGGGCCTGATGGCGGAACAGCTCGACCAACTGGCCGGGCTGGCGCTGCGGGAGCACATCCAGGTGCACGTCGTGCCCGCCGACACCGGAATGTACCTGGGGCTGGCCGGGCAGTTCATCATCGCCGAGCTTCCCGACGGCACCCGGGTCGCACACGCAGACAACCAGTTGAAAGCGCAGATCATCGATGCTCCCGCCGACATTGCTAGGCTGGCCAAGACGTGGGAGATCGTGCGCAACGAGGCCCTCCCTCGCCGCCGGTCAATTGAGCTGATCAAGGAAGTGGCGAAGTCATGGGCATGCTGACTCCTCAGTGGCGCAAGTCGACGAAGTCCGGCGGCAATGGCGGTTCCTGCGTCGAGGTCGCCGACAATCTGCCCGGCGTCGTGCTCGTCCGCGACACCAAGGACCGCGACGGCGGCACCCTCCACTTCGCCCCCACCGCCTGGCGGTCCTTCCTGCGCCTCGCCCGGCAGCCTGGCCCCCGCGCCTGATCCACCGCCGCGGGCACACTGCTACGGGCACGCCTCCGGGCGAAGCACCCAAGGATGGCGCCCAAGATCGCGCTCATTCCCGGAATGAGTGGCAGCGGCGTCGCACCGATCCCGCTCTTTCCCTGATCGAGCGCGCTCCCCCGGCACCCGCACCACACCCAGCCCTCGCCGCCCCCGGCCCGCTCCCCCACCACGCGCCGATCTTGCACTTGCGGCCCCACAGAAGGGCGCTTCACCCCTTTTACCCGGGCCCAAAGTGCAAGATCGCCGCAGGGCGGGGCGGGGCGGGCGGCGCAGGCGGTGGGGAGAACGGTGAAGGCCCCCCGGCGTGCTGCCGGAGGGCCTTCGGCGTGACGCGGGACGTCAGCGGGGCACGACGGTCTCGGCCGCCCACTCCCGCCAGCCCGCCAGCTTGTCGGCTGCGGTGGCGAGCTGGTCGGCGACCGGCCCCGGGCCGGTGGAGCCGGGGGTGATCCGGGCGGCCAGGGCCGACCGCACCGACAGCACGTCCCGCACCGACGGGTCGAGGTGCTCGCTGACCGCCGCCAGGTCGGCGTCGGAGACCTCGTCGAGCGCGCACTCGCGGACGGCGCAGAGCGCCACCAGCTTGCCGGTGATCTCGTGCGCGTCGCGGAACGGCACGTTGCGCCGGACCAGCCAGTCGGCGACCTCGGTGGCCAGGGAGAAGCCGACGGGGGCGGCGGCGACGAGGCGGTCGACGCGTACCGTCATGGTGGAGATCATCCCCGCGAGGGCCGGCAGCAGCAGTTCCAGGGTGTCGACGGCGTCGAAGGCCGGCTCCTTGTCCTCCTGCATGTCCCGGTCGTACGTCATGGGCAGGCCCTTGAGCATGGTGAGCACGGCCATCAGCCCGCCGACGAGCCGGCCGGACTTGCCCCGGGCCAGTTCGGCGATGTCGGCGTTCTTCTTCTGCGGCATGATCGACGACCCGGTGGCGAACGCGTCGTCCAGCTCGACCCAGCCGAACTCCTGCGACGTCCAGAGCACCACCTCCTCGCCGAGGCGGGACAGGTGCACCCCGACCAGCGCGGTGACGAAGAGGAACTCGGCGACGAAGTCGCGGTCGGCGACGGCGTCCATCGAGTTGGCGAAGGACGTGCGGAAGCCCAGCTCCTTCGAGACGGCCACCGGGTCCAGCGGCAGGCCGGAGCCGGCGAGCGCGCCCGCGCCGAGCGGGCTGACCGCCGTGCGGTGGTCCCAGTCGCGCAGCCGCTCCAGATCGCGCAGCAGCGGCTGCACGTGGGCCAGCAACCAGTGCCCGAAGGTGACCGGCTGGGCGTGCTGGAGGTGGGTCATCCCCGGCGCGGCCGTGTCGACGTGCCGGGCGGCCTGCTCGACCAGGGCCTCGGCCAGCTCGACGAGGCGACCGGCCACGCCCCGGGCGTGGTCGCGCAGGTAGAGCCGCAGGTCGGTGGCGACCTGGTCGTTGCGGGACCGGCCGGCGCGCAGCTTGCCGCCGAGGCTGCCGAGGCGTTCCAGCAGCCCCCGTTCCAGGGCGGTGTGCACGTCCTCGTCGTCGACGGTGGGCCGGAACGCGCCGGAGGCGCAGGCGGCCTCCAGGTCGTCGAGGGCCGCCAGCATCCTGCCCAGTTCCTCGGGGTCGAGCAGGCCCGCGCCCGCGAGGACCCGGGCGTGCGCGCGGGACCCGGCGATGTCGTACGGGGCGAGGCGCCAGTCGAACTGCACGCTGACGGACAGCCGGGCCAGCGCCTCGGAGGGGCCGCCGGCGAAGCGGCCACCCCACAGGCTCGTACGGTTGGTCGCGGCGCTGTTCTCGGTGAGGCTCTTGTCGTCCACGTCGCCCATTCTGGTTCCCACGGTCAGCAGCCTCCCCACCGGGCGTCCCGCGCGGCGGCCAGCTTGCTCGGCAGGCCCCACAGCTGCACGAATCCCTTCGCGAGGGACTGGTCGAAGGTGTCGCCGGTGTCGTAGGTGGCCATGCCGAAGTCGTACAGGCCGGCCTCGGAGCGTCGGCCGGTGACGGTGGCCCGGCCGCCGTGCAGCACCAGCCGTACCTCGCCGCTGACCTGCCGCTGGGCGTCGTCGATGAACGCGTCCAGGGCCCGCTTGAGCGGGGAGAACCACAGGCCGTCGTAGACCAGTTCCCCCCAGCGCTGGTCGACGCCCCGCTTGAACCGGGCGAGGTCGCGTTCGACGGTGACCGCCTCCAGCTCCTGGTGGGCGGTGATCAGCGCGATCGCGCCGGGGGCCTCGTACACCTCGCGGCTCTTGATGCCGACGAGGCGGTCCTCGACCATGTCGAGCCGGCCGACGCCCTGCGCGCCGGCCCGCCGGTTCAACTCCAGGATCGCCTGGTACGGGGTGACGGTCTCGCCGTCGATCGCCACCGGCACGCCGGCGTCGAACGTGACGACGACCTCGTCGGGGTCGCGCTCCTGCGCCGGGTCGGCCGTGTACGCGTACAGGTCCTCGACCGGGGCGGTCCAGATGT
The DNA here is from genome assembly GCF_900091595.1 of Micromonospora haikouensis. Taxonomy (GTDB): domain Bacteria; phylum Actinomycetota; class Actinomycetes; order Mycobacteriales; family Micromonosporaceae; genus Micromonospora; species Micromonospora haikouensis. The sequence continues at coordinate 30,526 of NZ_FMCW01000023.1, forward strand.
CCTCCAGGAACCCGGTCTCCACGGCCCGGCCCCACAGGTTCTGGTCGACGGAGTACGGCGACTTCGCCGACACGTCGATCGGCAGGCCCTTCTCCTCGGCGAAGGCGATCGCCTTGTCCCGGGTCCACGCGAAGTCCCGGGCCGGGGCGATGATCTTCAGGTCGGGGGCGAGCGCGCCGAGCCCGACCTCGAAGCGCACCTGGTCGTTGCCCTTGCCGGTGCAGCCGTGCGACACGATCGTCCCGCCGTGCCGGCGGGCGGCGGCGACGAGGTGCTTGACGATCAGCGGCCGCGACAGCGCGGAGACCAGCGGGTAGCGGTCCATGTAGAGGGCGTTGGCGCGCAGCGCCGGCAGGCAGTAGTCGGCGGCGAACTCGTCGCGCGCGTCGACCACCTCCGACTCGACGGCCCCGCAGTCCAGGGCGCGCTGCCGGATCACGTCGAGGTTCTCGCCGCCCTGCCCGACGTCCACCGCGACGGCGACGACCTCGGCGCCGGTCTGCTCGGCCAGGTAGGGGATCGCGACGGAGGTGTCCAACCCTCCGGAGTACGCGAGGACGATCCGCTCGGTCATGGTGTGGTGTTCCCTTCCGCGCTCTCCTCGCGGCGGGACCACGCGGCGAGCTTCTCGCCCAGCGCGGCCCCGCCGACGGCCTCGCGGGCCACCACGAGGATGGTGTCGTCGCCGGCGATGGTGCCGACGACCTCGGGCAGGCCCGCCCGGTCCAACGCGCTGGCCAGGTATTGGGCTGCGCCCGGCGGGGTGCGCAGCACGGCGATGTTGCCGCTGGAGTCGACCTCGTTGAGCAGCTCCCGCAGCAGCCGGATGAGCCGCGCCGGGGCGGCCTCGGCGTCGCGCAGGGGCCGGTGGCCGTCCTCCGGGATGACGTACACGGGGCGTCCGTCGCCGCCGCGGGCGGTGACCGCGCCGAGTTCCTTGAGGTCCCGCGACAGGGTGGCCTGGGTGACGGCGACGCCGTCGCCGGCGAGCAGGTCGGCCAGCTCGGTCTGCGAGCGGACCGCCTTGTCGCGGATCAGCTCGACGATGCGGGCGTGCCGGGCGGCGCGGGTCAGCGGCGCGGTCATGCCGACTGCTCCAGCAGGTAGGTCAGCACGGCCTTCTGCGCGTGCAGCCGGTTCTCCGCCTGGTCGAACACGGCGCTGGCGGGGCCGTCGAGCACCTCGTCGGTGATCTCCTCGCCCCGGTGCGCCGGCAGGCAGTGCAGCACGATCGCGCCCGGCGCGGCGTGCGCGAGCAGCTCCGCGTTGACCTGGTACGGCAGGAACGGGGTGATCCGGTCCAGCCCGTCGTCCTCCTGCCCCATCGAGGTCCACGTGTCGGTGGCCAGCACGTCGGCGTCGCGGGCGGCGGCGACGGGGTCGCGCAGCACGCGCACCGACCCGCCGGTGCCGGCGGCGATCTTCTCCGCGCGGGCCACCACCTCGGGGTCGGGGTCGAACCCGTCGGGGCCGGCGACGCGCACGTGCATGCCGGCGGTCGCCCCGGCCAGCAGGTACGACTGGGCCATGTTGTTCGCCGCGTCCCCCACGTACGCCAGGGTCCGGCCGTGGGTGCCGCCGCACCGCTCGCGGACGGTGAGCAGGTCGGCGAGGAGCTGGCAGGGGTGGAAACCGTCGGTGAGGGCGTTGATCACCGGGACGCTGGCCCCGGCGGCGACCTCGGCGATCCGGTCGTCGCCGTGGGTGCGCAGCACGATCGCGGCCACGTAGCGGGACAGCACCCGGCCGGCGTCGGCGAGGGTCTCACCCCGGCCGAAGTGGGTGACCTGCGTGTCCACCACGAGGGGGTGGCCGCCCAGCTCGGCGATGCCGGCGTCGAAGGAGATCCGGGTGCGCAGGCTCTGCTTGTCGAACAGCACCGCCACCGACCTCGGCCCGGCCAGCGGCTTGTGGGCGAACCGTTCGGCCTTCATCCGGGCGGCGAGGTCGAGCACGGTGGCCTGCTCGGCGGGCGAGAGGTCGTCGTCGCGCAGCAGATGGCGGGTCATGGGGTGGCCTCCGGGGTGGCGGTGTCGAGGGCGGCGGGGAGGGCGGCCAGGAACGCGTCGGCCTGCTCGACGGTGAGGATGAGCGGCGGGGCGAGCCGGATCACGCCCGGCTGCACCGGGTTGACCAGGAACCCGGCGTCGCGCAGGGCCGCCGCGAGCGGCCCGGCGGCGTCGGCGGTGAGCACGATGCCGAGCAGCAGGCCCGCGCCGCGCACCTGCGCGACGAGGGGGTGGCCGAGCGCCTCGACGCCCCGGCGCAGCCGCTCGCCGACCCGCTTGACGTGGTCGAGCAGCCCCTCGCTGGCGATGGTGGACACCACCGCGAGGGCGGCGGCGCAGCTGACCGGGTTGCCGCCGAAGGTGGTGCCGTGCGAGCCGGGGCGCAGCAGGTCGGCGGCGGGGCCGAAGGCCAGGCAGGCGCCGATCGGCAGGCCGCCGCCGAGGCCCTTGGCGAGGGTGACGATGTCGGGTTCGACGCCCTCGGCCTGGTGGGCGAACCAGTGCCCGGTGCGGCCGACGCCGGTCTGCACCTCGTCGAGCACCAGCAGCGCGCCGTGCCGGGCGGTGATCCGCCGGGCCTCGGCGAGATAGCCGGGGGGCGGGACGACGACGCCGTTCTCGCCCTGCACCGGCTCCAGGATGACCATGGCCGTCGCGTCGGTCACCGCGTCGGCGAGGGCGGTCGCGTCACCGTACGGGACGTGGGTGACGTCGCCGGGCAGCGGGCGGAACGGATCCGCCTTGGCGGGCTGCCCGGTGAGCGCGAGCGCGCCCATGGTGCGGCCGTGGAAGCCGCCGACCGTGGCGACCACGTGCGAGCGGCCGGTGAGCCGGGACAGCTTGAACGCGGTCTCGTTGGCCTCCGCGCCGGAGTTGGCGAAGAACACCCGGCCGGGACGGCCGGCGAGGGCCAGCAGCAGCTCGGCGAGGGCCACCGGCGGCTCGGCGACGAACAGGTTGGACACGTGCCCGAGGGTGGCGACCTGCCTGGAGACGGCGGCCACCACGGCCGGGTGGGCATGGCCGAGGGCGTTGACGGCGATGCCGCCGAGCAGGTCGACGTACTCGCGGCCGGCGTCGTCGACCACGACCGCGCCGGAGCCGGAGACCAGCGCCAGCGGCGGCGTGCCGTAGTTGTCCATCAGCGACTGCTGCCAGCGCTCCACGAGCGTGCTCACGACGGAACCGTGCCTTTCTTGTTCGCGGCTGCGGGGCTCGCAAGCTCACTCCTCGCGCTCACGACCATTGTGCCGAATCCTTCCGAGGTGAAGACCTCAAGCAGTGTGGAGTGGGCGACCCGGCCGTCGACGACGTGCGCGGCGGGCACCCCGCCGCGCACCGCCCGCAGGCACGCCTCCATCTTGGGGACCATCCCCGACTGCAGGGACGGCAGCAGCTCCGCCAGCTCGTCGGCGGTGATCTCGCTGACCAGGCTGTCGGTGTCCGGCCAGTTGGCGTAGAGGCCCGGCACGTCGGTGAGGACGACCAGCTTGCGGGCCCCGAGGGCGATCGCCAGGGCGGCGGCGGCCGTGTCGGCGTTGAGGTTGTGCAGCACCCCGTCGGCGTCCGGCGCGACGGTCGAGATCACCGGGATGCGGCCGGCCGCGATCAGGTCGGTCACCGCCGACGTGTTCACCGACTCGACGTCGCCGACCTGGCCGACGTCGACGGGCTCCCCGTTCACGTACGCGGGGCGGCGCACGGCGGTGAACAGGCCGGCGTCCTCGCCGGAGAGGCCGACGGCGAACGGGCCGTGCGCGTTGATCAGCCCGACCAGTTCCCGGCCGACCTGGCCGACGAGCACCATGCGGACCACGTCCATCGCCTCGGGGGTGGTGACGCGCAGGCCGCCACGGAACTCGCTGTCGATGCCGAGCCGGCCGAGCATGGCCGAGATCTGCGGGCCGCCGCCGTGCACGACGACCGGCTTGATGCCGACGTAGCGCAGGAAGACCATGTCGGCGGCGAAGGCCCGCTGCAGCTCGGGGTCGATCATGGCGTTGCCGCCGTACTTGACCACGAGGGTGGCCCCGGACAGGCGGGCCAGCCAGGGCAGCGCCTCGATCAGCGTCTCGGCCCGGGCCTGGGCCCGGGCGAGGTCGTCGACGGCGCTCACGTCGAGTACGCCGAGTTCTCGTGCACGTACGCGTGCGAAAGGTCGTTGGTCCACACGGTGGCCTGGGCCCCTCCGGCGTGCAGGTCGATGCGGATGGTGACGTCGCGCCCGGTGAGGTCCACCTTGGACCGGTCCTCGGCGGCGGCGCCGGAGCGGCACACCCAGACGCCGTTGACGGCGACGTCGAGGGCGTCCGGCTCGAACGCGGCGGCGGTGGTGCCGACGGCGGCGAGGATGCGGCCCCAGTTCGGGTCGTTGCCGAACAGCGCCGTCTTGACCAGGTTGTTGCGGGCCACCGACCGGCCCACCTCGACGGCGTCGTCCTCGTCGGCCGCGCCGACGACCTCGATGGCGATCTGCTTGGTGGCGCCCTCCGCGTCGGCGACCAGCTGCTGGGCCAGGTCGTGGCAGGCGGCGGTGACCGCCGCCGTCAGCTCGGCCTCGGTGGGCTCGACGCCGGACGCGCCGCTGGACAGCAGCAGCACCGTGTCGTTGGTGGACATGCAGCCGTCGGAGTCGACCCGGTCGAAGGTGACCCGGCAGGCGGCGCGCAGCGCGGCGTCGAGCGCCGCCGGCCCGGCCACCGCGTCGGTGGTGAGCACGCACAGCATGGTCGCCATGGCCGGGGCCAGCATGCCGGCGCCCTTGGCCATCCCGCCGACGGTCCAGCCGCCGCCGGCCGCCACGGTGGTCTTCGGCCGGGTGTCGGTGGTCATGATCGCCTCGGCCGCCGCCGCGCCGCCGTCGCGGGACAGGGCGCGGATCGCCGCGCGTACGCCGGGCAGCAGCTTGTCCATCGGCAGCCGCTCGCCGATCAGGCCGGTGGAGCAGACGGCCACGTCGCCGGCCCCGAGCCGCAGCCGGGGGCTGGCCGAGGTGAGCGCGGCGGCGGTGTGCTCGGCGGTGGCGTGGGTGTCCTGGAAGCCGGCGGGGCCGGTGCAGGCGTTCGCGCCGCCGGAGTTGAGGATCACGGCCCGGGCCACCCCGCCCCGGACGACCTGCCGGGTCCAGAGCACGGGGGCGGCCTTGACCCGGTTGGCGGTGAAGACCCCAGCGATCCCGGCGTCGGGGCCGTCGTTGACGACGAGGGCGACGTCGGCGGCGGCGCCGCTCTTGAGGCCGGCGGCCACGCCGGCCGCCCGGAACCCCCGGGGGGTGGTGACGGTCATGGGGTTACTCCGTAGGTGGACAGGCCGGTGGTCTCGGGGAGCCCGAGCATCAGGTTGGCGCACTGCACGGCCTGGCCGGCGGCGCCCTTGCCGAGGTTGTCGATGGCGCTGACCACGATCACCCGGCCGGAGTCGACGTCGACGGTCGCCTGGAGGTGGCAGGAGTTGGCGCCGAGGGTGGCGGCGGTGTGCGGCCACGTCCCCTCGGGCAGCACGTGCACGAACGCCGAGTCCGCGTACGCCGCCGCGAGGACCGCCCGGGGGTCGGCGTCGCCGGTCGGCACGGCGGTGACCGTGGCGAGGATGCCGCGCGGCATCGGCGCGAGCACGGGGGTGAGGGACAGGCTGGTCGCGCCGGTGGCCTGCCTGATCTCCGGCACGTGCTGGTGCGCGCCGACCTTGTACGGCGACAGGTCACCCATCACCTCGCTGCCGAGCAGGTGCGCCTTGGCGGCCCGGCCCGCGCCGGAGGTGCCGGAGGCGGCGACCACCACCACGTCGGCGGGGGCGACCGCGCCGGCGGCGACCAGCGGGGCGAGCGCGAGGGTGATGGCCGCGGCGTAGCAGCCGGTGTTGGCCACCCGGGTCGCGGCGGCGATGCGCGCGCGCTGGCCGGGCAGCTCGGGCAGGCCGTAGACCCAGGCCCCCGCGTGCTCGCCGCCGTAGTACCGTGACCAGGCGGCGGCGTCGCGCAGCCGGTGGTCCGCGCCCAGGTCGACGACCCGGACCGACTCCGGCAGGGCGGCGGCCAGGGCCGCCGACTCGCCGTGCGGCAGGGCCAGGAAGACCAGGTCCGCGTCGGCCAGGGCCGCCGGTTCGGTCGCCGCGAACACCAGGTCCAGCCCGGCGAGCTGCGGGTGTACGGCGGTGACCGGCGCGCCGGCCTGGCTGTGCGCGGTGGCGGTGACCAGGTCGAGCTCGGGGTGGCCGGCGATCAGGCGCAGCAGCTCGCCCCCGGCATAGCCGCTCGCCCCGGCGACCGCAACTCGGATACCCATTCTAACCTCCGCATGACTATGCAGAGAAGGTTACCCGTTCATTACGCCGCATCGCAAGGTCATACACCCCACTGCATGGGCATGAGGAGACGACCGCCACGGCCCGGGGGCTCCCTTCCCGACGGGGGAGCGCCGGGAAGGGAGCCGGTCAGTTGGCCCGCTGGTCGATGCCGTGCTGCCGCTGGTACGTACGCAGCGCAGCGTCCCACGCCTCGGTGTACTCCGACGGGCCCAGACCGAGGTCGGTGTGCCCGCGTACCGCCTCCCGCAGCAGGTCCAGCAGCTCCGGCACCGCCTCCCGGCGCTCGGTGACGTAACGGCGGAAGACCTCGGCGAACTGCTCCCCCGCCAGGCGGGCGGCGTGCGCGGTGACCGGGTCGTCCTCCAGCGCCCGCAGCACCTCGCACCACCGGCGGGTCAGCTCGTCGGTGTGGCGGGCCCGCAGCTGCTGCAGCTCGTGGTCGCACTCCAGCCTGATCCGCTCCTCCCAGTACGGGCGCAGCCGCTCGCGCACCCGCTCGTCCGGGCTCACCCGCACCTGCACGGTGAAGTACGGCTGGCTCTCGTCCCGGGGCCAACGCTGGCCCAGCAGCAGGTTGTTCAGGGCCCGCTCCAGCTCGTGCGAACGGTGCGGCTCGTGCGCCCGGGCCAGGTCGACGGCCCGCTCCCGGACGATCCCGTCGGCCCAGGCGAGGTAGCTCTCCGCGCGCTGGCGCAACGCTGCGGGGCTCATGTTGTGCGCCCGCCAGCTGTAGACGGCGAACAGGCGGAAGTCGAACGCGTCCCCGCGCGCCGGCACCAGGATCGGCTGCGGCGCGTCCAGGCGGTAGGTGGCCGCCTGCGGGGGTGCCGGCGGCGGCGGGGGCGGCGCGGGCGGGGGGCTCACGGGCGCCGGCCCGAACAGCGAGAGCAGGATCTGCCACCAGCGCCGCCGCTGCGACGGGCGGGGAATGTACCGAGTGCTCATGCGGGGTCCTCGTCGATCAGGCGTCGTACGTCGTGCAGCAGGGTGTTGTCGCGCATCAGAGGGCCCCAGACGTGCCGGAGCTGGTGGTCCAGCCGGCGGCGCAGCGGCTCCCGCCCCTGCACCACCAGGGCGATCAGGCGCAGGCAGCCGGCGGCCACCTCGGGATGTCCCTCGGCCCGGCTGAGCCAGAAGCCGAGCGTCCGCCACGCGCGGTACGCGGTCCCCGGCAGGCTGAGCGCCGTCGCCCAGCAGGTGGCCAGGTCCGCCATCCGCACCGTGCCGACGCGGGCCAGGTCGAGCAGCTCCGGCCAGCGTTCCCGGGGGGCGGGGGCCCACCGGTCGGCGAGCACCCGCAGCGCCCGCCCGGCGTGCAGCCGCACCTCCGGCTCGTCCTCGTCGACGGCCCACTGCGCCAGCGCCGGCAGCACGCTGGCCGCATGACCGCAGGCGTACACCTCGACCAGGCCGCGTACCACCGAGTTGTTCCGCCGCTGCATGCGTGCCTCGGCGACCCGGCGCAGCTGCGCCAGGGCGGTCTCCGGCCAGAGCCGGGCCAGGCCCAGCGCGTACGCCCGCGCGACGGTGTCGCGCAGGTGCGCCGCCCCGCCGGCCGCCCACCGGTCCAGTTCGATCCGGACCCGCTGGCGCAGCTCCGGCTGCATGGCCATGCCGACCAGCGCGATGGCGGCGGCCTGCCGGACCCCGGCCCGGCGCTCCCGGGCGAGCTGGTCCACCACGCGCAGCGCGGCGTGCACCCCGTGCGCCGCCGACCAGCCGACCGCCCCGGCGGCGGCCTGCCGGACCCCGGGCGTGCCGTCCCGCACGAGGCCGCCCAGCCAGCCGAGCAGCTGCTCCGGCAGCCACCAGTCCGCCCAGGCGACCTCCAGCAGGCTGCGCCGCAGCGGTTCGTTGCCCGGGGCGAACTCGATGCGCCGCCCGCCCGGCACCCGGTCGTCGTCGACCACCAGCACCGCCTCCCGCAGGACCGGGCCGAGCAGCGCGTCGAGCGCCCCGCCCGACCGGCCGGTGGGTGGTGCGAGCGGGGCACCGGCGAACGGGAAGCCCGGCACCGCGCCGGCGCCCGGCGGGCCCGGGACTCCGCCCGGGTCCGGGGCCGGCTCCAGCCCGACACCGGCCAGCCCCGGCGCGGCCAGCGCCCCGGCCGCGGCGTGGATCTCGGCCACCGGCTGCCCGGCCAGCACCGCGCAGGCCAGCCGGAACGCGCGCCGCCGGTCGACGCCCCAGGCGGGCGTGTCGCCGCCGTCGGCGGCGGCGAGGACGCGGGCCGCCCGCTCCCGGAGCTGGCGCGGAAGCAGGCGCTCCAGCCGCTCGGTGAGCTGCGCGCCCCGGGGCGCGGTGCGGGCCAGCAGCTCCGCCAGGCGGACCACCTCACCGGTCCGGGGACCGGCGGCCAGGTGCGCCGCCAGCAGCGGGTTGCCGACGCACTCGTCCTCGACGTAGCCGTCGACGCAGTCACCGACGCAGCCGGTGGCGCACCAGCCGACGCAGCGGCCCCGCAACTGGCGGCGCAGCTGGGCCCGGAACACGTCGACGGGGGTGGCCGGCCGGTGCTCCACCAGGTGGCCGGCCAGCTCCTGGTCGCGGTGGTCGAAGTCGCCGACCAGCACCAGCGTGGCGCCCCTCGCCGCGGCCCGGGCGGCCAGCCCGACCAGGGCCATCCCGTCCAGGTCCCGCGCGGCCGTCCCGGTGAGCCGCCACACGTGGCCGTGTCCGTCGCGCCACGGGGCTTCCGGCAGCAGCAGGTCGCCCGGCTGCTCCGCGTGCAGCACCGCCACCCGGTCGAAACCGTGCCGGCGGGCCGAGGACAGGCACGCGGCGGCGTGTCGACCGGTGCCGGCGGCACCCGACAGGCAGACCAGGTGATGCTGCTTGAGATACCGGTCGAGCTGCGGGTCGCTCGGCGTGGGGGCATAGCCGTCGGCCAACTGCCGCACCCAGGTCCCGGTGAGGGTCTCGGCCCAGGTCCGGCCGCTGCCGTCCGTCCGCGCCGTCGTGATGTTGAGCGTGCCGATGGCCGCCGACCCGGGCCCGGTGGCGTTCTGGCCCCGCACCCACACGTCGCCGACGCCGATCGCCGACGAGGGCCCGAGCAGGGACGCGAGCCGGGCGAGGATCTCCCCGGGGTCCGGCATCTCCTCCGGCTCGTCGGCCAGCACGTCGTCGGGCTCCTCGTCCGGCACCCGATCCACGGGTGGTTCCGCCGGCTCTGCCTGCTGTGGGCTCTCCGGGCCGCCGCCGGGGCCCGCCCACCCACCGTCGGCGTCCGGAGGCATCGCGCCGCCGGGCGGATCCCCCGGGACCCCCTCGGGGTCCGCCACCGAACCGCCCGGATCGGCGTCGTGCCCGCCGTGCCGGGGCACGGACCAGGCCGGCGGCCCGCTCACCGGTCGCCCCCGCCGAGGATCGCGTCCCGGCCGACCGAGCCGATCGCCGTGGCCCCCGGGCCGATCGCGTTCTGCCCGCGCACCCGGACGTCGCCGACGCTGATGCCGCCGCCCGGGGACGCCTGGGCGAAGTCGGGGCGGACCGGACCCGGCGGCGGGACCGCCGGACTTCCGGCGCCACCCTCGGGACCGTCCGGCCCTTCCCCGGTCGGCGCCGGCACCGTCGACAGGTCCTCGTCCACGACGCAGAGCCAGGCGTACTCGTCGAAGCCCTTGTCGGGCTTGCTGATCCGCACCCGGCGGAAGCGCTCGGGCCGCATCTCCTCCGGGTATTCGGACACCACGTCGCGGTAGATGTCGGTGGAGACCACCAGAGCGACGCCCGCGTCGGGGAACGCCGCCAGCGCCCGCCGGACGGGGTCGGCGTCGCACAGCCGGCTGACGAACACCACGGCGTTGCCAGGAAAGCCGTTCGCCCCGTCGAGGTGCACGAGTCCCTGGTGGACGGCGATCCGCAGCCGCACCCGCGCCGCCGGCAGCCGACTGCTGTTGTACGCCCGCAGCCGCCGGTTCAGCTCGGGCACGAACCGGCCGATCACCCGCGACTCCGAGACGTCGCGCGGCAGGATCGCCAGTTCCCCGTCGCCGGCCCGCTGGGTGCTCCAGGTCACCCGGTCCAGCCCGACGGCCGCGGCGGCGGCCTGCAGCAGTTCGCGGAACGCCTGCTGCGCCTCGTACTGCAGGATGTTCCCGCGCCGGCTGTAACTCTCCATGTCCACGGAGATCAGCAGTCGTCGCTCGGGATGGTCCATCGCCGTGCCGCCCTTCGTCACCGGCCCGCCCCCGTCGGGCGGGCCGCCCGGAACATCGAAACGGCGGCGGCCGGCCGGGACCCCGTAGAAGTACGGCTTCCGCGGAATCTGTCCGGCACCGGTCATCCCTCTCGGATCCGGTATCCGGGCGGGCCGGGTCGGGTGTGCTGGACGCATGACGGACGTGACCGAACTCCTGCTGGCCGCCGGCTGGTCGCCGGTCGAGGCACTCGTGGTGGTGGCCCTCCAGACCGTGGCGGTCGCCCTGATCCGCGCGAGGGCCTCGCGCTACGCGCAGGGGCGGCTACGCTTCGACGGTTTCCGTCGGACAAGGAGTGCGAGGTCGTCGATGCGACACCACGAACCGCCCCGGGCCGAGTGGCCGTACGGCACCTTCCTGCGGCGGCTGGAGCCGCCGGCCCGCACCGCGCTGCTCGACCTGGGCGTACGACGCCAGGTGCCGGCCGGACAGATCCTGATCCACGAGGGGGTCCGCGAGTCGCACCTGGTGCTGCTGGAGGAGGGGCTGACGAAGGTGACGGCCAGTGTGCCCGACGGGCGGGCCGCGCTGCTGTCGCTGCGCGTCGGCGGGGACCTGATGGGCGAGATGTCGGCCCTCAACGACAAGCCCCGCTCGGCGACGGTCACCACCTGCGGGCCCACCGTCTACAGCGTCATCTCCCGGGACCGGTTCAACCAGTTCCTGCGGGCGCACCCGCAGGCCGCCCTCGAACTGGCGGCGATGGTGTCCGACCGGCTGCGCTGGTCCAACCGCCGCCGGATCGACTTCACCTCGTACGCGGTGAAGATCCGGGTGGCCCGGGTGATCGCCGAGCTGTGCCGCACCCACGGCCGGCGCAGCCGCGACGGGGTGGTCATCGACGTCCGGCTCACCCAGCCGGAGCTGGCCACGATCTGCGGGGCGGCGGAGACGTCCATCCAGAAGACGCTGCGCGAGCTGCGGGCCGACGGCCTGGTGGACACCGACTACCGGCGCATCACCGTACGCGACCTGCCCCGGCTGCGCGCCCTCGGCGGACTGGACGCCGAGGAGCACTGACGCCCGGCCGGTCGATGCCGGTCCGGGGCGGTTAGCAGGGGCCCCTTCCTATACGGAAAGCGTTAAGAGGGGGCCCCTGCTTGCACCTCAGGCGCCGCGGAGGGTGGCCCCGAAGCGTTCGGCCGCGCGGGCCACCGCCGCGTCACGGGCCGCCACCGCCTCCTCGACCGTCAGGGTGCGGTCGGGGGCACGGAACGTCAGCTTGTACGCCAGCGACCGCCGCCCCGCCCCGAGCTGCTCGGAGGCGTAGACGTCGAACAGCCGCACGCCCTCCAGCAGCTCGCCCGCGCCCTCGACGAGGGCCTGCTGCACCTGCGCCGCCGGCACCCGCTCGTCGACCACGAGGGCCACGTCGATCAGGGCCGGCGGGAAGCCGGAGATCGTCGGGGCCGGGGCGACCGGGGCGGCCGGGAGCGCGTCGAGGTCCAGCTCCATGGCGCTGGTGCGCTTCGGCAGCTCCAGCGCGGCCAGCACCGCCGGGTGCAGCTCACCGGCGTGCCCGACCACGACCCCGTCCACGAGCAGCTCGGCGCAGCGGCCGGGGTGCCAGGGGGCGTGCTCGGCGGCGCGCACCTCGACCCGGTCGGCGGGCAGGTCGGCCGCGGCGAGCACCGCCCGGCCGGCCTCGACGGCGTCCGCCCAGCCGGCCGGGCGACCCGCGCCCCACCAGCCGGCCGGCTCGACGTCCCCGGTCAGCACCACGGCGACGTGCCGGGGCTGGTCGGGCACGACCGCGTCGGCGGCGGCGAACTCGGCGTCGGTGGGCCGCCGGTCCACGCCCATGGCGGGCGGGGCGCCGACGCCCGGGCGCGGGTGAAAGACCGCCCCGATCTCGTAGAGGGCCAGGTCGCGGTGGCCCCGGCCGAGGTTGCGCCTGAGGATGCCGAGCAGCGGGCCGAGCAGCGTGGTGCGCAGCAGCGGCTCCTCCTCCGACAGCGGGTTGGCCACCCGCACCGCCGCCCGGCGCGGGTCGTCGGCGGGCAACCCGAGCAGGTCGGCCAGCGAACCGGCGACGAACGGGTGGGCCAGCACCTCCACGTAGCCGCGTTCGGCCAGCGAGCGGGCCACCGCCCGGCGGCGGCGCTGCTGCCAGGTCAGGCCCCGCCCGGGGGGCGCGGTGGGCAGCACCGACGGCACCCGGTCGTACCCGTCGAGGCGGACCACCTCCTCGACCAGGTCGGCCGGGTCGGTGAGGTCCGGACGCCAGCTCGGCGGGACGACGGTGAGCACGTCCGCGCCGCCGGCCGGCACGCCGGCCGTGCCCGGGTCCTCGCCGAGCCGGTCGACGCCCCGGGTGACGTGGCAGCCGACCTGCTCCAGCAGGGAGACCACCCGCTCCGGGGAGTAGGCGACGCCGACCCGCCGGCCCGGCAGGTCCACCGGCAGGGTGACCGGGGTACGCGGCCGGACGTGGTCGAGGTCGAGGATCTCGGCCCCGGCGGTGCCGCCCGCGTGGGCGGTGAGCAGCCCGACGGCCCGCTCGATGGCGACCAGCGGCAGGGCGGGGTCGACGCCCCGCTCCCAGCGCTTCGCCGCCTCGCTGAACAGCTTGTGCCGGCGGGCGGTGCGGCCCACCATCACCGGGTCCCAGTGGGCGGCCTCGAAGAGCACGTCGGTGGTGGACGCGACGACCTCGCTGGTCTCGCCGCCCATCACGGCGGCGAGCGAGACCGGGCCGGTGTCGTCGCAGATGACCATGTCCTCGGTGGTGAGGGTGCGGGCCACCCCGTCCAAGGTGGTGACCTTCTCCCCCGCCGCGGCGCGGCGCACCACGAGGGTGCCGGTGATCCGGGCGGCGTCGAAGGCGTGCATCGGCTGGCCCAGTTCGAGCATCACGTAGTTGGTGATGTCGACCGGCAGCGAGATGCTGCGCACCCCGGCGACGGTGAGCCGCTGCCGCATCCAGCCGGGCGTCTGCGCGGTCGGGTCGATGCCGCGCACCATCCGGGCGGCGAACCGGTCGCAGCCGACGGTGTCGCGGACCTCCACCGGGTACGCCGGCTCGGCCGTCGCGCCGGGGGCCGGGGCCAGCCCCGGGTCACGGAACGGCACGCCGAGGGCGTGGGCCAGCTCCCGGGCGATGCCCCGGACGCTGAGCGCGTACCCCCGGTCGGGGGTGATCTCCACCTCGACGACCACGTCGTCGAGGCCGACGACCGGGCGGGCGTCGTCGCCGGGCTTGGCGGGGGTGTCCTCGGGCAGCACGATGATGCCCGAGTGGTCGTCGCCCAGGCCCAGCTCCTTGGCGGAGCAGATCATGCCGTGGGAGTTGCGCCCGTACGTCTTGCGCGCGCCGATGGCGAAGCCGCCGGGCAGCACGCCGCCGGGGAGGATCACCACGACCCGGTCGCCGGGGGCGAAGTTGCGCGCCCCGCAGACGATCTCCTGCGGCTCGCCGGTGCCGTTGGCGGCGCCCACGTCGACCCGGCAGAACCGGATCGGCTTCTTGAAGCCGGTCAGTTCCTCGATGTCGAGGACCTCGCCGACGACGAGCGCGCCGGTGACCGTCGACCGCAGGTCCACGATCGACTCGACCTCGATGCCGAGGTCGACCAGCGCCTGCTCCAGGTCGGCGGCGGGCAGGTCGGCGGGGAGGTCGAGGTACTCCCGCAGCCAGCTGACAGAAACTCGCATGACTCTCAGACCACCGTCTCGTTGTCTCGTGCCCGCACCGTCTACGCCCCGGCCCCGAACGCGCGGGTGAACCGCACGTCGCCCTCGGCCATGTCCCGCATGTCGCTGACCCCGTGGCGGAACATCACGGTGCGGTCGATGCCCATGCCGAACGCGAATCCGGAGTAGACCTCCGGGTCGATCCCGCAGGCGCGCAGCACCCGGGGGTTGACCATGCCGCAGCCGCCCCACTCGACCCAGCGCGGCCCGTCGCGGTGCTCGGGGAACCACACGTCGAACTCGGCCGACGGCTCGGTGAACGGGAAGTAGTGCGGCCGCCAGCGGGTCTTCGCGCCCTCGCCGAACATGGCGCGGGCGAAGTGGTCGAGGGTGCCGCGCAGGTGGGCCATCGTGATGCCCTTGTCGACCACGAGGCCCTCGACCTGGTGGAAGACGGGCGCGTGGGTGGCGTCCAGCTCGTCGGTGCGGTAGACCCGGCCGGGCACGACGACGTAGATCGGCGGCTTGCGGGCCAGCATGGTGCGCGCCTGCACCGGGGAGGTGTGGGTGCGCAGCACCAGCCCGGAGCTGTCCGCGCCGGCCGGCGGGGCGATGTGGAAGGTGTCCATCAGACCCCGCGCCGGGTGGTCGACGGGGATGTTGAGGGCGTCGAAGTTGGTCCACTCCAGCTCGACCTCGGGCCCCTCGGCCACCTCGTAGCCCATCCCGACGAACAGGTCGCTGATCTGCTCCATCAGGGTGCTCAGCGGGTGCCGGGCGCCGCGCGGGCGGCGGTCGTAGGGCAGGGTGACGTCGACCCGCTCGGTGGCCAGCACCCGCTGCGCCTGCTCGCGGTCGAGGACCTCGGCGCGGGCGGCGTAGGCGGCCTCGATCGCGCGGCGGGCCTCGTTGACCCGCTTGCCGGCGTCGGCCTTCGCGGCCGGCGGCAGGGCGCCGATCTCCCGGCGGGCCAGGGCGACCGGGGACCGGTCGCCGAGGTGCGCGGGGCGCAGCGCGGTCAGCGCGTCCGGGTCGGCGGCGGCGGCGAACGCCTGCTCGGCGTCGGCCACGGCACCGGCCAGGGCGTCCGGGTCGAGCAGGGCGACCTGCTTCGGGTCGTACGGATCGTTGCGGTAGGTCATGGCGTACGGGCACTCCTCACGGCGGCGCCGGCCCTGCGCGGGCGGCGAGGCGAGTCTACGGACGCGCGGCTTCGCCGCAGCCCGCCGGTGGGGAGTTCGTGCAGGGGAAGGGTCAGGCCCGCCGCCCGCCGACACCGGCGGGCTGGCTAAACGAACGCCGTGGCGCGTTCATCATCTCGGGCGACTCCCTGCTGGATGGCCGCACCGCACCCGTCAGGGGCGGCGGCGCAGTGCTCTGGCTGAAGCGTACAGGCACACGGCGGCGGCCGCAGCCAGGTTGAGGCTCTCGGCGCGCCCGTGCAGGGGCACCCGGACCCGGGCGTCGGCGGCGGCGGTCAGCCCGTCGGGCAGCCCGTGCGCCTCCGAGCCGAACAGCCAGGCGGTCGGCGTCGCCAGCGCCCCGGCGTCGGCGAGGTCGTCGAGGTCGCGGTCGCCGTACCCCGTGGTGGCGAGGACCGCCAGCCCGGCGGCGCGCAACGCGGCGACGACCGCGAGGGGGTCGCCGGCCCGGACCACGTCGACGTGGAAGAGGCTGCCGGCGGAGGCCCGCACGCACTTGCCGTTGTACGGGTCGACGGCGTCGCCGGCGAAGACGACCGCCCCGGCCCCGGCGGCGTCGGCGGTGCGCAGCACCGTGCCGGCGTTGCCCGGGTCGCGGATCTCGGCGAGCACCGCCACGAGGCGCGGGCCGGCGGCGAGGGCCTCGGACAGCGGCACGTCGAGGTGCCGGCAGACGGCGACGAGGCCCTGCGGGGCGACGGTCTCGGCGAGCGCGGCGAGGGCGTCGTCGGTGACGTCGGAGACCGGCACGTCGGCGGCGGCGGCGCGGGCGGCCAGGTCGGCGTGCCGGTCGAGGGCCGCCGGGGTGCCGAACAGCTCGGCGACCGTGCCGGGGCGGGCCAAAGCCTCCCGGACGGCCTGCGGGCCCTCGGCGAGGAACCGGCCGGTGGCGTCGCGGTCACGGCGGCGGTGCAGCCGGCGGGCGGCGACGACCCGGGGCGTACGCGGGGTGAAGGGCATGGTGTGCGGCTCCACAGCGCGACCGAGGCGCCCGCCGCGCGTCGTGGACGACACGGGGGGCGCCTCGGTCGGGTGCTGGCGGATCAGGCGGCCTGGGCCGCCGCGCCACCGGTGCCCTCGGCCGCCACGGCGGCGCGGGCGACCTCGACGATCGCGGCGAAGGCCGCCGCGTCGTTGACGGCCAGGTCGGCGAGGATCTTGCGGTCGACCTCGACGCCGGCCAGGCGCAGGCCCTGGATCAGCCGGTTGTAGGTCATCCCGTTGGCGCGGGCACCCGCGTTGATCCGGGTGATCCACAGCTGCCGGAAGTCGCCCTTGCGGTCGCGACGGTCCCGGTAGGCGTACTGCATCGAGTGCAGCACCTGCTCCTTGGCCTTGCGGTAGAGCCGGGAGCGCTGACCGCGGTAGCCGCTCGCGGTCTCCAGCAGGGTACGACGCTTCTTCTGGGCGTTCACAGCCCGCTTGACGCGTGCCATCTCAACTCCTTCTTCGGTTCAGGTGGCGCGCGTCAGCGGCCGAGCAGCTTCTTGATGCGCTTGGTGTCGGCCTTGGCCAGCTCGACCGTGCCGGTCAGCCGACGGGTCCGGGTGGAGGACTTCTTCTCCAGCAGGTGGCGCTTGCCGGCCTGCTCGGCGACGATCTTGCCCTTGCCGGTCACCTTGACCCGCTTGCCCATACCCGTGTGGCTCTTCATCTTCGGCATGTGGAACGTCTCTCCCCTGTTACTGACCGCCGGTGTCGGCGGTCGTGCCGGTCTCACCGGCTGCTGCGGTCTCGCCCGCCGGGGTCTCGCCCACCGCCGGTGCCGCGGACTCCTCCGCGGGGCGCTCCCGGCCGGCGCCGCGGGACGCCGTGGCGGCGACCGCGGAGGCCTTGACGGCCCGGTGCGGAGCGAGAACCATGATCATGTTTCGGCCGTCCTGCTTCGGGGCGGCCTCCACGTAGCCCAGCTCCGTGATCTCGGACTCGAGGCGACGCAGGAGCCGGTAACCCAGCTCCGGGCGGCTCTGCTCCCGACCGCGGAACATGATCGTCACCTTGACCTTGTCGCCGGCCTTGAGGAACCGCACCACGTGACCCTTCTTGGTCTCGTAGTCGTGCGGGTCGATCTTCGGCCGGAGCTTCATTTCCTTGATGACGGTCTGCTGCTGGTTACGCCGCGCTTCGCGCGCCTTGAGTGCGCTCTCGTACTTGAACTTGCCGAAGTCCATGAGCTTGCACACCGGCGGGCGCGCCATCGGCGCAACCTCGACCAGGTCCAGGTCGACGTCCGCGGCCAGCTGAAGGGCGCGCTCAAGCGGGACGATGCCCACCTGCTCACCCTCGGGACCGACCAGTCGGACCTCACGTGCCCGGATCTGCTCGTTCACGCGTGGTTCGACGCTGATGGGGCCTCCTCGAGTCGAGTGCTCTGCGGTGGCCGACTCCCGCGGCCCCCGTGGCGGGGGCCGACCCGGAAAGCAGAAGGCCCCGGCGCATGCCGGGGCCCGCTCGACCGGTCGGCACGATCACAGGATCGCGCATCCGGAACCGGGACATGCCCGGAACCGGTGACCGGGACCCGGCCACCAACTGGGGCGACTCGGGTGGGAGCAGGGCGCTCCGCTTCAGGACCACCCACACGTGGGACACGGGGGCAGTCTGGTCGACTCAGCAACACTACACCGTCACCGGGCCGGCCCCCAAACCGGGCGTCGGGCCCGGCGCGGCGGGTCAGCGCCCGGCCGCGCCCTCGGCCAGCGCCGCGAGGTGGGCCTGGTGCAGCCGGCGCAGGGCGCGCACGCCGTCCACCGCCAGCTCCTTGTCGGCCGCCTGGAGCGCCACCATCGGCACCAGGTCGTCGTCGTGCAGCTCCAGGCTCGCCCACGGCGCGCCCCGGTCGAAGCGCACCCCCCGCACGACCTCCCAGGGCAGCTCGTACGAGCCGAGCACGTTGCGCACCCGCACGCCCAGCGCGTCGGCCTCGACGCGGGGCCGGGTGAACAGCAGGATGCCGAGCGCCCCGAGGACGCCCAGGCCGACCATGGCGAGCTGGTCGCCACGCTGGAAGGTGCCGTAGCCGTTGCCGGTGGGGCCGGCCAGCGACGTGGCCACCAGGCTGAACACGACCAGCAGCGCGGCGGCCGACGCCCAGCAGACCAGCCGGATCCGGCGGGGACGCAGGGTCACCGGTGCGGTTTCGCTCACCCGCCCAGTCTGCCACCCACCGGCGCGGGGCCGGTGCGCGGTCCCACCGTGTCGCCGACCCGCCGCAAGCCGGGGCCACGGCCGGCGACGACCACCGCCAGCAGGGTCAGCAACGCGCCGACCAGCACCGGCCAGCGCAGCCCGGCCCCGCCGGGCAGCAGCACGTCCAGCAGCAGTGCGCCGCCGAGCTGCCCGGCGACCAGGGCCAGCCCGGTGCGCAGCACCCCCACGGCGCGCACGCCGAGCATCAGGGCGAGGACGATGCCGACGCCGTACAGGCCGCCGAGGTAGAGGAACCACTCGTGCGGCCAGGTCGGCGCCGGGCCGGAGAAGGCCCCGACGAGGACGGCCACCAGCACGACGACGGGGGTGCCGACGGCGAAGTTGACCGCGATCGCGGCGGTGGTGGTGCCCGCCGCCGACACCCGCCCGTTGAGGGCCGACTGCACGGCCACCGCCGCCCCGCCCGCGACGGCGATCAGCACCCCGCCGACCGCGACGCCGCCGACCGGCCGGCCGAGCTGGGCCAGGGCCACAGCGAGGACGCCGAGCAGCGCGCCGGCCACCCGGGGCCCGGTCAGCCGCAGCCGGCCCAGCGGGGCCAGGCCCGCCCGGTCCGCCGCGAGCCCGCCGAGGCTGCCCCCGGCCACCTGGGCGATGGTGAAGACCGCGATCCCGAGCACCGGGACGACGTACGTGGCGACGGTGACGATCGCCGCCCCGCCGAGCCCGCCCAGGTACGACCACCACGGCAGCCGGGCCCGGCGCAGCGCGTCCAGCCCGGCCCGGGTCGACGGCAGGCCCGACAGGCCGACGAGGACCACCAGGCAACCGCCGAGGTTGTTCGCCAGCGCGCCGAGGATCGGGTCGCCGGCCCGCTCCCCCAGCACCGCGTTACCCGCCGCCTGGGCCGCCGACGCCGCCCCGCCCAGCACCACGGTCGCGAGGGCGGCGGCCGGCGGCAGCGGCCTCACAGCCGACAGGCGTGGATGTTGGTGACCAGGATGGCGCGGGCGCCCAGCTCGTACAGCTCGTCCATGATCCGGTGCACGTCGTCGCGCTGGACCATCGCCTGCACCGCCACCCAGCCCTCGCGGTGCAGGGGCGAGACGGTCGGCGACTCGATGCCGGGGGTCAGCGAGCTGGCCCGGTCCAGCAGCCCGGCCGGCACGTCGTAGGCGAGCATCACGTAGCGGCGGGCGACCAGCACCCCGTGCAGCCGGCGCAGCAGCTGCGCGGCCTGCGGGTGCTCGGGGGCGTCGACCCGGCGCACCAGCACCGCCGAGGAGCGCAGCAGCGGGTCACCGAAGACGACCAGCCCGGCCTGGCGCAGCGTGGCGCCGGTCTCCACCACGTCGGCGACGACGTCGGCGACGCCGAGCCGGATGGCGTTCTCCACCGCGCCGTCGAGCCGGATCACCTCGGCCTTGATGCCGAGTTCCGCGAGGTACCGCTCGACCAGCCCCGGGTACGCGGTGGCGATCCGGTGCCCGCCCAGCTCCTGGACGCCCGCGACGTCCTGCGGCCGGGCGGCGAACCGGAAGGTGGCCCGGCCGAACGCCAGGTCGACCACCTCCTCGGCGGGCGCGCCGGAATCGATCAGCAGGTCCCGGCCGGTGATGCCGACGTCGAGGTCACCCGAGCCGACGTAGGTCGCGATGTCCTTCGGCCGCAGGTAGAAGAACTCGATGTCGTTGGCCTCGTCCGGGCAGACCAGGTCCTTGGGGTCGGTGCGCTGGCGGTAGCCCGCCTCGCGCAGCATCTGGGCGGCCTTCTCGGCCAGGGCGCCCTTGTTGGGTACGGCGACACGCAGCATGACGGAGTGCTCCCTCGATCGGTGGAGATGATCAGCGGACGGCGCACTCACAGATGTCGGTAGACGTCCTTCAGCTCCAGCCCGGTGGCCAGCATCAGCACCTGCGCCTGGTAGAGCAGCTGGGAGATCTCCTCGGCCGCCCGCTCCGGGCCCTCGTGCTCGGCCGCCATCCACGACTCGGCCGCCTCCTCGACGACCTTCTTGCCGATGAAGTGCACCCCCTTCTCCAGCGCGGCCACCGTGCCCGAGCCGGGGGTGCCGGCAGCGGCCTTGGCCTGCAGCTCGGCGAACAACTCCTCGAACGTCTTCACGGGGTGCGATTCTTCCAGCACCCGCCCGGCCCGGCGTGCGGCGGGTCCGCCGGTCCCACGGGCCCGGATTCGGCAGCACGGCGGCGGGACGCACCTGCGCGACGGGCGTCGATGGCTCTACGCTGTCCGCCATGCTCAGCTCCCGCACCGTCGCGCTCGCCGCCGCCGGCACCGTCCTCGTCACGGTGGCCGCCTGCGCGCCCCAGGACGACGCCACCCCCGTCACCGCACTCACCCCCGCCGCCACCGCCGGCCCGGACTGCCTGAAGGACAAGCTGCCCACCCGGACCCCGGGCAAGCTCACCATCGCCACCGACGAGCCGGCGTACGCGCCGTGGTTCGTCGGCAACAAGCCGGAGACCGGCGAGGGCTTCGAGGCCGCGGTGGCCTACGCGGTGGCCGAGAAGCTCGGGTACGCCCGCGCCGACGTCACCTGGACCCGGGTGAAGTTCGACGTCGCCGTCGCCCCCGGCCCCAAGGAGTTCGACTTCGACATCAACCAGTTCTCCATCACCGAGGAGCGCAAGAAGGCCGTCGACTTCACCGGGCCGTACTACCTGGTCCGGCAGGCCGTGATCGCGCGGAAGTCCGCGAAGATCGCCGGGAAGACGACGCTGGCCGACCTGCGGGACGCGAAGCTCGGCGCCCAGGTCGGCACCACCAGCTACCAGGCGATCACCGACGTCATCAAGCCGAAGACCAAGCCGCAGGTCTACAACAGCAACGACGACGCCAAGAAGGCGCTGCAGAACGGGCAGATCGACGGCCTCGTGGTGGACCTGCCGACCGCCTTCTACATCACCGGCGCGGAGATCACCGACGCGACGGTCGTCGGGCAGCTGCCGCAGGTCGGCACGCCCGAGGTGTTCGGGCTGGTGCTGGACCACAACTCGCCCCTCACCCCCTGCCTCAGCGGCGCGGTCGGCCAGCTCACCGCCGACGGCACGCTCAAGAAGCTGGAGCAGAAGTGGCTGACCCAGGTCGCGGGGGCGTACGAGCTGAAGTGATCCTCGCACCGCACGAACCCTCCGCGGCGCAGCGGCGGCGGCAGGCGTACCGCCGCCGGCAGACCGTCACCAGCGTGCTGGTCGCCGCCGCCTCCACGGCCGCGCTCGGCACGCTGCTCGTCGTCGCGGTCATCGGCGCGCCCGGCTGGGACCGGGTCCGCGCCTCCTTCGCCGACCCGGCGATCGCCCGGGACGCGCTGCCCGAGGTGCTCGCCGGGCTCTGGCTCAACGTGCGGCTGCTGGTCTGCTGCGCGGCCGGCGCGCTGCTGCTCGGTCTGCTCGTGGCGATCCTGCGCACGCTGCGGGGCCCGGTCTTCTTCCCGGTCCGGGCCCTCGCGGCCGGCTACACGTACACGTTCCGGGGCCTGCCCCTGATCATCGTGCTGTACGTGCTCACCCTCGGCGTGCCCGGCCTGCGCCTGCAGGGCATGCCGCCGGTGCTGGTGCTCGGCGGGCTGGCGCTGGTGCTCACCTACGGCGGCTACCTGGCCGAGGTGTTCCGGGCCGGCATCGAGTCCGTGCACCCCAGTCAGCTCGCGGCGGCCCGTTCGCTCGGGCTGACCTACCGGCAGACGATGCGGCACGTGGTGCTGCCGCAGGCCGTCCGCCGGGTCGCCCCGCCCCTGCTCAACGACGTGGTCGCGCTGCAGAAGGACGTCGGGCTGGTCTCCCTCGCCGGGCCGATCGACGCGGTACGCGCCGCGCAGATCGCCACCGCCGAGACGTTCAACTACACCCCGTACATCGTGGCCGGGGCGCTGTTCGTGCTGCTCGCGATCCCGCTGATCGCCGTCACCGACTGGGTGACGCTGCGCGCGGCCCGCCGGCAGGGAAGGTGACGACGATGAGCCTGCTGCGGTGCCGGGGGCTGCGCAAGACCTTCGGCGGTCACGTGGTGCTCGACGGGCTCGACCTCAGCGTCGACGAGCACCGGGTGGTGGCGCTGATCGGCGCGTCCGGGTCGGGCAAGTCCACGCTGCTGCGCTGCGTCAACCTGCTCGAAGAGCTGGACGACGGCACCATCGAGCTGGACGGCCAGGACATCTCCGACCCCCGGGTCGACCCCGACCGGGTGCGCCGGCGCATCGGGATGGTCTTCCAGGCGTACAACCTGTTCCCGCACCTGAGCGTGCTGGACAACGTCACCCTCGCCCCGGTGCGGGTGCACCGGCGGCCCCGCGCCGAGGCGGAGGCGCAGGCCCGGGAACTGCTCGACCGGGTCGGGCTGGGGGCCAAGGCGAACGCCTACCCCGACCGGCTCTCCGGCGGGCAGCAGCAGCGGGTGGCGATCGTCCGGGCGCTGGCCAACTCGCCCCGGCTGATGCTGCTCGACGAGGTCACCTCGGCGCTGGACCCGGAGCTGGTCGGCGAGGTGCTGGCCCTGATCCGCGAGCTGAAGGCCGACGGGATGACGATGGTGCTGGCCACCCACGAGATGGGCTTCGCCCGCGAGGTCGCCGACCAGGTGTGCTTCCTCGACGGCGGGCGGGTCGTCGAGTCGGGGCCGCCGGAACGGGTGCTCGGCGACCCCACCGAGCCCCGCACCCGCCAGTTCCTGCGCCGCATCATCGAGGCGGGACGTCTCTGACGGGGTCCTACGGCACGAGCGCACGGGCCGTGGGCACGCCTCTCATCGCGGCTTCGACGCGTCTTCCTCGTTCCAGAGCGAGATGACGTGCCCCTCCCCGTACTCCGCGACAACGCGAGACCTCGCGTCCTCGGGAGAGCTGGCGAGGAGGCGCAGGCGAATGCCTGGCTCGTCTGCTAGCCAGACAAATCCCACGTACTCCCGCATTGGTGGAGTGTCACCGACGTTCACGTTTCCATTCCAGGATCGTGTGCGGCGATCGCCGGCTGATTCGGTGCGAGAGGGTCAGCTACGCCGGTGACGTGTTGTAGCGATCGAGGGTCGCCTTGGACGTCGAGGCGTCGCGGAAGACGAGTTCCCACGGACCGGTGTTGACGTCCATGTCCTTGCCGAACCCGACCCACTTTCCGGCCATCCGTCGCCCCGTGGGCTCGGCCAGCAACTGGATCGCGCCATGGTATCGGGCGCCCCGGTAGTAGCCCGTCGGGTCGGTCTGCTCCACCCACGTGCCGGTGACGACGGCACCGTCCACGGTGAGGTCCAGCGAGAGCGACGATGCCGCCGAGCCGGGCAGGCTGCGCGCGGTCAGCCGGTCGCCGTGTTGAAGCAGCACCACGAAGTGCTGCCCGGCGAAGGAGTCGCCGCGACCGCTGGAGTGGTACTGGTAGCGGCTGAGCCACACGCCCTCGTACGACCTGTGGGCTGCGGCTGGGCTGGACTTCGGCGTCGGCGTGGCCAGGCTGGACATGGGTGAGGTCAGGTCGTGGCCGCCGTGCTGGTCGTGGGCGACATGTTCGCCCGGCACCGCCGCGAAGCCGAGCAGCGAGATGGGCAGGCCGGTGACGACCTCCAGCGCGCGAGCGTAGACGGGGCGCGGTGCGGCGATCGCGCCGGACTCCCAGCGTTGGACGAGTCGCTTGTTGGCGTCGTTGGGCTCGCCGACGCGGTGGCCGGCGGCCTGGAGCGCGCGGGCGAAGTCGTCCTGGCTCATGCGCATCCCGGTGCGAACGGCGCGGAGCGCGGTGTTCGGGGCGGTCATGCCCGCCACGATAGCGGCATGTCGCCATAATGTCGCCTCCCATGTGTCTGGATTGTCGCGCCATGTGCCGTCGCGTCCAGCGACCTTGCGGCGTCATCGTTGATGGCGCGCCGGCATGTTGCCGCCGCGCCGACGGAGGTGGCGATGCGCAGTCACGACGACGAGCCGACAACGAGCCGAGGAGAGCAGACGGAGGCCGCCGAGCGGGAGACGGCGAGGCGGCGGATCCTCGCCCAGGCCGAGGCGGATCGGATACCGGTCGAGGAGACGACTCGGGCGGTGCCGGACCGGCGGTGGCGGCGTGGACGGTGATCGGCTGCCGGTCGGGCGGCGGGTGGCGTACTGGCGGGGGCGACGAAGGCTGTCTCAGCAGGTGTTCGCCGACCGGTTGGGGAAGTCGAAGAGCTGGGTGGACAAGGTCGAGCGGGGCGTCCGCGCGCTGGACCGGGTGTCGACCCTGCAGGAGGTCGCCACGGTCCTGCGGATCGACGCGGCGGTGCTGCTCGGCCGGGACATCGAGCCCGCGCAGGTGATCGAGCGGGCCGCCGAGGTCGAGCGGATCCGAGCGGCGTTGTCCCGGTACGAGGTTCCCCTCGGTCGCGCGGCGGGTAGCCGGCCGGTGTTATCGGCCGTTCAGGTGGCCCGGCAGGTGACGCACGCCTGGATCACCTTTCAGCACGCCCGCTACCCACGGGTGGCCGAGCTGTTGCCGGAGCTGCTGGCCGACGTGGAACGCGCCCACGCCGGCGATCCGGTGGCGGGTCGGGTGCCGCTGGTGGAGGCGTACCGGATCGCGGCGTCGCTGCTGCTGAAGCTGGGTGCCCCGGAGTTGGCGTGGCTGGCCGCCGACCGGGCGGTGACCGCCGCCACGGGCGACCGGCTGCTGGTGGCCGCCGCAGCCGTGCAACTCGGCCAGGTGTTGCGCGCGTCGGGGCAGGGGCAGGTGGCGAAGTCGGCGGTGTTGGCCGCCGCCTACCGGATCGCCCCGCCGGTGATCGAGTTCGGCCTGCCCCCGGAGTTGTCGCTGTGCGGGGCGCTGCTCGTCCAGGCGGCGCTGGCCGCCGCCGGCGACGGCAACAACACGGCGGCGGCCGAACTACTGGACGAGGCCGCCGCCCTGGCGGACCGGGTCGGTGACGGGCACGACCACCACCACACCGGGTTCGGGCCGACGGCGGTGGAGGTGGCCCGCGCCGCTGCCGCCGTGGAGTGGGGCGACAGCGCTGATGCCGTGGCCCGGCACGAGAAGGCGACCACCCGGGACGGCTGGCGGTGGCTGCCCACCGAACACCGCGCCGCGCATCTGCTCGACGCCGCCCGCGCGTACCTCCGGACCGGCGACCCGATCGGCGCCGGCCGGGCCCTGATGGAGGCCGACCGGATCGCGCCGGCCGAGATCCGCCACCGACCAGCCGGCCGCGACGTCCTCGCCCAGATCGCCCGCGACCCGGCTGCGCCCACGATGCTCGTCCACCTCGCCGTCACCCTCGGGGTGGGCTGAGGATGACCGCGCCGTTCCTGTCCCTGGCCCAGATCCGCAACCGGCTCATCCTCACCGCCCGCTGGGTCCTACGCGACCACCAACCCGCCCCCGACGGCCGCTGCCCGACCTGCCGAACAGCGGGCTGCCCGGTCGCCACCGCCGCCCGCGACGTCCTGCGCGCCGCCACGGAAGTGCACCTGTGGAGCGCCACGGCCCGGCCCGACGAGCCCGGCCAGGACGGCCCCCGGGAGACCGGCTGATCCGGAGCCGCACACGCCCGACGCCCGCGTCATGTCGGCGACATGGCGGTATCCCGGGCCCGCTGATACCGCTATGTCGCCGACATGGCGACGCCCAAACGCCCGCCCAGCCCGACGCCCGACGCCCGCCCAGCCCAAACGCCCGCCCAGCCCAGCCCAGCCAGGCTGCCCCCGCCCAGCCCAGCCAGCGGGCGGGACGGGCGGGCCGGGCCGAGGCGGGTCAGTGGCCGAAGCCGACCCGGTGGGCCGCCGTCGCGTCCAGGCCGCGCACCGCCAGCGCCGCGTCCAGCGCCGCCACCGTCGCCGACCAGCCCTTGTCCTCGGCGGAGCC
Source organism: Micromonospora haikouensis (assembly GCF_900091595.1). Taxonomy (GTDB): domain Bacteria; phylum Actinomycetota; class Actinomycetes; order Mycobacteriales; family Micromonosporaceae; genus Micromonospora; species Micromonospora haikouensis. The sequence continues at coordinate 56,859 of NZ_FMCW01000023.1, forward strand.
GGGCAGCCCGGCCCGGTCCCGGGCCTGCTCGATCGTGTCCACCGTGAGCACACCGTGCGCGACCGGCTTGCCCTCGTCGAGGGCGACCCGGGTCAGCCCCTCCGTGACCGACTTGCACACGTAGTCGAAGTGGGCGGTGGCCCCGCGCACCACCACGCCGAGGGCGACCACCACGTCGAAGCGGCGGGCCATCGCCTGCGCCACCACCGGCAGCTCCACCGAGCCGGCGACCCGGGCGACCACGGCCCGCGCCCCGCACGCCTGCGCGGCGGCCACCGCCCGGTCGAGCATGTGGTCGGTCAGCTCCCCGTGCCAGCGGGCGGCGACGACGCCGACCGTCATCCCGGCGGCGTCGACCGCCGCCACCCCCGGCTCACCGAAACCCGCCATCGCCCTACGCTCCGATCTCGTCGTTCGCCACCGGGCGGCCCAGCGGCGCCTCGGTCGTCTCGTCCAGCTCGTCCAGCAGGTGGCCCATGCGGTCCCGCTTGGTGCGCAGGTAGCGCACGTTCTCCGGGTGCGGCCGGATCGGCAGCGACTCGCGGCCGGTGACGGTCAGGCCGTACCCCTCCAGCCCGGCCCGCTTGGCCGGGTTGTTCGTCAGCAGCCGCATCGACCGCACGCCCAGGTCGTGCAGGATCTGCGCGCCGGTGCCGTAGTCGCGGGCGTCGGCCGGCAGCCCCAGGTCGAGGTTCGCGTCCACGGTGTCGCGGCCGAGGTCCTGCAGCTGGTACGCCCGCAGCTTGTGCAGCAGGCCGATCCCCCGCCCCTCGTGCCCGCGCACGTAGAGCACCACCCCGCGCCCCTCTGCGGCGACGCGGGCCAGCGCGGCCTGCAACTGCGGGCCGCAGTCGCAGCGCAGCGAGCCGAACGTGTCGCCGGTGAGGCACTCGGAGTGCACCCGCACCAGCACGTCCTGCCCGTCGCCGAGGTCGCCCATGACCAGGGCGACGTGCTCGGCCGGGTCGTGCTCGGCGCGGTAGCCGAAGGCCGTGAACACCCCGTGCGGGGTGGGCATCCGGGCTGCCGCGACCTGCTCGACCTGCTTCTCGGTGCGCCGCCGGTAGGTGATCAGGTCGGCGATGGTGACCAGGGTCAGGCCGTGCTCGGCGCAGAACTTCTCCAGGTCCGGCAGGCGCATCATGGTGCCGTCGTCGTTGACCAGCTCGCAGAGCACGCCGGCCGGGCGCAGGCCGGCCAGCCGGGTCAGGTCGACGGCCGCCTCGGTGTGCCCGGGGCGGCGCAGCACCCCGCCGGAGCGGGCGCGCAGCGGCACCACGTGCCCCGGCCGGGCCAGGTCGGTGGGGTCGGTGGACGCGGCGGCGAGCAGCCGGATGGTGTGCGCCCGGTCGGCCGCCGAGATGCCGGTGTCGACGCCCTCCCGGGCGTCCACCGTCACCGTGTACGCGGTGCCCCGGCGGTCCTGGTTGGTGTGGTGCATGGGCGGCAGGTCCAGCCGGTCGCACTCGTCCTCGGTCAGCGGCACGCAGACGTAGCCGGAGGTGTAGCGGACCATGAACGCGACCAGTTCCGGGGTGGCCAGCTCGGCCGCGAAGATCAGGTCCCCCTCGTTCTCCCGGTCGGCGTCGTCGACCACGACGACGGGCCGGCCGGCGGCGATGTCCGCGACGGCCTGCTCGATGCTGGCGAAGATGGTCATGCCACGACCTCCGAGTAGGTGGGTGACAGGGTGGCGGGGGCCGGGCGGGCGGCGCGGGAGGTGCGCCACCAGGAGACGAAGCCCCAGACGCAGAGCGCCCCGTAGACGAGGTACATGGCCGCCGACGGGTAGAACCCGCCGCGCAGCAGCAGCGGCACGCCGACGGCGTCCACGGCGATCCAGACCAGCCAGAACTCGACCCAGCCGCGGGCCATGCCGTAGGTGGCGAGCAGGCTGCCGGTGAGGATCCACGCGTCGGGGAGCGGCCCCCACGAGCCGAGCGCGGCCAGCACGGGGTACGCGGCGGCGGTGCCCACCGCGGCGGCCAGCAGCAGGCCGAGGCGCTCCCGCCGGGTGGCCCAGCGCGGGGCGACCGCCGCGTCGTCGCCGCCGGGGCCCGAGCGGCGGTTGCGCGTCCAGCGCCACCAGCCGTAGACGCTCACGGCGAAGAAGAACACCTGCCGGCCGGCCTGGCCGTAGAGGTCGTGGGCCTGCGGGGTGGCGAACGCCCCGCCGAGGAAGACGGTGAGCAGCAGCGCGTTGCCGACCATGCCGACGGGCCAGGCCCACACCAGCCGGCGCAGCCCGAGCAGGGCGGAGGCGAGGCCGAAGGCGTTGCCGACGATCTCGCGGACCAGCACGGGCGAGCCGGCGACGTGCACCTGGGCCTCCAGCAGCCAGCCGAGCGGGCCGCTCACCGCCCGCCCCCGCCGGGAGTGTGCCCGCCTTCACCGGGCGGCAGGTCGCTTCCACCGGGCAGCCGGTCGCCGAGGAGCCGCTCGACGTACTTGGCGAGCACGTCGACCTCCAGGTTGACCGCGTCGCCGACCGCGCGCTCGCCGAGGGTGGTCAGCTTGAGGGTGGTGGGGATCAGCCCGACGCTGAACCAGTCGGGCCCGACGTCGGCCACGGTCAGCGACACCCCGTCGACGGTGATCGAGCCCTTCTCCACCACGTACCGGGACAGGGCGGCGGGGAGCCGGAAGCGGACCGTCTCCCACTGCTGCGCCGGCTGGCGGGACAGCACCGCGCCGACGCCGTCGACGTGGCCCTGCACGAGGTGCCCGCCGAGGCGGCTGCCCAGCGCGGCGGCGCGCTCCAGGTTGACCGGCGCGCCGGGGCGCAGCGCGCCGAGGGCGGAGCGGCGCAGCGTCTCGCCCATCACGTCGGCGGTGAAGACGTCGCCGTCGACGTCGACCACGGTGAGGCAGACCCCGTTGACGGCGATGGAGTCGCCGTGCCGGGCGTCGCTGGTGACCAGCGGCCCCCGGATGGCGACCAGCGCGGAGTCGCCCCCGGTCTCGGCCGTCCGGACGACCTCGCCCAGCTCCTCGACGATGCCGGTGAACATGTCAGCCCTCCCTCTTCCTGGGCAGCGCGGTGATGCGCAGGTCCGGACCGACCTGCGTAACGTCGGTGATCTCCAGGTCGATGGCGTCGGCGATGGTGCCCACGCCGGCGTCGGCCAGCGCGGTCGGCCCGGCGCCGAGCAGCTTCGGCGCGACGTAGCCGACGACCCGGTCGACCAGGCCGGCGGCGAGGAACGCGCCGGCCAGCTTCGGGCCGCCCTCCAGCAGCGCGGCCCGGACCCCCCGGTGGTGCAGCTCCGCGAGCAGCGCCGGCAGGTCGACCCGACCGTCCGGGCCGGTGCCGACCTCGGCGGCGGTGGCGACCCACGTCCGGGCGGCGCCGTCGCGGACCCGGGCGTCGGCGGGGGTACGCCCGAACGTGTCCACGACCACCCGCAGCGGCTGCCGGATGGCCAGGGTGCCGTCGCGCAGGTTGCGGGCGGTGAGCCGGGGGTCGTCGGCGAGCACGGTGCCGACCCCGGCGATGACCGCGTCGACGGTGCCGCGCAGGGCGTGCACGTCGGTCCGGGCGGCCTCGGAGGTGATCCACATGCTGGTGCCGTCGGCGGCGGCGGAGCGCCCGTCGAGGGTGGCGGCGTACTTCCAGACGACGTACGGCCAGCCCCGGCGCATCGAGGTCAGCCAGGCGACGTTGCCGGCCTCGGCCTCGGCGGCGCGCACCCCCAGCTCGACGTCGACGCCGCCGGCCCGCAGGGTGGCGGCGCCGCCGGAGGCGACCGGGTTCGGGTCGGGCACGGCGATCACCACCCGGGCGACGCCGGCGGCGAGGAGGGCGTGGCTGCAGGGGCCGGTGCGGCCGGTGTGGTCGCAGGGCTCCAGGGTGACGACGGCGGTGCCGCCCCGGGCCCGCCGGCCGGCCTGGGCGAGCGCGACGATCTCGGCGTGCGGTCCGCCCGCGTACGCGTGGAATCCCTCACCGACGACCTCGCCGTCCGGGTCGAGCAGCACGCAGCCGACCACGGGGTTGGGGCTGGTGGTGCCGAGGCCACGGGCCGCGAGCGCGATCGCCCGACGCATCGCGTCGTCCACGGAGACGCTGGCCATCGCCCTGTCCTGCCCTCTCACTCGCCGGTCCGCGCGGGCGAACACGGGAGGCCGCGGGCAGGCGGCGGCGGTCCGGGGACGGCAGAGCCGACCCCGGGGAGCCCACGCGGCGGCCGAGGACAGCCGTCGGCACAGGGCCCGCCCCGTCCCGCGCGCTGTCTCCCATCCGGACTGTCTGGGGGTGGGTTGGCCCGCCCCCAACCGTCGGCCCCGGAGTCTCACCAGGTCCACCGGGCGGCAGGGCCGTCCGGGTCGCGGGCTTACCACGGCCGCAGCCGTGGATCACCGCCGGTTCGGAATTACACCGAGTCCCGCCAGCGCGTGGTGGGTACTGCGAGAAGTGTGGCACGGCACCCGCCGCGCGTCTGCCCTCGGGGAGCTACCTCACACAGGTGGGCAAGATTCAAGAAAGGCTGCGTCGCCGGTCGACCGCCACGTACGAGCCGGGTTGGCTCTTGGCCACGGATTTCATCTCCGAGGCGACCGCGATCGCGTCCAGCGGGTTGGTCAGGCGCTTGCCGGCGTCGGAGACGGACACCCCGATCGACAGGGTGACCAGGGCGGCCCGCCGGATGTTGCCCCGCCGGTCCTTCAGCTCGACGTAGCCGCGCGCGGCGTCGGAGGGGTCGTAGAGCTTGTCGGCGGCGGTCTCGAAGTCGACCACGGCCCGGGAGGTGAGCGGGCGCACCTGGTCGGGGGCGCAGACGATGACGAAGTCGTCGCCGCCGACGTGGCCGAGGAAGGCCGGCGGCAGCCCGATCGCCACGACCGCCCGGTGCAGGCTGCGGGCCAGGGCGGAGATGAACTCGTCGCCCCGGACGAAGCCGTACCGGTCGTTGACGCTCTTGAACCGGTCGATGTCGACGTAGCCGACGGCGTAGTCGACGCCGCTGCGGACCCGGTCGCTGATCTCCCGCCGGATGCGGGAGTTGCCGGGCAGGCCGGTCAGCGGGGAGACCTCCCGGAACTCCTTGTTGCGGCGCAGCGTGGAGCTGACCCGGGCGACCAGCTCGGCGGTGTCGAAGGGCTTGACCAGGTAGTCGTCCGCGCCGGCGCTGAGCCCGTGGACCTTGTCCACGGTCATCCCCTTGGCCGTCAGCATGATCACCGGCAGGGCTGAGGTCATCGGGTTGGCGCGCAGCCGCCGGGTCAGCTCCAGCCCGTCGACGCGCGGCATCATCAGGTCGACGACCGCCAGGTCGGGCCGCTGCCGCTCGATCATCTCGAGGGCCTCCTGGCCGTCGCCGGCGTGGATCACCTCGAAGCCGTGCAGCCGCAGGTTGAACTCGACGAACCGGGCGATGTCGGCGTCGTCGTCGACGACGAGGATGAGGTCGGGTCGCTCGTCGGCCGGGTCCACCTCAGGCCCCGGCGGTCGCGCGCTCCGCCAGGCCCCGCAGGCGGCGGACCGCCTCGGCGGGGTCCTCGGCGCCGTAGACGGCGGTGCCGGCCACGAACGCGTCCGCGCCCGCGGCGGCCGCCTGCTCGATGGTGTCGGCGGCGATCCCGCCGTCGACCTCGATGCGCAGCTCCAGGTGGCCGGCGTCGACGTGCCGGCGGGCGGCGCGCACCTTGTCGAGCAGCTCGGGGATGAACCGCTGCCCGCCGAAGCCGGCCTTGATCGTCATGATCAGCAGCGTGTCGAAGCTGGGCAGCAGCTCCAGGTAGGGCTCGATCGGGGTGTCCCGGTCGATCGCCAGCCCGGCCTTCGCCCCGGCCGCCCGCAGGTCCTTGGCCAGTGACACCGGGTTGTCGCACGCCTCGGCGTGGAAGGTGACGTTGTGCGCCCCGGCGTCGGCGTACCCGGGGGCCCACCGGCGCGGGTCGGTGATCATCAGGTGCACGTCGAACGGCAGCTCGGTCGCGGCGCGCAGGCTCTGCACGACGGGCAGCCCGATGGTCAGGTTCGGCACGAAGTGGTTGTCCATGACGTCCACGTGCAACCAGTCCGCGGCGCCCTCGACGGCACGGACCTCCTCGGCGAGGCGGGCGAAGTCGGCGGCGAGGATGCTGGGCGCGATGATCGGCGGCGGTACGGTCACGAGGTCAGTGTACGAATGCGGCCATCAGCCGCCCGCATCGCGGCACCTTCCCGGACGCGCTGTGACCCAGCCGTGACCGGTGGTGCAAGATAAACCGGTCCGGATGGGAATCCCGGACGAAAAGTCAGCCGCGACTGGCCGATCGAGGGAAACGCGGCAAGACTCCATGCAGGACGGTCACGTAAGCTGCACGCCCGGTGGCGGAAACGCCCCACGGGCCGTGGCGCCCGACCGTCAGCTCCCGGAAAGGGCGGACGATGCGACGGTGGCTTGTGGCGCTGGCGCTGGCCGGCACGGTGGTGATGCTGCTGGGCGGCTGCGCCCGCCCGCACGGGGCAGACGGCGACCTCACCGACGACTGGCCGACGCTGCGGGAACCGAAGATGTTCATCCCGGCCACCGACGCGTGCCTGCCCCGGATCACGGCGGTCGTGCAGGCCGGCACGTACGAGACGGTGGACTGCGCCCGCAGCCACCTGGCCGAGACGATCCACGTCGGCATCTTCACCGACCCGGCCATCGACGCGGGCCCGCGCCCCGAGGCGGGCACGCCCGTCCTGCGTGTCGCCCGCGCCGAGTGCGACCAGCGGGCCCGGGAGGTGCTCGGCGGCGACTGGCACTCGGCCCGGCTGAGCCTCACCATCGCCCTGCCGTCGACGTCGGCCTGGGCGAGCGGGGCCCGCTGGTACCGCTGCGACCTCAGCGAGACCGACAGCATCGACAACACCCGGCCGGTCAACCGCGTCGGCAGCCTGCGCGGCGCGATGGTCGGCGACTCGCCGCTGACCCACCGCTGCTTCGACCCGAAGCTGATCGGGGCGAACCTGAACTACATGGCGCCCGTGCTGTGCACCGAGCCGCACCGCGCCGAGTTCGTCGGGGTCTACACCGAACGCGACATGACCTGGGCCGAGTTCATCCGGTCCAACCAGAAGGTGCACCGCCGCTGCATGGGGCTGATCGCCGAGTTCGCCAAGGTGCCCAACAACAGCGAGTTGCCGTACCGGGCGGGGTCGATCTTCTATCCCCCGTCGCAGCGGGAGTGGGACGAGGGCGACCGCGGGGTGCGGTGTTTCCTGTGGAGCGACGACCGCAAGCTCACCCGGTCGATGCGCGGCGCTGGGCCGAAGGGACTACCCGCGAGCTGAGCGCCGGTGGCGTAAAGTGCCGCTCCGTGGCGCGCCCGGCGACGGAGGCCGGTGTCCGCGACCACCGGCGACGGGGAGGTCGGACTGATGCGGCGATGGTGGACGGCGGTCGCCGTGTCGGCGGGGGCGGCGCTTGCGCTGGCCGGCTGCGGCACGCCGGCCGGGCTGGACGGTGACCTCGCCGACGACTGGCGGACGATGGCGGCGCCGACGCAGTTCGTGCCCGCCGCCGGAACATGTCACACCGTCTTCGCCGACGTCGGCTACCTCAGCGGCTACAACCCGGTGGACTGCGCGACGTCGCACCGGGTGGAGACCCTGCACGTCGGCACGCTGACCGGCGCCGCCGCCGAGCTGAGCGCGCCACCGGCCGCCGGCTCGGCCGGGATGAAGGCCGTCCGCGCCGAGTGCGACCGGGAGGTCAACAAGGCCCTCGGGGCCGACTGGCGCGCGGGGCGGCTGTTCCTGTCCCCGGTCTTCCCGTCCCGGCAGGCCTGGTCGGGCGGGGCCCGCTGGTTCCGCTGCGACGTGAGCGAGGTGGAGAGCGTCGACGACCCCAGCGCCGTGCCCCGCACCGGCAGCCTCGCCGGCGCGTTGAAGGGCGCCTCGGCGCTGGCCCACCGCTGCTTCAACCCGAAGATCAAGAAGGACGACGTGCAGGAGATGACCCCCGTCGCCTGCACCAGGAAGCACCGCGTCGAGTTCGTCGGCGTCTACCAGGCCCCCGACATCTCCTTCGCCCAGGTCGACAAGAACCGGATGCGCATCCACAAGGGCTGCCGGACGCTGATCGCCTCGTACGCGAAGGTGCCGAACAACGGCGACCTGGAGTATCGGGCGGGCACCATCTTCTACCACCCCTTCGAGCAGGAGTGGAAGGACGGCAACCGGGGCGTGCAGTGCTTCCTCTGGGTCGACCGTGACCTCACCCGATCGGTGAAGGGCATCGGCACCAAGGGCCTGCCGGTGCAGTGACCCGGCCGGCGGGCGGGGCGACCGGGAGTCGCCCCGCCCCCGTTCGGTTCAGCCCCGGCGCAGGACCGCCAGGAACATGGCGTCGGTGCCGTGCCGGTGCGGCCAGAGCTGCACCGACGGCCCGTCGCCCAGCCCCGGCATGCCGGCCGGCAGCAGCGGCCGGGCGTCGACGAAGTCCGCCGGCACCCCGGCCCGCCGCGCCGCCTCGGTCACCGTCACGTGCGTCTCCACGGTGTGCGGGGAACACGTCACGTAGGCCACCAGGCCGCCCGGCCGGGCCGCCCGCAGCGCCGCCGACAGCAGCTCCCGCTGCAGGCGGGTCAGCGGCGGCAGGTCCGACGGCTGCTTGCGCCAGCGGGCCTCCGGCCGGCGACGCAGCGCGCCCAGCCCGGTGCACGGGGCGTCGACCAGGACCCGGTCGAAGTGCCCCTCCGGCAGCTCCGGGTCGGCCCCCACGGTGCGGCCGTCGGTGTGCAGCACCGTCACCGGCAGTCCCCGCGTGGCCTGGCCGACGAGCCGGGCCCGGTGCTCGGAGACCTCCACCGCGGTCAGCCGGGCCCCCCGCTGGGCGGCGATCGCCCCGAGCAGGCCGGACTTGCCGCCCGGCCCGGCGCACAGGTCCAGCCAGTGGGCGTCCGGGCCGTCGAGCGGGGCGACCGCGAGGGCGTTGGCCACCAGCTGGGAGCCCTCGTCCTGCACGTGCGCCCGCCCCTCGGCCAGCGCCGGCAGGTCGCCCGGGGCACCGCCGGCGAGATAGACCGCGTACGGGGAGAACGCCCCCGGTGCGCCGCCCACCTCGTCGGCCAGGACGACCGGGTCGGCCAGGCCGGGCCGGGCACACAGGTGCACCGGCGGGCGCTCGTTGTCCTCGATCAACAGCCGGGTGGTCTCGCCGAGGTCGCCGCCGAGCGCCTCGGCGAAGGACCGCACGATCCACTGGGGGTGGCTGTACGCCAGGGCCAGGTGCCCGATCGGGTCCGTCTCGAAGGCCGGGGCGAGCTTCGCCACCCAGGCGTCGGCGTCGCGCCCCGCCACCTCGCGCAGCACCGCGTTGGCGAAGCCCGTCGCCCCGATGCCGACCGCGCGCACCAGGTCGACGGTCGAGGAGACCGCCGCGTGCGCCGGCACCCGCGTGTGCAGCAGCTGGTAGGCACCCAGCCGCAGCGCGTCGCGCACGGGCGGGTCGATCCGGGCCACGTCCCGGCCGGCCGCGTCGGTGAGGATCGCGTCGAGGGTGCCGATGTGGCGCAGCGTGCCGTACGTCAGCTCGGTGGCGAAGGCGGCGTCCCGGCCGGTCAGCCGCTCCTGCCGCAGCAACGCCGGCAGCACCAGGTTGGCGTACGCGTCGTCGCGGTGCACCGCCGCGACCGCCTGGTAGGCGACGTGCCGGGGCAGGTCGACGGCGGGCCGCGCCGGCCGCGTGCCGCGCCGGTCGTCGCCCCGGCCGCCCCGGGCCGGGCGGTCGCCGAAGGCCGGGCGGTCGCCCCGGGGGCCGCCGGTCGACCGGTCGGGCCGCCGGTCGGTGCGGGGGGCGCGCTGCTCGTCGTACCGTCGCTCCGTGGGCCCGGTCACGCGAGCTCCTCCCCCGCGCCGACCCGGGCGCCGCGCGCCCAGTCGCTCGCCGCCATGGCCTTCTTGCCCGCGGCCCGCACCTCGCCGAGGGCCACCGGGGTGGTGGCCGTGCCGGCCAGCACGCGGGACTTCTCCGCCAGCAGCTCGCCGGGCTTCAGGTCGGGGCCGTCGGGCACCGGGACGACCGGGCCGAGCTTGACCCGCTCGCCCCGGAACGTGGTCCACGGGCCGGGCGCGGGGGTGCACGCCCGGATCCGCCGGTCCACCGCGAACGCGGGGTCGCCCCAGCGCACCCGGGCGTCGTCGACGGTCAGCTTCGGCGCGAGCGACACCCCGTCGGCCGGCTGCGGCTCGGCGCGGGCGGTGCCCGCGTCGAGCGCGTCGAGGACGGCCACCAGCAGGCCGGAACCGGAGTGGGCGAGCCGCTCCAACAGGTCGCCGGAGGTGTCGGTGGGGCGGATCTCGTCGGTGACGGTGCCGTAGACCGGGCCGGTGTCCAGCCCCTCCTCCAGCGCGAAGACGCTCGCCCCGGTCAGCTCGTCGCCGTGCAGCACGGCCTGCTGGACGGGGGCCGCGCCCCGCCACGCGGGCAGCAGCGAGAAGTGCAGGTTGATCCAGCCGTGCCGGGGGATCTCCAGCGCGACCGGGGGCACCAGCGCGCCGTAGGCGACGACCGGGACGCAGTCGGGGGCCAGCGCGCGCAGCCGGTCGAGGAACTCCGGCTCGCGCGGGCGGGCCGGGGTGAGCACCTCGACGCCGCGCTCGTCGGCCCAGGCCCCGACGGGCGAGCGGACCAGGCCCCGGCCCCGGCCGGCGGGGGCGTCGGGGCGGGTGACGACGGCGACGAGGTCGTGGCCGGAGGCCGCGATGGCGTCCAGGGCGGGCAGGGCGACGGCCGGTGTGCCGGCGAAGATCAGGCGCACCGGGTCACCGCCCCAGGCCGAAGGGGCTGCCGGCGTGCGGGTCGAGCTTGACCGTCGGCGGGGCCGCCACGTCATACCACTCGGCCTGGCGGATCGCCTTCATCGCCTCCTTGCGGCCGGCCGGGTCCAGCCGGTCGACGAAGAGCACGCCGTCGAGGTGGTCGGTCTCGTGCTGCACGCAGCGGGCCATCAGGCCCGTGCCGACGATCTGGACCGGGTCGCCGTAGCTGTTGAAGCCCTTGGCGACGACGTTCTGCCGGCGCTTGGTGTCGAAGTAGAGCCCGGGGATGGACAGGCAGCCCTCGGGGCCGTCCTGCTCCTCGGCGTCGGGGAACTCCAGCACCGGGTTGACCAGGTGGCCGAGCACGTCGTCAACGTCGAAGGTGAACACCCGCAGGCCCACTCCGAGCTGGGGCGCGGCGAGACCCGCGCCGCTCTGCTCACGCATCGTGTCGGTGAGGTCGGCAACGAGCCTGCGCAGCTCGGCGTCGAAGTCGACCACCGGATCGGCCGGCGTGCGCAACACCGGATCCCCGAACAGACGGATGGGCTGGACGGTCACGCGGGATGGCTCCTTCGGTCGGGCGGGTCAGGGCCGTACCAGTCTACGGACTGCCCGGGGGCCTCCCCCCGCCCGCGACCGGGACGGGTCAGGCGCCGGGGGCCGGATCGCCGGCGAGCACGGCGTCGCCGGCCAGCAGGCAGTGCGCCGGCAGCGGCAGGGTGATGCCGTGGGCGGCCTCCCAGTCGTACACGGTGCCGGGGCGGACCTGGGCGGCGAAGTAGTCCGCCGCGCTCGTCCCGCCCACCACCGGCTCGTCGACCTCGGCGACCAGCCGGGCGGGCACCAGCGGGAAGCCGTTGCGGATGGCCGCGCTGAGCCGCCGGTGGCCGTCGACGACGAAGAAGTATTCCCCGGTGAAGCCGATGGTCAGGGGCTCCAGCGCCTCGTCGCCGGCGGCGGCGACCTCGTCGACGAAGCCCGCGTCCCACAGGCCGCGCAGGGCACCGACGTCCTCGGTCGGGTAGACCCGGGTCGGGTCGAGCAGCAGCAGCGGCGGGGCGTCGCGCAGCACGTCCGCGCCGAGCCGCCCCTCGTAGACGTCGATGATGTGGCCGATCACCTGCTCCGGGTTGGCCCGGGTGGAGTCGCAGATCAGGTCGTAGTTGCGCAGCCGGGCCTTGTCGACGCCGTAGCGGACGATGAACCGGCCCCGCTCGCTCTCGCTGCGCTCGCGCAGCTTGGCCCTGGCCTCCTCCAGCGAGGTGTAGCTCTCGGCCGGGCCGGAGGGGCGGGCCAGGACCCGGCGGGCCGCCTCGGTCGGCTCGGTGATCATGTGCACCTTGAGCGCGTCGGTGAAGAAGTGCCAGGCGAGCCGGGAGTCCATGACCAGGCTCTCGCCGGAGGCCGCGATGTCCTGCTGGAGCTGGTCGACGTAGCCGTCGACGGCCTGGTCCAGCTCGGCGTGCAGGTTGAGCTGGAGCGCGGTCATCTGCCGCTCCTGCGCCATCTGGCGGTAGAGGTCGCCGACGCTGACCCGGCGCAGCCCGAGCCGCTTGGCGATCTCGACGGACACGGTGCTCTTGCCGCTGCCGAGGTCACCGTTGAAGACGATCGATTGACGAACGGTCACGACTGGTCCACCCCTGATCACCGGCTGACTGGCGTCGTCGACGTGGCGTCGTACCGACACGCCGTCGTGCGCCCGGGCATGACGGGCGATGCTATCACGCAGCGGCGACCACGGATCGTGACCGCCACTCCGATCGACTAGAACAGCGAAAGAGGGTCGATCTGGACGCGGACCGGATCGGCGGCCTTACGGAGAGTGCGCACCCCGGCGGCGGCGTGCAGCGCCTCGGCGAGGGCCGCCGCCCGGGCCCGGGGCACCCGGACGAGCATCCGCTCCTTCTCGCCGTCGGCGGGGACCGGGCCCAGCACCTCGGCCGCCTCGGGCAGCCGGGCGGCGGCCAGCAGGTCGGCCACCGCGTCGGGCGGGCCGGTGACGCTGGCCATCCGCACCGCTGGCGGGAACCCCAGCTCGCGGCGCTCGGCCAGCTCCCGGGCGGCGAACCAGGCGGCGTCCCAGCGCAGCAGCGCCTGCACCGGCGCGAGGGCGCCGTCGGCGACCACCACCACCCGGCCGCCGGCCGTCGCGGGTCGGGCCAGCGCGGCGGCGGCCAGCCAGCGGCGCAGCGCCTCCTCGCCGGCCCGCAGGTCGGCCCGGGTCAGCAGGGCCCACGAGTCGAGCAGCAGCACCGCGCCGTAGCCGCCGTCGGCGATCGGCTCGGCCCCCGGGGTGGCCACCACGAGGCCCGCGCCGCCGGGCACGGTGGTGAGCACCTCCTCCCGGCCGGAGGTGCGCACCGGCACCCCGGGGAAGGCCCGGCCCAACTCCTCGGCGGTGCGCCGGGCGCCGGTGACGGCCGCGCGCAGCCGCCGCCCGCCGCACTCCGGGCAGGCGTACGCGGCGGAGATCCGGCCGCACCAGCGGCAGGCCGGTGTCCCCCGCGCCGACGGCAGGGCGAGCGGGCCGGCGCAGTGCGGGCAGCGGGCCGGGGTGCGGCAGTCCGCGCAGGAGATCGACGGCAGGTAGCCGCGGCGGGGCACCTGGACCAGCACCGGGGCGTCGGCGCCGAGCGCGTCCCGGGCGGCGGCCCAGGCCAGGCTGGGCAGCCGGGCCGTCGCCGCGCCGGGATCGCGGGCCAGCTGCGGGTCGTCCCCGGTCGGCGCGACGGCGGGGGTACGCGCCCGCACGGTGGCCCGGTCGGCGACCACCTCCCGCGCCCAGCCGGTCTCCACCAGCAGCTGCGCCTCGGCGCTGCGGGCGTACCCGCCGACCAGGGCGGCCGCGTCGGCGAGCCGGGCGCGGGTGAGCAGCACGTCGCGGGCGTGCGGGTAGGGGGCGCGCGGCTCGGCGTGCAGGTCGTCGCCGTCGTCGACGATGGCGACCAGGCCGAGCCGGGCCACCGGGGCGAACATCGCCGCGCGGGTGCCGATGACGACCGGCACGTCCCCGCGCCGGGCGGCCAGGAACGCGCGGTAGCGGCGGGCGGGGCCGAGGGCGGCGGAGAGGCTGACGTGCCGCCCGGGGCCGAGGGCGGCGGTCAGCGCCGCGTCGAGGCGGTCGAGGTCCCGGGCGTCGGGCACGACCAGCACCGCGCCCCGCCCGCCGGCCACCGTGGCGGCGACCGCCTCGGCGTACCGGGCGGGCCAGTCCTCCCCCGGCAGCGCGGACCAGACCGCCCGGGCGGGGCGGCCCTCGGTCAGCGCCCGCAGGAACGCCGGCCCGGCCGGGTACGCCCGCCAGCCGGCCGCCTCCGGCGGGGCCAGGGGCGCGGGCGGCTCCGGCGGGACGTGCGGCTCCTTCTCCACCCGGGCGTGCCGGGGCGGCACGGCCAGCCGGAGCACGTCGGCGAGGCTGCCGGCGTACCGGTCGGCGACGGCCCGGGCCAGCCGGACGACCTCGTCGGCGAGCACGGGCTCGGGCGAGACGAGCCGGTCGAGGTAGGCGAGCCTGCCGGTGTGCCCCGAGTCGTCGGCCCGTTCCAGCAGCCAGCCGTCCACGAGCTGGCCGGCGAAGCGCACCTTCACCCGGGTGCCGGGGACGGCCTCGTCGGCCAGCTCGGCGGGGACCAGGTAGTCGAAGGGGCGGTCGAGGTGGGCCAGGGGCACGTCGACACAGACGCGAGCGACCGGCGACCCGTCGGCGGGTCGCCGGTCGCCGCGCGTGTTGCTGGTCAGGCTCCCGCGGCCGACTTGAGGTCGGCGGCCCGGTCGGTGCTCTCCCAGGTCAGCTCGGGCAGTTCCCGGCCGAAGTGGCCGTACGCCGCGGTCTGCCGGTAGATCGGGCGCAGCAGGTGCAGGTCCCGGATGATGGCGGCCGGGCGGAGGTCGAAGACCTCGGTCACGGCCTTCTCGATCGAGGCGACCGGCACGGTCTCGGTGCCGAACGTCTCGATGAACAGGCTCACCGGGTGCGCCTTGCCGATCGCGTACGCGACCTGCGCCTCGCAGCGCTCGGCGAGGCCGGCGGCCACCACGTTCTTGGCGACCCAGCGCATCGCGTACGCCGCCGAGCGGTCCACCTTGGACGGGTCCTTGCCGGAGAACGCGCCGCCACCGTGCCGGGCGTACCCGCCGTAGGTGTCGACGATGATCTTCCGGCCGGTGAGGCCGGCGTCGCCCATCGGGCCGCCGATCTCGAACCGCCCGGTCGGGTTGACCAGCAGCCGGTAGCCGTCGGTGTCCAGGCCGAGGCTCTCCAGCTCCGGCGCGATGACGTGGTCGCGCACGTCCGGGGTGAGCAGCGAGTCCAGCGAGATGTCGGCCGCGTGCTGGCTGGACACGACGACGGTGTTCAGCCGGACGGGGCGCAGCCCCTCGTACTCGATGGTGACCTGGGTCTTGCCGTCCGGCCGCAGGTAGGGGATCGTGCCGTCCTTGCGGACCGCGGTGAGCCGGCGGGCGAGCCGGTGCGCCAGGGCGATCGGCAGCGGCATCAGTTCGGGCGTCTCGGAGCAGGCGAAGCCGAACATCATGCCCTGGTCGCCGGCGCCCTGGGCGTCCAGCGCGCTCTCCGAGGAGCCGGTGCGCAGCTCCATCGCGTTGTCGACGCCCTGCGCGATGTCGGGGGACTGCGCGCCGATGGAGACGCTGACGCCGCAGGACGCGCCGTCGAAGCCCTTCTTCGACGAGTCGTAGCCGATGTCGAGGATCGTCTCCCGCACGATGGTCGGGATGTCGGCGTACGCCTTGGTGGTCACCTCGCCGGCCACGTGCACCTGGCCGGTGGTGATCAGGGTCTCGACGGCGACGCGGCTGTGCGCGTCCTGAGCCAGCAGTGCGTCGAGAATGCCGTCGCTGATCTGGTCGGCGATCTTGTCCGGGTGGCCTTCCGTGACCGATTCGGACGTGAAGAGGCGGCGTGTCACGGCACTCCTAAGTTATGGAAAAGTCGTTCCGCGGAAGTGTAGTCACCCGGGCTAAATGCGCGCTGGAACGGTCGCTACCCCGTCACTCCTCGGGAAGATGGCCAGCGCGCCACGACGAGGTCCCAGACGGCGTCGGCCAGCTCCTCCTTGGACTGCTCGGCCATGGGGTGCACCGAGCCGTCCGCGCCGATGACGGTCGCCGCGTTGGTCTCGGCACCGAAGACCTTGTCCGGCCCGACCTCGTTGATGACGATGAGGTCGGCCCGTTTGCGGGCGAGCTTGGCCCGGCCGTTGGCCTCGGCGTCGCCCGTCTCCGCGGCGAACACCACCAGCACCTGCCCGGGCCGGCGTTGCCGGCCCAGCTCGGCGGCGATGTCCGGGTTGGTGACGAGGTCGATCGTAGGTGCCCCGGCTGCTGTTTTCTTGATTTTGGCCGACGTGTAGGTGGCGGGGCGGAAATCCGCGGGCGCGGCGGCCATCACCACGGCGTCCGCGCCGGCCGCCGCACGGAGCGTGGCCTCGCGCAGCTCCTCGGTGGTGCCGACCCGCACCAGGTCCACGCCGGCCGGGTCGGCGAGCGCCACGTTGGCGGCGACGAGGGTGACCCGGGCGCCCCGGGCGACCGCCGACCGGGCGAAGGCGTAACCCTGCTTGCCGGAGGAGCGGTTGCCGAGGAACCGCACCGGGTCGAGCGGCTCGCGGGTGCCGCCCGCGGTCACCACCACGTGCCGGCCGGCGAGGTCGGCCGGGGCGTGCGGGCCGCGGGCCAGGGTCCGCCGGGCGACGGCGAAGATCTCCGCCGGGTCGGGCAGCCGGCCCTTGCCCGTGTCGGCGCCGGTGAGCCGGCCGACGGCGGGCTCGACGACGCGGACGCCCCGGGAGCGCAGCGTGGCGACGTTGGCCACGGTGGCGGGATGCTCCCACATCTCGGTGTGCATCGCCGGGGCGAGCAGCACCGGGCACCGGGCGGTGAGCAGGGTGTTGGTGAGCAGGTCGTCGGCGAGGCCGTGGGCCGCCCTGGCGAGCAGGTCGGCCGTGGCCGGGGCGACCACCACCAGGTCGGCCCGCTGGCCGAGCCGGACGTGCGGGACCTCGTGCACGTCGGCCCAGACGTCGTCGGCGACCGGCTGGCCGGACAGGGCGGCCCAGGTCGGCGCCCCGACGAAGCGGAGCGCCGACGCGGTGGGCACCACGCGGACCCGGTGGCCCGACTCGGTGAAGAGCCGCAGCAGCTCACACGCCTTGTAGGCGGCGATGCCGCCGCCGACCCCGAGGACGATCTCGGCGGACATCGGCGTGCGGCGCGGTTACGGCTGGTCGGTCGGCTCGGCGGTGAGCAGGCCCGCGTTGATCTCGCGCATGGCGATGGAGAGGGGCTTCTCCTGGGGGGTGGTCTCCACGAGCGGGCCGACGTACTCCAGCAGGCCCTCGCCGAGCTGGCTGTAGTAGGCGTTGACCTGGCGGGCGCGCTTGGCAGCGAAGATCACCAGGGCGTACTTCGACGTCGTCTTCTCGAGCAGCTCGTCGATCGGCGGGTTGGTGATGCCCTCGGGGTTGGCGATGGATCCCACGAAATAACCTCTGCGTCTGTCGTCACCGCGCGGACGCGGTTCGTCTGGCCCCACCACGCGGACGCGGTTGGTGGGTCACTCAGCCGCTCCGCCGCGGTCGGGCCGGAGCCAGATGGGAAGAACCGAACAAGCCTACCAGCTCATCCACCGCCCGCTCGGTGTGGTCGTGCGCCACGACGTGCGCGTCGCCGGCCGGGTCGACCGCATCCGGCCGCCAGCCGGGCGGGGCGAGCAGGACCAGCCGGGCGTCGGGGTGCGCCGCGCGGACCGCGAGCGCACCGGGCAGGTCGAGCGGGAGGAGCACCGGATGGCCGGCGGCGAGCCGCCCGGCCACCGGCGGGGCCGGGGTGCCGCGGGCGTACGGCCCGATGCGGGCCCACTCCAGCAACAGACCGGCGGCGATCAGCCGGTCGAACGCCGCCGGGGCGAGGAAGACCCGGTCGACGCCGTCCACCTCGCCCGCCCGGCGGGGCCGGGTGGTGGCCGGCACCGGGATCCAGACCGACGGAGAACGCGCCCGGAACGGCTCGACGACACTGCCCACGCCGGCCCCGGAGGGACCGGTCAGGACGGTGAGCCGAGCCGCCGGGCGCGCCTCGTCATCCGTGCTCACGGCTCGTTTCTACACGGCGCCGTGCGCGGCCGGCGGCGAACCGCCGGGCTCAGTTGGCGGCGAACTCGCCGAGCAGGGCCTTGCGCTGCTGCTCGCCCAGACCACGCAGGCGACGGCTGTCGGCGATCTTGAGCTTCTCCATGATCTGGGTCGCCCGGATCTTGCCGATGCCCGGCATCGCCTGCAGGACGGCCGAGACCTTCAGCTTGCCGACGACGTCGTCGCCCTCGGCCCGCTCCAGGACCGCGGCGAGGGTGGTCTTGCCCTGCTTGAGCTGCTCCTTCAGCTCAGCGCGGGCCTTGCGGATCTCCGCAGCCTTCTCGAGCGCAGCTGCGCGCTGCTCGGGGGTAAGTGACGGGAGGGGCACCAGTTCTCCTCAGGTCCTTGTCGCGACGGGCGGGACGCCACGCCGCAGATGTGAAACGTGGAGTCGCCGGAAACCAAAGGGGTCCGTGGTTCCCAGCGCGGGGAAAACTAGCGGTCGCGGACGCATTCGGCAACGTGGGCACGCCACGACCACGGCAAAATGACCGAGCCGTCACTCAGTCAGGAGCCGCCGAGGGCCGCCTTGCAGTCGGCCAGGGCCCGCTGTGCGGCGGCCCGCAGGGCGGCCACGTCGGGCCCGGCGTGCAGCACCTCGCGGGAGTACGACGGCAGGACCCACGGCAGGCTCGCGCCGAACACGGTCCGTAGGTCCGCGGCCGTGGCGCCCTGCGCGCCGAGCCCCGGGGCGAGCAGCGGGCCGCGCACCGCCGACAGGTCGTGGCCGGTGTCGCCGATGGTCGCCCCGACCACCAGACCGAAGCTGCCCAGCGTCTGCGCACCCCGGTTGAGCTGGGCAATCTCGTCGATGACCGCCTGCGCGACGGTGCGCCCGTCGGCGCCCACGGCGCGCTGCACGGCGGCCCCCTCGGGGTTGGAGGTGAGCGCCAGGACGAACACCCCGCCGCCGTGCGTGGCGGCGAGCTCGAACATCGGGGCCAGCGACATTACTCCCAGGTAGGGGCTCGCGGTGACCGCGTCGACATACAGCGGGCTGGATGGATCAAGGTACGCGGAAGCGTACGCGGCGACGGTGGAGCCGATGTCTCCGCGCTTGACGTCGAGCAGAACGAGCGAGCCAGAATCCCGCAACTGTCGGATAGTTGACTCTAGCACCGCCACGCCCCGCGCTCCGAAGCGCTCGAAGAACGCCGACTGGGGCTTGACCACCGCAACCTGGTCGCCTAGGGCCTCCACCACGGTGCGGCAGAACCGCTCCAGACCGTCGACGTCGTCCGTCAGGCCCCAGCGGGTCAGCAGCCCCGGGTGCGGGTCGATGCCCACGCAGAGCGGACCGCGCTGCGCCATCGCCCGGTGCAACCGGTCACCGAAGGTCTCCATCCGCGCCTCTTCCTCTCGACTCCTCCGGGCGCCCGGCGTCCGCCGGCGCGCCACGCCTGTCCGATCACGGTCATGCGGCCACCCCGCGCGGCCGCCCGGGAACGCCGGTCAGCCGGCCGCCACGGCGGCGGCCATCCCGGCGGCGATCCGGGCGACGTCCGCGTCGTCGGCGACGTACGGCGGCATGGCGTAGACCAGGTCGCGGAACGGCCGCAGCCACACCCCCCGGTCCACCGCCGCGGCGGTCGCCGCCGCCAGGTCCACCTCGTGGTCGAGCTGGACCACCCCGATCGCGCCCAGCACGCGGACGTCCGCCACCCCGGGGGCGCCCCGCAGCGGCTCCAGGCCGGCGCGCAGGGCCGCGCCCACCCTCGACACCTCGGCCGCCCAGTCTCCGGCCCGCAGCAGGCCGATGGAGGCGTTCGCGACCGCACAGGCGAGCGGGTTGGCCATGAACGTGGGCCCGTGCGCGAGCACCCCGTCGCGGGAGATGCCCGCCGCCACGTCCGCCGTGCACAGCGCGGCGGCCAGCGTCAGGTAGCCGCCGGTGAGCGCCTTGCCGACGCAGAGGACGTCGGGGCTCACCCCGGCGTGCTCGGCGGCGAACATCGTGCCGGTGCGGCCGAAGCCGGTGGCGATCTCGTCGAAGACCAGCAGCACCCCGTGGGCGCGGGTCACCTCGCGCAGCACCCGCAGGTAGTGCGGGTGGTGGAAGCGCATCCCGCCCGCGCCCTGGACCACCGGCTCCACGATCACGGCGGCCAGCTCGTGCGCGTGCCGCGCCACCGCGTCGGCCAGCGCCGCGCAGTACGCGGGGTCGGGCGGGGCGTCGAAGCCGGCCGGCGGCACGGGCGCGAAGACCTGCCGGGGCAGCACGTCGCCCCACAGGTGGTGCATGCCGCCCTCGGGGTCGCACACGCTCATCGGGTGGAAGGTGTCGCCGTGGTAGCCGCCCCGCCAGGTGCCCAGCCGCCGGCGCTCCGGCCGCCCGAGCGCCCGCTGGTACTGCAGGCACATCTTCACCGCCACCTCGACGCTCACCGAGCCCGAGTCGCACAGGAAGACCCGCTCCAGCCCCTCCGGGGCCAGCTCGACCAGCGTCTGCGCCAGGCGCACGGCCGGCTCGTGGGTGAGCCCGCCGAACATCACGTGGCTCATCCGGCCGAGCTGGTCGACGACCGCCGCGTCCAGCACCGGGTGCCGGTAGCCGTGGATCGCCGCCCACCACGACGACATCCCGTCGACCAGTTCCCGCCCGTCGGCCAGCCGCAGCCGCACCCCCCGCGCGCCCGCCACCACGTACGGGGGCGTCGCGGGGGGCAGCGGCGCGTACGGGTGCCACACGTGCTCCCGGTCGGCGGCGAGGATCTCCTCCGGCGTCACCCGCGCCCCCTCCGGCCCCCGGCGGGACCCGCTGTGGCCGGCTCCCCGGTCACGACCGCCCGCCCGACGGCACCGGCGCGGGCAGCGGGCGGGCGGCCCGGGCGGCGGCGCGGACGAGGCCGGGGCCCCGGTAGATGAAGCCGGTGTAGAGCTGCACCAGGGCCGCCCCGGCGTCGAACATGCGCGCGGCGTCGTCGGGGTCGACGATGCCGCCCACGCCGATCACCGGCAGCCGCCCGCCGGTCTCCCGGTGGACGAACGACACCACCGCGCGGGCGCGCGCGGCCAGCGGACGCCCCGACAGGCCGCCCGCCTGCCCGCCGCGCTCCCGGTCGGCGGGGGCGAGCCCGTCGCGGGCCAGGGTCGTGTTGGTGGCGATCACCCCGGCCGCCCCCCGGTCGAGGCAGACCTCCAGCAGCTCGGCGATCGCCGGCTCGGTCAGGTCCGGGGCGATCTTCACCAGCACCGGCTTCTCCCCCACCAGGGCCGCCAGCAGCGCGTCCAGGTGGGCGCGGTCCTGCAACGAGCGCAGGCCCGGGGTGTTGGGCGAGGAGACGTTCACGGCGAAGTAGTCGCCGTGGTCGCGCAGCGCCCGGTAGGAGGCGAGGTAGTCCTCCACGGCCTCGTCCAGCGGGGTCACCTTGGACTTGCCGAGCGAGATGCCCAGCGGCGCGCCGACCGGGCGGGGCAGCGCCGCCAGCCGGTCCGCCAGGGCCCGCGCCCCGGCGTTGTTGAAGCCCATCCGGTTGACCACGGCCTCGCTGTCGCGCAGCCGGAACAGCCGGGGCCGGGGGTTGCCCGGCTGGGCGTGCGCGGTGACCGTGCCGACCTCGACGAAGCCGAAGCCCAGCGCCGGCCACGCCGGCAGCGCCGCGCCGTCCTTGTCCATCCCGGCGGCCAGCCCCACCGGGTTCGGGAAGTCCACCCCGAACACCGTCCGGGGCGCCCGCACGGCGTAGCGGGCCCGCAGCGCGGCGAGCGCCACCGGCGAGCGCGACACGGCGGCCAGCCGGCGCAGCGTCCACTCGTGGGCGGCCTCGGCGTCGCCGCCGCCGAGGCGGAACAGGCCGGGCCGCACCACCCGCTCGAAGATCACCGGGCGCTCCCCGGTGTCCCGGCGGTCACTGGGCGGCCCGCAGGGTGGCGTGCAGGTCCTGCAGAGGGCGCACGGTCATGTCGCCGCGGATGCGGGCCTCGATGCCCATCACCGCCGCCGCCGCGCCGGGCACCGTGGTGATGCACGGGATGTCCGCCGTCACGGCCGCGCTGCGGATCTCGTAGCCGTCGGAACGGGCGCTCGCCCCGGAACCCTGCGGCGTGTTCACCACCAGCGCCACGTCGCCGGCGAGGATCATCGACACCGCGTCGGCGCCCGCCCCGGCCTCGTAGTGCTTGCGGATCTGCTCGCAGGCGATGCCGTGCCGGCGCAGCACCTCCGCCGTGCCGGCGGTCGCCACGATCTCGAAGCCCAGGTCGGCCAGGCGCTTGATCGGGAAGATCATCCCGCGCTTGTCCCGGTTGGCCACCGAGACGAAGATCCGCCCGGACGTCGGCAGCGACCCGTACGCGGCGGACTGGCTCTTGGCGAAGGCGTGCCCGAACTTGGTGTCGATGCCCATCACCTCGCCGGTGGACTTCATCTCCGGGCCCAGCAGCGAGTCGACGCCCTTGCCGGTCGGGGTGCGGAACCGCTTGAACGGCAGCACCGCCTCCTTCACCGCGATCGGCGCGTCGGCCGGCAGGGTGCCGCCGTCGCCCGTCGGCGGGAGCAGCCCCTCGGCGCGCAGCTCGGCGACCGTCGCGCCGAGCGCGATCCGGGCCGCCGCCTTGGCCAGCGGCACCGCCGTGGCCTTCGACACGAACGGCACCGTCCGCGACGCGCGGGGGTTGGCCTCCAGCACGTACAGCACGTCGTCCTTGAGGGCGTACTGGACGTTGAGCAGGCCGCGCACCCCCACGCCCCGGGCGATGGCCTCGGTGTAGCGGCGCACCTGCGCCAGGTGCGAGCCGGCCAGCGTCATCGGCGGCAGCACGCAGGACGAGTCGCCGGAGTGGATGCCGGCCTCCTCGATGTGCTCCATCACCCCGCCGAGGTAGACCTCGCCGTCGGCGTCGCAGAGGGCGTCCACGTCGATCTCGATGGCGTCGTCGAGGAACCGGTCCACCAGCACCGGGTGGTCCGGGGAGATGTCGGTGGCCCGCCCGATGTAGTCGCGCAGCGTCGGGTCGTCGTAGACGATCTCCATGCCCCGCCCGCCGAGCACGTAGGACGGGCGGACCAGCACCGGGTAGCCGATCTCGGCGGCGATCGCCTTCGCCTCCTCGTAGGAGGTGGCCATGCCGTGCGCCGGGGCGCGCAGCCCGGCCCGCGCCAGCACCGCGCCGAACGCGCCGCGCTCCTCGGCCAGGTGGATCGACTCCGGGGAGGTGCCCACGATCGGCACGCCCGCGTTCTTCAGCCGCTGCGCCAGGCCCAGCGGGGTCTGCCCGCCAAGCTGCACGACCACCCCGACCACGCCCGGCCCGCCGGCCGCCTTGCCGGACGAGTCCTCGGAGTGCCAGACCTCCAGGACGTCCTCGAAGGTCAGCGGCTCGAAGTAGAGCCGGTCGGCCGTGTCGTAGTCCGTCGACACGGTCTCCGGGTTGCAGTTGACCATGACGGTCTCGTAGCCGCCACCACCGGCGGCGGCCGACCCGACGGGCGCGGCGCGCAGCGCCTGGACGGCGTGCACGCACGAGTAGTCGAACTCGATGCCCTGGCCGATCCGGTTCGGCCCCGAGCCCAGGATGATCACCTTGGGCCGGGCCGACGGCGCGACCTCGGTCTCCGAGTCGTACGTCGAGTAGTGGTAGGGCGTGGTCGCCTCGAACTCGGCGGCGCAGGTGTCCACCGTCTTGTAGACCGGGCGGACGCCGAGCCGGTGGCGCAGGGTGCGTACGCCGTCCTCGGCGGCCAGCTCGGGGCGCAGCGCGGCGAGCTGCCGGTCGGACAGGCCGGCCCGCTTGGCGCGACGCAGCAGGTCCACGTCGAGCACCGGGGCGTCGACGATCTCGGCGCGCAGCTCCACCAGCGAGGCGATCTGGTCCAGGAACCACGGGTCGATCCCGCCGGATGCGGCGGAGACCTCCGCGACCGACGCGCCGAGCCGCAGCGCCCGCTCCACGGTGTAGAGCCGGCCGTCGTGCGGCATGCCCAGCGCGGCGAGCGTGTTCTCCTTCGTCGCGCCCGCCGGGTCCGGGGTGGTCCAGAAGCCCGACGCCTTGGTTTCCATCGAGCGCATCGCCTTGTTGAGCGCCTCGGTGAAGTTGCGCCCGAGGCTCATCGCCTCGCCGACCGACTTCATGGTGGTGGTCAGCTCCGGGTCCGCGCCGGGGAACTTCTCGAACGCGAACCGGGGGATCTTCACCACCACGTAGTCCAGGGTCGGCTCGAACGCCGCCGGGGTCTTCAACGTGATGTCGTTGGGGATCTCGTCGAGGGTGTAGCCGATGGCCAGCTTCGCGGCGATCTTCGCGATCGGGAAGCCGGTCGCCTTCGACGCCAGGGCCGACGAGCGCGACACCCGGGGGTTCATCTCGATCACCACGATCCGGCCGTCGGCCGGGTTCACCGCGAACTGGATGTTGCAGCCGCCGGTGTCCACCCCGACCTCGCGCAGCACCGCGATGCCGAGGTCGCGCAGGTTCTGGTACTCCCGGTCGGTCAGCGTCATCGCCGGGGCGACGGTCACGCTGTCGCCGGTGTGCACGCCCATCGGGTCGACGTTCTCGATCGAGCAGACGACCACCACGTTGTCGTGGCGGTCGCGCATCAGTTCGAGCTCGTACTCCTTCCAGCCGAGCACGCTCTCCTCGATGAGCACCTCGTGCACGGGGCTGGCGGCCAGGCCCGCACCGGCGATGCGCTGCAGGTCGGCGTCGGTGTGCGCCATGCCGGAGCCGAGGCCGCCCATCGTGAACGACGGCCGGATCACCACCGGCAGGCCCAGCTCGGCGACCGTCGCCTCGACCTCGGCCATCGAGTGGCAGACCCGCGAGCGGGGCACCAGGCCCGCCGGGTCGGCCAGCCCCAGGCGTACGCCCGCCTTGGCGACGATGTCCTTGAACAGCTGCCGGTCCTCGCCCCGGTTGATCGCCTCGATGTTCGCGCCGATCAGCTCGACGCCGTACTTGTCGAGCACGCCCGCCGCGTGCAGGGCGACCGCCGTGTTCAGCGCGGTCTGCCCGCCGAGGGTGGGCAGCAGCGCGTCGGGGCGCTCCTTGGCGATGACCAGCTCGACGAACTCCGGGGTGATCGGCTCGACGTACGTGGCGTCGGCGAACTCCGGGTCCGTCATGATCGTCGCCGGGTTGGAGTTGACCAGGCTGACCCGGATCCCCTCGCTGCGCAGCACCCGGCACGCCTGGGTGCCGGAGTAGTCGAACTCGCAGGCCTGCCCGATGACGATCGGCCCCGAGCCGATCACCATGATGTGCTTGAGATCGGTCCGCTTAGGCATGCGCGCGCCCCTCGCTGTTGCTCCGGCCCTCGCTGGGCCGCTGGTCGGGGGCACGGCCCTCGATCAGCTCGGCGAATCGGTCGAACAGGTAGTCCGCGTCGTGCGGGCCGGCCGCCGCCTCCGGGTGGTACTGGACGGTGAAGGCGGGCACGTCGAGCGCCCGCAGCCCCTCGACCACGTTGTCGTTGAGGCAGACGTGCGACACCTCGACGCCGCCGAACTCGGTGTCGATCACCTGGTCGGGCACGACCGCGCCCTGCCCGGCGCCGGGCTCCTGTTCGCGGCCCGGCCAGGCGACCGCGAAGCCGTGGTTGTGGCTGGTCACCTCGACCTTGCCGGTGGCCCGGTCGAGCACCGGCTGGTTGATGCCCCGGTGGCCGTAGCCGAGCTTGTAGGTGCCGAAGCCCAGCGCCCGGCCGAGGATCTGGCTGCCGAAGCAGATGCCGAACAGCGGGATCCGCCGGGTCAGCACCTCCCGGGCCAGCCCCACCGGGCCGTCGGCGGTCGCCGGGTCGCCCGGACCGGGCGAGAAGAAGACGGCGTCCGCGCCGGTGGCGAGCAGGTCGTCGATGCTCGACCCGGCGGGCAGCACGTGGGTGGTGACGCCGCGCGCGGCGAGCCGGCGCGGCACGTTGCGCTTGATGCCCAGGTCCAGGGCGGCCACCGTGAACCGGTGCGTGCCCTCGGCCTCGACGACGTACGGCTGCGCGGTGCTCACCTCGGCGGAGAGGTCCGCGCCGACCATCTGCGGCGACTGGCGGACCCGGGCCAGCAGGGCGCGCGGGTCGTCGTCGACGCTGGAGATGCCGACCCGCATCGCGCCGCGCTCGCGCAGGTGCCGGGTCAGCGCCCGGGTGTCCACGCCGCTGATGCCGACCACTCCCTCGGCGGCGAGCCGGTCGGCCAGCGTGCCGGTGGACCGCCAGTTCGAGGGGACCCGGGCCGGGTCGCGCACCACGTAGCCGGCGACCCAGATCCGGGCGGACTCGTCGTCCTCGGCGTTGACGCCGGTGTTGCCGATGTGCGGGGCGGTCTGCACCACCACCTGCCGGTGGTAGGACGGGTCGGTCAGGGTCTCCTGGTAGCCGGTCATGCCGGTGTTGAAGACCGCCTCGCCGAACGTCTCGCCGACGCTGCCGTACGCCTCGCCGTGGAACGTACGCCCGTCCTCCAGGACCAGGATCGCGCTCCTGCGCTTCTCCATATTAGTTAACAGCCTTTCCGTCCAGGACCGTCGGCTCGCCGCGCAGGAAGGTCGCCACGATGCGACCCGGCAGCGTCATGCGGGCGTACGGGGTGTTGCGACTGCGGCTGGCCAGCTCCGCGGGCTCGATCACCCGGCGGGCCGCCGGGTCGACCAGGGTCAGGTTGGCCGGCACGCCGGGGGCCGGGTCGACGCCGTGGCCGTCGAGCCCGGCGATGCGGGCCGGGGCGCGCGACATGCGCTCGGCGATCAGGTCCCACTGCGGGCCGAGCACGTCCAGCGCGATCGACAGCGCCGTCTCCAGGCCGAGCATGCCCGGCCGGGCGTACGCCCACTCGCACTCCTTGTCCTCCACGGCGTGCGGGGCGTGATCGGTGGCGATGACGTCGATCACGCCCTCGGCCAGCGCGGCGCGCAGCGCGGCGATGTCGGTGGCCGTGCGCAGCGGCGGGTTGACCTTGAACACGGGGTCGTAGGCTCCGGCGGGGCTCCAGTTGTTCGCGAGTGCGGGGCTCGCAAGCTCACTCCTCCCGCTCACGACCGCGTCCGTCAGCAGCAGGTGGTGCGGGGTCACCTCGGCGGTGACGCGTACCCCCCGGGCCTTGGCCTGGCGCAGCACCTCGACGCTGCCGGCGGTGGAGACGTGGCAGACGTGCAGGCGGCTGCCGACGTGCTCGGCGAGCAGCACGTCCCGGGCGATGATCGCCTCCTCGGCGACCGCCGGCCAGCCGGTCAGCCCGAGCCGGGTGGACACCTCGCCCTCGTGCATCTGCGCGCCCTCGGTGAGCCGGGGCTCCTCGGCGTGCTGGGCGATGATCCCGTCGAACGCCTTGACGTACTCCAGCGCCCGGCGCATCAGCTTCGGGTCGGCGACGCAGTGCCCGTCGTCGGAGAAGATCCGCACCCGGGCCGCCGAATCGGCCATCGCGCCCAGCTCGGCCAGGCGCTCGCCGGCCAGGCCGACGGTGACCGCGCCGATCGGCTGCACGTCGACCAGCCCGGCCTCCCGGCCGAGCCGCCAGACCTGCTCGACCACGCCGGCGGTGTCGGCGACCGGGGAGGTGTTCGCCATCGCGCAGACCGCCGTGTAGCCGCCGAGCGCCGCCGCCCGGGAGCCGGACTCCACGGTCTCGGCGTCCTCGCGGCCCGGCTCGCGCAGGTGGGTGTGCAGGTCGACCAGGCCGGGCAGGGCGACCAGCCCGGTGCCGTCGACCTGCGTGGCGTCGGGCGCGGTGAGGCCGGCGCCGGTCTCGGCGACGACGCCGTCGCGGATCAGCAGGTCCGTCGGCGCGGCGCCGACGACGCTCACGTTGGTGATCAGGTACGCGGTCACAGGTTGTTCCCCCCGAGCAGCAGGTAGAGGACGGCCATCCGCACGGAGACCCCGTTGGCGACCTGTTCGACGATGGTGGAGCGGGGCGAGTCGGCGACCTCGGGCGTGATCTCCATGCCCCGGTTCATCGGCCCGGGGTGCATGACGATCGCGTGCTCCGGCAACCGGCGCATCCGGGGCGCGTCGAGCCCGTAGCGGCGGGCGTACTCGCGGGCCGAGGGGAAGTAGGAGTCGGTCATCCGCTCCCGCTGCACCCGCAGCATCATCACCACGTCCACGTTCGGCAGCACGGCGTCGAGGTCGTAGGAGACGTCGATGCCGGGCGCGAGGGCCTGCGCGATGTCGACGGGGATCAGCGTGGGCGGCCCGACCAGGGTGACCTTCGCCCCGAGGGTGGACAGCAGCAGCACGTTGGAGCGGGCGACCCGGGAGTGCAGCACGTCCCCGACGACCGCGACGTGCAGGCCGGCGAGCCGCCCCAGCCGGGCCCGCATCGTGTACGCGTCCAGCAACGCCTGGGTGGGGTGCTCGTGGGTGCCGTCGCCGGCGTTGACCACCGACCCGTCGACCCAGTCGGCCAGCCGGTGCGGGGCGCCCGAGGCGGGGTGCCGGACGACGACCGCGTCGGCCCCCATCGCCTGGAGGGTGAGCGCGGTGTCCTTCAGGCTCTCGCCCTTGGTCACGCTGGAGCCCTTGGCCGAGAAGTTGATCACGTCGGCGCTGAGCCGCTTCGCCGCCGCCTCGAACGAGATCCGGGTGCGGGTGGAGTCCTCGTAGAAGAGGTTCACCACGGTCCGCCCGCGCAGCGCGGGCAGCTTCTTGACCTCGCGGCCGGCGACCGTGGCCATCTCGGCGGCGGTGTCCAGGATCAGGGTGGCGGTGGCGGCGTCCAGGTCGGCGCCGGAGAGCAGGTGGCGGATCATGCGGCGGTCGCCTCCCCGTACAGCCTGACCTCGTCGGCGCCGTCGGTCTCGGCGAGGGTGACCTTCACGTTCTCGGCCAGCGCCGTCGGGATGTTCTTGCCGACGTAGTCGGCGCGGATCGGCAGCTGCCGGTGGCCGCGGTCGACCAGGACGGCGAGCTGCACCGAGGCGGGGCGGCCCACGTCGCTGAGCGCGTCGAGAGCGGCCCGGACGGTGCGGCCGGAGAAGAGGACGTCGTCGACGAGGACGACCCGCTTGCCGTCGATCCCGCCGGCCGGGAGCTGGGTCGGGCCGACCGCGCGGGTGGCGTGCCGGCGCAGGTCGTCGCGGTAGAGGGTGATGTCGAGCACGCCGGCCGGGACGGCGACGTCCTCGAAGGTGCCGATCCGGGCGGCGAGCCGCCGGGCGAGCGGCACCCCGCGGGTGGGAATCCCGAGCAGCACCGTGTCGGCGGCGCCCTGGGTCTTCTCGAGGATCTGGTGTGCGATGCGGTCGACCACGCGCGAGACGTCCGCTGCGGCGAGGATCACCTTCACCGAGGGTTGTCGCGGTGGCGACGTGTGGGCAGCCGACGGGTAGGCCACGGCGGACCTCCTTCCCCGCCTCACGGGACGGGTCGTTAAAGGACGTCTGACGCCTCCGGCGGGCCGCGGGCGACCCGGGCGGGGGCTGCATGCCACGTTACCAGCGGTCATGGGAGGGGCCGACGCCGGCACTGACCCCAGAATCAGGCTGGCGAATCGGGATAACTCCACCCGCCCAGCCCAACGGTAGGGTCACGACCACTTGACCAGTTGTCGCAATCCCCGTACCGTCACGCTCCGTAGCGATCGCGGGGTGAACCCCGAGCAGCACTGGGAGTGTCCGAATGCCCTCTGAATACGCCAAGTCGCTGGGCGCCCGCCTGCGCTCCATCCGCCAGCAGCAGGGCCTGTCCCTGCAGGGAGTGGAGGAGAAGTCCAACGGGCGGTGGAAGGCCGTGGTGGTCGGCTCGTACGAGCGCGGTGACCGCGCCGTCACGGTGTCCCGCCTGGCCGAGCTGGCCGACTTCTACCGGGTGCCCGTCTCCGAGCTGCTGCCCGACGGCAGCGGGGTGCGACACGAGCCCACCAGCAAGATCGTCCTGGACCTGGAGCGGCTCTACGACGACGCCTCCGAGGACCTGGCCTACGTCGCCCGGTACGCCCGCGCCATCCAGCAGCAGCGGGGCGACTACAACGGCCGGGTGCTCTCCATCCGCGCCGACGACCTGCGCGCCCTGGCGATCGTCTACGACGCCTCGCCGTCCGGGCTGATCGAGCGCCTCACCGAGCACGGCGTGCTCGTCGCCGACCCGCGGGCGTTCTTCGCGTCCTGACGCGCCCACGGGGCGCTCTTCGCGCCCCGACAAAGGTCACGCCGAAAGGGCCCGTGCCGCAGGCACGGGCCCTTTTCGACACCGCCACACCGGCCGGCGCCCCGAGGGGGGACGGTCAGCGGGTGGCGTACTCGGCGATCCGGCCGAGCACCCCGTTGAGGAAGCGCGGCGAGTCGTCGGTCGACATCTGCCGGGCCAGCTCGACGGCCTCGCTGATCGCCACCGCGTCGTCGAGCTCGTCGACGTAGAGCAGCTCGTAGACGGCGATGCGGGCCAGGTTGCGGTCCACCGCCGGCATCCGGTCCAGCGTCCACCCCTCGGCGTAGCTGGCGATCAGCTCGTCGATCCGGTCCAGGTGCGCGGCCACCCCCTCGACGAGGCCGACCGCGTACCCCAGGTGCTCCGGGTGGGGCTTCTCGATCCGCTCGACGTAGCCGGCGAGCACCTCCACCGGCGGCCGGTCGCGCAGGTCGGCCTCGAAGAGCACGTCCAGCGCCCGCTTGCGCGCCTTGCGGCGCGCCGGCATCTGCTGCTTGGGGCCCTCGGCCATCAGGCGCGGCCGAGGTAACGGCCGTCGCGGGTGTCGACCTTGATCTTCTCGCCGGTGGTGATGAAGAGCGGCACCTGCACGGTCGCGCCGGTCTCGACCGTCGCCGGCTTGTTGCCGCCGGTGGACCGGTCGCCCTGCAGGCCCGGCTCCGTGTAGGTGATCTCCAACACCACGGAGGTCGGCAGCTCGATGTAGAGCGGCACGCCCTCGTGGGTGGCGACGGTCGCCTCGGCCTCCGGCAGGAGGTAGTTGGCGGCCTCGCCGACGGTGCCCCCGGGGACGGTGATCTGGTCGAACGTCTCCAGATCCATGAAGACGTAGTCCTCGCCGTCGGCGTAGAGGTATTGCATCGTGCGCTTGTCCACGGTCGCGGTCTCGACCTTGGTGCCCGCGTTGAAGGTCTTGTCGACCACCTTGCCGGACAGCACGTTCTTCAGCGTGGTACGCACGAAGGCGCCACCCTTACCGGGCTTGACGTGCTGGAACTCTACGACGGCCCAGAGCTCCCCGTCGAGGTTGAGTACCAGGCCGTTCTTCAGGTCGTTGGTGGTGGCCATTTCCTGCCTTGATCATCAATTGGCGGACAGACCTGGCAAGTCTACTAGCTGCCGCCGCCGGCCGTACCCGCCGTCAGCCGCCGGTCGTTCCCGCGCCCGCGCGGGCCGCCAGGTGGTGCAGGGCGAGCCGGTAGCCGTCCACGCCCAACCCGCAGATCACCCCCGTCGCCACCGCCGAGACCACCGAGTGCGCGCGGAACTCCTCCCGGGCGTGGATGTTGGAGATGTGCACCTCCACCAGCGGGCCGCGCAGCAGGGCGCAGGCGTCCCGCACCGCGATCGAGTAGTGCGACCAGGCCGCCGGGTTGAGCACCACCGCCGCCTGCTCGTCGGCCGCCTCGTGCAGCCAGCCCACCAGCTCGTGCTCGGCGTCGGTCTGCCGCACCGTCACGTCCAGCCCCAGCTCCCGGCCGGTCGCCTCGCAGAGCCCCACCAGGTCGGCGTAGCTGGTCGCCCCGTACACGTCGACCTGGCGGGTGCCCAGCCGACCCAGGTTCGGCCCGTTGAGCACGTACACCCTCATGAGGAGACCTCCCGGTAGGCGGCGTGCAGCAGCTCGTCGTCCGGGCCCTCCAGGATCGCCGGGCGGGCCAGCGCGTCGAGCACCACGAACCGCAGCCGCGAGCCGCGGCTCTTCTTGTCCACCCGCATCGCGGCCAGCAGCTGCGGCCACGCGTCGGCCCGGTACGCCGTGGGCAGCCCCAGCGCCGTCAGCACCGTGCGGTGCCGCGCCGTGGTCTCCGGGTCCAGCCGGCCCGCCAGCCGGGCCAGCTCCCCCGCGTAGACCAGGCCGACGGACACGGCGTGCCCGTGCCGCCAGCGGTACCCCTCCACCTTCTCGATCGCGTGGGCCAGGGTGTGGCCGTAGTTGAGCACCTCGCGCACCCCGGACTCGCGCAGGTCGCCGGAGACCACGTCGGCCTTCACCCGGATCGCCCGCTCGATCAGCTCCCGGACCACCGGCGACGTCGGGTCCGTCGCCGCCGCCCGGTCCCGCTCCACCAGGTCGAGGATCACCGGGTCGGCGATGAACCCGCACTTGACCACCTCGGCCAGCCCCGCCGCCAGGTCGGCCGGCGGGAGGCTGTCGAGCACCGCGAGGTCGCACAGCACCCCGACCGGCGGGTGGAAGCCGCCCACGAGGTTCTTGCCGGCCGCCGTGTTGATCCCCGTCTTGCCGCCCACCGCCGCGTCGACCATGCCCAGCAGCGACGTCGCCACCGGCACCCAGCGCACCCCGCGCAGCCAGCAGGCCGCGACGAAGCCGGCCAGGTCGGTGACCGCGCCGCCGCCCACCCCCACCACCGCGTCGGTGCGGGTGAAGCCCGCCTCGCCGAGCTGGTCCCAGCACGCGGCGGCCACCTCGATGGCCTTGCCCGCCTCGGCGTCCGGCACCTCCACCAGCAGGGGGGCCGCCCCGGCCGCCGCCAGGCGCGCGCCGATCGCGTCGGCCAGCCCCTTCAGCGGCGGAGCGTGCAGCACCGCCACCCGGGTCGCGCCGGGCAGCAACGTCGGGAGCGAATCGAGCAGGTCGCGTCCCACCAATACGTCGTACGGCCGCTCGCCGCCGACCGGAATCCGGGTCACCTCGTCCATCGCCCGGCAGCCTAGTCCAGCCACGGCCCCCACGACGCCGCCTGTCCACTCCGTGGCGGGTTTCGTAAGGAGGGGCCCCTTGTTAACGCTTTCTGTATAGGAAGGGCCCCTTCCTAACACCACGCGCGGCGCGACGCCCGCGCACGGCGCGACTCCGCTGCACGACGGGTCGCCGGCGCACGACGGGTCGCCGGCCGCCACGTCACCGGCGGCGGCCAGCGGCGTTTAGCCGGGCAGAGCGGGGGCAGCGTTTCCAGCACAGGCGACGGTCCGGACCCGGACGACGTTCTCAGCACGGCGGCGTCTCCGGCACGGACGGCGTCTCCGGCACGGGCGACGTCTTCCGGCACGGGCCGGCCGACGAGGCGGAGGTACCCCGCGATGAGCACACCCAGCACCGAGGGCACCGACATCCGGCTGCCCGCCACGATTCTCGGCATCGGCCTCGGCGGCTTCGCCGACGGCATCGTGCTGCACCAGGTGCTCCAGTGGCACCACATGCTCAGCGGCACCGGCAGCGACAACGTCGGGGTGAAGGCGTACCCGGTGGACACCGTGCCCGGCCTGGAGATGAACACCCTGTGGGACGGGATCTTCCACGTGGTGACCTGGGTGGCGGTGCTGACCGGCCTGGCCCTGCTCTACTCCCGGGTCACCGGGTCGCGGGGCCGGCTGTGGCGCTCCCCCGTGCTGTGGGGCTGGGCGCTGGTCGGCTGGGGGTTGTTCAACCTCGTCGAGGGGATCGTCGACCACCACCTGCTCGGCATCCACCACGTGCGCGAGGGCGCGTACCGGACGTGGTGGGACCTCGGGTTCCTGGCGCTCGGGGCGGCGTTGGTCGCCGCAGGCTGGCTGGTGCAGCGCCGCGGCACGATCGTGGACGTCTGCGCCGACCGCCGGTGACCCCACGATGATCGGGGGCCTGGCAGTGGGAGGAGGCAGCCACGGCGGGCACGACGGGTACGCGCCGGGGCCGGCGCTGCTCGTACCCCTGGTGATCTTCTGGGTCTATCTCGCCGCCGCGCTGCGGCAGCGCGGGCCCG
Organism: Micromonospora haikouensis; assembly: GCF_900091595.1. Classification (GTDB taxonomy): domain Bacteria; phylum Actinomycetota; class Actinomycetes; order Mycobacteriales; family Micromonosporaceae; genus Micromonospora; species Micromonospora haikouensis. Next base: position 90,540 of record NZ_FMCW01000023.1, read on the forward strand.
ACGGCGGCGGCTGGCCGCACCGGCGCACGGCGGCCTTCGGCGCGGGGGCCGGCCTGCTGGCGGTGGGGCTGACCCTGCCGGCCGGCGGCTTCGCCGCGCACGCCTGGCAGCACCTGCTGGTCGGCATGCTCGCGCCGCTCGGGCTGGTGCTCGGCGCGCCGGTCACCCTGGCGCTGCGCAGCATCGACCGGCGGCGCGGCCGGGCCCTGGTGCGGCTGCTGCGCCGCCCCGCCCTCGCCGCGCTCGCCCACCCGGTGACCGGCCTCGCGCTCACCGCCGGCGGGCTGTACGCGCTGTACCTGACGCCGCTGTACCGGGCGACGCTGGCGCACCCGGTCCTGCACCACCTGGTGCACCTGCACTTCCTGCTCTCGGGGCTGCTCTTCGCCTGGTCGGTCGCCGGCCCCGACCCCGGCCCGCACCGCCCCCGGGTGCCGGCGCGGCTCGTGGTGCTCGGGGTCGCCGTGGCCGCCCACGCCGCCCTGGCCCAACTGCTGTACGCGGGACTCGCCGTGGACGTCCCCGCCCCGCCCGAGCAGCTGCGCGCCGGCGCGACGGTCATGTACTACGGCGGTGACCTGGCCGAGATCGCCCTGGCGCTGGCCCTGCTCGCCACCTGGCGTCCGGCGGTAAGGAGGGGCCCCTTGTTAACGCATTCTGCATAGGAAGGGCCCCCTGCAAACACTCTCGCATGGGGCGGCGGGGAGCGCCTCAGGCCTTGAGCAGGGCGGCGACCTCGGCGGCGATCTCCTCCGGCGTACGCCCGTCGGTGACCACCGTCGCGGTCGACACCTCGGCGTAGAGCGGGCGGCGCTGGTCCATCAGGTGTTTCAGCGTCGCCCTCGGGTTGATCGCCAGCAGCGGCCGGCCGGCGCCCAGCCCGACCCGCTTCACCGCGTCGGCCAGCTCGACGCTCAGGTGCACCACGGTGTGCCCGACCAGGGCGGCGCGGTTCTCCTCGGCGAGCACCGCGCCGCCGCCGAGGGCGAGCACCCCGGCGCAGGAGGTCAGCGCCGCGGCGGTGGCGGCCCGCTCCAGGGCGCGGAAGTGATCCTCGCCCTCGTCGACGAAGATCTCCGGGATCGGCTTGCCGGCCATCGCCTCGATGTCGGCGTCGGTGTCGCGGAACTCGACCCCGAGCTGCGCGGCGAGGGTCTCCCCGACGGTGGTCTTCCCGGAGCCGGGCGACCCGACGAGGACGACCACCGGCCGCGTCCGGCCGACCGGGTCACCACTGCGGCTCACCGCATCATCACCGGGAGAGGTGCTCACCGGATCACCAGGGAGTCGAGGTAGCCGGCCAGGTTGCGGCGCATCTCGGCCACCGAGTCGCCGCCGAACTTCTCCACGGCGGCCTCGGCGAGCACCAGCGCCACCATCGCCTCGGCGACCACGGCGGCGGCCGGCACGGCGCACACGTCGGAGCGCTGGTTGATGGCGGTCGCCGGCTCCCCCGTGGTCACATCGACCGTGGCCAGGGCCCGGTTCAGCGACGAGATCGGCTTCATCGCCGCCTTCACCCGCAGCGGCTCGCCGGTGGTGATGCCGCCCTCCAGGCCGCCGGCCCGGTCGGTCACCCGGCGCACCCCGGTCGCGGTCGGCACGATCTCGTCGTGCGCCTCCGAGCCACGGGAGCGGGCCTGCAACCAGCCGTCGCCGATCTCCACGCCCTTGATCGCCTGGATCGACATCAGCGCCGTGGCGAGCCGGGCGTCGAGCTTGCGGTCCCACTGCACGTGGCTGCCCAGGCCCGGCGGCACCCCGTACGCCAGCACCTCGACCACGCCGCCCAGCGTGTCGGCGGCCTTCTTCGCGGCGTCGACCTCGGCGACCATCCGGGCGCTCGCGTCGGAGTCGAGGCAGCGCAGCGGGTCGGCGTCGATGCGCTCGGCGTCCTCGGGCGTGGGGCGCAGCCCCGGCTTCGCGGCGACCGGGCCCAGCTCCACGACGTGCGAGACGATCTCGATGCCGAGGGCCTGCTTCACCAGGGCCTTCGCCACGGTGCCGACGGCGACCCGGGCGGCGGTCTCCCGCGCGCTGGCCCGCTCCAGGATCGGCCGGGCGTCGGTGTGGCCGTACTTCTGCATGCCGGCGAGATCGGCGTGGCCCGGACGCGGGCGGGTCAGCGGCGCGTTGCGGGCCTGCCGGGCCAGCTCGTCGGGGTCCACCGGGTCGGCGGCCATCACCGTCTGCCACTTGGGCCACTCGGAGTTGCCGACCCGGATGGCGACGGGGCTGCCGAGGGTGACGCCGTGCCGGAGCCCGCCGATGATCTCGACGACGTCCTGCTCGAAGGCCATCCGGGCACCCCGGCCGTAGCCGAGCCGGCGGCGGGCCAGCTCACCGGCGATCTCGCCGGTGGTCACCTCGATCCCGGCGGGCACGCCCTCCAGCATCGCGACGAGGGCGGGACCGTGCGATTCACCTGCAGTCAACCAGCGCAACACGTGGGCAAGTCTGTCACGCCCGGGTTACGTCCCACCGGGCCGCCCACCGCGTCCCGCCCTACGGACGCGCCGCCCGCACGCCACGCCCCGCAGCAGACGAGATCGTGGACGCTTGCTGTCCGCCCGGCTGACAGCAGCTGTCCAAGGTCTGGCGCCTACTGCCGGGTCAGGCCGAGGACGGCGGCCAGGCGGGTGACGTCGGCGGGGGTGGGACCGGTGCGAAGAATCGTGGTGAGGGCGACCCTGGCGGCGGAGCGGGTGCGAGTCTCGGCGGGGGCGAGGCGGTCGGCGGTGAGGAGAGCACGGCCGGCAGCCGCCGGGTCGCCGAGGTCGAGGTGGGCGCGGGCGATGTCGATGAGGTGGGCGGCGCGATGCTCGGCGGGGAGCCGGTGCCACCCCTCGCTGTTGGCGGCGTGACGGTGGAGCGTGACGGCACGATGGTGGTCGCCGAGGTGGGTGGCGGCCAGGGCACGGGCGAGGGTGACAGCGACCGGGCCGAAGGCGACGCCGTCGCCGTCGTGCTGCCGGTTGCCGTGGGCGGCAGCGAGGTCGACGGCGCGTTCGGTGAGATCGTGGGCGGTGGCGGCGTCACCACAGGTGGCGGCGGCGAGGGCGGCCTCGATCAACAGGGTCCCGGTCAGTCCCGGTCCGTCCGGCAGGAAGGCGCGCGACGGCGTCCGGTCGAGCTGGTGTACGGCGCTGAGCGCGGCAGCCTTCGCGAGGCGGCCCCGGCGCAGGGCGCGCAGCGCCTGGGCAAGGGAGACGGCGGCGAGCCCGGTGCGGTGCGGATCTCCAGTAGCGGCCATCATGGCGCGATCTGCGGCCAGCAGGCCGAGGTGGGGTTCACCGAGCTTGACCAGCGTCTGGGCGGCGAGCCGGTAGACGCGGACGAGCGGGTCGGGGGCGGACGCGTCCCCGGTCGGGGTGTGGTGGGCGTGCCGGATGGCGGCGAGCAGGTCGGGCAGCACCCGCCTCCGCTGGTCTGGATCTGCCCTGGTCCTCAGCCGGGGCCTTGCGGGCAGCCGAGGTGGTGAACGAATCTGAGGGAATGATGCACCGACGGATGTTCCTCACTCTGCTCGGTTCCGCACTCACGTCACCGGCACACGAGTGGCTGATCGCCCAACCACCAGCGGACATCGCGTCGACCGCCGGCCGGCACCTGTCGGGCGAGGTCGTCGACCACCTGGACGCGGTGACGGCCAGCCTGCGACGCATGGACGACCACCTCGGCAGCGGCCACACCCTCGGGCTGGTCCGCCAGCATCTGAGCGTGGTGGTCGGGGCGCTGCAAGAGCACAGCTACACCGACACCGTCGGTCGGCGTCTCCACGCCACCGCCGGAGAGCTGCTGCGCCTCGCCGGCTGGCTCTCCTTCGACGACGGTCACCACACTCAGGCCCAGCGATTCTGGATCGCCGGCCTCTACCAGGCCAACGCCGCCGGCGACCGTGGGCTCGGCGCGAACATCCTCGGCTTCATGTCCTGCCAGGCCAAGGACCTGGGTCAGCTCCGCCAGGCTGTCACCCTCGCCGAAACTGCGCGAGCCAGCTACCCCACCACCAGCCCGAAGGTGGCGACGATACTCGACCTGCGCGCCGCCGAGGCGTACGCCAACAACAGGGCGGAGACCGACACCCGGCGCGCGCTCGACAACGCATTCGGCAGGTTCACCGACAGCAGGCCGGAGCACGGCGACCCGGACTGGTCGTACTGGATCAACGAGGCGCAGGCACATGCCCAGGCCGGCTACTGCTTCGTCAAGCTCGAAGACTGGCCACGCGCCCGCGATCATCTCCGCACTGCCCTGCGGCTACAGGGCAACGAGTACACCCGCGAGGGCGCACTGCGAAACGCTCTGCTCGCCACCACCTATGTCCAGCAGGAGCAGCCCGAGCTGGACAAGGCCCTCGCGCTCGGCGACCAGGCCGTCCAGACCCTGACCGGCCAGGTCACCTCTGCCAGGTGCATCAAGCATGTGCGCAATCTGGTCGGCGCGCTGGCTCCATACCGGCGTACGCCCGCCGTCCGCCAGTTCTGCCAAGACGCACAAGACCTCATCGCCGCCTGACGCGGCAAGGAGAGCCGACACAGCCGGCCTTCCTTCGCTGACCTCGACGAAAGCGCGATGTGGACGTGAAGACCGTGGAAGGGTGGTCAGCCGAGGGCTGTCCCTCACTCTCGTTGCAGAGTGCGAGCAGCCGAGGTGTCGGGCGAGGATGTGAGGGTGCTGTGGCCTGAGATGATCCGACGTGCCGTGAAGGTCGGAAGCGATCGCGAACTGATAGGCATCTATCCACGCCGCGCAGACCTGCCCCGGCCGGCGTTCCGTGATGCCATCGGGCAGGCCAGTTCTCGGCTCTGGTTCGGTGGATACACCAGCTACTTTCTCTGGCTGGAGGTGCCCGGCATCTCCGCCACGCTCGAAGCGAAAGCCAGCGCCGGAGCCGACCTGCGATTCCTGCTCGGGGACCCGGACAGCCCGGTCACGGCCGAGCGAGAGAGGATCGAAGCGACTCCGCTCACGCTGTCGACTCGCATCGCGATGACGCGCGCGGAGCTCAGCAAGGTCGGTGCCACGATTCCGGTCCGGTTCTCTACCCGTCATCTCGCGATGTCCGTGTGGCTCTTCGACGAGGAGGCCATAGTCGCCACGCACATCGGGGCGGGGCTCGGGCAGGACTCCGTGACGCTGCACCTGCGACGACGGCAGGACGGAGGAGCGTTCGACCGGTACGTCGAGCACTTCGAGTCCTTGTGGACTGACGGCAAGCCTGCCCCACAGCACTGAACCCCAACCACCACCTCACCCCCTCCCCGGGCCCAGGCCCCGGCCCGGTGATCAAGAGAAAAGCGTCAAGTTTGATCATCACGATGACGCAAACCTCTTGATCACCGACCGGGGCGAGGCGGGGCGCACGCAGAGGGCGGGGCCGGGGTTAGCGGGTGGCCAGGGTGCGGGCGTCGGCGGCGATGACGCGTGCCTTCGCCTCCGGCAGGAAGCGGCCGGCGTGCTGGTCGGCGTACCGGGCCAGCTCCGCGTACCGGTGCTTGACGAGATAGTTGGTGAGCACCGTGAGGGCGTGTTCCTTCGCGCCGGAGGTGAGCACCAGGTGGCCGAGGCCGGCCGGGGTCACCGCCACGGTGAAGGTGGCCTCGGCGGTGGCCGTACCCTTCGGGCCGGTCGCCACGGCGCGCAGCCGGTGCGCGCCGGCTGCCAGCGCGGTCAGGTCGAAGGGCTTGCCCACCGGCAACGCCGCGCCGTCGAGGGTGACGGTCACGGTGTCGGCGTCGGTGGCCGGCACGGTGAGCACCGGCCGCTGCGCCCGGTCCAACGCGACGCCGTCGGCGGGGGCGGCGATCGACACGGTGGGGACGGCCGCGCCGAGCTGACCGGCGGCACTCCAGCCGGCCAGCTCCGCCGGCCGGTTCGTGATGATCCCGTCGGTGCCGATCCGTTCCAGCTGCTGCCACTGGGCCGGCGAGTCGACCGTCCAGGCCATGACGGCGACACCGGCGGCGTGCAGGTCGGCGATCACCGACGGCCGGGCCAGCAGCGCCGTACCCGTCGGGTTGTACGCCGTGACGCCCAGCTCCCGCGCCACGGCGACCGGGTCGGCGTCCAGGCCGCTGCGCAGCAGGCCGGTCGGCAGCTCGGGGGCGAGTTCCCGGGTGTAGCGCAGGGCGTCAACCTCGAAGCTCTGCACGAAGACGCGCGCCGTCATCTTCTCGGCGCGGATCACCTCGACGATGCGGGCCACCTCGTCGCGGGTGTGCGCGCCCTTGATCTCCAGCAGCAGGTTGCCGCCCCGGGTCCGCAGGTCGACGAGCTGCTCGGCGAGGGTGGGCAGCCGGGCCCCGGCGTACTGCGGGGCGAACCAGGAGCCGGCGTCGAGCGCCTTGAGCTGGGCGGCGGTGAGGGTACGGATCGCGCCCGAGCCGTCGGTGGTGCGGTCGACGGTGGCGTCGTGCAACACGAACGGCACCCCGTCGCGGCTGGGCTGGACGTCGTTCTCGACGAAGTCCGCGCCGGAGCGGCGGGCGATCTCCTGCGCGACGAGCGTGTTCTCGGGGGCGGCGGCGGACGCCCCCCGGTGGGCGATGACGGTCAGCGGCGCGCCGGCCGGGCGCAGGTAGCCGTTCGGCGGCAGCTCGGTGACCAGCACGTCGTCGAAGGAGACGCTGCCGCCGTTGACGATCAGGGCCTGCCCGCCGTCGGTGGACCGGGTGAGGCTGCTGGTGCGCAGCAACTGTCGGCCGTCGAGGAACCAGCGGGCCTGGTTGCCGTGCACCTCCACGACGACCTTCATGTCCCGCCCCGTGCCGGCGGCGTACGGTGCCGAGCCGGTGTTGGTGACGTTCCAGGCGTTGGCGGTGGTGAGCTGGGCGAACTCCAGGCCGTTCGCGGCAGTGGTGCCGCTGCGCATGGTCGCGATCCACCACGGGGTACGCCCGTCGGCGGGCACGTCGAGGCCGAGCGCCGTCCACCGGGTCGCCTCGGCGACGGACTCGAAGCGGACGGTGGCGGAGAACCGGAAGTCGGTGAGGTGCCGGCCGAAGGTGATCTTCTTGGTGCCGCTGGTGGCGGTGCCGCGCAGCCGGCCGTCGCGCACCGTCCACTCGCCGTCGATGGCCCGCCAGCCGGCGGGCAGCGTACCGGTGGAGAAGTCCTCGGCGACGACGACGTCACCGGGCTTCGCGGCGGCGGCGGGGGCGGAAACGGGAACGGCGGCGAACAGGCCGGCGGTCGTGGCGAGCGCCACGAGGACGGCCACGGGCCGGCGCGGCCGTCGGTTCAAGGTCAACATGCCCCGCACGCTAGGAACCGCGCCCGAACGTCCGGTGTCGTCACAGCTGACACCGGCCGACCCCCGGATGCACACCCGGCGGGCCACCGGTCCGCTCGGTGGACGGCGAATGTCGGGGAGATGGCGGTATCCGTGGGCGCGGATACCGCCATGTCGCCGACATGGCGGCGCTGAACCGGCCGCGCCGCCACGCCGCGCAGCCACGCGGGGCGAGTCGGGGCGAGTCGGGGCGCTAGCGGGTCGGGCGGATCTCGATGCCTACCTCGGCCGACAGCGCGGCGGCCATCGCCGCGACCGGGGCACGGACGCCGGTGAAGTGCTCGAACTGGCCGACCGCCTGGGCGACCAGCAGATCCAGCCCGGACACGACCCGGCAGCCGGCCGCCTCGGCCGAGGCGGCGAGGGGCGTGGGCCACGGATCGTACAACGCGTCGAAGTAGACCGCGCCGGGCCGCCACCGGGCGTGCGCCGCGATCGGGTCGGCGACGCCCTTCGGGACGGTGGAGACGACCACGTCGGCGTCGGTGTGCCCGGCCGCATCGGCCCAGTCGGCACCGGCCAGGCGCAGGCCGAGCGCGTCGGCGGCCGGGCGCAGTTCGTCGATGGCCGACGCGCGACGGGCCACCACGGTCACCGTGCCCGAGCCGAGGCGGGCGGCTGCGGCCAGGGCGGCCCGCGCGGTGCCGCCCGCGCCGAGCACGGTGAACCGGGCCCCCGGCGGCACGCCGGCCGCGCCGAGCAGCTCGATCATGCCGGCGGCGTCGGTGTTGTCCGCGTACCAGGAGCCGTCGGGGCGGTGGACCAGCGTGTTCGCCGCGCCCATCGCGGCGGCGACGGGCGACACCTCGGCCGCGAGGACGAGGGTGGCCTCCTTGCAGGGCATGGTCACCGACAGCCCGGCCCACTCGGGGCCGAGGCCGCCGACCATCGCCGCCAGCTCCGCCTCCGCGCACTCGATCGTCGTGTACGACCACCCGGCGAGGCCGGCGGCGGCGTAGCCGGCGTTGTGGATCACCGGGGAGAGGGAGTGACTGATCGGCTTGCCGACCACCGCCGCCCGCCGTGGCGTCGTCATCAGATGATCCCGGCCTCCTTGGCCTTCGCCTCGTTCTTCAACTGCTGCTCGTAGGTCTCGGCGAAGGCGGAGTGGCCCTTGTCGTCGATCGCCACGAACCAGAGCCACTTGCCGGGGGGCGGGTCCATGGCCCCCTCCATGGCCTGCTTGCCCGGGTTGTTGATCGGGGTGGGGATCATCCCCCGCAGCTTGCGGTTGTACGGGTTCTTCTTGTCGTCCAGCTCGGCCTGGGTCATGTCCTTCGACTTCTTGCCCTCCTTGCCGATGGACTCGAAGTAGTAGTTGACCGTGACGTCCATCTCCAGGCAGTTGCACGGGAACTCGCCGTACACCCGGTTGTAGGCCACCCGGGCGACCTTGCCGAGGTCGTCCTTGTTGCCGGCCTCGGCCTGGGCGAGGGACGCGACGATCAGCGCCTCGTACGGGCTGATGCCGCCCCGCTCCTCCTGCACCCGGTCGGCGAACTTCATCTCGCCGGTGACGGTGAGGAAGTTCTGCACCATCGTCGACAGCAGGATCTCGGCGGTGGCCTTCGGCGGGATCTCGTACGTGTCCGGGTAGAGGAAGCCCTCGATCGACTTCTTCGCCGGCTTGCCGTCGGTGCGCTTGAACCACCAGTCCGGCACGCCGAGCCCTTCCGGGTCCTTCGCGGCGGCCTCGAACTCCTTGATCGGGATCTTGGTCTTGTCCGACAGCAGCTTGTAGACGTTCTTGGCGGTGCGGCCCTCGGGGATGGTGACCTGGTTGGTGATCTTGTTCTTCAGGTCGAGCAGCATGACCAGGGCCTGCTCGCCGCTCATCTGCTTGCGCACCTTGTAGGTGCCGGGCTGGATGTTCTTGCTACGCGAGTTGGCCTCGGCCGCCTCGATGAACGCCTTGGCGCTCTTGACCACCCCGGCGTCGTAGAGCGCGACGGCCATGTCGGCGATCAACGCGCCCTGCTTGATCTCGACGGTCACCTCGCCCGTGCCGGCCCCGTCGTAGTCGGGGGTGACGAAGTAGCTCTGCACCCGGTCGAAGCCATAGAAGGCCCCGCCGCCGATGACGCCGAGCAGCACGAAGGCCATCAGCAGGGCGAGCGCGGTCTTGCCCCCGCTCCCGCCCGACTCGCCCTTGCGCTTGCGTACGTAGCTGCGCCGGTGCTTGCCCTTGTCGCCACTCCGTTCCGACTCGTCGAAACCGAGGTCCAGATCGTCGATCATCGCGTCCGCCTCCGCTGCGCGTCCAGCCAGCTCTGCAGGATCTCGACCGCGGCGGCCTGGTCGACCACCGCGCGTTGGCGCTTTCCCCGGACGCCACGCTCGGCAAGCCTACGAGAAGCCACGACCGTCGACATCCTCTCGTCGGTGAGCGTTACCGGAACGGGCGCTATTACGTCAGCCAACCGGTCAGCATACGCCTTCACATTCCGGGCGGCCGGGCCGTGCTGGCCGGAGAGGTTGACCGGTAGGCCGACGACCACCTCGACGCACTCGTGCTCGGCGATCAGGGCGACGATCCCGGCCATGTCGCTGGGCACCGCGTCCTCGGCCGCTGTCAGGTCCCGGCCGAGTGTCACCAGCGGGGTGGCCAGCACCCCGTGCGGGTCGGAGCGGGCGACCCCGACCCGCACCTGCCCCACGTCGACGCCCAGCCGGACACCGTGCACCGTTTCGGTCATGTTCCGTTCATCCTGCCCTGAAAGACCGTTCATCCTGCCCTGAAAAGACCGTTGTCCGCCCGGAAGCGGTTTTCGTCCTGCCCTGGAACGGGTCAGGGCGGACCGTGACGGCCCGCCCTGACCCGACGTGCGGCGCGCTACGCGTCGGCGATCGCCTGCTCGACCGTGGCCAGCAGCTTCGGCGCCTCGGCCGCCGGCAGGCCGCCGCCCTGGGCCAGGTCGTCGCTGCCGCCGCCCCGGCCAGAGAACGCCGCCTTGACCAGGTCCTTCGCCGCCAGGCCCCGGCTGCGGGCCGCCGCGTTCACGGCCACCACGAGGGACGCCTTGCCGTTCGACCGGGCCGCCACGGCCACCACGGCCGGACGGGCCGGGTCGATCTTGCCCCGGATCTCCTGGGCCAGGGTCCGCACGTCGTTGCCGGCCGCGCCCTCGGGCGCCTCGGTGCCGACGTACGCCACCCCGCGCACGTCCTTCGCCTGCCCGGCGAGGGCCGCCGCTCCGCCGAGCACGAGCTGGGCACGCAGCTTCTCCAGCTCCTTCTCGGCGTCGCGGAGCTGGGTGACGGTCTGCTCCACCCGGTCGGCGACCTGGTCGCCGGGGACCCGGAACAACTCGGCGAGCCGGGAGACCAGCAGGTGCTCGCGGGCCAGGAAGCCGAACGCGTCCATGCCGACGAGCGCCTCGATGCGGCGTACGCCCGAACCGACCGACGCCTCGGAGAGGATCTTGACGAGGCCGAGCTGGGCCGAGCGGGCCACGTGGGTGCCGCCGCACAGCTCCCGGGCGTAGTCGCCGACCTCGACGACCCGCACCCGCTCGCCGTACTTCTCGCCGAACAGCGCCATCGCGCCGATGCGGCGGGCCTCCTCCTGGCTGGTGACGAAGGCGTGCACCTCCAGGTCGGCCAGGAGCACCTCGTTGACCTGCTGCTCCACGTCGTGCAGGACGCTCGGCGACACGCCCGTCGGGGTGTTGAAGTCGAAGCGCAGCCGGCCCGGCGCGTTCAGCGAACCGGCCTGGGTCGCCGACTCGCCGAGGAAGTTGCGCATCGTCTGGTGCACCAGGTGGGTGGCCGTGTGCGAACGGGAGATGGCCCGCCGCCGGGTCACGTCGATCTCGGCGTACCCCGTCTCGCCGGCACGCACCTCGCCCCGGACGACGCGGGCGCGGTGCACGATCAGGCCCGGCACCGGCTGCTGCACGTCGAAGACCTCGACCTGGCCGCCGCCGACGGTGATCAGGCCCTGGTCGGGCTGCTGGCCGCCGCCCTCGGCGTAGAAGGGGGTGGTGTCGAGCACCAGCTCGACCGTGTCACCCTCGGCGGCCGCGCCGACCTGGTCGCCGCCGGCGAGCACGGCACGGACCCGGGACTCCCGGTTCAGCTCCGTGTAGCCGGTGAACTCCACCGGCCCGCCCGCGTCCAGCACCGACCGGTACGCCGACAGGTCGGTGTGCCCGGTCTTGCGCGCCCGCGCGTCGGCCTTGGCCCGGGCCCGCTGGTCGGCCATCAGCCGGCGGAAGCCGTCGGCGTCGACCTGGAGGCCCTGCTCGGCCGCGATCTCCAGGGTCAGGTCGATCGGGAAGCCGTAGGTGTCGTGCAGCTGGAACGCCTTGTCGCCCGACAGCGCCGGCTTGCCCGCCGACTTGGTCTCGGCGATCGCCGTGTCCAGGATCGTCGTCCCGGCGCGCAGCGTCGCCAGGAAGGCGTCCTCCTCGGCGTACGCGTACTGCGAGATCCGGTCGAACTCGGCCGACAGCTCCGGGTAGGACGGGGCCATGCAGTCCCGCGCCACCGGCAGCAGCTCGGGCAGCGCCCGGTCCTGCCAGCCGAGCAGCCGCACCGCCCGGATGGCGCGGCGCATGATGCGGCGCAGCACGTACCCGCGCCCCTCGTTGCTCGGGGTGACCCCGTCGCCGATCAGCATCAGCGCGGTGCGCACGTGGTCGGCGATCACCCGCAGCCGCACGTCGTCGGGGTGCGACTCGCTGGCGACGTGGCCGGAGTGCGCACCGTACCGCTTGCCGGTCAGCTCGGCGGCGCGCGCCAGGATCGGCCGGACCTCGTCGATCTCGTAGAGGTTGTCGACGCCCTGCAGCAGCGACGCCATCCGCTCCAGGCCCATGCCGGTGTCGATGTTCTTCTTCGGCAGCTCGCCGACGATCTGGAAGTGCTCCTTGCTCTGCACGTCGTCGATCTGGAACTGCATGAAGACGAGGTTCCAGAACTCCAGGTACCGGTCCTCGTCGACCTCCGGGCCGCCCTCGCGCCCGTAGGCAGGGCCCCGGTCGTAGTACAGCTCGGAGCACGGGCCGGCCGGGCCGGGGATGCCCATCGACCAGAAGTTGTCCTTCTTGCCCCGCCGGACGATCCGCTCGGCCGGCATGCCGACGGAACGCCAGATCTCCGCCGCCTCGTCGTCGTCGAGGTAGACCGTCGCCCAGATCCGCTCCGGGTCCAGCCCGAAGCCGCCCTCGGCGACCGACTTGGTGACCAGGTCCCAGGCGAGCGGGATCGCCCCGGCCTTGAAGTAGTCACCGAAGGAGAAGTTGCCGTTCATCTGGAAGAACGTGCCGTGCCGGCTGGTCTTGCCGACCTCGTCGATGTCCGGGGTGCGGATGCACTTCTGCACGCTGACCGCCCGGGAGTAGGGCGGGGTGTGCTGCCCCAGGAAGTAGGGGACGAACTGCACCATGCCGGCGTTGACGAACAGCAGGTTCGGGTCGCTGATGGCGGGCAGCGGAGCGGACGGCACCACGGCATGGCCGTTCGCCTCGAAGTGGGCGAGATACCGCCGCTTGATCTCCGCCGTCTTCATCGCTGGTGCTCCTCCGGAAAGATCTCTCGGTCGCCGATGCGCGGGTCCTCCCGCAGCTCGGCGAACTGGTCGTCGAACGCCTCGCCCCGGGCGAACGCCTCGTGGATCTCCTGCTCGCGCTCGGCCATCCCGATCCGGACGTCCTCCACGAAGCTACGCAGCGACTCCACCAGACCGCCAGCGGATTGCGACAGGCCACCGGCGATGCCGGCCGGCGTGTACGCGTGCGCGGCCTGGGTCGCCTTGCGCACCACCACCACGCCGACGGCCAGCCCGATGCCCAGCCAGAACAGGCGCCTCATGATCTCATCCCTCCGTCGCCGGCCGGCTCAGGCGTTGCCGCGCTTGGCGGCGCGGCGCTGCTGCTTGATGGTGTCGCGCACCTCGCGCTCGGTCTCGGCGTGCCGGCGGGCGGCGGCGGCCCGGCGTACGCCGTAGCCGAAGGCGGCCACCTTCACCAGCGGGTTCGCGGCGGCGGCGGAGACCACGGTGGCCAGGTTCGCCACGTTGGCGGTGACGTTCTGGGCGTGGGTGGTCATCGTGTCCACCTTGGCCAGCTGGAGGTTGACCCCGTCCAGCGAGACCTGCACCTGCTCCAGGGCGGTGTTGACGTTCTTCACGGTGGTGTTGACGTCACCGAGCAGGGGCGCGGTGCGGTCGTTGAGGTCGTTGATCATGCGGGTGGCCGCGTCCACGGTGTGCCGCAGCCGCAGGATGGGCAGCGTCAGGATCAACACGAGCATCGCGAACGCGATCGCCGCGATCAGCGCCGCGACCTCTCCAAAACTCACGCCTGTCCTCCTCGAGCAGAGTTCCGGGGCCCGACGCCCCGGAACGCGCGACCGTCATACCCACACCGTCGTACGGCGACCCGCCCCGGGTCAGCGGGGGCAGGCGGGCCTACCAGCCCCAGACCCTACCGTCAGTGATGAAACCCGGCTCACGACGGTGACGGTGTCGGCGTCAACTCGCCGAGCGGATCCTCGCTCAGGGTCGGGAAGGGATCCTCGCCGGTGAGCGACGGGTCGGTGCTCGGCTGGGGCCGGGTCCGCTCGTCGTCGATGGCGTTGCGGACCTTCACCGACACCAACGACCCATTGCACTCCCCCGCTGCGGGGGGCGTGGCCAGGGACGTCGGCGCGGGCTCCCCGTCGATCGGCGGCGGGACGCAGGTCGGCTCGCGTACCCACAGGTCGAGGGTCAGCTCGTCGCGACGCCAGCAGGTGTAGTCGCCCTTCGCCGGCTGCTCGGGGCAGCGGGTCACCTTCCACTGCTGCCAGCCGGACTCGGTCAGGGCCCGCTCGTAGGCCCGCGCCGTCTCCTCGACCGGCCGCTGCGACTCGACGGTGCGCTCGCGCAGCCGGCACTCCTCCACGCACCAGCGGCTGCCGCTGACGTTGTCGACGGTCTTCGTGGCCGCCCAGCCGGGCACGTTCAGCCCGTCGAGGGTGTCGAAGACGGGGTCGCGGCTCAGCGTACGGATGCCGAAGTAGAGCGGCAGGGCACCCAGCAGCACCACGCTGACCAGCGCGAGGATGCCCATCCGCAGCCGGCGGCGCTCCCGCATCTGCCGCCGCAGCTCCGACCGGGCGCCGCGCAGGCCGCCCGACGCGTCCTCGTCCGCATCGTCCGGGTCGTCCGCGGTGGCGGCCCGGCGCAACTGGGCCGCCCCGGCAGGCTCCGCGCCGTCGGGGCCGGGGCCGGATGCGTCGCCGCCCGGTCGGGCGGCGGGGCCCGGGCCGAGCCGGTGCACCTCCAGGCCGGGCCGGTGCTCCTGCGGGCCGGGCCGGTCCGCGTCCGGGCCGGGTCGGGACGGGGGCACGTCGACGGCCGGCACCACGGCGGCGGCCCGGGCCACCGCGGGCGGCTGGTCGGGGCGGACCACCGACGCCGCACCGGCTGCCGGCTCCGGGGGACGGTGGTGCGGGTGCGCCTCGCCGGGCCCGCCCGGCTGCGCCGGCGGCACGGGGCCGGGGCCGCGCTGCGGCACCGCCGCGCTGCCGGAGTCGCGTGACGGCGGGGCCGCGCGGCCGTCGGCCTGGTCGGCCGGCCGCTCGCCCGGGCGACCGGGCGGGACCACCGCCCGTGCCACGCCGGGCTGGTGGGGGCCGGCGGTCGGTGCGCCGGGCGGCACGGCCCGGCCGGCGGGACCCCCCGGCGGCGTCGCGCGCCCTGCGGGACCGGGCGGAGGCACGTCCCGGCCAGCAGGACCGGGCGGAGGCACGGCCCGGCCGCCAGGACCGGGCGGAGGTGCGGCGGGGCCGGGCGGAGGCGCGGCCCGGCCGGCGGGGCCGGACGGCGGGTGGACCGGGCCGGCGCCACCGGACCCGGGAACGACCCGGCCGGCAGCGGGACCACCGGGTGGGGTGGCTCGACCGGGCGCGGTGGGGGCCGCCGATGCCCGGGCGGTCGGCCCGGACTCGGGGGCGGAGCCTGCGGGCCGAGGGCCGGCGGCAGCCCCGGACCGGGGATCCGGGCTGGAGCGGGGGCCGGCACCGGGCCGAGGGCCGGACCCGACCGGCGGGGCCTGCGGGCGGCGCTCCTCCGCCGGCCCGGGACGCATTTCACCGGTGCGCGGATCCGCCACCGGCGGCCGCAGCTCACCCGTACGCGGATCCACCGCAGGGGGCCACAGCTCACCCGTACGCGGGTCGGCTGCCGGACGGCGGCCTCCCGCACGGGGATCTGCCGGCGGACGGGGTTCCCCGGTGCGTGGGCCCGCGACCTGCGGACGGGACGGCGCCGCCGCCCGGCCGGTGGGCAGTGGGACCGGCTCCTCCGCCGGGTCGACGGGCGCGGTGGCGGGCCGGGCCCTGCCCATCGGGGCTGCCGGCCCGGCACCGGTGCCGTGCGGCGCCCCGGTGCCCCGGCCGCCGTCACCGGGCCGGTGGCCCGGCTCCCCCACCGGCGGCGCGACACCCGGCGGCGGCGCGGGCACGCCCGCCCGGTTGACCATCGGCATCGCGGTGTCCGTGTGGGTGCCCCGACCGGCCTGGCGCAGCCACTCCGCCGGACGCTGCGGCCGGTCGCCCCGGCCCTGCGGGGGGCCGCCAGGCTCGACGGGGCCGGGGTGCCCGGTGTCGACGGGGCCGGTCGGACGGTGCGACGTCGCCTCGCCCGGGTCCGCCTCGGGCTGGGCCCGGCGGCGGCCGCCTGGCTCCCGGCCTGCGGCCGTCGGCCCCTGGGCGACGGCCGGATCCGCGCCGGTGGAGCCGTTGGGCACCCCGGGCACCTCGGGGGCGTTGCCGCTGAGCGGGACGATCGGCGGCTGCTCCTCGGCGGCCCGCCGGCGACCGACCGGGCCGGGCACGGGCGCGACCGGCCCGGCGGTGCCACGACCCGTCGGCTCGTCCGCGGCGGGTGCGGCGGGGCCGCCGGGGCGCTCGCCCGCCGGCCCGCGCCGGGGCTCGTCGCCGGGAGGCATCGGGGCCGGGTAGGGCGGGCCCGCGGGCCCCGGCGCGGCGCGGTGCGGTGCGGACGGCGGAGCGGCGGCCCGACCGGCCGGAGGCGGCGGGCTGACGGCCCGGCCGGCAGGGGGCGGCGGAGCGGCGGCCCGACCGGCGGGAGGTGCCGGGGCGGCGGCCCGGCCGGCCGGGGGCGACCCGGCGGGGACGACCGGCCAGTCGCCGGTGGAGGGCTGACCACCACGCACGGGCGGGGCCACGGGTGCTCCGGGCGGACCCAGCGGGCGGGGGCGCTGCCCGGGTGCACCGGTAGCCGACGAGGGTCCGCCGGCCCGCTCGCCCGCCGGTGCCGCCGCTCGGGGCAGTTCGCCGGACGGTTCACCGTCGTCGCGCGGGCGCCGGGGCGCGGCGTCCGCCGGGTACGGGGCCCGGGCGGGCTGACCCGCCGGGTACGGCGGCCCGGACGGTTGACCCGTCGGGCGGGGCGGGACCGACGACTGGGCCGGCCCCGGCATCGGCCCGGCCGGCGGGGCCGGCGGCTGCGTGGAACCCTGCGGTGGCCTCGCCGCCTGCTGGGGAGCCCGGGGCGGTTCCGGCGGGCGGTTCGGCTGGTGGGGCGGCTGCGGAGGGCCCTGCGGCGGAAGGTGCGGCGGTGCGGCCTGCGGCGGGCGGGGCGGCTCGGCGGGCCCGGGGCGGCGGGCCGGCTGCGGCGAGCCGGGCCACGGGCCGTCGACCGGTCGAGGGCGCGCCGGACCCGGTTCGCCGCCGCGCGCCGGGGCCGCGGGCGCGGTCGGAGCCTGTCGTGCCTGCGGGTCGGGCCGGTCGGGCGGCGGTGCCTGTCCCGGCGCGCCGCCGGGCCCCAGCTCGCCGCGCTGCTGCTTGGCGGAGCGCAGGTCGTCGATCCAGCCGAACTCCTCGCCGGCCACCGGCTCCTCGGGCTCGCTGTCGGGTCGGCCCCGGCCCCACCGGCGCCCCTTGGGGCGCGGCTCGCGCTGCTCCTCGGGGCCGTCCTCCGGTCGCTCCGAACCACGGGATCTCACTGCTGACCCTCCCCGACGGCGCCCGTGCCGTCCTCGTCCGCCGCGTTGGCGTGCCCGTTGCCCGACGGGTGGCGGCCGTTCCCTGCCGGGGCGGGTTCGTCCGGACGTGCCGGGGCCGGCAGCCCCCGGACGATCCGACGCAGCAGGGGCAGCCGGGCGGCCACCGCCCGCTCCGCACCGTGCCCGCTGGGACGGTAGTAGTCGGCACCGACAAGATCGTCGGGAGCGTACTGCTGGGTGACCACTCCCCGGGGGTCGTCGTGCGGGTAGCGGTAGCCCGTGCCGTGGCCGAGCCCCCGCGCGCCGGAGTAGTGGGCGTCGCGCAGGCCGCGCGGGACCGGTCCGCCCCGGCCGGCGCGGACGTCGGCCGTGGCGGCCCCGATCGCGGTGGTCGCCGAGTTGGACTTGGGCGCGGTGGCCAGGTGGATCACGGCCTGGGCGAGGTTGAGCTGCGCCTCGGGCAGGCCGACGAACTCCACGGCCTGCGCGGCGGCGGTGGCCACGCCCAGCGCGCCCGGGTCGGCCATCCCGACGTCCTCGCTGGCGAAGATGACCAGGCGGCGGGCGATGAACCGGGCGTCCTCGCCGGCCACCAGCATCCGGGCCAGCCAGTGCAGCGCCGCGTCGACGTCGGAGCCGCGCATGCTCTTGATGAAGGCGCTGGTCACGTCGTAGTGCGCGTCGCCGGCCCGGTCGTAGCGCACCGCCGCGACGTCCACCGCCTGCTCGGCGGTTGCCAGGTCGATCCGGTCGACGCCCAGCGCCGCCGCCGAGGCCGCCGCGGCCTCCAGGGCGGTCAGGGCCTTGCGCACGTCGCCGCCGGCGAGGCGGACGAGATGGTCCTCGGCGTCGGCCTGGAGGGTGAACGCGCCGGCGAGGCCGCGCGCGTCGGTGACCGCCCGGCGCAGCAGGTCGCGCACGGCCGCGTCGTCCAGCGGCTGGAGGGTGAGCAGCACGCACCGCGACAGCAGCGGTGAGATGACCGAGAAGTACGGGTTCTCCGTGGTCGCCGCGAGCAGGGTGACCGTCCGGTCCTCCACCGCGGCGAGCAGCGAATCCTGCTGGGTCTTGCTGAACCGGTGCACCTCGTCGATGAACAGGACGGTCGGCGGGCCCCCGGAGCGGCGCTGCCGGCGGGCGGTGTCGATCACCGCGCGGACGTCCTTGACCCCGGCGGTGAGCGCCGACATGGCCACGAAGCGGCGGTCGGTGGCGTTCGCCACGAGGTGGGCGATCGTGGTCTTCCCGCAGCCGGGCGGCCCCCAGAGGATCACCGACATCGGGGTGACGCCGCCGACGAGTTGGCGCAGCGGCGCACCCGGCGCGAGCAGGTGCTGCTGCCCCACCAGCTCGTCGATGCCGGCCGGGCGCATCCGGACGGGAAGCGGCGAGTCGGCCGCCACGGGGGTGAAGCCGTCGACGCCGACGGCACCCGTGGGGGCGCCGTGCGCCCCGGCGGGTGCGCCGAGCGAGAAGAGAGCGTCGGACTCCATCACGAAGACAGTACCGGGCCGGGTCCGCCGCGCCGGAACTGCGCTGCGGGCCCGGCCCGGTTAGATCATTTACGGTCAGCCACGGCCGGGGCGGCGGCCCCGGTACCAGCGGCCGCCGCCACCGCCGCGCGGGCCGCTGCCCACGCCGGCCAGGTAGAGGGAGAGCAGCAGCAGGCCCAGCATCAGCAGGGTGTGCACATTGAACAGGTCCGGCGCGCCGAAGTTGGTGTCGAGCAGGTCGATCAACAGGGCGAAGCCGAAGACGACGGCCGCGAGAATGGCGAGCATGACGGTCCTCCGGTGGGGGTTCCCAGTAGGTCGCCGCGTGATGTACCCGATCGGTCCGATCGCCAATCTCCACGGTGGACCGGGCTCGCCGCGGAGACGGTGGGTCACCGCCCGCTCGCCCGCGGTGAAAGGAAGGGCCCCCTGTTAACGCCTGCGGTAGAGACGGGTCCCCTTCTCACCGCCGAACCGGGGAGGTGGCGGGATCGGTAGCGGCGGCGGGAGCCGGTACGGCAGGGGCGGCAACAGCGGGAGCGGGGGCGCGACCGGCCCGCCAGGCGGGCAGGTACAGCGGGGCGGCCATGGCGAGCACCACCGCGCCGACCAGCATCGCCGCGCTGACGCTGGTGTGCTCGGCGAGGGCCGTCAGCGTCAGCGCGCCGAGCGCACCGGCCGGCTGGGCCATCATCGAGTTGAGCGAGAGCACGCTGGTGCGGTACGGGCCGTCGACCTGTCGGTGCAGCAGCCCCATGTGCAGCGGGTTCGACGCGCCGTGCACGGCGTAGCAGGCCAGGTAGGCGACGATCACCCCCACCGGGCCGGCGAGCAGGCCCATGCCGACCACGGTCGCGCCCTGCAGGATCCGCAGCAGCCCGGCGGCCGGCGCGGCCCCGATCCGGCGGGACAGGAGCGGAATGAGCGCGGCACCGAGGGCGTTGGCCAGCCAGGCCGCCGAGCTGGCCGGGCCGAGCAGCGCGGCGGCCCGGTCGGCGTCGCCGACCACCTCGGCGAGGCGTACGGGCAGCAGCGTCTCGAAGGTGACCATGCCGAAGCCCCAGAACAGCTCGACCGCGACCAGGGCGAGCAGCACCCGGGAGCGGCGCAGCAGGCCGACCGCCTGCCCGACCATGCGGGGGGCTGCCGCCACCGAGGCGCGCAGGGCCGCCGGCCCCCGGGCGGTGCGTGCCTCCCGGAGCAGGACCAGCAACGCGACCAGCAGCACGGCCTGCAGCACGATGGCGGCCAGCACCGGCAGGGTCAGCGCGCTGACCGGCCCGACCGGGCCGAGGGCGACGAGGCCGCCGCTGAGCAGCGCGCCCGCGCCGATGGCGAGGCCGATGACCGTGCCGGCGTAGCCGAGGCCGCGCTCGTACTCGGCGTCGGGGTCGGCGGCGAGGGTCGCGTCGACGTACCAGGACTCCAGGGGGCCGCTGTCGAGCGCGCGGTAGACGCCCTGCAGCGCCCAGGCCAGGAAGAACAGCCAGAACGAGTGCGCCACGGCGAAGACGGCGAACGAGACGAGGCCGACGGCCCAGGCCACGGCGAGCACCGGCTTGCGGCCGAGCGCGTCGGCGAGCCCGCCGGTCGGCAGCTCCAGCGCGAGGACGATGAGGCCCTGCGCGATGCCGGCCAGGCCGATCTGGGACAGCGACATCCCGCGCTCCTGCATCAGCAGGATCATCACCGGGATCATCAGGCCGCCCGGCAGCCAGCGCAGGCCGCACAGGACCAGGTAGCGGACCTGGACCTGGCGTACGGTCAGCGCGGTCACGGCGTGTCCTCGTCGGGAAGCGGGGTGGCGTCGGAGATCGGGGCGGCGAGGCGCAGCTCGGCCAGCATCGGGTAGGCGGCCAGGTAGATCTGCACCTGCTCGGCGCCGGGCGCGGCGGGGTCGGCCTCCGCGCGGTGGCGCTCGAAGACCGCCCAGAGCTCGTCCTTGAGGGCCTGGAGGCGCTCGGGCGGGACGGTCATGAACACGTCGCCCATGCCGAACGCGTCGCGCCAGGCCGGCGACCACTCGTGCCGCCGGGCGAACCACTGCTCGGCGTGTTGCGTCAGGTAGCGCACCTGGTCGCCCTCGATCCACTCGATCGCGGCGCGGGCGTCGGGGTCGTCGTCGTAGTCGCTGGGCTCCCACTGGGTCACCTGGTGTGCGGCGCGCCAGTAGCGTTGCCGCCCCGTGCCCAGGTCCGGGTCCTCCACGACCAGGCCGACCTCGGCGAGCTGCCGCAGGTGGTAGCTGGTCGCGCCGGTGTTGGTGCCGAGCGTCTCGGCGAGGTCGGTGGCGGTGGCCGGGCCCTTCACCCGCAGGGCCCCGACGAGACGCATGCGCAGGGGGTGGGCGAGCACCCGCACCTGCCGGTGGTCGAGCCGGACGGTGCGCGGCGCGGGCCGCGCCCCCTCGTTCTCCGGGAGGTTCTCCATGGCATGCACAATACCTGTGCACAGAAGTTATGCACAACATCTGTGCAGAGTCGGGATGCGACGGGGTCGGTTCAGCCGAGCAGCTCGTGCACCCCGCGCAGGCGGGTGCGCAGCAGGCCGGCGGCGCGGGAGCTGTCGAGGCGTACCTCGACGGGGCGGACCAGGCCCGACGCGGCGCTCGTGGCGGTCCGCAGGCCGCCCGGGTCGAGCCCGAACCGCCGCGCCACCAGCAGCCCCAGCTCGGCGCGGCTGACCGCGTCCGGCCCCGCCACGTTGAGCGGGCCGGCGTAGTCCGACGCGGCCAGCTCCAGCACGGCGGCGGCCAGGTCGCCCACGTCGACCGGGCAGCGCAGCTCGTCGGTGAACAGGGCCCCCCGGCCCGCGAGGGCGGCCAGGCAGAGCCGAACCTGCTTGCTCCGCTCGTCGCCCACGATCAACGAGGTACGCACCAGCGCCGCGCCCGGGTCGACCACCCGCACGGCGGTCTCCGCCGCCGCCTTCGCCGCCCCGTACGCGAACACCGGCGTCGGCACGTCGTCGTCGGCGTACGGCTCGGGCCGGCCGGCGTGCAGCGCGTCGCTGGACAGGTGCACCAGCCGCGCGCCCACCTCCGCGGCGGCGTACGCCACGTTCGCCGCGCCGTCGGCGGTGACCGTCCAGTCGTCGTACCGGTAGGGGGTGCTCACCACGGCGGCGGGCCGCACCGCCGCGACCAGCGCGCGCACGGCGGCCCGGTCGGTCACGTCGAGCCGGCGCGCCTCGACGCCGGCCGGCACGCCGGGGTTGGCGTGGTACGTGCCGACCACCCGCTGCCCCGCCGCGGCCGCCCGGCGGCACACCTCGCCGCCGAGGTACCCGCTGGCACCCACCACGAGCAGCGTCACGCCCACTTCCTCCCGCCGACCGGCGGACGGCCGCCGAAGCGCCGCCCGCCGGGATCGCCGCGCGCCTCAGACCGGGTCGGCCACCGGGGCGGCCGGGCCGGCGGTGCCGGCGTGCGCCCCGGTCGGGGCCTTCGGCTTGGCGTCGATGCCCGCCTCGGCGCGCTGCTGCGCGGTGATCGGCGTCGGCGCGCCCGTCAGCGGGTCGAAGCCGCCCCGGGTCTTCGGGAACGCGATCACCTCGCGGATCGAGTCCGCGCCGGCCAGCAGCATGCAGACCCGGTCCCAGCCGAACGCGATGCCGCCGTGCGGCGGGGCGCCGTACTTGAACGCCTCCAGCAGGAAGCCGAACTTGTCCTGCGCCTCGGCGGGGGTGATGCCGAGCAGGTCGAACACCCGCTGCTGCACGTCGCCCCGGTGGATACGGATCGACCCGCCGCCGATCTCGTTGCCGTTGCAGACGATGTCGTACGCGTACGCCAGCGCCCGGTCCGGCGCCTCCTCGAACCGGTCCACCCACTCGGCGTTCGGCGAGGTGAACGGGTGGTGCACGGCCGTCCAGCCGCCCTCGTCGGTCTTCTCGAACATCGGGGCGTCGACCACCCAGCAGAACGCCCACGCGCTCTCGTCGATCAGCTTCGCCCGCTTGGCGATCTCGATGCGGGCCGCGCCGAGCAGCTCCTGCGCCTCCCGGGCGTCGGCGCTGGCCGCGAAGAACACCGCGTCGCCGGGCTTCGCGCCGACCGCGTCGGCCAGCCCCGCCAGGTGCTCCTCGGAGAGGTTCTTCGCCACCGGGCCCCGCGGCGCACCGGTCTCGGCGTCGAGCACCACGTACGCGAGGCCCTTCGCGCCGCGCGCCTTCGCCCAGTCCTGCCAGCCGTCCAGCTCCTTGCGGGTCTGACCCGCGCCGCCCGGCATGACGACCGCGCCCACGTACCCGCCCGCGTCGATCGCCCCGGCGAACACCCGGAACGCCGTGCCGCGCAGGTAGTCCGTCAGCTCGGTCAGCTCCACGCCGTAGCGCAGGTCCGGCTTGTCGGAGCCGTACCGGGCCATCGCGTCGTGCCAGGTGATGCGCGGGATGGGCCGGGGGATCTCGTAGCCGGCCAGGTCGGACCAGAGCGCCGACACGATCGCCTCGCCGAGGTCGATCACGTCGTCCTCGGTGACGAAGGACATCTCGATGTCGAGCTGGGTGAACTCCGGCTGCCGGTCGGCGCGGAAGTCCTCGTCGCGGTAGCAGCGGGCGATCTGGTAGTAGCGCTCCATGCCGCCGACCATCAGCAGCTGCTTGAACAGCTGCGGGGACTGCGGCAGCGCGTACCAGCTGCCCGGCTGGAGCCGGACCGGGACCAGGAAGTCGCGCGCGCCCTCCGGGGTGGACCGGGTCAGCGTCGGCGTCTCGATCTCCAGGAAGTCACGCTCGTGCAGCACGCCGCGGGCGAGCTGGTTGGCCCGCGACCGCAGCCGCATCGCCTTCGCCGGGCCGCCCCGGCGCAGGTCCAGGTAGCGGTACTTGAGCCGGATGTCGTCGCCGGCCTCGACCTGGTCGTCGACGGGCAGCGGCAGCGGCGCGGCCTCCGAGAGCACCTCCAGCCCGCTCGCGGTCACCTCGATCTCGCCGGTGGGCAGCTCCGGGTTCTCGTTGCCCTCGGGCCGGCGGGTCACCTCGCCGGTCACCTTCACGCAGAACTCGTTGCGCAGCGCGTGGGCGTCCTCCTCGCGGAAGACCACCTGCACGACGCCCGAGGCGTCGCGCAGATCGACGAAGATGACACCGCCGTGGTCGCGCCGGCGGGCGACCCACCCGGCGAGCGTCACCGTGGTGCCGGCGTCCGTCGCGCGCAGGCTGCCGGCGTCATGGGTACGGATCACGGCTTGCGTCTCCTCATCGTCTGCGTTCGGTCTGCCCTCGCATTCTGTCAGGGTGCCCCGCCCCCCGCCGTCACCGGGCGCGGTTGGGGGGTAAGGAGGGGCCCCTTGTTAACGCTTTCTGTTGTACAAGGGACCCCTGCTAACCCGCCCCGCACCGCGTACGGTGTGCCGGATGCGTGTCGTACCCCCGTGGGCCCTGCTCTCCGCCGGCGCGGCGCCGGTGTTCCTGGTCGGCGGCTGGCTGCTCGGCGCGGCCCGGCAGCCCGGCGGGTTCGACCAGGTCTCCGGCACGATCAGCGCGCTCGCGGCGGTCGGCGCGGCCGACCGGTGGATCATGACGCTCGGCCTCGTCGGGCTCGGCCTGTGCCACTGCGTGACCGCCGCCGGGTTGCGTCCGCTGGCGGTCGGGGCGCGGGCGCTGCTCGCGCTGGGCGGGGTCGCCACGCTCGCGGTGGCGGCGTTTCCGCTGCCGGCCGCCGGCGGCTCGGCGCCGCACGGGCTGGCCGCCGCCGTCGCGTTCGGCGCGCTGGCCCTCTGGCCGGTGCTCGCCCCCGCCGGAGACTGGCCACGGGCCGGCCGTCCCCGACGCGACGCGGTCGGGTCGGCGGGCGGCGACCGGCCCGCCCCTGACGGGCCCGCCCGCGGGCGGGCCGCCTGGGCGGCGCTGGCGGTGGGGCTGCTGGTGCCGGTGGCCTGGTTCGCGGTCGAGCTGGCCACCGGCGGTGACCGGGTCGGCCTGGCCGAGCGGGTGGCCGCCGGCGCGGAGGCGCTCTGCCCGTTGCTGGTCGCCGGGTGGCTGGCCCGGCGCTGACCACGACACCGCCGGGCGCACCACGGCCCGTGGTGTTAACAGGGGGCCCCTGTACAACAGAAAGCGTTAACAAGGTGCCCTTCCTTGCATCCCTGCTACGGCTCGTCGGCGGGGAGGAGGTGGGCGACGTGGACCTCGCCCTCGGTGAGCGCCCTCGCCCGCTCCTCCGCCGCCCGGTCCGCGCCGGTGAGCCGGCCGCCGTGCTGGCGCAGGTGTTCCTCCCAGGACGGCACCTGGTACACCTCGACGAAGCCGTGCGCCCGCTCCCCCGCCCGGAACAGCCCCCAGCGCATCGCCCCGGTGCGCCGCCGCGACCGGCCCACCGCCCGCATCGCCTCGACGAAGGCGTCCTGCCGCTCGGGCGGCACGGTGTAGGAGACGGTCACCAGCACGGGCCCGGTGCGCGGGTGCGCGTCCAGGGTCAGGTGCGGCTCGGGCCAGTAGACGGCCGGGTCCCGGTCGACCCCGCGGGTGTCGCGCAGCGGCCACAGCGGCACGGTGAGCGCGGCGACGGCCATGGCCGCCCCGGCCACGGCGAGCGCGGTGACCAGGCCGGCGAGTTCGCCGAGCGCGCCCCAGGCGAGGGCGCCCAGCGCCTGCCCACCGGCGAAGACCATCTGGTAGACCGACAGCCCCCGGGCGCGTACCCAGCCGGGGAGGAAGAGCTGCATCGCGGCGTTGACGGTGGACAGCACGGTCATCCAGGCCAGCCCGGCGGGCACCAGCGCCGCCGTGACCAGGGCCGGCACGGGCACGAGGGCGAGCACCAGCAGGGCCCCGCCGTAGACCAGCCCGGCGACGAGGAGGAGCTGGCTGGCGGTGAGCGCCCGGCGCACCCGGGGCAGCACGAGCGCGCCGGCGACCGCGCCGACGCCGAGCGCGGCGAGCAGCACGCCGTACCCGCCGGGGCCCAGGCCGAGGCGCTGGCTGGCCACCAGCGGCAGCAGCGCCCACAGCGCGCTGCCGGGCACCACGAACAGCGCGGCCCGCAGCAGGATGCGGCGGACGACCGGCGAGTGGCGCACGTACCGGCCGCCGGCGCGCAGCGCGGCGGTGAACCGTTCCGGCATGGCCGGGCCGTCGGGGCGGTCCGGCCGCCAGCGCAGCAGCGCCCCGGCGAAGATCGCGAAGGACGCGGTGTTCACCGCGAAGACCACGGCCACCCCGGCCTGGGCGACCAGCACGCCGGCCACCGCCGGGCCGACGGAGCGGGCCAGGTTGACGCTGATGGAGCCGAGCGCCGAGGCGCTGACGAGCTGTTCCCGGGGCACCAGCTCCGGGATCACCGCCTGCCAGGCGGGCAGGGTGAGGGCCTGGCCGACGCCGAGGGCGAAGGTGAGGGTGAGCAACAGGGCGGGCGGCATCCGGTCGGCGGCGGTGAGCGCGGTCAGCAGCACCCCGACGGCGGCGAGGAAGCACTGCACGCCGATGAGCAGCCGACGCCGGTCGAGGGTGTCGGCGAGCGCGCCGGCCGGCAGGGCCAGCAGCAGCACCGGCAGCATGCTCGCGGTCTGTACGAGGGCGACCAGGGTGGGGGCGTTGGGTTGCTCGACCAGCAGCCACTGGGCGCCGACGGTCTGCATCCAGGTGCCGACGTTGCTGGCCAGCACGGCCAGCCACAGGCTGCGGAACGCGGCGAGGCGCAGCGGGGCCCAGGCCGACGCGGGCGGGGCGGAAGGCGGTGTGGCGCTCACCGGGCGCAACGTACCCCGGTTCGGCCCGCCCAGTCGATCCGCGCGCGGATCGCGCCCGTCCGGGCCGCCGGTCCCGGCCTTTCCGGCTACGCCGGGTGCCGGGGTACGCCGGAAGCGGGCCGCCGGAGGCCGGCGACCCGCTTCGCGAGGGCGTGGTGGATCAGATGATGCTGACGCCGTAGACGCTGAGCGCCTCGGTGACCGGCTGGAAGTAGGTGGTGCCGCCGCGGGTGCAGTTGCCGTTGCCGCCGGAGGTGAGGCCGATGGCGCTGCTGCCGCTGAACAGCGAGCCGCCGCTGTCGCCCGGCTCGGCGCAGACGTTGGTGCGGATCAGGCCGGAGACGGAGCCCTCGGCGTAGTTGACGGTGGCGTTGAGCGCCCCGACCGTGCCGCTGTGCACGCCGGTGGTGCTGCCGGAGCGCTGCACGCTCTGGCCGACGAACGCGTTGGCCGCGCCGGTGACGTCCCGGTAGGTGCCGTTGTAGAGGGAGACGTTGCCGGTCGCGTTGGCGGAGTTGCTGTGCCGGACGATGCCGTAGTCGTTGCCCGGGAAGCTGGTGCCGGTGCGGGTGCCCAGGACGCTGGTCTGGGCCGAGTTCGAGTACCAGGTCGAGGCGATGTTGGTGCAGTGCCCGGCGGTCAGGAAGAAGGTGGTGCCGGCGCTGTTGCGCACGTTGAAGCCGAGCGAGCAGCGGCCGCCGCCGGCGGCGTAGATCGCCTGGCCGCCGGAGATGCGGGTGCTCAGCACGCCGGCCTCGGCCTCGATGCGGACGGCGCCGCCGGTCCGGGCGGCGGCGGCCTTGACGCGCTCCAGCTTGGCGCCGGTGACGGTGCTGTCGACGGAGACGACGACCTGGTTGGTGACCGGGTCGGTCCACCACGCGGTGCCCGGGATCTTCGCGGAACGCTCCAGCTCGGCGGTGGCCCGGTCGAGCTCGGCGGCGCCCCGCTTGACGAGCTTGGCGATGGCGCCGGAGGCGCGGACCTGACGGGCGGCGGCCGCGTCGGTCACGGTGACGACCATCTTGCCGCTGGCGTCGGCGTACGTGCCGGCGGAGCGGTCACCGAGCCGCTCGGCCAGGGTGGCGGCGGCGTCGGGCGAGGCGGCGGGGGCGGCCTGGGCGGGTGCGCCGATCAGCGCGGTGGCGACCAGGGTGCCGGCGGCGGCGACGGACACGGCGCGGAGGAGCGTTGACCTCGTGGGTCGCATGTAACAACCTCCCGGAAGGGGGTGAACGGGTCGCGCCGGAGGTGACGGACCCGAGGACCACCGGCCGGAGCTGGGGTGAACCGGCCGAGTGAACTGAAGTATTCACATACTTGGATTCACTCGCAAGACCCGGCTTCGCCCCGTTTCACCCCAGCCACCCGCCACCCCCGTTCCGGGGGACGGGTCAGCGGGCGGCGGCCAGGCGGGCCGCGCGGGCGTCGCGCTTCTCCTCGAAACGGGACGCGTGGACCTGGAGGGTGTCCAGGTGGGCGGCGATCTGGTCGCGGGCGGCCTCGCCGTCGGCGTTCAGCCCGGTCACGTTGAAGATGTCCCACTGGCGCAGCACCGGGACGACCACCTCGTCGCGGTGCTGGCGCAGGTCGTAGATGCCGGCCAGGGCGATCGCCACCGACTTGCGGGCGAAGCCCTCGATGCCCACGCCGGGCATCTGGAAGTCGGCGAGGACCTCGGCGATGGCCCGCATCGCCTGGCTCGGGGCCACCTCGAGGGCGGCGGCGAGCAGGTTGCGGTAGAAGACCATGTGCAGGTTCTCGTCGGCGGCGACGCGGGCCAGCAGCGCCTCGCACACCGGGTCGCCGGTCACCCGGCCCGTGTTGCGGTGCGAGATCCGGGTGGCCAGCTCCTGGAACGACACGTACGCCAGCGAGCGCAGCATCGAGTCGTCGTGGGAGTTGGTGTAGCCGGCGGTCATGTGCACCATCCGGGCCCGCTCCAGCGCCACCGGGTCCACCGCCCGGGTCACCGTCAGGTAGTCGCGGATGGCGGTGCCGTGCCGGCCCTCCTCGGCGGTCCACCGGCCCACCCACGTCCCCCACGCCCCGTCCGGGCCGAAGAGGGTGGCGATCTGGTGGTGGTACGAGGGGAGGTTGTCCTCGGTCAGCAGGTTCACGATCAGCGCGGTGCGCGCGATCTCGGGGATCGTCGAGTCCTGCGGCGACCACGCCTCGCCACCGAGCGGGCCGTCGAAGGTGCGCCCCTCGCTCCACGGCACGTACTCGTGCGGGAACCACTCCTTCGCCATCGAGAGGTGGCGGTCGAGGTTCTTCGCCACGACGGGTTCGAGCTCGACGAGCAGGGCGGTCTGGCTGAGTTCGGTCACGACGTTCTCCCTACGGTGGCGTAACTTACGCCACCGTAGGTCCTCCGCGCCGTACGCGCCAGTAACGCCCGGCCCGCGCGGCGTCCTCTCAGCTCACCAGGGGCGACAGGTCGGCCCGGGGTGGGGTCCACTCCCCGGCCGCCGCGACCACCTGCTCGCCGGAGCGGATGTCCTTCACCTCGTCGGGCGCCCCGTCGGCACCGGGGAACCACACGTACGGGATGCCGCGCCGCTCGGCGTGCCGGATCTGCTTGCCGAACTTCGCCGCGCTCGGCGCGACCTCCGTGGGCACCCCCCGGCGGCGCAGCGCGTCGGCGACGGCGTTGCTCGCCGCCCGCCGCTCCTCGCTGGTCACCGCGACCAGCACGCACGTCGGCACGCTGCGGGACACGGTGAGCGCGCCCGCGCCGAAGAGCAGCCCGAGCAGCCGGCTCACCCCGATCGAGATGCCGACCCCGGGGAAGGACGCGCCACCGGCGCTGACCAGGTTGTCGTACCGGCCGCCGGAGCAGATCGAGCCGAACCGCTCGTAGCCGGCCAGCGACGTCTCGTAGACGGTGCCGGTGTAGTAGTCGAGCCCGCGGGCGATGCGCAGGTCGGCCACGCACAGCCCCGGGGAGTGCGCGGCGGCGGTCTCCACCACCGCGACCAGCTCGGCGACGCCCTCGTCGAGCAGCGGGTGGGTCACCCCGAGGCCGCGCACGGCGTCGGCGAACGAGGCGTCCGGGGCGGAGATCTCGGCGAGGGCCAGGCACGCCTTGGCCTGCGCCTCGCTCGCCCCGGCCGTCTCGGCGAGCAGCTCGGCCACCTTCGCCGGGCCGACCTTGTCGAGCTTGTCGACCGCGCGCAGGGCGGCCTCCGGGTCGGTCAGGCCGATGCCCCGGTAGAACCCCTCGCAGATCTTGCGGTTGTTGACCTGGATGGTCACCGGAGGGATCGGCAGCGACCGCAGCGCGTCGCCGATGACCAGCGGCATCTCCGCCTCGTAGTGGGCGGGCAGGGTGTCCCGGTCGACGATGTCGATGTCGGCCTGGAGGAACTCCCGGTAGCGCCCCTCCTGCGGGCGCTCGCCCCGCCACACCTTCTGGATCTGGTAGCGGCGGAACGGGAACTGGAGCTTGCCGGCGTTCTCCAGCACGTAGCGGGCGAACGGCACCGTCAGGTCGAAGTGCAGGCCGAGGGCGTCGTCGCCGGCCGGGCCGTCGGCGTCGGCCTGCAGGCGGCGCAGCACGTAGACCTCCTTGGAGGTCTCCCCCTTGCGCAGCAGCTGGTCCAGCGGCTCGACGGAGCGGGTCTCCAGCGGCGCGAAGCCGTACAGCTCGAAGGTGGCACGGATCCGGTCCAGCACGAACTGCTCGATCATCCGCTGCGCCGGGGTCCACTCGGGGAAGCCGGAGATGGGCGTGGGCTTGCTCATGACGCTCCGTTCAGCACCCGCGCCGCCGGCGCGGGAAAGGTCGAGGCGCGGCCTAGAGACCGCGGGTGGGTGCGGCCGGGCGCGCGTCGCCCGAGGCCGCCACCTCGATGAGGTACGGGTTGCTCGCGCGCTCGCGGCCGATGGTGGTCGCGGGGCCGTGGCCGGGCAGCACCACCGTGTCGTCGGCCAGCGGGAGGATCTTGTCGCGCAGGCTGGTGAGCATCCGGGGCATGCTGCCGCCCCACAGGTCGGTGCGGCCGATCGAGCCGGCGAAGAGCACGTCGCCGGAGAGGCAGACCTGCTCGGCCTCCCACTCCGAGCCCTCGCCCGGCAGCCGGAACAGCACCGACCCGCCGGTATGGCCAGGGGCGTGGTCGACGGTGATCTCCAGCCCGGCGAGCGACAAGGTCGCGCCGTCGGTCAGCTCGGCGACGTCGTCGGGCTCCGAGTAGGGCAGCCGGCCGCCGAAGAGCCCGCGGAGGTCCATCGACAGCCCTTTGGCCGGATCGGCCAGCAGCTCCCGGTCCTCCGGGTGGACGTACGCGGTGACGCCCCGCGCGCCGCAGACCGGCGCGACGGAGAACGTGTGGTCGAGGTGGCCGTGGGTGAGCAGCACGGCGGCAGGGTGCAGGCGATGCTCGGCGAGGACGGCGTCGAGCCGGTCGATCACCCCGATGCCCGGGTCGACCACCACGCACTGCTCCCCCGGCCCGGTCGCCACCACATAGCAGTTGGTGCCGAAGGCGTCCGCGGGAAAGCTCGCCACGAGCACGGCGCTCCCCTTCCGTCGCTGTCTAGCCTGCACGGGAAGCCTAGCCGCAGCGGCGGGCGGATCGCGCCGGCCCACCCGCCCCCGTGGCACCACCGGCCCAGTGAGCAACTCCGATAAAGCCAGCCCGGACCTCGTACACCACTTTCCCAGCCGCTACCCGTACACTCTGGCGGGCGTGTGGCGTGGCGCACGTGGCACCCGACGGGGCGCGACGCCGACCGCCGGTGACCATCAGGGTAGAGGAAGGGGAGCACGGGTGGCTTCCAGCAGGGACCGGCAGCGCAAACTGGCGCGGGCCAAGCTCGACCGGCAGCTGGCGCGACGGGCCGCCCGGACCAGACGCCGACGGCAGATCCAGGCCGGTGTCGGCGCCGCCGTGGTGCTCGTGCTGATCGTGGCCGGTTCGGCCTGGGCGCTGGGCGCCTTCGACGACGACCCGAAGCAGGACACGGCCGCCGAGGACGTCTGCCTCTGGACGCCGCAGGACGCCACCGCGAACACCAACCTCAAGGACGTGGGCACCCCGGCCACCCAGGGCCTGCCGACCTCCGGCACCCGGGCACTGACCGTCACCACCAACCAGGGCGCCCCGATCACCGCCGAGCTGGACCTCGCGTCGGCCCCGTGCGCCGGGGCGAGCATCGCCCACCTGGCGAGCAAGGGCTTCTACGACAACACGAAGTGCCACGAGATCACCTCCGAGGGCGCGCTGCGCTGCGGCGACCCGAGCGGCACCGGGCTGGGCGGCCCGACGTACTCGTTCTACGACGAGAACGTCCCGGTGGCCCCCGAGGCCAGCCCGTCGGCGAGCCCCGCGCCCGACCAGCCCCCGGCGTACCCGAAGGGCACGGTGGCGATGGTCGCCAACCCGCCGGGCGCCAACGGCAGCCAGTTCCTGATCTTCTTCAAGGACTTCGACCCGGACAAGCCGGCCTACCCGGTGATCGGGAAGGTCACCGGCGGCCTGGACGTGGTCACGAAGATCGGTGCCCTGCAGACCGTGGACAATGGGAGCGGAGCCAAGGTCAAGCCGAAGACCGACGTGGTGATCCAGAGTCTCACCGTCGGCGAGCCGACGACCGCGCCGGCCCCGGCCCCCAGCGGCGCGTCGGCCAGCCCCAGCGCCGGCTGACCCGGCTCCCCCACACCCCACAGCCTTTTGCGGCACCGGCCGCGCCCGAGACAGTCCAGGAGGATCGACCGTGACGTCCACCAGAGAGCGGCAGCGCGCGGCGGCGCGCGCCCGGCTCGAGCGGGAGATGGCCGAGCGCGCGGCCAGGGCCCGCAAGCGCCGGCAGACGCAGGCGATCGTCGGGGCCGGGGCGGCCCTGCTGCTCGTGGTCGCCGGCACCGTCTGGCTCGCCGCCAGCATCGGCGGCGACGACGACAAGAAGCAGGACACCGCCGCCGCCCCCGGCTTCGTGCAGTGCGCCTGGACCGAGGTCCCCAAGGAGCAGCGGACCAAGGAGATCAAGGACGTCGGGCTGCCGGCCGCCCAGCAACCGAACACGGGCACCCAGACCCTGACGTTCGACACCAACCTGGGCCCGATCACCGCCAAGGTCGACCGGGCGGCCGCGCCGTGCACCGCCGCGAGCTTCACCCACCTGGCGAGCAAGAACTTCCTCGACAACACCAAGTGCCACCGCCTGGTCACCGAGGGCATCAAGGTGCTCCAGTGCGGCGACCCGAGCGCCACCGGCAAGGGCTGGCGGGACACCGACGGCACCGGCGGCCCGAGCTACCGGATGGCCGAGGAGAACCTGCCGACCGACAAGCGCCCGCCGTACCCGGAGGGGGTCATCGCGATGGCCAACTCGGGGCAGCCGGGCAGCACGGGCAGCCAGTTCTTCATCGTCTACGGCGACTCGCCGCTGGACGCGAACTACACCGTCCTGGGCACCATCACCGGCGGGATGGACATCGTCAAGGACGTCGCGAAGGCCGGAGACGACGGCGCGTACGCCCAGCAGGCCGGCGGCGGCCACCCCAAGAAGGAGGTCGTCATCAAGAAGATGACGATGAGCGAGGCGCAGGGCTGACCGCCCGCCCCACCCCGCACGACGAAGCGCCCGCCGGTCACCACCGGCGGGCGCTGTCGTGTCCGGGGCCCTGCTGAGCGGCTCAGGACCCCGAGGTGACCCGGTAGGCGTCGAACACCCCGTCGACCTTGCGGACGGCGGCCAGCAGGTGCCCCAGGTGCTTCGGGTCGGCCATCTCGAAGCTGAACCGGCTCACCGCCACCCGGTCGCGGGTGGTGGTGACCGTCGCGGAGAGGATGTTGACCCGCTCCTCGGAGAGCACCCGGGTGACGTCCGCGAGGAGCTTGTGCCGGTCGAGGGCCTCGACCTGGATGGCCACCAGGAACGTGGAGGCGGAGGTGAGCTTCCAGCTGACCTCGACCACCCGCTCGGCCTGGGCCCGCAGGTCCTCGGCGTTGGCGCAGTCGTCGCGGTGCACGCTGACCCCGCCGGAGCGGGTGACGAACCCGAAGACCGAGTCGGGCGGCACCGGGGTGCAGCAGCGGGCCAGCTTGATCCACACGTCGCTGACGCCCCGCACCACCACACCCGGGTCGGCGCTGCTCTGCCGGCTGCGCGGCGGCCGGGTGGCCACGGCGGTCTCGGCGATGTCCTCCGCCGCGCCCTCCTCGCCCCCGTAGGCGGCCATCAGCTTCTGCACCACCGACTGCGCGGAGACCTGGCTGTCGCCGACCGCCGCGTACAGCGACGCCACGTCGGCCAGGTGCAGATCCCGCGCGATGGCCATCAGCGCGTCGGAGGTGAGCATCCGCTGCAACGGCATGCCCTGCTTGCGCATCGCCTTGACGATCGCGTCCTTGCCGGCCTCGATCGCCTCCTCGCGCCGCTCCTTGTTGAAGTATTGCCGGATCTTCGTGCGCGCCCGGGGGCTCTTCACGAAGCCCAGCCAGTCCTGCGTCGGCCCGGCCGTGTCCGACTTCGACGTGAAGATCTCGATCACGTCGCCGTTGGACAGCGTCGACTCCAACGGCACCAGCTTGCCGTTGACCCGCGCCCCGATGCACTTGTGCCCGACCTCGGTGTGCACCGCGTACGCGAAGTCCACCGGCGTCGACCCCGTCGGCAGCGGGATGACGTCACCCTTGGGGGTGAAGACGTACACCTCCTGACTCGACAGGTCGAACCGCAACGCGTCGAGGAACTCGCTCGGGTCGGCGGCCTCCCGCTGCCAGTCCAGCAGCTGCCGCAGCCACGTCATCTCGTCGATGTGCGCGGGCGGGCCGACGATCTGGGTGCCCTTGTGCTCCTTGTACTTCCAGTGGGCGGCGATGCCGAACTCGGCGGTGCGGTGCATCGCGTACGTGCGGATCTGCATCTCCACCGGCTTGCCGGTGGGCCCGATGACCGTCGTGTGCAGCGACTGGTACATGTTGAACTTGGGCATCGCGATGTAGTCCTTGAACCGGCCCGGCACGGGCTGCCAGTTCGCGTGGATCACGCCCAGCGCGGCGTAGCAGTCGCGCACCGTGTCGACCAGGATCCGCACCCCGACCAGGTCGTAGATGTCGTTGAAGTCGCGGCCCCGCACGATCATCTTCTGGTAGATCGAGTAGAGGTGCTTCGGCCGGCCCGTCGTCTCCGCCTTGATCTTGGCGGCCTTCAGGTCGGTGCCCACCTTCTGCGTCACCTGACGCAGCAGCGACTCCCGCTGCGGCTGGTGCTCCCCGATCAGGCGCAGGATCTCCTCGTACCGCTTCGGGAACAGCGTGCCGAAGGCGAGGTCCTCCAGCTCCCACTTGATCGTGTTCATGCCGAGGCGGTGCGCCAGCGGCGCCAGGATCTCCAGCGTCTCCTTCGCCTTCTGCTCCCGCTTCGGCGCGGGCAGGAAGGAGAGGGTGCGCATGTTGTGCAGCCGGTCGGCCAGCTTGATCACCAGGACCCGCGGGTCCTTCGCCATCGCCACGACCATCTTGCGGATCGTCTCCGCCTTCGCGGCGTCGCCGAGCTTGACCTTGTCGAGCTTGGTCACCCCGTCGACGAGCAGGGTCACCTCGGGGCCGAAGTCGACCTTCATCTGGTCGAGGGTGTATTCGGTGTCCTCGATCGTGTCGTGCAGCAGCGCGGCGACCAGCGTCGTGGTGTCCATGCCCAGGTTGGCCAGGATGGTGGCCACCGCGAGCGGATGGGTGATGTACGGGTCGCCGGACTTGCGGTATTGACCGGAGTGCCAGCGGTTGGCGGTGTCGAACGCGGTCTGGATCAGCTTCGCGTCGGCCTTCGGGTGGTTCTCCCGGTGGCTGGAGATCAGCGGCTCCAGCACCTCGCTGACCTGCGAGGTTTGCCAGGGCGCGTTGAACCGGGCCAGCCTCGCCCGCACCCGCCGCCCGGTGGGCGCGTTGGAGAGGGCGAAGCCGCCGCTCGGCGACGGATCGCCGGTGAGCTGCGACGGATCGTCGGCGGCGTCGGCCGGGAACAACGACGCCCCGGCACCCGCCGCCGCGCCGTCGGCGGACCCGGAGCCCGCGCCGTTCCCACCCGCCACGGCCAGGGCGTCAGCGCCCCGATCGGTCACCGAACCGTCAGCGTCGCCTGTCGGGTGCACCGTGCCCTCCACCGGAGGGACGACATCGTGGGACACCGGCCTCCTCACCGCTCGCCGGGGATGCGCCGACCGTCCGGCCGGCCTGGTCTCACGCCGCCCGGACGGTCACCCGCCCGGTCAGCAATGGGCAATGCTACCCGCACGCACGGTGCCCCGCCGCTCCGCCGGACGGTCCCCACCGGGTCCGCCCGGCGGCCGGGGCCACCAATCGGGCACCGGGGCACGAACAGGCACTGCGCACGCCGCGCCCCGGGTCGTCGGTGCCGGGGCGAGGGGCGGCCCGGACGGCTCACACGCTCAGCAGGGCGTGCACGGGGCGCGGGGCGAGCCGCTTGCGCCCGCCGAGGAACCCCAGCTCCAGCAGCACCGTGAAGCCGGCCACCGTGCCGCCGGCCCGCTCCACCAGATCGAGGGTGGCCTCGGCGGTGCCGCCGGTGGCGAGCACGTCGTCGACCACCAGCACCCGGTGCCCGGCGGTGAACGCGTCCTCGTGCACCTCCAGCGTCGCCTCGCCGTACTCCAGGGCGTAGGAGGCCGAGTAGGCGGGGCGGGGCAGCTTGCCGGCCTTGCGCACCGGCACCACGCCCACCCCCGTCGCGTACGCGATGGCCGCCGCGACGACGAAGCCCCGGGCCTCGATGCCCACCACGGCGTCGAACGCGTCCCGCCCGTGGTACGCCACGATCCCGTCGACGACCTGCCGGAACACCTCGCCGTCGGCGAAGAGCGGCATCAGGTCCTTGAACATCACGCCCGGCTTCGGGAAGTCCGGCACGTCCAGCACGCGGCTGGCGACCAGCTCGGCGACCCGCGGGCCGCTGTCTCCCCGTACCCCGGCGCTGTGCGTCTCCGTCACGGCGGCCCGTCTCCCTTCATGGCCGACGGCGTCCCGCACGCTGCTCGCACAGCCTGCGGGACGCCGTCGGAACGTGTTCACCGGTGTGGCCGATCAGCGCCGCTTGGCGCCGCCCGGCCGGTTGCCGCCGCCACCGGCGGGGCGACCGCCCCGGGCGCCGGTCGCGCGCTTGCCGGCGGGCCGGGCGCCCACCTTCGGGGCGGCCCCGGCCAGGGCCGCGTCGGCGTCGACGGGCTCGTCGGCGTCGGCGGCCGGGCGCGCCGCGCCCTTCGGGGTGATCTCGCCCCGGGCGAGGGCGGTCCGCCGGGCCAGGACCCGCTTGTTGTGCGCCTGGATCCGCGGCTCGTAGTTCTTCAGCAGCACCAGCAGCGGGGTGGCCAGCAGGATGGAGGTCAGGAAGGCGACCGCCATGCCGACGAACAGCACCAGGCCGAGGTCCTTCAGCGTGCCCGCGCCCAGCAGGCCCGCGCCGATGAAGAGCAGGCCACCGACGGGCAGCAGCGCGACCACCGAGGTGTTCAGCGACCGCATGAGGCTCTGGTTGATGGCCAGATTGGCCGCCTCGCCGTACGTCTGGTTGTTGTTCGCCGTAATGCCCCGGGTGTTCTCCTGCACCTTGTCGAAGACCACCACCACGTCGTAGAGCGCGAAGCCCAGGATCGTGAGGAACCCGATGATCGTCGACGGGGTGACCTCGAAGCCGACCAGCGAGTAGATGCCGGCGGTGAGGATCAGGTTCATGAACAGCGAGGAGACGGCGGCGGCCGCCATCCGCCACTCGAACCGCAGGACCAGATAGACCGTCACCAGCAGGACGAAGATCACCAGACCGAGCAGCGCCCGGGAGGTGACCTGGCTGCCCCACGCCTCGCTGACCTGGTTGCCGCTGATCTGGTCGGGCTGGATGCCGAACGCGCGGGCCATCTCGGCCTTCGCCGCGTTGGCCTGCTCGGCGTTGAGCTGCGTGGTGCGCATCTCGTAGAAGTCGCCGCCGGTGCCGCCGACCTTCTGCGCGGTCACCACCTCGGCGCCGGCCGCAGTGCTCGCCAGCGCCGTGTCGACCGTCTTCTCGGCGTCGTCGAGGGTGCCGACGCTGGCCGGCACCTGGAACGAGTTGCCGCCGGCGAACTCGATGCCCAGGGTGAAACCGCGCAGGGCGAAGCTGAGCACGGCGACGAGGATCAGCGCCCCGGCCACACCGAACCACAGCTTGCGCCGGCCGATGACGTCGAGGCCGGCCTCGCCCGCGTAGAGGCGGCTCGCCAAACCAGTCTTAGCCATCTCAGGCCTCCTTGACGCGCGAGGTGCGGGTGGCCTGCTCGCTCCGCGCGGGCGGAAGGATCCGGCCGAGACCGCTGACCCGCGGGGACAGGAACGCCCGGGTCCGGGCGAACATCGTCATGATCGGGTGACGGAACAGGAAGACCACGACCAGGTCGAGCACCGTGGCCAGGCCGAGCGCGAAGGCGAAGCCCTTCACCGCGCCGACCGAGACGATGTAGAGCACCACGGCCGACATGATGGTGATGGCGTTGGCCGAGATGATCGTCCGGCGGGCCCGGGTCCACGCCCGGGGCACCGCGCTGCGCGGGCTGCGCCCCTCCCGGATCTCGTCCTTGAGCCGCTCGAAGTAGATGACGAACGAGTCCGCCGCCACACCGAGTGAGACGATCATGCCGGCGATGCCGGCGAGCGTGAGGGTGAAGCCGATCTGCCGCCCCAGGAAGACCAGCGCGCCGAAGACCAGCAGACCCGACAGCACCAGGCTCAGGAAGATGACCGAGCCGAGCAGCCGGTAGTAGAAGAACGAGTAGATGATGACCAGCAGCATGCCGATGCCGGCGGCGAGCAGGCCCGCGCGCAGGTGGCTCGCGCCGAGGGTCGCGGTGACGTTCTGCTGCTCCTGCGCCTCGAAGGTCACCGGCAGCGCGCCGTAGCGCAGCTGGCCGGCCAGGGCGTTGGCCGTCTTGTTGTCGAAGCTGCCGGTGATCTGCGAGTCACCGGTGAGCACGCCCTGGATCTCCGGCGAGGAGACGACCTTGTTGTCCAGCACCACGGCGACCCGGCACTTGCCGTCCTGGCCCAGCGCGGTCTGGTCACATGCCTGGCCCTCGTTGTTGAACGCCTCGCGGGTCAGGTTGGTCCACTTCTCCTGGCCCGCGCCCTTGAAGTCGAGGCTCACCACCCAGGAGCTGGTCTGGTCGAGCACCGCGTTGGCGTCGCCGACGTCGGTGCCGAGCACCTTCGCCACGTCCAGCAGGTATTTCTGGACGCCGTCCTCGCAGGCGACCGCCTTCTGCTTCTCGTCCTTGATCGACGCCGGGGGGCGCTGGTCGAGCTGCGCGCAGGTGATCATCGGCACGTTGAACTGCATCTCGGCCGGCAGCACGGCGACCTCGCGCGGGCTGAGCGCGCCGAACGGCTTGAGCTTGTCGGCCAGCGACGGGTCGGCGGTCAGGTCGGCCGGGGCCTGCAGGCCGCTCGCGGCCTGCCAGGCGGCGGCGCCGACCTTCTGCTCGACGGCCTTGCGCTGCTCCTCGACGCCCGCCGGCACCGGCTCGGCGCTGGCGCTCGCCGACGGCGCGGCGCTCGCCGAGGGCGACGGGGTGGCGCTGGCGCTCGGGGCCGGCGCCCCGCCGCCCTGGCCGCCCGCGCTCGGCGACGCGGTGGCCTTCGCGCCGGACGGCGACGCGCTGCCCGACGGCTTGGCGCTGCCGGACGGCTTCGGCGACGCGCTGCCGGACGGGGCCGGCGTCGGGGTGGGCGCGGGGGCCGCCGCCGCGCCGCTGCCGTCGGCGGCCTTGAGCACCTTGCGGAAGCGCAGCTCGGCCGCGCTGCCGACGTCGGTGAGGTCGCGGTTCTCGCCGGGCAGGGAGATGACGATGTTCCGGTTGCCCT
This sequence comes from Micromonospora haikouensis, assembly GCF_900091595.1. Taxonomy (GTDB): domain Bacteria; phylum Actinomycetota; class Actinomycetes; order Mycobacteriales; family Micromonosporaceae; genus Micromonospora; species Micromonospora haikouensis. Next base: position 129,831 of record NZ_FMCW01000023.1, read on the forward strand.
CGGTGACCACCTCGGCCTCGGCCACGCCGTAGGCGTTGACCCGGTTCTCGATGATCTGGCGGGCCTCTTCGAGGTTCTCCGCCGTCGGGGGCTTGCCGTCGAGGCTGTTCGTCGCCTCCAGCGTCATCCGGGTGCCGCCGACCAGGTCCAGGCCGAGCCGGGGCTCCAGCCGGTCCTTGAAGCCACCACTGGCGCCGCCCGAGAAGAACACCAAGAGATAGAGGACGACGAAGATGAGCCCGAGCACGGCGAGCTGCCGTCCGGGCCGCATCTGTCCCTGAGGTGGTGGTGCCACGGCTGTCTGTCTCCCTGTTACGGTCGCACCGCCCTAGGCGGCGGCACGAGGGTCGGGCCGGGGGTCCCGGCGACGGGTGTCCGGGCCGGCGACCCGACGTCGACACGGCTGCCCACGGCCGTCGCGGGGGCGGCGGCCGGCAGCGCTCACGCGTCGGCGTCGGGCGTGGGCCCAACTATCCAGTTTTATCGCTGTCTCCGCTGCCCCGTCCCCGGGACGACGGTCACTCCTTGACGGTCTCGGCGTCCTCGGTGGCCTCGGTCGACTCGGCCCGCTCGGCCTGACTGACGACGCGGGCGATGGCCGGACGGGCATACCGGGTCTGCACGCCGGGGGCGACCTCGAGCAGGACGGTCTCGTCGTCCACGCCGGTGACCGTGCCGTAGAGACCGCCGATGGTGACCACCTCGTCGCCGGGACCGAGGGTGGACTGCATCCGCTCCGCCTCGCGGCGGCGCTTCTGCTGGGGGCGGATCATCATGAAGTACATGACGCCGAAGAGCAGGGCGATCATGAGGATCGGCGTGAGACCGCCGGCTCCCCCGCCACCCGCTGCTGCGTAAAGCACGGTTACTGACCTTCCGATTGGCCTCCGGCTCGGCACGAGGGGCACCGGAGCGGAGGCGGATTCTCACGTCCTGTACAGACCGCGGCGAGTCTAGTCCCTGCACCTGGGAACGCCGAATGCGGCACAGATCACGAACGGATCACGGCTCATCGGGCGCGGCGGAGAACAGATCGGGCGCGGGAGGGGCACCGGTGCCAAATGTACCATTCGGTGGGGTACGACCCAGATGACGCCAGGCCGCCTCGGTGGCCACCCGCCCCCGGGGCGTACGCGCGAGCAGCCCGGCCCGCACCAGGAACGGCTCGCACACCTCCTCGACGGTGTCCGGCTGCTCCCCCACCGCCACGGCCAGCGTCGACAGGCCCACCGGGCCGCCCCGGAACGAGTCGACCAGCGCGGTGACCACCGCCCGGTCCAGCCGGTCCAGCCCGAGCGCGTCGACGTCGTACACCGTCAGGGCCGCCCGGGCCGTCTCCAGCGTGACCGTGCCGTCGGCCCGGACCTCGGCGAAGTCGCGCACCCGGCGCAGCAGCCGGTTGGCGATGCGGGGGGTGCCCCGGGACCGGCCGGCGATCTCGGCGGCCCCGTCGTCGGTGATCGGCACCCCGAGGATGCGCGCCGAGCGGCGCAGCAGCACCTCCAGGTCGGCCGGGGAGTAGAAGTCGAGGTGCGCGACGAAGCCGAAGCGGTCCCGCATCGGCCCGGTCAGCAGGCCCGACCGGGTGGTCGCCCCGACCAGGGTGAACGGCTCGACGTCCAGCGGGATGGCGGTGGCCCCCGGCCCCTTGCCGACGATCACGTCGACCCGGAAGTCCTCCATCGCGCTGTAGAGCAGCTCCTCCGCCGGCTTGGCGATCCGGTGGATCTCGTCGATGAACAGCACGTCACCCTCGGTGAGGCTGGTCAGGATCGCCGCGAGGTCGCCGGAGCGCTCGATGGCCGGGCCGCTGGTCACCCGGATGCCGGAGCCCAGCTCGGCCGCCACGATGTTGGCCAGCGTCGTCTTACCCAAGCCAGGCGGCCCCGACAACAGGATGTGGTCGGGCGGGGAGCCGCGCCGCATCGCGCTGCGCAGCAGCAGGTCGAGCTGCTCGCGGACCCGGTGCTGGGCGATGAACTCCTCCAGCCGCTTCGGCCGGACGCTGGCCTCGGCGTCACGCTCCGCGTCGTTGACGTACGCGGAGACGAGGTTGCCGTCGGGCCCCGTCATCGGGTGCGGCCGAGCAGGCGGATGGCCTGCTTGAGCAGGACCGGCACGGGCGGCGGCGGGCCGTCGACGGTCTCCGCGACCGCGGCCACCGCCTGGTCGGCCTGGCCCGCCGTCCAGCCGAGACCCACCAGCGCCTGGCGGACCTGCTCGGGCCAGGCGCCCCCGGTCACGCCGGCCGCCCCGTCGGCACCCACCGGCACCGGGCCGATCCGGTCCCGCAGCTCCAGCACCAGGCGCTCGGCGCCCTTCTTGCCGATGCCCGGCACCCGGGTCAGCGCGGCGGTGTCGGCGTTGGCGATGGCCTTGCGCACCGCGTCGGGGGTGTGCACGGCGAGCACCGCCTGGGCCAGCCGGGGCCCCACCCCGCTCGCGGTCTGGAGCAGCTCGAACAGCTGCTTGGCGTCGTCGTCGGCGAAGCCGTAGAGGGTGAGCGAGTCCTCCCGGACCACCAGGCTGGTGGCCAGCCGGGCCGGCTGGCCGACCCGCAGGTCGGCGAGCGTGCCGGGCGCGCAGTGCACCGCCAGGCCCACCCCGCCGACCTCCACCACCGCGTGGTCCGGGCCGGTCGCGGTCACCGTCCCGCGCACACTGGCGATCATCGTGCTCCTCCTCGTCGTGCCCGGTCGGCCGCCTCGGCCAGCTTCGAGCGGGTGCCGCCGCGCCAGACGTGGCAGATGGCCAGGGCCAGGGCGTCGGCGGCGTCGGCCGGCTTCGGCGGCTCGGGCAGCCGCAGCAGCCGGGTCACCATGGTCGTCATCTGCGCCTTGTCGGCCTGGCCGGAGCCGGTGATGGCGGCCTTGACCTCGCTCGGGGTGTAGGTCTGCACGGGCAGCCCGGCGCGCGCGCCGGCCAGCACGGCGATCCCGCTGGCCTGGGCGGTGCCCATCACGGTGCGCACGTTGTGCTGGCTGAACACCCGCTCGACGGCGACGGCGTCCGGCCGGTGCTCGGCGACGAGGTCGGTGAGCGAGCGGTCCAGGTGCAGCAGGCGCAGCGGCAGGTCGTCGCCCGGGTCGGTGTAGACGACGTAGTAGGCGACCAGGGTGCAGGGCCGGCCCGGCACGCCCTCGACCACGCCGACCCCGCACCGGGTCAGCCCCGGGTCGACGCCGAGCACGCGCACGCCACCTCCTCCCCACCACGTCGGCAGTACGTGTGTTCGACACCCTACTGGGCGGCCCCGACAGCCGGCTGCGGGGACACGCCGCCGGAGAGCAGGGGGCAGCCCGCCGAGGGGCCGGGGGCGGGCCGGGGGTCAGGCCGGGAGGCGGGCCGCCGACGGGCCGGGGGGCGTGGCGGCACACAGCCGGGGTGTCGAGTATGTGCCATCGCCCCATGTGCCCCCGGCCACCCAGCTCGTAGCTTTGTGCGCCATGACGGCAGAACCCGTGGCGGGCCCCCACGTCGTACACGTCGACCTGGCCGGTCGGACCGCGCTGGTGACCGGCGGTGGCGGCGGCATCGGCCGGGCCTGCGCCCTGCGGCTCGCGGCGGCCGGGGCCCGCGTGCTGGTCCTCGACCGCGACGCGGACGCGGCCGAGGAGGTCGCCGCGCTGGCCGGCGGCCGGGCCGTGCGGGTGGACCTGGCCGACCCGGCGGAGGTGGACCGGCTCGACGCCGACGTGGACATCGTCGTCAACAACGCCGGCCTGCAGCACGTCGCGCCGGTGCCGGACTTCCCGCCCGAGCGGTTCGCCTACATCCACCGGGTGATGGTGGAGGCGCCGTTCCGGATCGTGCGCCGGGCGCTGCCGCACATGTACGCCCGGGGCTGGGGGCGGATCGTCAACATCTCCTCCGTGCACGGGCTGCGGGCCTCGCCGTACAAGTCGGCGTACGTGTCGGCGAAGCACGCCCTGGAGGGGCTGTCGAAGGTGGTCGCGCTGGAGGGCGCGGCGCACGGGGTCACCGCCAACTGCATCAACCCGGCGTACGTGCGCACGGCGCTGGTGCAGGACCAGATCGCCGACCAGGCCGCCACCCACGGCATCGGCGAGACCGAGGTGGTGGAGAAGATCATGCTGGCCCGGGCGGCGATCAAGCGGCTCATCGAGCCGGAGGAGGTCGCGGAGCTGCTGGCGTACCTGTGCGCGCCGCCGGCCGCGTTCATCACCGGCGCGTCCATCGCCCTCGACGGGGGCTGGACGGCGAACTAGTGGCCTCGCGCACAATGTCGGTCATGTCGTCGCCGGTGGAGTTCCTGGAACTGCTCGCCCGGGAGGCCGCCGCGGTGGAGTTCGAGGGCCCGCTGGTGGCGGCCCGCGCGGCCGGCGCGCCCCCCGACCGGCTCGCCGAGCTGGAGCAGGCGAAGGTGGTCGCGCTGCGGGTCCGGGCCCTGCTGGAGCGCCGGCGGCGCCGGGAGAGCGAGCTGTCCGGCCTGTACGACACCGCGAGCGACCTGGCCGGCCTGCGCGACCTCGACGCCGTGCTGCGGGCGATCGTGCACCGGGCCCGCCACCTGCTCGGCGCGGACGTGGCGTACATGACGCTCGACGACGACGAGCGCGGCGACACGTACATGCGGGTCACCGACGGGTCGATCTCGGCGCGGTTCCAGCGGCTGCGGCTGCCGATGGGCGCGGGCCTGGGCGGCCTGGTGGCCCAGTCCGGCACCCCGTACGTCACCGCGAACTACCCCGAGGACGAACGCTTCCACCACACCGGGGAGATCGACGCCGGGGTGGGCGAGGAGGGCCTGGTGGCGATCCTCGGCGTGCCGCTGCGGCTCGGCTCCACCTCCATCGGCGTGCTGTACGCGGCCAACCGCTCCGCCCGGCCGTTCGCCCGGGAGGAGGTGTCGCTGCTGGTGTCCCTCGCGGCGCACGCGGCGGTCGCGATCGACACGGCGCGGCTGCTGGCCGAGACCCAGGCCGCGCTGGCGGAGCTGTCGGCGGCCAACACCACCATCCGGGCGCACAGCAGCTCCGTCGAGCGGGCGGCGGCGGCGCACGACCGGATGACGGCGCTGGTGCTGCGCGGCGGCGGGGTCGAGGACGTGGCGTCCGCCGTCACCGACGTGCTCGGCGGGGCGCTGCTGGCGCTCGACGCCCACGGGCGGCGGCTCGCCCGGGTCGGTCAGATCGACGAGCCGGACCGGGCGGACTTGGTGGAGGCGGTCGCGGCGTCACGGACCGAGGGGCGCAGCGTCCGCCGGGGCCCCTTCTGGTATGCGGCCGTGGTCGCCGGCACGGAGAACCTGGGCGCGCTGGTGCTGCGCCCCGACGGCGAACTGGTCGACGCCGACCAGCGCATCCTGGAGCGGGCGGCGCTGGTGACCGCGCTGCTGCTGCTGTTCCGCCGCACCGTGGCCGAGGCGGAGGGGCGGGTGCGGGGCGAGCTGCTCGACGACCTGATCGCCCGGCCGCTGGCCGACACCGACGCCCTGCGCACCCGGGCCCGCCGCCTCGGTGTCGACCTGGACGCCCCGCACGTGCTGGTGGCGGTCGGCGACGACGCGATCGCCGCGACGGGTTCCGCCCGGCAGCGGGCGCTCTCCTGGGCCACCACGTACGCCTCGACGCGCGGCGGCCTGGCGGCGGCGCGCGACGGCCGGGTGGTGCTGATGCTGCCCGGCCGGGACGCGGGCGGCGCGGCCCGCGCGGTGTCCCGGGACCTGTCCCGGGTGACCGGCCGGCCGGTCACCGCCGGGGCGAGCGGCCCGTCGACCGATCCCGCCTCGCTGGCGACGATCTTCCAGGAGGCGGACCGCTGCCTGACGGCGCTCGGCGCGCTGGGCCGCACCGGGCAGGGGGCGAGCACCGCCGAGCTGGGCTTCGTCGGGCTGCTGCTGGGCGCGGTGGGCGACCGGGGCGACGGGGACGTGGCCCGGTTCATCGCCACCACCGTCGGGCCGGTGGTGGACTACGACGCCCGGCGGGGCACCGCGCTGGTGAAGACCCTGGAGGCGTACTTCGGGGTGGGCGGCAGCCTGGCCCGGGCTGCCGAGCTGCTGCACGTGCACGTCAACACGGTGACCCAGCGGCTGGAACGGGTCGGCCAGCTGCTCGGCCCCGACTGGCAGAAGCCCGGCCGGGCCCTGGAGGTGCAGCTCGCGCTGCGCCTGCACCGGCTCCGCGAGCCGGCGCCCTGACGGTTCGGGGCGCCACGCCGCCGACCGGCGCGGGGCGACGGCTCGCCGACCGGGGCGGGGTGCGTCAGCGGGCCCGGATGCCGTCCAGGACGCCGTCGACGATCCGGTCCGGGAGCAGGACGTCGTCCAGCTCGGGGTGCCAGCGCAGCATCCGCTGCATCAGCATCGGCCCGGTGAGCAGCGCCATCGCCACCTCGATGTCGAGGTCGGCCCGCAGCTCGCCGAGGCGTACCCCCCGGCGGAGCACCTCGCGCATCAGCTGCCGGCGGGGCGCGATGATGTTCTGGTAGAGCCGGAAGTGGTCGGGGCTGCGGTTCACCTCCGGCACGAGGCAGGGCATGATCTTCGCGGCGCGCGGGTCGATGTTGTGCCCGACCGCGCCGACCAGCAGCACCAGGTCGTCCCGCACGGAGTGGCCCGCCGGATTCGGCAGCACGCCCTTGAGCCGGCGCAGCGCGTCCAGCAGCAGCGCGTCCTTGCCCGGCCAGCGGCGGTAGATGGTGGCCTTGCCGACGCCGGCGCGGGCCGCGATCGCCTCGATGGTGAGCGCCTCGATCGTGCTGCCCTCCGCGAGCAGGTCGAGGGTGGCCTCCACGATCGCCTCGTCCGCGCGGCTGCTCCGCGGTCGCCCGGGCGACCGCGGAGCCTCGGCGGCGGAAGTCATGTCCGACATTGTTCCCGGGCCTACGCTGTTCCGGCCAACTCGGGTTCACTCGCCGCCGGCGCGCCGGCCGCCCGGTCGAGGGCCCGGCCGGGCATCCAGCGCAGCACGACCACGAAGCCGAGCACGGCGACCGCCGCGGAGAGCGCCGCGGCCCAGTGCATCGCCGAGACGAAGGCGTCGTTGGCGGCCGTGACCAGGGCCGGCCCGGTCGGACCGAGCTGCCCGGCCGCCGCGTACGCGCCGGAGATCGACTCGCTCGCCGCCTCGTGCGCCCCCGCCGGCAGGCCCCGCAGGGCCGGGGCGACGTCGTCCCGGTACACCGCGGACAGCACCGAGCCGAGCACGGCCACGCCGAGGGCGCCGGCGACCTGGCGCACGGTGTTGCTGACCGCCGACCCGACGCCGGCCTTCTCCCGGGGCAGCGCCGACATGATCGACTCGGTGGCCGGCGGCATGATGTTGGCCATGCCGATGCCCTGGAGGAGGAAGACCACCAGGACCACCCAGATCGGCGTACCCGCGTCGATGAACGCGAACGCCGCGAGGGCCACGCTGGTCAGCGCCAGCCCGACGGCCGCGACGGCCCGGCCCCCGTACCGGCGGACCATCGCCGCGCTGCGCGGGGCGAAGACGAGCTGGGCGGCGGCGAAGGGCAGGAAGAGCAGGCCGGTCTGCAGCGGGGTGTAGCCGCGGACCAGTTGCAGGTAGAACGAGCTGAAGAACATCACGCCCATGGCGGCGAAGAAGACCAGCCCGACCAGCGCCACCGGGGCCGCGAAGCGGGGCACCCGGAACAGCCGGACATCCAGCGACGGGTGGTCGCTGCGCAACTCCAGCAGCACGAAGCAGGCCAGCACGGCCAGGCCGCCGAGGATCGACACCCAGACCAGGGGCCGGTCGAAGCCGTGCTCGCCGCCGTCGATGATGCCGTAGGTCAGGGCGACCAGGCCCACCACCGACAGCAGCACGCCGGGCACGTCGACCCGCCCCGGGTCGGGGTCGCGGGACTCGGGCACCAGCAGTGCGACCAGGACCACGCCGACCGCGACCACCGGCACGTTGATCAGGAAGACCGAGCCCCACCAGTAGTGTTCCAGCAGCGCGCCGCCGAGGATCGGGCCGATCGCCACGGCGAGGCCGACCGCGCCGGCCCACACGCCGATCGCCCGGCCGCGCTCCCGAGGGTCGAAGACGTTGGAGATGATCGACAGGGTCACCGGCATGATCGCCGCCCCGCCGACGCCCATCAGCGCGCGGGCGCCGATGAGCTGGGCCGGGCTCTGCGCGTACGCCGACAGCAGCGACGACAGCCCGAACAGGACCAGCCCGACCAGCAGGAAACGCTTGCGCCCGGCGCGGTCGCCGAGCACGCCGAAGGTGAAGAGCAGACCCGCGAAGACCAGGGTGTACGAGTTGATCGCCCACTCCAGCTCGCCCTGGCTCGCGCCGAGGCCGTGCACCGGGTCGGCGAGGGTGCGCAGGGCGACGTTGAGGATGGTGTTGTCGAGGACGACGACGAGGAGGCTGATCACCAGCACCCCGAGGATCGCCCACCGCCTCGGATGTCCGGTGTTCTCGTGCGGTTGCATGGGCCGGTCCTCTCCCCCGGTTCGCCCGCCCCGCAAATACGATACGGGGCAGGCTCGTAACTCCGACGACGTTAGGCGAACCGTTTACGATACGGAACCGGATCGTATCGTTTGTGCGCCACGTCACGCATCACCCGGCACCCACCCCTGTTGATCGACTCCATGTCGGCGACGTGGCGACATCAACGCGCCGGGATACCCCCACCTGCCCGACATCCCACCCGCGACGGCCCGGCGGGGCGGTTTGTCCGACCCGGCGCCGTGGCATGAGGCGGCTTTGGCGTGGGGTGGGGCGGGAGTGACCGGCGGTCCCGGCCCGGGGCCGGGGCGGGCCGGGGGCGGGGCGGGCCGGGGGCGGGGCGGGCCGGGGCGGGCATGGCTGGGCTGATCGACTTCATGTCGGGCAGGTGGGGGTATCCCGCGTCGTTGATACCCCCATCTGCCCGACATCCCGTCACCCCTCCGCCGGAATGGGCGGATTGTCCGACCCGGTGGGGTGGCGTGGGGCGGGGTCGAGCCGGGCCGGGGTCGGGGTGGTGACGGGCGGCACCCTGCGGCCGGAATCCCGGCCGGGGCGGGGGCGTTACACCTGACGGACGACCGCAGCAGCACCCCGGATCCCCCCGGATCTGGCAGGACCAGCCCCCGCCACCCGAGTCATCCCCCCGGGAATGGGGGCCGGTCGCCGGTCGTTACACCTGGACCCGGCGCCGCAAGGCAGCCGCACCCCCTCCTCTTCTTCCCCCGTTGTTCGTTGTTCGGGCGCCTCGACGTGGTGCTCGCACACCCCCCGCCATCCCCCTCCGGCGGATGTGGGACGTGTGCCGACCCCCGGATAGGAGACACCCCCATGAACACGACCATCCTGCGTAAGAGCGTCCTCGGCATCGCCGGACTCGCGTTCGCCGGTGGCCTCGCCGCCGG
>NZ_FMCW01000061.1 GCF_900091595.1 Micromonospora haikouensis
CCGCTGGCGCACGCTACGCCACAGCACCGCCAGCCCACGCAGCCTCGGCGACATCGTCCGTGCCGCCCTCCACCTCACCCACTACGAACACCGATACCTACCGAATTCTTGTTGAGATCACGTCACTGCCGGTCCCTCTAGGTAATTCCTACCGATGCGATGTCGAGCCCCGCTACCGCATGGTCTCTGTGTCCGAGTTTCTGGAGGATCTGACGTGGGCTTTGCACGCAAACGGTTGGCCACGATCGTCGCGGCGACGACGGCGGCGACGCTGTTGTCCGCAGTCGAACCGATGACACCGGCGGTGGCGGCCCCGCAGGACCGGGTCACCGCGTCCTGGAACATGCAGGGCCAGAGCGACGGGACCGGGGGGCCTCCGGAGTCGCGGTGGCTGACCGGTGTGCAGCAGATGCTCAACCAGGAAGGGGTGCAGGTCGCCGCACTCCAGGAGGCGGGCAGCACACCGCCCGAACGGGCGGTGTGGACCGATCGTCGGTTCGCCGATGCCGGCATCACCGAGCATCTGTACAACATCGGCTCGGAAAGCCGCCCGGACCTGGTGCAGATCTACTGGGCCGACCCCGGTCAGCAACGCAACGGCCTGGCCATCGTCACCCGGGAGACGGTGAGCGACGCCGTGATCCTGCCGGTGGGCGGGCGGTTCAACTCGCGGCCGATGATGGGCGTCCAGATCGGCACCGACTGGTATTTCACCGCCCACGCGCTGTCCAACGGTGAGAACAGCGCCAACGACGCCGCCGACATCATCGAGACGGCGCGGCAGTTCATGGCTCGCCACCCCACCGGCGAATGGATGGTGCTCGCCGACTTCAACCAGAACCCGGCACGGATGCCGGCCGCGCTACAGAACCACATAGTCGCGGCGAACCAGCCCACCCACCAGGGCGGCCATGAGCTGGACTTCGCCTATGCCAGCAACGAGAACAACAACACCATCAACGCCGAGGTTCGCGGCGGAAACTCCGACCACGCGTACGTCCGTTACGTGGGGAACGCCGGCTGTGGCTCCGGCGGGGGCCTCGCGCCCCGGACGACCGCCGACCGGGACTGCTACGCCCCGGTCCCCGGCGACACGTACCGCTTCTTCGCCCGTCACATGGAGAACGCGGTGATCGCGTTGAAGACGAATGACGGCGTCGACATCGGACCGCACGTCAGGACGCCGCGCGGCAGCCTCGACGAGGCCATTCAGGTGCGCTTCAGCACGACTGGAGGCCAGTACCAGCTCGCCTGGCCGCAGGCCGACCCGGCGACCGAGCGGTGCCTGACCTGGGACACGAACTCCCGGAGCACCGGCAGCACCCTATGCTCGGAGCAGGCGGAGGTTTCGCGGTGGCAGTTCAAGGACGGGCAGATCTTCACGCCCGGGCTCAGCGGCTCCCTGCAACCCTCCGCAGACGCTCTCGGATCGCGGCTGATGGTCGCGCAGGACTTCTACCAGTGGCGACCCGAGCCCCGCAACGGCATCGGCCCGCGCTGGGACCCGATCGGGGAGTTCCGGGACGCCACCCCGGCCGGCTCGGAGACCCACTTCCCCGACCTCGACGGCGACGGCGACGCCGACCACGTCATCGTTCAGCCCGACGGTCGGATACCCGCGTGGCGCAACAACGGCCCCCGATCCACCTGGACCGCCCTCGGTGACATCAGCCCGCCGGACCGGGGTCTGCCCACTACGGTGCACTTCGGCGACCTCGACGGCGACGACCGGGACGACTACATCCGCTTGCTGGCCGCTGACGAGTCGCCTACCGGGATCCGGGCCATACGGGTGTCCCGCAACGAGTCCGACGCCGCGCAGATTCGATGGGGAGCACCCACCATCGTGGCCAACAACCTGCTCTACGAGAACCCGCGCTTCGTCGACATCGACGGCGACGGAGACGACGACCTGATCAACTCGGATCGGCTGAGCAACGCCAGCCTCTGGGAGAACCGGTCCCCGGGCCGGATGCCGGTGCCGGGAGACTGGCACTCGGTCAGCGGCTTCGCGACCCCCGCCGACAGCTACTACCAGACCTCGTTCTCGGATGTCACCGGTGACCGCCGGGCCGACGTGCTGCGCGTCGACTACCCCAGCGGCAAAGTGCTGGCCTGGGAGAACACCGGCGCACCGTGGAGCGCGACGACCGGCTGGCGGTCGCTGGGCCCGATCCGTGACGATGGCCCGTTCGCCGGCACCACCGGCCTGTTCGCCGACCTCGATGCCGACCTGATCGGCGACTTCGTCCTGGTCAACGCCGCCTCGGGTGGTCTCGACGGTTGGCTGCTGCCCCGCTACGGCAGCGCTGATCCCGGCCCGGGACAGCCCGGCCAGAGCGGCGGGCAGGACCTGCCGGCCGGAACGCTGCCGGCGTACGGGGGTGGGCCACCGCGACCGCAGCTCGACGGCCGGCTGTTGCAGAACAGCACGTTCACCGGCACGGACAAGCCGTGGTGGACCAACGCGGGGATGACGCCGAAACTGGAGGGCGGGACCTTCTGCGTGACCGCGCCCGCGTCCACCAACCCATGGGACGTCCTGGTGGGCCACAACAGCATCTACCTGCCCGGCGGCGCCACGTACACGCTGCGGTTCCGCGCCCGCACCAACACGGCGGCGAACCCGCTGATCTACCTCGCGCCCTTCGACAACCCGACGAACGTCACGTACCTGAACAAGGGCTTCACCACCGGCACCGCCTGGAAGGAGTACGAGTACAGCATCACCACGACCTACCCGGAGCCGTACCGGTTGGCCCAGCTCCAGTTCCGCCTCGGCAAGTCCACCGCGCCGTACGAGTTCTGCATGGACGACGTGACGCTCACCGGCGCCGAGTACGCGCACCGGGCCGACGCCGGGCCGGACATCAAGGTGAACCAACACGGCTACCTACCCAACGGGCCCAAACGGGCGACGTTGCTGTACGGCGCGTCCCAGGCGGTGCCGTGGACGCTGCGCCGGGCCGGCGGCGGCGCGACGGTGGCGACGGGCCGCACCACCCCGACCGGCTTCGACGCGTCGGCCAGCGCCATCACCCACGTCATCGACTTCAGCCACGTCACGACCACCGGCCGGTTCGAGCTGGTGTACGACGGCTGGGTCGACCGGCCCAGTCACCCGTTCGACATCCGCGCGGACCTGTACGACCGGCTGCGCACCGACGCGACCCGGTTCTTCTACACCAACCGCAGTGGGATCGCGATCGACGGGGGCATCGCCGGGGCCGCGTACGCCCGCCCGGCCGGGCACGTCGCCGACTCACCGAACGGTGGCGACACCCAGGTGCCCTGCCAGAAGCCGAAGTCGTTCCTGAACAACTGGACCTGCTCCTACCGGCTGGACGTCACCGGCGGCTGGTACGACGCCGGTGACCACGGCAAGTACGTCGTCAACGGTGGCATCGCCACGTACCAGCTCCTGTCGACGTGGGAACGCAACCGGCCGGCGGCGCTCGGCGACGGCACCCTGGCCGTGCCCGAACGCGGCAACGGGGTTCCGGACATCCTCGACGAGGCCCGCTGGAACCTCGACTTCATGCTGAAGATGCAGGTGCCCGACGGTCTCCCGCTGGCCGGCATGGTCCACCACAAGGTGCACGACGAGACCTGGACCGGGCCGCCGATGCTGCCGCACCAGGACAAGAAGCCCCGGGAACTGCACCGGCCATCGACCGCGGCCACCCTGAACCTGGCCGCCGTCGCCGCCCAGGCAGCGAGGATCTACCAGCCGTACGACGCCGGCTTCGCCGCCCGGCTGCGCGCGGCGGCCGAACGCGCGTACGCCGCGGCCCGGGCCAACCCGGCGCTCTTCGCACCGTACGAGGACCGCAGTGGCGGCGGTCCCTACAACGACGGGGACATCTCCGACGAGTTCTACTGGGCCGCCGCCGAGCTGTACCTGACCACCAGGGACACCACCTACCTCACCGCCGTCCGGGTCAGCCGGTTCCACACCGCCGGTACGGCGTTCAGCCAGAACGGCTTCTACTGGGGTTCGGTGGCCGCGTTGGCCCAACTCGACCTGGCGCGGTTCGGCACCGAGCTGAATGACCGTGAGCAGATCAAAGGGTGGGTGGTCGCCGCCGCGGACCGGTTGATCTCCTTCCAGAAGGCCGAGCGCTTCGGGCAGACCTACACTCCCACCACGGGACGCTACGACTGGGGCTCGAACGCGTCCATGCTGAACAACCAGGTCGTTCTCGCCACTGCCTACGACCTCACCGGCAACGCCAGGTACGCCGACGCCGTCTTCGAGGGCCTCGACTACCTGCTGGGCCGCAACGCCCTCGGGCAGTCGTACATCACCGGCTACGGCAGCAACGACGCGAAGAACCAGCACAGCCGGTGGTACGCGAAATCGTTCGACGCCCGACTGCCGAACCCGCCCGTGGGGTCGGTCGCCGGTGGGCCCAACTCCAGCCTCCAAGACCCGCTCTCGGCGAGTTGGCTATACGGGTGCGCCCCACAGCTCTGCTACGTCGATAATCTCGAAGCCTGGTCGGTCAACGAGATCACCATCAACTGGAACTCCGCACTGACCTGGGTGGCCGCGTTCGCGGCCGATGTGGCTGGCCGTCGATGACCGGGGGGCGCGGGACACGGATCTTCTCCCGGCCATTCGGGTCAACCGGTCCAGACGGCGCCCTGAGCGGAGTTGTCGGGTCGGGTTACCGCGTAGCCGCTGCCTTCGAGGAACGGGATGAACAACTCCGTCGCCCTGACCGGCTCGTGCCCCTCCCACCCGCCCCGAACCACCAGCGCCCTGCGCTGGGTCATCTCGCTCCCTCTCCCGGACCGTCGCCACCGGGCTGGCCGTTCCCGCCCCGGCGACGTGTTCGATGCCTGTGCTTCCACGCATCGAAAACCGCACCCACTCGCGCGCGGCGCCGGGCTACCTGGCCCGGGCCACCCACCGCAGCGCGCCGGCCAGATGCGCGCGGAACTCCGGTTCCGCGTAGGACTCGACCGTGTGGCCGAGCGCCGTGTAGAAGGACCGCCCGCCGCACCGCTCGTGGCACCAGGCGAGCGGGTGGTCACCGCCCATCGTGCCGCCCCGGTAGGTCGACTCGTCGGCCCGCAACAGCACCCGGGCGTCCGGGCGGGACCGGAAGTCGTACCACTCGTCGACCCGCTCCCAGGTGGTCGGCAGGTGGGCCGTCGCCGGGTGCCGGGGCTCGGCCACCGTGATCCTCGCGGGCTGGACCGGTGGGTGCCGGTCGAACCAGGCACCGACCAGTTCGCGGTAGAACGCCCACCCGTACTCGGTGGCCGCGGCCGAGTGCACGCCCAGGAAGCCGCCCCCGCCGCGCACGTACGCCTCGAACGCGGTCCGGCCGGCGTCGGTGAGCACGTCGCCGTTGGTGTTGAGGAAGACCACGGCGGCGAACCGGGCCAGGTTGTCGGGGGTGAAGGCGGCCGGGTCCTCGGTGTTCTCCGCTGCGTCGTGCAGCTCCCGCATCGTCCGCACCCCGGCGGGAATCGAGTCGTGCCGGAATCCGGTGGTGCGGGTGAACAGCAGGATCCTGGTCATCGGTGCAGCCAGTCGGTGATCAGACGGCTGGTGCGGTCGGGGTGTTCGAGGTGCAGGAAGTGGCCGGTGCCCGGCCACACCACCACCCGCGAGCCGGGCGGAGCGGGCTGGGCCGCCTCCCACCGGGCGGGCTCGGCCAGCGAGCGCAGGCACAACACCGGTTGGGTACGTCGGCGCAGGTACGCCTCGGTGGCCGGCCGGTGCCCGAACGCTCCCGGGTCGGTGTACAGGCCGGCGTAGCAGGCGGCGAGCACCGGGCCGGGGGTGGCGAGCATCTGCTCGGGCACCCCCGGCGGCAGCGGGACGGCCGGATCGAGCGCGGCCCGGGCGCCCCCGGCACGGATTCGGGCCAGGCGGTCGTGGAAGGAGGCCGCCTCCTCGTCGTCGGCGCCGTATGCGGGATCGATCACCACGAGGGCGGCGACCAGCGCCGGATGCTCGACGGCGAGGGCGGTGACGACCTGCGCGCCCATCGAGTGGCCGACGGCCACCACCGGCCCGATGCCCAGCCGGGTGAGCAGTCGGGCCAGGTCACCGGCGAGGTCGGGGGGCCGGTAGCCGTCCGGCGGCGCCGGGGACCGGCCGTGGCCACGCAGGTCCACGGCGACGGTGCGGTGCCCCGGGAACCGGATCGGGTCCCACACCCGCAGGTCGCCGCCCCATCCGTGGACGAGCAGCAGGGTCGGCTCCCCCGCCCCGGTGTCCCGGTGGTGCAGGGCGGGCAGGTCGCGTTCGGTGTCCGGCATCTTCGTCCGTCCGTGAGGTGACGTCGGTGAACTCGGTGGTGACGGTGCTCAGGCGTTCTTGGCCAGGTAGGCGTCGGCCTGCTTCTCCATCTCCGCCAGGAGCTTGTCCACCCCGGCCGCCGCCGCAGCCTTCTTGAGCTTGTCGAGCTGGGGGTCGACGTCGACCACGCCGTAGTACAGCGGGTTGGCGTACTGGGTGATGACGGTGGTCATCGCGGCGATCTGCTGCTCGACCGGCTTGTTGTCGGGGACGAACGACGCGAACGGGTCGACGGTGAAGTTGTCGTAGTCCTGGGCCCAGCTGAACACCCGCTCCTCGGATTCGGTCATGTAGGAGGCCTTGCGTTCGAGGCTGGCCCGCCAGGAGACCGCGTAGCCGGGGAAGCTGGAGTACTGGGTGAGCGCCTCGAAGCGGTCCTCGCCGACCGGCTTCCAGTCGGTGCCCTCGATGCCGTACTCGAGCAGGTCGTGGTTCTCCTTGACCGACACCCAGTCCTGGAGCCGCATGGCGTTGCCGACATTCCCCCCGTTGGCGTTGACCACGACGAGGTTGTCCGCCTGGAAGGTCTGGTTGGGCTTGGCGTTCAGGCCCTTGCCGTACGGGATGATGTCGGCGACCATCGCCCCCGGGACCGCCTTGGTCAGCGCCGGCATCACGTTGCTGGTCGTGCCGTCGGTCATCGCCCAGGTCGCCGCGTACTTGCCGGCCGCCCACTGGCTCTTGACGGTGTCCACGTCGGCGTTGGTGGCGTCCTTGTTGATGATGCCGTCGAGGTAGTAGCGACGGACGCGGCGCATCGCGTCGAGGACGCCGGGATCGTCCCAGAACGGCACCGGACGGCTGGCCCGGGTCTGGGCGGCGTCCTTGGCGAAGACGAAGAACATGCCCCGACCGGTGAACGCGCGGGCGATGGTGTGCGGATCCTGCCAGGACTGGACGTTGAACATTCCGGCCGGGTACGGCACCACGCCCAGGTATCCGCTGGCGGAGTTGTGCCCGTACGGGATGGTCCCGCCGCCGCGCTGCTTGACGGCGTAGAAGAACCGTTCGAGGGTGTCGTAGTCGGTGATCTCACCGAAGCCCAGCTTGTCGGCGAGGTCCTGCCGGACGGCGAAGTGCTGGCACCGGCCGGCGCTGTTGACCTGCGGGATCCCCCACAGCCTGCCGTCCCACCGGTTGGCCTTGATGAGCCGGTCGTCCAGGGTGGCACGCAGGTTCTGGTGCTTGTCGACCTCGGCGGTCAGGTCGGCGAGCGCACCGTCCTGCTGGAGCTGGGCCATGTTCAGCCAGAGCGCCTGCAGGGCGGTGTCGAACGTCTCGCCCGAGGTGAACTTGAGCAGGGCCTGCTGCTGGTAGTTCTGCCAGTTGATGAACTGCACGTCCAGGCTCAGCCCGGTGTCGGCCTTCAGCTTCTCGTTGACCTTCCGGCTGACCGCCTCCCAGCCGGGTGGCACGGTGCCGGGGACGAGGATCCGGACGGTGTCGGAACTCGCTGCGGAGTCGTCTCCGCAGCCGGCCATGGCGAGCAGCGCGGCGACGCCGGCCCCTCCGGTGAGGCCGAGGAAGCCTCGGCGGGTGAGCGGGTGGGACATGGGGCTTCTCCTTGGGGTGGGGGTGGGGGTGGGCCTCGGGGGGTCAGCCCTTCGTGGCGCCGAGGGTGAGGCCCTTGACGAAGTAGCGTTGGGCGAAGGGGTAGGCGAGGATGATCGGCCCGATGGTGACCACGGTGAGGGCCAGCCGCAGCTGGTAGACGGGCACCACCGGGGCGCTGCCGCCGGGCAGCACGGTCGCGTTGGTGACGTTGGCGATGAGGTTCTGCAGCAGCAGTTGCAGCGGGTACTTGTCCGGGTCCGAGATGAACAGGATCGCCATGAACCACTCGTTCCAGTAGGTCACGGCGTAGAACAGCGCGATCACGGCGAGGATGGGTTTGGCCAACGGCAGCACGATCCGGAAGAAGATCCGCAGTTCACCGGCCCCGTCGACGTGGGCGGACTCCATGATCTCGGTGGGGATCTGCTGGAAGAAGGCGACCGTGATGAACACCAGGAAGGGCATCATCAGGTGCGGCAGGATCACCGCGAACCAGCTGTCGCGCAGGTGCAGGACCTGTGTGACGAGCAGGTAGATCGGCACCAGGCCGCCACTGAACAGCATCGGCAGGTAGGTGAAGACGGTCAGCGGCCGGCTCACCGGCCGCAGCCGGCGGGCGATCACCCAGGCCAGGCCGGCGGTGCAGGCCACCGACAGCACCGTGCCGACCCCGGTGATGAACAGCGTCGCCAGGTACGCGCGGCCGATGGCCCGGCCGCTGAACAGCTGCGCGTACGCGTCGACCGAGAACGGGTCGGGCAGCAGGCTGTAGCCCCGCAGGGACAACACGCTCTCGTCGGTGAACGACCCGGCGACGATCATCCACAGCGGTACCAGACAGAACAGGGCGAAGAGAGTCACCGTCAGGTAGCTGACGACGGTGAACGGCTCGACGGTGCGGCGCCGGGCCGCCCTCGCGGGCGGCGCGGCGGGCGAGGTCGGGAGTTGGCTGGGCATGGTCGCGGTGCTCACAGCAGGCTGCTCTCTCGTGCGTACCGGCGTTGGATGATCAGGGCTGCGGTGACGAAGACCAGGCCGACGAGGCCCTGGAACAGGCCCACGGCGGCGGTGGTGCCGAAGTCGCCCAGGCTACGCAGGGCGCGGAACACGTAGGTGTCGATCACGTCGGTCGTCGAGAACAGCACCCCGTTGTCTCCGACGATCGCGTAGATGGTCGCGAAGTCGCCGTAGAAGATGCGGCCGATACCGAGCACGAGCAGGACCGCGGCGGTTGGCCGCAGCAGCGGCACCGTGATGGAGAAGGCCATCCGGGCACGGCTCGCGCCGTCGATGACACCGGCCTCGTACACGTCCGGGGAGATCGCGGTGATCGCCGCCAGGAAGATCACCGACAGGTAGCCGCCGAGCTGCCAGACCTTGACCACGGTCAGGATCCAGGGCCATGCTCCGGGTTCGGTGTACCAGCTGACCTCGGGCAGGTGCAGGACGCTGAGCGCGTCGTTGAGCGCACCGCCCTCGCCACCGACGCCGGCCAGCAGCACCTGGAGCATGACGCTGATGACGATCGGCGAGACGAAGTACGGGAAGAAGACCACCGACTGGGCGACCCGTTTGAACAGGTGCAACCGGATCTCGTTGAGCATGAGCGCCAGCAGCAGTCCCCAGGCCAGCGTGGCGGCCAGGAACAGCCCGTTGAGGAACAGGGTGTTGAAGACGATCCGTGGGGCGTCCCCGGTCTCGAAGAAGTACCGGAAGTTGGCCAGCCCGTTCCACGGGCTGCCGAAGATGCCCTCCCGGATGTTGAAGTCCTTGAAGGCGACCACCAGCCCCGCCATCGGCAGATAGGCGAAGACCGCGAAGTAGCAGACACCGGGGGCGGCGAGCAGGAGCAGGGCCCAGCGCCCGAGCCGCCCGCCCGGCGGGCGGCGGGGTGGGGGGGCGCTCACGACCGGGCCTCCGGGCCGGGGGTCCTCGGGTGCCGGCGGGCGCCGGAGGCATCCGGCACGGCCCCGGTCGGCGGCGGGTGGGCACCGGCGGTACGTCTGCGCAGCGGGGTCATCGGACGACTCCTTCGGCGGACTGGTGGGTCACGTCCCCTCAAGGGGTTGGCATTGCCGGCGTGGCCCGAGAGTCGAGTAGAAAACGTTCTCCAGAGGCTAGGACTCGAAGGCGGAGAAGGCAAGGGCTCGTTACGAGCACGTTGCCGGCCGGCTTGGCCGCTCGTCGCATCGCCGCACTTCCAGGCGTTCCACAGCAAGGGTGACGCTCGCCTTGACCGGACGCCCGCAGAGCCCATACCGTAGAGAACGATTTCCTGAGATAGCACGAGTGGGGGACCGTCCGTGACCAAACGCCCGACGGCGCTGTACGCCATGAGCCCGGTGCACCTGCCGCTGCTGTTCCCCACCCCCGTCCGGCGCCGGATCACCGCGCTCGTGGACATCGACGCCGACCTGGCGGTGGACCGGTTCGACGACCCGCGGGCCGCAGACCGGCTACGCGACCTCGAAGTGCTGATCACCGGCTGGGGGTGCCCCCCGCTGGACGACGCCTTCCTGGCCGCCGCGCCGAGGCTGCGCGCCGTCCTGCACGCTGCGGGCAGCATCAAGCCGCACGTCACGGACGGTGTGTGGGAACGCGGGATCACCGTCTGCTCGGCCGCCGAGGCGAACGCGACCCCGGTCGCCGAGTACACGACCGCGATGGTCCTGCTGGCCGGCAAGGGCGTGTTCGCCCTGCACGACCGCTACCACGCGGCACGCACGTTCACCGTGGCGCAGATCGCGCCCTCCGTCGGCAACTTCGGCCGCCGGGTGGGCATCGTCGGAGCCTCCCGCACCGGCCGTCAGGTGATCCGGCTGCTGCGCCGGCACGACCTACGGCTGTGTCTGTACGACCCCTACGCCACCGTGTCGGGCGTGCCGAACGTGCCGCTGGAGGAACTGCTGGCCAACAGCGACATCGTGAGCCTGCACGCGCCGGCCACACCGGAGACCCACCACCTGCTCGACCGTCGTCGCCTGGCGCTCCTGCGCGACGGCGCCGTCCTGATCAACACGGCCCGTGGGGTGCTGGTGGACACCCCGGCGCTGGTCGACGAGCTGACCACCGGCCGGATCTCGGCCGTCCTCGACGTCACCGACCCCGAGCCGCTGCCCGCCGACTCACCGCTGTTCGACCTGCCCAACGTGTTCCTCACTCCGCACGTGGCCGGCTCGCACGGCAACGAGTTGGCCCGGATGGGCAGCCACATCGCCGACGAGCTCGAGCGGCTGCTCACCGGGCGGCCCCTGCGCTACCAGGTCCGTCAGCACGAGCTGCTCCGGGCCGCATGATGGCCCGCCACGTCGGTCGGGCCCCGCACCGCCCTGCCGTAGCATCCAGCCATGCGACCTGGCGCCGGTGATTCCGACATGAGCCCACGAGCCACGGTCAAGGACGTCGCCGCCCGCGCCGGGGTGTCCCCGGCGACGGTCTCCCGGGTACTGGCCGGCGACTACCCGGTCTCGGCCGCCACGCGCGCCCGGGTCCAGCGCGCGGTCCGCGACCTGGACTACGTCGCCAACGCCCAGGCCCGCGCGCTCAAGGGCGCGGGCCCCGGCATGATCGCATTCGTCATGGAGGACGTCACCGGCCCCTCGTTCGCCTATGTCGCCAAGGGAGTCGAGCAGCAGGCCACCGCCGAGGGGCGGCTGTGCCTGATCTGCGTCACCGACGGTGATCCGGCCCGGGAGCTGACGGTCGTCGAGGCGATGCGAGAGCAGCGCGCCGAGGCGGTCATCCTGGTCGGCGGCGGGTTCCTCGACGAGGAACACCGGCAGCGCATGATCCATTTCGCGCACGCGCTGGACAAGGCGGGTTCCCGTCTCGTCCTGTGCGGGCGGCCGCCCCTCGGCGACGGCGTGCCGGCCACCGTCGTGGAGTACGACAACGAGGGTGGCGCCTACGCCATGACCAGCCACCTGCTGTCCCAGGGGCACCGCCGGATCGTCTACCTCGGCAACGTCCAGCCCAACCACACCACCAGCCTGGACCGCGTCAAGGGCTTCACCCGGGCACACGAGGCGTTCGGGGTGCCGCTCGACCCCACGCTGATCGTCCCCGGCGAGTTCAGCCAGGCGTTCGGCCAGGCGGCCACCCGACGGCTGCTCGGCCTGGGCGTCGACTTCACCGCCATCTTCGCCGCCACCGACATGGTCGCCGCCGGCGTGCTGCGGGCGCTCCGCGAGGCCGGGGTCCGCGTCCCGCAGGACGTCTCCGTCGTCGGCTACGACGACATTCCGCTGTCGGTCAACGTCACGCCGGCGCTCACCACGGTGCGGATCCCCACCGAGGAACTCGGCCGCACCGCGGTCCGGCTCGCCCTACGCCCCACCGAGCCGCAGCACGTCGTGCTGGGCACCCACATCGTGGTCCGCGAATCGGTCGCCCCGCTGGTCGCTCCCGGCCCCCTCGGCCCGGTCGCCGCCGCCGACCAGCGCGGCAGGTAGCCGTTCACCGGGCCAGGCACGGACATTCCCACGACGGCCACGGCCTGACCCGAGTCTCGTCAGCGGCATCGACTCCCCTGTCCTGGACGGGCGGCTCGCGCCCGTCCAGGACAGGTGGTGCTCAGGAGGCGGTGCACACCGGGGCCAGGCCGTTGGCGGACCCGGTGCCCTGGAAGCCGAACTCGGTGTACTGGCCGGCGTTCAGCCGCCGGTCCGGTGGCCACCCTCGACGAGCTCCACGTGCGGCCCGGGTCGCGCGGACAGCGGCACGGACACGCCCTGCCGGAGGCCGCCTGCCGGCTGGCCCGCGAACGCGGCGCCGGATCGTTGAAGACCACCGTCGACGGCGCGGACGTCGACGCCCGCCGCTTCTACGAGGCGCACGGCTTCACCAACGTCGAGCCCGGGGCACCCGAGCCGATGTTCTACTACTACCGCGACCTCGACTGATCCCATCGGATCCGGGGGTTGCCCTACCGGAGTTGGCGACGGCGACCGTGGCCGGCGGCGCAGGTCGTGACCTGCGCCGCCGGCTCACGGCGGAATCAGACGGCGGTGATGCTCCACTGGTTGTTGGTGCTGGTGTTCGGGGCCCACATGGCGACCGTGGACCCGGCGGTGGAACTACCCAGACCGTCCAGCGCCGTGCCGGTGCCCCGATTGATGATCTGGTAGCGGCCGTTGCCCACGCTGTTCAGCCGCCACTGCTGGTTGTTCCCACCGTTCCACGGCGCCTGCAGCGCGCTGGCCCCGTTCGCGGTGTTGCCCCAGCTGTCCACGACCATGCCGTTGGCCCGGTTCACGATCCGGTAGTAGCCGCCGCCGACGTCGACCAGCTGCCACTGCAGGTTGGTGCTGCTGACGTCGTTCCACTGCTTCACCACCGCACCCGAGGCGACGCTCCCCCCGCTGTCCAGCACCAGGCCGGTCGCCCCGTTGGCGATCTTCACGTACCCGGTGGGGGTGGGGCCGGAGCCGAGCGTCGGAATCTGGCCCGAGAAGGTCAGCTTCACCACGTACGCCAGGGCGCTGAACGGTGCCGTGGCCGACGGCATGGTCAGGTGCAGCCCGGAGCCGTCCTGGGTGCGGTTGGGCAGGTCGATGTACGTGCCGGCCGTCGTGCCGAGCAGCCGCGCCGAGGTCAGGGTGCTCAGGTTGATCCGGTTCGAGCCCAGCGTGGTGATGTTCAGGGTGGCGCCCGGCCAGCCGAGCACGGTGGCGTACAGGACGGTGTTGTCCTTGGTGCGGGTGAAGCGGATGTCCTGCCCGTTGCCCTCGCGGGGGGTCTGGAAGGAACCGCCGCCCATCTGGGTGGGGCCCTCGCCGTGCACGGACCAGGCGCGGGTGGAGTAGACCGCCTCCCCGAACCGCCGCAGGTGGTCGCCGAAGCCCTGCAGGATCGTGCGCTGCGCCGACGGGATGGTGCCGTCGGCCATCGGCGCGATGTTGAGCACCATCGTGCCGTTCTTGCTGATCCGGTCGATGAGCGCGTGCAGCAGCGACTTGGTGGAGTAGTAGCCGATGCCCTGGGTGTAGCACCAGCTGGAGCTGGAGACGCTGTCGTCGGTCAGCCAGTACGGGGTCTGGATGACCGCTGGGCCGCCGCGCTCGAAGTCGTAGACCTCACCGCGGTTGTTGAACCCGTCCTTGTACGTGGCGACGACGTCCTTGTTCCAGGAGACGGCCTTGTTGTAGTAGTACGACAGGAAGTTCAGCCGGTAGGACTCCGGAATCTTGGACAGGTCGAAGTCCTGGTAGATGATGTCCGGCTGGTAGCCGTCGATGACCTCGCGCAGCTTGTCGTACCAGAGCTGGTACTCGGGGGTGGAGCCGAGCTGGCCGTAGAGCTTCTTCAGGCTGGCGTCGGACTGGGCTGGCGCCCACTGGTAGTAGCCGGTGAAGTTGAACGCGTGGTGCAGCGATGCCCACAGCTTGAGTCCCTTGCCCCGGATCGCGTCCGCCTGCAACCGCAGCAGGTCGAGGCGGGGTCCCTTGGCGACGGAGTTCCACTCGTTGACCTGGCTGTTCCACATGGAGAAGCCGTCGTGGTGCTCGGCCACCGGGCCGGCGAACTTCGCCCCGGCGTCGACGAACAGCTGCGCCCACTCGTTGGGGTCCCAGTTGCCGCCGGCGGACTTGAGCTTCGGCGCGAACTGCACCCAGTTGCCGGCCTTGTCGTTGGCCCCGTTGATGAAGTTGTGGTACGGCCACACCGACGGGTCACCGTAGACGCTCTTGTGGTGGTTGTTCTCGCCGGAGCCGTTGTTGTACATGTTGCGCGGGTACCACTCGTTGGCGAACGCCGGGACGCTGTACACGCCCCAGTGGTAGTAGATGCCGAACTTGGCGTCCTGGAACCACTCGGGAGCCGGCGGGTGCTGGTCGACGGACGCCCAGGTGGGGGTGTAGCTCTGCGGCCCCTCGGTGGCCAGGGCCAGTCCCATCCGGGACAGCCCGGTGGCCGTGGCGATGCCGGTGAGCCCGACGGCGGTGAGCAGCCGTCGACGGCTCAGGTGCGGGGAGGTTAAATCCATTTTGGTGACATCCCTTCTCGTGGTTCGGAGCCGGAGCTCTGTGTGGCCGAAGGACGGTGGGGTCGGCAGCCGCCTTGCGGGCCCACCTCTGCTCGTTGCCTGCTGTGCACGTCGTGCGCGCGACCGGACCGTCGGTCGCTGGTCGGCGCGACCCGGGCCCCGGGGCCGCCGCTGCGCGCCCCTGGTGCGGGCACGCTCGGTCGCCCCGGGACGCGGCCGGAGGTGCCCAGCCGCCGGCGCGTACCCGGGCATGCGTTGTCTGCGTTCGCCGGGCGTCGTGGCCGTCTGCGGCCGGTGCAGGCGCGACGCCTGACTGAGGCGCCGTGGCTCCGGCCGACCGACTCGACAATGCCCTGTTACCGTTAACATGACCCCGGCCACCCCATGTAACAGGCGGATAAACGTCGGTGTCAATAGATGATTTCCGGCGAGGCCGCAGCACAGCCTTCGCGGGCCGACAGTGGGGCGTCGAGCCTCGCCGACCGGCGATCGTGACCTGCGACGCGACGCATCTTGCTCGACCTTCGTCGATACATGCGTTGACAGACGTGAATGCGAACGTCACGCTGGGTATCGACGTGAACGTTAAGATCACCGTCGCCCGGGAGGTGGCTCGATGAAGCGCGTCGGGTGGCACGCAGGGTCGCCCCGGTGGGGCCCGCGCAACCGGACGCACCCCGGCCGGCACGCGTGATCCGCGTACCGGCCGGGGTGCGGGCCGAGGTCGCCAGGCTCGTCAGGCGACCGGGACCGGTTCCCCGGCCACGGTCTCGGGCTGCGGCGCGGGGCTGCTCCGGCGGGCCTGGCGGCGTTCTCGGCGGCCCTCGACCATCGTGTAGAGGACCGGGATCAGGACCAGGGTGAGCAGGGTGGAGGTGACGAGGCCGCCGATGACGACGACGGCCAGCGGGGTGGAGATGAACCCGCCCTCACCGGTGATGCCCAGCGCCATCGGCAGGAGCGCGAAGATGGTCGCCAGGGCGGTCATCAGGATCGGGCGCAGCCGGCGCTGACCGCCCTCCACGACCGCCTCGGCGACGCTCATGCCCCGCTCGCGGTACTGGTTGACCAGGTCCATCAGCACGATGGCGTTGGTGACGACGATGCCGATCAGCATCAGGATGCCGATGAGCGCGG
>NZ_FMCW01000050.1 GCF_900091595.1 Micromonospora haikouensis
CGCAGTCGGCGAACAAGCAGCCGGCCAGCAGCAGGTACACCACGACCCGGGCCGGCAACAGGCGCACACGTCGCTGCGTACGCCGGGTCGCGGCGAGGACGTCATCGACCATCTCGAACGGCACGAGGCGGGTCAGCTCACCGAGATGACCCGCCGCGAACGGTCCGGCAGCTACCGTGACCGTCCGTGTTATGGCAATCTGTTCCACCGAGCGGGGTTCCTGGTTCGGGTTGTCTTGGAGTGACAAACCTTGATACCGGAACCCCGCCTCTCACACCCTGATCAACACACCCCTTGACCAGCCCCGCCACGCCCTAACTGAACGGCGTTGGGGCTAGACCGCGACGACGTCGGCGACCACGCAGGCGACGTTGTCGGGCGCGCCGACGGCGTACGCGAGTGCGACCAGCCGGTCCGCAGCCTCGTCCGGCCCGCCGACCTCGCCCAGCGCCTCACGCACCGCCGCCGGGTCGACCACCGCCGAGAGCCCGTCGGAGCAGAGCAGGTACCGGTCACCGGCGCGGGCGTCGCGCAGCCCCAGGTCCGCCTCGACGTGCTCGCCGCCGGCCCCGACAGCGCGCACCAGCACGGCCCGCTGCGGGTGGGCGGCGACCGCCTCCGGGGCCAGCCGGCCGGCGTCGACCAGCGACTGCACGTACGTGTGGTCCCGGGTGAGCCGGTGCAGCTCGCCGTCGCGCAGCAGGTACGCCCGGCTGTCGCCGACGTGCACCAGCGCCACCCGGGAGCCGGAGCGCAGCAGCGCAGTAAGCGTGGTGACCGGCTGGTGCGGGTCCACTGCCAGCCCGCGCACGGCGCGGTGGGCCTCGTCGACCCCGTCGGCCAGCAGCGCGAGCAGTTCGGTGGCCGGCATGTCGGCGGGCTCCAGCGCCCGGAGGACGTCGATGGCGGCGGCGCTGGCCGCTGCGCCGCCGGGCCCGCGCATGCCGTCGGCGACGGCCAGCAGCCGCTCGTCGGCGTACGCGGCGTCCTCGTTGCTGTCCCGCGCGGCCCCGATCTCGCACCGGGTGGCGTGGCGGACGGCGAGCGTGTGGTGGTCCACGACGGACCCCTTTCCGGACAGGTTGCCGACGAGAAGGGTGGCGAGGCGACCGCGTTCCGCCGTGTCGGCGGTTACCCGCCGCCAGTATGCGTCGACCGCCTCGGCCGCCGCCTCGGGCCGCAGCCCGCAGACGGCACCGATCTCGGCCAGCGGCATGCCGATGCGCCGCAGCGAGGCGATCAGCCGGGCCCGCTCCAACTGGGCCGGGTCGTAGAGCCGGTAGCCCGACTCGGGATCGACCGCCGCTGGCCGGAGCAGGCCCAGCTCGTCGTACAGGCGCAGCGCCTTCGGCGTCAGCCGTGCGGCCCTGGCGAACCCTCCGATGGTCAGCAGCCCCACGTCGCGTCCTCCTCGTGCCGGTCACCGCGACCGGCAGGCACCAGCCTGTGGCCTGCCCGAGGGGGAAGGTCAAGACGGGGATCAGTCGACCGCGTCGACCTCCAGCAGCAGGGTCTGCTCGGGGTGCAGGGCCGGCAGCTGCAGGCCGACCGAGGCGAGCACCGCGCCCGACAGGGTCACCCCGGGCAGCCAGCCCGGGTCCGTCAGCTGCAGCACCGCCGGCTCCGGCACGCCGGCCGCCGGCCGGACCGCGTACCGGCGGGCCGGGTCGAGCCCCGGCAGCCGCAGTGCGCCCGGCACCTGGGCGACCGAGGTGGCGACGCGCGCCACGGCGTACACCGCGTGGGTGAGGTCTGCGGCGACCACGCCGTGCGCCCAGACGGCCGGGTCGGGGTGGTCGACCCGGACGACCCGGCCGGCGTGCAGCAGCGGTCGCAGCCGCTTGTGCAGCGCCACCCAGGCCGCCAGCTCGACCCGGTCGGCGGCGCTCGCCGAGCCGATGTCCCACTCGACGCCGAAGTGGCCGAACAGCGCGGTGGCGGCCCGGAAGCCCAGGTCGTGCACCCGGTGCGTGGTGTGCGAGCGGTCGGGCCCGACGTGGCTGCCGACCAGCTCCGGCGGCAGCAGCAGCCCGGTCCAGCGTTGGATGGCCAGCCGCTCCAGGGCGTCGTTGCAGTCGCTGGCCCAGACCCGGTCGGTGCGGCGCAGGATCTCCAGGTCGACCCGCGCGCCGCCGGAGGAGCAGCTCTCGATCTCCAGCCCCGGGTGGCGGGCGCGCAGCTCGTCGAGCAGCCGGTAGGCGGCGGCGGTCTGCGCGTGCACCCCGGGCCGTCCGGCGTGGCCGGCCTCCGTGAGGTCCCGGTTGTGGTCCCACTTCAGGTACGCGATGCCGTCGTGGTCGCGCAGCAGGGCGTCGAGCCGCCCCAGCACGTACGCGTACGCGCCCGGGTTGGCCAGGTCGAGCACCTGCTGGTGCCGCCACGCGGGCGGCAGCCGGCCGGGCACCTGGAGCACCCACTCGGGGCGGGCGCGGAACAGGTCGGAGTCGGGGTTGACCATCTCCGGCTCGACCCAGAGGCCGAACTGCATGCCGTGCCCGCGCACGTGGTCGATCAGCGGTTGCAGCCCGCCCGGCCAGACCGTTTCGTCGACGTACCAGTCGCCGAGCCCGGCCCGGTCGTGCCGGCGGCCGACGAACCAGCCGTCGTCGAGCACGAACCGTTCCACCCCGACGGCGGCGGCGTGGTCAGCGAGGGCGCGCAGCCGGCCCAGGTCGTGGTCGAAGTAGACGGCCTCCCACACGTTGAGGGTGACCGGCCGCGCCGAACGCGGGTGCCCCGGCCGGGCGCGCAGGTGGGCGTGCAGCGCGTCGCTGAGCCCGTCCAGGCCGGCGGTCGAGTGCGCCGCGTAGAGCAGGGGGGTGGCGTAGGACTCGCCGGGGCCGAGCGTGATCTCCCCGCTGCCCAGCAGCTCGCCGCCGCCCAGCGTGGCGTCCCCGGTGGGCCGCCGCTCGGCGAACGTGACGTGGTCGCCGCTCCACGCGGTGTGCACCGCCCACACCTCGCCGTGCCGGAAGCCGAACCCGGCGGTGCCGGCCACCAGCAGCAGCGTCGCGTCGTGCCCGGTGCGCCCGTGCCGGCCCTCCCGCACCCACGCGCCCATCGGCCACGGGTGCCGCTGCGGCGACCGTTCCCGGCACCACCGGCCGGTCAGGTCGAGCAGCTCGGTGGCGACCGCCGGCACCGGCAGCACGCCGGTCAGCTCCCGCAGCTCGTACAGGGTGTCGCCGTCGTTGCGCAGCCGGTGCCGCAGCAGCACCAGCCCGGCCGGGTCCAGCTCGACCTCGACGGTCAGGGTCAGTGCCGCGTCGGGGTCGCTGGCTGTCACCGCGACCCGAGCGGGACCGTCGGGCTCGTCGGTGACGTCGAGGGCGTCGAGGCGGAACGCCGTGGACCAGGCGGTGCCGGCGCGGTGCCCGGCCAGCCCGGGCCGGCCGCTCCAGCCGGCGCTCGCCTCCGGCAGCAGCGACAGCACGGTCGGGGCGTCGAAGCTGCTCGGCGCCACCGGCGGCACGGTCGCGGCGACCACCGCGGTCAGGTCGTCGGCGGCGAGCGGGCCGAGGTCGGCGCCCCAGTGCGCGACCCGGGGCAGCCCGGGGCCGCGTGCGTCGAGCACCAGGCTGGTCGCGGCCCGGCGCAGGTGGACGATCGTCATCCTTTCGAAGCTCCCAGCGTCAGGCCCCGGACGAACTGCTTCTGCAACAGGAAGAAGATCACCAGGGTGGGGATCGCGACCAGCACGGAGCCGGCCGAGACGAGGTTGTTGTCGGTGAAGAACTCGCCGCGCAGGTTGTTCAGCGAGCTGGTCACCGGGAACTTGTCGCCGGTGCGCATGAGCACGGTGGCCCAGAAGAACTCGTTGTAGATCCAGGTCACCT
The DNA here is from genome assembly GCF_900091595.1 of Micromonospora haikouensis. Classification (GTDB taxonomy): domain Bacteria; phylum Actinomycetota; class Actinomycetes; order Mycobacteriales; family Micromonosporaceae; genus Micromonospora; species Micromonospora haikouensis. Next base: position 3,837 of record NZ_FMCW01000050.1, read on the forward strand.
CCAGCGTGGCCAGCGCCGCCAGCGCGGGCCGGCACAGTGGCATGGTCACCTGCCAGTACTGCCGCCACACGCTGGCCCCGTCGACCATCGCCGCCTCGTACAGCTCGTGCGGCAGGGCCTTCATGTAGTTGCTCAGCACGAAGACGCAGAAACCGCACTGGAAGGCGACGTTGACCAGGATCAGCCCCCAGTAGCTGTCGTAGAGCAGCTCCGAGTCGCTCATGAACAGCGGCAGCGGCACCTCGGTGAACAGCCGGAACAGCGGGATCAGCAGGGCCTGCTGGGGCAGCAGGTTCGCGGCGGTGAACAGGCCGAGCAGGACGATGTTGAGTTTCCAGCTGAACCGGGCGATGACGAACGCGACGCAGGAGGCCAGGAACAGCGTCAGCAGCACCGCCGGGACGGTGATGTAGACGGAGTTGAGGAAGTGCTTGCCGAACTCGGCGGTGCGCCACGCGGTGACGTAGTTGTCGAGGGTCCAGCCGCCGAGGGAGACGTAGCCGTTGGCGGCGGTGTATTCGTAGGAGCGCAGCGAGGTCAGCACCGCCCAGAGGATCGGGAACAGCCAGCCGACGGCGACCGCGCCCAGGAAGAGGTGCAGAACGACCCGGGCGGGTCGGGGCGGCCGGCGGCGGCGGGTGGACGCGGCGGCGGCCGGTACGCGGGTCGGGGCAGCGGCGGTCACTTCCGGTTCTCCCTCATGACGGTCGCCAGGTAGACGGTGATGAAGACCAGCGAGACGACCAGCATGAGCGTCGCCAGCGCCGAGCCGAAGCCGATGCGGCTGGCCTCGCCGACCACGTTCTGGGTGACCAGCGCGGAGATCAGCTCCAGCCCGTTGCGGCCCTTGTTGACGACCCAGACCAGGTCGAACGCGCGCAGCGACTCGATGACCGTCACCACCAGCACGATGATGTTGATCGGCCGCAGCACCGGGAAGACCACCTTGAAGAAGGTGGTGGCCTCGGACGCGCCGTCGACGGCGGCGGCCTCCCGCAGCGACGGGTCGACGCCCTTCAGCCCGGCGAGGTAGAGCAGCATGATGTAGCCGACGTGCCGCCAGCCGGCGGCGACGAGCACCGCCCAGATGTTGACGTCCGGGTCGCCGTACCAGTCGGTGCTGGTGCCCAGCGCCGCGTTGAGCAGGCCCTGGTCGCGGGAGTAGATGAGCTGCCAGACGAAGCCGATGAGCGCCAGCGAGAGCACCACCGGCAGGTAGAGCGCGGTCTGGTAGAAGCGGCTGCCCCGGATCTCCTTGTCCAGCAGCACGGCGAGGAACATGCCGAACGGGGTGGCGACCACGAACAGCGCCGCGAGCCAGAGCAGGTTGTTCTGCACGGCCGGCACGAACGGCGGATAGATGTTGATCACGTCGGAGTAGTTGCGGCCGCCGACCCACTCGATCTCGCTGATGGGGCCGATGCCGTCCCAGTTCGTGCCGGACAGCGCCACCGTGGCCACGGCCGGGAACCACACCAGGCCGACGACCAGTAGCAGCGGTACGAGCACCATCAGCGCGATCACCACGCGGTCGGTGCGGGACAGGAGCCGTGGCCCGCGGCCGCGACCACCCTTGCGGGCGGTCGCGGCCGGCGACGACACGGCGGGATCCGCTTGGATCAGGGGCAGGTCGGACACGTGTCCTCGCCTCTCGCCGTCGTCAGTCGGTGAAGATCGACTTCTTCTGGTTCTCGATGCTGGTGAGCAGCCCGCTGATGTCCTTCGGGTCCTTGATGAACTGCTGGATGGCCGGGATCATCACGGTGGAGGCGAAGTCGGGCCGGGTGTCCCGGTCGAGGAACTGGGCGATCTCGGTGGCCGAGCCGACCAGTTCGGCGGCCTTCTTCTGCAGCGCGGTGTAGCCGCTGACGTCGGCGCCGCTGTTGGCCACCAGCGTGCTCGGGTCGTTCTTGACGGTGACGTTGGCGGCGTCCTTCGAGCCGAGGTATTCCATCAGCTTCTTGGCGTTGGCCTCGGACTTCGGCTTGCGGGCCATCATGTAGCCGTCGATCGGCGCGTCCAGGGCCTTGGCCCCGATCGCCGGGTCGATCTCGGGGAAGGTGAAGAAGTCGAGGTCGTCCTGCTCGTCGTTGCTGAACTGCTGGCCGACGAAGAGGCCGAGGAGGTACATGCCGGACTTCTTCTGCTGCAGCGACTGGGCCGCCTCCTGCCACGTCCGGCCGAGGCTGTCGGCCTGGTGCAGCGGCAACAGCCCCGCCCACGTGTCGAAGACCTTCTTCACCTTGTCGGAGGTCCACGCCTCCTTGCCGGCCATCAGGTCGACGTGGAACTGGTAGCCGTTGATCCGCAGGTTGAGGATGTCGAAGGTGCCCATCGCCGGCCAGCCGTCCTTGTCGCCGAAGGCGATCGGGTTGAGGCCGTCCTTCTTCATCTGCGCGCCGAGGGCGTTCAGCTCGTCGAGGGTCTTCGGCACCTGGTAGCCGCGCTGCTGCCACACCGACTTGCGGTAGAACATCGCCCACGGGTAGTACGACGCCGGCACGAAGTACTGCTTGCCGTCGTCGCCGGTCGACGCCTTCTTGAACGCGTCGGAGTAGCCGGAGAGCTTGCCCCACACGTCGCTGACGTCGCCGGCCAGGCCCTTCGCCGCGAAGAACCGCATGCGGTAGCCGGCGAACCAGGTGTAGACGTCGTCCGGCTTGCCCTGCAGGTAGTTGTTGATGTTCTCCTGGAACGTGTTGTGGTCGACCGTGTTGATCGCGACCTCGACGCCGGAGGCGGTCTGGAACCCGGCCATGACCTTGGCGATCACGTCCTTGGGCTTGGGGTCGGACTGGTTCGAGCCGAGCGACACCGTCTTCGACTCCGCCCCGTCGGACTCGGAGTCCGAGCCGCAGCCGGCGAGCAGGCCGGTGCCGAGCAGGGCGCCCGTGCCGGCCGCGCCGGCCAGCAGGGAGCGCCGGCGCAGGCCGGCGACGGACGGGGGTACGAGCCGGGCGAGGTACTCGGCCTGGGTGCGGGGACGGGACATGGTGCCTCCTGCGGCTGAGAAGGGGTGCGGCACCCGGGGGAGGGGTGGTGGGGGTGGTGGGGCGGTCGGCGTTCGGGAATGCCACAGCGGATCCACCGTGAACCCACATCAGCGAACACGAACGGCCATAGGCGCCTCAAGCTACTCGTCCGTCGGGCGCTGTCAAGGGTCGATCTGTCGATCGAAACCGCGCTGTGACAAGGGGATCGACGAGGTAAACGTTGTAAAGAACCGCGATGTTGAAAAGTGTTGACTTGGGTGAGCCGCGCGGGCACGCTGTGCCCTCATGCGGGATCGACACGACACCGGCTGGCAGGGCGACGGCATCTACTACGGCGCCGACTACAACCCCGAGCAGTGGCCCGAGCCGACCTGGGCCGAGGACGTGGAGCTCATGCGCCGGGCCGGGGTCAACCTGGTCTCCGTCGGCATCTTCTCCTGGGCCCTGCTGGAGCCCACCCCCGGCACGTACGACTTCGGCTGGCTCGACCGCGCCCTCGACACGCTGCACGCCGGGGGCATCTCGGTCGACCTCGCCACCGCCACCGCCAGCCCGCCGCCGTGGCTGGCCCACGCCCACCCCGAGACGCTGCCCCGCCGCGCCGACGGCACCGTGCTGTGGCCGGGCGGCCGGCAGGCGTACTGCCCCAGCTCGCCGGTGTTCCGCGAGCGCTCGCTCGCCCTCGTCGAGGCCGTCGCCACCCGCTACGCCGACCACCCCGCCGTGGTGATGTGGCACGTCTCCAACGAGCTGGGCTGCCACAACGTGCACTGCTACTGCGACGTGAGCGCGGCGGCGTTCCGGGGCTGGCTGCGCGAGCGCTACGGCGACCTGGCGGCCCTCAACGAGGCGTGGGGCACCCTCTTCTGGAGCCAGCGCTACGGCGACTGGGCCGAGATCAACCCGCCGCGCGCCGCGCCGACCTTCGCCAACCCCACCCAGCAGCTCGACTTCCTGCGCTTCTCCTCCGACGAGCAGCGCGCCCAGCTGCGCGCCGAGCGCGACCTGCTCAAGCGGATCGTCGCCCAGCCCGTCACCACCAACTTCATGGTGGGCATGAGCAAGCACATGGACTACCACTCCTGGGCCGCCGACGTGGACCTGGTCGCCACCGACCACTACCTCACCGCCGCCGACCCGCAGTCGCACGTCGGGCTGGCGCTGGCGGCCGACCACACGAGGGGCGTCGCCGGCGGCGCGCCGTGGCTGCTCATGGAGCACTCCACCAGCGCCGTCAACTGGCAGCCCCGCAACGTGGCGAAGGCACCCGGGCAGCTGCGCCGCAACAGCCTCGCCCACGTCGCCCGCGGCGCCGACGGGGTGCTGTTCTTCCAGTGGCGGGCCTCCCGGGCCGGGGCGGAGAAATACCACTCGGCGCTCGTCCCGCACGCCGGGGCGGACACCAAGGTCTTCCGCGAGGTGTGCGGGCTCGGCGCCGACCTGAAGGCCCTCGCCGAGGTACGCGGCAGCCGCGTCGACGCCGACGTGGCGATCCTGTTCGACTACGAGGCGTGGTGGGGCGTCGAGCTGGACTCCCACCCCAGCGTCGACGTCACGTACGCCGACCGGCTCGCCGCCCTGCACGGCGCGCTCTGGCGGGCCGGCGTCACCGCCGACGTGGTGCACCCGTCCACCGACCTGTCCCGCTACCGCCTCGTGCTGGTGCCGACGCTCTACCTCGTCCGCGACGCCGACGCCGAGGCCCTGCACGGCTGGGTCGCCGCCGGCGGCACCGCCCTGGTGACCTACTTCAGCGGCATCGTCGACGAGCACGACCACGTCCGGCTCGGCGGCTACCCCGGCGCGTTCCGGGAACTGCTCGGCATCCGCACCGAGGAGTTCTTCCCGCTGCGCGAGGGCGAGCGGGTCACCCTCGACGACGGCTCCGCCGCCGACGTGTGGACCGAGTGGCTGCACCCGGCCGGCGCGGAGGTCGTCGCCGCGTACGCCGACGGGCCCCTGCCCGGGGTCCCGGCGCTGACCCGCAACGCCGTCGGCGCCGGCGCGGCCTGGTACGCGGCCACCCGGCTCGACGACGCCGCCACCGACCGCCTGGTGGCCCGGCTGCTGGCCGAGGCCGGGGTCCGGCCGGCCGCCGACGCCCCGCCCGGGGTGGAGGTGGTCCGCCGCCGGGGTGACGGGCGGAGCTGGCTGTTCGTCGTCAACCACACCGACCACCCGGCCCGGATCGCCGCCACCGGCACCGAGCTGCTCGCGGGCGGACGGTGCGCCGGGGAGCTGGAGGTCGCCCCGGGCGAGGTGGCCGTGGTCCGGGAGGAGGACTCCGATGCTCGCCCAGCAACGGCAGAGCGCCATCCTTGAGCTGATCCGGCAGCGCGGCGGCGTGCGGGTCAGCCACCTGGTGACCCGCTTCGGCGTCTCCGACATGACCATCCGCCGCGACCTGGAGGCGCTCGCCGAGCGCGGGCTGATCGACAAGGTGCACGGCGGGGCGACCCTGGCCGGGCCCGGCTCGGCCGAGGAGCCCGGCTTCGCCGCCAAGTCGATCCGTCAGCGCGACGAGAAGCGGGCCATCGCCGAGCGGGCCGCCACCCTGGTGGAGCCCGGCATGGCGATCGCGCTCTCCGCCGGCACCACCACGGCCGCCCTGGCGACCCTGCTCGCCGACGTGCGGGGGCTGACCGTGGTGACCAACTCGATCCCGGTCGCCGACGCGCTCTACGCCGACCCGCGCGCCGACCGCACGGTCGTGCTCACCGGCGGCATCCGCACCCCGTCGGACGCGCTCACCGGGCCGGTGGCCGAGGCCGCCGTCAGCACGCTCAACGTCGACGTGCTCTTCCTCGGGGTGCACGGGATGAGCCCGCGCACCGGCTTCACCACACCCAACCTGCTGGAGGCCGGCATCAACCGGCGGCTGGTGCACGCCGCCCGGCGGCTGGTGGTGCTGGCCGACCACACCAAGTGGGAGACCATCGGCATCGCCACCATCGCCCCGCTCGCCGACGCGGACGTGCTGATCACCGACGCGGGGCTCGACCCGGCCGCCCGCGCCCCGCTCGCCGAGCAGGTGGGCGACCTGGTCGTGGTGGAGGTGTAAGGAAGGGCCCCTTGTTAACGCATACGGTAGAGAAGGGTCCCCTTCTCACGCCCTGGCCACGCGCTTGGGAGTCGCGCCCGGGTCTGGGCGCCGCCGAGCAGGGCGTACGGGGTGTTCCCAGGCATCTCACAGCGGTGCAGGCTAGGGTCGGTCCGGTGAGCTGCGACGCTCCAGGGTGGAGCGCGCACCTGCGGGAGTGGCGATGGTCTTCAAGAAGATGTTGAGCGCGTTCGGGGTGGGCGGTCCGACCGTGGACACCGTCCTGGCGAACCCGAACACCCGGCCCGGCCTGGCCCTCGACGGCCGGGTCAACCTGGTCGGCGGGGAGGCCCCGGCCGCCATCGAGCAGATCGCCGTCGGTCTGGTCACCCGCGTCGAGATCGAGAGCGGTGACAGCGAGTACGCGGGCGTCATGGAGTTCCACCGGATGCCGGTCAGCGGGGCCTTCGAGCTAGCCCCGAAGCAGCAGCTGTCGATCCCGTTCCAGCTCCCGGTGCCGTGGGAGACCCCGATCACCGACGTGTACGGCCAGCGCCTGCACGGCATGACGATGGGGCTGCGCACCGAGGTGGCGGTGGCCCGGGCCGTCGACAAGAGCGACCTCGACCAGGTCGCCGTGCACCCGCTGCCGGTGCAGGAGCGCATCCTGGAGGCGTTCGCCCGGCTCGGCTTCCGCTTCAAGGGCGCCGACCTGGAGCGCGGCCACATCCGGGGGGTGCACCAGACGCTGCCCTTCTACCAGGAGATCGAATACTTCGCGGCCCCGCAGTACGCGCAGGTCATCAACGAGGTCGAGCTGACGTTCGTCACCAGCCAGCAGGGCATCGACGTGATCCTGGAGTGCGACAAGCGGGGCGGCTTCCTCAGCGCCGGCCACGACGTCTTCGGCCGCTACACCGTCTCGCACGCCGACGCCGACCGCGTCGACTGGGCGCAGGTGGTCGACGGCTGGCTGCAGGAGACCACGTCGCGTTACGGCGGCCTGCGCGCCCAGGGCTTCGGGGCCCCGCAGGGCTACCCGCCGCAGCACGGCTACCCCACGCACGGCTACCCGACGCAGCACGGCCACGGCCACAGCCGGGGGCCGGGGATGGGCGGGATCGTCGCCGGGGCGGCGCTCGGCGCGGTCGGCGGGATGGTCGCCGGCGAGATGATCGAGGACGCCGTCGAGGGCGACTTCGCCGAGGACTGGGGCTTCGGCGAGGAGTAGTTCCGCACGTACGCGAAGAAAGGCGACGGTGGCCCGCCGGGAATCCCGGCGGGCCACCGTGCTGCTCGGAGCTGGTCCGGCGTCAGTGCCGGGCCTTGCGCTCCGCGCCGCTGCGGAAGTTGCTGCCGGCCTTGGCCAGGCCCCGGCTACCGAGGTAACCGATGGTCAGCAGCGTGATGAAGAACCAGGCCTGCGGCGCGCGGAAGATGTCCACGCCGACCGAGTTCTTGCCGACCAGGTACGACGCGGCGAGCACGCCGATGACGGAGGCGACGTAGACCCAGAACTCCGTGGTCGCGAAGGCCTGCTTGGTCTCCGTGCCCGGCGCCATCATCGGCTCCCGGTGCCCGTCGTGCATCATCGGCATCGGCCGGGTGGGTGCCTCCTGCATCGCGCGGTTCGGCACGTCGTTCATCGCCCGGTTCGGGGCTTCCTGCGTGCGGTTCATCGGCCTGGTGGATGCAGCCTGCGTGCTCATCTTGTCCTCCTCAGGATGCGATGAGTCCTTACTGCGCTCCCTCGCCCCGCTACCGCGTTTCGGCCACGGCACGGTTCACGTTCGTGGCGGGGGCACCCCCCGACTACCCGGCCGACCCGGCGAGGTAACACCCTCCCGTCGCCGGATAGCAGCAGCTCGCGGGCGGCCTGTGCGGGCCTGTGCGACCTGGCCTGTCGCTCGGGGTGCGGCCCGGCCTGGCGGCCGGTGCGCGCGGCCCCGGCACGTTTGGTCGCCCCCGGGCCGGGCACGCAGGAAGATTCCGACACTTCTGCGAGGTGATGGACGTGCGTGAGGACGACAGGATGCGGGAGTCCGCCCGCAAGGCCGAGGAACGGATCACCGGCGGCGTCTACGGTGAGGGGGCCCTCGACGAGGTCACCGTGCCGCAGACCGACGTACAGCGGGTCATCCAGGACGAGGACCCGGACGACCCGGCGCACGTGCGGATCGACCCGGCGGTGCTGCGCGACGGCGGCCCCACCCGGGGCCAGGGCGCGATCACCACGACCGGCGGCACGGCCGGGCCCGCGAGCACCCGCCGGGTGGCCCGGCAGCCGGAGCGGCACCCGGGAAAGGTCGCCCCGACCACGACGGGCGACGCGACCACGGGTGGCCTGAGCACCCCGGCGGGCGGCGCGACCAGCGACCAGTCCAGCAGCGCCAGCCAGGTCGGCAACTTCACCGAGGACTGACGCCGCGCCGCAAGCTCCTCCACCACGCCAATCTTGGACAGTTACCGTCCGTTGTAGACGGTAACTGTCCAAGATTCGGAAGGGGCCGGGCCACGCGGCGGAGGACGCCAAAGTGCCGGCCCATGCGGCGGAGGACGCTGGAGGGGCGGGTCAGGCGGGGCGGAGGATGCCGAGGCGCTGGGTGGCGCGGGTCAGCGCGACGTACAGGTCGCTGTGCCCGCGCGGCGACTCGGCGACGATCCCGTCCGGGTCGACCACCAGGACGGTGTCGAACTCCAGCCCCTTGGCCTGGGCCACCGTCAGCAGCACCACCCGGCTCTCCAGCTCCGGGTGGTCGCCGACGGCCGCTTCGGGCAGGGCCGCCACCAGCGCCGCGCCCAGCGCGTCGACCCGGCCGGCGGGCACGATCACCCCGAGCCGTCCGTCGGTCAGGTCGGCGGCCTCGGCGACCGCGGCGTCGGCCAGCTCGCCGGCCAGCCGGTCGGCGGCGACCGTACGCTCCCACGGCGGCACCCCGCTGCGGCGCACCGAGCGGGGCGGACGCAGGTGCGGGTCGATATCGGCCAGCACCCCGGCCGCCACCGCCATGATCTCGGCGGGGGTGCGGTAGCTGACCGTCAGCTCCTCCAGCCGCCACCGCTGCGCCACGTACGGCTCCAGGGCCTCGCCCCACGACGGGGTGCCGGCGAGCGCGCCGGTCTGCGCCACGTCCCCGACGATCGTCATCGACCGGCTGGGGCAGCGGCGCATCAGCAGCCGCCAGGCCATCGGCGACAGCTCCTGCGCCTCGTCGATGATGACGTGACCGAACGCCCAGCTCCGGTCGGCGGCGGCCCGCTGGGCGGTGGTCAGCCCGTCGCTGGACTGCTGCCGCTCCAGCAGCCGGTCGGCGTCCAGCAGGTCGGCGACCCCGAGGATCTCGCCGCCCTCCGCCTCGTCCTCCACGTCGATCGACCGGGAGCCCCGGGCGATCTCCAGCACGCCCTCGGCGTACTCGCGTTGCAGGGCGCGCAGCCGGGCCCGGCGGGCCTCGGCGGCCCGGTCGTCCTCGCCGAGCAGTTCGGCGGCCTCGTCCAGCAGCGGCACGTCGGCCGGGGTCCAGCCGCCCGGCTCGCGGCGCAGCGCCGCCCGGTCGGCGTCGCTCCAGCCGGGGGTGGCGGCGGCGATGCGGTCCGGGTCGGCGTAGAGGTCGGCGAGCAGGCGCTGCGGGGTGAGCACCGGCCAGAGCTGGTCCAGGGCGGCCCGTACGCCGGGCTCCTCGCGCAGCTCCCGGCGGATCTCCGCGACGTCGGCCTCCTCCAGGAGGTTGGCCCCGCCGAGCGGGTCCGCGCCGATACGCTCGGCGACCTGGGCGGCGAGAGCGTGCACGACCTCGACGTCGAAGACCGCCCGGGCCAGGTTGTGTGGCCGTCCGGAGCGGCGGGCCCGGTCCCGGGCGGCCCGCACGGTCTCCGGGGCCAGCGGCAGCACCTCCCGCTCGACCTCGATCTCCAGCGGCTCGTCGGGCACCCACTGCCGGTCCCGCACGGCCGCGGCCAGCACCTCCACCATCTCCGCCCGGCCCTTGAGCGCCGCCGTGGCTGCCGGCTCCGCCCGCCGGGCGCTGACGCCGGGGAACAGGTCCCCGGGGGTACGCAGCAGCACGCCCGTCTCGGCCAGCGCCGGCAGCACCTGGGAGATGTAGCGCAGGAACGTCTCGTTCGGGCCGACCAGCAGCACGCCCCGGGTGGCCAGCTCCCGCCGGTGGGTGTAGAGCAGGTACGCCGCCCGGTGCAGGGCGACAGCCGTCTTGCCGGTGCCGGGGCCACCCTGCACGACCAGGGTCCCGGGCAGGTCGGCGCGGATGATCCGGTCCTGCTCGGCCTGGATGGTCTCGACGATGTCGCGCATCCGGCCGGTGCGGCCGGCGTTGAGCGCGGCGAGCAGGGACGCCTCGCCGGTCAGCTCCTCGTGCGCGGTGGGGGAGGCGGTGGCCAGGTCGAGCACCTCGTCGTTGAGGGCGACCACCTTCCGTTGCCGGGTACGCAGGTGCCGGCGTCGCCGCACGCCCTGCGGGTTGGCGGCGGTGGCCAGGTAGAAGGCGCGGGCGGCGGGGGCCCGCCAGTCCATCAGCAGCGGGTCGTAGTCGCCGCTGGTGTCGAAGATCCCGATCCGGCCGATGTAGTGGCGGGCGCCGTCGTCGGTGTCCAGCCGGCCGAAGCACAGCCCGTTCTCCACGGCGGAGTACTGCTCGACCTGCTCGGCGTACATCTTCACGGCGCTGTCGCGCTGGGACCGGGCCTGCTGGGTGCCGCCGCCGTCGCGTAGCTGTTCGGCGAGCCGCCGGGCGGACTGCTCCCGCAGGCCGTCCAGCCGGTCGTAGAGCATGGAGACGTACTCCTGCTCGTGGCCGATCTCGTCGGCGTGGCCGGTTTCGTCAGCGTGGCCGGTTTCGTCGTCGTTGCGCAGCTCGTCGGGACCCGCGGAGTGCCTTGACAAGCCTTCTCCCTAATAATTAGAATTGCGTCAGGAACGGCATTCTGCACGCCGTTCCTTTTTTGTGCCTGAACTGCCAAAGATACCGCGCGGCGACCCCCCGGCCAAGCGATCGGGGCGGCGCTGCGCCACGGGTCGGGACGGAGTCGCGCGCATGCTGCTGGGTGCCGGTCAACGGATCGTGTTCATCGGGGACAGCATCACCGACTGCGGCCGGCGCGACCACGCCGCCCCCTACGGCGACGGCTACCTGAGCCTCGTCCGCGCGTTCGTCGACGCCCGGCACCCGCAGCTCGGGCTGACCTGGGTCAACCGGGGCATCGGCGGCGACACGGTGCGCGACCTCGCCGCCCGCTGGGAGGCCGACGCCGTCGCCGAGCGCCCCGACTGGCTCTGCGTGATGGTCGGCATCAACGACATCTGGCGCGGGTTCAGCCCCGGCCGGGAGGCCGAGGCCGTGCCGATCGACGAATACGAGCGCACCCTGCGCGCCCTGCTGCGCCGGGCCGTGACCACCACCGGCTGCCGCCTGGTGCTGGCCGACCCGTTCCTCATCGAGGCGGACGTCGACGAGCCGCAGCGCGCCGAGACCGACCGCTACGCGGCGGTGGTGGCCGCCGTCGCCAAGGACTTCGACGCGGTGCACGTCGCCACCCAGGCGGCCTTCGACCGGGTGCTGGCGCACAGCCCGTCGAGCCGCTGGGCCGACGACCGGGTCCACCCGGGACTGCCGGGCCACGCGGTGATCGCGGACGCCTTCCTGGCCGCCATCGGCGCCTGACCCCTCCGGCTCCGGCTCCGGCTCCGGCCCGGCTCCGGCTCGGCTCCGGCCTCCCCCGCCCGGCCGGGCGGTCAGCGGCGGCGGGTGCAGACCTGGCGGCTGCGGCCGACCGTGTCCGCCGACCACACCACCGCGACCGTGAAGCAGTAGTCGTTGGTGCGGTCCAGCCCGTGCACCAGGAAGCTCGTGGTGCCCGCCGGCAGGGTCTCGAACGCGTTCGGCTGCCGCCCGGACGGTGCCCCGGCGAGCACGACGGGCCCGCTGGCCCCGGCCGGGTACGTCCAGCGCAGCGCGATGTTCTCCCGGTTGTCCCGCAGGCTCACCCCGCCCGGCGGGCTGCCGGGGGAGGCGGCGGCCCGGCTGCCGGACGACTTCGCGCCGGGGGACCTGCCGGACGGCTTCGCGCCGGGGGACCGGCCCGAGGGCCCCGCGCCGGACGGGTCGGGCTGCGGCGGGGCGGTCGCCGAGGGCGACGGGCCGGGCTCCGGCTCGGTGCCGCCGACGCGGGCCACCCCGGCGACCACCGCCGCCGTGCCCAGCACCACCACGGTCACCCCGGCGAGCACCACGAGCGGGGTGAGCCGGCGCGGCGGGGGCGCGGGCGGGCGGGGGACCAGCACCGGGAGCAGCCGGGCGCGGTCCTGCGCGGGCGGGGGCGGGCCCACGGCGCGTACCCCGGCGGGGGCGTCCGAGCCCGTGCCCGCGAGGCCGAGCACCGCGGGCGGCACGGGGCCCTCCGCCGGCCGGGCCGGCTCCTGCGGCCACCGGTCGTCCCGCTCGGCGTGGGTCGGCCGCGGATCGGCGTACGCCGGGTCGGGGCGGGCGTGCTGCCGGATCCACGGGTCGTCGTCGGCCCAGGGCCCGGCCTCCCCGCCCGCCCAGCGGTCGTCGTCCGGGGGGAGCCGGGGGGCGGGCACCACGGGCGGGGCGGGCTGTTCCTCCGCCGCCCACGACTCCTCCGCCGACCACGACTCCTGCGCCGGCCACGCCGACCGGTACGCCGGGGCGTCGTCGTCGCTCGGGTGCGGCTCCTCGTAGGACGGCCACGTGGTGGTGGGGCGGGGCTCCTCCCGGGGCGGCCACGCCGGCTCGTACGTCGGGGGACCCTCGGCGGCCGTCGCCTCGCGGGCCGCCGGCACCGTGGGCGCGACGGGCACCTCGGGCTCGGGGGCGGGGGCCTCCCGCTCGGCGGCGGGCGCGCGCCCGCAGACGTGGTCCGGGTTGGCGGCGGCGCGGGCCAGGGCCGCCACCTGTGCGGCGAGCGGGTCGTCGGCGGCGAGGTGCTGCCGGCACAGCTCCCGGGCCAGGGTCAGGGTGTCGTGGGAGTCGGCGAACTCCCCGCAGTCGCGCTGCATCGACCCGAGCCGGGCCAGCATCTTGATGCCGCTGGGGTGCCCGTCGCCGTAGACCTCGCGGTGCAGCTCCCAGGCGTCCTGGAGGCGTTCGCGGGCCACCTCGCACTGGCCCCGCGCGTATTCCACCGTGGCCAGGTCGGCGTGGGCGGCCAGCACCCGCAGCGACTCGGGCCCGTCGGACGCGGTCAACTCGATGATGACGTCGGAGTAGAGCCGGGCGGCGCGGGCGTAGCTGCCGACCCGGTGCAGCACCGCCGCGAGGGTGGCCGCCGCCGCCACGGTGCGCGGATCGTCGCGGCCGTGCAGCCGGGTCGCCGCCGCGTACGCGAAGGCGGCCCAGCCGCGCGCGGAGTGCGGCTCGCCCAGCGCTACCAGCACGCGGGCCTGGAGGCCGGCGGCTTCGGCCAGCTCGGGCGAGGCGTGGTCGGGGCGGGGGTCGGCGTCGCTCAGCGCATCGGAGAGCAGCTGTTGCGCGCCGGCCAGGTCGCCGGCGGACACCAGCTGGTGCGCCTGGCCGGTCAATTCACCGAAGGCGGGGGACACGCCCCATCGTGGCCGCACCGCGACAATAAGTACAACCCCCCGACGATCGCGATTCGGTCATCCTTCGGTCAGGTGGTCCAGCATCGTCTCGCTGATCCGGTGCAACTGGTCGACCTGGGCGGGGCTGAGCGCGTCGAAGAGGTGCCGGCGCACCCCCTCGACGTGGCCGGGCGCGGCGGCGGCCAGCGTGGCGAACCCGGCGTCGGTGAGCACGGCGATCTGCCCGCGCCGGTCGGTGGGGCAGTCCTCGCGCCGGATCCAGCCGGACGCCTCCAGCCGGGCGGCGGCGTGCGAGAGCCGGCTGCGGGATGAGCCGGTGGCGTCGGCCAGGTCGCTCATCCGCAGCCGCCGGTCGGGGGCCTCGGAGAGCCGGACCAGGATCTCGTAGTAGGCGTGCGGCATGCCGGCGTCGCGCTGCAGCTCGCGGTCGAGCTTCTCCATCAGCGCCCGCGAGGCGGCCAGGTACGCCCGCCAGGTGCGCTGCTCGTCGGGGTTCAGCCAGCGGGTCATGACCACCATCATACGGGCTATTGTTGAGCGCTCAACTAAATCGCGCTAGGGTGGGGTCATGGGAATCCACCGCCTCAACCACGCCGTCCTCTACGTCAGCGACCTGGAGCGCAGCGTCGCCTTCTACCGCGACGTCCTCGGCTTCCGGGCCATCCCGATGACCCCGGACGGGTTCCGGGGCGCCGCGTTCCTCCAGGCCCCCGGCTCCACCAACGACCACGACCTCGGCCTGTTCGAGATCGGCCGGGCCGCCGGGCGCTCCACCGCCGGCCGGGCCACCGTCGGCCTCTACCACCTGGCCTGGGAGGTCGACACCCTCGACGAGCTGGCCGTCACCGCCCAGCGGCTCGCCGCCGCGGGTGCCCTGGCCGGCAGCTCCGACCACGGCACCACCAAGAGCCTCTACGGCAAGGACCCCGACGGGCTGGAGTTCGAGATCGTCTGGCTGGTGCCGGCCGACCTGCTCGACGATGCCGCGCTCACCGCCCGCAAGCGGATCGGCCGCCTCGACCTCGACCGCGAGCGGCAGCGCTACGGCGGGCAGACCCGGGGCGGCGTCGGGATTTCTGTCCCGGCCTGACCGCCGCGCCGACACCGGGATCGCCGCACCCGCGCGGCGGGCGGTGCGGTAGAACGGCAGGATGCCGACCGACGCCGTCCTCCGCGAGCTGCTCGTCCGACAGCTCGACGCCTGGTTGCCCGCAGCGCTGCACCGCGCACGGCGGGCCACCCTCGCCCTGGCGTACGCCGGGACCGACGCCGGTGGCGCGGACGCCGCGCTGCGGGTGGTGGGGGAGCACGCCGACCGGCTGCGCGGGTTCCGGCTGACCGTCCTCGTGCTCGCCGAGGGCGACGAGACCCTCCCGGCCCGCCTCGGCGCGGTCGAGTCGACGCTGCCCGCCGAGGTGGCCGTGCACGTGGTGCCCGGCGACCCGGCTCGGCTGCCCGTGGCCCTGAAGGCGGCCGGCGCGGCCGGCGCGCCGCTGCTGACCCTGGCCCATGGCGCGGCACCGACGCCGGCGCTGCTGGCCGCCGCCCGGTCCGGCCGCCCCGCCGACCTGCTGCTGGTCACCGCGCCCGACGCGCCCCTGCGGCCGGCGCTGGACGCCGCCGGCTTCCCGCTGGTGACCGAGGTCGACCTGCTCACCGCGCCGACCCCGCCGGGCTCCGCTGGCGACGAGGGGCTGCGGCTGGCGTTCGCGACCGGGTCGGACCGCAGCCTCCAGGCGTTCAAGGACGCCCTGTGGGCGGCCGACGGGCCCACCGGCGTCCGCTACCGCGACCCGGCCGACCCGCAGGGGCGGGCTGTCGACATCGGGCCGGAGGCGGACCCGGGGCCGCTGGGCCGGGAACTCCTGGCCGAGCTGGCCCGTGGCCCCCGCACGGTGACCGAGCTGCGCCGGTTCGCCCTCACCTCGACCGTCTACCGGGCGGCGGACGCCAACCGGGCCGTGGCCGACCTGCTCGACACGGGCGCGGTGGCCCGCGACCCGGAGCACGGCAAGCTCGGCGGGGACGTGCTGATCAGCGCCGTCCGGCCTGGCGGGCCAGCTGCCTGACCACGATGGACACCCCCGTGGTGACCACGCCGATGGTGAAGACCATCTGCACGCAGACCGCGACCCGGGCGAACTGGCCCTGCGCGTGCACGTCGCCGTAGCCGACCGTGGTGAGGGTGGCCAGCGTGAAATAGAGCGCGTCGATCCGGGTGGTCAGGTTGACGAACTCGCCCGGGGCGCTGCGGGCGATCACGTAGTCGGCCAGGGCGAACGCGAGCAGGCCCCCGATCAGGGCTACCGCGAGTTGCAGCAGCGAGCGGACCTGCACCTGCTCGGGGTCGTCGGCCACGGCGAGCTGCCGGCGCACCAGGTGGGTGACCAGCCACGCGTCGACGGCCACCAACGCGACCGTGGCGACGCTGCGCGCGGCCAGCCGCAGCCCGTTCGGGTCCTGCTCGACGGGCACCACGAAGTAGGCACCCAGCAGCAGGAGGGACGCCAACGTCGCCACCCGGCGCTGGCGTCGCGGCGAGTCTTCCCCCGTGCGTTCCGGTGCCCCGTCCCCCGTCATGCGGCGATTCTCCGCCGCCTTTCCGGGCCCCGGCGGCGATTCGGCCAACCCGGGCCGCCCGTCGGCCGGCGGGGTGCGGGGGGTCAGACACGGAACGGGGTGCCGGTGGTCCACCGGCACCCCGTTTGACCCCGGGACGTCACGCCCGGGACTTGTCCTGCTTCCACGACAGCGGGCCGGGCAGGTCGACGCGGTGCGCCTTGGCGCGGGAGTTCCACGACCAGCGGCCGATCTTGATGCTCCAGGACGAGAACCCGTTCTCGGTGAAGTTCAGGATGATCGGGCCGTACTTCTTGCGCTTGCGGAACATCAGACCCATCGCAGGCTCCCTTCGTGACCTTCCCTGCCGTGTCGGACTCGAACATGCCCGCAACGCCGATCCGGGAAACCCACGTCTGTCCGCACTGGACGCCGCCGCAGGACCCGGCCCGATCGGGAATCCCTAGTCAACAGATGGGCGTTCGGATCTTGTTTGCGCTGCATGAAACGGATTCACGAGCGAGAAGCGACGCGCATCTCATCCTGTGGTAGGGCGTTGACCGGTCGCCGGAGGCGGCGGCACCATGGGGTCATGGCGCAGCGGGACGGGCTCTTTGGCGGGCACGCCGACCGGCGGCGTCCCGCGCGGCGGCCGACATGACCACCGTGGACGGGCCCGCGACCGGGCCCACCGAGCTGCGGCCGGTCGACACCGACCTGCTCCGGGCCCTCCTGCACCCGCAGGCGGCCACGGTCGCCGTGGTCACCACGCCCGGCCGCCCCGCCCGCCGGGGCCGGCCCGCGCTGTCCCCGGCCGCGTTCACGGCGACCTCGTTCACCGCCGTGTCGCTGGAGCCGCCACTGGTCTCGTTCTGCCTGGGCACGGCGTCGTCGAGCTGGCCCGCCGTCGCCCGCGCCGAGCACGTGGCCGTGCACCTGCTCGCCGCCGGCCAGCAGGGCGTGGCCCGCGCCCTCGCCGCCGGTGGCCCCGACCGGTCCGCCGCGTGCCCCGGCTGGTCACCCGGCCCGTTCGGGGTGCCGCTGGTCGACGGCGCGCTCGCGGTGCTGCTCTGCCGCGTCGCCCACCGGGTGCCGGCGGGCGACCACGCCGTCGTCATCGCCACGCCGCTCGCCCTCGGCGCGGGGCGGGACGGCGCCCCGCCCGTGCACCACCGGGGCGCGTTCAGCGCGGCGTGACCCCGCCGGCGCGCCGGTGGTGCGCCAGCCGGGCGCGTTCAGCGCGGTCCGACCCCGCCGGGGGTCAGCGGGGCTCCCACGCGTCGGGCCGGGCGATCAGCCGCCGCACGTGGCCCGGCAGCCGACCGCTGGCCATCTCCGCCAGGCTCACCTCGTCGACCACCTGCCGCACCGCCGCCCGCACGGCCACCCAGAGCCGGGGCAGGTTCTCCGCCGCCCCGTCGTAGCTGGTCTCCTCGGGCCGCATGCCCCGCACCCCGGCCAGCGGGCCGTCGACCGCGCGCAGGATCGCCCCTATCGTGATCTCCTTCGGTGGCCGGGCCAGCGTGTAGCCGCCCTCGGCGCCCCGCTGGGCCCGGACCAGCCCGGCCCGGCGCAGGTCCGCCAGGACCGCCTCCAGGAACTTGCGGGGCATGTCCTGCTCCGCCGCGATGGCCTGGGTCGACAGCAGGGAAGGGTACGCGGTGGCCAAGCTCAGGGCCGCCCGTACCGCGTAGTCGCCGCGCGCGGAGATCTGCACCCACTCATCATGCCCGCCCTGTCATCCCCGCCGGGCCGGTGGGCGGCCGTTACCGGCCGGCCCGCCCCGCGCCGACCGGAACGCACCCGGGCTCAGGCCCACCTCGCGGGTGAAGAACCGGCCGAAGTTCGTCGGCTCCGGGAAGCCGAGCCGGCGACCGATCCGGGCGATCGGCTCGTCGGTCGCGGCCAGCAGCCGGCTGGCCTCCAGCGCCACCCGGTCGTCGATCACCTGCTTCGCGCTGCGCCCGGTCGCCGCCAGGCAGGCCCGGGTGAGGGTACGCACCGAGCAGCCGATCCGGGCCGCATAGTCCTCCACCCGCCGGGTGTGCTGGTAGCCGCGCTCGACCTCCTGGCGGAGCCGGCGGAACGTGGCGTTCTCGGTGCGTGGCCCGGCCCCGGCCGCGTCCCCGCCCGTCGGGGCCGGCGGCAGCAGCGCCAGCCGCAGCAGCAGCACGGCGAGCCGGTGCCGCACCAGCGCGCGGGCGGCGGGCACGTCCGGCTGCCGCCGGCAGTCCACCACCAGCTGGGTGACCTCGTTGCGCAGCACGTCGGCGTCCTCGCCCGCGAGCTGCCAGTGGGCGGGCACGTCGGCGGCGGCGTCGACGTCGAGGCCCCGCAGGGCCGTGGCCGACCAGCGCACCACCACCGCGTCGAGCCGGGTGGCCTCGCACCGCAGCGCCTGGCCGGGGCGGGCCCGCAGCAGCGTGCCGGGGCGGCAGGGCAGCGGCCGGAAGTCCAGCTCGGCGGTGCCGTGGCCGCCGGTGACGAGGACGACCAGGTCCGCGTCGAGCAGCACCGGGCGTCGCCACTCGACGCCCTCGGCGAGGTCGCCGAGGGCGAGCGTCGTGATGTCGTCGGGTCGGGGTGGGGAGGCGTCGACGCGGGTTGCCGGGGGAAGCTGACCGGAGGGGATCATCGTCTGCGACGGTATCCCGCGCGCGGGACGGTCGCATCCCGGCGGGACTGCCAGGGCCGCTTTGCCTTCCCGGTCGGCCGGGTGGCTTGTCGGGGTGCGGCCGGCGGGCTACGTTACCGATCGGTAGTGCCCGGGTCCGGCGGGTGCCCGGCGGCCCGCCGAACAGCGAGGGGATGGGCATGACGGATCTGTTCTCGGTCGAAGGCAAGACGGTCCTGGTCACCGGCGGGTCGCGGGGGATCGGGCTGATGATCGCCCGGGGCTTCGTGCGGGCCGGCGCGCACGTGGTCATCTCGTCCCGCAAGGCCGACGTGTGCGAGGCCGTCGCCAAGGAACTCTCCGCCGAGGGGCGCTGCGAGGCGATCCCGGCCGACCTCAGCCGCGACGAGGGCGCGCTCGGGCTCGCCGAAGCGGTCCGCGAGCGGACGGACCGGCTCGACGTGCTGGTCAACAACGCGGGGGCGACCTGGGGTGCGCCGCTGGAGGCGTACCCGGAGAGCGCCTTCGACAAGCTGTGGGCCGTCAACGTCAAGGCCGTCTTCCGGCTCACCACCGCCCTGCTGCCCGAGCTGCGGGCGGCGGCGAGCGCCGACGACCCCGCCCGCGTGATCAACATCGGCTCGATCGACGGGATCCGGGTGCCCTGGCTGGAGGTCTACGCGTACTCGGCGACGAAGGCCGCCGTGCACATGCTCACCCGCAGCCTCGCCCACCAGCTCGCCGGCGAGCACATCACCGTCAACGCGATCGCGCCCGGCCCGTTCGAGAGCAAGATGATGGCGTTCGCGCTGGACGACCCGGAGGCGCGGTCGGCCATCGAGAAGCAGGTGCCGCTGGGCCGCATCGGTCGCCCCGACGACATGGCGGGCGCGGCCATCTACCTGTCCTCGCGGGCCGGTGCCTACCTGACCGGCGCGGTCATCCCCGTCGACGGCGGGGTCACGACGCACGGCTGAACGCGCAGCGCGTACCCCGTGGGGTGAAAGCCCGGGGCCGCGCGGACTCGGCAGATCCGCGCGGCCCCGGGTGTGGCGTGGTCAGCGACCGGCGAGGAGCCGGGTCACCGCCGTGTCGACGTCCAGGTGGTCGGCCTCCCGGCCGCGCGGGACGACGACGTAGGTGCGCCGCAGGAAGCGCACCAGGACGCTGCGCGGCACCTCGAACAGGGCGTTGCCGTCCGGGGACGACAGCGCCAGCGCGACGAAGTCCCCGCGCGGGGTGGCCCACGGCCAGACCCGCACGTCGCCGATGCCGGCCGGCTCATCGAGGCCGGTGACCAGCAGCTCGCGGGCGAACGACCAGCTCACCGCCTCGCCGCCGGCCGATTCGGCATGGAACAGGACATGGACCGCATACGGGTCAGCAGGGTCGTAACGCAGGCTGGCACGCACCGGCAAGGCGGTGGCGTCAGGCGCGACGAGCCTTAGCGACGTCTCGACCTCTACGGTCGTCGGTCGGATGACACTCATGGACGTTCTCCCCCCGGCACCGCTGCGGAACGCGCGTGTCCCGCTTTCCCCATACTCAGGTGCTACCTCTGGCTACGCTCCGCCATACGCTGACTTCACCCTGTGGTGGGAAGAGGGTCGGAAACGCCGCTAGAATGTGAAAATTCTTGTACGATATCCGGTTTTGCCCAATGCTTGATCCCGCCCGGCGTCGGGGTTGGTTCAGACGTCGACTTACTCCGGTAACGTCCAGTGGTCCGATGGAGTGACGGGCCGCGGCGACACTGGGGGACGAAATGACCACGAACCGATCCTCAATGGATGTCGCGGCCCGGTCCGGAAACCCGAACGGCGGGGTCCGGGCAGCCGAAAGGCGGGGGTACGCAGTGCCGAAGCAACAGCGTGGCCGGCGCGGCCCGGGAGCACCCGGCGACGCGTCGACCGGGGGTGGAACGGCCGTCGCCGGACGGCGCGGCGGACGCCTGCGGCAACGCATCAGCACCACCCTCGACCTGATCCGCGCCAACCCCACCGGCCGCGTCGCCCTCAAGATATTCATCGCCGTCGCCGGTGCGATCGTCGTCACCGTCGGCATCGCGCTCATCCCGCTGCCCGGCCCCGGCTGGCTGCTCGTCATCGCCGGGCTGGGCGTCTGGGCCGTCGAGTTCCACTGGGCCCGCCGGCTGCTGGCCTTCACCCGCCGGCACGTGCACGCCTGGACCCGGTGGGCCACCAGCCGGTCACTGCCCGTGCGCCTCGTCCTCGGGTCCGTGGGCCTCGTCTTCGTCGCCACGGTCGTCTGGCTGTCGCTCAAGTACAGCCTCGGCATCGACCTGGTGGCTCGGGCGCTGCACTACCTCGCGACGCACTGACCCCGGATTCGCGGTCCGGTCCCTCGATCAGGTAGAGTCATCGTCGCTGAGGGCGATTAGCTCAGCGGGAGAGCGCTTCGTTCACACCGAAGAGGTCACTGGTTCGATCCCAGTATCGCCCACGCAGCTCAGGCCACTTCCCGGCTTCGGGAGGTGGCCTTTCTGCTGCCCGTACAGCAGCGAAGTACAGCAGTTCGTCATCGCGTCAGGGATTCGCCGAGGCGCTTGAGCGCGTCTCTTGTCGCCTGCGAGGACACCTGCGTGTAGATCTCCATCGTCACGGAGAAGCGGGCGTGCCGGAGGATCTGCATGGCGACTCGCGGGTGCACGTCGAGGTCGGCCAGGAGAGTGGCGCAGGTCCGCCGCGCGTCGTGGACGGTGATCGGCTTCGTTGCCGCCTTGTCGCAGCGGGTCTGCCAGGAGCGCTGGAAGTTGCGCGGCTCGATGGGCGTGCCGTAGCGGGTGGTGAACACCAGGTCGTTGTCGTGCCACGCCTTACCGGCGGCTGCCCGTGCCTCGTCGCGTTGGTGTTGGCGCAGTCGGAGGGCGGCCAGGCAGACGTCGGGCAGGGGCAGGGTGGCGTCGGATGCCTGGGTCTTGGTGTCGCGGTGCAGGAGCTTTCCGCGTACGCGTTGCAGTTGCCGGCCGATGGTCAGCTCCCCGGCGTCGAGGTCGACGTCCGCCCAGGTGAGGCCGAGGGCTTCGCCTTTGCGTAGGCCGGTGACGAGGACCAGGGCGTACGCGGCGTAGAGCGGATCGGCGTCGGCGCGGGCCGATTCGAGGAACCGGCGTGCTTCGTCGCTGGACCAGGACTTGCCGCGTCGACGGCGGACGGTGGCCAGGGTGACCGGGACAGCCGGGTTGCGGGTGATGAGGTCTTCGGCCTGGGCGTGGGTGAGGGCGGCGCGCAGTGCGGCCCGGATGTCGCTGACCGTGCGCGTCGACGGGACCGCCTGGCAGCACCGGCCGACCGCGCAGCAGCGTCGCTTCTCCTTGCGGCGGGCGGCGTCCTTGCCCTGGGCGCAGCACTGGCAGGTGCGGGCCACCTGGTTGAGCCAGGTTTGCACGTCGCGTGCCTGGAGCCGGTCGAGTCGCTTGGTGCCGAGGCCGGGGGAGAGGTAGCGGCGGACGAACGTCTCGTAGGTGGCGTAGGTGAGCGGCGCCCGGTTCGGCTCGATGATCTCGGTCAGCCAGTAGGCGAGGAAGCTGCCCACGGTCGGCACGCTGGTCGCCACGGGTCCGGCTTTGGCCTGCTGGTGCAGTTTGATCCACTTGTCGTGGACGGCGTCGCGGGTCTTGCCGTAGACGTACTTGCGGGTCCGCTTCCCGTCGGGCTTGGTGACCCAGACGTACGCGGCGAAGCCGTTGCGGTAGGGGAAGATCGAGCCTTCGCCGTTGGCGCGGGCACGGGCGGGCATCAGGCGGCCTCCTGCCGGTCGATCTGCTCGCGGATGTAGTCGTCGACCCATTCGGGCAGGATGCGGCGGTACTTGCCGTCCTTGATGGAGCGCAGCTCGCCGGTGGCGATCTTCATCTTGACCTTGGATATGCCGAAGCCGAGCAGGACGGCGACCTCGGCGGGGGAGTACCACCGTGGGGTGAGGGGTCGGGTCACGCCGCCACCCCCGACCACGTCTCGTGGGCGAGTTCTTCCCGGCCGACGCGGCTGCGTTCCCGGTGCTGGGCGGCGGCGGTGTTGGCGAGCAGCGCGTCCCCGTCGGTGAGCCACCCGGAGCCGACGAAGGCCAGGGTGCCGACGCTGAGGGAGCCGTCATCGGCGCGGCGGTAGGTGGCGCGGGTGTCGCGGAGCAGCCCGAAGGTGACCGAGTACCGGCGGGCCTTGGTGAGGAAGTGACCGCCGTAGCCGAGCATGTGCGCCCACCGCCGCAGCCCGGCATAGACGTCGGGTGTGGTGTCAAGGTCGCCTTGACGGGCCTCGGGCTGGGTGGCGGTGTCGCTGGTGCGGTGCCGGGTGGGACGGCCGAGTCGCCAGCAGGCGTCGATGAGCCGGGCCAGGTGGTCGCCCTCCGGATCGGCGTAGGCGTCGACGGTGCCCGGGGTGAGCCGGGTGGAGCAGTGGCCGGTGACCTCGGTGGCCTTGGTGGCGTACTTGGCCAGGTAGGCGGCCACCCTGGCGTCGGTCACGTCCCCGTCGCCGGTGCCGATGCGGCGCACGTCGACCTGCTCACCCCAGGCGATCGACCAACCCTGCGGCCGGTCGGGATGCGGCGGGGTAGCGAAGGTGATCTGCCGGGCGGCGGCGTGCACGGCGGCGTCGAGGTCGTCCACGGTGATCCCGACCGGTGGCGGGACCAGGGCGTGCCGGTCACCGGGATCGACCCCGTCGAGACGCAGCAGGACATGGAAGTGCACCGCGCCCCGGCGCTGCATCTCGGCGACCTTCCCGTGCGACACCCGCACCGGCGGCACCCGCCGAACCCGGCCGGAGTCGGTGACGACCTCGACTCTGGGGATGCCGCGCCGGTTGCAGAGGGCGGCGAGGTGGCGTTCGACGGCCTGCTTGGTGCGTCGCCACAGCTCACCGGCGAAGACGTTCCAGACGACCTGGTGATCGTGGTCGTAGCAGTCCAGGCAGAGCGGCCGACCGAGCAGCGAATCGCCGGAGTCGTGACGGGTAAAGCAGGCCCCGGGCCGCCCGTGCGGACAGGTGCCAGCATCGCGGCGGGCGTGGCAGGGGGCCGGTCGGCAGTCGCAGCGCCGCCGGTCGGCACAGGTGTGCCGGGGTACGTGCCGGTGGTGGACCGGGCCGAACGACGGCGCGGTGAAGGTGGCGAAGACGACCGGGTGCCGGGCCACCGTGGCGGGGACGGTCTTGCCGCCGGTCAGGCCACAGCGGACGATCTGGAAGGCGTCACCGGCGTAGACCCAGGAGCAGTCCGGGCACTGGGCGGCACGCCGGTTGCCGCACGCCTTGTAGAGCACCCGATCGGGCAACTCGTCGGTGTGCTGCTCGCCCAGGACCCGCCCGGTGTCCCGGTCGACGGCGGTCATGGTGCCGGTCAGCCGGACCGGACGGGCACAACCCCCGGCGGTCCGGGTGTGCTCCAACCAGCCGAAGTAGTCGGGGGTGGCGGCCCGGTGCAGGGCCTGGGCGGTACGACCGGCGGCGACGCCGGGACGGTGCAGGGTGGACACGGTCTCTCCTCAGGACAGGTGGCAGGGACGGGCGACGAAACACCACCGGTGGCCGGACCGCTGTCCGTCGGTGGTGTTCGTGGTGTCTCCTGGCACCGCCATGGAGGGCGGCTGACGCCGGAGGGCGGGTGTGGCTGACCGCCGTTGAGGTGTGGTCCTTCCGGTTGCCGTGCTGGGTAAGGCCGGGACGGGTGGGGTGCCTGGAGGTCGGCATCCGGCGGGTTGCCGCAGGCGAGCCCCACCCGTCGAGGGAATGCGAATCCGGGCCATCGTGACGGCGGGACGACCGTGTTGGGCCACTCAGCGGATTCCGGGGCCGACATCGCGGCCATCGTGATCGAGAACCGGCGGGATCTGGCCCGCATCAGCGGCAGGAAGGCCGCTCAGCATCTCCATGGTCGAGCCCAGCGATCCGGCAGGAAGGCCGCACTGGCGTGCTCGACGACCGCCAGAGTAGCACCGGGTGCCGACTCGTCAACCCGTCGTGAACCTCGGCGCCGAGTTGGTCCGGACCGGCTGCCGGGTGGTGTGGGAGGACTTTCTGTACGTCTATCAAGGCGGCCCTTGACGGGCCGCACGCGCCGCCGCCAGGGCGCGTGCCCGTCGCTGCGCTGGCGCTCCGACTCCGGCCACGCAACACGCCCGGCGGCTGGCGCGGAGGGCGGATAGCCCGGTGGGCCGCCGAGTGACGACAGGTCGTTGTCCGATGGGGTGGCGGGGCCGGCAGCCGGCCGGGCCGCGCGGCGAGCACCGCGCGGCGTAGGGGAGCGCACGCCGGGTCCGTCGGCGGCCGGCGGGCCGTGGCGGGTTGCGGTTACTGCGCCTCCGGCGGGGGCGCTCCGGCTCCAGGATGGCCGGGGGTCCGTCGGCGGCTTGCGGTCCGTGGGTGGTTGCGGTGGGAGCCATCCCGCCCACCGTCGACCCGGGCGAGCCGAGCAGACCACCGCCCGACCCGCCAGCGTCCGTACGAGCGTCAAGGCCGTCTTGACGTGGCGGGCCGGGCGGCGGCCCGCTCCACGGAGTGCGGGTCGACGGCAGACGGGATGAGACACCGATGCGGTGGCATCGCCAGCTTCAGCTACCCGTTGATAAGCGGTTCTGTAATGCATACAAGAAGAAGAGCTTGTTTGTTTGCGCTTTCTCTAGCCCCTGATCTCGCAAGGCTTTTGCCTTCAGGAACGGGTAAGCCGCTGCGGCGACTGCCGGCAGTAGTGCGCTTAGGCCAATCGCCAGCCCGCCAGCAGCTATCGTCAGCGCTCCCGCTCCCGAGGCAATGGTGGCCGGGTCCGACGTGAGAGCATCGACTAGCCTCCTCGGATATCTTGCTGTCGCTATTTCCCTTCGAATCTCTTCCATCGCGGGCGCGATATCCCGATACCACCGGAGATCCAATTCGGCCGCTATCTCTTGACTTGACGTCATCTGCGCAACATCCTGCGACAAGCTGACGATTTCGCTGCGGAAATGCGGTAGATAATCTTTCAATTCTTCTCGTAGATCCAAGACCTCGATCATTGGGAGGTCATCAAGGCCCTGAATTCGAGACACGATAGCATTTCCTAGAAATGCAGGCGTAGGGGTGGTCTCGTAGTTAACGTTCGGCTCTGGTGCGGCAATGCTGGGGTCCATGAGGGCAAGCCTGCGCGGGTCTTGCAGCCTCTCTAGCATCCCCGCAAAGCTCTCTTCCAGGAACTCCTCGTTCGCTAGGAACATGCGCTCCTGTGGTGGAAGGTCTTCAACCCACCCTTGTACTGTCAGCACCTGTCGATCTATGGCAGGGGCTAGATCGGGGGCAATAAGCATCTCGTGCCTATCGCGCCACAGTCGACTGAATGCTTCGACCATCTTGGAAGACTGATCTGAATGTCGTTCGAAGAAAGGAATGACAACAGTCGAGAAGGCGTGACGGAGTTCTTCGTTAGTGTCGCATCGCCTCATGGCGTCGTTGACTGTACTTGCCTCTTCCGGGTTGGCCAGATCATCTGCAGTGAGGCCAAGATTCTCTAAGTCTGCCGGATCGCGCTCGATCGACAGATTAAGGAACGCGTTCATCTGGCGCATGGGCATATTGAGGATGCGCCAACCGTGCATGCCGATGAAGTGATGTACCGTGGATCTAGAGCTAACCAAATTGACATGATCGGCGAAAAGGATCGCCGGCTTTACCAGCCGCGTGTCATAGCCCGGAGACTCCCTCAGCCAGGGAGAGTTAAAGTCGAAGCCGTTGTTGGGCACAAGCCTGATTGGGTCAGAGATGACCTCAACTTCGAAGGTTGGCAAGCCGACTCCCCAGTGTCCCGCCGGACGGTCAGAGTCAGGGTAGGGGCCGCCCGCAAGAGGTACCGGTCGAGTGCGGCGACTCGCCAAGCGGAGCCAGCCTGATCACCAACACGGGGGCAGGACTACCTCGAAATCGAGGCACCTTCCGAACTGGCGGTCCCACCTGCCTAGCGGCTGTCGGTACAGGCACTACGCCACTACGGTCTATGCCATGGAGGAGGACCCACAGGCATAGCCTGGCGGGCTCGTATACGAGCAGCGGGTTCGATCGAGCGCGACCGCGAAGCACTCGCGCGTCTGGTCGACGAGGACCAGGACCCGGCCGAGGTCTACTACTAGGAGTCGGCCAGTGATCCGGACGCGCGAGCGATGGATCAGGCGCAGCGTTCCTACGCCGGCCAGTACGAGCGCAAGCTCCGACGACTTGCGCACGGACGTAGGCACTCGGAGGACTAGGGCCTGAGCCTCGATCCACCGATGAAGGTCGGTTCGAGGGGACCCCGGATATAGAAAGCGCCCTCTGAACTGGAAGGATAGGAGTTCTTCAGGCTTCTATCGCTCGGTTCGAGAGGGCACCTCGCAGGTGAGATTACGCTATGACGCGCCGGTGACGGCGGTGACGTTCGACGACGCGAATCTGGTGTCGTGCGCCGGCCTGGTGCCGGTGATGCGCCTGGCCGAGCAGGCCGGTCTGCACGACGCGGTCGCCGGCCGGGTGCGCCTGCCGACGGACAAGGGCGCGAATCCGGCCGGCAAGGTCGCCACGATCGTGGCCGGGATGATCGCGGGCGCGGACAGCATCGATGACCTCGACGTGGCCCGGCACGGCGGCATGCGCTCACTGTTCACCAGCGTGTACGCACCCTCGACGCTCGGGTCGT
The DNA here is from genome assembly GCF_900091595.1 of Micromonospora haikouensis. Taxonomy (GTDB): domain Bacteria; phylum Actinomycetota; class Actinomycetes; order Mycobacteriales; family Micromonosporaceae; genus Micromonospora; species Micromonospora haikouensis. Next base: position 31,277 of record NZ_FMCW01000050.1, read on the forward strand.
TCCTGCGCACGTTCACCCACGGGCATGTGCGGCAGTTGCAGGCCGCCGCCCGCGACACCCTGATCGGCCTCGCCGCCCGGACACCGCTACTGGCCGGCGCGGACACGCTGTGCTTCGTGGACATCGACTCGATGCTGCGGCGGGTCTACGGCAAACAGAAGCAGGGCATCGGGTTCGGTCACGCCAAGGTCGGCGGCTACAACGTCTACCTACGCGGCTACAACCCCCTCATCGCGACACTGTCCACCCCGCTGACGGCGCCGGTCGTCGCCGCCACGAGGCTGCGCTCGGGTGACACCGGCTCCAGCAAGGGCGCTGCCAGCATGATCGCCGAGACCATCACCACCGCCCGCGCCTGCGGCGCGACCGGCGAGATCGTCGTACGAGCCGACTCGGCGTTCTACGCCAAGGCCGTCATCAGCACCTGCCGACGCCACCAGGTGCGGTTCTCGGTCACCACCCGCATCGACACCAAGATCCGCACGGCCTGCGACAGCATCGACGATGACCAGTGGACCGGCATCCGGTATCCGCAGGCCATCTGGGACGAGCAGGAACAACGGTGGATCTCCGACGCGCAGATCGCCGAAACCGAATACACCGCGTTCGCCGGCACCCGCCACGCGGCGACCGCCCGGCTGATCGTGCGCCGCATCCGCCGCGACGACCCCACTCAAGCCCCGGGCCAGCAAAAACTCCTGCCGGCCTACCGATATCACGCGGTGTTCACCGACAACCCGTTCACCCTCGTGCAGGCCGAAGCCCAGCACCGCCAGCACGCGGTCATCGAACAGATCAACGCCGACCTGATCGCCGGCCCGCTCGCGCACCTGCCGTCCGGCCGGTTCAACGCCAACGCCGCCTGGCTGACCTGCGCCGGCATCGCCCACAACCTCACCCGGGCCGCCGGTCACCTCGCCGCCGGCGCCTGGACGACCGCCCGGACCACCACGATCCGGACCCGGATCATCACCGTCGCCGCCCGCCTCGCGCACCGGGCCCGCACCACCCACCTGCACCTACCCGAGCACTGGCCCTGGCAAGCCGGATTCGAGAACCTGTTCACCGCCGTTCGCGCCGCACCCGGCTGACCACCGCATACCGGCCGGAACCAGGCGGCCCGACCACAGGCCACGAACCCCGCCCCACCCCCGCACAACCCTGCCCGGAGCAAGCCGATCACGTAATCGGCGATTCCGTCGTACCCCCAAAAACACCCGATATCAGAGCTATTCAACCGCGATCATCACGAACCGCGTCGGTGGATCGAGGCT
>NZ_FMCW01000064.1 GCF_900091595.1 Micromonospora haikouensis
GGCGGTGAACGGTCTCCTCGCGCACCGGCAGCACGGCGGTGTATGTGACACTCATGTCGACGCAGGACCTCTGTGAAGTTGATCTGTGGAAGGACCACTTCGTATCGAGGTTCTGCGTCTTCTCTTCGTACCTGACCTGAACTGGCGCGTCCAACGCCTACCCGGCATTCCGGACAGCTACTGACTGCTACCGCCTGCTTGCGCGGAATGGCTCACTCATTTGGTCGCCAGGATCCGTCCGCACAGCAGCATCCTTCCATCCACCGCAGGTTGTTCGGTCCGGTCACCCTGCCAGATTGCTTACACCAAAGTGGACATACTTCCTCCAATGCACCGGCAGTCGACCATCCGTGCGGTGCGAAGGGGTAGCCGATCAAGCAGCACCGATCAGCCACACGGCCTCGAAACGAAGCCATCCTCCCAATGGCCTCGGAACTTGAAGATGGGTCATCCGAGGCAGGGCCGAGAGGCATCCCGGTGAGCACGCAAAAGCGGCCATCGATGCGCACTAGAAGTCGGCTCCGAAGCCACATCCCGCTGATCGGGTGCCACCCTTGCTGATCTTCAACGTTTCCCGCCATTGAACTGCGCGGCTCGTCTTCTCCTGAGCACTGCCCGCGTCGGCCCGCAAGCCGTAGCAGTGAACATCTACCTGGAGCCGGCCTTCGGCGCGGTCCTCGCATGGACACTCGAACCTCGCCGCCCGCGACTTCGCCGCCCTTCCGCGACCTTGCACTTGCGGCCCCGGGCCAGCCCCGTCAGGTCTGGAAGTTCAGCAGCGCCTGGCGAAATCGACGCAAGGGGTGTATCGGTTCAGCGGGGGATGAGCTTGCGGTAGGCAGTCGGCCTCGGCCCCAAGGACGCCCCGTGGCCGAGAGATCTTGGAGCGAAATGGCCCCTCCAGGGGCCAAAACTCTCCAACATCTGCCGAATCCTCGTCTTCAACCCCACCAGCTACACCTAGGGGGCGCGGTCGAGGTGGCGCGCCGGCGAGACCGGTGTTCGCGTACCTTGCGTCGGTTGCCGCACTCGGCCATCTGGCACCACACCCCCGTCCGGTTGCGGGCGTGGTCGTAGAAGACCCACCGGCAGTCCTCGGCCGGGCACATCTTCAGCCGGACCCAGGTGCCGTCGAGCGCGGCGACGGCCACGACGCCGAGCAGCCCGGCCAGCACGGCGTCGACACCGCCGCGCTCGGGGACGAACTGCGGCGTCGTCGCGTCGGCGAACCGCAGGTGTACGGGCAGCCGCGCGGCGACTCGGTTGAGCCGGCCCAGTCCCTCCGGGGCATGGGCAGGGGCCCGAATGCGGCGGCGGACCCAGCACCAGCACCAGCGATGGTGTCGCGCAGCGCCTCGCGCAGCTCCACCGCCGCCCGCCGGTCCGCTTCGGTCAGCGCGGGCGGCACGGCCGGCCGGGGCAGCTCACCAGGTCGGGGCGGACCGTCCGGCGAGATGCTGGTGCCGTTCGCGCCCACCCCGGCCCAGGCCGCGCCGATGAACGAGCTGGCGGCGGCCTGCCGCCGGCGGGGCCTGTGGCCGTTCACCCACTTCAACCGGGTGCACGTGGTGCCGCCCTGCGTCATCTCCGAGCAGGACGCCCAGCGGGGGCTGGACATCCTCGACGAGGCGCTGGAGGTCGCCGACCGCTACGTCGAGGGCTGAACCGCGCTCCGGGCCGCGCCCGCCGGTCGACCGGCGGGCGCGGCCCGGAGCGCTACCAGGGCCGGGGATGGTGGGGGGCGGGCCGGGCGGGTGAGATGGACGGATGGGGTCTCCCGAGGTCGCGCTCGTCGGCGCCGGGCCGATCGCCCGCATCCATCTCGACGCGTGGCAGCAGGTCGGCGCGCGGGTCCGCGTGTACGCCGACGACGGTCGGGCGGCGGACCTGGCCGCCGCGTTCGGCGTCCGGGCCGCCGGCAGTCTGGCGGAGGCGCTGGGCGGCGCGGATCTCGTCGACATCTGCACCCCGACCGACACCCACCCGGAGATCGCCCTGGCCGCCATCGCCGCCGGCCTCGGCGTGGTCTGCGAGAAGCCCCTCGCCGCGACCGGCGCGGCGGCGGCGGCGATCACCGCCGCCGCCGAACGGGCCGGCGTGCCCGTCTACCCCGCCCACGGCACCCGCTTCCTCGCCCCGTACGCGCGCCTGCACGACCTGGTGGCGGCCGGTGAGCTGGGCACTCCCGCGGCCGGACGGTTCAGCGTGACGGGCTGCCACCCGACACCGTGGACCGGCCGGGCGAGCGCCGAGTCCGGGGGGATCCTGACCGACCAGATGCTGCACGGCCTCGACGTCGCCTACTGGATCTTTGGGGAGGTGGTCCAGGTGTACGCCTGCTACCAGGGCCAGGTGGCGATGCCGGCGCCGGCCGGCGCGGCGGCGACCGGCACCGCGGTGCTGACCCACGCCAGCGGCGCGGTCAGCCACGTGACCGGGGGGTGGGCGCCACCGCCGGTGCCGATCCACCGCGCCTTCCACGTGACGGGCACCGCCGGCTCCGTCTCGTACGACTCCGCGTGGACGCCGGAGCTCCAGGTGACCAGCGGCGCGGTCGAGGGCGTCCCCCGGCACTTCGGGGAGTCCCCGTTCGTGGCGGAGATCCGGGAGTTCGCGGCGGCGTTCGCGGGCGGGCCGCCGCCACGGGTCGGCGCGCGCGACGGGGTGGCCGTCGTGCGCCTCGCCGAGGCCGCGGCGCGGTCCTCCTGGACCGGTCGGCCCGTCGACCTGACCGCGACGGAGGCGCTCCGATGAGGATCGCCGTCACCGGCGGGGGCGACGGCGACGACGGGCGGGCCGACCACCACCGGCGACGCCTGCGCGCGATGCCCGGCGTCGAGCTGGTCGACACCCGGCCCGACGCCGTGGTCGTCTGCGGCGGGCCGTCGCTGCACCGGGAGCTGACCGAGCGGGCCGCCGCAGCGGGGGCGCACGTGCTGTGCGAGCCGCCCCTGGCCGGCGGCGTGCCGGACGCGGAGGCGATGGTCGACGCCTGCGCCCACGCCGGGGTGAGCCTGACCCTCGCGCATCCGACCCGGTTCAGCCCGGCGTTCGAGGCCGCGCGCCGGGCCGTGGCCGACGGCCGCCTCGGCCGGTTGGGCACCGTCAACGGCGTCTGCCATCCGGACTGGGCCACGCACCTGGTGGACCTGGTGGACGTGCTGCTCGACGGCGAGCAGGCGGCGGAGGTCTACGCGCGGGCCTCGACCGTGGCGCCGGCCTCGGTGCTCGTCGTGCGCTACCCGGGCGGGAGCGTGGCGACGCTGGGCCATGGCTGCGGCACGCCGGGCCTGGAGCTGGTGGGCGAGCGGGCGACCGTGCGGTTCGACCCGTTCGCCCGGCTGCTCGACGTGCGCGCCACCGGGCGCGACGGAGACCGGGGCGACGGGCGACGGGACGACCGGAGCGCCGGGCGCCTCGGCGGGGCGGACCTGGACGCGGCCATGCTCGCGGCCTTCGTCGCCGGGGTCCGCGACGGGCGGCCGCAGGGCCCCGACGCGGCGGCGGGCCTGCGCGGGCTGCGGATCGCCCGCGCGGCCCGCCGGTCGCTGGACACGGGCCGGCCCGCGCCAGTGGATCACCGGCCCGGCGGCCCCGGGTGACGACCGGCGGCGACGTCGCCGACCAGCGCCGCGATCTCGTCGACTCGGTCGGCCAGGAAGAAGTGGCCGCCGGGCATCGCGAGCACGTCGACGGGTCCGCTCGCGTGCCGCCGCCACGCGCTCGCCTCGTCGGCGGTCACCATGGGATCGTCGGTCCCGGTGAGCACCGTGACCGGGCCCGGGAACCGTCGGGCCGGGTCGTGGCGGTACGTCTCGACGGCGCGGTAGTCGCCGCGTAACGCCGGCAGGATCAGGCGCAGCGCGTCGGGGTCGGCCAGCATGCTCGCATCGGTGCCGCGCAGCGCCCGGATGTGGGCGACGAGCTGGGCGGGCGGCAGCCGGTGGAACCGGTCGTCGCGGTAGCACGACGGCGCCCGTCGGCCCGACGCGATCAGGTGCGCGGGCGGCGCGAGGCCGGCGTCCTGCACGAGCAGGGCGACCTCGTACGCCAGCAGCGCGCCCATGCTGTGCCCGAACAGGACCACCGGCCGGTCGAGGGCCGGTCGCAACGCCTCGAAGCAGCGGCGCGCGAGTTCCGCGAGGGAGGTGACGACGGGCTCGCGGTAACGGTCCTGCCGGCCGGGGTACTGGGCCGCCACGACCTCGACCTGCGGTGCGAGCGCCCGGGCCAGCGGCAGGTAGAAGCTCGCGGAACCGCCGGCGTGCGGGAAGCAGGCGAGCCGGACGGACGCGGCCGGCGCGGGGCGGAACGTGCGCCACCACGCCGGGGCGAGCTGCGGTGGGATCGACATGCGCGGTCGTCTCCTCAGCCGCCCGGGCCGGGCCGGGGGCCGGGCAGCGGCGGGCAGTGGGCGAGCAGGTCCACCGGCCGGCGCAGGACGACGTCGGGACGGGCGGCGAGCAGCTCGTCCTCCTCGGGGCCGGCCCACACCGCTGCCGCCGCGCTCACGCCGGCGCCCCGGGCGCTGAGCAGGTCGGTCGGCGCGTCGCCGACCATGATGGCCTCGTGCGCGGCGACGCCGAGCAGGTCCAGCGCCCGCAGGACGATGTCCGGGGCTGGCTTGGGGCGGGGGATCTCGTCGGAGCCGATGACGTGCGCGAAGTGCGGCGACAGGCCGAGCGAGTCCAGCAGCGAGCGGGCGCGTTCGCCGCTCTTGCCGGTGGCCACGGCAAGCGCGAGGCCGCGGGCGCGCAGCGCCGTCAGGAGTTCCACCACGCCGTCGAAGACGGTGACCCGGTCGGCGAGGCGGTAGCTCTCCCGGACGAAGGGCTCCTCCATGGCCAGAGGCAGGCGCATGGCCCGCATGATGTCCGGGAAGTAGCGGCCGAGGTGCCGGCGGTACTCGGCGAACGGCGCCGGCCCGGGGCCGACGACCTCGGCGTAGGCGATGGCGAACGCCTCACTCATCACCGCGAAGCTGTCGACGACGACCCCGTCGAGGTCGAAGATCACGGCCCGGCGCGGCGGCGCGGCGAGGCCGGTGGCGACGGGTCGCGTCGAGGGTGTGGTCATGGCTCGTCTCCCTGGTTCCGGCAGTGACGTCGCCGGGCGGACAGCGCACCCGGTCGCCGAGGTCATCCGGCGACCGGGTGCGCGGACTGGTAGAACCGGTCGATGAGCCCGACGGTCAGGCGGGCGTCAGCGATGGCAGTGCCACGGTTCCCCGGATCGGCCAGGCTCGTGGCCAGGCTGTCGAGTTGGCGTCGGTACTCGGCGCCGACGGGCTCCGCCGGTACGGGCACCACGGTGGTGCTGCCGGCCCGGGTCACGGTCAGCTCGGGTTCCGGCAGCCGGTTGGGGCTGAAGCCGAACGTGCAGCGCAGGCAGGCGGTCCCCGCGCTGCCCTCCACCCGCAGCGAGGACAGGTCCCGCTCGTCGTGCGAGGCCCAGCTCGCGCGCAGCGACACGGAGACGCCGTCGTCACGGACCAGGAATCCCCGGGCGGTGTCCTCGACGTCGCCGTCGGCGTCGCCCGGGTCGCCGTCGCGTCGCCAGGCGGCGCTCCAGCCGCCGGCCCGCACGAAGTCGTCCGACGTGACGCCGACGACCTGCCGGAAGCCCGAGGGGCCGAGCAGCGACGTCAACGTGTCGAGCAGGTGCCAACCGAGGTCGACCAGCGCGCCGCCGCCGGCCTGGCTGCGCCGGGTGAACCAGCCGCCGGGCCGGGGTATCCCCCGGGCGCGGGTCCAGGCGAGGTCGGCGTGCTGGATCCGGCCCAGGGTGGGCAGCACGCGCCGCAGGGCGGCGAGGTCGGCGCGGTGGCGCGCGGCGCTGCCGGCCAGCAGGGTCGCGCCCGCGGCGCGCTCGGCGTCGGCCAGCTCGTCGGCCTCGTCGCGGGTGAGACACACCGGCTTCTCCAGGAACACGGAGATGCCGCGGCGCAGCAGCCGGGCCGCGGTCGCGGCGTGCAGGTGGTTGGGCACGGCGACCACGGCCAGGTCGACGTCGGCGGCGCTGAGCGCGTCCGCGTCCGGGTGGGCCTGCGGCCCGGCCGGTCCACACGCCGCCGCACGGGCCCCGGGGTCGGGGTCCACGACGGCGACCACGGCGAAGGCGTCGTGCTCGCGCAGCAGCCTCAGCCAGAGCTCGCGGCCGGCCCAGCCCAGGCCGACGACGGCCACCCGGATCGTCATGCGGCCGCGACCGCCTCGGCGACGATGGCCGCGGTGGCGTGGATGGCCGCCGGCTCGGCCAGCAGGACCCGGTGGTGCAGCCAGACGCCGTCGCTGCTGAGGGCCTCGGTGTTGGGGCAGCGTTCGGCGATCTGCTCGACGCTCTCGCTGGGGGCAGCGCCGTCCCAGAACGCGTCTGTGCGGTAGATGGCGCGGAACACGGCGAACGCGGGCAGCCCGGCGCGGACCAGCCGGTCGACGAGGTCGTTGCGGGCCTGCTCGGTGAGCCCGGGCACCCGGAACATGGCCATGTAGTGGGTGTTGCGGTCGGCGCGCGGATCGCCGCTCTGCGGCACGACGCCGGGGATCTGGCCGAGCAGCGCGGACAGCAGCGCCCACCGCTCGTCGCGGATGGCGTTCTGGCCGTCGAGGCGGCGCAGTTGGGCTCGCAGCACGGCCGCGGAGAACTCGTTGAGCCGCAGGTTGGATCCGCTCACCCGGTGCAGGTAGTGGCGGTCGGTGCGGGGTCGACCGCAACTGTGCCGCAGGAAGGCGCGCTCGAACAGCTCCTCGTCGGGCAGCAGGAGCGCGCCGCCCTCCCCGGCCGTCATCAGCTTGCCGTTCTGGAAGCTGAACGCCGCGACGCAGCCGAACTCGCCGACCCGCCGGCCCTGCCACTGCGCGCCCTGGGCGTGGGCGGCGTCCTGGAGCAGGGCCGCGCCGGTGTCGGCGGCCAACTTGGCGAGCGCGTCCATGTCGGCGATCAGCCCGGCCATGTGCACCGGCATGACGACCCGCGTGCGGGGCGTCACGGCCGCCGCCGCGGCGGCGACGTCGATGCAGTAGGTGTCGGGGTCGACGTCGACCGGCACGGCGACCGCGCCGAGGCGCTGCGCCGCCTGCGACGACGAGATGAACGTGAACGCCGGCACGATGACCTCGCTGCCGGGGCCGACGCCGAGGCACTGCAGGGCGAGTTCGAGGGCGTGCGTGCCGTTGGTGACCGCCAGGGCGTGTGGCGCGCCGTGGTATTCGGCGAGCTCCCGCTCGAACGATTCCACCTCGCTGCCGCCGATCCGCCACCACTGGCCCTGTTCCAGGGCCCGGTTCAGCGCGATTCTCTCCTCGTCGTCGTACTGCGGCCACTGTGGGAAGACGGGTGCTTCACGGGAGGCGTCCATGTCTCTCCGAATTCACCGGGGACTCTGCGGGACTACCCACCCAGGCTAGAAGCGCCCGCCGCGGCCGGCGTATACCCCGACCTGGTAGTCATGGCCGGAACAACCGCGCGACGCGCCGGGCCAGGTCGAGCGACTGGGCGGGGTTGAGGCGCGGGTCGCAGGCCGTGCGGTAGCGTTCCGGAACGTCGTCTTCGGTGATTCCGCAGGTGCCGCCGACACATTCGGTTACATTGTCTTCGGTAAATTCAAGGTGAATGCCGCCGGGATGCGTGCCGAGTGCGCGGTGCACGGCGAAGAAACCGTCGACCTCGGCGGTGACGTCGCGCAGGTGCCTGCTCTTGTGGCCGCTGGGCAGCATCCGGGTGTTGCCGTGCATGGGGTCGCACTGCCAGATCACGGGGTGCCCGGCGGCGGTCACCTTCTCCACGATGGGCGGCAGCACGTCGCGGACGCGGTCGTGCCCCATCCGGCTGATCAGGGTGAGCCGGCCCGGCTCCCGGTGCGGGTCGAGGCGCTGCGCGTACTCGACGGCCTCCTCCGGCGTGGTGCCTGGGCCGATCTTGAGGCCGATCGGGTTGGCGAGCAGCGCGGCGAAGGCCACGTGCGCGCCGTCGAACTGGCGGGTCCGTTCACCGATCCACAGGAAGTGGGCGAGCCCACTGTGCACGGCCGAGCCGTACGCCCGCAGCCCGGCCGCCTCGTACTCCAGCAGCAGAGCCTCGTGGCTGACGAACGTGGCGGCCCCGCTGGCGCGGACGACGCCCATGGTGGCCGCGGCGTGGATCCGCGCCCGCCGCATCCGGTCCGGGTCCGGGGTGCGCGCCCGCACGGTCGGGGTGCGGGAGTTGACGATGTCGCCCCGGTAGACGGGCAGGCCCGTGGCGTCGGCGGACGCCGAGCGCGGCTTGGCATACTGCCCGGCGGCGCGGGCCACCCGCACGACCGGCCGGCCAGCCGCGTCGGCGACGAGCGCGGCCAGGCGGTGCAGCAGGGCCACGTTGTCCCGCACGTGGGCGGGGGTGTTGTCGGCGAATGTCTCCGCGCAGTCGCCACCCTGGAGCAGGAACGCCTCGCCCCGCGCCACCGCCGCGAGCCGCCCGCGGAGCCGGTCCGTCTCGTCGGGCGTCACGATGGGCGGCAGGGCGCGCAGGCCGGCCGCGACGGCCGCCGCCCGCTCCCGGTCGGGCCAGTCCGGCTGCTGCGCGGCGGGCCGGTTCAGCGCGGCTTCCAGCCGGGCACGGTCGCCGGCGCGTACCTCGGCGGTCGGGGCCATCTCGTTCCTTCCGGTCGTTCGCGCGGGCCGGGCGGCGCGCCGTCCGTCGTGCCGGACGCTCAGCGCGCTTCGCCGAGCACCGTCCGCACCAGGTCGGCGACGTCCATCTCGTCGATCAGCGCCTCCTCCTCGACGGCCGGGGCCGCCTCCGGCTCGCCGGCGGACGCCAGGGCGACCAGGGCGTCCAGCACGCCGGCCTGCGCGAACCGGTCGAGGGGCACCGTCGCCAGGACCCGCCGCAGCGTCGCCTCCTCGGCCTCGGAGACCGGCCCCACCGTGCCCGGGTCGCTCAGCAGCTCCTCGCGCAGGTACGCCACCAGCGCGGCCGGCGTCGGGCAGTCGAACACCAGCGTCGACGGCAGCGTCAGCCCGGTGGCCGTGTGCAGGCTGTTGCGCAGGTTGACGGCGGCCAGCGAGTCGAAGCCGGCCTCCTGGAACGCCTGCTGGGCGGCGATCGCGTCGCCGCTGCTGTGCCCGAGCACCGCCGCCGCGTGGCCCCGGACGAGGCGCAGCAGCGCCCGGTCCTGCTCGGCGGCGGGCAGGCCGCGCAGCGACTGCACCAGCGTGCCGTCGGAGCCGGCGGCGGGGCCGGCGGACTCCCCGGCGCGCAGCGCAGCCTGGGCCTCCGGTAGGGCCGCGAACAGCCGGCTCGGGCGCACCGACGTGAACGCCGGCACGAACGCCGACCAGTCCATCCCCGCGATCGTCACGGCCGTCTCGTCGGCGGCGACGGCCTGCGCCAGGGCGTCCATGGCGAGGCCGGTGGCCAGCGGGACGACGCCCCGGCGGCGGAGCTGGGCGAGGGCCGCCTCGTCCGCCCCGACACCGATCCCCTCCAGCGCGCCCCAGGCGATCGCCGTCGCCCGCAGCCCCCGCGCGCGGCGGGCGTCGACGAGGGCGTCGAGCGCGGCGTTGGCGGCGGCGGACAGCCCCTGCCCACCGCCGCCCCAGACGCCGGCGATCGAGGTGAACACGACGAACGCGTCGAGCGGCCGGTCGGCGAGCGCCTCGTCGAGCCACCGGGCCGGGTCCACCTTGGTGGCGAACATCCGGGCGAGGTCCTGCCCGCCGGTGTCGGCGACGGCGGCGCTGAAGGTCAGGTCGGCGGCGTGCACGACGGCGGTCAGCGGCAGGTCCCCGCGCGCCGACACCAGCCGCAGGATCTCGTGCCGGTCGTCGCCGGCGCAGACGTCGACCGGCACGTCCGTGCCGGCCAGCTCGGCGCGCAGCCCGGCCGCACCCGGGTCCGGGCGGGCGGTGGTGACCACGAGCCGCTGCGCGCCGGCCGCCGCGAGCCACCGGCAGGCGTGCCGGCCCAGCCCCTCGTCGCCGCCGGTGACCAGCACCGTGCCGCGCGGTCGCCAGCCGGCCGGGTCCGGGGCGGGCACGCGGGCGCGCGCGAGCCGCCGCGCGTACCAGCCGGAGCGACGCACCGCGACCTGGTCCTCGCCGGTGCCGCCGGCGAGCACGGCGAGCAGCCGCGCCACGGTACGCGCGTCGTCCGCGCCGGGCAGGTCGACGAGGCCGCCCCAGCGGTCGGGGTGTTCCAGCGCCACGACCCGGCCGAGTCCCCAGAGCGCGGCCTGGTGGGGCGCGGTGACCGCGTCGCGGATGCCGACGTCGACCGCTCCCCGGGTGAGCGCCCACAGCGGCACGGTGACACCGGCGTCACCGAGCGCCCGCACCAGGGTCAACGCGGGCGTCACCACGTCGGTCCCGTCCCCGAGGGCGAGCAGCGACAGCACCGCGGACAGGTCCCGCTCGGCGTGGACCGCGGCGAGCTGCGCGGTCAGCGCCGCGCCGTCGTCCGCCGGGTGCAGGACGACGGTGTTCAGCCCCTGCGCGGCCAGCTCGCCGACGAGGTCGGCCACGGCCCCGCCGGCGGGGGCGACCAGCAGCCAGTCACCGGCCGGCACCCCCGCCACGTCACGGTCGAGCGGCTGCCAGACGGTCCGGTAGCGCAGGGACTCCAGCGCCGAGGTCGACTCCTGCCGCGCCCGCCAGCGCGCCAGCAGCGGCAGCACCCGGGTGACGCTCTCGTGCTGTTCGGGGTCGGCGGCGCCGAGCAGCTCGGCCAGGGCGCGCGGGTCCTCGTCGCGCACCGCCGCCCAGACGTCCGTGGCGTCGTCGGTCGCCGGGGCGGCCTCGTCGTCCTGCGGTTCGTGCAGCCAGTACGGCTGCCGGTCGAACGCGTACGTGGGCAGGTCCACCTCGCCGCCGGCGGCGGGCAGCACGGCGGACCAGCGCGGCGTGACACCGGCGACGCTCAGCTCGGCGATCGAGGTGAGCAGCCGGGCCGTCCCGCCGTCGTCGCGGCGCAGCGATCCCGTCGCCGACACCGGCCGCCCGGCCGCCTCGGCGCACTCGGTGACCGGTTGCACGAGCACGGGGTGCGGGCTCAGCTCCACGAAGAACGAGAAACCGTCCTCGACGAGCGCGGTGACCGCCGGCCCGAACCGGACCTGGCCGCGCAGGTTGCGGTACCAGTAGTCGCCGTCCAGCTCGCCAGCGTCGCGCACCCAGGCGCCGGTGAGCGTCGAGCGCATCGGCAGGGCGGGAACCTGCGACCGGATGTCGACGAACGCCTCGGCGAGCACGTCGCGCACCGATTCGACGTGCCGGCTGTGCGAGGCGTAGTCGACGGCGACCCGGCGCACCCGGACGCCGTCGGCCGCCAGCCGGTCCAGGGCCTCGGCCAGCGGCCCGGCCTCGCCCGCGATCACCACCGACGACGGGCTGTTGACGGCGGCGACGTCGACGCGGCCGGCCCACGGCAGCAGCCGCTCGCGGGCCTCGGCCTCGCCCAGCACCGCCGACGCCATCCCGCCGCCGCCGGCGAGCTTGGCCGCGATGACCTGGCTGCGCACGGCGACCACCCGGGCGGCGTCGTCCAGCGACAGCGCCCCGGCGACGCAGGCCGCGGCGATCTCGCCCTGCGAGTGGCCGATCACCGCGTCGGGCACCAGCCCGGCCGACGACCAGACCGCGGCCAGGCCCACCATGACGGCGAACGTGGCGACCTGCACCACGTCGACCCGCCCGAACATCGCGGGATCGGCGCTGCCGTGCAGCACGTCGAGCAGCGACCAGTCGAGCCACGGTTGCAGCGCCCGTGCGCAGTCGCCGACCCGGTCGGCGAAGACCGGCGACTCGGCGAGCAGGTCCCGGCCCATGCCGAGCCACTGCGCGCCCTGACCGGGGAAGACCCAGGCGAGCCTGCCGCTGCCGGCGGTGCCGCTGACCAGCCGGGGATCGCGCTCGCCGCGGGCCAGCGCGTGCAGGGCGGGCAGGGCCTCCTCCCGCGTCCGCGCCACGACGACGGCACGCTCGCCGAGCACCGCGCGGCGGCCGGCGAGGGCGACGGCCACGTCCGCCAGCGGCACCTCCGGGTCGCGGGTGAGCAACGCCGCCAGCCGGCCGGCCTGACCCGCCAGCGACGCCGGGGTCTTCGCCGACAGCGGGAGAGCAACGACCGGAGCCGGCCCGGGGCCGTCGCCCCCGCGCGTCCCGGCTGCCGTCGCCGGCTCCGCGGCGCCCACCCTGTCCGGGCCGGGCGCCTCCTCGATGACCAGATGGGCGTTGGTGCCGCTGGCCCCGAACGAGGACACGCCGGCGCGGCGGGGGCGGCCTTCGGTGCGGGGCCAGTCACGAGCCTCGGTCAACAGCCGCACCTCCCCCGACGACCAATCCACCTGCGACGTCGGCTCACCCACATGCAACGTCGCCGGCAACACCCCCCACCGCAACGCCTCCACCATCTTGATCACACCAGCCACCCCAGCAGCAGCCTGAACATGACCGATATTCGACTTCAACGACCCCAACCACAACGGACACCCCACCCCACGACCCCGCCCATACACCCCCAACAACGCCCCCACCTCCACCGGATCCCCCAACACCGTCCCCGTCCCATGCCCCTCCACCACATCCACATCCCCACCCACCAACCCACCCACCGCCA
>NZ_FMCW01000024.1 GCF_900091595.1 Micromonospora haikouensis
CGGCCTGGACCAGCACCAGGTCCGCCGCTGGGACTCCTGGCACCGGTTCACCACCCTCGCACTGGCCGCTCTCGCCGTCCTGGCGATCTGCGCAGCCGACGCCGCCGCCGAACCCACCGACACCGGCATGATCAAGCTGACCGTCAACGAGATCCGCCGCCTGATCAACACCCTCATACTCCACCAAAACCCCGACCTCAACCACTGTCTGCGCTGGTCAGACTGGCGCCGCCGCCATCAAGCCCGAGCCCGACAAGCCCACTACACCCGACGACTCAACCTCGAACCCCAGCCATGATCCCGAACGGCGGCTGCCGTACTAGACGCTGGCGAACCTTCGTCGGGCCGCCGGGGGCCGCAGAGGCAGATCCTGGTATGCGCCAGCAAGCTCCTACCAGGCGGGCCGGCCCGGTGGGCATGGGTCAGCGTTGTAGGCCGCCGACGCGAATGGTGTTGTCTCCGGAGCGCGTGAGGGGGTGGGTTCTGCTGTGAACGGCATCAGGTTCTCGACCGACCAGTACCGGCTGTCGACGTTCGAGGTCGACGACCAGCGCCTGCGGGTGCTCGGTGCGTGGTTGATCACTGACGTCTCCAAGCATCTGCTGGTCTGCCTGGACGCCCTGGCCATGGTCGACGACGTCAGCCAGGGGCGCCCGCCCTTCGAGGAGTGGAGCAGCGAGAACTACGCCGTCTCGATCACCCCGGAGGGCGTCACGCTGCGCAACGAGTGGGTGGAGGGCGAGGAGGCCGGATACCCGCTGGCCGAGTTCCGGGAGGCGGTGGAGGCGTACTGGAGCTTCCTCGCCGGTCTGCCGGAGAATCCGCACCTGGTTCGAGAGCACCGTCCTGACCTGCCCGAGTGGGAGGCGGACCTGCTGAACTGGGAGGGGAAGTGGGGCCGGCTGCACCCCTACCGGGGTCGCCTCTTCTGATCCGCCGTCGGTCTCGGGGGCAACCCGGGGATCACCCCTGCCCGAAGTCGGGGACCGTCCACTTGTGACCGCGCAACCAGCCCTGCTAACTTTCCTTTGCATGTGCAAGGGTTGGTTATGAGCGACGAGCCGCCCACCGGGGACGACCTCCTGCGGGTGCTGGCGACCCTGGCCAACCCGCACCGCCTCCGGGTGGTCGCCGCGCTGGCCAGGGAACGCGCCTACGTCAGCCGGCTGGCACGCGAGCTGGGCATCAGCCGGGCCCTGCTCCAGGTCCACCTGCGCAAGCTGGCGGCGGCCGGGCTGGTCTCCGCGCGCCTGGAGCTTTCCGAGGACGGGAGGGCAATGAAGTACTACGAGGTGAATCCGTTCGTGTTCACCCTCACCCCCGAGACCATCCGGCGGGCGGCCGAGACGCTGACCCCGCCGGACACGGCCGGACAGGAGGGGGAATGACCGGGATGAGCGGCCACGACTGGACCGAGGTGATCGGGGCGGCCGGCATCTTCACCCTGCTCGTCACCGTCGTCACGGTGGTCGTCGTGCAGCTGTCCAAGAACCGCCGGGCCAGGCTGTCCGGCGGGCGCGAGGACGACTACCGCCGGCTCGCCGAGGCGTCGGCGCGGGCCCAGGAGGCCAACGAGCGGCTCCTGGCCGCGATCGACGCCCGGCTCGGCGAACTGGCGACCCGGACGGCCGCGCTGGAGCGCGTCCTGCGGGACGTCGACTGAGCGGCCGGTAAGACCCTGGGCCGCCGAGCGGCAACTCGACGACCCAGGTGGAAGCAGCATCACCTCGCCCGTGGGCGAGTTCTCAGCGCAATGCTCCTTCGAGGAGAGGACAGCATCTCATGCTGCGTACCCGCAAACCCGCAGCCGACCCGCCGCCGCGCACCGGCCTCCGCCGGGCCGTCGGCGCGACGCTGGCGGCGGCCGTCGCCGGCACGTTCCTCGCCGGCGCGCCCGGCACGGCCCGCGCCGATCCGGCAGCAAAGCCGACGGTACGGCCGACCTCAGGGCCGACGGCGTTCGGGCCGATCCGTTGGGTGCCCTGCCCCGCCGACGGGTCCGCCGAGTGCGGCACCCTGTCGCTGCCGGTGGACTGGGCCGACCCGGCCGGGCAGCGGTTCGATCTTGCCCTGGCCCGCCGGCGCGCCACCGACCCCGCCGCCCGGGTCGGCGTGCTGTTCTTCGGCCCCGGCGGTCCGGGGGACTCCGGCGTGCAGAAGGTGGTGGAGAGCGTGCGGTTCAGCGCCGAGCAGCGCCGCCGCTTCGACATCGTCAGCTTCGACCCGCGCGGCGTCGGCCGCAGCAACCCGGTGGTCTGCGCGGCGGACCTGCTCGCCCGGGTCCCACAGGTGATCACCGACCAGGCGCAGTTCGACGCCACCGTACGCGACAACGCGGAGCTGCGCGCGGACTGCCGGGCCCGCACCGGCCCCATCTTCGACCACGTCGACACCCGCAGCGCGGTACGCGACCTCGACGCCGTCCGGGCCGCCCTCGGTGAGGAGCGGCTGACCTTCCACGGCAGCTCCTACGGCACGCTGCTCGGCGCGCAGTACGCCGACGAGTATCCGCACCGGGTGCGGGCCATGGTGCTGGAGAGCGTGATCGACCACAGCCTGCCGATGCGGCCGTTCCTGGCCAGCCAGGCCGCCGCCGCGCAGGACTCGTTCGACGAGTTCGTGGCGTGGTGCGACCGTTCCGCCGACTGCGTCCTGCACGGCCAGGACGTCCGGGCCCGCTGGGCGGAGTTGCTCGACCGGGCCGAGCGGGGCGAGCTGCCCGATCCGACGTTGACCCCGTTCGCGCTGACCGCCCGCGCCCAACGCGACCTCTACGGCCCCGACTGGGCGGTACTCGCCGGCCGCATCGCGACCTGGTCGGCATCCGCCGGGACGGACAGCAGTGCGGGGGGCACGCATGCAGAAACCGCAGCGAACCCGCTCGCCGTCTTCTGCCAGGACTGGAGCCTGCCCGTCGACAACTACACCGAGTACGCCCGGCTACTGCGCCGGCTCGCCGCGATCGCGCCCGACGTCCGGTATCCGCTGGTGGTGCAGGCGCTCGCCCTGTGCCTCGGCGCACCCGTCGGCAACCCGCAGCACCGGCTCCGGGGTCGCACCGACGTGCCGGTGCTGGTGGCGGCCACCCGGCACGACCCGGTGAGCGAGTTCGGCCGGGCCGCCGCCGTCGCCCGCCAGCTCCACGGCGTCCTGCTCGCGTACGAGGGGTGGGGGCACGGCAGCTACACCACCAGCCCCTGCATGGGCGCCACGATCGACCGCTACCTGATCGAGCTGGCACCCCCCGCCCCCGACGCCCACTGCCCACCGCTGGAACCCCGCTGACCCACCCCACCCCCGCCACCCGGCTCGGTGATCAAGAGGTTTGCGTCATCCTGGAGATCAACCCTGACGTTCTTCTCTTGATCACCGGGGCGGGCCGGTGGGGTGGTGGGGGCCGTCAGGGTAGGCGGGTGGCGCGGGATTCCAGGTAGCGGCGCTCGGGGCGGCTGGTGGTGGATCGGGCCGCCGCTCGGTACGCGTCCCGGGCGGCGGCCGGGTCCCCGGCCAGCTCCAGCAGGTGGCCCCGCACGGCGGCGAGCCGGTGGTGCCCGGCGACGCGCCCGTCGCCGTCGAGCGGGGCGAGCAGGGCCAGGCCGGCGCGCGGACCATCCACCATGGCCACCGCCGCCGCCTCGTTGAGGGTGACCATCGGGTTCGGGGCGAGCCGGCCCAGCAGCCGGTAGAGCGCCACGATCTGCCGCCAGTCCGTCTCGGCTGCGGTCGGGGCCTCGGCGTGCACCGCCGCGATGGCCGCCTGGAGCTGGTACGGCCCGGGCGGCGACCAGGTCAGCGCCTCGGTCACCAGGGCGGTGCCCTCGGCGATCGCGGCCCGGTTCCATTGGCTGCGGTCCTGCTCGGCCAGCGGCACCAGCTCGCCGTCGGGGCCGGTGCGCGCGTCCCGGTGCGCGTCGGTGAGCAGCATCAGCGCCAGCAGCCCGGCGACCTCGCCGTCGTCGGGCAGCAGCCGGCGCAGCTCCCGGGTCAGCCGGACCGCCTCGGCGGTCAGCTCGGCGCGCTGCAGGTCCGGCCCGCTGGAGGCGGTGTAGCCCTCGTTGAACACGAGGTAGAGCACCTGGAGCACGGCGCGCATCCGCTCGTCGCGTTCGGCGGGCGAGGGCAGGACGAACCGGGCCCCGGCCGCCTCGATCCGCTGCTTGGCCCGGCGGATGCGCTGACTCATCGTCGCCTCGGGCACCAGGTGGGCGCGGGCGATCTGGGCGGTGGTCAGCCCGCCGACCGCGCGCAGGGTCAGCGCGACCTGCGCCGACCGGTTCAGCGCCGGGTGGCAGCAGAGCAGGAGCAGCAGGAGGGTGTCGTCGCCGGTCGGCGGCTGCTCGTCGGGCGGCGGGGCCACCGCCGCGTACGCCGGCTCCCGGAGGGCCACCGCGACCTCGCGGTCCCGGCGGGCGTGCTCGCTGCGCCAGGCGTCGGTGAGCCGGCGGGTCGCCACGGTGAGCAGCCACGCCCGGGGGTGGTCGGGCACCCCGTCGGCGGGCCACCGGGTCGCGGCGGCCAGCAGCGCCTCCTGCACGGCGTCCTCGCAGGCGTCGAACTGGCCGTGCCGGCGCACGAGCAGGCCGAGGACCCGCGGCGCGAGCCCGCGCAGCAGGTCACCGACGGCCCCACCGCCGGGGCCGGTCGGACCGGAGCCGCCCGCACCCGCGACGGCCGACCCGGCACCGGTCACATCTCCGCCCCGGCCTCGTCCATGATGGGCCGCACCTCCAGCACGCCGAACCCCCGCACCACGTCCGGCCAGCCGGCGGCGATCTCGGCGGCCCGCTCGATCGACTCGCAGTCCACGGTGAGATAGCCGGCGAACTGCTCCTTGCTCTCCATGAACGGCCCGTCGGTGACCTCGACCCGGTCGCCGGCCAGCCGGGCCGTGCTGGTCTGCGACGGGTCGGCCAGCGCCTGCCCGCCGACCAGCTCGCCGGAGGCCGTCAGCTCCCGCATGATCTCGTCGACCTCGCCGAAGAGGGCGGCCCGGTCCTGCTCCGACATGCCGTCGACGAAGCCGGGGCGGTTCCAGATCAGCAGCATGTACTTCACGGCGTACTCCTCACGTGTCGGCCGCGCCCCGTCGGCGCGTCCCGGCAGGGGGTCGGAGCCGGTGCGCCGCACCCGACACCCGGGCCGGGGCGGATCCGCCCGGGTCCAGCGCCGCCCGGTCGGCGGCGGAGGTGCCGGAGGCCCAGCCCTCCTCGTCGGCGACGGTGAGCCGCTTGCTGGTCACGCCGGGGAACAGGTCGTCCAGCCGCTCCCGCACGGCGGTCGCGCGGGACGCGAGCACCGGCAGCAGCCGCTCCCCGCCCTGCTCCCGGGCCGCCTCCCGGCCCGCCTCGTCGGCGGCGGCCCGCAGCCGCTCGCCGATGCGCAGCGCGAACGCGTTGAGGAACGACTCGTCGTACGCCTTCGTGCGCCGGTTCCCGCCGCGCACCCGGCGCTCGGTGCGCCCCCGCAGCATCGCGGCGGTGGCCTGCACCAGCAGCGACGTGTAGAGCAGCTCGACGGCGGCCAGGTCGGCCGGGAAGCCGAGCACCGTGGCGAAGCCCAGGTCGTCGGACCACACCGACTCGCAGCGGTTCGCCGCCGCCACCTCCTGCACCAGCAGCGCCTTCGCCCCCGGGTACGGCGGCTCGGTGCCCAGCCGCACCCCGCCGGGCGCGTCGCCCCGCTCGGCCGTCGCCTCGACCAGGGCCGCGTCGATGCTGTGCCGGGCCATCAGCTCCTGCGCCTTGCCGGTCAGCGCCTCCGCCTCCGCCGGGAAGGTCGTCGACTCGGCCTTGGCCAGCAGCGCCCGCACCCGGTCGAGCATCCGTGACCCGCTGCCGCCGCGCCCGACGGCCGTGGCCGGGGCGGCCACGCCGGGCGGCGGGCGCAGCACCGCGATCGGCGGGAGCCCCTCCACCAGCGCCAGCACGTCGACGGCGTCGCGCAGGGCGGCGATCCGGTCGGTGCCCTCCCGGGCCGCCCAGGCCGTCAGGTGCCGCCGGTCGTCGTCCCACCACACGGCCGCGTCGAGGCTGGCGAGCTGGTCGTCCCACCAGGTCGGCACCGGATCGGGCTGGACCCTGCGCTGGGCGGCGGCCAGGTCGGCCACGAGCCGCCCGGCCGCCGGGCCGAGCCGGCGGGTCGCGATGCGGACCAGGTCGACGGGCTGCCAGCCCCGGGGCCAGAGCCGGCCCACGCCGCCCACCAGGCGCGCGGTCAGGGCGGCGTCGACCGCCGCCGGCCCGTCGGGCACGCCGGCGCCGACCACCAGGCGGTCCAACTGCCGTTCGGCGGCGCGTACGTCGGTGCCGCGCGCCGCCGCGAGGGCGTCGGCGACCAGCGCGTCGGCGTCCGGCACGAGCTGCTCCTCAGGGTCGGGTGGCGCAACGTCCGCTGGCCGGGGCGGAGCCGGTCGGCCAGGTTCCGCCGGGAAACCGTACCGCCGGAGCAGCACCCGCCGGGCGTGAGCGCCGCCACGGCCGACGAAATGACCGCCGGACGCCTCATCCGCTCCGGGTCGCCGTCCGTATCCATCCGTGCACGGGTGCGGAATCCCTCCGTGCACCGACAGCGGATCGACGGGACGGAGCGCGAGTTGTCGAGTCGTACCCATGCCAGGTCCGGCCCGGGTGGCCACCGCCGGCGGCGCGTCGCCACCCGGAACGGGCCGGTGGTCGCGTGCGTCGCCCTGGCCGTGGTCGCCCTGGCCACGGCCGGCGCCGGGGCCGTCCGCCGGGGCGGGCCGGACCAGGCGACCAGGCCGGTCGCGGCCGCAGGGGTCGCCGCGCCCACCCTCGCCTCGCCGACCACCCGGGCCCCGGCCCGGCCCGCGACCCCGACCCCGGCCGCGCAGGCGCCCGCCGACATCACCTTCCCACCCCGGGGTACGGGCGACTTCCGCGCCGCCACCCTCCGGGGCGCCGTCGCGGGGCGCTCCGGTGAGCTGCTGCGGTACCGGGTCACGGTGGAGGAGGGGATCGACGGTGTCGACGTGGAGCGGTTCGGCCGGGAGGTGGGCGCGATCCTCGCCGACCCCCGGGGCTGGACCGGGGCGGGCCGGTGGCGGCTGCAACGCGTCGGCCCGGACGACCCGGCCGACTTCACCGTCGCGCTCACCACCCCGGTGACCCGGGGCGTCCTCTGCGGGGACGTCACCGACCACTACACGTCCTGCCGCAACGGCGACCGGGTGGTGATCAACGTGGCCCGCTGGGCGGGCGGTGTGCCGCAGTTCACCGGCGACCTCGCCACCTACCGTAGGTATCTGCTCAACCACGAGGTGGGCCACCGGCTCGGCCGGGGACACGAGCTGTGCCCGCGCGAAGGGGGACCCGCCCCGGTCATGCAGCAGCAGACCCTGGGCCTGCACGGCTGCCTCCCGAACGCCTGGCCCGAGGTGGACGGTGCCGTGTTCACCGGCCCGCCCGGCCAGTACGACGACCCGGTGCCGGACGGCTTCTGAGGTCCGGCCCCGGCGGCCCGTTCGGACGGGGTGGTGCGCTGCCGGCACGCTGGGTGAGTGCGATCGACGCAGATGACGGCTACCCTGGGGACGACCGGCACCCGCCTTCTGCTACGAGGGATCGCTGCCGGTGCCGATCAGGGGAGTTCCCGTTGGGCCCCGCCACGCCGCTGTCCGTTTCGTTGCCACCCCCCGGTGGCCTGTCGATCGGCCCGTTCACGGTCGCCGAGGGTCGGGGGCGACTCGTCGTGACCGGGGAGATCGACATCGCCACCTCGGGTGAGCTGGCCTCGGTCCTCGCCGGCCTGCTCGACGGCGCACCGCCGGCCGCCCTGGAGCTCGACTTCGGCGGCGTCCGGTTCCTCGACTCCTCCGGCATCCTGGTGCTGCTGCGTGCCCAGGGCCGGGCCGCCGACCGGGGCTGCCGCCTCACCGTCGCCGACGTGCAGCCCACGGTCCGCCGGGTCCTGGAGATCACCGGCGTGCTGGAGCTGCTCGGCCTGGGGATCATCCCGGCCGAGGCCGCTGACGACGCGACGCCGGCCCGCTGACGACGCACCGCAGGCCCGCTGACGACGCGATCCCGACCCGCTGACGACGCACCGCCGATTCGATGACGCCGGCCGCCCGGGTCGGCGCTCCCGGTCACGGCCGGTCGACCAGCTCGCCGGTCTCGATCAGGTCGCGGGCGACGTCGAGCAGTTTCACGTTGAGCCGCTGGCTGGCCCGGACGAGCAGCTCGAACGCCTGCTCCCCGGTCAGCCGGTGCCGCTCCATCAGGATCCCCTTCGCCTGACCGATCAGGTCCCGCACGTCCAGCGCCTGGGAGAGCTGCGCCAGCCTCCGGGCGTCCCCCATCGCCACGGCCGCGTGCGCGGCGAAGAGCACCCCGATCCGCTCCGACTCGTCGGTGAACGCCCCCGGCTGACGCGCGTAGAGGTTCAGCGCGCCGAGGTTGTCCCGCGCCAGGTAGAGCTGGAACGACAGCATGCTGCGTACGCCCAGCCCGTCGATCCGGCGGACGAAGTCCGGCCAGCGGGTCTCCGCAGCGACGTCGGGCATCCGCACGGTGTGGTGCTCGAAGAGCGCCGTCAGGCACGGGCCCTGACCCGTGTCGTACTGCGCCTGGTCGACCCGGCGGACCAGATTGCCCGTCGCCGCGCTGGTCACCACCCGGTGCCGGCCCTCGACCTCGGTGATCGCGGCGTGCCAGGCGCCCGGCACGGTGCCGACGGCGCACCGGACGATCCCGTGGAGGGTGGCGTCGAGGCCGGGTTCGTCCTGGAGCGCGCGGGCGATCTCGGCGAGGCGGCCGGCGAGGTCGTCGTCCGGCCCGGCGGTGCGCGGCCGGCGGCTCGACGTGGCCCTGATCCGGCGTGACCGGATCGGGTCCGGGCGGCTCTCGACGTCCATGACGGCCCCCTTCCGCCGCCGGCCCCTTCCCCTCTCGCCGACGGCCGTGGACCGATACCCGAGTGGCCGTCCGGCCAATCCCCGCCGACCTCGGCGGCCCACTGCCTGCGAACGTCCCGCCCTCGTCAGCGGGTGCCGCCTCCCGTCGTCAGCGGGTGCCGCCCGCCTCGTCGGCCTCCCGCCGGGGGAAGGACGCCCAGATGTGCTTCGTGCCCTCGGTGGCGTACCAGCCGACGTCCAGCGAGAAGGCGCGGGCGAGCTGGAGGCCACGACCGCCGGCCCCCAGCGGTCGGGTGTCGGCCAGCTCGGGCACGCTGGTCAGGTCATGGTCGGCGACGTCGAGGATGAACAGGTCGTCGTCGCGCAGCAGCCGGACGGTGGTCGGCGGCAGCCCGTGCAGCAGGGCGTTGGTGGCCAGCTCGGTGGCGACGAGCACGATCCGTTCGGGGATGTCGTCGAGCTCCTCGCCCTCGGCGAGCGCATGCCCGGTCAACGCCTCGTGCAGGGAGGCGCGCAGGCCGCGCAGCTCCGCCCCGGTGGACAGGGCCCAGGTCCGCATCTCGACGGCGCGGGGCGGTGGCGGCGACGTCCGCAGCGATCCCATGACCGGGCATTACCCTGGGCGCCCGCCGTTCACACGACCCACCAGGCCGGGCCCGCCGGGGTGAGCGGGCCCGGCCGTGGGTCGCGGTCAGGCCAGCGGCTTGCCGCCGGTCACCCCGAGCACCTCGCCGGCCAGCTCGGCCGGCTGGCCGGCCCGGCCCAGCGGGACGTCCCCGCCGAACGTGCCAATCGCTTCACATGGTGACAATCGCCCATTCCGGCGCGGGCCGCGGCGACCGGCGGGCGGCAGGGGGGTGCTCACCCGCCGTGGCCCGGACCGCTACCGTGTTCCGTGTTCCGGACCGGGGCGAGGCAGTCCAGGTGGAGCGGGACGGGCCGGCCGGCGTAACGGCATGGACACACGTGGGGCACCACACGGTGCCCGTTCCGGTCCATGATGTTCGTCGGTTGTTCGCATACCGGTTCACGGACCTGACGGGGAAGAAGACGATGACGGCCAGTACGAATGTTCCCAAAGTCAGCGTGGTGGTGCCGGCCTACAATTCCGGCCCGCACATCGAGAGGCTGATCGCCTCTCTGTTGCGCCAGTCGCTGCAGCCGGGGGAGTTCGAGGCGGTCTTCGTCGACGACGGCTCCACCGACTCGACCGGGGCCCGGCTGGACGAGCTGGCCGCCGCGCACCCGCACATCCGGGTGGTGCACATCGACAACTCCGGTTGGCCGTCCCGGCCGCGCAACGTCGGCGTCGCCAACGCCCGCGGTGAGTACGTCTTCTTCTCCGACGACGACGACTGGTTCGGCGACGAGGCCCTGGAACGCCTCTACGCGTACGCCGTGGAGAACGACGCGGACATCGTGATCGGCAAGATGGCCGGCCACGGGCGCTCGGTGCCGCGCGAGCTGTTCCGCCGGGACCGCCCGGACGCCACGCTGGACAATGCCCCGCTGATCGACAGCCTGACGGCACACAAACTGTTCCGCCGGTCCTTTCTCGAAGAGCACGAGATCCGCTTCGTGGAGGAGAAGCGCCGGCTGGAGGACCACCTCTTCGTGGTCCGGGCCTTCCTGCTGTCCAAGCGCACCTCCGTGCTGTCGAACTACGTCTGCTACCACCACATCCGCCGCGAGGACGCCGGCAACGTGACGGCGCAGGGGCTGGACCCGGCGGGCTACTACGCCAACCTGCGCGACGTGCTGGACGTCGTCGACGCGCACACCGAGCCGGGGCCACTGCGCGACAAGCTGCACCGGCGCTGGCTGCGTAACGAGATGGTCAGCCGGCTGCGCGGCAAGCGGTTCCTCCGGGAGCCGGCCGACTGGGTGGAGCAGGTGGCGCTGGAGTGCGGCAAGATCGTCCGTGAGCGCTTCGCGCCGGGCGTGGCCGCCGGGCTCCCGCCGCTGCAGCGGGCGATCACGGCCCTCACCGCGGCCGACGACGTCGCCGGGCTGCGCGGGCTGGCCGAGTGGGAGGCGGGCGTCCGCGTCCAGGCCCGGGTCGACGACCACCGGGTGGACGGGACGGTCCTCACCGTCGACGTCACCGCGCACCTCGCGTCCGGCGACCAGCCGGTGGCCCTCACCGCCTCCGACGAGCGCTACCAGATCGTCCTGCCCGTCGACCTCGCCCCGGAGATCCTCGACGTCACGGCCCGCCGGGCCATGGCCCGGCTCGACGTGGTGGCCCGGCGCAAGGAAGGCGGCGAGGAGTGCTTCCTGCCGGTCGAGTTCCGGGTCGAGGACGAACCGCTCCAGGGCGCCGGGCAGGGGCGGGTGCATCTCGTGCACCACGCCACCGCCACGGTGGACTTCGCCACCCTGAACTCGGGCCGTACCGAGGGCACCTGGCTGCTCAAGGCCCGGCTCACCGAGAACGGGTGGACCGAGGACGCGCGGCTCCCGCTGACCTTCCGGTGCGCCGCCGACGGCGCCGCCCCGGTGCGGGTCGTGCCCGCCGCGAAGAAGAAGCCCGCCCTGCACCGGCGCGTCCGCAACCGCCTGCGCCGGGTGGCCAACCGCCTGCTGGGCCGGTAAGGAAGGGCCCCCTGTTAACGCATTCGGTATAGCAGGGTTCCCCTCTCACCTCTCTCGTGGACCGGCGGGCATCCCGGGCGGATGAACCGTTTCGCCGCTGCCCGCGTAGTCATTGTCAGCGCCGCGTGGCGTCCAACCGGCCGGCCGGACAGCCGGACGGCGGAGCGGTGCGGCGGCGCCGACGATCCGAGGTGTCCCGGTGGCGGGGCGACGGGAGGACCACCATGACCAGCGACCCGCGGCCCGGACAGCGGACGTTGCGCCGGGCCTGGGGACTCACCCGTTCCCTGGCCATCTACCACGGCCAACCCCACAAGCACCGCCGGGCGCTGGAGCTCTACCGGGAGTTCCTCAAGCCCGGGGACGTCGGCTTCGACATCGGCGCCCACGTCGGCGGCCGGGTACGCACCTGGCGGCGGTTGGGCGCGCGGGTGGTGGCGGTGGAGCCGCAACCCGACTGTCTGCGGGCCCTGCGCCTGTTCTTCGGCCGGGACCCGAACGTGACGATCGTGCCCGAGGCCGTCGGCGCGGACGCCGGCCGGGCGCGGCTCGCCCTGTCCACCGCCACCCCGACGGTCTCGACGATGTCTACCGAGTGGATCGAGTCGGTCACGGCGGACAGCAGCTTCTCCGGGGTCCGCTGGGACCGGTCCGTCGAGGTCGACGTGGTGACCCTCGACGACCTCGTCGCTGCGCACGGCGTGCCCGCGTTCTGCAAGATCGACGTCGAGGGCTTCGAGGTGGACGTGCTGTCGGGGCTCAGCCGGCCCCTGCCCGCGCTGTCCTTCGAGTACCTCCCCCCGGCCCATGACGCGGCCCTCGCCGCGCTCGACATCGTGGACCGGCTGGGCGGCCCGGCCGGCGGGTACCGCTACAACTATTCGCCGGTGGAGACGATGCGCTACGCCGCTGACGAGTGGCTCGACGCGGCCGGGCTGGTAAGGCTGCTGGAGCGGTTCCGCCCGGCGGGCCGGTCCGGCGACGTCTACGCCCGCCTGCGCGGGGCCTGAGGCTGGTCCCGGCGCAGCCGGCGGGCCGTTGCGCGGGGCCTGAGGCTGGTCCCGGCGCGGGTGTCGGGCCGCGATCCGTTGCCCGGGGCCGGAGGCCGGCCCCGGCGCAGCCGCCGAGCCCGATCCGTTCGGTGGAGTGAGATTCGCTCCGATGGTGGTGCGTTCCGTCGCCGGGATCATGTCTGATGGCGATCGGCCTGATTCCGGCGAGGCACGAGATGATGAGGCGGTTTCGCCTCTTACGGTGTCCTCGGCATGCCGGCGGGTGGACGCTGCCGGGGCCGACCCGGTGGCGCGATGCGGGCGCTAACAGGGGGTTTGTCTCGATGCGTGTTCGGAGCCGCGTGATCGCGGGTCTGGTGGCCGGGACTGTCGTGTTGATCGGTCAACCGGTCATCGCGGCGGTGTCTGCCTGGCAGGCGGGTCCTGCCGCCAAGGCGCTCGTCACGGAAAGGCCGGGGCACACCGGCCTGGTGCCCAGCGCACCGCGCAACGATGTCCCGAGGATCACCGACGGTGAGGTCACCGACATCGAGGTGATCGGGAACCGGGTGTTCATCGCCGGCTCGTTCACCGGGATCGCCAACGTCGGGCAGACCGCGCTCGCGCAGCGGTGGCTGGCGTCGTACAACATCGACACGGGCAAGGTCGACACCGGCTTCCGGCCGACGTTCGACGGGGCCGTCGAGGCCGTCGAGGCGTCGCCGGACGGCTCGGCGCTCTACGTGGCCGGCACGTTCAACACCGTCGGCGGGCTCACCAAGCGCAAGGTCGCCCGGCTCGACCCGGTGACCGGTGCCCCGGTCGCCGGCTTCACCGCGCAGGGCAACGGCCGCGGGACCGCCCTGGCCGTGACCAACAACGCGGTGTACGTCGGCGGCCAGTTCACCAAGATCAACAGCACGAACCGCACCGGCCTGGCGGCGCTCAACCCGACCACGGGGGCGGTGGACGCCGGCTTCGACCTGCAGCTGTCCGGTGGCATCGGCGTCGGCGGCATGCTCACCGTGCAGCAGCTCAAGCTGACCCACGACGGCGCGAAGCTGATGGTCGTCCACACCGGCCGGCAGATCGCCGGCCAGGACCGCTACGGCGTCGGCCTGATCGACACCGCCACCAAGGCGCTCCTGCCGTGGCGCACCCGCCTGTGGGAGGACAACCTCTCCTTCGTCGGCGGCATCCAGCGGGCCTTCGGCGGCGACATCTCGCCGGACGACTCGTACTTCGTCGTCACCAGCGGCTCGGGCGGCGACCGCCCGCCGATCAACGACACCGCGATGGCGTTCCCGATGGCCGGCGGCGACCACGTCGAGCCGATCTGGATCTCCCGGCACTTCGACAGCATCTACTCGGTCGCCGTCACCGAGGCGGCCGTCTACGTCGGCGGCCACTTCAGCTGGCAGGAGTCACCGACCGCCAACGTCCCGTGGCCGGGCCTGGACAACGTCGGGTACGGCACGGGCCAGGGCCTCAGCGGCTACGGCCTCGGCGACCAGGTGGTCCGCCGCGACCACCTCGGCGCGCTCGACCCGGCGACGGGCACCGCCCTGGAGTGGAACCCGGGTTCCAGCTCCTACGAGGGCGAGAAGGCGATGCTGGCCACCCCGCGCGGCCTCTTCGTCGGCGGCGACGGCAACACCAAGGGCGGCCTCACGGTGGGTCGGGTCGGCTTCTTCGACCTGGGCCGGGTGCCGGCGCCCTCGGCGGTGGAGACGACGATCGACACGCCCATCGAGGGCCGGGTGAAGCCCGCCAACGGCTCGTTCACGATCGAGGGCCAGGCGACCGCGCCGTCCGGCGTCAAGAAGGTGCAGCTCGAGATCCAGAACCGCGGCTCCAAGAAGTACCTCCAGCCGGACCTGAAGACGTGGGGCTCGTCCGCCGTCATCGTGTCGACCCTGGCCAGCCCGAACGCCACCTCGACCATGTGGTCGCTGGCCGTCTCGCTGCCCGTCGGCGAATACCAGATCCAGGCGAAGACGTTCGGCCGCACCAGCAGCGAGACCGACACGACGAAGGCCGTCAAGAAGATCGAGACGTTCAGCTTCGACGACCTGCCCCCGACGACGAAGTTCAGCGCGCCGGCCGCCGGCCTGCTCGCCACGAAGACCTTCGTGGCCACCGGCACCGCCACCGACGACAAGGGCGTCAACGCGCTGACCTACTCGTTCCGCACCCCGGACAACCGCTACCTCCAGGACGACGGCACCGTCGCGCCGGTCTACAACACGTTCCGCACCGAGCCGGACGTGATCGGCGCGGTGTCGACGACCTGGCAGGTCGAGGTGACCCTGCCGACCGAGGGTGAGTGGCGGATGACCGCCACCGCCATCGACACCGCCGGCCAGAGCGACCTGCGCGGCGAGAACCGGGACTGGATCATCGCGGAGGACGGCGTGGCGCCGACGGTGGCCATCACCGCGCCCGCCGCGATGACCCCGCCCACCGCCGCCGGCCCGGTCACCGTGGCCCCCGGCAGCCCGCTCACCTTCTCCGGCACGGCCAGCGACGACGGCACCCTGAAGTCGGTCGAGGTCTACCTGCGCAACACCACCACCCGCGAGTCGCTGGCCGCCGACGGCACGTGGGGCCCCGACGCGGTCGCGGCGTACCACCGGGTGTCGCCGACGAACCTCAACGCCGCGTCGTACAACTGGTCGTTCACCACCGCGGCGCTCACCCCGGGCATCTACGACTTCCGGGTACGCGCCACCGACAACCTGGGCCTGGTCACGACGAACGCCAACCTGGGCAAGCTGGCCGTCACCGCCCAGGTGCCCGGCGACGCCTTCCCCAACGGCAAGCTGAACGTCACCGGCACCGACCAGAACGTGGAGCAGTTGCACCTCGACCTGGCCGGCACCGCGACCGACGACAAGGGCGTGCAGGGCGTCCGGGTGGCGCTGCGCGACCTGGACACCGGCCGGTACGTGCAGCCCAACGGCACGATGGCGGCGAGCTTCGCCACGGTGAACGCCACGCTCGCCTCGCCCGGCGCGACGAGCACCGCCTTCACCCTGTCGATCGACCTGCCGACCAAGGGCGAGTACAGCGTCGAGGCGTGGGCCGTCGACACGTCGGGCCAGCAGGACAGCTCGACCTCCGGGGCCACCGCCAAGTACCTCGTCTACCCGGGCGACCTCGACCCGCGCCTGGAGCCGAGCCTCAGCCCGACCAACGGCGCGGTCTTCGGCGACTCGCGGATCGTCGTGACCGGGCGCGCGGTGGACGACGTCGGCATGTCGAAGGTGGAGGTGCAGATCGTCAACGGCGCGGGCCAGGGGATGAACTCCTCCGGCGCGTTCGGCGGCGGCTCCGCCCCGTGGATCGCCACGTTCCTCACCAGCCCGGGTTCGCCGGGGTCGAACTTCGCGTACACGTCGCCGGTGGTGCCGGCGGGCGCGTACACGATCTCGGTGCGGGCGGTCGACAACTACGGGCAGCTCCAGCAGCCGCCCACCACCATCTCGGTGACCGTCAGCTGAGCTGACGGCAGCCCAACCCGGGCCGCGTCGGGGCTACTTCCGCCCCGATGCGGCCCGGCCCGTATCCGGCCGCCGGCCCGATGCGGGCCACGTCACCGGTCGGGGGCCGTCTCGGCGGCCGGGCGGCGGGGGCAGCCCCGCAGGACGTACGCGACGAGCCCGACCACCGCGAGGACCGTCGCGCAGACCGTCGCGGCGGTGGTGCCGGCCGGCTGGACCAGCCAGGCACCGACCTGCAGCCGCATCTGGTCGCTCGGCCCCAGCCACGGCAGCATCGCGACGAGGGTCCAGGTCAGCGGGGCGATCCAGGACAGCGCGGCACCCAGCAGCGCGGCGCCGAGCGCGGTGAGCCCGAGCAGGCCGACCGTGTTGCGCGCCACCACGCCGAGTGGTTCGAACCGCACGTCGGTGAGCGTGCTGGCCAGGAGCAGCGCGACGATCGCGGCGGCGGCCAGCAGGACGTGCCCGGCCCGGCGGGCGGGCCAGTTGACCGACGCCGTGTGGTCGAGGGCGTCGTCGGCGCCGCCGAGCGTGGTGCCGACGGCGACCGCCGCGATCAGCGCGGCGACGCTGACCACCCGGGCGTTGACGGTCTGCCCGTCGGAGAAGTACGGCCAGCTCGCCCAGAGCGACCCGACCGCGCAGGCCGTGCCAGCCAGCGCCAGGGGAACCCGCCGGGCCCGCAGGTACAGGCGGAGCCACCTCACGGTTGCGCCAGGAACAGCAGCGAGTGGAACCGGTCGACATCGCAGCCGAGCGCGGCGGTGCGGGCCGCCTGCACCCGCTTGCGCTGCTCGTCGGAGGGCAGGTTCCGCAGCTCCCGGAGGGCGGCGTCCACCTTCTCCCGCTCCTCGGGGGCCGACCCCCGACCGAGGTCCGGCTGCCCTCCGGTGAGCCAGGCGACGGCGACCGCGCGGGCCAGGAAGGTCGTGTGGTAGGTCTCGCACTCCCGCCACCAGGCGGCGTCGAGCAGCGCTGCCCGCAGGTCGTCGGCCGAGACGTCGGAGAAGCCGGTCCAGCCGACCGACAGGGCGTCGAAGACCAGGGTTCCGTCGTCGCGGACATGGCTCGCGTCCGGCCGGACCGTGTTGTCGAGCAGCTGCCGGCTCTCCTCCACGCGGGTGGGGGCGGTGCCGGGTAGCTTCGCGTCGATGAGGGCCAGCGCCTCCCGGGCCGGGCCGACGACCCTGGGCAGCAGCGCGGCGTGCGCCCGGGTCACACAGACCTGGGGGCCGTCGTCGTCGCAGACCAGCTCGACGGCGGCCGGATCGAGCACGGCCGATCCGGAGTAGCCGCCGGTGGGCAGCAGCGGCACCGCGACGGCGGCACCGACCACGGCCGGAAGCACGGCCAGTGCGACGGTGCGCCGGCCGACCGCGCCGAGCAGCAGCAGCCCGGTCGCGGCGAGGGCCGCCAGCCACAGCGCCTGGAGCAGGCTGACCGACGACGGGATCGTCTTGAAGTCGTTCAACGAGCTGATGGCAGGGGCCAGCAGCAGCGCCGCCGGGTCGGGCCGGACCTTCGTGAAGTTCTCGTCGTAGCCCGAGATCGAGACGTAGTCGGGCACGAAGGTCAGCACGGCGAACGCGACCACCGCGAGGATCGGGGCGGTGGCCACCCGGGGCACCGCCCGGCCGGCGGCCATGCCCAGCCAGCCGGCGGCGACCAGCGCGAGCGCGCCGACCGCGGTGATCGGGATCGTCGCGACGGCGAAGTACCCGGCGGTCGGCGCCACCCAGGGGATCCCGAGAAGGAACGTCAGCAGGTACACGGTGACCAGCGCGACCGCGTAGCCGGCGGCGAGCGGGACGCTCCGCTGCCACCGGGGCCGGACGGTGGTGCCGAACAGCTCGTCGACCCGGTGCCGCCGGTCGCGACGTCCCAACCATGCGCCGCCGGCCAGCGCCAGCGGCATCAGCATCATCAGCGTGGACCGGGCGTACACCGCCAACTGCGTCCACCGCCCCGCGTACCCCCCGGTGACGGTCAGCATGAGCGCGGCGCCGACGATCACCAGCAGCAGGGCGATGCCGGGGACCGCCGAGCGGCGTACCTCGATCCGCATGATCCGCCCGGTCATGCCGCCACCCGCTCCCGGTGGGCGCGCAGCAGCGCCGAGTAGCCGCGCTCGGCGGCGCTGTCCCCGGCGTCGCCGGTGCCGCCCTGCGCGGCGAGCTGCCCCGTGGTGCCCTGCCACACCAGCCGGCCCTCGTGCACCAGCACCACGTCGGTGCAGGCCACGGCGACGTCCTCGACCAGGTGGGTGGAGACCAGCACGCAGCTGTCCGACCCGATGTCGCGGAGCAACTCGCGGAAGTCGAGCCGCTGCTCGGGGTCGAGGCCGACGGTCGGCTCGTCGAGCAGCAGCAGCTCCGGGTCGTTGACGATCGCCTGGGCGATCCCGGCGCGGCGCACCATGCCGCCGGAGAGCGTCTTCATCCGGGCGTCGGCCCGGTCGGTCAGGCCCACCCGGTCGACGGCCCGCTGGACCGCGCCGGGGATGTCGGCCTTCGGCATCTCCTTGAGCCAGGCCATGTACTCGACGAACTCCCGGACGGTGAAGCGCGGGTAGAAGCCGAAGTGCTGCGGCAGGTAGCCCAGCCTGCGGCGGACCCGACGCAGGTCGGCGCGGCCGCTGACGTTCTCGCCCAGCAGGTCGAGCCGCCCACCGGCGGGCTTCACCACGGTGGCGAGCGCCCGCATCAGGGTGGTCTTGCCGGCGCCGTTCGGGCCGAGCAGCCCGTGCACACCGGTGCCCAGCGCCAGGTCGAGCCCGTTGACCGCGAGGCGTCGGCCGGCGCGGACAGCCAGGTTCTCGGCGTGCACGGTCCACGCGTACGTGGTCGGTGCGGTCTCCGCCGCGCTGACGGCACGCATCATGATCTCTCCGTTCGTCGTGTCGTCGGCGGTGCCCGCCGACGGAGAAGGGGATGTACCGGCCGGACGACCGGGGTCGCCGGTGACGACCGGTCAGCTCCGGTCGGCGCGCAGCCGGCTGTGGTCGGTGGCCCGCAGGAGCACCACCGCGCTCAGCGCGACGGTGGCCAGCGCCCAGCCGGGCCAGCTACGGGTCTGGAGGACGACCGGCAGTTCCTGGCCGACCAGGCTCGGCGTGATCACGCCGACGGACCAGGCGATCGCCAACCCGAGCGCCGCCCGGTCCACCCCGACCAGCCCGCCCAGCGCCAGGGCGCCGGCGGTGAAGGCCAGGCACGGCAGTAGCCACAGCGCCGGCGAGTGCCCGGTCCACCAGCCCGCCACGGCCAGCACCGGGACGACCGCCGTCAGGATCGCCAGGGTCCGGCGCAGCAGCAGCGGCAGCCCCGCGCGGGGCACGGTGGCGATCAGTTCCCAGGCCGGATCGGTGCGTCGGCTCCACGCGGCGGCCACCAGCAGCAGCGGCACCAACGGCGCGACCAGCAGCACCGGCGACGGCATCCGGCCCGACACCATCTCCAGCAGGACCGCGACGACCACCAGCGCGGTGGTCGTGGCCAGCCAGGGCAGGAGCCGCGCGGCGACACCGGTGCGCCGTAGCCGGCGGCGACGCACCGGCCCGGGCCCGGCGTCGAGGCCGGCGGCGATCCCGACGGCCACCCGGTCCAGCAGTTGCCGGGCGGCCGGGTCGGCCGCGTCGGCCAGCAGCGCCCGGCACCCGGCGCAGGACTCCAGGTGCGCCTCGACGGCCCAGACGGTGACGTCGTCGACGCCGTCGTCGCCGGTGGCGTACCGGGAGATGAGGGTGGGGGTGGGGTGGTCGGTCATGACAGCGCCTCCCGTAGCGCGATGCGGGCCCGCCGCGCGTACGTCTTCACGGTTCCCTCCGGCATGCCGAGCAGCACCGAGGTCTCCCGCGTGGTCAGCCCGTCGAGCACCATCGCGCGCAGGACCCGGCGCAGGTTGGGCGGCAGCGCCAGCAGCGCCTGCTCCAGGTCGGCGTCCATCCCGCCGGCCAGCGCCTCCTCCTCGGCGGCGGGGGCGACGGTGGCGAAGGTCCGCACCGCCGGGACCCGCTCGGCGCGGGCGCGGGCGCGGAACGCGTCGACCAGCCGGTGGGCGGCGATCGTCCACAGCCAGCCGACGGCGCTGCCGCCGCCCGCGTGCTGGGCCTGGCTGCCGGCCGACCGCCACACCGCCAGGTAGGTGTCCTGGAGCACCTCGGCGACCACGTCGTCGTCGGCGCAGCGCCGCCGCAGCCGGGCGGTCAACCAGGGCGACGTACGGCGGTACAGCTCGTCGAAGGCCCGCCGGTCGCCCCGGGCGACGCGGCGCAGCAGCGCACCCTCGTCGAGGGTCTCCAGGCTCTGTCTCACAACAGGCAAGACGATCCCCGGGCCCACCCCGGTTTCCCATCGGTGGTGATCCACGTCACACCTGGCGGGGGCGTTGTCGGGGTGGTCTCGGTCGACGAGGCCGCGGTGGCCGTTGTTACCGATAACATTGACGATTATAGTTTCCTGGCGGGAATTGCCCCGGCCCAGCGTCCGCAGCGGTCGGCTCCGCCGCCGAAGAGGAGACAACGATGAGACGTACCGCTTCCCGCCGCCGGTGGGTGACCGCCCTGGCGGCCGGGTTCCTGCTGGTCGGCGCCGCCGTGGGTCTGCACGCGCCGGCTGGCCAGGCGCTGGAGAACGGGGTCGCCCGCACCCCGCCGATGGGTTGGAACAGCTGGAACACGTTCGGCTGCAACATCAACGAGACGTTGATCCGGCAGATGGCGGACGCGATCGTCAGCAGCGGGATGCGCGACGTGGGCTACGAGTACGTGGTGGTGGACGACTGCTGGTTCAACCCCAACCGGGACTCCGCCGGCAACCTCCAGGGCGATCCGACCCGGTTCCCCAGCGGGATGAAGGCCCTGGGCGACTACATCCACGGCAAGGGTCTCAAGTTCGGCATCTACCAGGTGCCGGTGGACAAGACCTGCGCGCAGTACTTCGGCGGGTATCCGGGGGCGACCGGCAGCCGCGGGCACGAGGTCCAGGACGCGCGGCAGTTCGCCGCGTGGGGGGTCGACTTCCTCAAGTACGACTGGTGCTCCCCGCAGGGCACGATCAACGACCAGGTGGCGACGTTCGCCAAGATGCGCGACGCGCTGGCGGCGACGGGCCGGCCGATCGTGTTCAGCATCAACCCGAACAGCATCCACGAGAAGACGGGCCCCCAGCGCAACTGGGGCGACGTGGCCAACATGTGGCGGACCACGGAGGACATCACCAACGCGTGGAACACCGGGCAGACCAACGGCTACCCGATGGGGATCCAGAACATCATCAACGTGACCGTGCCGCTGGCGTCGTACGCCCGGCCGGGGGCGTTCAACGACCCGGACATGATGGAGGTCGGCCGGGGCGGGATGACCGACACGGAGATGCGTAGCCACTTCGCGATGTGGGCGATCATGGCGTCGCCGCTGATCGCGGGCAACGACATCCGGTCGATGAACGCGGCCACGCAGACGATCCTCAAGAACCAGAACCTGATCGCGATCAACCAGGACGCCCTCGGCCTCCAGGGGGTGCAGGTGTCCAACGACGGCACCCGCCGGGTGCTGGCGAAGAAGCTGGCCAACGGTGACGTGGCGGTGGCGCTGTTCAACCAGGGCAGCGCGACCACGACGGTCTCGATCACGGCCCCCGCGATCGGCATGTACCCCGTCACCCTCACCCTGCGCGACGCGTGGACCAACGGCACCAGCACCAGCACCAGCACCGGGACGATCTCGGCCAGCGTCCCGAGCCACGGCACGGTCGTCTACCGGGTCAGCGGCCCGGGCAGCACCCCGCCGCCCCCCACGACCCCGCCGCCCACCCCGCCCTCGCCCTCTCCGTCGCCCACGACGGGCCCGCCGGCGGCCGGGTGCCGGGTCGGCGCGACCGTCAACGCGTGGAGCACGGGCCTGACCGAGGACATCACGATCACCAACACGGGCAGCTCGGCGATCAACGGGTGGTCCCTGGCGTTCACCCTGCCGGCCGGGCAGAGCATCACCGGCGGCTGGAACGCCACCTACGCCCCGACCAGCGGGCAGGTCAGCGCCACCAACGTCAGCTACAACGGGACGATCCCGCCCGGCGGCTCGGTGTCCATCGGCTTCCAGGCCAACCACACCGGCAACTCGGCCGCACCGGCGGCCTTCACGCTCAACGGCAGCCCCTGCTCCCGCGCCTGAGGGAGCGTGACGGCCCGAGCCTGACGCCGGGCCCTGCCCGGTGCGCGCGTGCGGCGCACCGGGCGGGGCCGGTCACCCCCGGCGGCGGGCGACCAGCACGGCGTCGTGGATGGTGACCTCGCGGCCCTCCGGGTCGACCGTGGCCCGGGCCCGGGTCTCGGTGGCCAGCACCTGCCAGGCGGCGGGGTCGAGGGCGGACGCGACCTCCTCGGCGGTGTACATCGCGTCCGGGAAGTGCATCCGGTGGGCGGTGGTGCGCAGGTCGCGCGGGTGGTGCCCGACGATCAGCAGCGTCCCGCCCGGCGCGACCGCCGCGGCGAGCCGCGCGAACAGCTCCCGCCGCGCCGCGCCCGGCAGGTGCATGAACTGCGCCGACACCAGGTCGTACGCGCCCTCGGCCGGCGGCGTGACGCGCAGGTCGGCGTGCAGCCACTCGATGCGGTCGGCGACCTCGGGACCCGCCGCCGCGGCGTGGGCGGCGGCCCGCTCCAGGGCGGTGGCGGAGATGTCGACCGCCGTGACCCGCCAGCCCCGCCCGGCGAGCCAGCCGGCGTCGGCGCCCTCCCCGCAGCCGACGTCGAGCGCCCGGCCCGCCGGCAGCCCGGTCGCCTCCGCGACGAGCTGGGGGTTGGGCCGGCCGCTCCACACCGCCGGCCGGGCGCGGTAGCGCTCCTCCCAGGCGGCCTCCTCGAACATCGTCCGCGTCCGCTCCCGGTACGCGTCCACGGCGGCGCGACCCTCCTCGGCGACGAGGTCGGCGTTGACCGCCGCGCCGGCGGCCAGGCCCGCCGCGGCGGAGGCGACGACCTGGGCGCGTACGTCGGCCACGTTGCCCGCGACCCACACGCCGGGCACGGCGGTGGCCCCGGTCGGGTCGGCGGGCACCTGGCTGCCGATCACCTGCCCGCCGAACTCGACGTCGACCGGCTTGCACCCCAGCGACTCCAGCA
This sequence comes from Micromonospora haikouensis, assembly GCF_900091595.1. Classification (GTDB taxonomy): domain Bacteria; phylum Actinomycetota; class Actinomycetes; order Mycobacteriales; family Micromonosporaceae; genus Micromonospora; species Micromonospora haikouensis. Next base: position 23,085 of record NZ_FMCW01000024.1, read on the forward strand.
CCTCGGCGCGGGCGGTGAACCGGGGCGCGACGACCACCGCGTCGAGCGCGACGACCTCGCCGGAGGCCAGGCGTACCCCGGTCAGGGTGTCGTCGGTGACCTCGACGGCCGCGACCCGGTCCGCCACGACGGTGATCTCCCGCGCGGCGAGCCGCTCGGCGTCCTCGGCGGCGAGCGTCGCGTCGTGCAGCAGGAGCAGCACGTCCGGGCTCCACTGCCGCCACAGCTCCGCCTGGTGCACGGCCGTCGGGCCGGTGGCGAGGACGCCGATGCGCCGGTCCCGGACCTCCCACCCGTGGCAGTACGGGCAGTGCAGCACGTCGTGACCCCACCGCTCGGCCAGCCCCGGCAGGTCGGGCAGCTCGTCGACGAGCCCGGTCGCCACCAGCAGCCGCCGCGCCCGCACCTCCCGCCCGCCGTCCAGCGTGACCACGAAGCCGGTGTCCTCCCGGGCTGCCGCCTCGACCCGGCCGGCGACGATCTCGCCGCCGTAGCGGGTCACCTCGTCGCGGCCGGCCGCCACCAGCTCGGCCGGCGGGGTGCCCTCCCGGCCCAGGTAGTTGTGCACGTGCCCGGCCGGGGCGTTGCGCGGCTGCCCGGCGTCCACCACCAGCACCGACCGCCGCGCCCGGGCGAGGGCCAGGGCCCCGCTCAGCCCGGCCGCGCCCCCGCCGACCACCACCACGTCGTACGCCTCGTCCACCGCGCCTCCTTCGCTCGTCGTGCGCCCACCGTGCCGCGCGGCCCGCCGATCCGACAAGAGAAGTTGCCGGAACGGCAAAAGGCCAGCCGGCCGGGTGGCCCCGCCGGAGGGGATTGCGGGGCGCGTTACCTAGAACTACTATGCATTGCAGTTCTAGGGATAGGTGGTCGGATGCACATCACCAAGGACCTCGTCGCCGCCTCGGCGACGCCGCTCGTGCTGGGGATCCTCGCCGAGGGCGAGAGCTACGGCTACGCGATCCTCAAGCAGGTCAACGAGCTCTCGGGCGGGCGGCTGGAGTGGACCGAGGGGCTGCTCTACCCGCTGCTGCACCGCCTGGAGCGGGTCGGGCACGTCGAGTCGTACTGGCAGACCCCGCCCGGGGGACGCCGCCGCAAGTACTACCGCATCACCGACCAGGGCCGGGCCGAGCTGGTCGAGCAGCACCGCCAGTGGGCCGCGGTCGTCGACGCCCTGCGCGGCGTCTGGAACACGGCCCGGGCCATCAACCCGATCGTGGCACCGGCCTGGGAGGCGGGACGATGACCCTCGACAGCGACAGCGACCTGGAAGGGCAGATCGCCCAGTGGCGGACCTACACGCGCCGCCGCCGGGAGCTGCACCACGCCGACACCGAGGAGCTGGAGGACCACCTGCGCAGCCGGATCACCGAGCTGACCGAGGCGGGCCTGCGCACCGACGAGGCGTTCCTCATCGCGGTCAAGCGCATGGGCAGCCTCGACGAGCTGTCGCGGGAGTTCGCCCGCGAGCACTCCGAGCGGCTATGGAAACAGCTCGTGCTGCCGGGGGAGCCGGACGCGCGCGCCGCCGCCCGCACCCGCCGCGAGCTGCCCGTCATGGTACTCTGCGCGGCCCTCGCGGCCCTCGCCATCAAGGTGCCGAGCTGGTTCGGGTTCGACCTGGCCGACGAGGACACCGACTTCTACGCCCGCAACCTGAGCCTGTTCGCGCTGCCGGCGCTGGCCGCGTACTTCGCCTGGCAGCGCCGGGTCGGCGTCCGCGTCGTCGGGGCGCTCGTGGCGCTGTTCGCCCTCGGCGGGGTCGCCGCGAACGCGTACCCGCTCGCCGGGGACTCGCAGTCCTTCGGGCTCACGGCGATCCACCTGCCGCTGGCGTTGTGGCTGGTCGTCGGCGTCGCCTACGTGGGCGGCGACTGGCGCTCCGAGCGGCGCCGGATGGACTTCATCCGGTTCACCGGCGAGTGGGTGATCTACTTCAGCCTCCTCGCCCTGGGCGGCGGCGTGCTCACGGCCTTCACCGCCGGCACCTTCCGGGCCATCGGCATCGACGCCGAACAGTTCATCAGCTCGTGGCTGCTGCCGTGCGGCGCGATGGCGGCCGTCGTCGTGTCGGCGTGGCTGGTCGAGGCGAAGCAGAGCGTCATCGAGAACATGGCCCCGGTGCTGACCCGCGTCTTCACGCCGCTGTTCGCGGCGACCCTGCTGGCGTTCCTGGTCGCCGTCGTCTGGACCAACAGCGGCATCGACGTCAAGCGCGACGTGCTCATCCTGTTCGACCTGCTGCTCGTCGTCGTGCTGGGCCTGCTGCTGTACGCCATCTCCGCCCGCGACCCCGCCGCCCGGCCCGGGCTGTTCGACCGCCTCCAGTTGGCGCTCGTCGTCAGCGCCCTGGTCATCGACGTCCTGGTGCTGGTGGCGATCACCAGCCGGATCGGCGAATGGGGCTTCAGCCCCAACAAGACGGCGGCGCTGGGGGAGAACATCGTCCTGCTGACCAACCTGGCCTGGTCGGCGTGGCTGTTCCTCGGCTTCGTCCGGGGCCGCGCGCCCTTCGCCCGCCTGGAGCGCTGGCAGACCCGCTACCTCGCCGTGTACGCCGGCTGGGCCTGGGTCGTCGTCCTGGCCTTCCCCCTCGTGTTCGACTTCGCCTGAGCCCCTGAGCCCCTGAGCCGGTCCGGTCGCCGTTCGCGCGGTGGCCGGGCCGGCTACGGCGTCCAGCGGATGTTGGGGTTCACCTGGCCGGTCCAGTTGAAGATGGCCATGTTGTCCCACTGGTTGCCGGTGCCGTTGATGTTCGCCGGGTCCCACCCGTTGCCGGGGACGGCGTACCAGGTCGGCTCCCAGTAGAAGACGCCGACGGCACCGGCGTCGCGGGCGGTGTTCTGCACCCAGGCGAACTCGGTGGCCTGCCCGCTCCAGCTCGCGGGGTGGCTGGCGCAGGGCTCGCCACCGTTGATCGAGTTCGGCTCGCCGTCGGCGTTCGCGGCGGTGAACGGGTACGCCGTCTCGGTGAGCACGACGGGCCGGCCGTAGCGGGACCGCACGTCGGTGATGACGTTGTAGAGGTTGGCCAGGCTGCCGTGCCACATGCAGTAGTAGGACAGGGCGGTCAGGTCCCACTGGACGCCCTTGGCCCGGATGCCGTCGTAGAACCAGCGCGCGTTGGCCATGCTGTCCGCGTTGGCGGTGTGGATGATCACCTGCGTGCCGCCGTTGCACTGCTTCGTCGCCTGGTAGCCGGCCTTGAGCAGCAGGCTGAGGTTGGTGAAGTCGTTGTTGACGACCTTGCCGTCGTTCCACAGCATGCCGACGTTGATCTCGTTGCCGATCTGCACGCTGTCCGGCGTGGTGCCCTGCGCCTTCAGGCTGGAGCAGACGTCGTAGGTGTAGTTGTAGACGTCCGTCTGCAACTGGCCGATGCCGTGGCTGGCCCAGGCGGCGGGCTTGTACTGCTTGCCCGGGTCGGCCCAGGTGTCCGAGTAGTGGAAGTCGATCATCAGCTTGAGGCCCTTGGCCTTGACCGTCCGCGCGTACGCCAGCACCCGGGCCTTGTTGTTCCAGCCGCTGGCGGGGTTGTTCCAGACCCGGAGCCGGACGTAGTTGACGCCGAGGCCCTTGAGGATGTCGAGCGGGTCCCGCGCCGTGCCGGCGGCGTCGTAATATCGCGCGCCGAGGTCCAGGCTGCGCTGCACGCTGGAGACGTCCGCGCCCAGCATGGTGAGCGTGTTCGCGGCGGAGGCCGGCGCGGGCGGCACGAGCAGGGCGGCCGGCAGGGCGACCAGCGCGAGGAACGCGGCGATCCAGGCGTGCGGGCGGGAGCGGTGCCGGGTCATCCCGACCTCCTCGGTGGCGGGCGCGGGGCCGGGGCGCGGCACCGCCGGACATCAATCGATGCCCATATATACCACAGGTGGCGGGCCCGTCAGGCGTTCCGCCCCGGGCGGTCGCCCGCCTCCGTCGAGGCGGCAGCCTGGTCGACCGGGCCCACCGCGAACGGGTGCCGCAGCCGCCGCATCGCCTCCTCGCTGCCGTCGAAGGTCACGCCCCGGTCGTCGAGGTCGTCGGCGGTCGGCGTGACGAGGAACAGGGCCGAGCGATCGTCGTCGTGGAAAGTCATGCGGAGATCCCGTTTCTGGAGAGGAAGAACCTGGGCGGCTGCGGATGGTGGTGCCGCATGGCCCCAGTCGGCGCTCACACCGGCGCCCGATCACGATGCCCGACTGCGGAGGAACCTCCTGCCGACACCGTCACCCCGCACCATACCCGGCGACGCCCCCGTCCACGCCGGCCGGACGTCGCCGGCCTCAGTCCGTCGAAGCTCACACCGTGGTCGCGGACGCCCGGCCCTCCTGCCGGGCCCGGTCGAGCAGCAGGTCGAGCCGCCGCTGCCGCCGCCGACGGACGGCCCGCAGCAGCAGGGCGACCGCGACGAGAACGACCAGCAGGCCGAGCTGCGGCCACGGCACCGCCCAGACCGTCACGGTGGCCGTGGCCTGCCGGACGTCGGCGACGGTCCCGTCGCCGAGCGCCGCGGGGGTCACCGTCACGGTCGTCCGCAGCGGGCCCAGCCCCCAGACGCCGCCGACGTTGGCCCGGGCCACGCGGCTGCCGCCGGGCAGCAGCTCCTCCACCTCGACGGTGGTGTCCCGCCTGGCGAGGCCGAACGCCTCCGAGACGGTCACCCGGCCCCGGCCGGAGGCCCAGACGTTGCCGCCGTTGGCCACCGCGTACCGCAGGCGGAGGGTGCCCGGCGCGAACGGGTTCCAGGACCGGGCGTACGTGGCGGTCACGTCGTCGACGGCCAGGGCCGCCGTTGCCGTGCCGCTGGCGCGCAGCATGACCCGGAAGCCGACCCGGCTCTCGACGGCGACCGTGCCGCCGGTGCTGGTGACCGACGCCGCGATGCCCGCCGGATGGTCGCCCGGCGCGGCGTCGGCGGGCACGGTGATCGTGAAGGGCACCACCTTCGTCTCGTTCGCGCCGACGGTGACTGTGTCGCGCACCGAGATCCAGGTGCCGCCGTCCTTCGACGTCTCGGTCGAGGGCAGCATGTTGAAGCGGCCCTTGTCGGTGAGGTAGCCGTCGGCGGCCTGGAGGCGGAACACCGCCCTGGCGGCGCTGAAGTTGCGCACGGCCAGGTGTTCCGTCACCACCTGGCCGGGGTCGAGGGTGCGCTCGATCCACCGCCGGCCGTCCGGGCCGTCCGGGTCGGCCGGCTGCACCGCCCAGGTCAGCTTCGGCGCGGCGGGTTCCGCGCCGGCGCCGATGGGCGCGACCGGCACGGCGACGAGCACCGCCGCCAGCACGGCGAGCAGCCTCGGCAGCGCCTGCGGCACGGAACGGATCATCGGGCGTCCTCCGGCGGGGTGCGGGGGGCGGGACCGCTGCCGGCCCCGCCCCCGCGCGTGATCATTCGAACAGGGACAGGGTCAACGTCGAGGTGTACGCGCCCGCGGCGACGTCCGCCGGGGTGCGCAGGTACAGGTCGGCGTTGACCGAGTACGAGTCACCGGCGACCGCCCCCGAGTCGTACGTCGACATCAGCAGCTCCTGGTCGGCCAGGCCGACATTGTTGCCGGGCTGGGTCGGCTCGTCCAGGACGGTCACGACCTCCTCGCCCTCGGTCACCGAGCCGGTGGTGCCGCCGTCGATGAGCCGCGGCTTCCAGCCGAGGTGACCGGCGCTGATCGGGGCCTGCCCGGAGCTGCCGACGAAGTCGCTCGCGCTGCCGACCACGGCCCAGGCCGCGCCGGCCGGCACCTCGTCGGCGGTGCGGGTGTCGGTGACCGTCACCGTCGGCAGGGTGCCGACGAACTGGCGTACCAGCAGGGTCGAGCCGTCCTCGGACAGCGCGACCGAGTCGCCCGCGACCGACAGGGCGAGCACGCCCGGCTCCCGGATCTCCTCGATGTCGACCGTCACCCGGACGTCGGCGCCGTCCTCGGCCAGGGCCGGTGCCGGCAGCGCCGCCGTCCCGGCCAGGATGGCGGCCGCGGCACCCGCCGCGTACAGCCGCTTACGCTTCCATGTGTTCATGCGATCTCCGTTGACGTCCGTGGTTGATGGGGGTTGGTGGTCATCCGCCGCAGCTGAGGGCGGGGTGGTTGGCGGTGACGACGGTGGTGACGGTGGTGCCGTCGACGGTGCCGGTGGCGCGGATGGTGGCGGTGCCGGCGGGGATGGAGGTGGCGCGGGTGGTGAAGGACTGGTAGGCGTTGGCGCCGGGTGCGACGGCGGTGACGGTGCGGGTGCCGTAGGCGGTTTCGAGGGTGATGTCGACGGGTGCGGTGTGGCCGTTGGTGGCCTGTACGGCGACGTAGGCGCGGCCGCCGACGCACCGGGTCTGCGCGCTCGCCGTCACCGGCAGCTCCGGCTGACCGGTCGCGGCCGCGAACTTCCAGGAGTCGAGCTCGAAGAGGTCCGCCCCGGCGGGGCCCGAGTAGGTGAAGTAGACGTCGTGCACGCCGCTGACGCCCTGGAGCGCGGCGGTCACCTCGGCCCACTCGCCGACGGGCGTGTCGACCTCGACCGTGCCGACCACGGGGCCCGCCACGTCGTCCAGGCGCACCTGCACCCGGCCGCCGGCGGCCAGCGCCCGCACCTTCGCCGTCACGCTCGCCGCGCCGGCCGCGCCGAAGTCGACGGACGACAGCGCCGTCCAGTCGCCGTTGTCGATGTCACGCACCACCAGGTTCGGCGCGGAGGTGCCGAACTGGGCGGAGCCGCCGTCGACCTTCGCGGTCGCGATGCCCTTGCTCCAGCCGAAGGTCTCCGCCTCGAACAACCGGTACGGGTCGAAGTCGCGGACCTGGTCCACGCCCGCGTAGGTGCCCACGACCTGCTGGATCGTGCCGTCCGGGTTGAACGTCAGCTCCTGGATGTGCGGGCTGCGGTAGCCCTGCGTGGTGTTGCCGTTGATGCGCTTGTTGAGCGTCGGGGCGTGGTAGGTGAAGTAGTACCTGCCCCCGAACTCGAACACCGACTGGTGGTTGTTGCCGCCCGTGCCGGCGCCGAAGAACTGCGACTGGTTCGGGAACAGCACGCCCGCGTAGGTCTCCTTCGGCCAGGACATCGGGTCGTCGGAGATCAGGTAGCCGATCTGGCCGCCGCCGGGGTAGCCGGGCAGCGGGGTCTGGTTGCCGCCGAAGTCCGCGCCCCCGAAGTGCGACGAGTACGACAGGTAGTACTTGCCCTGGCGCTTGAAGACCTGGGCCGCCTCGAACGAGACCGGGGTGTCGACCACCACGGCCGAACCCTGGGTGGAGACCATGTCGTCGCCGAGCCTGATCGCCCGGATGTTCTTCGGGTTGTTGAAGCGCTCGGCGGCCGGCATGCTCGTCGACGCGGGGCCGCCACCGAAGTAGAGGTAGCCCTGGCCGTCGTCGTCCACCAGCGGGGCCGGGTCGAACTTCCACGCGACGTCCTCGGCGCCGGGGGTGCTGCCGTTGATCAGCGTGCTCGTCCGCTCGCTGGTCCACGGGCCGAGCGGCGAGTCACCCGTGATCACGTTGCTCGAACCGCCGCCGTTGGCGTAGTAGAGGAAGAACTTCTCCTTCCCGTTCACCGTCTTCTTGGCCATGCCGGGCGCCCACGAGTTGCCGGTGAACGGCGCGACGCCGTTCGGGCCCGCGACCTGGATCTCGCCGTGGTCCGTCCAGTTCACGAGGTCCTCGGACGAGATCAGCGTGATCTGGTTGATGTTGCCGTAGTTGATGCTCGGCGAGATGCCCGTGACCGGGTCGGGCGCGTAGCCCTGGGTGTCGTTGGTCATGTACAGGTAGACCCGGCCGTTGTGCACGAAGCCGAAGCCGTCGGCGCCGAACTTGTGCCCGATCAACGGGTTGTGCTCGCCGGGCAGCTTGCCGACGACCTCGATGGTCCTTGACGGCGGCGGGGGCGGCGGCGCGCCGATCACCGACACGTCGTCGAGCGTGAAGTCCATGAGGTGCAGGGCCGGGTCGGTGGACGGCGTGCTCGTCCACGGCGTCTCGAAGAAGATCCGGGCCGTCGACACGTTCTGGGACGCCGGAATGGTGAACGTCCCGTTGAACTGCGCCCACTGCCCCTTCGTCGCGACCACGCTCACCAGGTTGGTGTAGGTGGACCCGCCGTAGTGCATGGTGGCGAAGAACTGCTTCGTCGCCGGCCCGGCCTCGTTCTCGTACTTGATCCGGGCCGTCAGGGCGTAGGTCTGCCCGGCCTGCACCTTGCCGCTGAGATCCTGCATCGGCCCGGAACCGGTCGTCGCCCGGCCGGTGACGAGCGCCGCGCCCGACCCGGCGTAGGCGTCCGACGTCGCCGACAGCGTCGCGCCGTCGGTCGAGTTGCCGTTGTTCACGAACCAGTTGGCGACGCCGGCCTCGAACCCCCCGTTCACGATGAGGTTCTCCTCGGCGGCCTGGGCCGGCGCCGACGTGGCGACCAGCCCCGCGGCCAGCATGGCGCCGACCGCCGCGATCGCGGTCACCCGTCGCCGGGTAGCCCCTCGCAAGCGTTGTCTCACTCGGTGTGCTCCTTCGTTGGGACGTGCGCTGGTGGTGGGTCGCCGGCCCCTCTCGGGCCGGTCGGCTATGCGCCGCAGCTGAGGGCGGGGTGGTTGGCGGTGACGACGGTGGTGACGGTGGTGCCGTCGACGGTGCCGGTGGCGCGGATGGTGGCGGTGCCGGCGGGGATGGAGGTGGCGCGGGTGGTGAAGGACTGGTAGGCGTTGGCGCCGGGTGCGACGGCGGTGACGGTGCGGGTGCCGTACGCGGTTTCGAGGGTGATGTCGACGGGTGCGGTGTGGCCGTTGGTGGCCTGTACGGCGACGTAGGCGCGGCCGCCGACGCACCGGGTCTGCGCGCTCGCCGTCACCGGCAGCTCGGGTTCGGCCCGCAGCACGCCGAGCCGCGCCAACTGGAAGCTGAGCGACCGCTGCGGCGCGTCGATCTGGTTCTGGGTGCCGAACCGGCCGGCCCGGGCCGCCTTGGCGGTGGCGAGCGCGGCCCGCATCGCCGCCCAGGCGTCCGCCGGGTAGTGCCGGCTGTCGAGCGTCTCGGCGTGCGCGATGGCCGCGTCGAGCGCGCCGGTGTCCAGCGGCAGGCCCTGCGCGGTCAGCGTGTCGCTGAGCAGGTAGTGGTCGAAGTCGACCCGCCCGCCCGTGGCCTGCGTGGCGTAGTTGAACAGGCCGACCCGGTGGCCCATGAAGTGCGCGAGGCTGCCGTCGAGCGTCTGCGGGCCGACCCGGTTGCCGAGCTGCGTCCAGGTGAGCCCGTCGAGGCTGTAGTAGAAGGTGGTCCAGAGCTGCCCGACCGGCGCGGCGAAGTCGAGATCGGCCTTCACGTGCACCACGGTCGCGTCGCCCAGCGGCACCGTCGTGCCCGGCAGGAAGCTCTCCAGCGCGGCCTGGTCGAGGTCGACCGCGAACGGCTGCCCCCGGTTGACCACGCCGAGGGTGTTCTGGCCGTCGACGCGCTTGACCGCGACGTACGAGAAGCCCCGGTTGTAGGCGGCCAGGCCGGCGACGTCGCCGTTGCGCATGCCGGAGATGTCCATCCGGGTCTCGGCCGACTGGCGCGGGCCGAAGGTGCGCTGCGACAGGGTGTTGCGCGCCTCCTCGAACCAGGCGAGTTCGGCCCGGTTCGACAGCTTCGTGTAGACGTACTGGCCGGTGACCACCTTGCCGGTGGTCAGCCGCAGCCAGCCCTCCCGGTCGGTGAGCGACCAGTACCGGTTGTCCGGGGCGTGGTTCCACTCCCAGGCCAGGTCCAGCCGCGAGCCGTTCGGGGCGATCTCCGCCTCGGTCGGGTGTTCGGTGGTGACGGGCTGCCCGACGACCGAGACGTCGTCGATCAGGTATTCCACCGTGGACGACGCCGGCTGCGGGTTGCCCCACGGCGTCTCCACCGCGAACTTGACGTTGGCGAGGTTCGCCGTCGCCGGGAACGTGTACTGGCCGGTGACCGTCGTCCACTGGCCGACGGGGACGGTGCCGAAGGTCATCACCTGCACGCCGGAGCCCCAGTCGGCGGCCAGGTTGAACCGGACGCTGGCCGGGCCCGAGGTGTACTTGATCTTCGCCGACACCGTGTAGGTCACACCGTGCTGGAGCTTGCCGGCGAGATTCTGGTGGGGGCCGGAGCCGTTGAGCGTGCGGTTGCCGACCCGCAGCGCCGCCGCGCCCGAGGCGGCGTCGGCCGGCTCCAGGGCGAGGGTCGCCCCGAACTGCGCGGCCCACGGCGAGACGCTGCCGGACTCGAAGCCGGCGTTGCCGAGCAGCTCGACGCCGAGAAGCGACTCGTCGAGGTCGGGCGGCGTCGGGATCGTCCACTCCTCGTCCTGGTACGCCTTGTGCGGCGCGTCGTTGGCGAAGTCGTCCGAGGCGACGATGCTCTTCTGCCGTTCGAGGGCCTCCTCGGCAGGGCTGAGCCGGATCGGCTTGGCGAACGCGCCGTCGACCGGCACGACCCCGTTGTTGCCGAACGTCGGCCACCCGTCGGACCAGGTGGCGGGGATGAGGGCGGGGATGCGGCCGATCGGGAACGTGTCGCGGAAGAACATCCCGTGCCAGTCCGTCCCGCCGCCGGCGCGCGCGACCGGCACGAGGCTGCCCTGGGCGAAGCCGTTGGAGTTGAGCACGCCGCGCGCCTCGTAGGTGTTGACCCCGCCGGCCGAGGTGTACCGCCCGAGCAGGTCCTTCGAGCGGAACATGACGACCTGACGCCCCTGGCCGGAGGGCCAGGTGATGATGACGGCGTAGTACCAGCCGTCGATGTGGTAGAACTGCGCGCCCTCGAACAGGCCGCCGATGAACGGTTGGCCGGCGTAGTCGGCCGCCGTGAAGATGTTCGGGTAGTCCTGCTCGATCGCGGTCAGGCCGGCGTTGAGGCGTACGGCGCTGGTGCCGCCCGAGCCGTAGAAGATGTACGGCGTGCCGTCCACGTCGAAGAAGAGCGACGGGTCGTGCAGGCCACGGCCGAGGGCGGTGCGCTGCCACGCGCCGTTCTCGATGTCGTCGGTGCGGTAGATGTACGCGCCGTTGAGGTTGTTGGTGTTGAACGCGACGTAGTACATGCCGTCGTGGTAGCGCAGCGACGACGCCCACTGCCCCTGCCCGTACGAGTTCTGGCCGTTGCGCAGGGAGAACGAGTCGCCGATGCTGGCCCGGTCGAAGACGTAGTTGACCGTCTCCCAGTTGACGAGGTCGTACGACTTCATGATCGGCGCACCCGGGCTCAGGTGCATCGTCGTGCTGATCATGTAGTAGATGTCGCGGCCCTCGTCGTTCTCGGCGGCCGGGACCCGCTCGACGCTGATGTCCGGCACGTCGGAGCGCAGCAGCGGCACGGTGTACGTGCCGTCGCCCCGGTCGGTCGACGTGTGCGACGACTCCGGGGACCACTCGTCGGCCGCCTGCGCCGCTGTGCCGATCGTCACGACACCGGCGCACAGGAGGAGCGCCCCCACGGCTGCCAGTGAGACCCGTCGTAGCCCTCCGGAGGCACCACGACCCACGGTTACTTTCATGCGAACTCCTGCCGCCAACGTAACGGGAGGTTCATAGTGTTATCGCTCACATGCGGTGTCAAGACGTTCCCGAGACTTGTCGGAAATCTTCGTGAAACAGTCGCCGCCCGGCGTGGAAGCGCTCCCGTAGCGGCAGATCAGCCGCGCTCCGATCAGGTGCAAGTCGCCCCGTTCGCGGCGAATCACGTGAGCGCGACCTATGGGGCAAGGGCCCGCGAGTGCCGAATGCCGGGTCACGATGTTTGCGCTAACACGTACCTGTCGTGAGGGGGGCCAAGAATAGCGGCGGCAGTCGCTCCCAATCGCTCGGGAGGCGCAATTCAAAATGAGTCCCGTCGATCTGCCGATGCATTGTCGGCGGTGATTCGGGTCGCCGGTCGAACGCTGCGCGGGGGCTGACCCGAAACCCGGCCGCCGGGGAGACTGCGGTACGGCCCGCACCGCGCGGGCCACCTCGACCCCGGGAGGCAGCAGATGACTCCGGCCCAGGCCCACCCCACCCCCGGCACCGCCGGCTGGAGCGACGGCGCGTTCACCAACCCGGTGCTCGCCGGTCTGCACCCGGACCCGAGCGTCTGCCGGGTCGGCGACGACTACTACCTGGCCTGCTCCAGCTTCGAGTACTTCCCCGGGGTGCCCATCTTCCACAGCCGCGACCTCGTGCACTGGGCACAGATCGGCAACGTGCTGGACCGGCCCGGCCAACTGGTGCTGCCCGCGACGACGCCGTCGTCCGCCGGCGTCTACGCGCCGACGCTGCGCCACCACGACGGCCGCTTCTGGCTGATCGTCACCAACTGCGCCGACGGCGGCGGCAACCTCCTCTACACCGCCACCGACCCCGTCGGCGACTGGTCGGATCCCGTCCGGCTGCCCGGCATCGCCGGCATCGACCCGGACCTCGCCTGGGACGACGACGGCACCTGCTGGTGCACCTACGCCGGCATCGAGCAGGTGCGCCTCGACCCGCACACCGGGCGGACGCTCGGCCCGCCCCGCCGCCTGTGGTCCGGCGCGCCCGGCGCGCAGGCACCGGAGGCCCCACACCTGTACCGGGTCGGCGACCACTGGTATCTCCTGATCGCCGAGGGCGGCACCGAACGCGGGCACGCCGTCTCGATCGCCCGCGCCCCCGCGCCCGACGGGCCCTACGAGCCGTGCCCGGCCAACCCGATCCTGACCCACCGGGGCACCAACCGTCCGATCCAGAACACGGGCCACGCCGACCTCGTCGAGGCGGCCGACGGAACCTGGTGGATGGTGCTGCTCGGCGTACGCCCCGGCGGCGGCACCCCCGGCTGGCACGTGCTCGGGCGGGAGACGTTCCTGGCCCCGGTGACCTGGGTCGACGACTGGCCGGTGGTGGGCGCGGTCGAGCCGGTCATGCAGGCGCCGCCGTGGCCCGCGCACCCGGTGCCGACGTCGCCCGTGCGGGACGACTTCGACGCCGACGGGCTGCACCCGCGCTGGGTGTCGGTGCGGTCCCGACCCGCCGGGAGCTGGTCGCTGACCGAGCGGCCCGGCTGGCTCACGCTGCGGGCGCGCGGCGCGTCGCTGGACGAGCCCGACGTCACGTTCGTCGGCCGCCGCCAGCAGCACCTGTCGTGCCGGGTGCGGTCGCTGGTCGACGCGACCGGGGGGCGCGGCGGCCTCGCCGTACGCCTCGACGAGCGGCACCACTACGAGATCGAGGCGGGCGACGGCGAGGTGCGGGTGCTCGCGCGGATCGGTTCGGTGCTGTCCACGGTGGCCACCCGGCCCGTCGGCGCCGGCCCGGTGTGTCTGCGCGTCGACGTGGTCGCCCCGTCGCCCGGCGACTGGCACCCGGCCAAGGAACCCGACGTGCTCCGGTTCGGCATCGAGGCGGCGGACGGCACGTACGACGTGCTGGGCACGCTCGACGGCCGTTACCTGTCCACGGAGGTCGCCGGCGGCTTCACCGGCCGGGTCGTCGGCATGTACGCCGGGTCCGGCAGCGTCCGCTTCGACTGGTTCGACTACGAGCCCCGCGACCTCGCGCGCGCGGACGGGGCGGTGCCGTCCGGGGCCGAGCCGGGGCGCTGACGGCCGGCGGGCCCGGAGCCGGGTGGCTCCGGGCCCTGATCGTGCCGTGCTCAGGGGCTGGTGCAGGAGACGTTGCTGGGCGCGGGCCCGTCGCCGGTGGCGGTGAACCCGAACGTCGTCGAGCCGTTCGGGGCGACCGTGCCGTTGTAGGCGGCGTTCTTGACGGTGACGTTGCCGGTGGTGCCCGTGTTGGTGCCGTTCCAGACGCTGCTGATGGCCTGGCCGCTGCCCAGCGTCAGGCGTACGGTCCAGCCGTTCAGCGTGGCGGTGGTGCCGTTGGCCACGGTGACCTCACCCTGGAACCCGCCGGGCCAGCTGTTGACCGCGCGGTACGTGGATGTGGGTCAGGCTGCCCCGGCTCGGCTCGCGCGGGCTCTGCGCGGTGCAGCCGTTGTTCCTGACGAACGTGTCGCGCAGCGACCGGCCCGCCGAGATGTTCAGCACGCTGTCGTGGATGCCGTGGATGCCGAAGTACGCCACCGGCTGGGTGCCGGGGTTGCAGCCGCTGAGGTTGGCCCCGGACAGGACGCTGACCGCCCGGATGACGGTGGGCCGGGCGCAGGCCACCGCGTAGCTCATGGCCCCGCCGTAGCTCCAGCCGAGCGCGAAGCGCTGCGTCGTGTCGACGCAGAGGTCGTTCTCGATCACCCGGGAGATGTCGTCGAACAGGGTCAGGTCACGACCGTTGGTGTTGGCCCAGCCGTTGTCGATGCCCTGCGGCGCGACGAAGATCGTGCTGTTGTTCGACAGCGGCAGCAGGCCGTAGTAGCCGGCCGAGGCGACGTTGTTGGCCGAGCCGTTCAGCCAGTGGAAGCCGAAGATCAGCCGGTAGGGGCGGTTCCTGTCGTACCCGTCGGGGATCCGCAGGATGTAGCTGCGGTTCTGCCCGCTGCTGGAGATCGTGCGCGTGCCGCTGGTCAGCGTGGGGGCCTTCCCACAGCCGGCGGTCGCCGCGAGCGTGCCGTTCGTCGCGGCCTCCGCCGCCTGGCCGAGGCTGCCGGTCAGCACGCCGCCGGCGGTGGCGACGACGAGCGCCGCCGCGGCCGCGACGGAGGAGAGGACGTATCTGTGCTTCCACTGCCTCACCATTGCCTGGTTCCTTCCATCGATCGTCATGTGCGTGGTGGCGGCCCGGCTGCCCGGCCGGGCCACGGGGTGGTGGCGGCCACGGGCGTCCGGGCTCGATCTTGGGTCGCCGGGCTGCGGCGCTCCCCGCCCCGTCGGGCGCGCGGCGCGGTTGCGCAGAGTTTTCGGGCGACTACTTCCCCGGGCGGTGCAACTCCCCGGCCGGGTGGCTCCGTTCTACCTCCGTCACGAGGAGGCAGTCGACTTGAAAGCCGAAGACGAGCAGGCGTTCCGCGAGTTCGTGACGTCAGAGATGGCGTCGCTGCGCAAGCTGGCGTACATGACCTGCGGCGACTGGCACACGGCGGAGGACGCCGTGGCCAACGCGCTGGTCAAGCTCTACCCCCGCTGGCGGAAGCTGGAACGGCCCGATCTCTACGCCAAGACCATGGTCTACCGGGCCGCGATCGACGAGACCCGCCGGCCCTGGCGACGCGAGCGGTCGGCCGGCGACGCCATGCCGGACGTGGCGCTGCGGGACCCGGCCGCCGCGGCCGACGAGCGCATGCGCCTGCGGGCGGCGCTCGACGCCGTGCCGGCCCGGCAGCGGGCCGCGGTCGTGCTCCGGCACTACCTGGGCCTGAGCCTGGAGGACACGGCCGGCGTGCTCGACTGCACGGTGGGCACGGCCAAGAGCCAGGCCTCCCGTGGCCTGGCGAAGCTGCGCGAGGCCCTCGCCGGCGAACACATCAGTCTCACCGGGAAGCAGATGGAGGAGTGGACCAGTGCAGTTGCGTGAATTCGTGGACGCCGTGACGGGCGAGGAACCGCCGATGGCCCGCACCGTCGACGACATCGTCGCGGCCGGGCGGCGGGCCGAGCGGCGACGCCGGGCCAGCTTCGCGTCGGCGGGCGCGGCCGGTCTCGTCGTGGTCGCGGTCACCGGCGCGTTCCTGCTGCCGACCTCCGGCGCCGAGCGGAACACCCCGGCCACGCCGGCCCAGGCCGGCGCGACGGCGGCCGGGCCCGCCGCGGCCACGTGGTCCGACGCCGCGCCGTTCACCTTCACCTTCCAGGGGTACGACGCCGGCACGCTGCACGTGCAGGACCCGATCGTCGCGTCCACCGCCTACCAGATCGCCTCCGTCTACTCCGACCGCCACACCTCGAACGACAGGCCCGTCACGGCCGAGGAGGAGGCTGGAACGCGGGGCGACATCCTCGAGTGGAAGAAGAGGGCGGCCAAGGGGAAGCCGAGCCTGTGGGCGTACCTGACCGTCTACCGGCCGGGCGCCTTCGACCCCGCCAAGATCAAGGGCGGCGAGAAGGTCACCGTGGCCGGTCGCAAGGCCATCCAGGCGACGCTGCCGGTCGGCCTCGACCCGCAGGGCCCGACGGACGCGCGCAACAAGCTGTTCGCCTGGGAGTACGCCCACGACGCCTGGGCGGCCGTCACGTCGATCTCCAGCGACCAGGCCGCGCCGAGCTTCCGGGACCTGGGCGGCCTGGTCGAGGGCCTGAAGCCCAGCAGGCCGAAGCCGGCCCCGGTGCCGTTCACGGTGGGCTACGTGCCGGCCGGCTACCTGCCGTTGCAGAGCGGCACGCACGCCATGCCCGGCCTCAGCGGCATCGCCACGGCCCGTGCCGGTGACTACGGCGGCGCGACGTACGCCAGGCCGGCCATGCCCACCTCGGGCCTCACCGCGCCGTACGACGCGGTCGAGGGCACCATCAAGGACGGCTTCCACATCTTCGTCACGCCGAACACCAGCTCGAACCAGTCGCCGGAGCCCGGCACGACGAAGTGCTACCGCACCACCGACGGCCCCGCGCGGGGTGGCTTCTGCAACGTCTGGAGCGCCGACGGCAGCGTCGTCCTCCAGGTCAGCAGCCAGGGCCTCGGCAACAGGCTGCCGCTGGCCGAGGTGGAGAAGGTCGCGAAGGGGATCACGGTCGCCGACGTCGCGGACGAGTCGACCTGGACCCCCGCCGCGACGGCCCTGCGTCCGTGAGGAATCGGCACCTGGAGGTGGCGGGGGCCTGCTTGGCGGGGCCGGCTCCCGGGGGCGGGGCGGGGAGCTGAGGCTGGCCTGATCGTCACGGCGACAACGGCACTGCGCGTCACCGGCAGTGCCGTTGTCGCCGTTTCGGGTCCAGGTCATCGGTCGGCAGTGGTCGAAACTTTCGGGCATCTCGTTCGAAACTACCGGTTGAAACGCCCGGGGTTGTCTGTCAGCGTTGATAACCATCGATCGATGTGAACGTAGACCTGGCCCGTCCCGGCCCGGCCGGACCCACCGCACCCACCCCACCACCAGGAGGAACCGACAGTGCGAGGACACGCGCACCCCCCGCCCCCGGGGAACACCAGCGCCGGCCGGGTGGCCCCCGGCCTGCGGGGACGACTGGCCAAGCTGGCCGCAGCCGGCATCGCCGCCGCCGTCGGGCTGTTCACCATCGCGGTGGCGACCGGGTCGGCGTCGGCCGCCGACAACCCGTACCAGCGGGGCCCGGACCCCACCCGGGCCAGCGTCGCGTCCGAGAACGGCCCCTTCGCCAACACGTCGGTCGCCGTCCCGACCGGCTACGGCTTCAACGGCGGCCGGATCTACTACCCGACCGACACCAGCCAGGGCACCTTCGGCGCCATCGCGATCTCGCCCGGCTACACCGCGCTGTTCTCCGTCGAGCTGGCCTGGATGGGGCCGTGGCTGGCCTCCCACGGCTTCGTCGTGATCGGCATCGAGACCAACAGCCGCAACGACTTCGACACGGCCCGGGGCACCCAGTTGCTCGCCGCGCTGGACTACCTGACCCAGCAGGGCCCGGTCCGCGACCGCGTCGACTCCAGCCGGCTGTCCGTCGCCGGTCACTCCATGGGCGGCGGTGGGGCGTTGAGCGCGGCCATGCGGCGCTCGTCGCTGAAGGCGGCGGTCGGCATCGCGCCGTACTCGCCGTCGTCGAACCTGGCCACCGACCGGGTGCCCACGATGGTCTTCTCCGGGCAGGCCGACACGGTGGTCACCCCGTCCTACGCCACCGGCCTCTACAACAGCCTCCCGAGCACCACGGAGAGCGCCTACCTGGAGGTCGCGGGCGCCGACCACGGGTTCATGGTCGGCCGGTCGAACCCCGTGCTGATCCGGACCATGCTGCCGTTCCTCAAGATCTTTGTCGACAACGACGCCCGCTACAGCCAGTTCCTCTGCCCGCTGCTCGACACCAGCGGCGTGGTCACCTACCGCAGCACGTGCCCGCTGCTGCCCACCCCGCCGACCAGCCCGACGGCGACCCCCACCACCACCCCGGCCACCCCTCCGACCACCCCTCCGCCCGGCACCGCCAGCCAGCTCGTCGGCGCGCAGTCGGGCCGGTGCGTCGACGTGCCCAACGCCTCCCGCGCCAACGGCACCCGGGTGCAGCTCTGGGACTGCAACCGGCAGTCCAACCAGTTGTGGACGTACACCTCGACCAAGCAACTACGGGTGTACGGCGACATGTGCCTGGACGCGGCGGGCACGGGCAACGGCGCGGCGGTCCAGATCTACGGCTGCCACGGCCAGGCCAACCAGCAGTGGAACGTCAACTCCAACGGCACCGTCAGCAACGTGCAGTCCGGGCGCTGCCTGGACGTCTGGAGCACGGCCAACGGGGCGCAGATCCAGCTCTACGACTGCCACGGGCAGACCAACCAGCGGTTCAACCTCACGCCCCTCGCGTGATGATCACGGCCGACGGGCCCCGGGCGGCCTCGGAGGCCGTCGCACCCCGACCCGGCCGCACCGCCTGAGGCGGTGGCGATCGCCGACCGGCCCCGCTCGTCCCCCGAGCGGGGCCGGTCCGGCCGCACCGGCCGGTGGGGCGGTTCAGCCTGCCGACCTCTCGTCCCCGGGGCTCACCAGGATCATCCGGCGACGCCGGGCAGCGAGGAACAACGCGGCTCCGACCGCCAGCGCCGCGACGCCGATCCCGCCGATCAGACCGGCCTGCGGCCCGGTGACCGGCAACCCGCCGTCACCGCCGCCGCCACCATCCTCGCCGCCATCGTCGCCGCCGCTCTTCGCGGCCAGCACCACGGCGAACCCGTCCTCGTTGTCGCTGTCGTCCGTGTCGGCCACCCGTACGGCGACGGCGTTCGCGGGCAGCGCGGTGCGCGCAGGCTTGGAGCGGTCGTCCGTCGACCGCTCGGCGAGGCCCTCCACCTGCACGGTTCCGCCCCGCAACGTCGCCGGGGCGGTGGCGGAGGCCGCGGTCTTCACCAGGTTGAACAGCTCGACCGCCGAGTAGGTCGTGTCGTTCGGATCGGTGTCCTCGACGGCCGGGACGAGGGTGAGGCTCTCGTAGGTGCAGACCGCCGACCGCCCGGCGTCGGCGAGCACACACTCGGTCGGCTGGCTGGTGAAGGTCACCCCCTCCGGCAGGCGCAGCGTGACCCGCACTCCGCTGACGGCCTTCCGGCCCTGGTTGGCGACGGTGTGCCGGACCGCACCCGTCTCACCCGGGTGCAGCGTCCCGGTGGGCTCGGGCGTGCCGTCGGCCCCGACCCGCACCGACTGCTTCACGGCCGGGGCGACCACCGAGAGGTCGGCACTGGACTGGTCGACCAACTCCAGCGGGAACCATCCGGTGTTGTCGGCCGGGTTCGCGTCCTTCTCCGGCCCGATGGTGACCGAAGCCTCGAACTTGCCCTCGTAGGGACCCGCAGCCCCGTAGACGGTCGCGTCGACGGGAACGTCGACGGTCTCACCCGGCCCCGGAATCAGCTCGGGCAACAGTCGGCAGTAGAACCCGCCGAAATCACCGTCGCACTCGCCCACGCCACCCTTTGAGTGCCAGATCAGGCCGACCGGCAGGGGGCCGGGGCCCTCCTGCGGCTGGCGGACCCTGACGACGACGTCGGTCGGGGTCTCGTCCCCCAGGTTGCTGACCCTCAGATGGACGACCTTCCTCTCGACCCCCAGCGGGACTCTCGTCCCGGACGCGGCGACCGCGAGGTCCGGGCCCTTCTTCGCCGCCTCGGCGGGGCCGGCGGGGACAGCCACCCCGGCGGCGAGGAGCAGCGCGGCGGCGACAGTTCGCGACAGCCGCCGACGACCAAAGCTCATGGCAGAACCCTTCAGGACGAGCGGACAGGGTGGTGGAGAACACTATCGGCAATCGGCTTCCGTGAGTGCCCGTCGCGTTGGCGAAACCGGGGCGGCGCTGGAGTCGCGCGGCGGAGGATCGCGCCCGTGCGAGGTCGGGGGTGACACCGGCGGGGAGCGGTGTCACGGGCACCTCCATGGGGGCTTATTGCCAACTTTTGGCAACTGCGCGATAGTGGCATCAGTGGGCGGGTGCTCCGGCGGCGCGATGATCCGAACCATCGCCGGGGCGCCCGCCCAGCTCATGCGACGACGAACGTTCGAGGAGCCGCCGCCCGTGGCCGCACGATCCCTGGAGTACGTCATGGTCAAGCCCCTGCCCGCGCGCGTGACGGCGGCGGCCGTCGCCGCCCTGCTCGCCGTCGCCGGCTGCTCGTCGCCGACGACGTCGTCCGGCGGGGCGGGCGACGCCGGCACGCTGGTGGTGGCCACCGCGGGTGAACCGGACACCCTCAACCCGGTGCTGAACTACGGCGTCGACGGCGCGTCGCTGATCTTCGACGGGCTGGTCGCCCGGGACGCCGGCAACCGGCTGGTGCCCGCCCTGGCCCGCGACCTGCCGACCGTGTCGGCGGACGGCAGGACCGTGACGGCCAAGCTGCGCGAGGGCGTGCTGTTCCACGACGGCACCCCGCTCACCGCCCAGGACGTCGTCTTCACCTACCGGGCGGTGCTCGACCCGAAGGTCGACTCCACGCTGCGCTCCGACCTGGACATGCTCGCCTCCGTGACCGCGCCCGACCCGGCCACCGTGGTCTTCACCCTGAAACACCCGTACGCGCCGTTCCTGCAGCGGCTGGCGCTGGGGATCGTCCCGGCGAAGGCGTTCGCCGGGCAGGACGTCAACAAGGCCGAGTTCAACCGCAGGCCGGTCGGCACCGGCCCGTACCGGGTGACGGCGTGGACGCCGGGGGACCGGCTCGTGCTCGCGGCCTACGACAGGCACTGGGGCGGCCGGCCGAAGAACCCGGGTGTCGTGGTCGCGTTCGTCGCCGACGACAACGTGCGCGCCCAGCGGATGCGGGCCGGGGAGTTCGACGCGGCCGAGCTGGCACCCAAGCTGGCCACCGGCTTCGACGGGCAGGGCGGCTACCGGGTGCAGCGGGTCCCGACCGCCGACTACCGGGGCGTCATGCTGCCCATGGGCAACCCGGTCACCGGCGACCTGGCGATCCGGCGGGCCCTGAACACGGCGGTGGACCGGCAGGCCATGGTGACCGGCGTCCTCGGCGGGGCGGGGGAGCCGGCGTTCGGGCCGGTGCCGCCCTCCTCGGAGTTCGCCGAGCCGTCGATCGTCGGAAGGGCCGCCGCCGACCCGGCCGCCGCGACCGCGACCCTGGACGCCGCCGGCTGGAGGCCGGGCCCGGACGGCATCCGGGCCAGGGGCGGCCGGCAGGCCGCGTTCACGCTGATGTACCCGGCCACCGACAGCCTGCGCAAGGAACTGGCCCTCGCCGTCACCGCCGACGCGAAGAAGATCGGCATCAGGGTCACCCCGGAAGGGCTGACCTGGGACGCGATCACCCCACGGATGAAGACCGACGCGCTGGTGATGGGCTACGGCACCCCGTACGACCCGGATTTCGTCTCCTACAAGCTGTTCGGCTCGGCCTTCGCCGGGCAGGGCTTCTTCAACCCCGGCTCCTACCGGTCCGCCGTCGCCGACCGCGCGTTGCAGCAGGGCCGCGACAGCGCCGACCCGGCCGTCCGCAGGGCCGCCTACGCCACCTTCCAGCAGCAGCTCGCCGCCGACGTGCCGTGGGTGTTCCTCACCTACCTGCAGCACACCTACGTCGTGAAGGACACCGTGGCGGGGGTGACGCCGCGGGTGGAGCCGCACGAGCACGACGTCGCCAACAGCCTCTGGTGGAACGTGCACACCTGGACGAAGCGGCCGTGACCGCGGCGACGGCCGGGCGTCGGCGGCTGGCCGGGGCCGGGGCGGTGGTCCGGCGGCGGCTGCTGGTGGCCGTACCCGTGCTGGCCGCGACCAGCATGGGCATGTTCGCCCTCGGCGCGGCCTCCCCGATCGACCCCGCGCAGCAGTACGCGGGCGCGGCGGTGTTCACCACCAGCGAGGAGAACCTCGCGCAGATCCGCGCGAACTGGGGCGTCGACGACCCGCTGCCCGTGCAGTACGCCCGCTGGATCGGCAACCTGCTGCGCGGCGACCTGGGCTGGTCGACCAGCCGCCACGAGCCGGTCACCTCCGTGCTGGCCGCCCGTGCCGGCTGGACCCTGCTGCTCGTCGGCACCGCCCTCGCCCTGGTCCTCGTGGCCAGCGTGCTGCTGGGCACCCTCGCCGCGTACCGGCGCGGCGGCTGGTTCGATCGGGCGCTGCGCGCCGCCGCGTACGCCGTGCAGTCGATGCCGGTGTTCTGGATCGGCCTCGCGGCGATCGCCGTATTCGCCCTCGCCCTGGGCTGGTTGCCCGCCGGTGGGCTCACCGACATCACCGCGACCGGCACCGACCCCGCCGACGTGGCCCGGCACCTCGTCCTGCCCGTGACGGTGCTGGCAATCTCCCAGGCCCCGTGGTTCGTGCTGTTCGTCCGCGACGCCGTCGCCGAGAGCCTGCGCGACGACCACGTCCTGGCCGCCCGCGCCCGCGGCCTGCCGGGCCGCACCGTCCTGTTCGGCCACGCGCTGCGCACCGCGCTGCTGCCGTTCCTCACCCTGGTCGGCGCGCATCTGCCCGAACTGGTCGGCGGCGCGGTCCTGGTGGAGACCGTGTTCTCCCTGCCCGGCCTCGGCGCGGTCACCGTCGCGGCCGCGCTGGGCGCCGACTTCCCGCTGCTCGCGGCCACCACCCTGGCCACCGCCGTCGTGGTCCTGGCCGCGAACCTCGCCACCGACCTCGCCTACGCCGCCGCCGACCCCCGGGTACGCCTCGATGACTGACCTCGCCCGGCCGCCGGCCACCACCCCGGCCCGCACCCACCCGCCGACCCGGGTCCGCGCCGGTCGCCTCGGCGCGGGCGTGGCCGTCGGCGTCCTCGCCGCCGCGGTGGCCGCGTGCCTGCTCGCGCCGCTGCTGTGGCCACTCGACCAGAGCGCGGTCGACCTCGCCCGTACCCGCCTCGCGCCCTCGCCCGACCACCTGGCCGGCACCGACGACCTCGGCCGCGACGTGGCGCTGCGCAGCCTCTACGGCCTGCGGGTGTCGCTGCTGGTCGGCGCGGTCGCCGCCGGAGTCGCCACCGTCGTCGGTGGCCTCGTCGGCGCGGTCGCCGGCACCCTCGGTGGCCGGCTCGACCGGGCCCTCATGCGCGTCGTCGACACCGTCGCCGCCCTGCCGCACCTGCTGCTGGGCATCTTCGTCGTCGCGATGCTGCGCCCCGGCCTCGGCGCCGTCATCGCCTCCATCGGGCTGACGCACTGGCTGTCCACCGCCCGCATCGTCCGCTCCGAGCTGCTCAGCCTGCGCACCCGACCGTTCGTCGACGCCGCCATCTCCGGCGGGGCCTCCCGCACCCGCGTGCTCACCCGGCACCTGCTGCCGCACGTCCTGCCGCGACTGGCCCTGGCCACCACCCTGATGGTGCCGCACGCCGTCTGGCACGAGACCGCCCTGTCCTTCCTCGGCCTCGGCCTGCCCCCGCACCTCGCCTCCATCGGCAACATGATCAACGACGGGCAGCGGTCCCTGCTCACCGGAGCCTGGTGGGCCAGCATCGTCCCCGGCCTCCTCCTCGTCGCGGTCACCCTCGCCCTCGCCGTGCTCACCGGCCGCTGGCGCGACCGCCTCGACCCCCGCGTCCGAGCGGAGCTGCACCTGTGACCACCACCGTCCCCACCGACACCCGCCGCGCTCACGCCCTGCTGGGCGTCGACGGGCTCACCGTCCGCTTCCACCTCCGGGGTGCCGTGGTGCACGCCGTCACCGACCTGAGCCTCACCCTGCACCCGGGCGAACTGCTGGCCGTCGTCGGCGAATCCGGCTGCGGAAAGTCCGTCCTGGCCCACGCCCTGCTCGGTCTGCTGCCCCGCAACGCCACCGTCACCGGACGCGCCCACCTGCACCCGCCGGACGGCCATCCGGTCGACCTGATCGACGCCGGTGAACGACACCTCACCCGCCACGTACGTGGCCGCGCCGTCGGCCTCGTCCCGCAGAGTCCCGCCACCGCGCTCACCCCGGTCCGCAGCGGCCGGCGGCTGCTGGAGGAAACCCTGCGCGCCCACGGACACACCCGCCGCGCCGCCCCCGCCGCCGCCGACCGGATCGCCGCCGACGTCGGACTCGACCCCGGCGACCTGGACCGCTACCCCCACGAGCTGTCCGGCGGCATGGCCCAGCGGCTGGCCACCGCCCTGGCCCTCGCCCCCGACCCGCCGCTGCTACTCGCCGACGAACCGACCACCGGCCTCGACCGGCCCCTGGTCGACCACACCCTGGACCTGCTGCGCCGCCGCTGCGACACCGGCGCGGCCGTGCTGCTCATCACCCACGACCTCACCGCCGCCCGCCGCGTCGCCGACACCGTCGCCGTCATGTACGCCAGCCGCATCGTCGAACACCGCCCCACCGCCGCCCTGTTCGACGCACCCGCCCACCCCTACACCGCCGGGCTGCTCGACGCCCTGCCCGACCGGGCCTTCACGCCCGTGCCCGGTCATCCGCCCATGCTCACCGACCTGCCCGACGGCTGCGCCTTCGCCCCACGCTGCCCCCGCGCCACCGACGCCTGCCACATCCCACCCCGCCTCCTGCCCGACGGCGCGGGGCGGGTCGCCTGCCACCACCGGCTCACCCCCGGAGCGCCCGCATGACCGTCACCACCGACGACACCGTGCACGGGGCCGCAGCCGGCGGGCTCGCCGCGCGGCGGGTCACCGTCGCGTACGGCCGGCAGCGCGTCCTCGACCGGGTCGACCTGCACATCGCCCCCGGCGAGACGGTCGGACTGCGCGGGCTCTCCGGCAGCGGCAAGTCCACCCTCGCCCGTGTGCTCGCCCTCCTGCACGCCCCCGACAGCGGCCACGTCACCATCGACGGGCACCCCGTGGGCGGTGCCCGGCACCGGCTGCCCGCCGCCCTGCGGACCCGCGTCGCGATCCTGTTCCAGAGCCCCCGCTCCGCCACCGATCCCCGGCTGAGCCTCGCCGACCTCATCGCCGAACCGCTCCGCGCCACCGGCGCGTCCCGCGACCAGGCGTCCGCCCGTACCGCTGACCTGGCCGACCTGGTCGGCCTCACGCCCGACCTGCTCGCCCGCCGCCCCCACGCGGTCAGCGACGGGCAACTGCAACGCGCCTGCCTCGCCCGCGCCCTCGTGCACCGGCCCGACTACCTGCTCTGCGACGAGGCCACCGCCATGCTCGACGCCTCCACCCAGGCCCACGTCGCCGCCGTCGTCACCGACTACCAGCGCCGCAGTTCGGCGGGGGTCCTGCTCATCACCCACGACCCCGCCCTGATGAGCCGCTGGGCCACGCGGGTGGTGGACCTCCCTACGCCGTGAGGGTGGGGATCGGGGCTGCCTTCGTCACCATCGGGCGCGGGGTGCCGCCCGACCTGTAGCTGCCCCTCATCAAGCCACGGGCTGGCGACGGGGTGCGCCGGGCAGGGCACGCAGGGCCGGCGACACCTGAACCGTGGCCGCGATCCGGTGCGCCTCGTCGAGCAGATGCCGGCCCCATCGGTCCCAGAGGCCGTGGAGTCGAGCGGTGAGCACGACGGTGTCCATGGATGCGGAGGGCAGCGCCGTCCGCAGGCCGATGGCGTGATGGAAGCGATGCCGCCCGCGCTCGAGGTCCGGCTGAATCGTCTCGTCGAACTCGATCAGTTCGGCGTCCGGCAGATCCGCGGGCAGCCGTTGCCCCGCGCCCACGACGGCGACCCGGCCGGGGCGTACCGGGCCGGCGGCGCGTATGGCGTCGGCGATTTCGCCGCTGACGTCGAGCCCCCGTGCCGCCTGCCGCCATTCGGTCAGCTCTCGGTATGCGTCCGCGACGGGCCAGAGCTCGTTCTGGCGGAACGTCGCCCAGGTCAGCTCGCCGAGCGGATCGCGATGCAGGTCGAGAAAGTGGTCGAGGTTGACGAACAGGCTGGCCAGGTTCCCCTCGACGTCGCGGTCGTGCGGGGCTTCGACGACCCACGCCGACCGACTAAATTTGATCTTGATGCCGTGCCGGATCAGGCGCAGCCCGATCTCCATGTCTTCCGAGCCCCAGCCCGGGAAGCTCTCCGTGAAGCCGCCCACCCGGAAGAAGTCGGTGCGACGGACCGAGCAGTTCATCGACCAGTAGAAGATCCATGGGAGCGGGTGGCGGTCGGGGTCGAAGTCGAGGGCGGCCAGGTGCTCGTGGCGCCAGTCGAAGAAGCGCGGGTCGTGTCCGTACCGGTCGACAACCCCCGCTGCGCCGCCCTCGGTGACGAGCAGCTCGGCAAGATCGGGGGTCGGATCGTACGGTCGGTAGCCGTAGGCGTATCCCGCGACGGCGTGCCCACCGGCCGGGCCGTCCGCGTGGGCCGCCAGGTGGGCGTCGAGGAAGCCTGGACCCGGAAGGCTGCCGGTGTCGAGGAAGACCAGAATCGGGGCGGTCGCCGATCGGGCACCCCGATTGCGGGCGGCCGACGCCCGGAACCCGAGATCCGGCTGGTAGGCGTAGCGCAGCGGGAGGACGGACTGGAACGCGTGGCAGACGTCGAAACTGTCGTCCGTCGAGCCGTCGTCGACGACCACCACCTCGAACCGGTCGGGGGACATGTGCTGCCGGGCGAGGTGCTCCAGCGTCGTGCGTAGGTGATGACTGCGGTTGTACGTCGGGATGACGACCGACAGATCGGGCGCCTCAGGAAGTGTGCGCATGACTCTCCTCCTCGGTGCTGCGTGAGACCGCGTTGGTGTCGGCCACCATGTCCTCGAAGCCGGTGCCCGGAAGCCTGAGAGGCGCGGCGGTCGGCGAGCGTCGACAGCCGGCCGAGAGTGTCACGGCAGCAGCGACTTCTCCGTTTCCACCGCCACCCGCGCCGGTTCGGTCCGCTCCCGGCGTGCGGCGCCGATGCAGAGCAGCAGGCCCACGATGCACAGCACAGCGTTACCGATCGAGAATCCGCTGAACGCCGGGCCGAGGCCGGCGGACGGGATCACGGCGCCCACGCCGAGGCTGGCGACCGTCGTGCCCAGGTAACACAGGATAAAGAAGATCGACACGGCGGCGCCCCGCGTCGGTGCGGGCTGGTGGACCGCGATGACCTGCGTGGCGCCCTGCAGGGCAAGGCCCTGACCGATGCCGATGAGCACGGTGGCGACCAGCATGATCCAGATGCTGGCCAGGGCCGCGGTGAGGCCGAGTGCCGCGGAACCCACCAGCAGCCAGGCCAGACCTTGTCCGGTGACGAACATGTCGCTGCGGTTGATCCGCAGTGCTCCGAAGATGGCCGACAACACGAAGCACATCGACACGGCCGCGCCCTCGACCAAGCCGTTCTCGATCATGACGACGCGGTGAATGACGACGGTGCCGAGCGAGGCCAGCAGGCCACCGGCGACGAACGCGCCGAAACCGGCAAGGAGGGCGCCCGGCGATGCGAAGCCGCGGAACATGTTCGTGAGCACGCTGCGCAGCTGAAGCGGCTCGTCCGCGGTGCTGGTGGCCGCAGGCGTCCGCATGAACGGCATGACCGCCAGCGTGACGACGATCTGGATGACCCAGACCAGCCTGCCATCCCAGGGGGCGATCTGCAGCAGCAGACCGCTCCAGATCGGCCCCGCCGCCAGGCCCACCGCGTTGGCGGAGGTGGTGGCCCGGCCGACGAGTTTGCTTGACTGCGACAGGTCAAGCTGCGCCAGGACGACAGGCACCACTCCGGTGAAAACGCCCAGAACGACGCCTTGCAACAGGTGTCCGACGTAAAGTTCCCATGGCGAAGCGGCCACCAGAAAAAGAACGTCGGCGACGATGGAAAGGCCGCACGCGTATATGAGAACCGACCGGTACCCGGCGACAACGGGCATCAGCACCAAGCCGATCATGACGCCGGCGACGTATGTCGCGAACAGCAGACTGACGGTTGCTGAACTGATGCCCATTGTCGACTGGTAGAGCGGGTAAAGCGGAGCCGGTAATCCGCTCGGCATGTGGAGCAGGGCAAGCCCGGCGGCAAGTACGAGGGCGGCTCGCGTGGACGTTCTGTGGTCGGTCAAGGCAGGCCCTTTCGCATCCGTGCAGGCCAACGCGGGATCATCGCTGGGCAGGGATCCTGCGGCGACAACAGTCGTAAACCCTAGCACAGCGGACACTGCGCCTGACCGTCCGCAAGGGACTACCGATGCCCCTCCGTATTCAGCCAGCACCCCTCCAGCGCGCTACGGCAGCCACATTCAGCATCGTCTTCGAGAGCGGCGACCGTGGCACGAACCGCAGCCTCCACGCGCGCCACATTGTCATTGAAGTACGCGACAACGTCGCGATGGCGGACCGGGGGGTCGCCGCTCTCCGGTGCCAGGTCCTCCGAAATTACGCCGTAGTCGGTGCAGAAGGACAGATTCACGTAACAAAGTTCCATTTCACGGGCGACGGTCGCTTCGGTCGACTGTGTCATGTTGATGACATCGGCGCCCCAGGAGTTGTAGAGGCGGCTTTCTGCCTTCGTCTGGAACTTCGGGCCATTGATGATCAGCGCGGTGGCTTTGGGGTGCACCACCTCCGGGCTGTCGCTGAGCGCTTCGATCGCCTGCGCACGCAGTCGGCCGCAGTACGGGTCTGCCAGGTCGGCATGCGCGCCGTTGGCCCGGTCGAAAATGGTCCAGTCCCGGCCCCACGTCAAATCGATGAACTGGTCGATGAGGAGGAAGTGGCCCTTGCTCACGTGCTCCGACAGGCTGCCCACGACGTTGAATCCGAGGATCTGACGTGCGCCGAGCTCCTTGAGTGCCGCCACGTTCGCCGGGTACGGAACGCGATGCGGCAGGTACTCGTGGTGCAGTCCGTGCCGGGGGATGAATCCGATTCGCTTGCCTCCCCAGGTGGCCAGAGTCACCGGCGCACTCGGTTCTCCGTAGGGTGTCTCGACGATCCGTTCGCCCGTGGACTCGAAGAACTTGTAGAAGCCCGTTCCGCCGATGATTCCTAGGTCGATCACGTGCCATGCTCCCTCGGATAGTGGATCCTGCTTGATGACACCGCACCCTGGCCGTGCTTGGTGGCCAGGCTGGTCCTCCTCCGTTGTCAGGTCACGCCCGGCCGATGGCGAAGGCCTGGCCCGTCGCTGCGGTCTCCTGCTCGGCGCGGAACCACCGCACGGTGTCGGCGAGCCCTTGCCGTAGGGGCCGAGGCCGGAAGTCGATGACTCCGCCCAAGACGTCGACGTCCGGGAGACGACTCTCGGTGCCCGCGCTCTCGGCGGGGACCGAGACGATCCTTTCCGGCGCGTCGAGCAGCTCGAAGACGAGTCTGGCCAGGTCCAGGCCCGACACTGCCTCGGCCGTTCCGATCGTCACCACATCGCGGTGACCTCGGCCGAGCAACTGCAGGGTCGCTCGTACCGCGTCGGTGACATACATGAACGTGCGTAGGTCCTTGCCGTCGCCGCGGACGTGGACGGTGCCGCCGCTGACGACCCGGGTCAGCAACTCGGGTATCTCCCGCGCGTTCCGGCCGAATCGATCACGCGGGCCGTACAGGTCGGTGTATCGCGGCAGCAGAATCTGCATGCCGTACTGCTTCTGGTGCAGCCCGGCCTGGAACTCGGAGAACCTCTTGGCGAGTGCGTAGCCGTCGTGGTTGTCGACTCTCGCGGCCGGCTCGTGTCGGACGTCTGCGGATCCCGCGATGCTGATGGTGGGAATCTCCGCATCCCGGGCGGCACCGAGTACGTGGGACGTGAGAAGGACGTTCGTCTCCAGGATGTGCGCCGCGTTGCGCTTCCTGAAGTCGGCGTTCCCCTCCAACCCGGCGCAATGGAAGACGGCGTCGAAGCGTGGCGCCGCCGTGCGGAGGAAGGCCCTGAGAACGGCGTCGTCCAGCAGGTTCAGTTGTACGATCCGCAGGTTGCCGCTGTTCGGCAGCCGGACGCGCCGCCTCGGGTCCGTATCACGCGTCGTCGCCGACACGTGCGCGCCCTGCGCCAGCAACTCCTCGACGAAGTGCGAGCCCAGGAAGCCCAGACCGCCGGTGACCAGAACGTGTCTTCCTAGCCATGGACCTTCCATCGAGCCTCTCCATCGCGTGAGTGCGTCGGCATCCCTGAGATCGACACTTGTTCATCGGATGGGCATCGTCGTCGCTGCCGGATCGCTTTCCAGCGGGCGTCCCTCGAGATAACCGGCTGACGTCTGCACCCGCACGTCCACGCGGGCGCGATACTCGGGCAGACTCCGCGCGCCCACATAGCTGAGCGTGGAACGCAGACCGGCAGTGATCTCGTCGAGTACGTCCTCGGCGCCCGGCCGGTCCGGACGCAGATACGCCTTCGCATCGGATACGCCTTCCTCGAACACCAGCCGCCGGGCCCGCTCCGCGGGCAACAGCGTGGCGAACCGGTTGGCAGCCGCCCGGCGCGAGGCCATCCCGAAGTTCTCCTTGAATCCGCGCCCGGCGGCGTCGCGGCGCAACTGTCCGGGCGACTCGTGCGTGGCCGCGAACATCGATCCGATCATGACGTTGGAGGCGCCCGCTGCGATCGCCAGCGCCACGTCGCGAGGATGGCGGCAACCACCGTCGGACCACACGTGCGCGCTGATCTCCCGGGCGGCTCGCGCGCACTCGAGCACGGCGCTGAACTGCGGGCGTCCGACGCCGGTCATCATTCGCGTGGTGCACATGGCCCCCGGCCCGATGCCCACCTTGACGATGTCTGCGCCGGCTTGCACCAGGTCACGGACACCCTCGGCGGTCACCACGTTCCCCGCCACCAGCACGACTTCCGGCGCCAGTTGGCTCAGCATCTCGCGGACGGCGCTGACCGCCTCGATCATCCGTTCCTGGTGACCGTGCGCGGTGTCCAACACCAGCACATCGGCGCCGGCATCGATGAGACGCTTGGTGCGCAGCCCCGGATCTCCGTTGAGGCCCAGGGCGGCGCCCACCCGCAGGCGACCCTGTCGGTCGAGGGCCGGCTGATACAACATCGACCGCAGCGCCTGGCGAGCGGTCAGCACACCGGCGAGCGCCCCGGCCGTGTCGACGATCACCGCCAGTTCGGCGTCGGCTTCGTCCAGGGCGGTCAGTGCCCGGGCCGGGTCGATGTCTTCGGTCTGGAGAAGCGGCGCAGACATGATCTGTTCGGCAGTGTGTCGTGGATCGGCTGCCGCGAGTGCCGCCGCCGTCACGACGCCCACCGCACGGTTGCCTTCGACGACCACGACGGCCTGGTGCGCCCGAAGGTCCATGTGGGCCGCGATGGCCGACGCCGGTCGGTCGGGCGGTACGGTCACCGGCGTGTCGAACCGGACGTGCCGGCTCTTCACCCAGCGGATGGCGTCGCAGACAGCCTCGTCCGGGAGATCTTGGGGGAGGATCGCCAAGGCGCCACGACGCGCCAGCGTTTCGGCCATCCGTCGCCCCGACACCGCATTCATGTTCGCGGCCACGATGGGGACGTGGGTCCCGGTGCCGTCGTCGGTACGCAGGTCGACCGAGTGCCGCGAGTGCACAGCCGATCGCGCCGGCATGATGAAGGCGTCCGCGAACGTCAGCTCGCGATCCGGCAGAAACCGTTGCTGATCCATGGCGGCCCGTCAGCTCCTCACCAGGTCGGCCAGGCGCGAGCGCACCGGCTCGGCACAAGCGGCGCCGGCCAGGCCCGCCGACCAGGCCGCCGCCGCGCTCAGCCCGAGCCCGGCGGCAAGATCGTGCTCGCGTCGCAGGTCGGTGTTGAACATCGCGGGGTCGTCGGTGCCCACGGTGCAGCGCGCCCCCGCGGCGAGCAGCCGTGGCAACGGATGCGCCGCCAGCTCCGGCACAGCTCCGGTACGCAGGTTCGACGTCGGGCAGACGTCCAGCACGATGCCCCGCTCGACGACCTCTGCAAGCAGATCGGGGTCGCGCCAGGCGCCGATGCCGTGCCGGATCCGGCGCGGCCCATACGGCAGGACTTCCCGGACAGACTCCGCGTCGTCGTTCTCGCCGGCGTGGGGCAGGAAGGTGAGACCGGCATCAGCAGCGAATTTCAACGCCCTGTCGTACCCGGCGAGTGGCGCCGCCGCAGGCCTGCCCCCGACGCCCAGCCCCACGACGCCCCGGTCCGCATAGGCGGTGGCGATCCGGGCGCACTCCTCGGCGAGGGATACGTCGATGCCTCGGTAGAACTCGGGAGTGAGTCGGACGGTCACGCCGAAGCGATCCTCGGCCTCCGCGACGCCCTCGCAGTAGCCGGTGAACATCTCGTGCCAGTCCACCCCACGCTGGGCGCGTTCGGCCGGTGAGAAGATCGCCTCGACGTAGACGCCGCCCTGCTCCGCGACCTGACCGATGTAGTCGACGGTGATCCGCCGGAAGTCGTCCGCGGTGCGCAGGCAGTTGGTGGTGGTGATCCAGGTGGTGATGAAGTCCTTCAGGCTGGTGAAACGGTAAAGTGGGGCCAGCCCGTCGACGGTGTCCGCAGGCAGTCGGATGTCGTTGTTTCGCGCCACTTCGAGCAGCGTGGCCGGCCGTACGGTTCCTTCCAGGTGGACATGCAGCTCCATCATCGGCAGCGTGTTCGAAGGGCTGAGGGCGCTACCTTCCACCATCGAAGGTCCTTCCTGGAAAGGCTCTCAGCGCTTGCTCGGTGTGGCTCACACCGACTCCTCGAACGCTGGCACGACACCCACGACCGTGGGCTCGTCCGCACGG
Organism: Micromonospora haikouensis; assembly: GCF_900091595.1. Taxonomy (GTDB): domain Bacteria; phylum Actinomycetota; class Actinomycetes; order Mycobacteriales; family Micromonosporaceae; genus Micromonospora; species Micromonospora haikouensis. Next base: position 55,610 of record NZ_FMCW01000024.1, read on the forward strand.
GCCAGCCGCCGGTTCAGCGTGCCCACGGACGGGTCGAGCAGTTGACCCACCGCGTCGATCAGGGTCTCGACGATGGGGACACCCAACTCCTGGAAATGCTCGCGGGCGTGCAACGCGTCCTCACCCGGGTGGTAGAGCAGACAGTGGGCACCGCATGCCTGAGCCGCGCGGGCGTCGTCCACGCTGTCGCCGATCACGACGGCGCGATCCGCCCTGATGCCCTGGCGGTCCAGATGCTCGGCCAGGTGTGGGGCCTTACGGGTGAGGACACCGATGGTCCCGTCGACCCTGGTGAAGAACTCCGAGATGCCGGTTCTCTCGATCAGGGGGACGAGCCGGTCGTGCGGGTGCATGGACAGCAGTGACTGGCTGCGGTTGGCGGTGCGCCACAGCGACATCGCATCGATGGAGTCGTGGGTCAGCATGATGTTGTCCCGGTACCGCTGATAGGCCGCCTGGAAGCACTCGTCCAGTTGGGCTTGCTCCTCGTCGGACAGGACGCGTCCGGCCAGCCGGTTGTAGAACACGGGGATCGGCTGCGTGTGCTCGCGCTGATAGTCCGCGACGGTTATGGGCGGCATGCCGCACATGGCGAACGCTTGGATGGTCGCGTCGATCAGCGCGCGGCTGTCTCCGAAGATGGTGCCGTTCCAGTCCCAAACAATGTGTTCGACAAATGAGTTGACCATGTCATCCTCTCGCCTCAGGCAGGCCTCGCCGGACAGCGACAACGGCGTCCAGCAGATGAGCCACGCCGTCATGATCGTTTCCAGGGATGATCATGTCGGCGACGTCCACTATGCGGCGGTCCGCGTTCCCTACCGCCACCGCTATGCCCGAACGATCCAGCATCGGCAGGTCGTTGGGCATGTCACCGATCGTAGCGACGGCCGTGGTCGGAAGACCGGCGGCGGCCGCGATGGCGTCGACAGCCTCTCCTTTCGTCGCGTGAATGTCCGAGATTTCGAGAAATCGCTGCGTGGAGTACGTCACCAGATATTCGTCGCCCAGAGCTGCGGACACAGCGGGAGCGAGCGTTTCCGCGGACAATTGGGCATGAGCTGCCAACACCTTGAGCATTCCGCCATCGCTCAGCGCGTCGGACACCGATCCGGCGCACACCTGGCTGCTCCATTCGTGTGCGAGGTCGGCCGGAAACCCGGGATCCAGGAACAGCCGGCTCTCGTCCACCGCACCGAGCACCAGCTCCGGGAACCAGAGGTGCAGGTGCCGGGCCACTTCGGCCGCCCGCTCCCCGTCGAGGACCCGGCGATGCAGCACCCGGCCGTCAGGGTCCAGCACGATCGCGCCGTTGCTTGCCGCGACGTATCCGTGCAGGCCCGCCGAGCTCAGCAGGTCTCGGGTGTCGGCCAGGGGACGGCCGGTCACGAAGGCCAGCTGTATGCCCTCATCGCGTGCCCGCCGCACGGCCGCGCCGACCCGTGCGGTCACCTCACCCCTCCCGTTCAGCATCGTGCCGTCCAGGTCCATCGCCACCAGATCGACTCCGCGCAACGCCGTGGCCGGATCGGCCGTGACCGCGGGACCGAATGGCGGCCGGATACGCATCCACAGGGGGCATCCGGTGATCCGTAGCGAGCTGAGACTGTCACCGGACCACACGACCTCGACCTGGACGGTGCCGACCAGCCTCGTCGTCACCCGGTCCGGCGCCAGCGGCAACCAGAGCCAGCCATCGTCGTAGGCCGGTCCACCTCGCGCGGCCGGGTTTCGGACGTGCACGTCGGCAAGCGCGTCCGGGGCGTCGAGCAGGTCGATCGCGCTGAACCGGTCGCCGGCGAACGACACCATGACGCGGCTCGTGAACGATGCTCTCTGCTGCCGGCCGTTCGGCGGAGTGGGCCAGTCGAGCCCGGCCGTGCCCGTCCTCGGATTCCAGTACCCACGTACCTCCGGCTCGGGCACACCGAGAGGTCCCGGAGTCGTCTGCGCGGACGAATGTGTCTCTGCTCGGTTGGCCACCGGATGCTCCTCCTTGCAGGCCCACGGATGTGGGCGTTCCACTCGTCTGCTAAACCGACTGCAGGCGATCCAGACCGGCGACGACCGGAGGACCGAGTGACGCCGGTCGTAACTCGATCTCACCAACCGCGACGTCTGACGGGTTCAGGACGAGGTCGCGAACGACCTTGGCCACCGAAACCGTCGACATCTTCATCGGGGATCGGTCGCCGTCCTCGTTCGCGATCGCTCCGGGGCTGACCAGCGAGGTCCGGACGCCGTACGGGCGTTCCTCCAGCAACAAGACCTCACACAGCGCCTTGAGCGCGGCTTTGGTGGCGCAATACGACAGCCCGCTTTCGAAGAACCGGGTGCCCGCGTGACTGCCCATCAGCACGATGGAGCCTTGCGACCGGCGCAACAGGGGCAGCGTCTGCTGGACCGTCGCCACGATCGACGTCAGGTTCACCGTCAGTGCAGCGTTCCAGCGCTGCATGTCGATGTCGGCGACCGGGGCGAAGTAGCGATCCACCGCGTTGGTCACCAGCGCGTCGAGTCGATCGACCCGCTGGAGGACCTCGGTGATCGCCGCGCTGAGTTCTGCCGGCTCGGACAGATCGCAGATGATCTCCGTGGGGCTGCCGGACGGATTTCGGTTGAGCTCCCAGACCTGCATCCCGGCCTCGGCGAGCTCGGCCGCGATCGCCCGGCCGGTGCCCCGGTTGGCGCCCGTCACCAGAGCCACCCGCTCCGGCGATCGGTCCGGCTGTTCGTCAACCCTCGCGTACATGGCCGAGCAAGACCTCCCACCTGGTGACGAGTTCCTCCTCGGTGGCGCCCTGGCGGAACAGGTCCTTGTCCAGCGCCCGACCAGCTTCATCGCGCAACCGCATGCAGTCGGGGGACACCTCCGAGATGATCACGGCACTGCCGTCCGCCGCGGAGGCGACGACAAGGCAGAAGTCCCACAGATCGAGCGGTGACAGCCAGTCGCGAAGGACCTCGTTGCAGCGCAGGGCGACGTCGTGGAAACGGTCCACCGGCACGCCGCAGGCGCGCAGGTAGTCCTCCGCGATCGGCTGATCCTCCGGGTCGATGCGGAAGTCGTACTTGACCACGGGGGGCACGAAGCGGTGTCCCTCGGCGAACAGCCCCGGATACTTCCGGGTCGTCGAGCCGGTGGCCACGTTCTTGACGATGACCTCGAACGGTGGCGCCGGCACATAGTCGGCGACGTAGGTGATCGCGTCGAGCCGGCCCCGGTACGCCGTCCGTACCCCGACCCGGGCCAGCCGCCCGGCGGCCAGCTCGTAGAAATCCAGTCGCTGGCGGCCGGTCTCCTGGAACATCTCGTCGCGGTCGTGGGTGAAACTGCGCAGGCTCGGGATCAGCTCCACGACGCAGGTGCCGTCGCCGAGCAGCCACAGCCGCTTGCTGCGCCCCTCGACATCCGGTGGCCGTGACTTGATCGCCAGATCGGGCTGCTGTACCGCCTTTGTCTTCACGCGTTCCTCCTTGGCGTTGACGTCAGCGCAGCTGCAGGGCGTCCTCGTCGATCCGGGCCGTGTCCGGGTTCGCCCGCCAGGGCTGCGGCAGGTGCGACACGTCGCCCAGACGGTGCAGCGTGGAGCCCGTCGGCCGGACGGTCAGCCACGACACCGAGGCCACCGACACACCCGCGATGTCGCGGTAACGTGACGGCGGGATTCCGAGGAAGAAGGCCAGCACCAGGCGCACCGGCGCCTTGTGCGTCACCACCGCGACCGCCGAGCGACCGTGCATGGCATCGCGCACCGCGGCGACGGCGCGGGCCAGCACGTCGAGCCCGGATTCGCCGTCCGGCGGCGAGAAGTATGCCGGGTCCAGCTCCCAGCGCTCGTGCTCGGCCGGCACGGGCACATCACTCGGGAGCAGGTTCTCCCAGGTGCCGAAGTGCAGCTCACGGAGCCGATCGTCGACCACGACCCGCTGGCCGTGCTTCTCGGCGATCATCCGCGCGGTGTGCCGGGCGCGCTGCGCCGGGCTGCTGACAACGGCTTCGATTCCGTGCAGGGCCGGATGGTTTCCGATCGCCTCGGCCATCTGCTCACCAACCGGAGTCAGCGCGCTGTCGTGGCTGCCGCAGAAGCGGCCGGCGAGCGTGCAAGGGGTCTGCCCGTGACGGATCAGGATCAGCCGGCATCCCCGGCCGTCCGGCTCGGCGCGTTGGTCAGCCGGCATGGGGGTCTCCGGACGATCCGTCCGCGGCACCGAGGTGGATGCCCATCGCTCGGGCCAGCGCAGCCGCGACGTACTCGTCGCACTCCGGGGGCAGCTCGCGCAGGCCGGCCTGCCAGCTGGTCGCCTCCTTGACCGACAGGCACAGGGCGAGTACCTGGCTGGCAAAGGTGACGTCCATGACCTCACTGACATTGCCGCGGCCGGCAGCCAGGTTGGCGATGTTGCCACCGCCGATGAGGTACACGCGCCGCCCGTCGGCCAGGGTCAGCACCTCCGAACCGGGATGCGCTGCCGGCATTCGATGCCGTGTCATCCGGTCGAGCGCGGCGAGATCGATCTCGTACGGCAGGTGGCCGCCGTTGGCCAGGACGGCGCCACTCTTGAGCAGGCTGAGGTGCTCCTCGCGCAAGACCCCGGCCGTCCCGGTGACCGTGCAGAAGAGATCGCCGACCCGTGCGGCGTCCGCCATCGGCAGCACCTCGAACCCGTCGAGGACGGCCATCAGCGCGCGGGTGGGCCGCACCTCGGTCACCACCACCCGAGCGCCCAGCCCGCGGGCCTTGGCGGCGACGCCGGCGCCGACCCGGCCGTACCCGGCGACCACGAACACCTTGCCGGCCAGCATCCGCCCGCTGGCGGCCATGATGGTCTCGAGCAGGGACTGCGCGGTGCCGTGCGGGTTGTCGATGACGTCCTTGCCGAACGACTCGTCGCTCTTGATGACCGGGAACCGGATCGGCGTGCGACGGGCCAGGCGATCCAGCTCCGCCAGGCCGTCGGGCGTCTTCTCGGTCGCCAGCACGGGCGCCGGCAGGCCAGCCATGGTGTCGTGCAGGGCGCTGATGATCATGGCGCCCTCGTCGAGGACCATGGTCGGGCCGTCCTGCCAGGTGAGCAGGACCTCTTCGACACCCTTGCGCAGGTCAGCCTCGCTCATTCCACGCGACCCCACCACCCGGATGCCGCGTTCCCGCAGCAGCGCCGCGACCTGCTCGTCGGTGGTGCTCGTGCTCGACGCGCACCAGGCCACCTCGGCGCCAAGAGCAATGAGCGTGTCGACCTGCACCGCCGTTTCGACAGTCACATGACCACACAGGGCGAGCCGCTCGCCGACCAGTGGCTTGGCGACCCGGTAGTCCTCACGGATGCGGGCCAGCACGACCATCTGCTCGGTCGCCTGGGCGAGTCGCGTCGCCGTCGAATCTGCTGTCATGCGGATTTGTCCTCTCCCACGCCGCGAGTCGTGCCGGCCGGCTGGTCCGATCCGTCGAAACGCACGCCCATGGCCGCCAGCTTGCGGCGGGCCACGTCCTCGTCCTGAGCAGCGTCCACGTCCTGCACGCCGGCGGCGTACCGGTCGGGTCGGCCGCCCAGACCGAGGGTCACCAGGGCCTGGTTCGCGAAGGTGACGTCCATGACCTCGCTCGGATTGCCCTCAGCGGCGTCCAGGTTGACCAGCCCTCCGCCTGAGAGCAGGTCCAGGTAACGGCCGTCGTCCAGCCGGTGGCGGCGTACATGCGGTCGCACCTGCTCCGTCGACACGGTCCGCGCCTGAAGGTCGGCCAGGTTGATCTCCGCCGTGGAGTGGCCGGTGTTGCAGAGAACCGCGCCGGACGGCAGCAGATCGAGATGCTCCGCAGTGACCACGTCAGGGCGGCCGGTCGCGGTGCAGACGATGTCGGCGGTCCGCGCCGCCGACTCCAGCGGCAACACTTCGAACCCGGCCAGCCGGGCTCGTACGGCGGTCTTCGCCGACCGGCACACCACGACGACCCGGGCGCCCATGCCACGGGCGCGTAGCGCGACGCCTCGGCCAACATGGCCGAAGCCGCAGACCACGAAACGTTTCCCGGCCAGGAACATGCCGGTGGCGCGGAGAATGCCGTCCAGCGTCGACTGCCCGGTGCCGTAGGTGTTGTCCACCTCCCACTTGGTCACCACGTCGTTGACCGAGACGACAGGGAAGGGGAAGTCGATCGTCGCGCCCAGCTCGCGGACGCGGCGTGAACCCTCGGATGTCTTCTCGGTGGCACCGCGCAACTGCGGATGCCGGTCCAGCGAGGCAGCGGCCATTTCGATCAGGTGCGCCCCGTTGTCGAGGATCATAGTGGGTCCATCGCTGAACGCGCCGAACGCCTCGGCCGCGGCCTCACCGACCTCGGCGGTGGTCATTCCGCGCCGGCCGAAGACCCGCACCCCCTCGACCGCGAGAGCGGCGGCGACCTCGTCCTGCGTGGAGACCTCGTCCCCACCGGTCCACGCGACCTCGGCTCCGCTGGCCACCAGCAACTGCACCAGAACGCCGGTCTCCTTGGTCAGGTGCACGCAGCCCACCAGGCGGTGGCCGGCGAGCGGACGCGACTCGGCGGCCTCCCGCTGAATGCCGTCGAGCAACGGCATCTGGCTGCGGGCCAGGGCCAGCGCCGCCCGGCCGCGCTGGACCAGGTCCTCGTCCGGGTCGGACACGAGCCAGCTCACGTCCGGGCTCCCGTCAAGGCGTGCTGGCAGGCACAGTCGAACTCGGCCGGCAGCGCACCGACGATGCGCCGGACCATGTCGACGACCCGCTCCGAGTCGGCGCTGAAAGCGGCCAGGACGCCGGCGTGCGAAACGGCCTCCGCCTCTTCACCGTCGGCCACCTCGGCCGCGGCCACGTCGTAGTCGGTGATGTAGGAGAGATTCATGTAGCAGAGCTGGAGCTCGCGTGCCAGCACGACCTCCGGGTACTGGGTCATGTTGACCAGATGCCAGCCCTGCGTGCTGAACCACCGGCTCTCCGCGGCGGTGGAGAACCGAGGTCCCTCGATCACGACCACCGTGCCGCTCGGGTGCACCGTCGCTTCCGCCCCCTCCAGCGCCTGTGCCGAGAGCTGTCGCATGCGAGGGCAGTAGGGCGTGGCCGAGCTGATGTGCGCGGCCTGGCTCCCGGCGAAGAACGTGTCCTTGCGTCGCCGGGTACGGTCCACGAACTGGTCGACGAGCACGAAGTCGCCCTTGCGGTACGAGCGCTGCAGGCTGCCCACCGTGTTGAAGGCAACTACCTGCCGGATGCCGAGCTCCTGCAGCGCCCACAGGTTGGCCTGGTAAGGCACGTCCGACGGCAGGAAGTCATGGTTACGCCCGTGTCGAGGAAGGAAGGCGACGCTCCGCCCTTCCACCTTGGCGATGGTGATGGGGGCGCTGGGCTTACCGAAGGGAGTGTCGATGACGATCTCGTCGGCGCTGTCGAGGAACTGGTAGAAACCGGTTCCACCGATCAGCGCGATCTGGGCCGTCGTCTCGGCTCTGGACATGGGATCTCCATTCTTCGGTGTGCCGGCCGGTGCCGGCCGGGCACATGCGGGAACGAAAGACTCAAGGAGCGAGGAACTCTCCGACGGAAGCGGTGAGCTGGGCGATCAGGCGGTCGTTGCGCGGACCGGGCGACAGCTCGCCGTAGACCCGGACGCCGGCCTCGGTCGTGGATCGCCGCAGCAGCATCCATTGGTCGTCGTGGAAGCGGAACTTGACGCCGTCGAGTTCCGTGACCGCAAGCCCGGGGTCAGCCAGGCCGACGCCGTCGAGGGCCCGGAGCCCGGCCTCGTGCAGCAACTGCCCGTCGCCGGTCCCGGCCACCCGGAACTCGAACCACCGCGGCCGCCCCACCTCGTCGCGAAGCGCGTCCACCAGATCGCCGAGAGAGCCGCCGGTGGTGTTGAGGTGGTCGGCCAGCAGCGCGACCGCCACGAAAGGGTCCCGATCTATGCCGTGCTCGGCGAAGGCCAGGTCACCGACGCTGCCACCGGCCGCCGCCGCCTTGCCCTCCGCCAGCAGAGGGGAGAGGAACTTGAACCCGATCGGAGTCTCGTGCACCCCACGGCCCTGGCGGCGAGCGACCTTGTGGACGGCCATCCCGGTGGAGACCGTGACGGCGACGTCGTCCGCGCGATCGCTGCGACGCGCAGGGCCGTGGGCATCCAGCAGCAGAGCCAGCAGCTCGTGCGGTTGAACGCAACGACCACGTTCGTCGATGACGAAGATCCGGTCGCCGTCGCCGTCGAGCACGATCGCCAGATCGGCGCCGACGTCACGGACCATGCTCTCGGCCCGACGGCGGGTGCCGGCCCAGGTGGGGTCCGGCACCAGCCCGCCGAACTCCGGATCGGGCGTCCCGCCGAGCAGCCGCACCTGCCAGCCGAGTCGCCGGCACAGTTCGGCCATCGGCTGGCCCGCGATACCGCCCACCCCGTCCACCACGACCGAGCGCCGCCCGCCCACCGAGCCAGGAAGCTCGGTGAGCAGGCAGGCGACGTGGTCGTTCACCCAGCCAGCGCTGGGTTCGGGGGCCGGCAACCTGGTCAAGTGCGAAACAGCAACGGGTGCCGGCTCGGCGAGCATCTGCTCGACATGACGCTCCACCGCTGCGGGCAACGACCGGCCCGGCGCGACCTTCACCTTGATCCCGTTGTAGCGGGCCGGGTTATGGCTCGCCGTCACGAGGAAGGCCACGTCGGCCTGGCCCTGACGCAACGCCGCCGAGGCAATCGGGGTCGGCAGATGCGGTACGAGCCGGACCTGCACACCGCCCATCTCGGACGCGGCGGCCGCCACCGCCGCCGCGCACGCCTCGCCGCCCCGCCGCCCGTCGTAGGTCACCAGGACCGTCCTCGTCGGCCGGGTCAGTGCCAACGCCCGCACGACGCAGCGCGTCACGAGCGCGGCGAAGTCGGGGGTGAAGGTCTCGTCGACGACGCCGCGCCAGCCGTCAGCACTGGATTTGGTCGGTATCGATCCGGTCACTGTTCACACCGTTCTTGTCAGGTGCCGACGCGCCAGTCCGTGAGGTACTGCTGCTGACCCGCGCTCAGCTCGTCGATCTGGATGCCGTATGCGCGCAGCTTGGCGCTCGCCACGTCGTTCTCGATCGAGCGCGGGATCGGCACGATGCCCGGTTCGAGGCGTGCGGCGTTCTCGATCAGGTATTGCACGCCGAGGGCCTGGGTGGCGAAGGTCATGTCCATCACCTCGGCCGGATGTGCCTCCGCCGCGGACTGGCCGACCAGCCGGCCCTCGGCGAGCAGGATCACTCCGCGACCGTTCGACAGCTTGTACTCGACACAGTTCGGCCGCAGTTCCCGACGCGCGGTCGCATTCGCCTGCAGCTCAGACACGGCGATCTCGACGTCGAAGTGGCCGGAGTTGCAGACCACCGCGCCGTCCTTCATCTGCTGCAGGTGCGCGTACGTGATGGCATCCCGGTTGCCGGTGACCGTGACGAAGATGTCGCCTACTGCGGCGGCCTGGTCCATCGTCATGACGTCCAAGCCGTCGAGCTTGGCCTCCAGCGCCCGGATCGGATCGACCTCAGTCACTACCACCTTCGCCCCCATGCCCCGGGCCCGCATCGCCACGCCGCGTCCGCACCAGCCGTAACCGACCACCACGAACACCGACCCGGCGAGCAGCACGTTCGTCGCGCGCAGGATGCCGTCGATGGTGTTCTGCCCGGTGCCGTAGCGGTTGTCGAACAAATGCTTGGTCGCCGCGTCGTTGGTCGGGAGCACTGGATAACGGAGCGCGCCGTCGGTGGCCATGTTGCGGATGCGCAGAACCCCGGTCGAGGTCACCTCGGTGCCGCCGATGATCTCGTCGAGCAGCTGCGGGTAGTCGTTGTGAATCGTCGTGGTCAGGTCGGCGCCGTCGTCGACGACGATGGTCGGCCGGATCGCGAGAACGCCCTGCACCTGCTGGTAGAAGGTCTCACGGTCGCAGCCGTAGATGGCGAAGACCTCGGCGCCGATGTCGCGCTGGATGGTGGCCGCGACGTCATCCTTCGTGGACAGCGGGTTCGAAGCGCAGAGTGCCAGCTCGGCTCCGCCGGCCACCAGGGCACGGCACATGTTGGCCGTCTCCGTGGTGACGTGCAGGCAGGCGGCGATCCGCTGACCGATGAAGGGCTTCGATTCGCTGAACCTCTCGACCAGCGCGGAAAGGACCGGCATGCGCCGTGCGGCGAAATCGACCTTCAGTTGCCCAACGTCGGCGAGGGAGAGGTCGCGGACCATACTCATAGCGTTTCCTTTCGTCTTTCTTTGAACTGGTGCCGTGCATCGGTGGCGATCGTAGCTGCCGGCACCGTTCGAGGATCTGGCGCCACCCCGGTGGTCAACTCCGCGAGAGATGCGTGGCGTGCGCGGGCCCCGACCGCGCTAACCGCGACTGCGCCTCCGACGTTTCCGCTGCGTAGGCGCATTAGCGGGGGCAGGCCCGCCAGGACGGACAACAGGTAGGCGGCGGCAAATGCATCACCCGCGCCAGTGGGGTCCACCGCCTGAACCGGTTCGGCCGGGGCATGCCACTCCTGATCGCCCCGGCGAAGTAGAGACCCCTCGCGTCCCAGGGTGAGCACCACGTCGCCGCCCGGCCGACCCGGTGACGCCGAACCCAGCCGGCCGGTGATCTGACGATGCTCGTCCCGATTCAGCAGGAGCACATCGCAGTGTGGGGCGATCTCGGCCACGATGTCGTCTCCGCAGTAAATCCCCCCGGGACACCAGCACAGCAGTGGAGGCCGGGGCTGGCGGGCGACCGTTTCGACGGTTTCCCGCAGCGCCTCCCGGCTCGGATCAAACATCACTACGGCGTCGATCGGCGCGGTGAGGGCGTCGCGGACCTTCGCCGCGGAAAGCAGGTCGTTCGCGCCCCGGTGCATCAACATGTAGTGCTTCTCCGAGAAGACCGGGATGATCACTCGGCCGGTGGGCGCGCTGGTGTAGCGGTGTACGGCTGAGACGCCGATGTCCCGGCTGCGCAGATCACTGAGCACGCTGTCGCCCTCGGGATCCGTGCCGATCGCCGCGGCCACGTCGACCCGGATGCCGAGCGCGGCGAGAGCCGACGCGCAGTTGCCGGCGTGGCCGCCGGGCGCGGTCACGATGGACGGCACGACCACCGCGCCGTCGTCGTCGGGCTCTCGGTCGCTCTGGACGATCAGGTCGACGTTCAGTGAGCCGACGACGAGGACGCGGCTGCCATTGGCCGCGCGGCGCAGCGCGGAGCGGTATTCCGACGAGCCGCCGGGCGGCAGCGGAGAATCGGTCACGACTCGCCCTCCACTATCGCGATGCCGCTGATCTCGACGACGCAACCGGTCTCGGCCAGCGCGGCTACCTCCACTAGAACGCTCGCCGGGGGTGGGTCCGCCAGCACCTCGTTCCGTACGGCCGAGACCGCGGGAAAGTCGCGACGTACGTCGGTCAGATAGATGGTCACGCTCACGAGATCGGCGAGGGAGCCGCCGGCAGCGGCCAGCACCTGCTCGATACGGCCGAACACGACTCGCGCCTGCTCCCTGGCGTTTTCGGGCGACAGCACGTTGCCGTGATCGTCGGTCGCCACCTGGCCACTGATGAAGACAAGGCCGGCGCCGCTCGATGCGGCCACCCGGATGCCGGGCGAGTATCGACCGATCGGCTTGGAGTGGCCCTCCGGAAGAAGAACCGTCTTCTGCGATGTCACGCGCCTGTCCTCTCCGGGAAGGGACCGAAGGTCGATGTCATGGAGGAGAGCTGGATCTCCCGCACTTCCACACCGGCTGGAAGGCGGAAGACGCCGGCTATCACGGCGGCGACCTCGGCGGCCGTGAGCGCGCCGTCGCGTGTGCCCGGTGCCGCTACCGCGTACGAACCCTGGAAGTGCGTGTCGACTCGGCTGGGCATCAGCCGGCAGATGCGCACCCCGTGCTCCCGCGTCTCGCGCCGAGTGACCTCAAGGAGCGCGGCGAGTCCCGACTTGGATGCCGCATATGCCGCCCGCTCCGCGAACGGATAGCACACCGAGTCGGACAGCAGGCCGACGACCAGTGCGCCACGCACCGCGGTCAGCAGTGGCAAGACGGTCTTGAGGACGTGGAAACTGCCGTCCAGATTCGTCCGCACGGTGCGATCCCAGTCCGCCGGCTCCAGGTCGCTCAGCGCGGTCCACGTGCCCTGGCCCGCATTGAGGACGAGGCCGTCGAGGCGATCGAGGCCGGCAAGGGACTCTTGTGCCGCCCGAGCCACCGCGGCCCGGTCGGCGACGTCGACGACCGACGTGCGCACCGGCACTCCTTGCTCGGCCACCTCGTCGGCCACCTTGGCGAGGTCGTCGCCGGACCGGGCCCAGAGCACCGGCGCGTACCCGTCCGCGGCGAGCGCCAGAGCGGTGGCCCGGCCGATCCCTCGGCTGGCGCCGGTGATCAAAACCGATCGATGCGCCTCAGGCATGAGCGTCCTCCGGAACACCGCGTTCGCTCCGGCCGGGGCGGACTTCGGTGCGGCGCGCCACCGGCTCGATTAGCTCGGGTCGCAGGTCGGCCAGCAGCGCGTACGCCAGGTCCACTGACTTGAGCGAGATCTGGATGTCCCCGCCGACCGAGCAGATCCGGTCGTCGCGGACCAACCCGTGGGCCGCCTGCTTCGCGCCGAGCGCCAGGAGTTGCTGACGCTTGGCGGAATGCACGGCGAGGACGCGACCCTCCGCCAGTCCGGCGCCGGCCAGGACGAGCGCCCCGGAACACACGGAATACAGCCGAGTCCCACCGTCGTACGCCATGCGCAGCGTCCGGCGCAGACGGTCGTCGTCACGGGTCGCCGCGGCTCCGCGACCACCAGGTACGACGACCGCCTGCGCCCGCGTCACTGCGGACACGTCCTCCTGAACCCGAAAGGTCACACCGCCGGAGCCTCGAACCTCGTCGTTCGAGGCAGCGATGACGACCCGTACCGGTGCGAGGCCCTGCTCCTGGGCGACGAGCCCGGCCTTGCCGAGAATCGCGTACGCACCGAAAAGGTCGAGCTCGTCCACGCCGGGGTAGGCAAGAACCGCGAGGACAGTGCCCGCCGAAAGGTCAGGAGGCGTGTGGGTCATCGTGCCGACGCCGCCGGGACGATGTCCTCCGACTCCAGCCGGTCCAGCTGCCGGAACCCTTCCTCGACGTCCTCCGCGGTGTACGAGGTGTGTCCACCGGCCGGCGACTTGAGAATGCGGACTGCGGCCGGCGGGAAGCCCGAGATGCCGAGCCGGCTGCTGGCGGCTGCGATCCGCACCAGGTCGATGATCACGCCGGCCGCGTTGCTGGAGTCCTGCACCTTCAGCTTCAGATCGAGCGAGACCGGCGTGCCCGCCCAGCCCAGGCCCTCGATGTTGAGCATCGCGACCTTGTTGTCCTTCAGGTGCGGAACGAAGCCCGCCGAAGGGATCACCTCGACGTTGGAGGTGTCCACGCCTTCCTGGGCCAGGGCATTGAGCTTGGACTGCCGCTTGCTCGCTCCGCGCTCCCGCAGGTTGCGGAAGTCCTCGTTGCCCCCGAAGTTCAGCTGGTAGGAGCTGGAGAGGGTCAGACCCCGCTCGCTGAGCAGGCCGAGCAGCGCCCGGTGCACCACCGAGGTGCCGAGGTGGCTGGCCAGATCGTCACCGACCAGGGGAACCTTGGCGTCCTGGAACGCGGCGAGCATCTCGGGCGAGCGGGCAACCACCTCCGGTGTGCAGTTGACAAAGGCGACGTTGGCCTCCAACGCCGCGCGGGCGTACCCGTCGGCCGCCCACTGCAGGCCGGTCGGCAGCGAGTAGAGCAGCACCTCGGCACGGCTGTTACGCAGTTCGTCCACGGTGGCGCGGAACGCCGCCGAGCCGGGTTCCGCGTCCTCGGGAGTGGCCAGACCGGCCTGTACGGTGAAGCCCACCTCCGGCAGCTCGACGTCCAGCCGGGGATAGTTGTTCGGCTCGGCGAGAACCGCCTCGGTGAACGACCGCCCGAGCTTGTTGGGATGGACGTCGAAGGCGGCGACGAATGCCAGGTCGCTCACCGCGATCCCACCCACTCGGGCCCTCTTGATACCAGGGAATTCGGCTTCGTCGACCCCGTCGCGATACATCTTCCGGTACAGCTCGGCACCCTGGAAAAGTGCGGAAATGTTGTTGCCTACGCCTGCGACGGCCAGCCGGATGTCCTCAGCCATCACTCCACCACCAATCGAATAGCAATTGAGGCACGGCGGGGCTAGCGCGCATGCCTGCGAGATCATGGTTGTGACGCTCTTAAGGAGCCTTCTTCGTGAACGCGCCCGGGGCACGTGGAAGAAATGCGATCTCGATTACGGGCGTTCGGTCTTGCGAAAGCGTCGTACCGCTTCGTCCATAAGACTTTGAGCGCGTGTGCCGTCTGCGAAAGTGGGCGCGCCGATCAACTCGTCTCTATTGGAGAAGAATAGCTTGTAGATATTCATCGGGTCGGCGGGAAAGTCCTCCACCTGTGGATCGGAATCCGGCTTGAAGATGTGCAGCCGGCCAGACCCGTCGTCGGGATCGAGACTTGCGCTGACACCTGCCCGACTGCCGTGGATCTCTACTCGTAACTGACGGTGGACCGAGACCCGGGACGTGAAGACGCGAGCCGGAATTCCGGACGCCGAGGACAGCCAGACGTCCGCGATGTCTTCCGCTCCCCCGTCCAGGGACTGGTCCTGATGCAGCCGGCGGGCGAAGGTGATCGACGAGCGGGCGTCATCGACGACCCACTCCTCGCCGAGCAGCCAGCGCAGCGCATCGAAGAGGTGAACTCCCTGGTCAGAGAGGGTGCCGGCGCCTGCGGAACGACCGTCGTGGCGCCATGGCCACGGCGTCTTGGTCTGCCCGAGGAAGCTGTGATGGAATTCCAGGCTCACCTGCCGGACGCGGCCGAAGAGACCGTCCCGCTGCAACTGCCCGATCCGGCGAAGAGCGCGGTTCGCGCGCCACTGGAAGGTGACAAAGGCGTCCGCTTGGCGCCGCTCGGCATGCTGAGCGAGCCGATTCGCCGTGTCGACGTCCGCTGCCAACGGCTTGTCGGAGATTGCAGTCAATCCGGCGTCGAGGCCGGCCACGAGAAGTTCATTGTGCGTTTCCGGAGGTGTTACCACGCAAACGGCGTCGACGTCCCCACTGCGCAGGACGGACAAGGGGTCGGGATCAATGCGCGGGATGTTGAATTGCTGAGCGATGCGAGCTGCCTTGGCCTTGTCCTCGCGGTAGCAGAGGACCGTGACCGCCATGCCCGGTATATCGGTAATCCACCTGACGTGCTGTTCCCCGAATCCGGTGCCCACGACAGCGAAACGCACGTTACCACCTCCCCGTAGAAGTGTTCGATCGCGCCCTGCGTCAGAACGGCGCCATGACGGCGCGGTGATGTGGCGCGGTGATATGGCGCGGCGATCACTGGGATCGAAGTCTAGGCGACGCTCTGCGATTCCGCAACCACTGATTGCCATCAACCAATTGATCAACTTGAAATCGACTGCGGAAGTGGGGCATGACCAGCGGCTCTGCTGATGAATGTGGATACTTTTGGTTGCTCGCCGTTCACGGACGTACGGTCTGCAGTAGAGAGTGAGCCCCCGGTGGCACCGTGAATGGGTCTCGTCGCCGGGCGGCCGTCCTGCCTCAATGGGGCGACTACCACAGCTGCTGGAAGGAGTCGGCTGATCATGGCTGACGTACGGGGGTCGCACAGGCGTGGCCCGCACCGAATAGCGTTGCCGCACAAGGGCGCGCTGGCATCCGGGGCTCGGCGCCTGCTCGCCGCCGCGGGCTACGACTGCGGCGTACCGGGTGAACGACTGCACTCGTTCGACCGGGCCAACGACACGGAGTTCCTTCACCTCCGGGCCCGGGACGTCCCGCGTCTCGTCGCCGAGGGTGTGCTGGATGCCGGCATCACCGGCCGCGACCTGGCGGCCGATGCGGACCGGCCGGTCGTCGAACTCCTGGCGCTGGGTTTCGGACACGCGCGCGTGCACTACGCCGCGCCCCCCGACTTCGGCACCGATGTCACCGGGCTCCAGGGTCGGCGAGTCGCCACCGCGCTGCCCCGGCTGACCGCCCGGGACCTGGCAGCGCGGGGGCTGAACGCGACCGTCGTGGAGATGAGCGGCGCCGTGGAACTGGCCGTACGCCTCGGCATCGCGGACGCCGTCGCGGATGTGGTGGACACCGGTCGTACCCTTGCCGCGCACAGCCTGGTGACGATCGGTTCCCCATTGATCCGCTCGGAGGCCGTGCTCGTCTGTGCGCCCGCAGCGGCGGCCACGCCGGCCACCTGGCTGCTCGCCGAGCGGATGCTGGCGTGCCTGCTCCCGGCCGCCCGATGAGGCGGCCGGGAGTCCTGCCGTCAGCTCGGCTGCTCGTGGTGGTCGTCGGGCTGCCAGGGCGGGGTGGAGACCGCTAGCAACCGAGCCCCCTGCTCGCCGGCCAGCACGCCGTGCCGTATCGGCGGTGGGATGGTCACGACCCCGCCGGTGGCCACGAGGTGCTCCACGCCGTCGAGCGTCACGGTGACCTCCCCATCGAGCACGATGTAGGTCTCTTCGGTGCGTTCGTGATGGTGGACGGCGATCCGGGCGCCAGGCGCCAGCGTCGAGCAGGCCAACGTGTGGTGCTGTTGGTACGCGGCGCACTGCGGGCCCGCCAGCTCCTGCAGGACGTGACCGCCGGCCTCGGCGGCATCCACCCGTTGGATCGCGCCGACGTGTGCCGGCCGGGGCGGCGGCGACAGATAGAGCTCGGCGATCCGCCGCTGCATCAGCGCCGGAAGCGGCCGGATCCCGGGAGGTTCGGCCGCCCACTCACCGGTCAGCAACCAGGCACAGCTCAATGCGGTCACGCCGGCGAACAGATCCCACAGGTCGTCACCGAAGGTGTTGTCGACTGTCAGGTTCACCGGGCTTCCGCCCCCGAGCACGACAACTGTCCGCTGTGGGCCCCGGTATTCGACGAGACCCGGCCGAAGCGGGTGCGCCATGCCGCGGTCGGCCAGGTGCGCGAGGTCGATCTCCTGAGGCGAGTGGCCGGCGTTGGCCACGATGGCCCCGTGGGGCAGCCGGTCCAGGACCGCGGCGCTGACCGAAGCCGGTCGTCCGGTGGCGGTCACGACGATCTCGGCCGTGTGCGCCGCGGCGAGTGCGGTGGGAACCGTCTCATGACCGTGCAGCCGCGCGTCCAGCGCTCGCGCCGGCTCCGGCTCCGCCACGGTCACCAGCGCGCCCAACCGGCGGGCCCGGTCGGCCACTCCCTTGCCCACCTCGCCGTACCCGAGAACCAGCACGCGGCGGCCCTCGATCGACAGCCCGGTCAGCCACGCGATGGCCGACCACACGCCGGCGGCGACGTGGAACCGGTGTTCCACCTTCTCCTTGAGCGGGATGCGCGCCCACTCGAGCATCGGCATGGGGACGTCAGGCAGCTTGCCCAGCCGCCACAACCCGGTGCTTGTCGACTCCACCGCGGCCAGCGGTGGCGTGCCCTCCTCGATCAGCGCCGCGGTGAGGTCTCCGCCGGTGTCGAAGACCAGCTCCGGCCGCAGCCGTACGGCCTGCTCAAGTTCGTCCTCGTCGGTGAGGACAGCGCACCCGGCCGCCCGCAGCCGTGCCACGACCTCGGGATCGGCCGTGTTCGGATCACAGCTCGCAATCGTCAGCTTGATGCCGGAGGCGGCCAGCCACTCGAACACCGGCATCGAATTGAGGGTGAGATGCCCGCGGTAGCAGAAGGTTCGGTCGGCACCCGGTCTGTCGCCCAGTTCGGCGATGACTCGGCTGGTGACCGGCATGGTGGTCCGCACCCAGTGGAGACGATCAGCAAAGCTCGTCGGCACGTTTGCTCTCCCCGTCAAACTCCGAAGACATCGGACAGAGCAACGATGGTTGCATGTCGTGCCGATTCCGACTGTCCCGCACGGGGCTCGCCCGGCAGCGGCCGGCAGAGTCCCCGGGCCCGAGCCGCATCCCCGCTGCCAGGTGATGCGACGGCGGGTGGCCTCTCCGGCCATCCGCGCAGCACCTGGCTGCGGAGCGGCCTACTGTGGCAGGCCGAGCAGCTGTTGAACGCCCCGCCGCGGGCGGTATCCGAAACTCTCAGCGGCGGCCGTCGAGTCGTGAACACGGTCCACCCGCTCGGGCAGAGCCCAGCCCCGGGCCCGAAACGCCGCGCCGGTCTCCGGCGCCCGCCGCGCCAGCACTGCGGCCGCGTCGCGATGAAGGTCCGGGCAGTCCGTACGCCGGAAGGGGTGAGGGCCGGAGATGTTGAACGTGCCCGTCACGGCGTGGTCCGCGGCCAGCAGGACGGCGTCGGCGACGTCGGCCACATCCACCGCCCGATGCAGCAGATGGACCGCACGCACCATGAGCGGCTCGGGAAAGCAGCGTGCGATCCGCAGGACCACCGACGGTAGGGGGCCGGTGGTGACCAGGCGCTCGGCCGCAAGCTTGGTCTCGTCGTAGATGTCGCGAGGACGCGGTGTGAGTAGTTCGTCGACCCACACGGTGTGGTCGGCGCAGCTGAGGGCATGCCCGTAGACGCTGGTGCTGCTGATGTACAGGGCGCGGCCGACGTCGGCCTCCATCGCGTCGGCGAGCAGGTCCGCGGTCAGGCCGATGTTCACCGCGCGGAACTCCTCGTCGGACCGGCTGCCCACGTGCGGAGCGTGCAGCGCCGCGGCGTGGACGAGCACACCTGCGTCGCCTACGGCGGCCCGTCGCACGCGAGGATCGCGGAGGTCGCCCACGATCTCGGTGTGCCGGCCCGGTATTCGGTCGGCGCCGCGAGCCGTCCATCCGGCGGCGCGGAAGGCCGCGACGACGGCTGCGCCGACCCGGCCGGAACTTCCGGTGACGATGGCCAGCTTTGCTGGGGTCCTCGCAGACACGTTCCATTCTTAGTGAACGGCGAGCGCCATTGCCGCTAAAGGCTGGAAATTGATCGGTGAAGATCATGCCATCGCCTGCTGGGCTATTTTCGTCGTGACGGCGCAGGTCACGGTAGGGTTGCGCCGCCCCGCTCGCCACGACCGCCGACGCGGCACAGCGCCCGCACCCCGGTCGACCGCCACCACCACCCGGCGGAGGCTGTCCGCGTGGCAGAAGAAGATCAACCGCGCCCACGCCCGCACCCGCGCCGCAATGCCAAGATTGACTTTCTGGCCGTCGGCGCCGGTCGTGACCCGGTCGGCTTCGGTGATGTTGATCGTGGCAGGTCGATGGAGTGCGTCGGTTCCGTCTGCAGAGGAGTGGATCGACCTGCAATTACGCCGAAAGGTATTGCATCATCATCAGGCGATTGACTAGCGTCCCCGTTTGCGACCGTCCACTTGCGGCGTAGCCCATCCGTGGCGGCGCCAAGTGCGACGTCATGGATACGAGTGGGGGACTTGATCCAGCGTGATCGCCGACGAACGCCCGAAACTGTCCGTGCCTGCCACGATCGCGGACATCTGGGAGAGGCTGTTGGGCAGCCGTCCCGAGCCCGGCAGCTCGTTCTTCGAGATGGGTGGCAGCTCGCTGACCGCGGTCCGGCTCCTGGCGCGGATCCGCCGCGAGCTCGGCGTCGAGCTCACGCTCACCGAGATCATCACGCACCCGCAGCTGGCCGCCATGGCCACCCTCGTCGAGACGCGCGGGGCCGTCGCAGACGCGCCCGCGGAGCCGGCCCCGGTGATCGCCGCCGCTGGCCGGCACCCCGTCAACGCCAACCAGGCTGCGCGCCTGATGCGGGCCCGGCGGGCGCTCGCCGCAGGCGGCGGCGGCTGGAACACCACCACCTCCGTCATCGCCGCGGGCTACCGCATCGAAGGGGACCTCGACCCGGCCGCGCTCTCGGCCGCGGTCGCCGCCGTCGCGCGCAGGCACGATGGGCTGCGCGCCGCGTTCTCACTCGACGATCTGACCCAATGGGTGGTTCCCGCCGCCGCCGTCGAGCTGGAGATCGTCGAAGCCGACGGCCCGCCGCTCGTCGAGCTGGCGACACTGCCGTTCGACCTGGGCTCGGGAGTGCTGGCCCGGTTTCTGCTGCGCCGCACCGGCCCCCGCGAACACGAGTTCTGGTTCGGCGTGGAGCATCTGGTCGCTGACCGACTGGCGGTGCGCATCCTGCTGGAGGAGATCTCCCAGGTCTACCGCGCCTGCGTCACTGGCGGCCCCCTGCCCGAGCTGTCCGAGCCCCTGCAGAACCAGGCGGTCGGGCACCTGGAGGAGCAGTTCTGCGCCTCGGCGGCGGGCCGTCGGGCGTACGACTGGTGGGCTCGGTCGGCGGGTGGGGGGCCGCTCTGGCGTGAGCTAAAGTATCCGGGGTCGCGGCAGCCGATCGGCGACGAGTGGGAGCACGGCGTCACGCACCAGGTCGAAGTCGACGCGGGCACGGTGGCGACGCTGGCCGCCAACGCCGGGCAGGACGGGGCGACCTGGCTGCTTGTCTCGCTCGCGGCGTTGACCGTTGCGGTGGCCGAGCGCACCGGCGCGGACCGGGTGCCGGTGCTGGTGCCGATCGGCAACCGCCAGCTGCCGGGCACGGAAAGCGTGGTGTCCTTCCTGACCACCAACCTCGCCCTGGAGGTGCCGGCCCTGCGCGAGGCCGAGCCGCCGGACGTGCTTAAGCAGGTGCGCGAGCTGCTGGTTGACGCGCTCACCCACGGGGCGTACCCGGCGCAGCGCCTGATCCGCGAGCTGACTCCACAGGACTGGGGCCATCCGCGCCGGCATCCGGTGCTCTACCTCGACCTCGACAGCACCGTGGCGTGCGATCTGGAGCTTGCCGGGTGCACGGTAGGTGATCTACCCGAGCCGGGCGGAGCGGTCGGCTGGGGGATCTGGATCTGGATGCGGGCCGCCGCCGAGGGCATGCGCTTCGAACTCAGACATCCCCGTGGCTACCTGCCGCCTCAGGAGAGCGCCGAGCTGGCGCAGGCCGTCCTGCGCGGCATCGTCCGCTTCGCGGATGCACTGAACTGATGGGAGCCGCGGGGTGAAGCAGGGTAGTCAACGGCACCGTGGGCCAGGGGCGGCCGGATGACGCCGCGCAGCTGCGTCGTCCTGGGCTGTGCGCGTAATGGGACGAGCGTCAGCACCGCCGTCATCGCCGGGCTCACCGGGCATCGGCTGGGCCCCGCGCTACTGCCGCCCGATCAGTGGAACCGGGGTGGCTACTTCGAGAGCGAGCTGGTCAACGCGATCAACGACGAGCTGCTCGGCCGGCTGCCCTCGGTGACGCCCTGGGTTCCCGCGCCCCGCCACCGCTACCTCAGCGCGGTGCCCGCCGACCAGGTCGCGTTCGGGCCGGCACCCGAGGACATGCGGCACAGCATGGCGGAGCTGACCGGCCAGCACCCGTTCTGCCTTAAGGACCCGCGGTTCTGCTACACGTTGACCGCCTGGGAGCCGTACCTCGACGACGCGCTGCGGGTCTGCGTCTTCCGCGATCCGGAGTCCGCGGCGCGTTCCCTGGTCCGCTTCGGCTCCGAGGTCAGCGCGGTGCCCATCGACCGGGAGATCGCGCTGGAGATCTGGCGGCTTGCGTACGCCAGCGTGCTGAGTCAGGTCTCGCGGGGCGAGTGGCTGTTCGTCGACGTCGACACGTTCGGTGCCACCCGCACCCGCAAGCGACTGGAGGCCGCCATCGGCGCGCCGCTGGCTTGGCACCTGTTCGACGCCAGCCGGGTCGGCGGCGAGCCCGGCCGGGGCCGGGCGGACCTGCCGGAGAACACACGTGAGCTCTACGACGACCTGCTCGCCCGCAGCTGACGGACGGAAGCGGCACCGGATGGAAACCTCATGGGCGCGCCTGGTCGCGCGCGTGCTTCAACTGCCCGAGCAGCGGGTGCTGGCAGACGGGCCGAGCCGATCCTTCATCGCTCTGGGTGGTACGTCGATGCGCGGCGCCGAGCTGACGGCGCTCGCCGAACGGGAACTGGGCTGCACGGTCAGTCTGGCGCGGCTGCTCGGCACCGAGCCACTCGGGCGGGTCCTGGCGCAGGCGGAGGAGGCAACGTCCCCGCCTGCGCCGGCGCCGCCGGGCGTGGACGGCGTGCTCGATCTGCTTCCCGGACAGAACGCCATGATCGAGGCCGCGGAAGTCCACGGCAGCACGGCCTACCACCTGCTATTCAGCGCGGTGCTCAGCGGGCCGGTGGACCCCGCGCGGCTGCGGACGGCGGTCAGCGACGTGGTCCGGGCGCACGAGTCGTTGCGCACCTCGTTCGCGCTGCGCCCGGACGGGAGCCGGGGCCGGGTCGTCCACCCGAGGTGGACACCCACGCTGCGAGAGCAGACGGTACGCCTGGCAGCGGGCCAGGACCTCCTCGGCTCGATCCACGCCGGGCTCGCGGCGGCCAGCGCGCGGCTCCTGCACCCGTACGGCACCCCGCCGGTGCATCTGGTGCTCACCCGGACCCCGGACGGGCCTCGGGTGCTGACCCTGCTCGTGCACCACGCGCTCGTGGACGGTTGGGGCATCGGTGTCTTCTGGCGAGACCTCGCCGCCGCCTACGCGGGCGCGCCGGTCGCGCCGTCGACCACCGCGATGCTCGCGGCCGGCGCCGACCCGGACCGGCAGGCGACCGCCGCCGCCGAGCGGGCGCTTCAGCTCGCGGACGCGCCGTCAACGGTGGAGCTGCCGTCCGGGATCCGCCGCCCGGCCGCGTTCGCTCCTGCGGCGGCGCGGCACGTGTTCAGCCTGCCGGACGAGATCCGCTCCCGTTGCGACACGCTCGCGGCTGCGCTGGGGGTGACCCGCAATGCCTTCCTGCTCGCCGCGTGGGGGCTGGTCGTCGCGCGCCGCTGCGACCTCGACGATCTGCTGGTCGGGGTGCCCGCTGCGGGCCGGCCCACGGCTGGCCTTCGGGACGTCGTGGCCCTGTGTACCCGGGTGGTCCCGGTGCGGCTGCGACCGCACGCGGAGGTGTCCGTCACCGACTACCTGACCGATGCCGCCCGGGCGTTGGCGCAGGCGCTCGACTTTGCCGAGGTGCCGTTCGAGCAGCTCGTGCGGGAGCTGCGTCTCGGCGGGGACATCGCCCGCAACCCGCTGGTACAGACGGCGTTCGCGCCGCACGACGAGCTGGTCCCCGCCCGCCTGACCGCGGGCGAGGTGGAGTTCCGCATCCACGAGGGGCACTGCGGCGGGACGCCGTTCGACGCGATGCTCTACGTGCAGCGCTGGTCGCCCGCGCCGGTGCTGGCGCTCGAGTACGCGGCCACGGTGCTCGCGTTCGACGAGGCGGCGAGCCTCGCCGAGTCGTTCGTCGCGGCGCTGGTCGAGCTCACCGCCGACCCGGCCGCGCCGCTGCAGACGGTGCGCACGATCGCCGAGGCCGAACGCGCGCTGCTGCGGAAGTGGGAGCAGGGCCCGCCGCTGCCGGCGGACCTGCCCGACCTGTGGGAGCTGTTCGCCGCCCAGGCCGCCGCGACACCGTCGGCGTCCGCGGTCAGCGGGGCCGGTGCCGCCTACCGCTACCGGGAGCTGCTCGACGCGGCGACCGGCCTGGCGGCGAGGCTGGCCGAGGTGGGCGTCGGCGTCGGCGACACGGTCCTGGTGGCCGTGCCGCGCTCGTCCGAGGAGATCGTCGCGGTGCTGGCTGCCCTGCGTCTCGGCGCGGCATACGTCGGCCTCGACGCCGACGCGCCCCCGGCGCAGCAGCACGCGGTCATGGCCGTGGCCGAGCCCCGGGCCGTGGTCGGACCGCCCGCCGCCGCCGCGCTGCTCGCGTCGGCCCCGGCACACTGTGTGCTGGTCGACGCGGGCGAGCGGGGCGAGCGCCCGCCGCCCCGCCCGCCCGCCGACCCGGAGCGCGTCGCATACCTGGCTTTCACGTCCGGATCGACCGGCGTGCCGAAGGGCGTCCGGGTGCCGGTGCGCGGCGTGGTCCGCCTCGTGCACCGCGCCGGTCATGTCCGGCAGGGGCCGGGGGAGCGATACGCCCGATTGGCGCCCCTCGCGTTCGACGCCTCGACTCTGGAGATCTTCGCCCCGTTGGTCAGCGGTGCCGCGATCGAGGTGTTCCCGGACGGGCCGCCGAGCCCGTCGGCGCTGGCTGGCTTCCTCGCCGAGCGCGCGGTCACGGTGTTGTGGCTGACCGCTGGCCTGTTCCGCCTGCTCGCCGAGCACCGGCAGAACGCCTTCGCGGGACTGCGGCAGCTGCTGACCGGCGGCGACGTGGTGGCGTCCGCGCAGGTTCGCCAGGTGCTCGAACGGCACCGCGGTCTGCGGGTGAGCAACGGGTACGGCCCGACCGAGAACACGACCTTCACCACCGTGGCACACTTCGACGACCCGGCCGAGGTCGACGACCCGCTGCCGATCGGCCGGCCGATCGCCGGGACCCGGGTGATGGTGGTGGACCGGTCCGGTCACCGGGTGCCCGCCGGCGCGGTGGGGGAGCTGCGCACCTCGGGTCTCGGCCTCGCCCTCGGCTATGCGGGCGACCGCGCCGCGACCGCGATCGCGTTCGGGTGTCTCCCCGAGCACCCCGACGAGGTGTCCTACGCGACCGGCGACATCGTGCGCTGGGACGCCGACGGGAGGTTGCGTTTCCTCGGCCGCCGCGACCGCCAGGTCAAGGTGTTCGGCCACCGGATCGAGCTGCACGGCGTGGAACAGGCGCTGCGGGACCATCCGGCCGTCCGGGACGCGTACGTGACGGTGGTCGGCGACGGGACGTCGGCCCGGCTGCTGGCCGGGGTGGTCGCCGTGCCGGACACGGATCCGTCCACGCTGCGCGAGCACGTCGCCAGGGCACAGCCCGCCTACGCGGTGCCGTCGGCTTGGGCGCTCGTCACCGAGCTGCCGCTCACCGCCAACGGCAAGGTCGACGTCGCCATGCTGGCACGCCATACGATCACCGCGCTTGCCGGGCCGCCGGACGCGTACGCCGACGGCCCGGCCCCGCACCCGGCGCATGCCGCTGAGACCGGAGGCGGCGTGGTGCCGGACCGACAACCGGAGCCCTCGGACGTTGAGGACGTCATCACCGACATCTGGGTCGACGTGCTGGAAGACGACGACTTCGGGCCGGAGGACGGGTTCTTCGAGGTGGGCGGCAGCTCGGTGCAGTTGATGGCGGTCCGCAACCGGCTTCGGCAGACCTGGCCCGGCTGTGCGTTGTCGACCCTCGACATGTACCGCTACCCGTCCGTGCGGACGCTGGCGCGGCACGTGTGCGCCCTGCTGTCGGCGGTGGGCTGAGCCGTGACCGGGATCCGATGGGTCGACGGTATCGCCGTCATCGGGATGGCCGGGCGTTTCCCGGCCGCCGCCGACACCGCCGAGTACTGGGCGAACCTGCGCGCGGGGCGGCACTGCGTGAGCCGGTTCGACGACCAGCAGCTCGCGGCGGCCGGGGTGAGCGCCGCCGAGCGGGCTGCGGAGGGCTATGTCGCCGCGGGCGGAGTGCTGGCCGACGCCGACCTGTTCGACGCCGAACTGTTCGGTATGTCGCCGCGGGAAGCCGAGGTCACCGACCCGCAGCAACGGATCGCCCTGGAGTGCGCCTGGCAGGCGCTGGAGGACGCCGGCCTCGACCCGGCTCGCACCACGGCCGCCGTGGGTGTGTTCGCCGGGACCGGCGTCAACACCTACTTCACCGAGCACGTGCTCGCCGACGGTGGCCTGGCGGATGCCCTCGGGCGGCTTTCCCTGATGGTGGGCAACGAGAAGGACCACGTGGCGACGCGGATCGCGTACCGCCTGGGTCTGCGCGGTCCGGCGGTGACCGTGCAGACCGCCTGCTCGACCTCGCTGGTGGCCGTACACCTGGCCTGCCAGAGCCTGCTCGCCGGCGACAGCGACGTCGCCATCGCGGGAGGTGCCCGCATCTGCGTTCCCCAGGAGGCCGGGTACGTCTACGACCAGCACGGCATCAACTCCCCGGATGGCCACTGCCGGGCCTTCGACCGCGCCGCCCGGGGCACCGTCGGCGGCAACGGGGTCGGCATGGTCGTGCTCAAGCGCGCCGCCGAGGCGATCCGCGACGGCGACGCGGTGCGCGCGGTCATTCGCGGATCGGCCGTCAACAACGACGGGGCGGCGAAGGTCGGCTACACCGCGCCGGGCATCGACGGCCAAGCCGCGGTGATCCGCCGGGCGCACCGCGTGGCGGGTGTCGAGCCGCACGACATCGACTATGTGGAGGCGCACGGCACCGGCACCGAGATCGGCGACGCCATCGAGGTGGCCGCGCTGGGGCAGGCGTTCCGCACGGAGCGGCCTCGATCGACACCGTGCCTGTTGGGTTCGGTCAAGCCCAACATCGGACATCTGGACGCCGCGGCGGGGGTGGCCGGCCTGATCAAGGTGGTGCTGGCGCTGGGGCACGAGTATCTGCCGCCGAGCATCGACTGCGTCGAAGCGCATCCGGAGATCCCGTTCGCGGACGGGCCGTTCGAGGTGGTCATGGCGGGCCGGGCGTGGCCGCGTACGGATCGGCCGAGGCGGGCGGGGGTCAGCTCGTTCGGCATCGGCGGGACCAATGCCCACCTCGTGGTCGAGGAAGCACCGGAGCGGGCGCCGTCGCCGCGGCCACACTTCCCGCAGCTGCTGCCGCTCTCCGCGGACAGCACCGAGGGCCTGGCGGCCATGACCCGTGATCTCGTCGAGCACCTCGCCGCACATCCCGAGCTGGATCCGCCCGACGTGGCACACACACTCCAGTACGGCCGAGCCCGGCACCGGATGCGCGGCGGCCTGCTGTGGGCCAGCGCCGGAAGCCTCGTCCCGGTCCCGGTCCGCAGAGCGGCGCGCAGCAGCGTGTGCCTGCTGTTCCCCGGTCAGGGCAGTCAGTACGAAGGCATGGCGGCCCCGCTCTACGCCGCCTATCCGCGATTCCGTGAGACGGTCGACGAGTGCTGTGCCCGGCTCGTCCCGCTGCTGGGCGGGCTTGACCTGCGCAGGCTACTGCTCGGTGATGGCGGGTCGACCGGCGAACTCGACCAGACCCGGCTTGCCCAGCCCGCGCTCTTCGTGACCGGGTACGCCGTGGCGCAGCTGCTGGCGAGTTTGACGGTTGAGCCGACGCTGCTGCTCGGCCACAGCGTCGGCGAGTACGCCGCCCTGTGCATAGCCGGCGGCATGAGTCTGGCCGACGCGCTGCGCCTGGTCGCGGCGCGCGGCCGGTTGATGCAGGAGATGCCGACCGGGGCCATGCTCGCCGTCTCCGCCGAGGAGGAGCAGGTCCGGGCGCTGTTGCCGGCCGGCGTCGAGGTCGCTGCGGTCAACGCCGCTCGCTCGGTGGTCGTCGCCGGACCGCCCGAGTTGATCGATCTGACCCGGGAGCGAGCGGACGCCGGTCACCTGCGGCACCGGCGGCTGCGGGTCTCACACGCTTTCCACACCGCGGCGATGGACGGGATGCTCGACGACTTCCGCGCCGAGGCGGCCTCGGTGACCTTCACGCCGACCACCCGGCGGGTCGTGTCCAACGTGACCGGGCAGGTGCTGCCCGCCGGCACGACGGTCAACCCCGGCTATCTGGTGGAGCAGTTGCGGCGGCCGGTCCGGTTCGCCGACGGCATCGAGCGGCTGGCGGCGCTGCGGCATCCTCTGCTGATCGAAGCCGGGCCCGGGCGCACCCTCATCACGCTGGCCAGCGGGGGGCCCGGCGCCGACGCGGTCCGGCTCGCCACGATGGGCGGGCCGGACGAGCCGGACGCGGGGCTGCAGCCGTTCCTCGGCACAGTGCTCGGCGCGTGGGCGGCGGGTGTGGACGTGGCGTTCCCGATTCAGGGGCGGCCGACGCCGCTGCCGGGATATCGGTTCCAGCGGCGGCGGCACTGGCTGGAGCGGACCCGGCCCGGTACGCCGAGCCGACCGCTCCAGACCGGCGTACCGCATGCCGGCGTACCGCATGCCGGCGTGCCCTCGGAGACGGCTGGCCTTGCCGAGGCTCTCGGTGAGATTTGGCAGTCCCTGCTCGGCGGTGGGCCGCCGACGCCTGAGACGAACTTCTTCGATGCCGGCGGCGACTCACTGCTGGCGGTCCGGATGATCGCGCGGGTACGCAAGCGACTCGCCGCCGACCTGGAATTCAAGACCCTCCTGGAGACGCCGACGTTCGGCGACATCCTCGGCGCGGTGCACGCCGGGCGCGACACCACGGGGACGCGGCGATGAGCGCGGCGTCGCCGAAGTGGTGGACCCTGGTGCGCCGGGCCGCCCGCGAGCCGGTCCGGGTGCGGCTGCTGGTGCTGCCGCCCGCCGGTACCGGCCCGGCGTCGCTGCGGCCGCTGGTGACAGGGCTGCCGGACGACGTCGAGGTGATGGGGCTCAACCTGCCGGGCCGCGAGCGTCGCCGCGGCGAGCCGCCCGGTGCGGGACTGGCCGACGTGCTGGCGAGCCTGCGCCAGCCGCACGATCGGGGCCGACTGCCGACCGTCGTTTACGGTCACCGCCTCGGGGCCCTGCTCGCTCCGCTGGTCGCGGCCGAACTCGACGACGAATGCCGGGCGGTCGTGCTGAGCGATTTCCCGGCGGCGGCAGACGACCGGCGCACCTTCGCGGCGGAAGCCGAGATGTCGGGCGTGGGCCCGGCCGGGACGGCGTTGCTGTCGCAGGAACTGCTCGCCGCCGATCCGGCCGAACGACAGGCACTGCTGCCGGTGCTGCGCGCCGATCTGACGCTGGCCGCCGCCGCCTCCGAGGCGCTGCGCGCGGTGCGCCTGACCGCCCCGGTGACGGTCCTGACCGGCCCGGACCACGCTCAGTCCGCCGTTGACGCGTTGCGGGACCGCGTCTGCGGCCCGGTCGAGCTGCTGGCCGAGCCGCACGGCGGCCATGGGACGTCCTCGGTCGATCGGCCGGTGACCCTCGCCGCGCTGCGCTGGACCACCGACCGGGTCGAGCGGGTGCGCGGCATCGGCATCCTCTGCCTGCCGTTCGCCGGTGGCGGCGCCGGATTCTTCCGGAGCTGGAGCCGCCGGGCGCCCACGGGACACACCGTGCGCGGCCTGCAACTGCCCGGCCGCGAGAACCGGATCCTGGAGGAGGCCGTCACCGACGTCCGAGCCGCGGCGGAGTGCCTCTTGCCGCAGGTGGCGACTGCCATCGACGATTGCGGCAAGGTCGTCCTGTTCGGACACAGCCTGGGCGCGGCGCTCGGCTTCGAACTCGCGCTGCTGATCAACCGACGTTGGCCGGGAGCCCTGGGCCATCTCTACGCCAGCGGATCGACGGCGCCGCACTGCGGGCGAACCGATCACGCCACCGGTCTCGACGATGACGCGTTCGTCGCTCGCGTGCGTGGCTTCGCCGGTCACCACGACGCCGCCCTGGACGATCCGGAACTGCGCGAGCTGCTGTTGCCCACACTGCGGACCGACGTGGCGATGCACGAGGCGTACCGGGCCGAGCCCGGAGTGCAACTGGACACGCCGATCACCGTGCTGCGGGGACAGCACGACGAGTTGGTGTCCGCAGCCGAGGCGGCGCGCTGGGCGGAGGTGGCTGCCGGCCCCATCACCAGTGTCGAGCTGACCGGCGGCCACATGTACCTGCTGGACCAGGCGGAGGCGGTGCTGGCCGTGATCGCCGGGACGGCGGCGGCCGTGCCGCACGCGGAGGGGAAAGCGACGTGAACGCGCAGCAGAACACCCGAGGGCCGGGTCTGGATCGACCAGTCGCGTCCCACCTCGGCGACGGCGTGGCCCTGACCCCGGCCGACCAGGTCAGCATCCACCAGGCGTTCGCGCAGGTCGTGCGACGGCAGCCGGAGCGGGTCGTGGTGTCCTCCGGTGCGCGTGACATCACCTACCGATACCTCGACGAGCTGTCCGGCCGCGTCGCCGTCGGGCTGGCGGCGCGCGGCGTGACCCGCGGCGACCGGGTGGCTGTCTGCCTGGACCGCGACGAGACGCTGATCGCGGTGCTGTTGGGCGTGCTGAAGGCGGGCGCGGCCTACGTTCCCATCGATCCGGCCTATCCGGCCGAGCGGCGCGAGCACACCGTGGCGGCTGTCGGCGCGAGGGCGGTGGTGGCCGCCGCCGGGCTCTTCCCGGCCGGGACACCGGCGGTCACGCCGGACGAACTGGTGGCCGCGACGGCGCCCCCGGGCCACCGGCTGCCTGAGGTGGGGCGTGAGGACGTCGCTTACGTGATCTTCACGTCGGGCTCGACCGGGCGGCCCAAGGGCGTCGTCATCCCGCACGGCAACGTCCTGGCGCTGGTCGCCGCGACCCGCGACGCGATGGGGTTGGGCAGCGAGGACGTCTGGTCGATGTTCCACTCGGCGGCGTTCGACGTGTCGGTGTACGAGATGTGGGGCTGCCTGCTCACCGGCGGGCGACTGGTCGTCGTGCCGTACTGGACTTCCCGGACGCCGCCGGACTTCCTCACCCTGCTCGTCGATCAGCGGGTGACCGTGCTGAGCCAGACTCCGTCTGCGTTCGCGCAGCTCATCTACGAGGACCGGCAGCGGCCGGCCGAGCTGGCCGTGCGCCTGGTGCTGCTCGCGGGGGAGACGCTGCCGGTCGGCATGCTCGGCGGGTGGCTGGAGCGCCACCCGCTCGCCGGCTGCCGCCTGCTGAACCTCTACGGCATCACCGAGACGACGGTGCACACCACCCTCAAGGACATCACCGCCGACGACGTGCGGCGCGGCTCTCGCTCCGTCGGCCGGCCGCTGCCCGGATGGACGATGTCCATCCGCGACACGGACGGCACTCCCGTGCCCGACGGCGGCGTCGGGGAGATCTGGGTGGGCGGCGCAGGAGTGGCCCGGGGCTACTGGGGTCAACCGGACCTGACCGCCGCCCGCTTCATCCTCGATCCGGTGACCGGGCAGCGCGCCTACCGCAGCGGCGACCTGGGCCGGATCGGCCCCGACGGCACGATCGATCACCTGGGGCGGATGGACGACCAGGTGAAGGTGCGCGGGTTCCGGATCGAGCCGGCCGAGATCAGGTCAGTGCTGCTGGCCTCGCCTGCGGTGGCCGAGGCCGCGATCGTCGTGCGCGGCGCCGGTGCCGCAGCGGTCATCGAGGCGTACGCGGTCCCGTCCAGCGAGGTGACCGTGTCCCAGTTGCGCGGCCATCTCGCCGCGTCGCTGTCCGAACACATGCTGCCTCAGTCGATCACCCTGATGGACGCCCTTCCCCTGACCGTGAACGGAAAGCTGGACGTGGGCGGCCTGAGACCTGCGCGGGCCGCGCCAGCCGCGCGGGTCGCTCGCCCGACTGCGGACACGAGCGACGTCGAGGATCTGATGCTCGACGTCTGGCAGCGGGTCCTCGGTGAGGAGCTGACCCCGTACGACGACTTCTTCGCGGTGGGCGGCAACTCGCTGCTGGCCGCCCGACTGTGCGCGGCGATGCAGGAGGCCGGGCTGCGCCGGTACACACCGCGAGAGATCTACGCTCACCCGACGATCAGCGAGCTCGCGCGGGTGGTGAGCCGTGCTTGAGGTGACCGTGGACCAGGCCGCGTCGGGTAGCGGCGGGCGCCTGCTGGTGGTCGACTTCCGGCGGCCGGACGCGCGGCCGACGCTGACCGCGGCGATCCTGCCGCATCTCGCCCTGACCGTGTGCCGGCTCGACCCCATCGCCGACCTGACCGCGTCGGGAGGCGCTGCCGATCCGGCCGAGCTGGCCGCTGCGTACGTCGAACGGCTCGTGGCCATGGCACAGCGACCGGACGTGGTGGCCGGCTACTGCAACGCGGGCACGCTGGCGCTGCAAGTGGCCCGGCTGCTGGCCGAATCGGGCCGTGTGGCCCCCTGTGTGCTGGTGGACCCGAGCTGGCCCACGCCGGCGACGATCCGGGCGGAGTTCGCCGCCCTTCGGGTCTCGCTGGGTGTCGCGCCCGCCGACGCCGCGACGCAGAGGTGCGAGCCGACCGTCGAGGCGATGACGCGGCAGCTTCGACACGACCTGCTGACGATGCTCGACGAGGACGGCGCGGAACCGGACGAGGCCGAGATCGCGGCGGCGGCATTGTTGCCGCGCTACCGCGCCTGGCTCGGCTTCCTGCTCGCCTCGTCCGCACACCCGCCGGAGCCCGCCGCGGACTCCCACGTGATCTGCGGCCGGGAGACGGCCGCCCCCGCCGCCTGGCTGCCCGACCAATGGCGGCCCACCGTCCTGGACCTGCCCAGCGCGGACCTGCTCCAGCCAGGCTCGTCGGCACCGGAACTCATCGCGCGCCGCATCACCGCGCTCGTCAACCTACGGGGGCTGTCGTCGTGACCCTGGCCATCCTGCGCCGCGCCCTGCCCGAGCCGGGTCCCGGCCGCCACATGGTGGTGGCGACCCTGCTGGTCAGCATCGGCTTCAGCCTGTACTCCGCGGCCAGCGTCCTGTACTTCCACCAGCAGGTGGGCTTGCCGGCCGGGCAGATCGGACTCGCGCTGACCATCGCGGCGATCATCGGCCTGCCGCTCCGGGTGCCGCTGGGCCGGATGGCCGACCGGTACGGCCCGCGTGAGGTCACCATGGTCATGGAGGTGCTGCTCGGACTGTCCCTGATCGGGCTGTGCCTGGTGACCTCGTTCGCCGCGTTCGCGGTCATGGTCAGCATCATCGCCATCGCCGAGACCGGCACGAACGTCGTGTTCGGCGCGCTGCTGGCGGGCGTCCTCGGCAAGCAGGACCGGGTCAAGATATCCGCGCACATGCGCAGCGTGTTCAACGGCGGCTTCGCCGTCGGCGCCGGGTTGGGCGGCCTGATCCTGGCCGTCGACAGCCGGGCGGTCTACCTGGGTGCATTGGGCGGTTACGGCGTGGTGCGCCTAGCAATCGCAGTGGCGCGGTTCTGGCTGCCGCACGTGCCACCCGCCCCCAAGCAGGCCCCCGACGTGCCGAAGCGCTCGGCCGTGCGCGACGTGCCGTACGCGTTGCTCGGCCAGATCAGCAACTTCTACGTGCTGAGCGACAAGATCCTGCTGATCGGCATCCCGCTGTGGGTCGTGGGACACACCAAGGCCCCGGCCGCACTCGTCGCCGTCCTGCTCGGCATCTCCACCGGCATCGTGACCCTCTTCCAGGTACCTGCGAGCAGGGGTGCCGACACCGTGCCGGGGGCCGGGCGGCTCCAGCACTGGTCGCTGCTGTCGCTGGCGGCTTGCTGCGTGCTCATCGGCGCGTCGGCCTGGGGCGGCAACGCATGGGTGGCCGGAGGCGTGATGCTGGCCGCGGTGGTGCTGCTTACGATGGGCGAGATGTGGGGCTCGGCGGCGGAGTGGGAGCTGCGCTACGAGCTGGCCGACCAGAAGGCGCAGGGCCAGTGGGGCGCGATGTTCAGCCTCGGCAACGCCATGCCGGACGTTCTCGGGCCGCTCATGGTGACCGTGCTGGTGGAGCGGTTCCTGTTCGGCGGTTGGCTGGCGTTGGCGGCGCTGTTCGTGCTGGTCAGCCTGTTCTCGAAGCCTGTGGTCCACTGGACGGTCCGGACCCGCAGCCGGTATACGACCTCACCGGACGCCCCGACGGCGGACACGACGCCCCAGGCCGCTGCCACCTGACGGAGCGTCAGCCCTCCGTGCTGAGCGGGCGTCAGCGGCGGCGTGACTGCGTCGGCCTGGCACCCGGGGCCCGTACACGGCCCGGGTGCGGCCGAACTGATCCTGTACCCGTTCGAGGAGTCGGTTTCGGCTGTGCGGCCGGCTCGTACTCGTTGATCTACCCCGTGGACGACCTTCCGGCGCCGTGCCCGGATGGCATCCAGGATGATCAACTGCGGCGCGGCGCGGATCGCCCAACCGGCTGGGCCGGATCCGTCCTGGTTCTCGGGCGTGGTCGATCCGGCCCGGACCGTGTCATGCTGCACGGAGCCCGACGGGAGGACGACGATGGCTGCTGGCGATGCCGTGCAGGTGCGGCCGGCGCGAGGGCTGCTGCGACCGCTGGTGTCCGGGGCGACGCTGATCGCGGTCCTGGCGTTGCTGTTCGGGCTGCCGTGGTGGACGTTGACGGTGGCGGCGCGGTGGCCGGCGCCGGTGGTGGCTGCCGGCACGGCGGTGTTCGTCGTCGCGGTCGTTGCGTTCCCCGTTCTGATGTATCTCGGGCACGGCCGCCGGCGGCTGGACGCGGCGGCCCGCGCGGGGGACACCCTGCTCGGCCTGGTGTGGATCCTGTTCGTCTGGGCGCTGATCGGCAACGTGGCCCGACTTCCGCTGGCCGCCGCGGGTGTCGCCGATCCCGTGCGGTCCCGGGCTGTGGCGGTCGGCGCGGCGGTCGTCTCGATCGTCCTGGCTGTCTGGGGCTACGCCGAGGCGATGCGGGTGCCCCGGGTCCGGCGGGTGGACGTCGCCATCGACCGGTTGGGTGCCGGTCTCGACGGGGTCCGGGTGGTGCTGCTGACCGACACCCACTACGGCCCGATCGACCGGGCCCGCTGGTCCGCCCGCACCATCGAGGTGGTCAACGACCTGGCCCCCGACATCGTCTGCCACACCGGCGACATCGCCGACGGCACGGTCGACCAGCGCCGGGCACAGGCAGCGCCGCTGGGCGCTGTGCAGGCCCGGCTGGCCCGGGTGTACGTGACGGGCAACCACGAGTACTACGGCCAGGCGCAGGGCTGGGTCGACCACATGCGGACCCTCGGCTGGGAGCCACTGCACAACCGGCACCTCGTGGTGGAGCGGGGCGGTGCACGGCTCGTCGTCGCCGGGGTGGACGACGTGACCGCCGCCTCGTCCGGCCTCGCCGGTCATCGGGCCGACCACGCGGCGGCGCTCGCCGGCACCGACCCGCGGCTGCCCGTGCTGCTGCTGGCGCACCAGCCGAAGCAGATCGGTGACGCGGTCGCGGCCGGCGTGGATCTGCAACTGTCCGGGCACACCCACGGTGGCCAGATGTGGCCGTTCCACTACCTGGTCCGGCTCGACCAGCCGGTCGTGCAGGGCCTCAGCCGGCACGGCCGGACCCAGCTCTACACGAGCCGGGGGACCGGCTTCTGGGGCCCGCCATTCCGGATCTTCGCGCCGAGCGAGATCACCCTGCTCACCCTCCGGGCGGGTTAGCCCGACCGGGCCGGCACCTACCTGACCGTGGCTGGGATGCCTCGGTCAACCCTGCTGGCTGTCCCGGCCCCCAGTCCTCCGCCCTTGGTCGATTCCTCGACGGGTTGTCGTTCGAGCAGGCCTGAGTCGGCACCGAGCTATCCCGATGATGACAAAGTCACCCCAGAGCGTTGACGGTGTCATCTCGATTGCCTACGGTGGCTGTGATGACGCCGTCATCTTGCAGGGCCGGGGTCCTCGGCCTGCGGAAGCCGGTATCCGCACGTATGCCGTGGGCGTCACGCAATCGTCGAGGAGTGTCGATGAATATCTTTCTCACGGGCGGATCGGGCTTCGCCGGAGGGGCAATCCTCCGGCGGCTGGTCAACGACGGGCACACGGTGCACGCGCTCGCGCGGTCCGCGGTGGCCGCGGACGCGATCACATCGGCCGGCGGGATCCCCGTCAGCGGCGACCTGTTGGACCTGGTCAAGTCCGGCAGCGGGCCTGCATGGCTACAGACTCTCGGCGAGGTCGACGCCGTGGTGCACTCGGCGGCCTTCATGGCCTTCTGGGGACCCGACCAGCCTTTCGTCGACCGCAACCTGCTGCCGACCCGCGCCCTCTACCAGGCCGCGGTGGACGCACGGGTCAAGCGCTTCGTCTTGGTGTCCGCGGCCAGTGTCTCCACCGGCACCAATCACGACCACACCGTCGACGAGAACTCCGACACGGGCAGGGCGAATATCGCCTACAGCCGCGTGAAGCTGCGCACCGAGCAGGAACTGCTTGCCCTGCCGCACGGGAACACGTCTCTGGTCGTCATCCGGCCGCCGTTCCTGTGGGGCCAGGGCATGACCCACACCTTGCAGGGATTCATCGACTCCGTCGAAGCCGGCCGATTCTCCTGGATCGACGGAGGGCTGCACATGGTCGACTTCTGCCACGTCGACAACCTCGCCCACATCATCACGCTGGCACTCGACCGTGGGGATCACGGCTTGATCTGCTACGTCACCGACGGCAGCCCCCGCCCCGCCCGCGACTTCTTCACCCCTCTGCTCGCCATCCGCGGCATCGACGTCAGCGCGGCCAACAGCGTTCCCCGGGCAGTCGCCTCACCTCTGGCCACGCTCATGCAGACCGCTGCGAAGGCGCGTCGCAGCGCCACCGCACCACCGCTCACCCCCTGGATCATCTCGTTCATGGGCCGCGACCGCGTCTACGACATCACCCGAGCACGACTTCGACTGGGCTCTCAGCCGGCGATCACCGTGGAAGAAGGACTCCGGCAGATGGCGCACTCCCACACCATGGGCCGCTGAACCTCGCGCCTACGCCACCCAGCCAGCGGAAGGACTCTCCATGCGGCAGTTCTCAGTGGATGACCAGACGACGAAGGTACGTCGAGTCACGTTCGCCCGTCCACCGTTCAACCTGATCGGCGCGGACACCCTGGCTGAACTGCTGGACATCGTCGACCGTCTGAGCGGCGAGGAACAAGTCAGCGTCGTCATCTTCGACAGCGCAACGCCGGGGGACGCACCCGTGGCGGCGGCGCGGAGTACACCGCGGCCTTCGACCTGCGCTACGCCAGCCGGGAACAGGCGATCTTCTGCCAGCCCGAGGTCGGCTTCGGTCTGGTCCCCGGCGCTGGCGGCACCGAGCGACTGACACACCTCCTCGGCCGCGACCGGGCCTTGGAGGTACTCCTGACCGGTCAGGACTACGACGCGGACCGCGCCGCACAGTACGGCTGGGTCACCCGGGCGATCCCCGACGCCGAACTCGACGACTTCGTCACCGCTGTCGCCCGGCGTATCGCCAGCTTCGACAAACAAGCCATCACGGCGGTCAAAACCCAGGTGAACCGCTCCACCCTGCCGCCGGAGGAGAACCTGCTGGCGTCGTTCGTCGAGTCCGCCCGATCCACCACGGGACCTGGCGTCGAGGCTCGAGGGCGCGCCGTCGGCAAACTCATCGCCCGGATCGGGATCGACGACCTCGAACGGAACCTGGGCCACCACCTCGAGTCGCTGGCCCAACAGCCGTAGCAACCCCCGGGGCGGTAGCCACAACCCCTCGCCTACGGTCGGCATAGGCGTCCTGACCCGGCCATAGGATGAACGCATGATCCGGGCTGAAACCGCCGCCGCGACACGCCAGGCCCTGCTCGAAGCGGCGGCCGAGCTGCTTGACCGCGGCGGCCTCGAAGCCGTGACCCTCCGTGCCGTCGGAGCGCGGGCAGGGGTCACCCGTGGAGCCCCCTACCGGCACTTCCCGGACAAAGAACACCTCATGATCGCGGTCGGCAGCCATGCCTGGGACGAACTCGGTCAACGAATCGGCGCCATCCACCGAGACCCCAGCCTCACGCCGGCCGCAAAGCTGCGGGCCCTCCTCGCCGCCTTCATCAACCTCGCCCGCCGCCAACCCCATCTCTACCGTCTGATGTTCAGCAGCCCCGCCAGCGATCCCACCGCCTTCGCCCGGGCTGCCCAGCCCATGCAGGACGAATCCCTCCAGGTGGTCGCCGCCGTGACCGGCGAGCACCACGCCCGCCGATACGCCGCCCTACTCCTCGCCAGCGCCGACGGCATCGCCGGCATGGAACTCACCGGCCAGCTCGAAGGCGACAAATGGCACACCACCGCCGAAGAGCTGATCGACACCCTCGTCACCATGGTCGCCGCTCAAACCCGCGGAAGCGCCACGGAAGCGGCGGGCGGTTCCTGACACATTCGCTGAGCCTTCTTCAGGCTGACCTTGCAGGTCGGAGGGGGTGCGGCGGGCCCGGAGGTCGATGAGGGTGAGGCTCCGGGTCTGGCCGCAGGCGGTGCACCAACAGTGCGCCGCCGCCGAAGCCCGCTTCGAGGCGTTCGCCGTCGAGTTCGGCGACCAGCACCCGGGGGCTGGTGGTGTGCCTGCTCGGCTTGGTCGTTGCCAACGGCCCTCTCGCCTGGATCGAGGTCCTGCACGACGGCGATCTGTCCGTGCCGGCCGGGCTGATGACCCCTCAGCCGCCCTGTTCATGATCGGGTGCTCGGTACATCTCCGGGTAGGGACGTGAAACGGGGCGGGTGGGTGGTGCATGGTCCGGGTGGGCGCGCCGGTCCCAGTCCATGGTCGACCATGGGAATGCCAGGTCTGCGAGGACGTCGATCTCGGTGGGTTTGAGCGGAGCCGGGTCCAGGGCCTCCACGTGCCGGGCGAATACCCGGTCCACGTATCGGTGCCCGGTGTCGGCGCCGATGACGAGGTGCTCGCGTTCGGGGTGACGCTGTGCCTCCCACGCTGCTGCCAGGAAGGCCGCTCCGGTGGACAGGCCAGCGAAGACGGCGTGCGTCCGCATCAGGTCGACCGTGCCGGCCATGGCGTAGTGGAACGTCAGCCAGTGCAACCGGTCGTAGAGGTCGGGGCGGACGTTGTCGAAGGGGATGGCGCTGCCGATGCCGGCGATGATGGCTTCGGGGTCCTGGAAGCGCTCGCTGCCGAAGCTGACGCTGCCGAACGGCTGGACCCCGACGAGTTTGGTCGACGGGTCGTGCTGGCGTAGCGGCTGGATCAGGCCGGCGCTCGACGCGCCGGTGCCGACGCTGGCCACTACCGTCAGGGGTCTGCCGGCAAGCGCGATGCGCACGAGGTCGGCCAGTTCCGCGTATCCCAGGCAGTGGTTGGGGTCGTGATACTGGCGCATCCAGTGCATCTCGGGGTGGGCGCGCAGCAGTTGGCGTACTCGCGCGACCCTGCGGTCCTGATCGAGGCGCAGGTCGGACTCGGCTGGCATCTGGTCCACTGTCGCGCCGAGGATTTCCAACTGCGACCGGATCGTCGGTGTCACGGTGGTCGAGGCGACGATGTGGCAGCGGAGGTCGTAGCGGTGGCAGACCATCGCCAGGGCCAGGGCGTAGATGCCGCTCGAACTGTCGACGACGGTGTCTCCCGGCCGTACGGTGCCGTCGGCGAGCAGGGCCCGGACGGCGCCGAGGGCGGCGTAGATCTTCAGCGTCTCGAACCGGACGAGCATGGTGTTGTCCGACAGGCGGATGAGGCGTGGCGTCCTGAGGGCGTCGGTGACATGGCTGTGGACGGTCGTGACGGCTTCGGGCGGGACCGTGAATGGCATGGGTGGTCGTCCCTCGTGTTGTGCCGCTGGTGGGGGCGGCGGAGCGCGGGCAGCCAAGGCCAGTCATCGAGGTCGATGTCTAGCGCTTCGTTCAGGTCGCGTCCACGGCCGTGCCGGTTCCGGTGGGCAGGGAATCTTCGCGAATGACGAATTGACCGATCTCGGGGGAACCAGGGGCATTGTGCCGCCGACTACTCCAGCGGTGGCCGACGAATCGCCGCCGAGCCGTCTGGTCAGCGTCCACCCAGGAGAGCCCGTGTCACGACTACGCCCGCTCGCCCCCCTCGTAGCGTCGATCATGATGGTCAGTGCGTGCACCGTCGACGCCGGTGCCGCCGGCGCCAGCTCCACGGTGCTGCGCATCGGCCTGAGCGCGGAGTCCGGAGCGCTGGACCCGCACGCGTTCACCGGCAATTTCCTGCTGCTCGACGCGATCTACGAGCCGTTGGTCACCTACGCGGAGGGCGGCAAGCTGGAGCCGGGGCTCGCGCAGTCGTGGACCGTCGCCGAGGGCGGTAAGCAGGTCACGTTCGACCTGCGCGACGGGGTCGCCTTCAGCGACGGGACGCCACTGGACTCCGCCGCCGTCAAGTGGAACTTCGACCGGTGGGTCGGGAACAAGAAGTTCACGTTCTTCCGCGCCTCGCAGATCATCTCGGCCGTGGACACCCCGGACGCGGACACCGTGCGGCTGACGCTGTCCGAGCCGTACGAGCCGCTGTTGCAGGAGCTGTCGATCGTGCGGCCGGTGCGGCTGCTCAGCCCGAAGTCCGCGACCGCGAGCGGCGAGTTCCAGAAACCGGTCGGCACCGGGCCCTGGACGGTGGAATCCCAGTCGGCCACCGGCGTCACGCTGGCCCGCAACGACGCCTACTGGGGGACGAAGCCGAAGCTGGAGAAGCTCGAGTTCAAGGTCATCCCCGACTCGCAGGCCCGCATCGACGCGCTCGGCAACGGCGAGCTCGACCTCATCGGTGGCTCGTACCTGGCCCCGATCACGCCGGTGGAGGCCCGGTCGCTGACGGACCGCGCCGACGTCGCACTGCTCACCGGCGCGCCCGACGTCTCGGTCATCCTCGGGTTCAACGCGAAGGGCCCGGCCGGTGACCGGGCCGTCCGCGAGGCGGTCCGGCAGGCGGTCGACACCGCCGCCCTGGCGAAGGCGCTGCTGCTGGGCTACGGCGAGCCGGCCCGGCGGGTGTTCCCGCCGGGCGTCCCCGACTCCGGCACCGACCTCCCACTCGTCGTCGACCAGGACGCCGCCCGCCGCACGCTCGACGCGGCCGGCTACACGCCCAGCGGCGACGCCCGTGTCAAGGACGGCAAGAAGCTCTCTCTCAAGATGCTCATCCCCGCCGCACCGGCCGAGGGGCAGCTCGACCCGCGCGCCATGGCCGCCGCGATCGCCGCGTCGCTCAAGGAGGTCGGTATCACGGTCGAGATCGCCCCGGTCGACTCCGCCGCCTACTACGACGAGCGGGCCGAGGGCGCGTACGACATCACGTTCTTCGAGGGGCTCGGCGCGCCGTACGACCCGTCCGGGTCGATCGTCTCGCTGTTCACCTCCGGCGCCCGGGCCCCGCTGTGGGCGACCCCGGCCACCGAGGACCTGGTCGACAAGGCGCTCTACGCCACCACTCCGGCCGCCCGCAGCGCGGCATACCAGGCGCTCTACGACGCGGTGGCCGCCGACGCGGGCTTCGTGCCGTTGGTCTACCGGCCGCGTCTGTGGGCCGTCCGGGACGCCGTCAAGGGTTTCGCGGTGCCGCCCACCGACGTCGACCTGGAGCTGACCGGAGTCACCGTCGAGTGAGGGTGCCCGATCGCCTGGTCGCCGCCGGTGGGTACGTCACGCGCTGGGCCGCCGACACGGTCGGGGTGCTGCTGGCCATGTCGGTCGGCACGTTCGCCCTGGTGCTGCTCGCCCGTGGCGACCCGGCGGCGGTGCTCGCGGCGACCCGGGCCGGACGCCCGGCCACGCCCGAGCAGATCGAGGCGGTCCGCGTCGAGCTCGGCCTCGACGACCCCGCCCCGGTGCGGTACCTGAGGTGGCTCGCCCATGCCAGCACCGGCGACTTCGGGCTGTCGCTGCGGACGAACACCCCGGTGGGACCCGAGGTCGCCGACCGGCTGGGGGTCACGTTCGGGCTGGTCGCCGGCTCGGCGACGGTTGCGCTCGTGGTCGGGTTGGCGGTCGGCGTCGCCGGGGCGGTGCTGCCGCGAGGGCCGCTGCGTGGTGCCCTACGAATCGGCGCGCTGCTGGTCACGTCGGTGCCGGCGTTCTGGCTGAGCTACCTGCTGGTGCTGTTCCTGGCGCTGCGTCTGCACCTGGTGCCGACGTCGGGAATGGCGGGCCCGCGGACGTGGCTCATGCCGATGGCGGTGCTCGGCCTGCCGGCGGCCGGTGTGCTCAGCCGGGTCGTCGCGGTCACGCTGCGCGAGGCGTTGGACCGGCCGTACGTGCGCGCGGCGCAGGCGCGGGGGAGCCGCCCGCTGTCGATCGTGCTCCGGGACGGCCTGCCCAACGCGGCCGGGCCGATCCTGTCGGTGGCGGGGTTCGGCATCGGCAGCCTCCTGGTCGCCACCGTCGTGGTGGAGAAGATCTTCGGCTGGCCCGGCCTCGGGGCCTACTTCGTGCAGGCGGCCGGGGCGCGGGACGTGCCGGCGCTGCAGGCCGCCGTGCTCGTCATGGGCGGCGGGTTCATCCTGGCCAACCGGTGCGCCGACGTCCTGCACGGCCTCATCGACCCACGCGCCCGCCGGAGCTC
The DNA here is from genome assembly GCF_900091595.1 of Micromonospora haikouensis. Classification (GTDB taxonomy): domain Bacteria; phylum Actinomycetota; class Actinomycetes; order Mycobacteriales; family Micromonosporaceae; genus Micromonospora; species Micromonospora haikouensis. The sequence continues at coordinate 97,431 of NZ_FMCW01000024.1, forward strand.
GTCGTGAACCGCGGCAGGGCGCGGACGACGCTGGTCGCGGTGCCGCTGGTCGTGTTCGTGGTGGCGGGACTGCTGGCGCCGCTGATCGCCCCGGCAGACCCCACCGCCAACGACCTCGCGGCCGGTCTGGCGTCGCCGTCTGCCGAGCACCTTCTCGGCACCGACCAGCTCGGCCGCGACCAGCTCAGCCGGCTGCTCTACGGCGCGCAGATCTCCCTGGCGATCACGGCGGCGGTGCTGGCCATCTCACTGACCGCCGGTGCGGTCGTCGGCACCGTGGCCGGCTACGCGGGCGGATGGGTCGACCGCGTGGTCTCCCGGGTGATCGACGTGGTCGTGTCACTGCCGGGGATGCTGGTGGCGCTCGCGGTGATCGGAGTACGCGGCCCCGGCGTGGACAACCTGATCCTCGCGCTCGCGCTGTGGTCGTGGGCGCCGTACGCCCGGATCGCGCGGGCCCGCGTCGCCAGCCTGCGCGACAGCCCGCACCTGGACGCCCTGCGCCTGCTCGGCGCCGGTCACGGCCGGATCGTCGGCCGGCACCTGCTGCCGTTGGCGCTCGCGCCCTGCCTGGTCTACGCCAGCACCGACGTCGGCACCGTCGTGCTCGCCGTCGCCACGCTGAGTTTCCTCGGCCTCGGGGTCGCCCCGCCGTCCGCGGAGTGGGGCCAGATGCTCATCGAGGGGCGGCCGTTCCTGGCCTCCGCGTGGTGGCTGGCCTACCCGCCCGGTGTCGCGATCACGGCCGTGGTGTTCGCCAGCAACCTGCTCGGCGAACGGCTCGCGGCCGGTGCGGAACGACCGTCGATCATCCGCCTGGTCCGCCCGGGACGGATCCGCCGCGCCACCCGGCCGGCGGCGTCCCCCGATCCGGGCACCGTGCTGCGGGTGCGGGACCTGTCCGTCACGTATCCCGACGGCAGCGCTTCCCGGCGCGTCGTCGCCGGGATGTCCTACGAGGTGCGGCGCGGGCAGGTGCTCGCGTTCGTCGGCGAGACCGGCAGCGGCAAGACCACGGCCGCTCTCGCGCCGTTCGGGCTGCTCGACCCGAGCGCGGCGGTGACCGGCTCCGCGCTGCTGGACACCCACGAGCTGATCGGTCTCGCCCCGGGCGAGCGGCGCCGGATCAACGGCCGCAGGGTCGGCGTGGTCTTCCAGGACAGCGGCGCGTTCCTCAACCCGTTACGGACCATCGGCGCGCACGTCGACGAGGCCGTCCGCAATGCCGGCCGGGGCGGACGGCGGGCCGCGACCCGCCGGGTCAGCGGGGAACTGCTGCGGCTGGCCGGTCTGCCGGATCCGGTGGCGGTCGCCCGCCAGTTCCCGCACCAGCTGTCCGGCGGCATGCGTCAGCGGGCGCAGATCGCCATCGCGCTCGCCGGTGAGCCGGAGCTGCTGGTCGCCGACGAGCCGACGTCCGCCCTCGACGCGACCGTGCAGGCGCAGCTGCTCGACCTGCTCGCGCGGCTGCGCGACGAGCTGGGCATGGCGATGATCATCGTCAGTCACGACCTGGCGGTGGTGTCGCGGGTCGCCGACACCGTGGCCGTCGTGTACGGCGGCCGGATCGTGGAGTCGGGCCCGGCCACTGACCTGATCGACGAGCCGGACCATCCCTACACGCGTGGGCTGCTGGACGCCGTGCCGCGTCCCAGGACGGCGCCGGGCACCCGGTTCCGCACCATGCCGGGCCTCGCCGGAGGCGGCCCGGACGACCTCGCCGGCTGCGGCTTCGCGCCCCGGTGCCCGCTACGCCAGGACAGCTGCGACCACGAGCCCCCGGCCCTGCAACCGCTGCTTCCGGCGACCGCGCACCGGTCGGCGTGCCTGCACCCGCCGACCAGGGAGGGCTCGTGCTAGCAGTCGATCGGGTGAGCGCCGGCTACGGTGCCGTCGGGACGGTGGTCGAGGACGTCACGCTGCGGGTGGCGGCCGGTGAGATCGTCGGGCTGGTCGGCGAGTCCGGCTGCGGCAAGACGACGCTGGCGCGGGTCGTCACCGGCCTGCACCGCCCCCGCACCGGGACGGTTCACCTCGCGGGCGTCGACGTGCACGCGTTGCGGGGCCGGGCGTTGCGGGCGCACCGTCGTCAGATCCAGATGGTGTTCCAGGATCCCTTCCTGACGCTCAGCCCTCGGCAGACGATCCGGCAGGCGATCACCGAGCCGCTGCAGATCCACCGGATCGGTGACGCGCGGTCCCGGTCCGCGCGCGTGGACGAGCTGCTGGACCTCGTCGGGCTCGACCCCACGCTGGGTGACCGCCGACCCGGGCAACTCTCCGGAGGGCAGCAGCAGCGGGTGGCGATCGCCCGCGCGCTGGCGCTGCAACCGCGGCTGCTGATCTGCGACGAGCCGGTCACCGCCCTCGACGTGTCGGTGCAGGCGAAGGTCCTCAACCTGCTCTGCGACCTGCGGGACCAGCTTGAGTTCGGTTGCCTGTTCATCACCCACGACCTCGCGGTCGTCGCGCAGCTCGCCGACCGGATCGCGGTCATGAGGGGCGGTCGGATCGTCGAGCAGGGCCCGACCGGGCAGGTCACCGACCAGCCCGCACATCCGTACACAAAGACCCTTCTCGCGCTCGGAATCAACGATGGGCGTCGATCGGTGGGAACCCTGGGCCCCACCCGCCCGACCTATCCATCGTGACCATCGCGTGCATCGAGATGCTCTCCTTCGGCCTCGCCCACCTCGCCAGGGCCGCCCACTCCTGCGGTGAGCGGCTGGCGCTGCTGACCGGTGTCGAGCCGCTCTACCTCCACGAGCCGGCCACGCTGCCGCCGGGCACGATCGACGTGATACCGGTCGACACGCAAGACCGCCGGGAGGTCACCAGAGCCCTGCGCGCGATCGGCGACCTGCGCGGCCTGATCAGCTCGACGGACACCTGGGGAGTGACCGGCGCCGAACTCGCCGCCGAGTTCGGCCTGCCCGGCATCGACCCGGCGGTCATCCGGCTGGCCCGCGACAAGGCGCGCGTCCGCGACCTGCTGCACCGCAGCGGCCTGAGCCGGGTCGTGCCCTTCCCCGTGGACGACGTGGCCACGGTGAGCCTCGACCGGCTCGCCTCGGCGGTCGGGCTGCCCGCTGTCGTCAAGGACACCGCCGGCACCAGCAGCGCGAACGTGTGGCTCGTCCGCGACGCCGACGACCTCGCCCGCCTCCGCCGCGAGGCCGCGGACGCGGCACTGTTCGGGAGCCTGTTCGCCGAGCCGTTCCTGCCCGGGCCCGTCTACAGCGCCGAGACCGTGACCTGGGCCGGGCAGACCAGGCTGCTGGGACTGTCGAGCCGGCTCATGTCGGCCCAGCCGTGGTTCCGGGAGGACGTGACGGCGTTCCCCGTGGCGCTGCCACCCGACGAGCTCCGCGAGATCGAGGCGTGGGTCGGCGCGGTGCTGGCGGCCCTCGGTTACACCGACCGGTTCGCGCACATCGAGATCGCCATGACCATCGACGGGCCGCAGCTGATCGAGGTGAACCCCCGCATCGGTGGCGCGCTGGTCGGCGAGGCGATGTGCCGCGCGCTCGGGGTCAACGTCTACGCCGGCCTCGTCGACCTCGCGCTCGGTCGCCGCCCCCGCCTGCTCGACGCGGCCCTGCCCGGAGGCCCGGCGGTGGCGTTCGTCCTGGCCTACCCGCAGCAGGCCGGTGAACTCGTCGCCGTGCACGGGACCGACGACCTGCACCGCTATCCGGGACAACCGCGCTGGTATCCGACCAAGGCCATCGGCGCCCGCATCGCGCACGTCGCCGACGGGCGTGGCTACGCCGGCATCGTGCTCGCCGAAGGACCGACCGCCGAGATCGCCACGCATCGTGCCGTCGCCGCGGCGGGCGCGGTCCACGTTCGCACCCGCCAGTCGTGCTAGCCGCGTCGGCCGCGCACGATCAGCCGCCGGGCGTGGTTGTCGAACGGCTCCCCGTCGAAGCCGCCGAAGCAGTCGACGTCGGCGAAGCCCGCCTCGCGGAGCATCCCCTTGAGCTCGGCGGCGCTGTAGAGCGCGTGCTCGACGACGGCCGTGCGCGCCTGACCGCCCCGGACCAGGAGGAAGTCGTCCCGGAACCGGGTCCAGCCGGCGAGGACCGTGCCGCGCACGACGAGCGTGCCACCGTCGACATCGATGATCTTCGGGGCGAGGCCGTCGCGGGCCGCGATCTCCTTGCCGTACAGGTCGATGAGCGCCCGACCACCGGGCTTGAGGCTGGTCAGCACGTTGCGCAGCACCCGCATGTTCTGGTCGTGGTCGGCGAACAACCCGAACGACGTGTACATGCTGATCGCGAGGTCGTACCGGTCCGGCTCGACGAACTCACGCATGTCGGCCCGGACGAGCCGGATGTCGACGCCGGCGGCGGACGCGGCCGTCGCGGCCCGGTCGAGCAGCGCCGCGCTGAGGTCCACGCCGGTGACCGCCGCGCCCCGGCGGGCCAGCGGAATCGTGTACATCCCCGGCCCGCACCCCAGATCCAGCACGGCGGCCCCGGCCGGCAGGCGCAGCAGCGGAGACGTCGACACCCGCGCCTCGGCCTCGGCGGCACGCCCGGCGGAGAACATCACCTCCGCGAACCCGGTCCACAACGCCTCGTCCTCGAACCACTCCATCACCACTCCATCCGCCGCCGTTGATGTCCGCCGCGTCTGATAGTCGTCGCCGGGCCTGCGCTGGTTCCGGCAAGCCGCACAATCGGGAGGACTCGCCCATGGAACTGTCCGTCCGCCGCGAGACACTGCGGCTCATCGAGGTGGTGCGCAGCTCCCGGGGCGAGATCGACTCCGTCGGGACCTGCATGGTCACCCTGACGCACGACGGGATCACCGCCTACGGCGAAGGCACACCGACCGGGTACGACGGCGTCACCGCCGACGACGTCGTGGCGGCAATCGACGCCGACGCGGTGGCGGTGCTCGGACGGGACCTGCGGGACCCGGAGGGCGTCCTCGACCGGATCGGTAGGTGGGACGCGCCCGCAGGTGCCCGGATGGCACTCGACGGCGCCGTGCACGACTGGATCGGCAAAGCCGCCGGGCAGCCGACCTGGAAGCTGTCCGGCGCGGCCCGAACGCTCGGACCGACCGTCTACACGATCTCCATGGCAGGACCCGAAGCGGCGGCGAACGCGGTCCGCAACGCGCCGGCGGTGGGCGCCTTCAAGGTGAAGGTCGGCGGCCCCGGCGACATCGCATCCCTCGAAGCGATCCGGGCGGTCACCCCGCTGCCGGTCCGCATCGACGCCAACGAGGCGTGGGACCTCGACACCGCCCGCGCGCTCACCCCCCACCTGCGGCGGCTCGGCATCCAACTGATCGAGCAGCCGTTCCCGGTGACCGCGATCGACGACTACCACCGCTACCGGGAGGTGCCCGACCGGCTGCCGGTCTTCCTCGACGAGGGCTGCACCGACGAGGCGAGCGTCCAGGACGCCCGGTCGTACGCCGACGGTTTCGTCGTGAAGCTGTGCAAGTCCGGCGGGATCCGCGGCGCCCGGCGGGTGATGCAGGCCGGCCGGCGGGCCGGGCTCGGCACCATGATCAGCTGCATGTGCGAGTCGGAGCTGGCCATCAGCCAGGCCGCGCAGCTCGCACCGCTGGCCGACCACATCGACCTCGACGGCCACCTGTACCTGCGGGAACCACCCTTCCAGGGCCTCGGTCTGGAGGACGGTCGGATCGTCCTGGGCGACGCACCCGGACTGGGCGTCGTGCCGTCGTGAGGAACTTTCCCGGTCATCGATACGACGTGTCGACAGGACGCGGGGCGCCGCGCGATGGGAGGCCACGGTGAGCTGGTACGAGGATCTGTCCCTGTGGTCCGGCTTCTCGGACGTGCTCTTCTCCGCCGAGCGGGCCCGGCACGCCGCCGAGCTGGTGGCCACCTCGCCGCTGTTGGCGTTCCCGCCGGGAAGCCGCGTGCTCGACCAGGGCTGTGGTGTCGGCTTCTTCGCGGTGCCGCTGGCGCGTCAGGGCCACCGGGTGACCGGCGTGGACATCCACCGCGAGCTGCTCGACCGGGCCGAAGCCGAGGCGGCCGGCACCGGGGCCGGGCCGTCGTTCGTCCGCGCGGACGTGCGCGAGTACGTGTCGCCGGACGCGTTCGACGTCGTGGTGAACATGTACACGTCCTTCGGGTACTTCGACGAGCACGACGACAACCTCCAGGTCCTGCGCAACGCGTACCGCTGCCTGGTGCCCGGTGGAACGCTGATCGTCGACCTGCTGAGCAAGGAGGTCTACGCCTCCTGGGTGGGGCCGCCGAAGATCGTCGACGTGCCCGGCGGCATGGTGGTCATGCGCGACACGATCCTCGACGACTGGACCCGGTACCGCACCGACTGGACGCTGGTCCGCGGCGACCGCGCCGAGCACACCTCGCTCACCTGCTGGGTCTACAGCGCCGCGGAGCTGACGGACATGGTCGCGCAGGCCGGGTTCGAAAAGGTCGAGTGCTTCGGAGACTTCGCCGGCGGACCGTACGACGGCGCGGCCACCAGGCTGATCGTCCGGGGAACCAAGGCGTGACCGGCATCCGCCGGTTCACCCGGGTGCAACTCGCGCTGCTCGGCAGCGGGTTCCTCGTCAACCTGATCAACTTCTCGGTGTACCCGTACCTGGCGGTCCTGCTCCGCGACCGGATGAACCTGGGCATGGACCAGGTGGGTGTCATCCTCGGGCTCGCCACGTTCGTGCAGTTCGCCGGCGGGCTGCCGGGAGCGGCCCTCGCCGAGCGGCTCGGCCTCCAACGGTGCCTGCTCGCCGCGATGGTGCTGCAGACGCTCGGCTCGCTGGGCTTCCTCGCCGGCGGCGCGTGGCCGGCGCTGACGATCGCCGCGCTGTTCCTGCGCTCGGCGGCCTCGGCGGTCTACTCGCCCAGCGTGCGGGGCTACACCGTGCTCGGCGCGACCCCGGACGAGCGGCCACGGCTGGTCTCCGCGAGCTATGCCACGGGCAACGTCGGCATCGCCCTCGGGCCGGTGGCGGGCGCGCTGTTCATCCACGACCCGACCGTGATGTTCGCCGTCGCCACCGTGCTGCACCTGGCGATGACGATCGGGCACGCCCTCCTGCCCCGGGAACGGCGAGCCGACCACGAGGTGGTCGAGCCGCTGCGCCGCGCGCTGCACGGGATCGCGGTGCTGCCGTTCGCCGTGACCGCCCTGACCCTCTACCTGCACATGCACTTCTACCAGTACCTGTCGTCGTACGCCGAGGGCCGGGTGCCGGCCGTGTTCTACGGGGCGGCCATGATGGCGTACTCGCTGATCCTGGCCGTGATCCAGCCGCTGATCTCCCAGCGGGTCGAGCGGATGCGGTACCCGCACGCGATGGCCCTCGGCTTCGGTGGCCTGGCCGTCGGCATGCTCGCCTTCACCGGAGGCAACGCGATCGCGATCGCCGCCGGCGTCCTCGCCATCGGCGCGGGCAACTCCGTGCTCTTCCTCAAGAACACCCTCGAAGCGCTCGCCCGCACCGACAGATCCCCCACGGTCGTCTTCGGCCAGCAGCGGCTTGCCGAAGGCGGCGGCGCGTTCCTCAGCGGCCTCGCGGGCGGGGGCCTCTACCAGCTGTTCGAGTCCGCCGGGAACCTCGCCGGCTTCTGGCTGGCCATCGCCGCCCAGTGCCTGCTGCTGCCACCGGTCGTGATCCTCGCGGACCGGATGCTCCGCCGCCCAGCACCCGAACCGACAGGGGTGTCATGAACCCGGCAGAAGCGATCACCACTGCCCACACCGTCGCCGAGCGGCTCCGCGCGGACGCCGTCGAGCGGGACCACGCCAACCAGCCCCCGCACGCCGAGATCGACCTGCTGCGCGACAGCGGCCTACTCGCCCTCGACCCCGACGACCACCCCACCACACACGCCGTGACCCGGATCGTGGCGGCCGTCGATGCGTCGATCGGTCACCTCCTCGGCTACCACTACCTGCACCTGTGGCGGGCCACGCTTTACGACAACGCCGAGCTGGCGACCTCGCTACGCCAGGAGGCCGCCGCCGGCCGGGTGTTCGTAGCCGCGGTCAGCAACCCACGCGACACCATCACGGCCACCACGACCAGCGACGGGCTCCGCGTCTCGGGTCGCGGCGCGTTCGCCACCGGCTGCGCCGTCGCCGACCGCCTGCTTGTCAGCGCGATCCGCGAGGACCACACGGCCCGCCTCGTCGTCGTCATGCACCGCGCTGGTGGCGGCCTCTCGCACCCTCCGGACTGGGACAACCTGGGCCAACGCCTGACGGCGAGCGGCAGCGTCGCCTTCGACGACGTCCGGGTCAGCCAGGGCGACGTGCTGGGCACCTTCCCGGCAGACGAAGACGAGTCCAGCCCTCGCCACCTACGCCTGTCCCTGGTGTCGCTGGCCTTCCAGGCAGTCCTCGCGCAGGTCCTCGTCGGCATCACTGCCGGCGCGATCGACGAGGCCGCCAGATACACCCGCGATCGTTCGCGCCCCTGGCCCGCGAGCGGAGTCGTGCGGGCCGTCGACGACCCGCACGTGCTCGCGGGCTACGGAGAGCTCGCCGCGACCCTGGATGCGGCCCGTCTCCTGGCCGACCACGCGACCCGCGCCCTCACCGAGGCCGACACCCGCGGCCCCGCCCTGACCCCGGCCGAACGCGGCCGGGCGGCACTGACCGTCTCCGCCGCGAAGGTCGTTTCCAGCCGACTGGCCACGGAGGCGACGAGCCGGATCTTCGAGTTCACCGGCGCGCGCGCAACGGCCCGCGCCACCGGCCTCGACCGGTTCTGGCGCGACGCCCGTACGCTCACCCTGCACGATCCCGTCGCATACAAGGCCCAGGAACTCGGCGACCACCTACTCACCGGGCGGTATCCACGCATGACGGCATACAGCTGACCGCCCCCGGCATCCGGCTGCGGCCCGACAGAGCAGATCGCGGTGCGGAGCCGTGTCGGCGCGAGGCGTCCAGACCTGGTCATCGATATGTTCCGCGTGGGCGTCGAGGACGAGGAAGCCGTGGTGTCCCACATCGAGGTCATCACGAACAGCGGTAAACCCTGATGATCCGTCCCGAGCCGATTCGCCACCGAGCGCTACTGGGCGAGGCCGTGAAGGTGGTCGACCTTGTGTTGCAAGAAACGCACGAGGGTGCCCCCGCTCCCCACGACAGTCGCCGTCTTGTTGCAAGATAGTGGCAACAGCGAAGCTATGGCAGTATTACTGGAGGGGATCCTGATGGCGGTCTACACCCTGCCCGACATGCCCTACGACTACGGTGCGCTGGAGCCGGCCATGTCCGGACAGATCCTTGAGCTGCACCACAGCAAGCACCACGCCGCGTACGTCAAGGGTGCCAACGACGGCCTCGAGCAGCTCGCCGAGGCCCGCGCCAAGGGCGACTTCGGCACCCTGGTCGGGCTGGAGAAGACGTTCGCGTTCAACCTGTCCGGCCACGTGCTGCACACCATCTTCTGGGGCAACCTGTCCCCGGACGGCGGCGACCGGCCCGATGGCGAACTGGCGGCGGCGATCGACGAGCACTTCGGTTCCTTCGACGCGTTCGCCGGGCAACTGTCCGCGGCGACCAAGAGCGTGCAGGGCTCCGGCTGGGGTGTGCTGGCCTGGGAGCCGCTCGGGCAGCGACTCATCGTCGAGCAGGTCTACGACCACCACGGCAACGTCGGCCAGGGCTCCACGCCGCTGCTGGTCTTCGACGCCTGGGAGCACGCCTACTACCTGCAGTACAAGAATGTGCGCCCCGACTACGTCGACCGGCTGTGGAACCTGGTCAACTGGTCGGACGTGATCGCCCGCTTCGACGCCGCCCGCGCCACGAGCCCGAAGGTCTGACCCGGGTGAGTGAAGCCACCCCCACGGCAGCGGAGCTGCTCCAACGCGCCGCCGGAGTCATCGCGGCCAAGCACCGCGGTGACCTCGTCGGCGCCGAGGAACTGCTCGCCGCGTTCCCCAGCGAGCAGGCCCGCACCCTCGGCTTCTACCTGCTGGCCGACCTCGCACTCGGATTGGTCCGCGCCCAGAGTGGCCAAGCCATGGACGATCTGGTCCGCGAACTGTCCCTGCTCGTGGCCGCCAGTGCAGGGAACCCGCCGGCTACAGCATGACCGGGCTGGCGGTTTCACCTCGGCGACCCATGGTCGCCATGGTCCTGCAGGGCGGGCAGCCCGGTCCGTTGCTGCAGGCCCTGGACGGTATCAAGCAGGTTCTGGTGCTGGTCGTCGCGCGCACCACTGACCGGCCCCACCAACTACGTCTACGCACTGGCCTTCAGTAGGACAGCAAGTGGCGCCGTGCTCAGGACGGTGGCCATGGCGACCGATGCCGCCGGCTGGCCGAGGTGGGCGGTCAGCAGCACCGTCAACTCGGCCAGGCCCTCTTCGGTGACGCCGGCGGCGCGTGCGGCGTTCAGGTAGGTGATCAGCCGGGCATCGACGACGTGTTGGCCGACGAGGGCGGCGATGACGGCGACGCTGCGGTCGCGGTCGGTCAGTCCCGTTCCGGACCATCCGGGTCCGCCGGCCGCGAGGAATGCCTCCCGGGCGTACTGTGCGCCGGCTCGCGCCGCGAGCGTGCTCTCGGCTTCGTCCTCGGGGACGCCGAGGTTGCGGGCGTACACGGCGCGGCCGGCGGTGATGCGGTCGGCCACGCTGTCGGAAGCGTTCATATGCACGATCCCGGGTCTTCGGCTGAGCCGATGATGAGGTAGAGGGCCCGTCGCAGCTGTGCGACCTCGGCCGCCGGGATGGGCCGGACCGCGTCGGCCTCGCGAGCTTCGGCGCCGGCCGCGATCGCCGCGCGCGCCGCATCGCCCTTCGGGGTGATGGCGATGATGCGGGCCCGCCGGTCTCGTGGGTTGACGCGCCGTGAGACGAGTTCCATGCGCTCGAGCCGGTCGATCTCCGCAGTGAGAGTCGTCTTGTCCATGCCGAGGGCTTGCCCGAGTTCGACCTGGGTGAGATCGGCGGTCTTGTGCAGAGCGCTGAGGACGATGTGGTCGCGCAGCGACAGGCCGTGGCGTTCTGCTTCCGCGCCGACGAGTGCGTGCATCCGCTGGGCCGCCCGGTGGAGCAGCCACGTGAGCTCGGAGTCGGGCCCTGGTCCCAGAGTGGGGCGCTGCGGTGCGTCGTCGTCGGTCGACGGCTCGGGGCGGCCCGGGGCGGGTGCGGCAGGCATGGTCACAGTGTCACGCTCGGGAACCGGGACGGCAGGAGCGGGATGCTGTCGTAGGCGGCGACATCGTGGGCCGGAACGACCTGCAACACGCGGCTGAGGGCGATGCTGCGCTGCAGGCCGACCCGGACGGTCCTGGCGTCGACATCGGCGACGCGGCGCATCAACCACGGGCGTTGCGCACCACGGGAGATGCCGTCCATCTGCCAGGTGAGGTCGCCGATGAACGCATAACGCTTCCCGGTAGGCAGCGTGACGAACACGACGACGGAACCCGAGGTGTGCCCTGCGGCGAGGGCCACGACCACCGAGCCGTCTCCGTAAAAGTCGAAGCTCGCCGGAAAGCCGAGATACTCCGGGCCGTCGAAGGCGTACTCCCGGATCTCCATGCCTTGCGACACCGCGCGGAACACCCTGCCGTGCGAGTCGTCGGCGCCGTAGCGGTTTTCGGCCTCGTTGATCCACACCGGCACCCGCAGGGAGTCCAGGCCGCTGACGTGATCCCAGTGCACGTGCGTGACGAGCACGCCCAGGAGCCGGGACCGGTCATAGCAGCAGTGTGGCCGGGCTGTGCCCCAGCAGCCACGCCAGCCCGGCCTGGGCCGGGGTGATGCCGAGGCGTCGGGCGTGCGCGATGACCACCGGGTCGTCGGTGACGCTGGGCAGCCAGTCGAAGGCCGATCCGAGCGGGCAGTACGGCACCCAGGCGATGCCCTGTTCGGCGCATTCGGTCAGCACGGCCTCCTGGCCGCGGGTGAGGACGTTGTACAGGTTCTGCACGCAGACGATGCCGGCCGGAAGGGCCTGCCGCAGTTGTGCGAGGCTGACGTGGCTCAGGCCGATGCCGCCGATCTTCCCCTCGTTGCGTAGGGCGATCAGCTCGGCGAGCTGGCTGTCCAGGTCGACCACCTGGTCGCCGGTGACGGTGATGCCCGGCGGCGCGTCGGCCCGGCGAAGGTTGACCACGGCGAGGTGTCCGGTGCCGAGGGTGCGCAGGTTCTCCTCGACCGACGCGCGTAGCTGCGCCGGCTGCTGGGCGGCGACCAGTCGCTCGGTCGGGTGGGACACCGCGCCGACCTTGGTGACGATCCGCAGGCGGTCAGCGTACGGATGCAGAGCGGTCCTGATCAGTTCGTTGACTGTGCCGTAGAACTGGGCCGTGTCGATGTGGTCGACGCCAAGTTCGACCGCGCGGCGCAGCACCGTGACGGCATCCGCGGGGTCGGCGCGTTCCAGCTGCATGGCGCCGAAGCCGACCCGCAGGACCTCGTGATCGCCCAGCTTTCCGTGCGCGTACACCTGCGATGTGGTCATGGGTGTGGACCTCCCGATGCGATGACCGCAAGCGGAATCGGTTCCGCTTGTCTCAGCTCGACCCTGGCATAAGCGGAAGCGATTCCGCTTATGAGGTGATCATGGTTTCCGAGATCGAGCGACGCCCCGGCGCGCGCAGGGACGCCCAGCGCAACCGGCAGCGCATCATCGAGGCCGCCAAGCGCGCCCTCACCACCGGTCCGGACCCTGTCAAGATCGAGACCATCGCCCGCGAGGCGGGAGTCGGCGTCGGCACGCTCTACCGGAACTTCCCGTCCCGGGAAGCCTTGGTCGAGGAGGTCTACCGCAGCGAACTCACCCACCTCTGCGCCGTCGCCGCGCAACTGGTGGCCGACCACCAGCCAGCCGATGCCATGCGCGAATGGATGCGCTGCTACCAGGACTTCGTCGCCACCAAACACGGCATGGCCGAAGCCCTACGCGCGGTGATCGCCAGCGGTGCGATCAACTCCGGCCAGACCCGCGAACACCTCGACGGCGCCATCGCCACCATCCTCGACGCCGGCCGAACCGACGGCAGCCTGCGTGCCGACGTCCAACCGGCCGACGTGTCCGCCAGCATGGCCGGCATCATGCTGACCGCCGCCGACATCGACCAGGCCAGCCGGATGCTGCAACTCCTCGTCGACGGCCTACTCGCCCGTGACCCCTCCTGAAGGGTCTACCCCAGGGCCTACCTGCCTGAAGAGGCGACGCACTCTTCCGCCGCGATGCGATCCGCGCGCTGCGGCGGCGACGCCTGCCCGAGCAGAGGGCCGAGGTCGGCCAGGGGCCGACGGACAACGACGGGCGCGTGAGGTACGGGTGGCCGGTAGCGAACTGTTCGGACGCCACGACGACCTGGCGCAGCTCGCCGAGTTCCTCGACGGGGTGCGCCAGGGCGGCGGGGCGCGGCTGATCTCCGGCGAGCCGGGGGTCGGCAAGTCCGCCCTGATGACCGCCGCCATGGAGTTTGCCCTCGCGGACGGGATGCGCGTGCTGCGGGCGTCCGGGTCGGAGTTCGAGGCCGACGTCAGCTACTCCGGCCTGCACCAGCTGCTGCTGCCCGCACACGCGGCTCTCGACCGTCTCCCGCCCGGTCCGCGCGAGGCGCTGTCGGTGGCGCTCGGCTTCGGCGTCGGCACGCCCCCGGACGTCCTCCTGGTCTGCAACGCCGCCCTGCTGCTCGTCACGGAGCTCACGGCCGACGAGCCGGTCCTGCTGGTGGTCGACGACGTGCACTGGCTCGACCGCGCGAGCGCCGTCGTCCTCGGCTTCATCGCCCGGCGGCTGGCGGGTGTCCGGGCCGGGCTGCTGGCGTCGACCAGGGCGGGATCGGTGAGCTTCCTCGACCTGCGGGGGCTGTCCGAGCACGCCGTCGGGCCGCTCGACGACGAGGCCGCGGGGCGGCTGGTCGACGCCCGCCACCCGCAACTGCCGGCGCGGGTACGCCGCCGCCTGCTCGACCTCGCCCAGGGCAACCCCCTCGCGCTGATGGAGCTGCCCGCCACGCTGCTGGGCTCCGTGCGGCGCACGGAGACGCAGCCCGAGGTGGTCCCCCTCAGCGACCGGTTGCAGGCGATCTTCGCGGCCCGGTTGACCGGGCTGCCCGAGGCGACCCGGCGGGTGCTGCTGCTGGCCACCTTCGAGGGCGCCGGCGACGTCCGGGTGCTCCGCGCCGCGCTGCCCGACCAGTCCAGCCTGGCCGACCTGGCCCCCGCCGAGCGGGCGCAGCTCGTCCGGGTGGACGACGCCACGGCCCGGATCGCGTTCCGGCATCCACTGATCCGCTCGGCGATCGTGGCCATGTCCACCCACGAGGAGCGCCGCACCGCGCACGTCGCCCTCGCCGGAGCCCTGGTCGACGACGAGGAACGCCGCGCGTGGCACCTCGCGGCGGCCGCTGTCGGCCCGGACGAGGCGGTGGCGGAACTCCTGGAAGAGGCGGCACACCGGGTGATGCGGCGCGGGGACGGGTTCGCGGCGGTGGCGGCCCTGGTCCGCGCCGCCGAGCTGAGCGCCACGAGCGCCGGCCGGGGGCGACGGCTCGCCGAGGCCGCGTACATCGGCGCGGAGGCCAGCGGCACCATCGACGACGCGAAGATCCTGCTGACCGACGCGCGTCGGGCGGCTCCCGACTCCGCCGGTTCGCTGCACGCGGCCAACGCGACCGCCTTCTCATGATCAACGGGGACGGCGACGTGAACACCGCCCACCGGCTGCTGGCGGGTGCCATCGAGACCGGCGACCACGGCTACCGGGCCGCCGACCCCGCGCTCGTCGAGGCCATGCACACCCTGCTGCTGTGCTGGTACGGCAGCACCCCGGCGTACTGGGAACCGTTCTTCGCCGTGCTGCGCCGGATCCGGCCCCGGCCGCCGGACGTGCTCGCGCTGGCGAGCGACAGCTTCGCCGACCCGGTGCGCACCGGAAAGGCCGCGCTGGGCCGGATCGACGCGGTGCTCCGCACGCTGACCGAGAACGAGGACCCCACCCGCATCATGCGGATCGGCACGGCCTCGGTGTACCTCGATCGTCTCGGCGACTCGCGGGAGGCGTCCTGGCGGCTGGTCGAGCACGGACGCAGCGGCGGGGTGCCCCGCCGGCACCTCGGAGCCCTGATGCACCTGTGCCTCGACGACTTCCTGACCGGCCGGTGGGACGAGGCCGAGGAACTCGCCGTGGAGGGCCAGCGGACCTGCGACACCAGCGGCTTCTCGTTCTTCGCGTGGTACTTCCGGTACAACCGGGCGATCCTCGCCGCCGGCCGGGGACGGTTCGACGAGGCGTACGCGCTCGCCGACGAGATCACCCACTGGGCGCTGCCCCGGGGCGTCGCCGCCGCCGCGTTGTTCGCGCAGCATCCCCGGGTGCTCGCCGCCATGGGGCAGGGCGACTACGACGCCGCCTTCGGCCACGCCGCCGCGATGAGCCCGCCCGGCGTGCTCGCCTCCCACGTGCCGCACTGCACCTGGGTCATGTTCGACCTGGTCGAGGCAGCCGTACGCACCGGGCGCACGTCCAGGCGATGCGGGACGCGGACCTGGCCAGCCTGTCGCCCCGGATGGCCCTGCTCCAGGCCGGCGCGGAGGCCCTCGTCCTCGACGACGACGAGTCGGTGACCCGCGTGGAGGCCCTGCTGGCCGAACCCGTCACCCGACGGTGGTTGTTCGACGGGGCCCGGGTGCGGCTGGCCCTCGGGGAGCGGCTGCGGCGGACCCGGTCGCCGGTGGAGGCCCGGCGGCATCTGCTCGCCGCACGTGACGGGTTCGCCGCCATGGCGGCCGAGCCCTGGCTCGACCGGGTGGAGGGGGAGCTGCGCGCCTGCGGCCACCGACCGGTCCCACGACAACGGGGTGACCTGACCGCGCTGACGGCGCAGGAACTCCAGATCGCGGAGCTGGCGGCGAGCGGCATGACCAACAAGCAGATCGCCGAGCGCCTGTACCTGTCCCACCGGACGGTCGGCGCCCACCTGTACCGGATCTTCCCCAAGCTGGGCGTCACGTCCCGGGCCGCGCTCCGGGACGCCCTGTCGCCGCCTGCTGAGCAGACTGCGCGCTGAGTTCGTCGGCCTGCGTCTCCTTCGCTTCGAGCAGCCGCTCCAGGAGCCGCCGGGTGGTGGGGTCGTCGTCGCCGATCCAGCGCACCGCCTCCTGCAACGTCTGGACGAGGATCCGCACCCCGACGAGGTTCTGCGTCACGATGCCGACGACGTCACCGTCGGGGAACGCCCGGAAGGCGACCTGGGACCGGGGGCTCAGGTGCTGCGGGTCGTAGTCGCCGACGCAGCCGAGTTGCCGGATCCGGGTGGCGACCAGCCGGGCGTCACCACGGTCGCGGTCGGCCCCGGCGAACAGGAGCTCCGCGAGCGGCCGGGCCAACGGGGCGCGGACGACCAGCGCGTGCTGCTCGTACTGCAACGAGGACACGACCAGGCTCGCCAGCAGCACGTTGAGCAGGCGCGTGGTCGCCGTCAGGTCGGCCCGGTTCGACGGCGTGACCGGCCCGTCGTCGAGGTCGAACAGGGCCCGGTCGCGGACCTCGCGCATCCGCAGCACGGTGGGCGGCGATGCGGGGTGTTCCCGTCCTGATGGCGTCACGCCGTCGATGGTGCGGCGCGGCTCCCGGCCCACGCATCTGTCGAATGACCTAACCCCGGGCCGAGGCGCCGGCGCCGGACGGCCGTCGCGGCCCCGGACCAGGGCTCCCGGCCGTGGCGCGGGCCGGCAGCCCCGCTCACGTCACCGGCACCGCCCGGCTGCTGGCCTGCCCGGTTCCGGCACGACCGGCTAGGTCACCGGCCGTCGGCGGCCCGGATCTCGGAAGTCGGATGACTGATGAAGGCCGGCCCGGCGGCACCGAGAGTGGAGCCCAGCCAGGCAACACCGTCGCCGCCGACATCCGGCGGCAGCCGCCGAGGAGAGTGCCCGATGACCGTCAGCTACGGCTTCCACGCCACCATGACCGCCCGCCCCGGCAAGGGCGACGAGCTGGTCGACTTCCTGCTCGCCTCGCCGTCGCTGGCGAACGAGGACTGCGTCGTCTTCCTGATCGGCCGGTCCGCCGCCGACTCCGACGTCGTCCACGTCACCGAGGGCTGGACGACCGAGGAGGCGCACCACAGCTTCTTCGCCACCGACGAGGCGCAGGCCCTGGTGGGACAGCTCCAGCCGCTGATCGCCGGCGAGCCGGCATACCTCGACGAGGTGCCGGTGGGCGGCAAGGCCGCCATCTGAGACCCGCCCGTCCGCATCGAACACGACAGGAAACCCCTCATGACACTGACACGTCCCCCCTTCGACCCCGAGCTGCGTGCCCTCCTCGCCGACATGCCGTTCGTACCCGAACTCAACCGCGAGGTGCTCCCGCAGATCCGGCAGTTCTCGTCGATGCCCGTGGAGCCGCTGCTCGAAGGCCGGGCGATCGACCGGCGCGAGATCAGCATCGCTGGCCCGGACGGCACGGACATCCCGCTGTCCGTCTTCAGCCCCGCCGGCCCGGAACACACCGCTCCGGCCCCCTGCGTCTACTGGATGCACGGCGGCGGCATGGTGATGGGCGACCGCTTCTCCCAGATCGACATCCCCCTGGAATGGCTCGACCGGTTCGGTGCCGTCGTCGTCTCCGTGGACTACCGGCTGGCACCCGAGGCCACCGGCACCAGCCTGCTCGACGACTGCTACCACGGCCTGCTGTGGGTGGCCGAGCACGCCGACGAGCTGGGCATCGACCCGAACCGGATCATCGCCGCCGGGGTCAGCGCCGGCGGCGGCCTCACCGCCGGGGTCGCCCTGCTGGCCCGCGACCGCGGCGGCCCTAACCTCGCCGCCCAGGTGCTGATCTGCCCCATGCTCGACCACCACAACGACACCACCTCCAGCCGCCAGTACGCCGGCGAGCCCGGCGTGTGGACACGCGAGATGAACGAGTTCGCCTGGCGGTCGGTGCTCGGCGACCTGGCCGACGACGGCGTACCCGATAACGTTTCCCCCGCGACGGCCGACGACCTGTCCGGCCTGCCGGACACCTACGTCGACGCCGGCACCGCCGAGGTGTTCCGCGACGAGGCCGTCGCCTACACCACCCGCATCTGGGCCGCCGGCGGCCAGGCCGAGCTGCACATCTGGGCCGGTGGCTTCCACGGATTCGACGCCCTGTACCCGCAGGCGCGGATCTCGGCCCAGGCCCGCCGCGCCCGCATCGACTGGCTCGCCCGCATCCTGACCCCGGCCGCCGGGCCGACCCGGCCGCAGCTCTCCGGGCAGCGGGCCGGCTGATGAGCGACAACCACCGGGCGGAGTTCCTGCGCGAGTTCCTCCGCGACCCCTTCACCGTCGCCGCGGTCGCCCCCAGCGGCCGGCCGCTGGCCGACCTCGTCACCGCGCCCGTCCCCAGCGCCGGCGAGCCGCTGGTCGTCGAACTCGGCCCCGGCACCGGAGCGTTCACGGCCGCCATCCAGCGCCGGCTCGCCGGCCGGGGCCGTCACCTCGCGGTCGAGGTCAACGAACGGTTCGCCGGCCTGCTGGCCGACCGGTACCCCCGGCTCGACGTCGCCGTGGCCGACGCCCGCGACCTCGGCGACGTGCTGGCACAGCGGGGCCACGGCCGGGCGGACGTGATCGTGAGCGGGCTGCCGTGGGCGGCGTTCGCCGGGGGCCAGCAGGACGAGCTTCTGCACGCCGTCACCGACGCGTTGACCCCGAACGGCGCCTTCACCACGTTCGGCTATACGTTCGCCCGCTGGACGCCGCCTGCCCAACGGCTGCGGCGGGCACTGGGCGACCGGTTCGAGGAGGTCGTGACCGGCCGCACCGTGTGGGCCAACGTGCCGCCGGCGTTCGTGTACTCCTGCCGGCGCCCCCGGGTCACCGCGCGACCGCGCACGCTGGTGTCCCTGGCCCGCTGAGAGACGGAACCCGAGAGGAGGATCGACCATGGGGAAGCGGCAGGGTTCCGATCCAGCCGTGCGCCCGGTCGGCCAGGACCATCGCGCGACGCCGTTCGAGCTGTTCTTCGACCTCGTGTACGTCTTCGCGACGACCCAGATCACCGCCTACCTGGCCCACGAGCACAGCCTGTACGGCCTCCTGCGCGGTCTGCTGATCCTCGCGCTGCTGTGGGGAACGTGGTCCGGCTACACCTGGCTGGGCAACCACTCCCGGGCCGACGAGGGCCTGCTGCGGGCGGGAATGGTGGGCGCGATGGCAGCGATGTTCGTGGTCGCCCTGGCCGTTCCCGAGGCCTGGCGTGACGCGCCCGGCGGACTGCCGGGCCCCGTCGTCCTGGTCTGCGCCTACCTGCTCGTCCGGTGGGTGCACCTCGCGGTCTACGCGGTGGCCGCGACCGGCGACGCCGGGCTGCGGCAGCAGGTCGCGATCACCTGGTTGCCCCTGCTGGCCGGCGCGGCGCTGCTCCTCTGCGGGGCGCTGCTGGGCGACTGGGCCCAGGTGCTGCTGTTCAGCGTCGCGTTGCTGGTGGACTGGGCCGGCATCTACCTCACCGCCAGGCGCGGCGCGTGGCGACTGCACAGCCCGGCGCACCTGACCGAACGGCATGGCCTGTTCATCATCCTGGCTATCGGCGAGTCGACCGTCGCGATCGGGGTGGGCGCCGCCGGACAGCCCGTCGGTGTGCCGCTGCTGGTCGCCGCCGTCCTCGGCGTCGGCACCGCCGTCTGCCTATGGTGGCTGTACTTCGACGTGGTGGCGCCCGCGGCCCGGCGTCGCCTCGTCGAGACGCACGGCGCCGCCCGGGTCAGCCTGGCCGTCGACGCGTACGCCTACGGTCACTTCCCCCTGGTCGCCGGGATCGTGCTCACCGCGCTGGGTGTGGAGGGCGTGGTGGCCCACGTCGGCGAGGGCGGGCCGTTGGGAGCGTTCTACGCGCTGTCCCTCTTCGGCGGTGCGGCGCTCTACCTCGCCGGGCACCTGCTGTTCGAACGGCTCGTGCACCGTACGACGAGCCTGCCGCGCCTGCTGGCGGCCGGCGTGCTCGTCGCCGCCGGCCCGGCGGCCGCCGCCCTCGCGCCGCTGGTCGGCCTGGCCGGCCTGTTCGCCGTCCTGATCGTTCTGATCGTCGTCGAGACCCGCCAGCACCGACGGAACTCACGTCCGACGACGCCACCGGTCGAAGCGACAGCGAGAACGTTCGGAACCGGAACCGTGGAGGATCGAGCAAGGAATCGCGAGGATCGCGATGGAAACCGCATCCGGAAACTGATTGCATAAGTAACTTGTTCGACATTGTCGAATAAATGTGATGCCCAATTCCATTGACGGGAGAGGACGGCGATGACCGATCAGACACACAGCGAAATATCGCTGCTGGTAAACGACGTGACTCGCCGGCTGTCAGTGGACAACCGTCGGACGCTGCTCGACGTGTTGCGGGACGACCTGGGCGTCACCGGGCCGAAGAAGGGGTGCGACCACGGGCAGTGCGGCGCCTGCACGGTGCTGCGCGACGGCCGGCGGGTGGTCTCCTGTCTGATCCTCGCGGTCGCCGCCGACGCTGCCGCGATCACCACCGTCGAAGGGCTGGCCGTCGAGGGCAGGCTGCAGCCGATCCAGGAGGCGTTCGTGCGCCTGGACGGCTTCCAGTGTGGCTTCTGCACGCCGGGGCAAATCTGCTCGGCGGTCGGGGTGCTCGTCGAGCACGCGGCCGGCTGGCCCAGCGCCGTCACCGTCGACGACTCACGGGACGGCGCGCCGGAACTGGACGAGGCCGAAGTACGCGAGCGGATGAGCGGCAACCTGTGTCGCTGCGGGGCGTACCCGTCGATCGTGCGCGCGGTGATCGAGACCGCCGCCCGGCGGCAGGGGGTGGCGGGGTGAAGGAGTTCGCCTATCAGCACGCCACGCAGGTCCACGAGGCGCTCACGGCGGTCGCCGGGAATGCCGGCGCCCGGTATCTGGGCGGCGGCACCAACCTCGTCGACCTGATGAAGTGCGGGGTCGAGGAGCCGACCCGGCTGGTGGACGTACGGCAGCTTCCCCTCGACGGTGTCGACGACGCGCCGGACGGCGGCCTGGTCATCGGTGCGACCACCACGAACAGCGACGTAGCCGCGCACCCCGAGGTGCGCCGCCGGTTCCCGGCGCTGGCCCAGGCCGTGCTGGCGGGCGCGTCCGGCCAACTGCGGAACATGGCCACGGTGGGCGGCAACCTGTTTGTTGCAGCGGACCCGCTGCGGCTACTTCACCGACCTCTCCTCGCCCTGCAACAAGCGGAGCCCCGGCAGTGGATGTGCCGCCATCGAGGGAATCCACCACAACCACGCGGTCCTCGGCCACTCCGCGCACTGTGTGGCCACCCACCCCTCGGACCTGGCGGTGGCGCTCGCCGCGTTCGACGCGGTCGTGCGCTACGAGACGCTCGACGGCACCGGTGAGATCCCGTTGGCGCAGTTCTACCTGCCGGTCGGTGACCGTCCGGACCGGGAGACCGCGCTGCCACCCGGCGCGCTGATCACCGCCGTCGCCCTGCCCGGGTCCGCGCGGAGCCTCCGGTCGCGCTACCGCAAGGTCCGCGAGCGCGCGTCGTACGCCTTCGCGACGGTATCCGTCGCCGCGGCGCTCGACGTCCGCGACGGGGTGGTACGCGACGTGCGAATCGCCCTCGGCGGCGTGGCGTCGCATCCCTGGCGGGCCCGCTCCGCGAGGCCGTGCCGATGCCGGACCTGGCCCACGGCTGGATGGTGACCGCCACCATCTCCCGGGGCCGGATCCGTGACATCGACGCCTCGACCGCGCTCGGCATGCCGGGCGTGCTGGGGGTGCTCGACCACCGCAACGCGCCCCGGCTCAACCCCCGGGCCGGCAACTACTTCGGGCCGGACGGCAGCATGCAACTGCTCCAGGACGACGTGATCCCGTACGCCGGCCGGCCGGTAGCGCTGGCGGTGGCGGAAACGCCCGAGCAGGCCCGGGCGGCAGCGGCGGCGCTGCGGGTGACCTACGAAGCGGTACCGCACTCCCGAGGAGAGCCACAGCGCCCTGGAGCCGCATGCCGCGACCGTGTGGTGGGACGGGGGCCATGTGTACGCCGTGGACTCCAACCAGGGCGCGTTCAGTGTGTCCGAGGTCCTGGCCTCGTTGTGGTCGATCGACCGGGAGCGGGTGCACATCCGCGCCGAGCATGTCGGGGGCGGCTTCGGCGGCAAGGGCGCCTGTGGCCCGCAGGTGATCCTCGGGTCGATGGCCAGCGAGCGGTTCGGACGCCCGGTGCGGGTCGTCATGACCCGGGCGCAGGTATTCGAGGCAACCGCGTCGCGGCCCCCGACAGACCAGCTGGTCCGCATGGGTGCCGACGCCGACGGCCGCCTGCGCGCCATCCACCACCGACCGGCGTACGCCCTCTCGCCGCTCGCCGAGTACATCGAGTGGTGCACCGAGCAGGCCAAGATCCTGTACGCGGCACCGGCGATCCGCACGCAGCTCACCGCCGTGCCCCTCGACATCCTGCCGCCGGCCTCGATGCGTGGGCCGGGCGCGACGCCCGGCTCGTTCGCCCTGGAGTCGGCGATCGACGAGGTGGCGGAGCGGCTGGACATCGACCCGCTGGAGTTGCGCCTGCGCAACCAGCCCACCGTCGGGCCCGTGTCGGGGCTGCCCTTCAGCAGCCGCCGCCTGGTCTCCTGCCTGCGGGAGGGAGCGCGCCGGTTCGGCTGGGCGGCGCGCGATCGGCGTCCCCGTGCCCGGCGCGAGGGTCCGCTGCTGATCGGCAGCGGCATGGCCAGCACCTCGTTCAGCGCCGGGGTGTTCCCGTCGACGGCCTCGATCACGGCCGAGGCGGACGGGACGTTCACGGTGTCGATCGGCGCGAGTGACATCGGCACGGGTGCCCGTACCGCGCTGACGGCGGTCGCCGCCGACGCGCTCGGGGTCGGCACGGAGCGGATCCGGATCCGGATCGGCGACAGCGACCTCGGCATGGCGTGGGGCGCGGGCGGCTCCCGTGGCACGACGTCCTGGTCCTTCGCCATCACCGAGGCCGCCGGGAAACTGCGAGAGAGCATGGGCGGCCCGGCCCGGCCGGTGACCGCGACGGTGGACACCACCACGATGATCGACTACCAGCCCGGCCGGGAACGGCAGACCTTCAGCGCCGTCTTCGCGGCGGTAGCCGTCGACCCGGCGACCGGCGAGGTACGGGTGCGCCGCCTGCTCGGCATGTTCGCCGTGGGCCGGGTGATCAACCCGCTGCTCGCCCGCAGCCAGGTGATCGGCGGTATGATCATGGGACTCTCCATGGCCCTGCACGAGGAGAGCGTGCGCGACCCCCGCACCGGCCGGCAGACCAACGGCGACTTCGCCGGCTACCACTTCGCCGCCCACGCCGACGTGCCCGACGTCGAGGCCGACTTCGTGCCCGACTACGAGCCGCAGGACCCGTCGGGGTTCAACGGCCTCGGCGAGATCGGCACGGCCGGCACCGCGGCGGCGATCGCCAACGCCGTATGGCACGCCACGGGCACCCGTCAGCGGATCCTCCCGATCCGCCTCGACCGGGTGCTGGAGCCCGCCGACCCCGGCGAACCCGATGCTGCGTGAGGTCTGGTCGTTCGTCGATGCCCATCGCCGGGCCGGACGCCCCGTCGCCCTCGCCCGGCTGGTGGCGCGCGACGGCCCGGGATCGCGGCCACTCGGATCGACGATGGCCGTCGCGGCGGACGGCACGTGGCGCGGCTCGGTGTCCGGGGGCTGCGTGGAGGCCGTCGTCGTGGAAGCTGCCCGCGCAGTCCTCGCCGGAGCGGCGGCGCACGTGCTGCCGGTGACACCGGGCGATTTCCTGCTGCCGTGGGAGGACGCGCCCGCCTGCTCCGCCACCATGGAGGTGCTGGTCCTGCCGGCACCACCGCCACCGGTGCACGAAGCGATCACCGTGGCGTTGCGGCGGGACAGACCCGTCGCGGTGGGCGTCGGACTGCAGCCGCCGTACCAGTGGTCGGTGGCCCCGACCACGGACCAGCTCCCCGGCGACCAGCCGGCGTACGTCGAGGCCCTGCCGCGCCGACCGCGGCTGGTGCTCGCCGGAGCGACCGACCTGGCCGCGGTGGTGGCCACGCTGGCGGAGTCACTGGACCTGGCCGTGTCCGTCATAGACCCACGCCCCGACCACGTCGGATCCGGGGCGCTGCCGGCCAGCGCCCGGGTGGTGCGCGCCTGGCCGGACGAATGGCTGACCCGCCGCCCGCTCGGGCCCGGCGACGCCGTAGTCACGTTGAGCCACGACCCCCGCATCGACGACCGGGCGATCCGCGCAGCGCTGGCCGGCGGCGCGGGACACGTCGCGGCGCTCGGCAGCCGGGCCACCCACGCGCAGCGCCTGCGACGTCTCGCCGGCACACTCGGCCTGGACCGGCTGGCCGGTCCCGCCGGACTGGACCTGGGCGGCACGTCGCTCGCCGAGGCGGCCCTGTCCATCCTCGCCGAGGTCGTCGCGGCGGGAAACGGCCGGGCCGGAGGCCGGCTGCGCGACTCGCGGCTTCCCATCGGCGTCCACCCGACGGTGACCCATGGTTGACGTCCGATCAGCGGTCGGCTGTGCGTCGGCCGGCCGGAGAGAACCCATTCCCGCAGCCTTGTCCGCCCGAACGGGCGACGGCCGGCCAATGGGCCGGGATGAAGCCTGACGGCAGCGCGGCGAACCGCGTCGCCGGGCTGGTCCTGGCCGCCGGGGCGGGGCGCCGCTACGGCGGACCCAAGGCACCCGTGTTCCTCGGGCAGGCGCTCCGCGCGCTCCAGGGCGGTGGGTGCGCCCCGCTCATCGCTATCCTCGGCGCCGGAGCCCGCCAGGCCCGGTCAGCCGTCGACCTGGCAGGCGTCCACGTCGTCGACAATCCGCTCTGGTCCGAGGGGATGGCCTCGTCGTTACGGCTCGGCCTGAAGACGGTCGCCGGCCTGCCCAGGATCACTGCCGTGTGCGTGCACCTGGTGGACATGCCCGGAGTCACCGCAGCGGCGGTGGCCCGGCTACGGGCCCACACGCACCCGGGCTGCCTGGTCCGCGCCTGCTACGACGGCGAGCCGGGCCATCCTGTCCTGCTGGGCCGCGACCACTGGGCGGCGGTAGCCGCGACCGCGCGGGGCGACCAAGGCGCACGGGCCTATCTGCGCCTGCGGGCCGACCAGGTGAGCTTCGTCGAGTGTGTCGATGTGGCCGCCGGCTACGACATCGACGAACAGTAACGACGGGCCCCCTCCCGTCCGGGCCCGGCATCAGCTGTACCTGCGGCACTTGGCCCTTCCGCGCCCGCGTAGGTAGGGGGGCCACCGCTATGCCGCGTCGCTGCGGGTGGCGGCGAGTTCGGGGAAGGTTTCCTCCCAGCGCTACCGGAGCATAGGTGGCAGCCAAAGGGTGGGCCAGTGCTGCCGGAGGAGGTCGGCGTCGAGCCAGGTGTTCAGGCCCTCGACGGTGCTGGCTTCGGTGAGCACCACCTTGTACATGCTGGCCAGGCGGGCGGGCCGATCGAGGTCGTACTCGGCGTGCCCGGACCAGTCGAGATGACGCGGAAGCGTCACCCTGCCCTCAGTTGGGCCGTGCAGCGCGGCGAGGGTTTCGGCCACCACGTAGGGCTTCCGGTCACCGTAGGGCCGGTAGTCCGCCGGCGGCTGGGGTGATGTCCTGCGTCGGTTCAGGTTGGTTGCGGTTCGGACTTCCGGTCGTATTGCGGCGACGCCCGTGTTGGGTACGAGGGCCCACGACGTTCGACCTGCGGCATCCACCGAGCAACACCGGCCTGCCGCTATCTGGCTCCGACCGCCCGTAGGTCGGCGATGAGCCGGTCGAGCAGCCGTTCCTCCATCACCGCTCGGCCGGCACGCCGCATCGACTCGCTCAGCGACTCGTCCCAGGGCGTCCGAGTGGGCGTACCGAGCAGTGCCGTGCCGGTGCCCGCCGCCGGCAGGTAGTCAGCCGCAGTCATCCGCCACGGGACCGCGCCCGGATACCGCTGGAGAGCCGCCGCAGTCAGTCGTACGCCGGTCCAGTCGAAGTCGTTGCGCCATCGGATCACCGCCCCCTGCGCGGCCCACAACAGCGTGTGAACGGCGACCGAGGGCACCCCTTCGGTGCAGATCAGCGGCGGGGCCTGGGCTCCGAGCGCGGTGGTGGCCGCGCGCAGCACGGCAGGGTTTTCGCAGACGTAGACCTCGTCGCAGTTCAGCGTCAGCGGTGCCAGGCGCAGTTGGTGCAGGGTGACCCGGATCGGCACGCCGGCCTGCGCGGCCTCGGTGAGCCACCGCCCGAGCAGGCCGCCGGTGGCCGGCACGTTGAGCACCAGCACCTGGCTGGCGAGGTCGTCCGGGACCAGACCGACCGATTCCCACAACGCCCGTTCCCGCTCACCGTCGACCGGGAGCGCCGCCTGCTGCCAGGTGGCGACGGCACGGAGGACGAGCCCGCGTAGCGGCCCGTCGGTGAGGGCCTTCGTGTCCTCCAGCACCCGGTCGGCGAAGACCGGTATCGGCTCGTCGGCTGCGGGCAGCGCGTCCAGGACGCGGACCACGTCCCCGAACGGCAGTCCGGTGCGGACGACGCGGGTCAGGGTGCCGTCGCGGCGCAGGCCGTCGAGCCATTCGGCGTACCACGCGGTGTGGGCGTGCCGGCCGTCGTTGGCCAGAGCGAGGACGGCGTCGCGGGCCACCGCCTCGCGTTTGAGGTCGGACGGTCGGTTGCGCAGCGGGGCCATCGCGGCGAGCACCTCGACCAGGCCGACTCCGTGCGCGGCGCGCAGGTGCTCGTCCACGTCGCCGAGGCGGACGCTGAGGCGGGCCGCCGCGGTGGAGCGGTGGGTGCCGGTGATGCCGATGACCACGAGACGTTCGTCGTCGGTGGGGGTCGCGAGCGTCACGGTGGTGTCGAGCCGGCCACCGGTGCGCTCCAGGCTGCGCCGGGCGGCCGCCAGCAACCGCCGCCAGCCGGGCTGATCCACGAGATCCGCCGGACCGTCCGGCCGGTGCCGCCCGGTCGGCACGAGCGACGGATGTGCGGCGGAGCGGTCCGGGGGCCGCGCGCCGTGCGCGTCGGTCATTCGTCGGTGAGGTCGAGCAGGACGCCGGTCCGGTCGGGCTCGCGCTGACCACCGGGGGCGCGGCGGGTCTCCGGGGAACCGAGCGCACGGGCCAGGGTTCCGTCGAAGTCGGCGATGTTGGTCGAGCCGTCCCAGACCAGCAGCACGGTGGACACGGCGTGTTCCACGGCGGAATGCGACAGGTCGTAGTGGGCGGCGCCGCTGACCGCCGGGTGGGTGGCCCAGAGGTCGTAGCCGGTCATGAACAGGTCAAGGTCGAACTGTTTCGCCAGCGCCATCAGCTCACCCCGGCCGGTGTCGTCCACGCCGGCGAACGCCTCGTCGAGGCCGAGCAGCCGGGGGGCGTCGGGTCGCGCCGAGCCGAACAGCGCATTGGCGGCGGCGAACAGCGGCAGGTGCAGGGAGACCGACTGTTCGCCGCCGGAGAGCTGGCTGTGTCGGGCCCGGGTCAGCGCCTCCGTGTCGCCACCGGGCCGGTGCAGGGTGAACGCGAACGTCCGCCACTGCCGGTAGTCGAGCACGTCGCCGAGCAGTTCCCGGTAGGGCCGTTCGGGTGCGGCGGCCCGCGCCGTCTTGATCCGGGCGGCGAAGTGCCGGCGCATGGTGGTGAGCTGGGCCGGCCCGAGCCGGGCCGGGTCGCGTTCGAGGAGCTTGCACACGTCGCGTTGCTCGGCGTCGAGGTCGTCGGCGAGCCGCCAGCCGACGCCGACGGTGAGCCCCGAGGACATGCGCCGGGCGCGCATCTGGCTGTCCATTGCCGCCACCAGGTCGCGGGCCTCGATGGTGCGGTGGTGGATCTGCCGGGCGAGTTGCCCGAGCAGGGCGTCCTCCAGCACCCGCTGCTCGGAGTCGGTGAGCAGTTGCTCCTGGTCGCGGCGCTCGCGGGCGATCCGGTCGGCGAAGTGGGCGACCGGGGTGAGGCCCTGCTCGTCGGCGACGCGGACCACGATCACCCCGTCGTCGGTGTCCCACTCGGGCCGGTGGTC
This sequence comes from Micromonospora haikouensis, assembly GCF_900091595.1. Classification (GTDB taxonomy): domain Bacteria; phylum Actinomycetota; class Actinomycetes; order Mycobacteriales; family Micromonosporaceae; genus Micromonospora; species Micromonospora haikouensis. The sequence goes on from NZ_FMCW01000024.1 coordinate 125,410, forward strand.
GAGGCCGGCGGCGGGCAGCTGCGCCTGCAGATCGGTCAGCGCGGTGGTGAGCCGGGTGGCGCTCTGCTTCAGCGACGTCTCGGTGGGGCTCAGCTCCCGGGTGGCCGCGAGGATCGCCTCGTGCAGGGCTGCCACCTGCGGATGCAGTGCGTCGTCCGGGGTCTGCGCCGGCCAGCGCAGGTCGGTGGGACAGCGCAGCAGGCCCAGCAGGTCCGGCTGGGCGTACGGGCGCAACCGCTGGGCGTCGTGCTGCGCCTCGGCGACGGCGGCGACCAGGGCCTGCTCGCCCAGCTCCACCCGGGTCAGCGCGGCGACCCGCCGCTCCCGGGCGGTGCCGAGTGAGGTGCGAGCCTGCTCGACGTCCTGCTCCGCCTCGATGATCGCGTCGGCGGTCCGGGCGACGTCGGCCAGCACCCGTTCCGCGTCGGTGCCCACGCTGTCGCGCAACGTCCGGTACGCCTCCGCCTTCTCCTGGTGCCGCGCACGGGCCGTGCGCGCGGTCTGCGCCGCGGCGGTGAACCGGTCGACTGCCTCGTCGTGCCGCTGCCGGGCCTGGTCCTCCTGCTCGGCGGCGCGCACGGCGGCCGTCCGCGCGCCCTCCAGACGTACCCCTCGCTTCTCGAAGCGGCCCACCGCTTCGGCGGTGTCGTCGAGCCGGTCGACCGGCAGCGACCGCTCGGCTGCGCTCCGGCGCAGCGCGGCCGCTGCTGCGGCACGCTCGGCCAGGGCCTGGTCGAGGCGCGCGTCGGCGGCCGAGCTGGCCTCCTGCCGGGCGCGCAGCGTCGCGGCGGCCCGGTCCAGCTCGCGCAGCGCCGTGTGGACCGGCGCGGGGGCCGGGAGTTGCGCGGCGGCCGCGTCCACCGCCGCCAGCAGCGCCTCAACGGACGCGCGGTCGCGGTCCACCGCATCGAGGTCGGTGTCGATGACGGCCAGCAGCCGCTCGCACTCGGCGACCCGGGCGGCGCGGCGGGTGGCCCGGGCGGTCGCGCCGATGTACTCGCATGAGGTCTTGGCGAACCGGCCGGCGGCGATGCCCTGGGCGTACCGGCCGTCCACGCCGATGGTGACCGGCGAGGCGTCGGGCGTGGTCACGTCGGCCAGCGCCACCGAGGTGAGCACCTCAATGATCCGCGCGGCGGGCACGTCGTCCTGTTCCTCGGGGGCCAGCACGTCGGCGAGGGTGGCCCCGGTGGGCCGCCGGTGCGGCGACAGCGGCAGCAGGTAACCGTCGAGGTCGTCGCCGGCCAGCGCGGTCGTCGCCGTCCCGGGGTCGGGGTGCAGCCAGGCGTCCAGCAGCCCGGCCGCGTGCAGCGCCGCCTCGACGGCCGCCGCGTCCGCCCCGGTCACCCCGTCGGCGAAGCGGACCAGCCGCCACAGCGGTGCGCCGGAACGGCCGGTGCGTGGCGCGGGCCGGGTCACCGGGGCGGGTGGCGCGTCGTCGTGTTCGGCGGCGATCCGGTCCCGTTCGGCGGCCACCTCGGCCCGTCTGTCGGCCAGCGCCGCGCGTTGCGCTGCCAGCGCCGCGAGCCGGTCCCGCCGCTGGGCCACCGCGGTGGCCGTGGCGTCGGCGTACACCTCGCGCAGGGTCCGCGCGCCCGGCTCGCCGGTGGCGTCCACGGCGGCGCTCAGCCCGGCGGCCAGGTCCGGGCGCGCGATGTCGGCCAGCAGCCCGGCGTTGGCCTGCGCCCACTGCTCGAGCTGGGCGCGCAGCCGGGCGCAGGCCTGCGCGACGGCGTCCTCGGCCCGCCGCTCGGCCTGCTCGGCGTCGGCGGCCGCAGTCGTGGCGCCGGCCGCGTCGGCGGCGGCCCGGGTGTGGTCCCGGTCGGCCTGGTCGTGCCGCGCCACCTGCGCGCGGACGGCGCGCACGTCGTCGCGGCGGGCGGCGGCCCGCGCGGTGATCCGGGCCGCCAGGTCGTCCGGGGCGGCGTCGTCGGCGCTCCAGGTGATCCCGGCCGCCTCGGCGTCGAGCAGGAGATCGGCGGCGAGCCGGTCGGCCGCCGTCCGAGTGTCCCGAGCCGCGACCGTCGCCCGTTCCGATTCGGTACGCCGCCGCGCCGCCGCACTCTCCTCGGCGACGACGGCCTCGTCGGCCCGCCCCGCCGCCTCGGCCAGGTCGTGCACGTGCCGCTGCAGGTCGGCGAGCTGCTCGTGGGACTGGTAGGCCGCCGAGGCCTTCAAGCTGTCCAGGTGGGCGCGCAGCCGCCCGGGCTCGCCCTCCACGGCACGCAGTCGCTCGTCCGCCGCGGACTGCGCCTTCGCCGCCGCGTCGGCCGCGTGACGGGCGTCATCGAGTGCGGTTGACCGGGTGGCGACCGCGTCGCGGCGGGCGGTCAGGGCGTCGGCGGCCGCCCGCGCGTGGGTGCGCAGATAGGTCGAGTAGACCGTCAGGAACGCGGCCGTCGCGGCGTCCGCCGCCACCAGCCCTTCTAGGGTACGGGCGACCGCCTCCATATCGTCGAACGAGCGGGCAGCCTCCACCAGCAGGTGGTCCTCGACCGGGCGCAGCCCCCGCTGCAGCGTGCGGGACAGCTCGACCGGGTTGAGGTCCTTGGCCAGCTGCGGCTTGCGCAGGGTCAGCACCAGATCCAGCAGTTGCTCGTAGCGGGCCGGGCCGAGGCCGAACAGCCGGGCGTCGACGAGCTGACGGTAGTCCTCCGCCGAGTCCCGCACCGCCTCGGCGCCCAGCCGGTCGATCAGGTCGCGGCGGGTCAGCGGCCGGTCGTCGGCGTCCAGCAGGGAGAAGTCCACCCCGACCCGGCCGTCGACCACGAAGTGCCAGCGGGTGACCCGGTCGACGTGCCGGTGCGCCCGCAACCCGATGCCGACGGTCACGTACCGCTCGCCGTCGCCGAACTCCATCCACACGTACGCGTGGGTGACCTCCTGCCCCCGGTAGAGCAGGTTCGACTTCATCGTCCGGTCCTCGCTGGCGAACGGATTGAGCCGGCGCGGTTCGATCCGCCCGTCGAGGACGAACGGGAACAGCACCTCCAGCGCCTTGGTCTTGCCGGACCCGTTGGGCCCGCGCAGCACCAGCCACCCGTCGACGAAGCTGAACTCCTCGTCCCGGTAGTCCCACAGGTTGATGATCCCGGCGCGGGTGGGAGCGAAGCGGCGCACGGCACGTTGCTCGATCACGATCGACTTTCCTCAGAACAGGGTCTCGGTGGTGACGCGGGGCTTGATCGTGGCGACCGTGTGGCGGTACCGCCCCACCAGCGGCCGGACGAGCACCCCGCCCGGCACGGCGGCGACCGCGCCGAACCGTTCCAACAGCGCGACCGCCTCGACCCGCAGCCGCTCCGGGTCGGCGTGCCACTGGGCCCCGAACGCGGTCCCGTACCGCTGCAGGATCTCCCCGACGGCGGTACGCAGGAAACTGTCGGTGATGAACGGCAACCGGCCGGCGCCGTCGGCCTCGTCAGGGTCAGTCCGGTCGTCGGCGGCCCACGGCTCGTCCGGACCGGCGTCGTCGAGGCGTACCAGGGTGGCCGCGGGCAGGCCGGCGTCGATGTCGCTCACCAGCGCCTGCTGCCGGGCGTGCCCGTCAGGCGGGGGCAGCCGCTTGACCCGGCGGCCGTCGGGGTCCGCCACCCGGTCGGCCATCCTCACCGCCAGCAGCACCGCGGCCTGCGCCACCGAGCCGGTGCCCGGGAACCGCTCCGCGGTGAACCCGGCGGTGTCCACCAGTAGCACGCCCTCGGCCCGCCGTTCCACCCGCAGCCCGGTCAGCCGGGCCAGGTCGGTGGTGAGCGCGGAGCCACGCAGATGGTTGGCGACCGCCGGCTCGACGTCGGCGTGGTAGACGACCGGCGACTCCACCACCGCCCGCCGGGCCGCCTGCGCCGCCTGCCGGCGTTCGGCGTTGCCGCTGCTGCTCATCGCCCGGTCCAGCAGCGCCGACACCGAGTCGACGTGCTGCAGCACCCGGGTCGGTCGGAACAGCGCGAACACCACGTCCCGCGCCACGTCGTACAGCGCCTCCCCGGCCCCCGGGTCGCTGGCCCAGGCGGCGCTGGAGCCGTCGGCCAGCCGCAGCACACCCCGCTCCTCCAGCCAGCCGACTGCATCCACGAACGCCCGCCGGTCCGGTCCGTGGTCCGGATCCAACCCCAGGCCGGTGATCCGGTTCGCGTCGCCGGCCACCGAGTCGGCCAACTCGCTGAGGGTGATCTGGATCCCGGCGCGGCCCAGCACCGCCAGACACAACGACAGGTACGCGTAGCGCTGCCGGTCGAACGGCCGCCCGGTGCGCGACACCGCCGGCTGGGTGCCGTCGAGCCGGTCCTTCGCCCGCACCAGCCGGGCCGTGGAACCGTGCAGCTCCAGCCGGTACCCGAACGCCTCGGCGAGATCCCGGCGCAGGGTGGCGGAGAACCGCCGCACCCGGGGCAGCGCCCGCTCGTCGGGCCAGGTCGCCGTGATCAGCGGGTGGCGCAGGACCAGCCGGACCGCCCGCTGGTAGTCCGCCAACTCCAACTCGGGAACGTCGACGGCGAACCGGTGGGCCGCCGGCCGGAGCGCGGCCGGTTCCCCGCTCACGCCGGCACCAGCTCGGGACGGTGGACAGCGGTGTGCTGCGCGGCGGTGACCGTCAGCGCGTACCCGTCCAGATGCAGCCGGCCCTCGGCGGTGCGCACCGTGGCGAACCGGCCGGGCGTGGGTGTGAGGGTGAGCCGGACGCCGTGCGCGGCGGCCGCCAGCGGCACTCCGGCTCGGCCGCCCACCCGAGTGGCGAGGGCGATGTCGAGCAGGCGCAGCAGGACCTGGGTCTGCGACCCGTCCAACTGGTGGTCGTCCACGCCCACGTCGGCCAGCGCCGTCGCCGCGTCGGCCAGCCGGCGCTCCCGGGCGAGTTGGTCGCCGCGTAGCCGGTGCCGGCGCTCGTCGACCCGGTCCAGCCGGGCCGGCCGTCCCCGGCCCTGGCCCGGTGCCCGGCCGGTGGTCACCAGGGTGCGGGACAGCTCCACCGCCGGCGCCTCCCACCACGACAGCCGGCTGGCGATCGCCTCCGGATCCGGGTGCGCCACCCCGACGTGGCGTGGAGCGCCGAGCCCGAACACGGCATCGAACAGGGCGTGCGCGGCCTCCTGGCTGCCGGTGTGGGTGAACCACGCGGCCAGATGCCGCAACTGCGACTCCCGACTCACCCCACCGCGACGCGCCTCGGTGACCCGACGCAGCAGGGCCAGGACGTCCCCGATCGCGGCGATGGTGGCGTCCGACAACCGGTCCGCCTCGCTGAGCTGCTCCGGGCCCGGCGGCGCCAACCAGGACCGCAGCCCCGCCCAGCGCCGCCGCCAGTCCTCCAGCCGCTGCACCGGCGTGTGGAACAGCCGTTCGTCGGCCTCGGCGGCGGCCTCGATCAGTCGGTCCAGACCGGTCGTCTCGACCTCGTGCACCGCCGCGCGCAGCCGGGGCGTGTACCGCTGCAACTCGTCGTGGAAGTCCCGCAGGTGAGCCAGCAGGGCGTCCTTGTGCGCGAGGAACACCTCCGGCCGCACGTCGTTGGTCCGGCCCAGGTCGCCCAGCATGTGGTAGAAGCGGGCCGCACGCTCGGCGATGTCGGCCAAAGCCCGGTCCAGCCGGTTGAACTTGCGGTAGACCTCCTCCGCGTCCCCCGCCTCGTTGGCTACGGCGAGCGCGTTGAGGTCCGCCAGGAGGTCGGCGAAGACCAGCCGGGACAGCGTGGAGTCGTCCATGCTCGCCGACAGCACCGCCTCCACCGCGCGGTGCGCCCGGTACCCGGCCTCGGTGAACTGGTACACCGAGTGCCGGTTGCGGTACTCCGCCAGCGTCGTGGCCCGGGAACCGTCCTGCCCCCGGTCGAGCACCCCCCACTCCACCAGGGCGTCGAGCAGCCGCGGCAACTCCAGCCCCGCCGGATCCGGGCAGTCGGCGTCCGCGTCGTGCAACGCCGCCAGCGCCGCGGCCACGTCGGAGGTGTGCAGCACCACGTGGTAGCTGGACCGCGCCGAGTCGAACGCCCGTAGCAGCCACAGGTAGGCGAACCGGTTCTCCGCCGTCACGTAGCCGAACAGCCGCATCCGGTCGTCCAGCGCGAAGTCGTCCAGCCCGAACGTCGGTCGAGATGGCTGCGCCGTCATCATCTACCTCCCACCGGACGCGGACAGCCCCCCACCCTACCCAGGAGAGCCACCACGGCGGCCGGGCGCGCAGGGGATTCGGCGGCAGCCTGTCCTGCGGTCGTGGTCGCAGCCCGAACGGGAAGCGATCTACGGCAAGCCGACCAGCAGCTGCCGTCCTGCCGAGAAGTGGTTGGAGGGTGACGGCTGCGCCGGGGGCGTGAGCCGTCACTCGCGGGTCAGCCCCGGTGGCAGTGCGTCCTCGTCGGGTCGGACCTGGCGGGCATTGGCCACGGGATCGCGTTGGAGGGTGTGGATCACGGGTGTCGGGCCGCCGACGCAGGTCCAGGTGTCGTCCCAGAGCGCAGAGACCAGCCATGACCGGTCGGTGGGGAAGAACAGGTCGGGTAGAGCGCCGTGCGGATGGCGGATGTGACCGCCGACGCGCCAGGTGAGGGCCTGCTCGGGGCCGGCCTCGACCAGCACGTACGGCCAGTTCCAGTAGAGGAACACCCTCGGGGCGTGGGGGAAGACGACGTCGTGGGCGCCGGTGTCGAGGTAGGCCAGCCACCACGGCTGGTCGGCGGTGTGCCTGGTGAGGTCCTCGACCAGGGCGTGCTCGTAGGCGGCGGCGGTGACGTCGTCGGTCTGGTACGTGGTGGCGTAGGCGTCGAAGACCGGCGGGATGGCGGTGGTGATCGAGACGCCGGCAGTGGTGTGACCAGCGAACCAACTCACGTCGGCGGCGGTGCCGATGCGCCAGTCCCGCCCGTCCTTGCTGACCCGCACACCGCTATTCAAGCCGCTCGGGCAACGGTTGGCGTGGGAATCAGGCCGGTCTCGGAGCGGCGGCCACCGACCAGCCGTCGTGGGCCACGATGCCGTACGCCTGCCCGCGCTCGGTGGAGCGCTGATGCTGCGCAGGTCTCGCACATCATGTCCGGGATGCCGGCCGGCGACGGCGGCAGGCTCAGGGTTGCCGCGCCCGCGGGGTCCGGGGGTGGGGATGGCTGAAGTGTGTTCCGCCGTGATCGTGGCTGAGCCTCGAGGTGCCACCCACTTCTCGCTCCGCGGGCGGGCCGGGTTGAACGGGTGCGGCACCGACAGCCGTAGACCCTGATGCCCGGAGGCGGTGGGCATGGCTGAGTGTGTTTCGCCGAGATCGCTTGGTTCACGGTAGGAGATGCCACCCGCCGCTTCGTCGTCTGCGAGATTCGGTAGACCGCTGATGGAGACCCGCGACTTGCGTTCGCATCGTTAGAGGACGTCTGATTCACGTATTTTGCGTGTTTTGTGGGTTTAGTCGTCTCGCCAGGTTGGGGTGGTTTCGGTGGTGAGCCGTTTGGCGAGGTTGTCGATCATGGCGATGGTGATCATGCTGGCGGAGTTGTCGGGTCGGGTTTCGTAGTCGCGGACGAGTCGGCGGTGGTGCATGAGCCAGCCGAGGGTGCGTTCGACCACCCATCTGCGTTTGACCACGCTGAAGCCTTTGACGTGCGGGTCTTTGGTGACGACGTCGACGTCGACGCCGAGGGCGGCGCCGTGTTCGACGACGCGGTTCTTGAATCCGGCGTCGACCCAGGTCTTGGCCAGGGTGGGGTAGGTGGAGGTCTTCACGCTCTGGCTGTCCATGATGGAGGCGGTGGGTGTGATGGTGCGGCCCTGGTGGTCGCGGACGAGGCCGGTGAGCTGGTAGTTGAGTTCGGGGAAGATGCCTTCTTTGCTCCAGGCGGCGAAGTAGCCGTAGACGGTGCGACACGGCGGGAAGTCGTGGGGCAGGTAGCGCCAGGCGATGCCGGTGCGGTTGACGTACAGGATGGCGTCGAAGATGTCGCGAAGGTCGTGGGTGGGGGTGTGGCCGCTGACTCCGGCGTCGGTGCGGGCCTGTCGCCAGGCGGTCAGCCGGGGTGCGATCAGTGCCCACCGGGCGTCGGACGGGTCGGACGGATAGGGTCGCCGTTCGGTCATGCAGCAGGCGTACGGCGTCTGGGGGTCGGATCGACGGACCTCATGTACGTCGATGTCGGTTGAAAGTGAATCAGACAGGATCGCGGGCTGAAATGCTCTGATTCTGGTCAACGTGGAGCTGGCGACGATGTGCGCTTTCAGGTCAGGTCCGGCATATTGCCCTGACGAGGTCGAGGCGTGAATCGGTCTCTACTGACGCGAACGCGAAACAAACGTCCAGTCAGGTCCCCGGTCTCGTCCACGACCAGCACCGCATCCGGATCACCGAACCGGCCCACGACCACCGCCCGCAGATCGTCGCGGACCTCATCGGCGTCCCACACCGCCCGGGACAACAACCGCTGCATCGAATCCGGCCGTGCATGCCCGGCCCGCTCCGCCAACTGCCAACACGTCTTGACCTCGACATCCGAGAGCGGCCCCGACACGAACGCCGCCGCCGTCCGACGCGGCTCGACCCGCCCGAACCGTCCCGCTAACGCCTCGCACACCCCGGCCAGGACATGCCGCCACCGGGCAGGGTCTACCCTGTGGCACGCGGCCACCGCCAGATCTGAAGTTATGTCCACAGCAGACAGACGATCACGCGGTGGCCGCACCTCGTCTACCCGCCCCCACCAGCGACATCTCAAACGGCAGCTGCCGTACTGACCTTCTGATCCGTAGGTCGCACGCCGCAGCGATCAGCTACTCGCTGAGATTACCTCAGCGCGTCGACGCCTACAGCTGGGACACATGGCGGAAAGCCGGGCACTCCCTGATCGGTAGGCCCGGCGTTTCGCCTGATCGGTGGCGGTGGGATCGAACCCACGGCGGAGGCGAACCCCACACTGTTGAGGCATGTGGGGTTGCGTCCGGTGGCGACCGCCTACGTCCTGACCGGCGTTCCGTACCGTTGCGTTGCTCGGTTGGCGCGGTCAGGTCACGGACAGCCGGGGCATCCCAAGGTGCGCAGCCAGATGAACCTGTTGAGATCATTCCGGTCGATCAGGCCGTCCAGGGCCCCCCTCGTCTGGACGCCGTCGATCTGGTCGAACAATTCGGTGTCGTTCAACAGGCAGCGTGCCGCATCCCGAACGTAGACGGGCGGGTGAATCCGCCCCGAGTCATTGGCAATGGCAAACAGATCGTCGCGGCCGAGCAGGCCGTCCCGGGAGTCGACCATGGCGGTCTCGACCGCGTCGAAGTTGTCTCTGATCACCGTCCCGGAATAAGTCGGCGTCGGACATAAGCGCGCTTGGACGTACACGTCGAGATTGCCTCGCCCGATCAGGCCGTCCAGGTTCCCGCCCGGCTGGCCACCGTCGATCTGGTCGAACAGCCGACCATCCAACAGCAGGCAGCGGGCCGCCGCCCGAACCTCGGCGGACGCATGGACCCGCCCGGTGTCGTTGGCGATCGCCGCCAGGTCATTGCGGTTGAACACGCCGTCCATGGAGTCGACCACGGCGGTCTCGACCGCGTCGAAGTTGTCCCTCACCACCGAGGCGGTGTGGGTAGTGGACGCGCAGCTCTCGTCCGCGGCCGCCGTGCCGGCGAAGGACACGACCCCAGGAACTGCGAGGAGGATCCCCAGCGTCAAGACACGAGCCACCCTCGATAAGAACATTCAACTCCAATGAGCCATTTTCATCCTGCGTAGCGGTTGGCTTCGACGTGGTGCAGCACGAGGATGGCCTGAACGATCGCGGTCGCGCGGTGTGGGCAGCAGCGCAGCTTGGTCAGGATCTTCCAGGTCTTGAGTGTGGCGATCGCGCGTTCACCGCGAGCACGGATCTTCGCGTGCGCCCGGTTCACGGCCTTCTGTCGGCGTGACAGCTTCGGCCGGAAGCGGCGCCGCTTGAACGGTGTGCGCACGCTACCTCGCGCACCCTGATACCCCTTGTCCGCGAAGGTCATCACATCCGCGCTGGTCAGGGCATCGATGATGCCGTGATCGCGGGCGG
>NZ_FMCW01000065.1 GCF_900091595.1 Micromonospora haikouensis
GACCCCTCGGCGACCTGGGCTACGAAGGCGAGTCCACCACCATCACCGTGGCGTTCAAGAAACCGAGGAACAGCCGCCTCACCACCATCCAGCAGCAGTTCAACAAGGCCCACAACAGCCTGCGAGCCATCGGCGAACGCGGAAACTCCCTGCTCAAGACCACCTTCAAGGCGCTGCGCAACATCAGCCTCGACCCATGGCGCATCGGCAAGATCGTGGCCGCCGCACTCGTCCTGCTCCACACCGAACACGACCGCACCACATGACCACCTCTTGTGATCAGAACATTGCGCGGAATGGCTCAGTGTCACCGCCCATCCCCAAGCCTGTGACCAGGGCCGTGACCACAGAAGGTTAAGTGAGGCCCGCCAAGCCAACGGCTCCGGCTCGCAGCCCGGCCCGGCATGACGACGCCCGGGCGAGCCTCAGCCCCACCACATCGCACTCGATGGGACCGTGGAACAGACCGCTCTGCTCACCAAGCCGAGCCAGCGACCGCTCAGGCAGCCCAGAAGACGACGCACTGCACGTTCTTTGCAGCTTGTGTCAAGGAAGGCCACCAGCGCCTCGTAGCGGTCAGCGAGGAAGAGCGCGACGATCCGCAGCCTCTCATCCGGTACGCGCCACTGCGCGGCCTCCTGCGGGGAGAGCGGCTTGAGGTAGTCGGGAGACCTGGGGCCGAGGTTGACCACGATCCCGTCCTCGTCCTCCACCACCTGCCGCAGATGGGGCAACAGAACCTCGAACGGGATCTGGGTCAGGTGGACCGACGCCTGGGCGACCTCCCCGGCCGACACGGGGTTGAGAGGAAACTTCGCGGTGTCCATGAGGGCACCAAGTCGCCGCCAGGCCTGACTGTGAGGCTGGCCGGCACGGTTTTGCCGAATCACTCACGCTGCTCGTTCGCGGCTGGCACGATCTCACCTCAGGGAGAGCAGAGCATGAGCTACGCGATGACGATCCGGCTGTACGCCGGGTCCACCCCGACCGTCGAGCGGGTCCGGGCGGCACTGAAGGATCAGGGCTTCGGCGTGCTGACCGAGATCGACATGCGGGCCACGCTGCACGAGAAGCTCGGGGTCGAACTCGAGGAGTACGTCATCCTCGGCGCCTGCAACCCACCGCTGGCACATCGGGCCGTGCAGGCCGACCGGAACATCGGCCTACTCCTGCCGTGCAACGTCGTGGTCCGCGCCGACGGGCCGGACGCCGCCCTGGTGCAGGCGCTCGACCCGCAGGTATTGGTGCAGCTGAGCGATGCCGCCGACCTGCGGGCGGTTGCCGACGAGGCAACCCGCCGGCTGCGGGCCGCGCTGGACGCCCTCTCCGGATGAGAAACGGCGTGGTGCGGGCATCACCAGCCCCCCATTCTGGCCGACCAGCGCGTGGATCCCCAGATCCTCCGGTGGCGGGTTCAGCGTCGCGCCCACCACGGCGGCCTCGTCGACGACCGGCGGGCGACCAAGGCGTGGCAGGTCCGCCAAGGGATCGATCCCGCCGGTGACGTACCGGGCCCGCCAGGCAATGACGGTCTGGCGAGTCGCCCCGACCCGCCGTGCCATCTCCGCGTTGGGCCGGCCCTTCCGCAGCCAGCAACACAATCCGCGCCCGCTGCACGCGCCAGGCCCGCACGGTAGACGAACGGGTCAACTCATGTAGGCGAGCACCATCACCCGGACGCAGAACCAACGGCGAGGCTACAGAAACGCCTCATTTTCCCGCAGCCCCAACCGTCCAGTCACTTCAGACACGCAACACTAGAACCTACTCGGACACGTGCCGGATCATCATCTCCCATATTCGCCACGCCACTCACTCGGCCTCACCCAGTCGTTTCCATCGCCTGGGCGGACTCGAACCGAGTCGCCAACACTAAGGGTTTCGAGAACACCGAAGATCCTCTCTAGGATGAGAGACCGGTTGGAGCCTGGTTCGATATCCACATCTAGATGCGATCCAGCCTCACTGGTACCCGCCCCGGTAACCTCCCCATGACCAACTAAAGCTTCATTCAAGCCTTCCTCAATATCATCCCTGTCCACCAGGATTGGACCGTCAATGACAATCTCAACAAACTCCATCGATTCACCTTTCCTGCAGTTCGTCAAAGAATGCGTCCATCATCCTAACAGACTTCCTTCCCCTTTCAGGCTTTGAGAATCCCAATGGAGGCGACTCCGGGCTATTGACAAGACGCGCACCACGCTGCTGATACGCCCTCAGGAAGAACTCCTCCGCCCCCTTGCTTGCGTCTAGAGACCTCTGCACGTCAACGACCTTGAATGTCCAAGAGGGATTGGCCTTAGCAACATCGTGCCCCTTGCTCAACCTCGAAGCGAGCGCGTTCTCTGGGGATCCGACACCTTGGGCTCTTCCTACATAACGAACTTCATCTCCGTCGACCGCAACGTAGGTTATATAGCTCCTCCCATTTTCAGCTGACGGGATAATTAAATCCACACCCTCACCCGGGGACACTCCAAACTCGTCGAATAGATCGCGGCAATCTTCGTACCAGACCCCAGCACTCCTACTTCCATCCCCTTGACGCCACCCCCCAGCGAAGCAGGAATGGTCGAGTCCCCCTTGCGCAGCCGCTGGTCCGCCAGCCAAAGCTCCACCGCCATTAGGGGCGCTCTCCTGCCCCTCGTCAGCCACCACCGTTGGCTGAGGTTGACTGCCGGCGCTATTCCCAATCTGACTGCCGCCAGGAAGCAATGCCTCGGAGGTAGGACGCGTAGTGCCCACTGGCTTGGGCCGGGGCGCAACGTCGAGAAGCCACGGAGTTCGACACAGTTGACCGTTACTCAAACCTGCGGCTTGCGACGCCAAGACGCACGGCGGGGTGGGAGGTGGCGCGTAGCAGCCTCGACTGCATGGTGCCTGAGGGCCTGGACCGCGGCCGGGTCCCGTTCGGTTGCTCGTAGTCGTGTTGTATCGACAGGATGGGGCATTCGGGTACTGGTAACAGTAGGGCAATCCGGCCGACGAGGCGCCGCCGGAACCCCTGATAGCGCCGTAGCCATAGCCCGAGGTCCGCCCGCTCCGCCATTGACTGCCAAGGTACTCACCGAGCCTGTATCCGCCATACATCCCGGCGCCGAACCAGCCTACGGATGCTGCAGCGATTGCGACACCACAGGCGATAGCACATGCAGCTGCCACTGTTCCAGCAGAGCCGAGGCCTGCGCTAATGCCGGCTAGTGCTCGACCCAACCCGCCGGCTGCTCCGGGATCAAAATGCCCGCTCGGATCGCTACCCGTGATCGGATTCGCGTTCCCATATACGTAGCGGTTCGTTTGTGCGATTGGCTGCGGAGCGAGGGTCCATGTATCGCGACTAATAAATCTTGCGTTGTCAGCGCTGTACCAACGCGCATGCGCATTGACCTGACCGCTCTCCAGGTCGGTCCAACCTCCCTGATAGCCCAAAGGAAGCGCACCGATCGATCCAGAGGATGCGCCATACGGTTGATAGCTCGCAGAGGCAGTTAAGTCTCCGGTAGCGGCGTTGGCGGCAGCGACGAGGTCACCGTGGATTCGATCATCGATCAGAGTCCTGGCCGCTGCAGTGCCAGTCTTGTCAGACAGGGGCCGCCCATAACCGTCTCGCATGATCGCGGTGTCGGCTCCGAAGAGATTCGGAGTACGAACAGGAGTGTTGCTCAGGTCATTATAGGCAAAAGAAGTGTTGTTGCGTTGCACGAGGCGGTCAAGGGCGTCGTAGGCGTAGGTGGCGACATAGCCAGTGTTGACAACTTGAGTGAGCCGCTCAAATGCGTCGAAGGTGAAGCTCTCTGAGGTGGTGCCGAGGGTCTGGGTTTCGAGCGTGCCGCGAGGGGTCCAAGTCCAAGTCCGGTTCGGTTCGCCGGCACCGGTCTCGGCAGTTGCGCGGTTCCGCTCGTCGTAGGTGGTGGTGCGGGTACCAGCAGGGCTGGTGACAGTGGTGTGGTTGGAGGCACCATCATAGCCGTAAGCGGTCTGGTCGCCGTTCGGTGCAGTCCAGGTTGCAAGCCGCCCGAGGCCGTCGTATGTATAGACGCTGACACCTGAGGCGGCGACTCCGGTTGTGTTCTTGGTGAGGAGTTGATTGTCGCGGTCGTAGGTGTAGGTGGTGGCGGCGGAACTGGTGCCGTTGGGTCGTTTGTAGGTATCGGCGGTGAGACGGGCGAGGTTGTCGTACACGTAGGCGCGCGTCGGGCCCCCTGCACCGTACGTGGTCTGACCTAGCTGACCACTGTTCTTGTAGGTGTGGGTAGCGGTAGTCCCGGTAAGTGGGTCAGTAGCCGTGGAGAGTGCGCCGGCAGCGTTGTAAGTGAAACCGGCGGTGCCTGCACTATCGGTGCGGCTGGTGAGGTTACCTTCGCTATCGTAGGTGTAGGTAGCGTTACCGGCACTTCCAGCGGTACCCGTGAGCTGACCACGGTCGTTCCAGCTGTACGTGGTGTCGCCAAGAGGACTGCCAACTTTGATTATCCGGCCCAGAGCATCGTATTCGAGTTGCCGGGCTGCGGTGGCGGATTCGGCGCCGCTCCCGGTTTCTTCGACAAGGTTGCCAGCTCTGTCATAGGTGAGAGTGCGGGTCACGCCTCCGGGTAGAAGGTAGGTGACGGGTTGGCCGGCCGCATCGTAGCTCGTAGTCCAAGTTCGGCTACCAACTTCAGGGTGTGCGGTGGTCGCGGGTTCGATGACTGAAGCGGGCTGCCCCCAGGGGGTATATGTGTAGGTCGTAGAATTGTTGTTGCCATCGACCATCCGGGTTCGGCGCCTGTTGAGGTCATAGCCAAGCTGGACGGTGGTCGTGGAGGCGGGGTCAGCAGAGGCGGCTCGTTGAGCGATGGTGGTGAGTTGTCCGGCCTGGTCGTAGCTGTACTCAGTGGTACGACCTTCGGCACTGGTCGAACTGAGTGCTTGTCCCGCACCGTTGTAGGACGTGGTGGAAGTGCGCAGAGTTGTTCCGCAGGTTCCGCTGGCCGTTGAAGTGCAGTCGGTGGTAGCTGTCGACCGCCCCGCAAGATCGTAATTTTGGGTGGTGACCGGATCAACGTAGGTGGTGTCCTTGCCCTTCACAGCAGAGAGATTGCGGCCAGCCATGTCATAGGTGAACTGGGTGAACCGCCCGCTAGGGTCGGTGACTCTGAGCGCTTCGCCGGCTGCATTATATGTAGCAGTGGTGGTGTGATTCAGCGGGCTGGTGACGGCAGTCAGGTTGCCGGCATCGTCATAGCCAAGGTTGGTGGTCAGGTACAGGGTGGCACCGGTGCTGCGGTCTGAGATGGTGGCGGTGACCTGCCGGCCGAGGTCATCGTAGGTTGCTGATGTAACAGCGCCGGCCGGGTCAGTAGTCGAGAGCTGTTCGCCGATCCTGTCATAGGTAGATGTCCAGACTGGGGCAGTCTTCGGACCGCTGCTGTCGGGATCAGGCTGGGTACGGGTTAGTAGATTTCCATGGAGGTCGTAAGTGTAGGAGGTGGTGCGGCCAAGCGAATCGACGGCCTGTTCCAAGAGACCTTGGCTGTTGTATGAGGCATGGTAGTTGGCGATGATCGCCAATCCGCCGGGTGTGACATACGGGGACAAGCCAACATCGGTTGGCCTGCCCGCAGGATCGTAGGTGACACTGGTGACAGCACCATCGGGATCTCGTTCTTGAGTGGGCTCGCTAAAGGCGTTATATCCGATGGTGATCGTGGGTGCGGCGCTTGTACTGCTACTACCCGACCAGACCGTTCGGGTCTCGCCGGTACTCGTGGCTAGATTCCCTAGCGCGTCATAGGTGTAAGTGACCGTGGTGCCTGCAGGATCGGTGCTTTCGGTGATGAGGCCGCGGGCGTCCCTCTGGTGGCTGGTTGTCAGGGTTGAAGGGCTTCCGCCGGTGTTGACGACGGTTTCGGTGAGCACCCGGCCGGCGTCGTCGTAGATATAGGTGGTTGCTTCGGATCGGCCGGGGGATGCGGTCCCGGTGCGGGTCGCGATGGCGATAGATCCGTCACGGTTGCGGTTGTAGGTGGTTGCTCGGTTGAGGCCGTCGGGGTCGAAGTGTTCTTCTTTGACGTAGCCGGCTTTGTCGTAGACGGTGGTGCTGGTGATGTTGGCGAGGCCGGTTTGTTGGTTGACCTGCCCGGCGGCGTTGTAGTCGAGTTTGCTGAGCCTGGTTTCGCTGGTGATATCGCCGTTGGCGTCGCGGCGGACCCGACTGGTGGTAGCGGGCAGGTTGTCGCCGTAGTAGGTGTAGGCGGTCTCACGGCCCATCGCGTCGACCACGAAGGCAAGCCGACCGGCGGGATCATATGCGCGGGAGTCGAGAATGAGGCTGGTTGCAGTCGGGTTCATCGGATCGGCTCCCGCGCCGAGCGCGGTGGTTTCGATCCGTCGGTGGGCTTCGTCGTAAGCGTGTTCGAGCACTCGGCCGCCGGGCTGGGTCACCTTGACGATGTCGCCGCGGGTGTCCCAGTCCTGGTCGGTGATGGATCCGTCAGGAGTCTGCGCGGTGTCTGGACGTCCCGCGGCATCGTAGGTCCAGGTCCAGACTCGGTCGGGGTCGCTGCCGGTGATGTCGTCGGTGGTCTGACTGGTGCGCTGAGCGGAGGCGTTGTAGGTGTAAGTGGTACGGGTCTGGTGTGTCTCGTTGGTGATGGGGTTCGTCACGGCAGGGTTGGTGACGGTCGCGGTTTGCGATACGGGGTTGTAGGTGTATGTGGTGGTGCCGTATGCGCTGCCAGTTTGTGGGGCGAGGGTGGTGGCGGTGATCCGACCGATGTCGTCGCGTGTGTGGCTGGTGGTCAGCCCGACCGGGTCGACGGTACGGACGAGGTCTCCGGCGGTGTTGTAGTAGGAGCGGGTGATCTTGCCGTTGCGGGCCGTTGCGGTCAGCTGCAGGCCCGGGGGAATCGTGCCGCTGCCGGAGGGCTCAGCCTGTTCGGTCCCCGTGGAATAGGTAAAGCTCTCTGTGACGGCGGTGGTGTGACCAGACGGCGCTGGATAGCTGACGGCGGTGATCCGTCCCACGGCGTCGATGGTGTTCTCGACACGGTAGGTGGTGTCGGTCGCGGAGGCGGAGCGTGCGTCGGCAGTCCAGATGCGCACGTCGTTACGGCGGTCGAGGGGGTCGGCGGCGTTGAGGTAGTAGCCGGCGTAGCTGGTATTACATTCGGTGCTGGTTCGGCAGGTGGTCTGCGCCAGGATGTTGCCGCGCTCGTCGGTGTCGTATGTGACGCTGTTGTTGTTGGCGTCGGTGTACTTGGAGACGAAGCCGCGGGCGTTGTAGGTCCAGGTGCGCTCGCCGAAGGTGTCCGCGCGGCTGACGAGCCGTCCGCCGTGGTCGATGTCGTGGCGGTACGTGATCGGTTCGGCGTTGTCTGGTGCCAGGACGATGACCCGGTTTCCCTCGTCGACGGCGGGAGGGGCCAAGTCCCAGGTGGCGCCGTTTCGGTCGGTGACGTGGGTGACGCGTCCGGTGGGAGCGTCGTACCCAAGCTGGAGGGCGGTGACGTTGCCGGGCTTGGTGACGGTCGTCAGTCGGGTGGTCTGGTTGCGGGCGGCCCAGTGGTTCGCGACTTGCGTCGGGCCGAGAGGATGCTTGTAGTAGGCGGCCTCGTCGATCAGGCCAGCGAACGGGAAGTTGCCGGTGACGGTGGCGGACCATCCGGCGGAGGTGTGGCCGTTTCCGATCGACGGATGTGCCATGTCGCGGTGGTCGATGAGTTTGCCGGTGATCTGGCCGATCGAGGTGCCATCGAGGTAGAGATTCTGAGCGTCCACGGATCCGGAAATGACGACGTGGTGCCACTGGCCGTCGTCAACTCGACTGGACGACAGCATGGTGGTAGTGCCCTGGGTCGTGGTCCAGATCTTGCCTCGAAGAAGTCCATCGGTGCCGACGTAGAGGATCGGCGTCCACTGCGTGGGTGTGTGGTCGAGGTCGGTGTCCTGCACGCTGAACAGGACGCCGTTCTCGCCGGCTGCTGCCTTGAACCACAGCTCGACCGCTAGGCCCATGGACGTGCTCGTGAGGTTCCTTGGCAGCTCGACGGCACTAGTGGTGCTGCCTCCGAAGTCAACGGCGGTGTCGGGTGATCCCGTCAGCGCGCCTGCTGCACCTGGGGCCACGTCCCGGTAAGAACCGTCGCGTTCGCCTGGCTTGGTGGCAACGACGTTGGCGGCGTCGCCGGCGTCGGCTGGTTCACCAAGAGGCCAGTAGGCGGCGGGATTGTCGTCGGTTACGACTGACCGGTAGTGCGAGGAGGCGGTGTAGGCGTACTGCGTACAGGACTGGGCGGACAACGGTGTGCATGCCTGGGTGAGGGTGTCGCCGGTGTAGGTGTAGGTCCAGGTAGGTGCACTCTGGCCGGAGGCGGGCGGGTCTGTCGAGACAGAGGTGACGTGCCCGCTTGTCCAGGTTAGGTGCAGTGAACGGCCGCTGGCGGCGTCGGTGATGGTGGTGAGTTTTCCACCGCCGTTGTAGCTGTAGTTTTGCGTACGGTCGTCGGCGTCGATGATCGAGGTGAGCCGTCCGTCAGCGGTGAAGATCCTGCGATTCCCGGTGGCGTCTCGTAGATTCCACAGCGTCGGTGTGCCGGTGGCGACGAGGGTGAGGTTCATACCCGATGGGGGTGCGTAGGTGCCGTCTGCGTTACGGCCGAAGCGCACCTGACTTCCTGAGGCCAGGGTCAAGACGACGTTGCCGGAGCCGTCGGTGTCCGTGGACAGCCGCTGGTCGACAGGGCTGGTCCAGCCCGCGCCGAAGGCGCCGCTGGTTCGCAGGTCCTGTGAGTTGTAGGTGCGAGGCAGCGCTAGGGCGGGGCCTGCCACGGTCACCGCAGCGTCGGTGATGGTGGTGGAGTAGTTGCCTACGTAGGGGTTTAGCCCCGTCACGTCAGCGTCCGCTGCTGCAGAGGCAAGGTGGCTCGCCACCTCAGGCTGAGCGACAGTGGGGGTGAAGATGAACGGCCCGATCTCGCTGGTCGTCAGCTGGGTGTCTGACAGGGTGACGTACCAGTGAGCGGTTTCGTGCCACTTGAGGAGGCCAGAGGGAACAGGCCACGTGGTGGACGACAGCCATGCGGTCGTTTGACAACCCGATGGCGTTTCCGGTGCGCCTTTGCAGATACGAAACTTCAACTGCCGACCGCCGGCTGGGGTGTTGTCGGGGTCGACATAGTCAGCCCACAGCGTGGGAGTCAGAGTGTCGGAGTGGCCGTTGTGCAGCGGAAAGATGCCACCGTCGCCGATGGTCGGAGCGCCGTTGGCCACGGTGAAGTTGCTCTGGCCGAAGGGCACACCGTAGGTGCTGTTGAAGGAGGCGCCGGTGGGAGTGACCATGTCGAGTCGGAGGCTGTAGCTTCCGACGGCGAGCGCATCGACCTGGATGGGCACGTCGGCGTACTGATGTGGGCCGACGTTCTTGGGCATCGTGTACAGGGGGCCGCTACGAACGACAGTGCCTGCGCTGTTGAGGATCTTGTACGTCAGCCGGTACCCGTTGGTCGAGGTCCAGGTCGTCATCCCCCAGTTCGTGACGCGTACGGTGATCTTGCCCGCGGTGGCGGCGGTGACAGGCGGGTTGAACGCAGCCGTGGGGAGGGAGTACTTGGCACCCTGGTCGGAGTAGTTCAGATCGATGTACGGTCTGGCGGTGGAGTTGGAGAAGTTCGCGGAGGCGAATCGTTTCCAGGCGTAGCTGTCCGTTTCCGATGCACGCACCGTTAGGCCGTAGAACGCCTCTGTTCCATGCAGCCAGCGCATGACACGGTCGGCAGGAAGGCCGAAACCAGCCCAGCCTCCGTTGGGGCAGTCGTAGTAGCCGTAGGCGAAGGAGCTTGTCCCGACGCGGCTTGCGGAGTCATACGACGGCCCTGCCCAGGTCTTCGTCGATGCCCCGGACCATGACTTGGTCACTGCGTACACGTTGACGGTGCGGGCGCGGCAGGAGTAGGACCAGTAGTTCCACAGTCGCAGGGTCGCCCCGAGAACATACCGGTTTGGCCGGGACGCCTTCAGGTCATTGAAGTGTAGATAGGAGGCGGCGCGTTCCGAGCCGCCGTTGTACGTGCCGACCAGCAAGTCGCCCTCGGCAGAGTTGTTTCGATTTGCATGGTCTCGCTTGGACACGAACGTGTCGTCAGTCTCGGAGTTGTCCTGAAAGGTGGGATCTACCACTACAGGGAACACGCGAGAGGGGTCATGCAGCCACCGCTGGTCCAGATCGACGCGGAGCGCCCAGGACTCGGCTTGGCGGACCAATGTGTACTGTACATCGTTGGAACGCTCGCCCGATCCCCGCCGAGGATGAACGTTAGAGTCCACCATGAACCCTGGCGGGATAGCTCCGCGGGCTTGCCCTGTAGCGTCGAGGAAGACGACCTCGCCAGTGGAAGAGTTCAGTGAAGGGGTCAACCCCTCAACCTTTAGCGGGAACAGCCATGACGCGGGAGCGTCAAGAGAGTGGAGGACGATTTCCTCCTTCAATCCCCATTCCATCGGGGTGAACTTCACGTCCGCACTCTGCCGGACCCCAGCGAACGTCGCCGTCTCGTCTTTGACGTCGACGGCAACTGGAGCTGCGCCCTCGATGGCAAACCCGACGGAGGCCCCGTCACCAAATGAAACGGTAGCGACCTGCTGATCGTCACCTCGAGGTGCCACCGTAACCGCCGCCGCAGCCGCTGGCGCGAACCGGCCATCCGCGCGTCGGGAGAGCCGATTGTCCAGCGGCTGCCACTGGCCGCCTTCGCCACGAACGAACGCTGTCCCGTCGAACAGTCGCAGCGTCTTCGTTCCGTCAGGGTTATCGAACTCGGTGCTACGGGCCGTACGCGCGCTCGTTCGCTCGACCGACCGACCGGCAACGAAGCCGGCTGCCTCTCCGGCCTCTCGCACCGGCGAGGCAACCTGCGCTGCGGCTCGCGATCCCGGAACACTCACTGGCGGGAACGCCGGCTCGCTGCCTACCGCGCCGGCAACCGGCTTACGCTTTGGCGTCACGGTGAATGGGCCGCTCACCGAGGTTCTCGCTGCCTCTACTGCGTGCGTGCCGGCAGAGGGCGAGCTGACCTTTTGCTGCGGTTTGACCTTGCTGGCGCCAGCAGGCACCACCGGTGCTGGCTCGGCCTTAGCCGGCGGAATTGCCGACAACAAGGACATCGCCATCGCTACGCTAAGAAGCCCCGCAACCCAGGGGCGACGACGCTGCCACCGGCCGAGGGCCGCGACACCTGTATCAGATCGACGAACCCCACCGGCCATCGCGGCCCTCCCCCAAAGTCATGAAGTCAGGCGAACGCTAGAGCTCGGCGGCACTCACTCACAAGATCCCGACACAAGTTGACAGGAGGAGCCGGCCATCAACGGACAGAGCACACCCCATGGTCTACCCAGCGTGATCGCCAAGGGCGCTCGACACCCCACGCAAGGGGCGTTGCCTCTCCTGTCTACAGCCGCAGCGCACAGAACCCACATGGTGCATCGCAACCACCTGGAGTAGCGAGCTCCACCAGGACGAGATGCGATATTCCTATTAGGATCTGATCGGCGACTCAATATCGATGTCCGTTAACCATCGAGAAACCCAGCAGTTCTGTGGGTGAGGCCACGTCACTCCGCTTCCCGTTCTCGGCGTGCGCGGCAGGCATCCAGAACGCCTGCCGCGTCCCGCACTGCCATCGGCAGCGACAACGATCTCAGCCGAGTATCTGAGCCTCGACGGTGCCGGACGATCCGATGGCCGTCTTACGCACGTGCAGGCGCGATGGTATGCGCCTTCGTAGTTCCGCGACGTGGCTGACCAGTCCGACGGTGTCCGGCCGCCGGAGCGCAGAGCGTCGAGCGTGTCGAGCATTTGGTCCAGTGCCTCCTGGTCGAGAGTGAGGTGATCTCAGCAAGGTTCGGCGGCCGAGTGGGATGACACGGGCTTAACGTCCATACCGGACGGCGCTGGATATGGACGTGGAGCCATCGGTAGACAGGTTCTTGCGACGGAATCGGTCTCCGAGAGGGCCCCACGTGATCACCTATTCTGCCAGGCTCGACGTCCCCAGGGAACTGGTGCGACACGTGGCGCGGCTTCTGCACGCCGAACGTCGGGCGGTGCGCACTCGCCGCCGTGCGAGGGCGTTGACGTGCTTCTACCAGGCGCTT
>NZ_FMCW01000055.1 GCF_900091595.1 Micromonospora haikouensis
GCATCACCTCGTCGTAGGACTCGTCGAAGAACAAGCCCATCGCGATGACGTAGCGGATCATCACGTGCGCCGGCAACCGGCGGGACCGTTTCTCCCGACACCCGGTCCGGTTGATCACCTCCTCGAGGAGATCCCGATCGAACCGGGCCGACAACACCCCCAGCCCGATGTAGTCGATCAACCGACCCGACGGCTCGGACGCAGACACAGAGGACACCACGACCGGCAACCGTACCGGTCTCAAGCGCAGCCCTCAGCCAGCCGCCGTGACCAGCACCAACGCCTTATCTGAACGGCATTGGGTCTAGGTGCGACCACCGCGGCCGGGAACAGCTCGCCCGGCTTGGCCGCCGGCGGCTGCGTCGCGGATCCCGCCCTGCGCGGCGCGACGAAGAGTCCGCTCTACACCGTCACGGCGGACACCGCGCCGCTGTTCGTCGAGAAGATGACCAAGTACGCGCCTGAGATGCAGGTGCACTACGCGCACTGCTCCATGGCGGGAGCGGGCACGGCCGAGTTCTCGGTCACTGTCGCCGAGGGCTTCAGCTCCTACACCGTCAGCCCCAAGAGCCGGAAACTCGCCGTCGCCCGCAGCGGCAACACCATCACCTTCAACAGCGGCCCGAACTACCTGATCGTCCAGTTCGACTCCAAGGAACTGCTGTTCATCCTGATCGACGCGCCCGAGACGAACGCGCCCCAGTTGGGGGACGCCAACGTCAAGAACCTCGCCGACTACGGCGTCGACAACACCGGGGCGACGCTCGTCACGGCCAAGATCCAGAGCGCCATCGACGCCGCGTCCGGGGCGACCCGCAACATCCTGTACGTGCCGCCGGGCCGGTACCAGGTCGGTGAGCTGTGGATGAAGAGCAACATGACCCTCTACCTGGCAACCGGTGCGGTCCTCTACGGCTCGAACCAGAAGGCGGACTTCAACACCGGCAGCGGTGGGGTGAACATCGAGGGCATGCAGCACGCCTCCCTCCGGATATACCAGGTGAGAAACGCCAAGCTGCTGGGTCGCGGCGTCATCGACGGCAACGGGAAGTACCTGCGGGCCCAGGGCATCAATCTGGCCCTGCTGAAGATCGAGGAGAGTTCCGACATCCTGGTCGACGGTGTCACCGTCCGCGACTCCAGCTACTGGAACACGCTCGTCTACCGCAGCGACAGGGTCACCATCAAGAACTACAAACTGATCAACTGCCGGCCCACGACGGGATACAACAACACCGACGGCGTGGACTTCGACGAGTCGACCAACAGCCTGCTGTCGAACGCGTTCCTCTACACGGGCGACGACAACATGGCGACCAAGAACGAGTTCGCCAACAGCGGCACGATCAACACCAAGAACGTCATCCACGAGCACATCGTCTGCTACAGCAACTCCGCCTGCGCGAAGATCGGCACCAAGACCGAAGGCACCTCCATGGACGGGATCGTCTTCCGCGACATCGACGTGGTGAAGGCCGGGCGTTCGATGGTGATCGACGCAGTCGACACCGCCGTCGTCTCGAACACCCGGTGGGAGGACGTCAGGGTCGAACAGACCGACAGCCTGATCGACCTTCAGGAGGATCGCCCGCCGTCCTGGCGGACGGTGAAGAACACCTCGACCATCCGGAACGCCTACTTCACGAACGTTTCCTCCGACGTGAAGAAGGTCGTCAACCTGCACGGAAAGTCGTCGACCGTCAACATCAGCGGCGTGCACTTCAGCAACTTCACCGTCCAGGGCAAGCCGGTCACCAGCCAGACCGACTCGGACGCGACCTGGAACATCAACGCCTACGTCTCGAACATCACCTTCTCCACCGCGCCGCCCACCACGCCTCCGCCCACCACCCCACCGCCGGGCCAGTCCGGTGCCTGCGAGGTGGGCTACACGATGAGCTCCTGGAACGACGGATTCACCGCCAGCATCCACATCACCAATCGCGGCACAACGACGATCGATGGTTGGACCCTGGCGTTCACCCTGCCCAGCGGGCAGACCGTGACCGGCGGCTGGAACGCCACCTTCACGGGCTCCAGCGGTCAGATCTCCGCACGCAACGTCTCGTACAACGGCACGCTGGCAGCAGGCGGATCCACCGACATCGGCTTCCAGGCCACCCACACCGGCAACACCGCCAAGCCCGGGTCCTTCACCCTCAACGGCGTCAGCTGCGCCGTCTCCTGACGGGAACGTCCGGTCGGCCACTGTGGGCCGCACCCCGCTTCGGGGCGCGGCCCACACCGGCCGCTACCGCGATCTGCGGCGAAGCTGGGGATCGATCTTCTCTGCGTCGACCACGGTGAGGGAGGCGTACGGGTCGACGCAGCCGCTGATGACCGCCTCGGCCTGCTGATCGCCGAGCAGCGCCGAACGGAAGAACGCGGTGACGTAACCGGCGCTGACCTGGCGTTGTTCGGTCTCGGTCAGTTTGCGGGTCACGTGCGACCACTCGATCGGCGGCTCCGGCGTGCCGCTGTCCGGGTCCCAGTCCGGGTAGGTCGGGGTGCCGCACCAGCCGGGCTCCGGGCCGAAGCCCTGGTCGTCGGTTGCTCCGACCTGCCCACTCTCGGGAGACCACTGGGTGCAGGAGGTGGCGGACGCCTTCGCCACCGCCGCCGAGTCCGCCGGCGTCGCGCTGGTCGTCGATGCCGCACCCGGCACTCTCAGCGCCGATCCGATCCGGCTCCGGCAGGCCATCGGCAACCTGATCACCAACGCGATCCGGCACACGCCCGCCAACGGCCGGGTCACCATCTCCTCGCAGACCGGGGATGTGCACGCCGAGATCGTCGTGGCCGATACCGGGCCGGGAATTCCGGAGGAACAGCGTGGCCTGGTCTTCGAACGGTTCTGGCGGGCCGAGAAATCCCGCAACCGGCAACTGGGCTGCAGCGGTCTGGGGCTCGCCATCGTCCGTAAGATCGCCGAATCACACGGCGGTACCGCGGAGGTCTCCGGCACCGCCGGGGCGGGAGCCGTGTTCACGCTCCGCCTTCCGAACCCGCCCGGTCAGACAGATCGACGTCGCGGCTCTGTCCATGCTCTTCACACGGTGGCTGCCGTGGTCACCGGCGATGCGACGCGGCGGGGCCAGGTCCAGGCGGAGCGCAGGATGACGGCCAGGAGCAGCACCTCGATTCCGATGGAGAGGCCGTAGAGGGAGGCCCAGTCCCAGGACTCCCCCACCGCGTTGAACACCGTGACGGGGACGTACAGCGATGCCACGACGAGGTTCGTGGTGCGGTTCGCCCGGGCGGTCAGCGTCATGGAGAGCATCACCATCAGGGCCGGGATCGCGATGAGCGCGAGGAACACGGTCATCAACGCCGGGCTGATGTCGAACTCGAAGACGACGCCAACCAGGATGCCGTCAATGGTCCCGGGCTTGTAGAGGTGGAAGTAGTCGACGTAGACGTAGAGGAACATGAAGCTGGTCCATGCGGCGGCGAGCTTGGCCTGCACGGGGATCGGCGGGCTGTCGAGCAGGTCCGGGGTTGTCGTTCGGATGGTCATCGGTTCTTCTTCCGAGAGGAGCGGTCCGTCCGCCCGAGTGGCGGCAGGTCTGGGTCGTACGCGCGGGGTGAGTCGTGCTCGCCGTCCGGTCGTCAGATGGTGACGACGACCTTCCCTCGGGTGTGGCCGGCCGCGACATGCCGGAGGGCATCGGCTGCTTCGTCGAGGGGGTAGGTGCGGTCGATGACGGGTGTGACCTGCCCGGTCGTGAGCAGGTCGGCCAGGGTGAGCAGGTCCTTGCGCTTCCCGACGGACGTGAAGGGCTTCAACCGCTGGCGGGTGAACCCGGACAGCAGGCGCGCCTTGGCGATCCGACCGAGGGGGCCGAGCCAGCGGCCGCCGTGTCCGCTGTTGGGGATGAGGGTGCCGGTGGGCGTCAGCGCGCGGCGGACAGCCGCCAGGGGCTGCGCCTCCACGTTGTCGAGGATGACGTCGTAGCGCTTCTCGGTGCGGGTGAAGTCGGTCCTCGTGTAGTCGACGACGTGGTCGGCGCCGAGCGACCGGACCAGGTCGACGTTGCGGGGGCTGCACACACCCGTCACCTCGGCGCCGAACGCCTTGGCGATCTGCACGGCGAAGGAGCCCACGCCGCCTGACGCGCCCGTGACCAGCACCGTCTGGCCCGGTCGAACGTTCGCGATGTCGCGCAACGCCTGCAACGCCGTCATGGCCGACGTGGGCACCGCCGCCGCATCCACGGCCGTCAGGTTGGCGGGCACGGGCACGAGGTGGTCCGTCGGGACGCAGGCGTACTCCGCGAGCGCTCCGGCCGTGCTCCAGCCGAACACCTCGTCGCCGGGGCGGAGAGCGGTGACGTCCTTTCCGACCGCTGCCACGACGCCGGCGAGGTCCCTGCCGGGGATCCCGTGACGCGGCCGGCGGAAGCCGAACACCAGGCGCACCACGTACGGCTTTCCGGTCATGACGAAGTAGTCGCCAGGATGTACCGAGGCCGCGCCCACCTGGACGAGCACATCGTTTCGACCGGGCAGCGGACGCCCGACCTCGGACGACGTGAGCACCGAGGGCGGGCCGTAGCAGTGCTGGACGGCGGCCCGCATCGTCACCGCCTCGGCCGGACCGGCCCCTGGCACCAGGCGTGCTGATGCGTTCGATCGCTGTTCGTTCCCCACAGGGCCTCCTCGCGTCCAAGCTGCGACCCGCACTGACTCGTACACCGTACGTCGTACACCGTACTATTCTCGTACGGTGTACGATTGTCAAGCCGTTCGAGGGAGCGAGGAGACCCGTGTCTGCCAGGAAGCAACGCCAGGTCGCGTCAGACGCGGGGCTCAGCAAGCAGCGGGTGGTGGTCGAGGCGATCCGGCTCGCCGACCGCGAGGGGGTCAACGGGCTGAGCATGCGCCGGCTGGCTGGCGTGCTCGGCGCGGGAGCGATGTCGCTCTACCACTACGTGGCGAACAAGGAGGAGCTGCTGGACGCGATGATCGACGTCGTGTTCGAGGAGATCGAGCTCCCGCCCGAGGGGACCGACTGGCAGTCGGCGATGCGACGGCGGACGCTATCGGCCCGACAGGTTCTCGCACGCCATCCGTGGGCGATCGGCCTGATGGAGTCCCGGACATCGCCGGGGCCCGCGCACCTCCGCCACCGCGAAGCGGTCACCGCCTGCCTGCGGAGGGCCGGCTTCTCGGTTCTGATGGCGACGCACGCCAACTGGTTGCTCGACGTCTACGTCTACGGGTTCGCCCTGCAGGAAGCCAGCCTGCCGTTCGACACCGCCGACGAATTCACGGACATGGCCAAGGACGTCTTCCTGCCCCAGCTTCCTCCCGACGAGTTCCCCTACCTCAACGAGTCCGCCGCGGCGCTCGTCGCTGCCGGCTACGACCCGGCAGAGGAGTTCATGTTCGGGCTCGACCTCGTCCTGGCCGCCCTCGAGCCCCTGAGAGCCGCCGCATAGCGACGCTCACGGACCGTCGCGCGTCAACGTGACGACCGTGCCCGGCACCATCCGGAAAGTCCCTCGCCATGCCACGCGGGCTACGGCGACAATGCCCGCGCAGACAGGCGGACCGACGGCAGGTCGAGAGGATACGGCTGGAGTGACGCAACGGTTGGGCGGGCGCAGGTGGCCGGTGACGATCAGCACGGTGCAGCTCGGGCACCACCAGTACCGGGTCCTGCAGCCGGCGCGGTCACCGAGGTTCGCCGGTCTCTACGAGGGCCGTCTCGGCGCGCAGTTCTGCCTCGACACGGAAACCGCGGTGATGTTCGCCCAGGCGTGGGGCCTGGCCGCCCGGTCGCCACGAACGATCATCCACCTCCCGCTGCGTCGCGCGGAACTGCCGACCGACCATGCCTGGGGCCGCCCGCTCGACCTGGTGCTGTTGCACCACCGTCTCGCGTTCCCGCCGTCACGCTGGAAACAGGTCCGCTCCCGGCTCGGGGCCGGCAGACCGCACACCGTCGTACTACCCGGCCGAGCATGGCCGGCACGGCCTGCCGCCGACCACCTGAAAGCCTGGCACCAGGAGTTCCGCGACCATCTGCGGTGGGACATCGCCGCCGAGACGCTGGTGCTCACCGGCAGCCGCGAGGCGTTCGAGCTGCAGGCCGACCAGGTCCGCGCCCTGGCCGAGGAGTGCCCGGCACACCGCGCCCACGACCCCACGACGCACTGCTGCGCCGAGATCGGCATGGGCAGAATCCGACGCCACCCCGACCGCCGCCGCCCCTACGCCGAACTACACGCCGAGTACACACGGTAGGACCACGGCGACGTCGACGGTCCGCAGCAGATCCTGAAGGCTCAGCGCCGCCAGGTCATGGTCAACGCAGACCTTCGCGCAGACGACACGGCGGCGCGGACGGACGCCAACTCCCGACGTCAATGCGACATAGGAGAATCTCCATGCATTGATAGGCTCGTCCGGCGTGGAGGGCTCGGACGGGTGAGCGAAGTGGGCGGAAATGCGCAGCAGGCGTCGGCCTGGTTCGCCGACGAACTCCGACGCCTCCGGCAGCTCTCCGGGTCCCCGTCGTTGAACACCCTGGTCGCCATCTCGACAGCGCAGGGGCAGCCCCTGGCCCGCTCGACGATCAGCGACAAGCTGAACGCCAAGTCGTTGCCTGACTGGCCTTTCGTCGTCGCCTTCGTCAAGGCATGTGTGGCGCATGCCGGCCAGGCCGGTGTCCGCCTCCCCGCCGAGCTGACCGAGATGAGGCACTGGGATGCGAGACACTGGCGGCTGCTGCGGATCGCCGACGCCGCCCACACCGAGGATCGGCTGCGGGCCGCCGCCCACGCCCAGATCGGCCGCCGGTCCGGCGGTGCCGCGCCGGCCAGCCGACCCGAGCCGCCGGTTCCCGGACCGTCACCGACCGGACAAGGGGCGGGCACCCTCGACAGTGTGACGCCCCGGCAACTGCCGGCGGCCGTACCCCATTTCGTGGGTCGCAGGGCGGCGCTCGCCGCACTGGACGCCCTGCTGGCGCACCGGCGGCACCGCGCCCCGGGCACCACGATGGTCTGCCTGATCAGCGGTACGGCCGGGGTCGGCAAGACGAGCCTGGCGGTCGGCTGGGCGCACCAGGTTGCCGACCGTTTCCCCGACGGACAGCTCTACGTCAACCTCCGTGGGTTCGACGCGACCGGGCCGGCGGCGAGCCCCGCGGAGGTGCTCCGCGAGTTCCTCGAAGCTCTCGGAGTGCCGGCGCAGCGCGTCCCGGCGGGGCAGGATGCCCGCTCCGGGCTGTACCGCAGCGTGCTGACCGGCAGACGGGTGCTCGTGCTGCTCGACAACGCCGGTGACGTCGACCAGGTCCGCCCCCTGCTGCCCGGCTCGCCGGAATGTCTGGTGGTGGTCACCAGCCGTGGGCACCTGAAGGGGCTGGTGACCATCGAGGGGGCGATTCCGCTCCTCCTCGACCCGCTGCCGCGGCGGGAGGCGCACGAGTTGTTGTCCCGGCGACTCGGCACGGATCGGCTGGAGAACGAGCCGGAGGCGACGAACCGGATCGTCGACGCGGCGGCGGGGCTGCCGCTCGCGTTGGCCATCGTGGCAGGGCGTGCCGCCGTCCAGCCGGCTCTCGGCCTCGGTCGGCTCGCGGACGAGCTGACCGGGTCGGACGGCCTCGACCGGTTCAGCCACGAAGATGCGGCCACCGACGTCCGGACGGTCTTCTCCTGGTCGTACCGCAATCTGGACGCGACCTCGGCGCGGGCGTTCCGGCTGCTAGGACTGCACCCCGGGCCGAATGTCTCGGTGCCGGCGCTCGCGAGCCTGGTCGGCGCACCGGTGGCGGAGGCGGGTCGGACCCTGGCGGCGCTCGTCCGCGCGAACCTGCTCACCGAGCATCTCCCACAGCGGTACGTCCTGCACGATCTGCTGCGCGCCTACGCGGCCGAGCTGGTCGCCGAACACGAGCCCGAGCAGGCCCGACGGCAGGCGCTCGGCCGGCTCATCGACTCCTACCTGCACACCGGGTACGCCGCAGACCTGCTCCTCTACGACCAGCGGGACCCGATCAGCCCCGCCCCGGCCCGGCCCGGCACCGCGATCACCGCGCTCATCGACCGGGCGGCGGCCTGGCGCTGGTTCACCGGCGAGCACCGAGTCCTCCTGACCGTCATCGGCCTCGCCACGGACGCCAGGTTCGACACACCCGCCTGGCAGCTCGCCTGGGTCGTCAACACGTACCTCGATCGGCTCGGGGCCTGGCAGGAGCAGCTCATGGTCCAGGAGTGGGCGTTGCTCGCCGCGTCGAGGGTGTCCGACCGGGACGGGCAGGCCCGCGCCCACCGGAACCGGGCCGTAGCCTGCCTGCGGCTGGGGGACCACCACCGGGCCCGGGTGCACCTGCGCCGGTCACTGCGGCTCTACGCCGGCCTCGGCGATGCGATCGGCAGCGCTCGGGCTCATCTCAACCTCGGCATCCTGGCCGAGCGGCTGGGCCGGTACGAGCAGGCGCTCCAGCACGCGGAGCAGGCCCTCGACCTGTTCACCGCGGCGGAGAACCCCAACGGGAGGGCAAACGCGCTGAACAACATCGGCTGGTACCACAGCCAGCTCGGCAACCACCGACAGGCGATCGACTACTGCACGCGGGCGCTGGTGCTGCAACGGCAGGTCGGCAACCGGTACTGGCAGGCGCACACCTGGGACAGCCTCGGTTACGCGCACCACCGGTTGGAGCAGCAGGCGGAGGCGATCCGCTGTTACCGCAACGCGCTCGCGCTGTGGCGGGAAGCGGCCGAGCGCTACTACGAGGCGACGACGCTGACCCATCTCGGCGACAGCCACCGTGCCGCCGGTGCGCCGGGCCCCGCTCGGCGGGCCTGGCGGCGAGCGCTGAAGATCCTGGAGCCGCTCGGCCACCCGGACGCCGAGCAACTCCGGGACCGGCTGCGCGGCGGAGCCCTCCCGGTTTCGTGACCAGCGGGCCGAAGCGCTGCCGGGGCGGGCGCCGGAATCTCGCCGCGCGCCCCGACAGCGCCGGTCGGAGGGGTCAACGCCACTGCATGAAGTTGTTGATGATCGGTAGCGTCATCCGGACGGCGACGTTGTTGGTGGCGCTGGGCCCGCTGCCGAAGGGTCCACGGGAGAGGATCCCCAGCACCGTCGGGCTCGGGCACACGCAGGGCGGCGGCGGGCACGGACACGGGACCACCAGCGGCGGCCGCACCGGGCACCAGTCATCCGGGTCGGGCGTGTAGAAGACAGGGCTGCCGTCCAGCCCGCTGACCAACGGATGCCGGACGTAGAGAGCGGCAGCGTCCTCGGCCCGGACGGCGTCGTCTCTCGCCCACTGTCCGGGCCGGTCGGCCGGATATCCCTGGGTCCTGGTGCAGGATCCGGTCACCGGTTGGGTCGGATAGCCGAGGTTGAGCCAGCCGGTCCTGGTGCCGATCGCGCAGTTGAGCTGCGCCGCTCCGTAGTCGAAGGCCGGGTCGCCACCGCCAGGGGCATTGTTCGCGCCCGTCCAGTTCGAAGGGACGAAGAGCCGGAGTGCCGCGCACCCGCCGAAGGGTGCCGTCGTGCCGTCGTGCCCCGGGTACGCGACAACGTTGGTACGCCAGGTGCCGTTGGAGCCGCCGGAGTGCAGGCAGTGGGCGGCAGTCGCCACGGTACGTTCGCTGATCATGAAGCCGGTGCACTGGCCGCCGGTGAAGACCAGCCGGACGACGGCGCTGGCGGGAAACGTGGTGGTCGGGCCGACCGGCACCCGGGTGTCGGGGCCGAGGATCGCCTCGATCCCGACGGCGGGAGTCACGCCGACGGCCGTGCCGTCCACCGGTGCCGTCGTGCTCACGGGCCGGTGACCGGAGGACTGGGCCGCATCGGCGCTGGCGGGTCGGTCGGTAGTCGTGGCGGCAGCCGCCGGCCCGGCCGGAGGGGCTACGGTGGCGGCGGCAACGGCGGCCAGGGCTACTACCGCCCATCTCTTTCCAAGCATGGCTCTCCTCTGGTCGAACGGGGATCCCCCCGCAGTCACGCCTGTCTCGACCAGGCTGCACAGAGGCCGGGCTGTCCGGCTGGTTCCCGGACACCGGAGCACCGCCGGTCGGCGAGACCTGACCAGCCGGATCGCGACGGAGCCGGAATCTCGACACACTCCCGAGCCGGAGGAACCGGGTGGCACGCGGTCGCGTGCCACCCGGCGGTGGCCTTACCGAGGCACCCAGGCACTTTCGGGCGTGAAGCCTCCGAAGTCCGGCAGGGAGCTGTTGCCAGGGACTTCGAAGGCCCCCCCGGCGCAGTCGTCGTTCATGAACATCGCAGCACTCCGACTGTTGGTGTTGATCGCGGAACGCGCGCGGTCTCCCCAACCGGCGTCCACCAGACTCACGCACGTGCCGGGCGATACCAGGGAGCTCAGGGTGAGCCGCTCCCCGGTGAAGTTGGTGCCCTCGAACAGGCAGAGCGTGTTGATGAAGGGGCAGTCACCAACGGCCGCCGTGCCACGTGCGACGGGGCCCGGACTCGCCGCGGCAGGGGCCGAGGCGGCACCCAGAAGCGCCGCCAGGAGGCCGGCCGCCACCAAGGCGCGTGGCAGCCGCCGAACGGTCGGTGGAACGGGTTGCATCATCATCCCAACACCTTTCTCTGCTCCGATTGGTCTCGATGCCGCGCCTTCGGTTGCGATGGCGCGGACGGGTGCCGAGTCGTCCACTGACGATTGCTGAGGTGGGAATGCGCGCCGGGTCACGCGGTTGCGGTGTCGAAAAAAAATGACTTGCGCCAATTGCTCCACAAACATCGACAGTAGTCGATGTTTGCCGGTCTGCGAAAGACCTAAATGGTTTGCCGGTGGTCGGCAGGCGCTGGGATGCTGCGGCCGACCGGGATCGGGGAGGGGCCACCATGCAGTCGGAGTCCGAGCCGGAAGTGCGAACCGTGGTCGGTGTTCTGCGTGGCTGCCGGGAGGCGGGCCTGGCGGTGTTTCGCGGCATCCCGTACGCCGAGCCTCCGGTTGGCGACCTCCGGTTCGCCGCGCCGCAGCCGGGGCGCCGATGGGAGGGCGTGCGTCCGGCGGTCGCCTACGGTCCGCCGCCCCCGCAGCCCGGCGCGTTCGGGATGTCCCCGCAGAGCGTCGGCGACGACTGGCTGACGCTCAACGTCTGGACGCCGGCCCCGGACCCGGCGGCGCGGTTGCCGGTCATGGTGTGGATCCCCGGTGGTGGTTACCTCGTCGGCTGTTCCGGCCTTCCGGAGTACGACGGCGGGCATCTCGCCGGCAGCGGAACCGTGGTGGTGACGCTCAACTACCGCCTCGGTTTCGAGGGTTTCGGGGAGATCGACGGGGCCCCGGCCAACCGGGGGCTACTCGACCAGGTCGCGGCCCTGGAGTGGGTACGGGACAACATCCGCGCCTTCGGCGGCGACCCGGACCGGGTGACGGTCTTCGGGCAGTCGGCCGGCGGCGGCTCGGCCGCCGCGCTGCTGGCCATGCCGCGCGCCGCCGGACTGTTCCGGCGCGTGGTCGCGCAGAGCATTCCGGGTACGTTCTTCTCGCCCGACCTGGCCGCCGACATCGCCGCCGCCTGCGCCGCCGAGTTGGGGGTACGACCGACCCTGGCCGACCTGTCGACGGTGGCTCCGGCCCGGCTGCCGGCCGTGGGCCAGGCGATCTCGGCCAGGATCGTCCAGTGGCGGGAGCGTTGGGGGCGGATCACCCACCGGCCGATCCCGTTCGCGCCGGTCGTCGATGGTGACGTGCTGCCGGCGACCCCCTGGCGGGCGCTTGCCGATGGCGCCGCGCGGGACGTCGAACTGCTCGTCGGACACACCCGGGACGAGCACCGGCTGTTCAGCCTGCTCGACGGCGTGCTCGGCCAGGTCACGCCGGAGCAGGCCGAGACCGCGCTGCGGATGCTGGCCCCGGGCACGGACGGCTCCAGCCGATACCGGGAGGCGTTCCCTGATGCGACCGATGAGCAACTGTACGAGCTGGTCAACGCGGACTGGCTGTTCCGGATGCCGAGCCTGCACCTGGCCGACGCGCAACTCGCCGGTGGCGGCCGGGCCTACCTCTACGAGCTGACCTGGCCGGCGCCGGGCCTGGGCGGCAGCCTGGGTGCCTGTCACGGCCTGGACGTGCCGCTGGTCTTCGGCAACCTGACCAGCGGGCAACCCGCGATGCTGATCGGTGATCCGCCCACCCCGGCGGCGCAGGAGCTGTCCGGGCAGATTCGCGGGGCGTGGACGGCGTTCGCCGCGAACGGCGACCCCGGGTGGCCGTCGTACGACGCCGGTCGCAGCACGCGGGTCTTCGACGAGCGGCCGGCGGTCGTCGCGTACCCGGAGGAAACCTCACGGCGGCTGTGGCGGGACCACACCTTCGCCGCGCTCCCGCTGCTGGTCGGGTAGCGCAGTCGGCGCGTTTCGGCAGCGGCTGGCCGCTGCCGGCGGCCGTGCCGTCGCCGCGCTGGTTGCGCCAGTGGCTACGCGCCGGCGTGTCCCTGGCGGTCACCGTGCTCGCCTGGGGCAGGGCCTACGCGGCGGCTCATGAACGACCCGGCCCCGGGCCGTCCGCGACTGGCGAACCGGTGTGCGCGCATGGTTTGCGTACCCCTGTCACCCTCACCGCCTGTCACCCAAACTGATTCGCAGCCTCGCCGCGTTCGTGCTGGCCCTGGGGCCAGTCGCCGTGTTCACGGAGCCCGCCGTGGCGGCGCCCGTGTGTGACGTCCCCGAGCCACCTCCGGTGTGCGGCGGGGACGTCGACGAGGCCAACGCCTGGGTCAACCTCACCTCGGCCAGCCGGGTACCGACCGGCGTGCAGGTCAAGGGGAGCGCCGGTGACCCGGACGCCACCACGTCGGTCCAGGTCATCGCCAAGATCTCCGGGGTGGAGGTGGGCCGGTTCAGTGTCGCCTCCGGCTCGGCCTTCATCCGCACCCTCCCCGCCCGGTACGGGGACACCGTCTGCCTCACGGCCGTCAGCCAGGGAGCCGGGGTCGGCGAGACCGCCTGCCGGACGCTCGCCGTCCGGTTCGACCCGTTCGGCTCGTTCGACGAACTCTCCCCCGGACCGTCCGGCCTGCGGGTACGTACCGGGATGTGGAGGAGGCGCTGGTCGAGCGGGGTGTCGAGGTGGAGCACGTGACGGTCTACCGATGGGTGCAGCGGTTCACCCGCTGCTGGCCGACGCCGCACGGTTTCCTCGCCACTGTCCTGGTGACCGTTGGTTCGTGGACAAGACCTACGTCAAAGTCAACGGGATCTGGCGGTACGTGTACCGGGCCGTCGACCAGCACGGGCAGGTCATCGACGTGCTCGTCTCGAAGCGTCGGGACGCCGACGCGGCCCGGCGGTTCTTCCACCGGGCGCTGACCACGTTGAAGGGCACGCCCGGCGAGGTGGTCACCGACGCGAACCCGGTCTATCCGAGGGTGCCCGGCGACCTGGTCCCGGCGGCGTGACACCACGTCGAACGGCACGCCAACAATCCGATCGAGGCCGATCACAGCCAGCTCAAGCCCCGGCTCAGACCGATGCGCGGATCACGCACCGACAGCAACGCCCAGACGATCATCACCGGCCACGCCTTCGTGCAGAACCTTCGACGCGGACGCTACGAACTCGCCACCGACGTCCCGCCCATGCTGCGGGTGGCCGCCGCGTTCACCGAACTGACCCGAGCGATCTGACCAATACCGCTGACGCGGCTCGGAGTGCACACCGATCCGCCAACGCAACAGCGCCCTCGCCGACCTGCTCGACACCGTGCTGCACGAAACCATACCGGCGGGCTGACGGTCATCGGTCTACAGAGGACTGGCGGCGGCTGACCGGAGTTTACCGCGAATTGATCAGATCTTAGCCGGTATTGCTTGCCCGCACCGTCCACACAGACAACGATCGATGATCTCCGCTGCTGCGGGGGACGCGCCTCGGGCTGGGTCGTGTGGAGGAGTAGGGAGACAACATGTTCAGCGTGAGAGCGGTACGAAGGCGGCGTACGGGTGGGGTCGCCACGATCGCGTTCGTCCTCTCGATTGTTGTAGTGGTGGCGGGGTTGGCCAGGCCGGCTGCTGCCGATGTCGTCGTGGCGGACGCCGGGTGCAATTCGTTCGGGTCGTCGTTCGCCGCCGAACCGGTTACCTCGGGAACTTCGTCGATGCGTCTGGGCTGCGCACGTGACGCCGGGAGTTACCGCTCACTGGCCAGTAACGACAGCGACCTCGTGGTGGCCCTCGACTTCGGCATCGCGCAACGCCCCGAGCAGTGGCAGCAGATGATGCAGCAAGTGGTCGACACCACGCGTGCCGACCAGGCCAGAGGGCTGTCCCTGAGCCAGTCCTTCACGCTGCAGGCGCAGAAGAACAGTCCCGGGTTCTACCAGACACAGGCCGACGGCATCCGGTACGGCGGCAGCATCCAGGCCGTCGGCAGCAGCCTGGTGATCGTGGTGCCGGCGGCCGATATCGGCACTGCGGGGTTCTGGGACGGCTTCTGGAAGAAGTTCGTGGTCGGCCTGGCAGTCACCATCACGCTTGTGCTCGTCGGGGCGATTTGCCTGGCGGCCTTCAATGTCGGAGCCCCGGAGGCCGCCCCGATCTGCGGGGCTGTGGCCGGCGGCTTCTCGGGCGGGGTCGGCGAGCTCGTGAGTGCGGCCCTGGACGGCAAGAAGATTACCGGGGAGGTCTGGGGGGCTGCGGTGAGCACCGCGATCTGGGGTGCGGTCGGCGGCGGCCTCGGCGGCAAGCTCGTGCAGTGGGCCGGTGCCGAGACCGCATCTCTGGTGACAAGGCTTCAGCAAACTCTGCGAAGGTACGCCGCGAAGCTGGGCAACTGGGGACACCCGTTGGACGCGGTGGCCAATCTGATCAACAGCGCCGTCGTCCGGAGCATCGTCGAGACCCTTCAGCGGCTGCAGCGGGGCGTCGGCGCGGCCGACGTGCCGCTCAGGGTCATGCCGATGGGCGACTCGATCACGTACGGCGTGGGCAGTTCGACCGGGGCGGGATACCGTGTGGGTCTCTACAGCGACTTGACCGCGCAGGGCGGGCGGATCGAGTTCGTCGGCTCGCAGCGCTCCGGCCCGGCACCGAACGCCCACCAGGGGCACTCCGGCTGGCTGATCGGGGACATCGCCGGCATCGCGGACTCCATGCTGAACACTTACCGGCCCAATGTGGTGCTGCTACACATCGGCACCAACGACATGCACAACAACGTCGACCCGGCCGGTGCCCCGGGCCGGCTCGGCAGCCTGATCGACCAGATCTTCCGGACACTGCCGCAGGTGACGTTGCTGGTCTCGACCATCGTTCCGTCCAGCAACCCGGCCACCCAGGCCCGGATCGCCGCCTTCAACCAGGCGGTGCCCGGCCTGGTGGCGACGCGGCAGGCGGACGGCAAACACGTGTACCTGGTCAACATGAGCGCGGTGACCACCGCCGACCTGGTCGACGAACTGCATCCCAAGGACGCCGGCTACCGGAAGATGAGTGCGGCGTTCTACCGCGGTGTCCTCACCACGGTCGACGCCGGCTGGATCGTGGCACCCGGGGGCATCAGCCCGACGGCCGCCCCGGTCAGGGCGTGGTATTCGCAAGGCGTGGTGGCGCCCGGCACCATGACCAGCGATCTCTACCCGGGCAGCGTGTCGCTCGGCAGCGCCTACAAGATCCTGTTTGGCGATGTCAACGGTGACGGCCGAGACGACTACCTGGTCAGCCACTCCGACGGCTCGGTGCACGTGTGGGTCAACGGTGGCTTCGGCCTGGACGGCGCGATCGCCTGGATCGGACACGGTTCCAGCGGCTTCCCGTACGCTCCGGGCTTTCTGTGGCAGATGGCCGACATGGACGTCGACGGCCGGGCCGACCTGCTGCAGATCAATGCCGAGGACGGCTCCATGGTCCTGTATATCAACGGCGGCACCGACTCGCAAGGCCGGTACATCTGGTACTCGCAGGGGGAGATCGCCGCCGGCGTCGGATCGCCCGGCCACCAGGTACGCGTGGCCGACATCAATGGGGACCGTCGGCCCGACTACCTGGACGTCGCGCCGGACAGTTC
Source organism: Micromonospora haikouensis (assembly GCF_900091595.1). Taxonomy (GTDB): domain Bacteria; phylum Actinomycetota; class Actinomycetes; order Mycobacteriales; family Micromonosporaceae; genus Micromonospora; species Micromonospora haikouensis. The sequence goes on from NZ_FMCW01000055.1 coordinate 16,012, forward strand.
GGTGCGGGCCTGGCTCAGTGGTGGCCGGGGGGCGGGAATTTGGAACTGGTTCCCGCAGGGCGAGATCGCCGCCGGCGTCGGTTCCCCCGGCAGCCGGATCCGCTTCGCCGACATCAACGGGGACGGCACGGCCGACTACCTCGACGTTGCGCCGGACAGTTCGGTGCGGGCCTGGCTCAACGGCGTACAGCCTACGGAGTGGCCAGCTCTCGTGACCGACATTCCATGGTTCCCGCAGGGCGAGATCGCCGCCGGCGTCGGTTCCCCCGGCAGCCAGATCCAGCTCGCCGATCTGGACGGCGACCGCAAGGCGGACTACCTCGACGTCGGGGCCAACGGCGGCGTCCGGATGTGGAGCAGCCTCGGCGCGGCCACCGGCGGCGGGTGGCTCTGGGCCTCCCGGGGCTCGGTCACCACCGGCAACTCCGCTCGGGTCGTGTTCGCTGACCTCAACGGCGATCGCCGGGCGGACTATCTGGAGATCAGCGCGGACAGCTCGGTCAGGGCATGGTTGAACGGTGGCTCCCAGGGCGGCGGCTGGGCGTGGAACTTCGTCGGCACGGTCGCCACCGGTGTCGGCGTGCCCGGCAGCAATGTGAGGTTCGCTGATCTCAACGGTGACGGTCGGGCCGACTACCTTGCTGTCGACGCCGACAGCTCGGTCGAAGGGTGGCTCAACGCTGGTCCGGCCAGTGGCGGTGGTTGGGTGTGGTCGTCACAGGGAATTGTGGCCACTGGCGTCGGATCACCGGGCGGCCAGATCCGTTTCGCCGACGTCAACGGCGACGGCAAGGCCGACTATCTCGACGTGGCGCCGAACAGCTCAGTCGAAGCCTGGCTGAGCGTCGGCGCGGCCAGTGGCGGCGGTTGGCAGTGGACCTCGGTCGGCACGGTCGCCATCGGTGTCAACGCCGTGGCCGGCACCAGTGTGCGGTTCGCGCCACTCTACGGGACGGCGCGGGCCGACTACATCGCCCTCGGCGACAACGGCACCATCAACGTCTGGCAGAACGGTGGTGGAACCGGCCACGGCAACTGGCTGTGGCTGAACGGCGGCAAGGTCGCCGATGGTGTCGGTACCCCGGGCAACCGGATCCAGCTCGCCGATATCAGCGGAGATGGCCGGGCCGACTATCTCGACGTCGACCCAGCCAACGGCGCCACGCGAGCCTGGACCAACGCCAGCTGACAACAGGAAACGCCCGGCAGCTCGTTGTGAGCCGCCGGGCGTTCTCGTCGGTGGGGTCTGTCAAACGAACGGCCCTGTCTCACATTCGGTGGTGACGGAGCATCGTGAGGGTCGTTGACCCTGGCGTGAAGGATGTCGATGGGCTTGCGCGGGCGGTGTTCTCGGGTCTTTCCCCGCTGGTCATAGAGGATGTGGTCGACGAGGGCGAGTGGATCGTGGTGCGGGCGCGGACTCCGTGGGGCACCGCTGTCTGTCCAGTGTGCGGGGCGCCGCGGCACACGGCATGGATCTGGAGATCAGCGCCGAGCTCGACCTGTCGGCCCGAGCCACGGTGCAGGGCGACCTGATCCCGTTCCGCAACGTGCTGTTCGCGATGCTCGCGGCGTTCCGCGCAGACGTCATCTGGTGTATCGGGGGTCAAGGGCGATCACACGGCGGACAAGAGCCCGGAGGCGTTCGCGCGGATGAGCGACGTGCTGACCGAGTTCGCCGGACGACCTATCCGGGTCGACAGCCCGTTCTGGGACAAGACCAAGACCGAGATCGTCGCCTGGTACCTCGCCGCGGGACTGCCGGTGGACGCGCTGCTGCAGACATTCTCGTGCGCCACCCCGGCGAGAGCAATAGTCAAGACTTGTGGATGAGAAATCTTGATCAGGCGGCTGCGGTCTCAGTGGTGACTGGTCCGGTGGCGGGTCGTTCGACGAGTTTGCCGCGTTCGAAGCGTGCGCCGGCACGGACGAGGGCGACCAGGTGTGGCGCGTTGACTGCTCGCCACCGCTGCTGAGCGGCCTCGATCAGCTTGAACGCCATCGCGAGCCCGGCCGCCTTCGAGCCCGGTCCCTTGGTGACCTTGGTCCGGTGCCGGACGGTCGCGAAGGTCGACTCGATCGGGTTCGTGGTGCGCAGATGCACCCAGTGCTCGGCCGGGAAGTCGTAGAACGCCAGGAGTTCGTCGAGGTCGTCGACGACCTTCGCGACGGCCTTACCGAACTTCGCGCCGTAGGCCAGCTTGAACGCGGCCACCGCGCGGCGGGCATGCTCGCGGTCCTCGGCGTTCCAGATCTCGGCGAGGGCCTTCTTCGCCCCGGGATGAGCTGATTTCGGCAGCGCCCCGAGGACGTTGGCGATCTTGTGGAACCAGCAGCGCTGCTCCCTGGCCGTCGGGAACACCTCACGCAACGCGTTCCAGAACCCGAGCGCCCCGTCACCGACGGCCAGGACCGGAGCCCGCATCCCGCGACGCTTGCAGTCACGCAGCAGGTCTGCCCACGACTCGGAGGACTCGCGGTAGCCCTCAGCGAGGGCGACCAGCTCTTCACGGCCGTCGACCCGGACACCGACCATCACCAGCAGGCACAGTTTCGCCTCGTCCAGGCGCACGTTCAGGTGCACGCCGTCGGCCCACGGATAGACGTAGTCGACGCCGGACAGGTCCCGGCCGGCGAACACGCGGGCCTCGTCCTGCCACTGCACGGTGAGCCGGGTGATCGTCGCCGCAGACAGCCCCGTACTGGTGCCGAGGAACTGCTGCAACGCGGGCACGAAGTCGCACGACGAGAGCCCGTGCAGGTAGAGCAGCGGCAGCACCTCGTTGATCCGCGGGGACTTGCGGCACCAGGCGGGCAGGATCGCCGAGGCGAACCGCCGCCGCTCGCCGCTGACCTCGTCCACGCGTTTGTCGTTGACCCCCGGCGCCGCGACCTCGACCGCCCCAGCGCTGGTGAGCACCTGCCGCGGCCGGGCGTGCCCGTTACGCACGACGAGGCGGCGGCCATTGTCGTCCAGCTCGTCGGCGTGCGCGGCGATGTACGCGGCGACCTCGGCCTCCAGCGCGACGGCGAGCATCCGCCGGGCGCCGTCGCGCACGATCTCATCGATCAACGACGCCGCTCACGGCCGGCTCCGACACGGTCGCTGGCGTCGGCTCATCCGGGTTGACTACGGTAAGCACGGGCGTACCCTCCCCACCCGCGTTGGCGCGCGGGCTCTACTCGATTCCTTGGACATGGAGCATCGCCGGGAGGGTACGCCTCCCGACGCTCATCCACAGGTTTCGAGCATTGCTCGGCAAAACCCACCCGGACACGACAACCGCCCACCGGACAGGGCCGGACGTGAGGGATGCTCGTCGCACGAGCACCCATCGAGCACCCAACCGACCACAGGGGACAGAAACGCAGAGGGGCCTGACCGCCATATCAGCAGGTCAGACCCCTGTTGATCTTGTGCGCCCGAAGGGACTCGAACCCCTAACCTTCTGATCCGGTGCGCCGTGAGGCGCTGTTGTTCGAGTGGAGGTGGAAGACCGCCACCGTCTGCCTGTCGCAGCAGGTGGGCGTAGCTGAGGGCAGCCTGGTCCGGGTGGTGCCGGTTCGGGTGGGAAGCAGCCCTGACAAAGCCGGGGTGTGCCAGCACTGCCAGATGGTGCGGGTCCGGCGAGCGAGACGAAGAGGAGTACGCGAGGAACCGGCGTCATTACGTCCCTCAATGGGTTACCGGCTCGAATCTGGTGGATGTGGGCTGGCGGCGGTGCTGACCCGTCGCCGCTGGTGGCGGGGATCTTCCGGGTCGGATTGGATCGCCGGTCCGGGAGGCCGTGGGGAAGGTCTGCGGCGTACCCACGGCGAGGCCGCAGGGGCAAAGTCGGGCTCCTCCTTCGACGAACGAACAGCAGTGAACACGGGAACCACCCGGCCTCGGCTCCCGAGCCGTCCGCTTCCAGCGGTCGGTCCGGGATAGGCGCACCGACCGTCGAACGGGTCGGGTGGGGCGGAGCCGCCGTAGTACTCCGAGCCGGGGAGAGCCCGGCACATGGGGAAGGGCGGCAGCGGTTACGCGAAGGGATGGATGCTGTAATGCCGCAAGACGCGCCGCCGAACGGCGACGCCCGACCGGGCTCCAGTCCGGTTGATCGGGTAGCGGAGATGCAGACCAAACTTCATCGTTGGGCGGCGGCCGATCCCGGCCGCCGGTTTGATGACCTGTTCAACCTCGTGCACGACCCGGCGACGCTGATCATGGCGTTCGACCGGGTCGCCGGTAACCGGGGAGCCCGCACTCCCGGCGTCGACGGCCTGACCGCCGCCGACGTCCAGGACTCGATCGGCGTCCCCGGATTCCTGACCGACCTGCGTGCCCAGTTGAAGGCGGGCACGTTCCGGCCGCTGCCGGTGCGGGAACGCAAGATCCCGAAACCCGGCGGGTCGGGCAAGGTCCGCAAGCTCGGTATCCCGACTGTCGCGGACCGAGTCGTGCAGGCGGCGTTGAAGCTGGCGCTGGAACCGATCTTCGAGGCCGGTTTCGAGCCGGTCTCCTACGGGTTCCGGCCCAAACGGCGGGCCCAGGACGCAGTCGCCGACATCCACCCGTTCGGCACCAACGGGTACCGGTGGGTGCTCGACGCGGACATCGAAGCGTGCTTCGACTCCATCGACCACACCGCGTTGATGGACCGCGTCCGAGCCAGGGTGACCGACAAACGCGTGCTGGCGCTGGTGAAGGCGTTCCTCAAAGCCGGGATCCTCACCGAACTCGGTGACCGGCGGGACACCCATACCGGCACGCCGCAGGGCGGCATCCTGTCTCCGTTGCTGGCCAACATCGCGTTGTCGGTGCTCGACGAGCATCTGACGGCGCCGTGGAAGCCTGGCGGGACAATGTCGACCAGCGGACGCCGTAACTACCGGCGCAGCCGGGGGTTGCCGACGTGGCGGCTGGTCCGTTACGCCGACGACTTCGTGGTCCTGGTCCACGGGACCGAGGACCACACGGCCGCGTTGCGCGAGGACATCGCCGCTGTGCTCGCTCCGCTGGGTCTGCGCCTGTCGCCGGCCAAGACGCGGATCGTGCACCTGGGCGACGGGTTCGACTTCCTCGGCTTCCACATCCAGTGGAAGCGCAAGCGAGGCTCGAACCGGTGGCATGTGTACACGTTCATCGCCGCCCGGCCGATCCGGTCGCTGAAGGCGAAGATCCGAGCACTGACCCGCAGGACATCACAGCAGAACCTGAAATCCGTGCTGACCAGGCTCAACCAGGCCACGCACGGCTGGGCCAACTACTTCCGGCACGCCGTCGCCAAGCACACCTTCCACACCCTGGACAGGTTCACCTGGCAACGGCTGATCACGATGCTCATGCACCGACACCGCTGGAACTGGAAAGCCGCCCGCAAGCAGTTCACCACGCCGACCGGCAGGTGGCTGCCCATCACCGCGGACGGGACCGCGCACCAACCGATCGCGGCGATCTCCGTGACCCGCTACCGGCAACGCCCGATCCCCAACCCCTGGCCCACACCCGACAACGCCTGACGACAGCAACCGTGGAGAGCCCGTTGCGCGGAAACGCGCACGGCGGGTTCGGCGAGCGGCCTGGAGAAACGGACCAACGGCAACGCTGGCACCGCGCTCCAGGCCGACTCAACTAGACGACAAGTCAGACGGCCCAGCTTGCAGCCTTGATCAAATCTCTTCACAGTGTCCGATTCGGTTGAAGCGCCCCGGTTCCAGCCTCTGTCAAGAATTTTCTTGCCATCGTCTCACATGACGATAGTCGCATCGATGCCAATCGGCGCCAGCGAGGCGATAATCGATCTCACGCCCGGTACGTTGGCGGGCACAATGAACGCCGTGCACGCCGTCACCCGTACCCTGCTGACGTCTCTCGACCCGTTGCCGTACGGCACGCGGATGAACCGCCTCGCACAATGGGCGCGCACTACGTCCGACCGCGTCCAGGTTTGTGCCGAACTGCGTGAGCAGGGCCCGTACGAGCGGCACCTCGCCCTGGTCGCTGCGATGGTGGCCGGGGATAGTGACGGCATCGCCGTCGCGGCGCGCGATCTTCAGCCGTCGATCAGGGGCGCCGCGCTCACCGCGGCGCTGCGCGCCGGCATCCCGGTCGGCGATATCACCGACCGGTCAGCGGTAGAGCGGCGGCGTGTCTATCGGGCACTACGCCGTCGGCGCGCGCCGGCCGTCGCTGACACGCTGATCGGCGAGGTCCGTGCGCAGTTCGGTGACGATGAGGCCGCTGCACTGTTGCCGGCGTGCGGCGATGCGACGGTACGTGCGTTGCTACCCGACCTGGAGCACGCGCTGCGTCTGGAGCGGCTGGTCCGGTGGCATTCCGGCCCATTGCTGGACCGGGTCCGCGAACGGCTGGCCGCGACCCCGCCCGAGCTGAGCGCACGGATCTGGGGTGACGCCGCCGCTGCGGTGCTGCGGTGTGAGCCGGGGCAGGCGCTCGACCTGCTCGAACGGTACGCACCCGAGGAGTCGTTGCCCGGCCCGCTCGACGCGTACGGAGTGCTCGCGGCATTCGACGCCAGCCGTGTCGCCCATCTGCTCACCGCGCCCGGTCGCGCCGCCTGGCTGCGGCGGACCGTGCTGCCGCCGGCCCTGCTGCGACGGTTGACGGTGCTGTCCACCGACGAGTTGGTGCCCCTGGCCAATCGGCTCCGGGATCACAGCCGGGCTCTGGCGACGCTGCTCGACGCTGTCGCGCCGGCCCGGCGCGGGGAGCTGTACGACCGGACGCTGGCCGAGGTCGACACGGCAGCGCTGGTGCCGGCGGCCGATATCATGGAGGTGCTGCCGGCCGCGGTCCGGGTCCGCGAGGCGACCCGGGTGCTGGGTCTGGCGAAGATTCAGGAGCGGGAGGCCGAGGTTCGCGCCTGGCGTGCGTACCTGGCGTGGCCGGACGCGTCGGCGGCGCTGGACGTCGCGCTGCGCTCGGGCGACGCCGACGAGCGGGCGCACGGCTACGCGCTGTTGGTGCAGGCCGCCCGACGCTCCCGAGACCCGCAGGCGGTGGCTCAGGTGATCGTGCGGCTCGGCCGACTGCGCAACGAGCAGGATCCGGTACGCGCCGCCGCGCTCACCGCGCTGGCGAAGGTGGCACCGCTGCTCACCGCGGACACGGCGGCCGGGCTCACGCAGCTGACCACCGACGTGGTCGACGCCCGCGACGCCTCCGCCACCACCACGACAGCGCTGAGCACCCTCGCCGCCGACGTCCTGCAACACCACGTCGCCGTGCCGCAGCTGCGCGAGTGGGCGCTACTGACCATCGACCTGGTGAGCACCGGCGCGAGCGTGCCGGTGCTGCGCCGCTTCGACACCGTGCTGCGCCGCGGGCAGGAGACACTGGTCTTCGAACGGCTACGCGGCTGGATCGAGGCCGGTATCGCCCGAGGCCGGTACGGGCCGCTCTTCGCGCTCACCCACGCGCTCGGCAAGCGGGCCTGGCGGCTGCCACAGCTGCAGGACCTGCTGCGTCGGGCGATCGATCCGCACACCCTGCCGTCGGTGGCCCGCACGGCGGTCGGGCTGTGGCTCGACGACCCGGGTACCCGCTCGGAACGCGTCGCCGAGGTCCTCGCCACCGACCCGACGGCGGTGACGATTCCCGAGGTGTGGGCGACGATCTGCGCATCCCGCACCGACCTGCTCGACCGGGTACTCAAACGCCGCCTGCGGGGCCGGTTCGTTGAACCGGGGACGCGATGGGTGCCCGCCTGGGCGCCTCACGCCGACCGTTGGCTGCCCCACCAGCAGGCCCGCTTCGTGGACCAACTGGACCTCACCATCGCCGACACCGAGCTGGGAGTGTGGCAGCGCGCGGCGGCGATCCGAGCAGCTGCCGGCGTTCCCGGCGCAGGCCGGAAGCTGGTGCTGCGCCACCTCGACGCCCCCGAGGTGCCGATCGCCGAAGCGGCATTGGGCGCGCTGGTCTGGACCGACCGACCTGATGAGGCACTGCCGGTGCTGCTCCGTTACGCCGACAGTGACCGGGCGCGGGTCGCGCTGTACGCGGCCGGCCGGGCCGCCCGGCACATCGCACCATCGCGGCTGGCCGAGGTGCTCACCGAGGTACTGACCGGCCCGGCGAAGATCACCAGCCGGAAGGAGGCGGCCCGGCTGCTGGCACGCTACGGACCGCCACCGGTGATGACGACACTGCTCGACGCGTACCACCACGCGGACGCGCACCGCGACGTGCGTGCGGCGATCGTCTCCGCCGCCCGACAGCAGCTGCAGACCGAGGCGAGCTGGACCATCCTGCGCACCGCAGTGCACGGCAGCCGGGAGGAGCGGCGCGCGGTCCTGAGCGCGCACCCGCACCTGATCCCGGAACGGCACCGTCCGCGCTACGGGGCGCTCATGATCGAGGCCTGCCGCACCGCCGACCGGCAGGTCCGGCGCACTGCGTTCGGTCAGCTCGGGGAATGGTCGCCGTGGCTTTTCGGGATCACCGAACTGGTCCTGGACCGGCTCACCGACCTCGATGAACCGGCGGCGTCCATTGAGGTCGCCAACCTGCTCAAGGCCGGCGGCGACGTGGTACTCGGTGCCGCCCTGGCCCAGCTGGTGGAGCGCGATACAAGCGACAACCATCCTGGCGATCCGGTATCGGACCGCCCGGCCCGACGCCGTATCGAACTTCTTGCACGCGGCGCGGCCGTCCGGTCCAAGAGCCAGCCAGCCGGAGCCGACCGGGCTGCACTGGTCGAATCGGCGCGACGGCTCGCCGAGCATCCCGCGTTCACCAGCACGGCCACCGCGCTGCTGGTCGACCTCGGCCGGTTGGACAATCTCCACGAGATCGCCGAAATGTGCGAAGGCCGACCCGTTCTCGCTGCCCGCATCGCCGAACGCGTCGGCGCCCGCCTGCGAAGCCTCCGCGAGTGGCCCGACTCAGAGGCTCTTGCCGACACCATCACGCGGCTGGCGGGTCGCGGCGACCTCGCCGGCGGGCTGTTCGCGGTAGCCCTGGTCCAGCACGGAGCCAGCTTCGGTTGGAGAACCCCATGGCGGGACCAGCTGATCCGGCTACGCCAACACCCAAACGCCGACGTGCGCGAGGAGGCGTACGCCATCGACATGAGTTGACCGCCGCTACCAGCGAGCAGCCCACCGGTCGCGGAATGCTCCGCAATTCGAAACGGTGCGGTGGGATCAGGATGGGAGTGAGAGGACAAGCGCAGATGGATCCGGTACCCGCTGCTGACGGGCGAGTCGACCGTGAACGACTCGATGAGTTGCTCGCGCTGCAGACCGAGTTCGACGGACTCGACTTCAAGCAGGAGCGATCGCTGGCGAAGGGAACGAAGGGTCGGCTGGAGTTCGTCAAAGACTGCGCCGCGATGCTGTCCCGCCCACAGGGCGGATACCTGGTCATCGGTGTCGACGGTGCCGGCGTACCCAGCGGTGCAGCCATCGAGGCCGCCGACTACGATGCATCCCGGCTGCACGACCTGCTGACCAAACACCTCGAAGGCCAGGTGTCTGTCTCCTCCAGCGTGCACACCGTCGACGGCAACACGGTGGTGCTCGTCTGCCTGCGGCGGCGCGACGACGGCCTGTTCCCGGTGGTCAAGGCCGACTTCGTGGCCAACGACGGCGGCACGCCGACAATAGTTCTGCGCGGTGGAGATGTGTACGTGCGCGAAGGCACGAAGACTCGCAAGTGGCGCTCCGCGGATCTGAGCGGCCTCATCGCGCCCCACGTGGCCATGGTTCGGCAGGAGGAACGTGCCAGGCTCGCAGAGCTGATGGACGCCCTCCGGCGCGAGTACCAAGGGCTGGCTCTGGCGGCCGGACCGGCGGCGGCGCTGACATGGCAGATCGGGCAGGAGCAGTTCGATACCGCGGTCACCGAGGCGATCCGGCGCAGCGACACCTCCGCCCTGCGACTGCTCGTGCTCGGTCTGCAGCGCGACGGTCTCGGCCTGCTGGCCCAGGGCGCCGCCGCCGCTGGCGAGGACCTGCTGCAGCTACTCGACCGGGCCACCGCCGTCGCCGCTATCGCGGTCACGTTGAGCAACGAACAACTCGCCGACGACGTCGTCACGATGCTGACTCGCCTCTACCACCGGCTGTATGTCAACGGAGAAGCGTTGACAAACACCGCCGCGGATCGCGGACTCGCCATCGCCGCCCGGATCCTCGCGGTCATAGCGCTCGCCGTGCGGCTGGACCAATGGTGGGTCATCCGCAAGCTTGCGCTCCGCCCTGCGGGAGACACCATCGCCTATGTGTCCTGGCTGCGTCACGCCCAAGTCCAAGCGGCCAGGCGCCACGTCGTCCTCACCAACACGGCCGCAGAACCTGTCGGGGGCGGACTGGTAGCAGCCGCCCGACAGTTGATCTCGACGTTGCCGGCGCTGCGCCCCGACCTTCCAGGCCACCTCGTCGATAACCTGCCCCTCGGAACGCCGCCTGCTCCCGGCGATCCGGTGATCGATTCGGTGTGTCAGGCGGACCTGCTGTGGTGCGTCGCCGCAGCGCTCGATACCCCGCCGCAGCGCACCAGATACCAGTTCTACCCTAGCTTCGCCTGGCTCTACGAGCACCGGATCGCACCCATGGTGCACCGGCTACGCACCGACGAGAACCTGACGAAAGACGTATACCCCGGCCGCGCTATCGATGAAGTGCGCCGTGCGCTCGACGAGGTTCTGGAGCTAGCCGCTCAGGAAGGAGGCAGGCTCGGCCACTTTTGGTAATGCCCCAAGCTCCACCTCAGCCGATCTCGCAGATGAAACTACGTCGGTGCTGGATGAACCGCGGCACAGCGCCCTCATCGACCCCGAACACGGCACCTCCGACACTGACGTGATCTCAACAAGAATTCGGTAGGTATCGGTGTTCGTAGTGGGTGAGGTGGAGGGCGGCACGGACGATGTCGCCGAGGCTGCGTGGGCTGGCGGTGCTGTGGCGTAGCGTGCGCCAGCGGCCGGTCAGGATGGCGAAGCCGCGTTCTCCGAGGCACCGCATCGATCGAAGGACGGCGTTGTAGGCGCGGTTGTCGACCGCGAGGCGACGGCCGTCGGCGGGTTGCTTGTACGGGGTGTGGATGCCCTGGCCGGCGCCTTCGTAGCCGGAGTCGGCCAGGGTGGGTAGATGCAGTTCGGAGGCTGCCCAGTACAGGGCGCCGGTGACG
>NZ_FMCW01000091.1 GCF_900091595.1 Micromonospora haikouensis
TCCGGCCCAGGTCAGAGGCTGCATCCCCCGATCCTGGGCCGGTCGGCTACTCCCCCGCTCCGATCTTGCGGGCCATCCGTGGGCCATTAGCTGCTCTGGCCGCCCTTGCCTCGGGTCTGCCGGACGATCCGCCGGTCCATGGCCGAGGCGATCTCGCGGTCCCGCTCGCTGGTTGCGTGCTGATAGATCAACGCCGCTCGCATGCTCGCATGCCCCATTCGCTGCATCAGCTCGCGAGTGCTCGCGCCAGAGGCTGCGGCGCCCTTGTCGCCGGTGAAGACCAGGGCGTCAGCGTCGACGGCAGTGAACTCGGCCAGATGCGCCCGCAGGGCTTCGACGGCGGCGGCCGGCAGGGCGACGACACGGACCCCGGCCGCCGACTTGGGCGGCCCGAATTCCAGGTGACTCCGGAGGGCCGCGAGCTTGCGGGTGACCCGGACGCTGCCCGCGTCGAAGTCGATGTCCCGGCGGCGCAGCGCGACCAGCTCGCCCCACCGCAGTCCCGAAAGCGCCGCGACCACGACGAGCGCCGAGAACCGAGCAGGCATCGCATCGGCCAGGGCGTAGACCTGGGCGATCGTGGCGGTCGGTCGTTCCGGGGTGTGGTACTGGTCGTAACCCTTGATCCGGCACGGGTTTTGCCGAAGGATTTCATCCTCACGCACCGCCGTGTTGAGGATGGCCCGCAGCAGCGCGTACGCCTTGACCGCTTGGGGCTCTGGCACGCCGGCATCCAGGAGCTTCTTACGCCACGCCCGGATCGTCGCCGGCTTGATCCCCCCAAGCGTCAGGTGCCCGAGGTACGGCACGACTTGCCGCGTGAACAGGAACTCGTAACCCTGCCGCGTCCTTGGGGCGAGCTTGCGTTCAGCGATCCACCGCTGCCCGTAGGCCGAGAGCTCAATCTCGCCAGCTTCTGGGGCTACCCACTCCCCCCGGATGATCTCCGACTCGACCAGGGTGAGCCACTTCTCTGCCTGCTTCTCCGTGGCGAAGGTGTGCGGCGCGGTCCGGGTCAGTCCGTCCGGGCCGACGTACCGGGCCTGCCATCGACCTGACGACCGCCGACGGACATTGCCGAAACGACGGCGACCACCGCGCGCGGGCATCAGGCCACCTCCGCGAATTGCCGCCGCAGCTGCGCACGGGTCATGGGCACTACCCGGTTGGCCTCGATGTAGGCAGCTACGGCAGCGGGCTCGAATCGCACGAAGCGCCCGACCTTGACGTAGGCGATGCGCCGCTCAGCCACCAGCCGGCGCACGAAGCGAGGTGTCGCGCGGAGGCGGGCCGCCACCTCACCAGCGGTCAGCAGGTCATCTCTCACGGTCGAGGCTCCTCTCCTGTCCTCATGCACGGGTCAGTTGC
>NZ_FMCW01000067.1 GCF_900091595.1 Micromonospora haikouensis
CCTCACCCTTGCGGAACCACACCAACACCAGAAGCGCCTGGTAGAAGCACGTCAACGCCCTCGCACGGCGGCGAGTGCGCACCGCCCGACGTTCGGCGTGCAGAAGCCGCGCCACGTGTCGCACCAGTTCCCTGGGGACGTCGAGCCTGGCAGAATAGGTGATCACGTGGGGCCCTCTCGGAGACCGATTCCGTCGCAAGAACCTGTCTACCGATGGCTCCACGTCCATATCCAGCGCCGTCCGGTATGGACGTTAAGCCCGTGTCATCCCACTCGGCCGCCGAACCTTGCTGAGATCACCTCAGTCAGGTCACCAGGGTGCGCCAGTAGAACCAGAACTGCTCGCCGATGAGCGCGACGACGATGAGATACCAGGCGGTGAGGACGACCGTGTGATACCGGAGGATAATCCTCCAGGATGTAAACAACGGCTCGTGGTGGACGTTGTACAGGGTGACATACCAGAAGATCGCGATGGTAACGACCCAGACCGCCATGCAGTACGGACACAGCGCGCCGATGCGGTAGAGGCTCTGGAAGATCAGCCAGTGCACGAACCCGAGACCGAATGTCGTGCCGAGTTGCAGGCCCAGCCAGAACCAGCGGGGGAGTCGGGCACCGGCCAGGATTGCAACACCGATGGTGGTCACCACACTGAACCCGGCGATACCGATCAAGGGGTTGGGGAAGCCGAATGCGGCCGCCTGTGGCGTGACCATCACCGAGCCGCAGGACAGGATCGGGTTGATGCTGCAACTGGGCCGATAGCTCGGATCGGTCAGCAGATTGATCTTCTCGATGGTCAGGGTCAGCGCTGCGGCGGTACCGACCGCACCGCAGACGGCCAGCACCCAGCCGATGATGCGCGCCGCGAACGGCACCGTCGGATCCGGTGGGACGACCACCGGGCCGGGAGCGGCCGTGACCTGCCCGCTCATCCGGCGAGTACTGCGTCGACGGCGGCCTTGAGCCCGGCGTACGTGGCCTGCCCGTCGAAGCGCTGGCCATTGATGAAGAACGACGGGGTGCTCTGGACCCCGGCGGCGGTCCCGTCGCTCTGGTCGTCACGAATACGGGCCGCGGTGCCCGGGTCGTCGCGGTCGGCGCGGAACTTCGCCAGGTCGAGGCCAAGCTGCTGGGCATACCCCTCGAAGACGGCCGACTGGTCCTGCTGCTGCCCGCCCCACGTGGACTGGGTCTCGAACAGCTTGACGTACATCTGCTCGAACTTGTCCTGTCGCGCGGCGGCCTCGGCCGCGCGGGCGGCGTTCTGCGCGTTGGCATGCTGGGACAGCGGGAAGTTCCGGACCACATAAGTGATCTTGCCGGCGTACTCCTGACGGAGTCTTTCCACGCCAGGGAACGCCTGCCCGCAGGACGGGCACTCGAAGTCGAGGAACTCGACAATGGTGACCTTGCCGTCCTCGGCGGCGGTGAGCCGGTGGCTGTCCGTCCTCACCACCCGGTCGGCAGCTGCTTGCTGATCCTTGCCACCGCTGTTTTGCACGAAGATGAAGAGCCCGGCGAGCCCGGCGAGCACGATCGCCAACAGCCCAAGAGTGATCTTGCTGTTGGTGCTCACACGTCGGGCGTGCATCGCCTTGGCAGCTTTGTCAGATGCCTTCCTGCTGCGGTCTGGTCCGGAACCGCCTGCCCTGCCGCGAGCAGCAACTGGCCTGTTGGGGCGGCTGCGCTTCTTGGACATCCGTGGATCCTCCACCCAGCTCCTCGTCGCATCTTCATCCGCCGTCGCAGTGGCGCTAACTCATTGGTCGTTCGGGGCCTTGCTGGAGTTCCGGCTCGTTCACCGCCCGGTCAGATGCGGATCGCGGTCGACAAGGCAGGGAGGGTGCCGGAGGCGGTGTCGAGCTCGAAGGACAGCCGCCAGGTGTGACCGGGGGTGAGGGCCACGTGTCCGATCGCGGTTCGCGCGGTAAGCGCCAAGACTTCGACGTCGGTCCGCAACTCGGGAGCGATGGTGTCCTCCGCGGTGGCCGCCCAGCTGCGTACCTCGTCGGCTGGACCGCCGTCGTTGGTCCAGCAGAGGTGCATGAGGGTGGAGGCGGTGTCGCGCTGCAACCACACGTGCAGAGTGTGGCCATCCCCGCTGATCGCTACCGACTGTCGCCTGGGACAGAACGCGCGGTCGCGGGCTGCCTGCGCGGTGACCGGCGGCATGGTCACTGCGGCGATCAGCGTCAACGTGAGAGCGGACACCGCGAGCACACCTGGCCAGCGCTGGTGTCGCTGCGGCCTGGTGAGCGTTTCGCGACGCTCGCGGGCGGGAGCCGCACAGCTGAGGACGTGGCCGAGATGCGACGCCTTGCCGGTGGTGCAGGCAGATGTCTGGTGATGCAGTCGTAGTCCTGGGCCGTGTCGCCGTCCGTGATTGCGGACCGCTGTGGTCGCTGTGGTCGCTGGTGCAGCCGTCTGCCGTCGACGAGTCGTCTGGCGTCGAGGGCCGGGGTAGCAGAGGGCGGGGCCCGTTGCGGAGTGGTCCAGCTCCGCGCACTGTTCAGGGGGCGACGGTAGGTCGGCCTCCTCGACGGGGGTGTCCCCGGGTAGATCAGGAAAACGCCGGTTTGCTGTCAAGAGCAAGCAGACCGTCACGGCCAGACCTATTGCCAGGATGTGTGCACCCGTCATGTATAACACCCCGCCCTGACCCGGTCCGGCATGCGCCGACCGCTGGTGTGGTAGTCGCACCGCCGACCCTGGTGGTTCCCGCTTACTGCCGCGTACGACGGGTCTTGCCGACCTGACTAGTAGTGCTTTGTCATGATCTGAGTGGGTAGCGGGTTTTCCTTGTAGGAAAGCGGGTTTTGCAGGTGGGGCAGGCGCGGCGGCTGTCTGGGCGCTCCGGCTGGGCGCCGCGTTCCGGGTGCCGCACGGTCGGGCTCTGCTCGGCCGGGCCGGCGTCGCGGGCAGCCACCTGCTCATGTCCGCCGGGATGGCCGCGGCGACGGTCACCCTGCTGTGAGCGGTACGCGCACCGTCGCCGGCCGTTGCGATCGTCGGACGCCACCGACTGGCGGGAACTATTGCCCACCCGACACGGACTAATCGAGCAGAGACGTTCCTCCGGCCGCGATGGTGAGCCGGCTGCTCCGATCGGACAGGCATGACCCCTACGTACGATCCCGTCACGGCGTTCGGGCGGCGGCTGTCGTGACCAGCCTCGCGATCTTCCTGGCCATGATCGTTTTCGTCGCTGTGCTGGTGCGGACCGTGGACCGCAGCGGACCGGACGACGAACCACCAGACGTCGGCCTCGAACCGGCCGCCGACAGCGGACTCGTCACCGTCAGCGCCGCGGTGGGCATGCGTTGCCGGATCGTCCCGCTCCCCGCCGGCCGGAACCGGACCCGCGCCACGGCGAGGAGCCTCCGGGAGCGGGCACGACCGGCCGCGCGCCGGACAGCTCCCGGACTCGCCGTGCACCACCAGGAGGCGGCCGGACCACCCCGGCACGTGCTGCGTCCACTGCCGCGTCCGAACCACACGGGTGAGACGATCCGCGCGCCCGGAACTTGGCACCGCTCGCGGCTGCTGATCCTCGCCACGGGTGTGGTCCTGCTCACCGTGGTGACCGCCGCCGCGCTACCCGCCGCCGCGGCGCGTCCGACCGCCGACCGCGACTTCTGCCCCCGCCGCACGTCGGTGACGATCAGCGACCGGGGCAGACCCTGGGCGCCTGGCTCCGGCGCGATACCAGCGGCCTGTTCCTCCATCTCTGCTGGCGCGGTGCGGGCGGCGACGACGAGGTGGTCCGGTGGGCGGCGACCGCGCACAACAGCACCAACGACAGTTCCACCGGGGTGGCGGTGGTGCCGCTGACCGGCCGCACCGCGCTCGGCAACGCCAGTCTCGCCGCCGGCCGGTCCTGGACACTGCGCTTCGAGGTGAGCACGAGGGGCGGGGGTCGTTCCCTGATGGCGACCACGGTGCGGACCTGACCGGCCGCGGGAACTCACGGACGCCGCCGAGCGACTAATCCTATGGTGGCGTGCCTCACCCGGACTCCGGCACGGACTGACGACCGTCGAGAAGGTTGGGACGATGCCGAAGACCCGCCCGAACAATCCGCGATCCACCACCACGCCGGAGCGTCGCTCCCAGCGCGACCGGCGGGCCGGTGGCAAAGCGGCCCGCGCGATGCAGAAGCGCGGCATGAGCACCAACACCAAGGTGACGTTGGGGCTGCTCGCGGTGGTGCTGATTGGCCTCACGGCGCTGTTCGTGGTCGTGCAGCGCCAGTCGGGCAAGGCCGGGCAGGTCTCCGCCGAGCGCCTGGTCCGGGCCGACAGCCACCGGCTGAGCACCGCCGGTGACGACCGGGTCACCCTGGTCGAGTTCCTCGACTTCGAGTGCCCCGCCTGCGGGCAGGCGTTCCCTCAGGTCGAGCGACTGCGCACGGAGTACGCCGGACGGATCACCTACGTGGTGCGCAACTTCCCGCTGTCGGTGCACGCCAACGCGGAGAACGCCGCCCGGGCTGCAGAGGCCGCAGGCAAGCAGGACAAGTTCGAGCAGATGTACGTCAAGCTGTTCCAAACCCAGAGCAGTTGGGGCAACCAGCAGCAGGACCAGTCCGCGGTCCTCGCCGGCTACGCCGAGCAGCTCGGTCTTGACATGACCCGCTACCGCGCCGACGTGTCCGACGAGTCGACGGCCGACCGCATCCGGCAGGACCAGCAGGACGGCACCGCGGCCGGAGTCCAGGGCACACCGACGTTCTTCCTCAACGGTGAGCGATTCGACGGTCCGGCGACGTACGCAGCGCTCAAGGGTGCGGTCGACGCGGCGTTGAACGGATGAGCGCCGACACCCACGCCGCACCGGACCTGGGTGACCGGCCGTCCGGAGGCGGGGAGCCGTTCGCCGCCCGGGTCATACCGAGGATCCTGGCCGTCGGCGGTGGCGTCGTGCTGCTGGTCGCGCTGACCTGACCATCGAGAAGGTGAACCTGCTGACCGACCCGGCATATCGCCCGTCGTGCAGCATTAACCCGATCCTGTGCTGCGCTCGGTCATGGTCACGCCGTAGGCTTCGGCCTTCGGCTTCCCCAACCCGTTGATCGGCATCGTCGTCTTCAGCGTGGTCCACGATCGGGGTGTTGCTCCTGGCCCGCGTCACGCTGCCCCGCTGGTGCTGGCTCGGCCTGCAGGTGGGTGCCACGTTCGGGGTTCTGTTCGTGCACTGGCTGATCTACCAGAGCCGTGCATCGTGCTCTGGGTCGTCACGATCGCCATTTTCTGGTAGGTCATGGTGCACAACCTTTACACCCGGCATGTGCCCGCATCGGCGGCGTCGACCGCGCTGGTGCGTCTGCACAGTGCCGGGCTCGCCGGTGGTACCTGGTCGTCGGGGCGCTGATCGGCGTCGAGTTCTTTTCTACTGGCAGACGCTGCTCATGTGAGCGTCGCGCGTCAACCGTTCATCAGCACCAGCATCGTCGCCATGCCCCCGGCCATGACCGCGTAACTGGCCAGGTGCAGTCGGTGGCCGGCCACCGTCGCGGCGCGGTATAGCCACCACAGCGCCGCACCCGCAGCGAGCACGACGAACGTGACGTTCACCATGTTCGCCCACATCGGTGTCGCCGTGAGTGCCGCCGCGGCGTTGCCCCCGCCGTGCGAGTGTCCCGAGCCCGCGCCGCTGGCGGCCATCTCCGACATCAGCGTCGGCATCGCCGCGAGCATCCACATCATCGACACGGCCATTGCCATGTGGCCGAGGACGTCCACGCGGCCTGACGTGGCGCGCGCCTGCCGGTAGGCGGGCAGCAGTGAGAGGGCGAGGATCGCGAAGATGGCGACCTGCGCCCAAGCGACCACGTCCTCGACCATTACCCACAGCATGAGGATCATCGCCGCGCTCATCACGCCGTGACTGATGTCGACCAGATCAGTGTCGGAGACCTTCTGGTGACCGACGGTTCCACGGCGGCGGATGAGGAGACCGCCGGCGCAGACCAGGCCTGTCGCCAGGAACACAGCCGTCAACAGGGGAACCCACGGGGTCTCTAGCACGACTACAACCCTAGTCCAGCCGACCTGGAAGAAGAAAACGAAGCCGACCGAAAGGGGCGACTTCCTTGACCACCACCGAAACCGCCGCGCCACCCCCCGCCGAGGCACTGTCGTCGCCGCCCAGGCTCAAGAAGACCAACTGGTTCGCCGCGTTCTGGCGCTGGCACTTCTACGGATCACTGATCGTCATCCCGGTTCTCTTCTGCCTCGCCGTCACCGGCATGACCTACATGTTCCGTGACGAGGTCGATTCCCTGACTCATCCCGGCGTGCTCAAGGTTCCGGCGGCCGACGGCGCCGAGCGGACGGCACTGTCGGCGCAGGAGGCCGCCGTCCGCGCGGCGTTCCCGGATCGCCCCATCCTGTCGGTTCAGGATGGCATCGGTGACCGGGCGACCCTTTTCGTCGTCGGGCTCGAGGACGGCGGCAACACCAACATCTATGTCGACCCCTACACCTCCACCGTCACCGGCGAGCTCCGCCAGGACCAGCTCGTCTCCACCTGGGCCGAGCGCATTCACGGTGACCTGCTCATCGGTGAGGACGGCGTCGGTGACCGTATCGTCGAGCTCGGGGCCTCCTGGGCGATCGTGCTGACCATTACCGGGTTCATCATCTTCTTCCTCGGCCGCCGCGCCCGAAGTGGCGCGCAGGCCAAGGGGAAGCGTGGTGCCCGGCTGCGTGGCTGGCACGCCGTCGTCGGCCTCCCGGTAGGCCTCGGCATCCTGCTGCTTGTGATCTCCGGCCTGCCGTGGACCGGTTTCTGGGGCGCTAAGGCCCAGCAGGTGGCCGTTCAGGGTGGTTCCGGGCTCTGGGGTGAGGATCCCGGCGCGGAGTCCACCATCCGGCAGCAGATTGAGGACACCGACGGCCAGTCCGCTCCCGCCGGATGGGCCGCTGGCAACGCCCCGCAGGGCAGCAGCATCGGCACCGGCACCCCGATCTCCATCGACAGGGCGGTCACGGCGGCTGCGGCCGAGGGCGCTCCCGGCCCTTACCTGATCATGTACCCCGAGGGCGAAAAGGGCGTGTTCAGCGTGATGAGCAGCCAGTGGTACAACGTGGGCAACCCGGCCGAGTCTGACGTCAGCCAGGAGAGGACCATCCACGTCGACCAGTACAGTGGCGACGTGGTCGGCCAGTACGGCTACGACGACTACAGCGCCGCGGCGAAGGTCGTCTCCCAGGGCATCGCACTGCACGAGGGACGACGACTCGGAACATTCAACACGATCCTGTCCACGTTCTTCTGCCTCGCGGTGATCTTCATGTGCGTCACCGGCCCGATGATGTGGTGGACCCGCCGCCGAACCGCCTCCGGCCTTGCCGCGCCTCGCGCGAAACTTCCGGTCTGGGGCAACTGGACCCTGCTCGGCGCGATGGTCGTGCTCGGTGCCTTCCTGCCCCTGTTCGGCCTGTCCCTGCTGATCATTCTCGCCCTGGACCAGCTCCTGATCCGCAGAATCCCTGCGCTGCGGAGCTTCTTCGGCACCGTCTGACCTGACGATCGCCCACCCGATCCAGCATGTGCCCACAGCAGGGGAGCAACGCTTCATCCACGGCATGGGCCGTTTAAACCCTGACTTTCTGAGAGGACGGAAGTTGCCCCCTGGTCCTGGACACTTGAGCCTTGGATCGTGATGGGGAGTGTGTCGATTCCGGCTCTGTCTCACATTCGCCCGGAATGTGAGACAGAGCCGAAATCCTGGGCCGTCCCGCTGGCCCCCTCGGGGAGGGGGGACCACGGCGGGACGTCGCCGTCGCGACACGGCACCCACGACGACGTCGATGACGAGGAACGCCGGCAGGGTGATCCCGAACAGGGGCAGCGCCCAACCGATTGCCACGGTCACCGGTACGCCGATGAGCAGGACACAGAGCGGCATACCACGGATGCCGCCGCGGGCTGGCGGGGTGCCAGCGAGGGCGCGGCGGTCGGCGTGGGTGGGTCGGCGCTGCCACCATATGCGGTAGCCCCAGACGATGACGCCCTGAGGGCCAGCGCGGCGAGCAGAATCTGGTTGACCAGGCCAAACAGGAGGCCCATGTGGGCCTGGATGCCGAGACCACTGAGTTTCGCCAGCAGCGGCCAGTCGGCGAAGTCGCTGCGGGCGGTGACCTCACCGCCGGCCGGGTCGACGGCGACGGGCCAGGTGTTGTCGACCTGCGTAACAGCCCAGGCCGAGCCCGCTTCGACAGCCGGGGCGATCTCGACCGGGCCGGACAGCCCGGCCGCTCGGGCGGCCGCCGCCACCCGATCGAAAGCGGCCGACTCGACCACCGCCTGCGCTGGCGGCCCCGTGGTGGCCGCCGGTTTCGGCCGCCTCGTTCGGAACGGTGGTGAGGCTGGTCGAGATCTCCGGCGCGCGGGCACTGAGCGCGTCGAGGCCGGCACCGAAGTTCGCCCCGGCGTACCGGGACCAGGTCAACCCGGTGGCCGAGAGGAACAGCAGGCCGACGGTGAGCCAGATGCCGGTGGTGGCGTGCCAGCCCCGGGTGCGGCGGACACCCTTGCCGGCGGACAGGTCCGGTATGAGCAGGTGCCGGGCGGTGGCCCGGGAGGCGCTGCGTCGGCGCCACCACAGGATCACCCCGCCGAGCGCGAGGACCCCAGCCAGCTCGCGGCCAGCTCGGAGTAGTGCCGGCCCACCACGCCTAGTAGTGCTTTGTCACATTTTGGTATATTTCGTAGGCTGTGGGTTTGGTGGGTCGTTAGCTCCGGTGTGGATGTGCGCGAGGTAGAGCGTCTGAGCGACGATCTGGCCGGGTTCGTTGGTGACGTGTTCGGGTCGTTGGCTCGGGCCGGGTGGCAGGATCGGGCTGGGCAGTATGTGTGTGGGTTGATGGTGGACGGGCGGCGTAAGTCGATCCAGCCGATGGCGGGGCGTCTGCCGGGGGTGCACGATCAGGCGTTGAACCACTTCGTGACGAACAGCCCGTGGGATGTGGTGCCGGTACGTCGCCGCTTGGCGTCCCGGATGGATGAGGTGATCACACCGGCGGCGTGGGCGTTGGATGACACCGGCTGGCTCAAGTGCGGGACCGCGTCGCCGGGTGTGGCCCGGCAGTACACCGGCACGGCGGGCAAGGTCACCAACTGCCAGATCGGGGTGAGTCTGAACCTGGTCACCGATACCGCGTCGTGTCCGGTCAACTGGCGGCTGTTCCTGCCGGAGTCGTGGGACCCCGCCTCGCCGGCCGCGGCGGCGGATGTCGGTCAGCGGCGCGTAAGGGCGCAGATCCCCGACGACGTGGGACATCGGGAGAAGTGGCGCCTCGGATTGGACATGATCGA
>NZ_FMCW01000070.1 GCF_900091595.1 Micromonospora haikouensis
TTCGACTTCACCGAACCAATCGCACAGAACTGCGTCCGCGACGTGAACTCCCGCCACGCCCGCGTCAAACCCTCCACCTCAATCGGATCACCCAACGACGTACCAGTCCCATGCGCCTCCACCAGACCGATCCCCTCCGGACCGAACCCGGCGTCACGCAACGCCGCCACGATCACGTCGCGTTGCCCGGCGGGGCTCGGGGCGGAGTAGCGGGTGGTCCGGCCGCCGTGGTTGACCGCCGCGCCCTTGATCAGGCCCCGGATCCGGTCGGCGTCCCGCTCGGCGTCGGCGCGGCGGCGCAGCACGACCGCGACCGCGCCCTCGCCGGGCACGAAGCCGTCGGCGTCCACGTCGAACGCACGGCAGCGGAAGGTGGGCGACAGGGCCCGCAGGTCCTGCATGGACCGGAAGTACTCGGGGCTGATCGCGGCGTGCACGCCGCCGATGACCGCGGTGTCGATGTCACCGGCCCGCAGGTGCTGCAGCGCCGTGTGCAGGGCCACCAGCGACGACGAGCACAGCGTGTTGACCACGACGCTCGGCCCGTGCCAGTCCATCAGGTACGACAGCCGGTTCGGGATCATCGCCTCCAGCCCGAGGCCGCGCCCGTCGGGCACCCCGTGCCGGGACCGCTCCTCGTGGTAGTGGTCGTGGCTGTAGGCGATCCACAGGCCGATCCGGTTCTCCCGGTCGCCCTGCCCCATCCGGCCGGCGTCCTCCAGTGCCTCCCAGATGGTCTCGTACACGATGCGGGCCTGCGGGTCGATCAGCGGCGCCTCCCGGGCGGAGATCCGGAACGGCACGGGGTCGAACTCGTCGACCCGGTCCAGGAAGGACGCCTGCGGGACGGGGCCCTCCTCGGCGCGCTGCCAGCGGCCGTCGGGCAGGACGCGGACGGTGTCGCGCCCCTCGGCCAGCAGCGACCAGTACCCGTCGAGGTCGTCGGCGGTGGGCACCCGGATCGCGGCGCCGACGACGGCGATGTCGCGCCCGGTGTCCGCACGCTCGGCGGCCTGCGCGTGGTCGACGGCCTGGGGCGGGGTGGTGACCGGCGGCGGTCCGGCGGTCACGGCCGGCGGCGTCGCCGCGACCGGCTCGGGGGTCTCGACCGACCGGGGGGCCTCGGCCGGCCCGAGGGGCGGGGCGCTGACGGCGGCCGGGGGCGGGGCGACGGGTGGCTCCGGGGTCGGATCGGGGGCGGTCGCCGGACCCGCCGGCGGTGCCGCCAGCGAGGCGACGAAGTCGGGGGCCTCGTCGACGAGGTGCTGGGCGAAGCTGCGGGGCGTCGGATACTCGAAGAAGACGGTCGGATAGAGCGACAGGCCGTGTTCCCGGGACAGCCGGTCGCTCAGCCCGACCAGGCCGACGGAGTCGAAGCCGGCCGAGAGGAACTCGGTGTCGGCGTGCTCGGCGTCCGTGCCGGACAGGGCCAGGAACCAGGCGAGCGCCCGCGCGACGGGTGACGCCGACGCGACACCGCCGGGAAGCGCCGCCCGCTGCGGCACCGGGGGCGGCGCGGGGGCGGCGGCCGGAGCGACCGGTGTGGTCGGGGCCGCGGTGGGCTGCGCGGCCTCGGCCGGAGCGGGCCGCCCGGCCGGGACGGCCGGCGCCGGGGGTGCCGGAGGCCGGGCCGCCGCGACCGGGGCCGGGGCGGGCGCGACGGCGGTCGGGGCCGGGCGGGGCGCGGCAGGGGCCGGTGGCTGGTCGCTGAACGCGAGCACGGGCACCCGCTTCGACGAGATGTCGCCGAAGGTCAGCAGGGGCACGCCCCGCGCGTCGAGGACGACCTGGGTGACCCGGCACGCCTCCTCGTTCCAGAACGACACCTCGGTGCGGACGTAGGCGGCGTCGTCGAGCGGGCCGTGCACGCTCACCCGGTCCGCCGACAGCGGGATGAACGCGGACGCGTGCTCGGTGCCGAAGACGGGGTTGTCCGGGTCGATGGCGGCGATGGTGACGCTGTCCAGCAGGCCCGGGAAGAGCTGGACGTCCGGCGGGTTCAGCCCGCGCTGCCGGCCGCCCTCGATGCGGGCGAGCGTGCCCCCGCCCGCGAGGCCGGCCACCCAGGAGATGTTGCGGTAGTAGCGGCCGTGGTGGTAGCCGATGCGGCGCAGCCACCGGTAGACCGTGGAGCCGGCGTGCAGCCGCGAGCAGGCGGCGAGCAGCTCCGGCAGCGGCTCGGTGGCCGGGGCCGGGTCGGGCTGCGGGGCGTACCGGCCGGTGACGAAGGGCGTGCCGTCGGCGTCGGCGACGGTGAACCGGCCCTGCCCGTCGACCCGGCACCGCACGCGGTGCGCGCCGGTGGGGATCAGCGGCCGGTGGAACAGCACGTCCCGCACCCCGTGGAACGCGTCGCCGCGCAGCTGCGCGCCCTGGCGCAGGAAGTCGAACCAGGCGACGCCGGGCAGCATGATCCGGCGGTACACGGAGTGCTGGGCGATGGGCGTCTCGCCCGCCCCGAAGACCCGGGAGAAGGCGTACCCGGCCGGGCCCTCGTCGGCGTCCAGGGTGGTCGGGCCGCCGGGCTCGGCGGAGCGCAGGGGCTCCCGCAGGTCCAGCGCGGGCCCCCGGGCCTGTGCGGCGGGCAGCAGTCGCTTGCGCCACCCGGCCGGCCCCTGGAACGTGGCCCAGTCGACGTCCGCGCCGGCCTCGTACAGTTCCGCCGCGACGGTGGCGAGCAGCGCGGCGACGCCGCGCTCGTCGGTGACGTCGGCCAGGCGGGCGCACAGCTCCGGGCCGGCGTCGCAGTCGGAGTCGGCGGTGCCGGCCGCCGGGTCGTCGGCGGTCGCGGCCGGGCCGGTCAGGACCGCGCTCAGCGCCTGCTCCAGCGTGGTACGCCCGTGGGCGAAGTCGGCGATCGGCGCCCAGCCGGGCGGCAGGTCCACCGCCTGCTCGGGCACGCCGGTGTCGCGCAGCGCCACGGCCAGCACGACCCCGGCGCAGATCCGCAGCAGCGGGCCGGAGAACGTCGTCACGGGGCTGCCGACGGCGGCCTCGAACCGGCCCACGATCTCCCGCACCGCCGGCACGGATCCGGTGAGCGCGAGCAGCCAGGCCGGCGGGGCCGGCGCGGCGGCCGGACGCACGGTGACGGCGGGCCGCCGCCGGCGGGTCTCGCCGAGCGGGGCGTCGGCGGCGAGCAGGCGGGCACGCAGGGCGGCGGCGAGGCTGGCGGCGTCGGTGCCGGCGACGGCGCACCGCACGGCGCGGTGGGGGCGTCCGAGCCGGGCGGTGGCCAGCACGTCGGGGAGGTCGTCGGCGGTCGTCGGCAGGAACTCCAGCCACTGCGCGGCCAGCTCGCGCAGGCCGTCCGGGCTGTCGGCGGACAGGGGCAGCACCTCGGCGGCGCGACCGGCACCGGCCGGGGCGGCGGGCGCGCCGGCCGCCTCGGCGACGACGTGCGCGTTGGTGCCGCCGAAGCCGAACCCGCTCACCGCGGCCCGGCGGGTCGGTGCCGCCGGCCAGGGCTCGGCGCGCGGCGGCAGGTGGAAGGGGCTGGCGTCCAGCCGCAGGCGCGGGTTGACGGCGGGCACCGGCACGCCGGGCACCACCCCGTCCCGCAGGCAGAGGACGATCTTGGCGAGCCCGGCCAGGCCGGACGCCGAGTGCAGGTGCCCGATGCGCCGCTTCAGGGAGCCCAGCGCGACGCTGCCCCGGGCGACGCCGTGCCGGCCGAACACCTCGGTGAGTGCCCGCACCTCGATCGGGTCGCCGATGGCGGTGCCGGTGCCATGGGTCTCGACGTACTGGACGGTCGCGGGGTCGACCCGGTCGTAGACGCGGGTGAGCAGCTCGACCTGGGCCTCCAGGTTGGGGGTGGTCACCCCCATGGTGCGGCCGTCGTTGTTGACGCCGGTGCCGGTGATCGCCCCGAGGATCACGTCGCCGTCGGCGACGGCCGCCGCCATCGGCTTGAGCACCAGGGCGACGGCGCCCTCCCCGGGGACGTACCCGTTGGCCTTCTCGTCGAAGGTCTGGCACAGCCCGTCCGGGGAGAGCGCGCCGGTGCGGGAGAGCAGCACGAACGTCAGCGGGTCGACCAGCAGGTCCACCGCGCCGACCACGGCGATCTCGCAGCTGCCGGCGGCGAGGCTCTGGCAGGCCAGCCAGACCGCCGTCAGCGACGACGAGCAGGCGGTGTCGACGACGAGGCTGGGGCCGGCGAGGTCGAGCCGGTCGGACAGCCACGCCGCGACGAAGTTCTGCGAGCGGCCCCAGAGGGCGGCCGGGACCGGCGGGCCGGCAACCGGGGCACCGGCACGGCCGGCGGGGGCGACGCCGCGGCCGTGGTCGAAGCCGTAGGAGTTCATCCGGGCGCCGACGAAGACGCCCGCGTCGAGCCGCCGCCGGGCGGCCAGGTAGCCGGCGTCCTCCAGGGCGCGGGCCCCGACCTCCAGCATGACCCGCTGCTGCGGGTCGAGCAGGACGGCGTCGGCGGCAGTGAGCCCGAACGCCTCGTGGTCGAAGGAGAACGGGTCCTGCAGGAACGCTCCCCGGTGGTGGGTGCCCTGGTGGTCGCCGTCGCCGAGGTAGAGGTCGCGGGCCCAGCGGCTGGGCGGGACCTCGTCGACCTCGACCGAGTCGTGGGTCAGCATCCACCGCAGGTCGGTCACGTCCTCGGCGCCGGGAAGCCGTACGGCCATGCCGATCACCGCGATCCGATTGTCCGTCATGGTCGCGTCGCTCCTTCCGTCCCGCTCGGTGGGCATGTCAGTGGCCCTGCTGCTGGCCGTGGACGAGCAGGGGCCGCAGCAGCGCGCCGAGGTCCGGGGCCGGCGCGGCGGGTTGCCCGCCCGCGTCGGGTGCCGGCGGCGGCGCGTCGGGCGTGCCGGGCCCGGCCGCCTCCTGTGGTGCGGCGGGCGGCGTGCCGGCGGGGCCGGGCAGCCGGGCCGCGAGGTCGGCCATGGTGCGGGCCCGCATCACCAGGGACGGGTCGACGGTGATCCCGCCGAGCCGTTCGATGGCGTTGGTCAGGTCGACGATGACCAGCGAGTCCAGGCCCAGGTCCGGCAGGGGGCAGTCGCCCGGGTCCTCGCCGAGCACGTCGACGAAGGCGTCGCGCACCAGCGTGTATGCGAGGCCGGCTGCGGCGGCCGGCGCGGGCGCGGGCTCCGCAGCGGGTCGCGTGGCCGGCGTTGACCGTGGTGCCGCCGGTGCCGTGGCAGCCGACGCCGCCGGGGCCGACGCCGCCGGGGCCTGTGCGGCCGGGGCCGTCGTGGGCGGTGCCGTCGTGGGCGGTGCCGTCGTGGGCGCGGGTGGCGGCACGCTGTCGGGTGCGGCCGTGCCGGGGAACACGACTCCCCCGCCGGTGCGCAGGTGCGCGGTGAATCCGGTCAGCGCCTGGTCGAGGGTGATCGAGTGCCCGGCGGCGACGGAGTCGTCGGCCTCCATGCCGATGCCGACCCAGTTCGGCCAGGCGTGCGCGGTCACCGTCGTGCCGTCGTCGCCGGACTGCTCGGCCAGCGCCAACTGGTAGGCGTTGGCCAGGGCGTAGTCCACCAGCCCCCGGCCGGCGTGCGGCAGCGCGCCGGCGATCGAGGAGACCAGGGCGACGTGGCCCGCGCCCTGCGCGCGGGCCAGCCGCACCACGTTGCGGGAGCCGGCGACCTTCGGCGCGGTCACCCGGGCCGCCTCCGACCAGGGCCGGCGGCGCAGCGACCCGAACGGGTTGACCCCGCCGGAGCAGTGCACCACGCCGAGCAGCCGGCCCCAGCGGCGGCCGAAGGACGCGGCGGCGTCGGTCAGGGCGGCGGCGTCGGCGACGTCGCATCGCAGGTAGTCGACCTCGGCGTGCAGCCGCATCTGCGCCAGGAACTCCTCGGCACCGGGGTCGGCCGGCGACCGGCCGACGATGCCGACGTTCCGCGCGCCGCCGCGCACCAGGTGCGCGACCAGCCGCCGGCCGATCGCGCCGAGGCCGCCGGTGACGAGGTGGTACCCGTCGCCGTCCAGCGGGGTGGCCGGGCCGGGTGCGGCCGGGACCTGCTCCGGGGCGTACCGGATCCCCCGCCGGTAGGCGACGGCGGTGTTGACGCCGGGGCGCAGCGCGGCGAACTCGGCGGCGATCTGCCGGGCGCGGGTCTCGGCCGGGTCGCCCGCGTCGAGGTCGAGGGCCGCGACGGCGAACCGGTGCTCGGCGGCGGCGGCCCGGACGGTGAACGCCCGCGCGGCGGCCTCCGGGTCCAGCAGGGCCCGGTCGGCCTCGTCGACCGGGGCCGAGCGGTGCTCGACCCAGACCACCTTCGCCTGCGACGGGAGGGCCGCCGTGACCTCGCGGAGCTGCTCCCAGAAGCCGCGCAGGTCCGGTTCGGCGGCGGCGGACGTGGGGGCGGCGGCGACCACGACGAGGGCGCGGGCGGGCGCCCCGGGGGCGGCGATGTCGGCGCCCTGGGCGGACAGCGCGGCGGAAACGACGCCCTCGGTGGCCCGGTCGGCGGCGACCACCCGGACGGTCACGCCGTACGCCGACCCGCCGGTGCGGGGCGCGGTGGCCCGCCACCGCGTGCACAGCGCCTCGGGCGCGGCGGCGGCTGCGGGCGCGTCGGGCGACGCCGCCGCGGCGGGCTGCGGCACGGTGGGCGGCGGGGCCGCCGCCGTCGCCTCGGCGCTGCGGGTGTGCCAGTAGCGGCCCCGGGCGAACGGGTAGGTGGGCAGCGCGACGATGCGGGAGCCCGGGGCGGACAGCGCCGCCCAGTCGATGCCGGGGTGACCGCGCCGGGCCAGGTCGGCCAGCGCCTCGTGCCAGGCGTCCGGCGGGCCGTCCGGGGCGGCCGGCGGCGCGTCGGTGGCCAGGGCGGCGTCGACGCGGGCCACCGGGAGCCGGCCGTCGGTGACGGCCCGGAGCTGCTCGGCGAGGGCCGGGCCGGTGGGGCCGGTGACCGCGCTCTGGTAGTCGAGCAAGGAGCGGCCGACGTTCGCGGTGTGGCAGAGGTCGGCGGTCCGCCGGTCGTCGTCGGAGGCGGCGAACACCTCGGCGTACGCGGCGGCGAGCTGGCGCACCGCGTCCTCGCTAGCGGCGGAGACCCGGACCAGGTGCGGGCGCGGCGGAAGTGGCCCGCGCGGGGCGGCGAGGGGCGGCTCCTCCAGGATGACGTGGGCGTTCACCCCACCCATCCCGAACGCCGACACCGCACCCCGCCGCGGCGAACCCGCCACCCGAGGCCATGCGACGACCTGATCCGCCACGTAGAACGGCGACTCCTCGAACCGGATGTGATCATTCGGCCGGTTGACGTGCAACGTCGGCGGAATCTGCTCCCGATCCAACGCCAACAACACCTTGACCACACCAGCCAACCCAGCAGCCGGCTCCAAATGACCAATGTTCGACTTCACCGAACCGATCGCACAGAACTGCGTCCGCGACGTGAACTCCCGCCACGCCCGCGTCAAACCCTCCACCTCAATCGGATCACCCAAACTCGTACCGGTGCCATG
>NZ_FMCW01000072.1 GCF_900091595.1 Micromonospora haikouensis
CCACCAGTTGGACGTCACCGGCGCCCTGTACTGGGCAGCCTCCGAACTGCATCTACCCACCCTGGCCGACTCCGGCTACGAAGGCGCCGGCCAGGGCATCCACACCCCGTACAAGCAACCCGCCGACGGCCGTCGCCTCGCGGTCGACAACCGCGCCTACAACGCCGTCCTTCGATCGATGCGGTGCCTCGGAGAACGCGGCTTCGCCATCCTGACCGGCCGCTGGCGCACGCTACGCCACAGCACCGCCAGCCCACGCAGCCTCGGCGACATCGTCCGTGCCGCCCTCCACCTCACCCACTACGAACACCGATACCTACCGAATTCTTGTTGAGATCACGTCAGTTGCTGGTGTGGGTGGGCCTTGCGCGGCGGGCATACGGATAGGTCCTGGTCCTCGTCAGAATGGCTGATGGGATGCGGCCGGCGGGGCGCGGGATGGCCCGCCGGTCGACGTCCGGCATTTCCGCCGCGCGGTTGCCGGGGATGGCAATCGCGCTTGAGCAGCCTGTGGTCCCCGTCGTGGGTCTACTTTCGGCCGATGAACGGAGACAGGGTTACGGTCATGTCCGCGTTTCCTGTCGAGGTGGGCGGTAGAGCAGTTCGGTGGCGAGTGCGAGGCCGTTGGCCTGGTTGCGTGAGAGCCCGGGAGACGCGGCGCTGCCTATTGGGGCCGACGAGCGTCGCGTCTCCCGGGCCGTGTCACCCGCTTGCCGACGGGTGGATCATGGCCGCCGTGCTTCTGGCGGGCAGGCATCAGGTTGTCGGTTCTTCACGGGTCTGGCCGGACCCTGTCGTGCGGCGAGTGGCGTAGAGGGAACGGTCGAGGGGCCAGAGTGTCGGTCCGTCGGGTAGGTGCAGGGGCAGTCCGGGGTGGTAGCCGTGGGCGTGGAGGAAGTCCCGGGCCGTCTCGGTGGTCACCACGGCGTAGATGGGCCACCCCTGGCGGTCGACGCGGCGGTGGTGACGGCCGAGCAGACCCGCGCCGAAGCCTCGTCCCCGACTGGCAGGGGCGACGTGGAGCCAGGCCAGCCAGTGGTGCGGCGCATCGGACGCACAACTGCCCATCAGGGCGTGCAGCTGCGCGAATCTGGGCAGCAGCGTCCGGGGGATGGCCGAGTTGAGGTGGTGGGCCGCCAGCGCCGCGCCCTGCGAGGCGGGGTGGAGACGCCACACGGCGACGGCGGACGCGTCGAGGAGCACGTCGACGTGGCCCCACTCGACGGCCTGGTCGACCTGCATCGACAGCAGCCGGTGGAAGACATCGGTTCGCATGCGCGGGTCGGGCACCAGCCACTGGGCGACGGGGTCGTCCGTAAGGGACTCGACGAGTAGGGCGGTGACCGCGGCCACGTCGTGGGGGCGGGCCGGGCGGATCGGCGGGGGCAGAAGGTGCGTGTTCACAGGGTCCTTCGGCTGGGCGGGGTGTTCCAGATGAAGTGGATGTCGTTGGTGTCCCTGCCAACCTCGGCCCTGACCATCAGTATCTCCAGGACGGACTGCCGGTAGGGGGTGCGGATGTCGCAGAGGGTGGCGCGCCGCTCGGCTGCGTTCCAGGCCAGGGACTCAGCTACTTCGGCGATCAGGTCCTCGGCCCGGCACCTCGCGGCGCAGTTGTAGATGCGGAACGGGACGTGGGCCTCGATGCCTTCGATCTCTCTAAGTTCGGTGAGAAGACCGCACATCATCCGGCGGTCGCAAACCTCGCACCAGAGCAGCAGGCGAAGCAAGTACGGGTCGGTGCTGGCGCACATCCTGGACCGAATCTCTCCCAGAGGCGTCGCCGACCGTAGCTCGATCGCATGATGAACAGAGAAGCGGTCAGGTTGGGCCAGGGGGTGACTTTCAGCTTCATGCCGGCCTCGCCCGGAGGCACACTCGGAGTCGCTGTCGAGAGGGGTTACGGCGTCGAGGCCGAAGGGTCGATAGGGCTTCTCGTTTCCCCAGGGAACGAACCACTTGAGGCGGGTCACCGCCGCTCCTTCGTGCGACGGAGGGGCGCAGTCCGTAGCCCTGGCCGCCGGCTGTGGCCTTTGGTTATGGGTGCAGGAAAGTCGCCATCCGCAGTCGTCGCTTCAGCAAGTCTCGGCCGGGGCCATCGCGAGTTCAGTGTCGGAGATCGGGCCGCCGAGTGGCTCCGTGGGCTGGTGTCGGCCAGAAGGAAGCACTTGATCTCGCGCATACATCCCCCTGGTGTGCACGCTCGGCGTTGGCGGACAGCTCGTACCGCATCAACGATCACCTGAGAAAGCGGAGCTGGGAATGCCGACCTTCGGTCCGACTTCACGCACAGACTTGCGGTCCGGCCAGGAGGCGCTGCTACTGCGAGGGCTGTACTGCTGAGAACAGCCGGTCAAACCTTGGTAACTGTCGGCAGCACCGACACACCAGGGGCAATCCGGCGAACACCCCTAAAATCGCCCTATTCGGATGTCTCACAAGTATTCGGCCGCAGGAAACAGCTCGCGAGCCAGCCACCGCCCGGTCGTCCACCCACTACTGGTCGCCGGCCAGCTAAGTAACCCACCGCATCATCAGTCACAAGCGATATCCAGCTTGCTGGTTGACAGTGCCGTCACGCCCTCGCGCCACGGGTGCATGATTCCGTCCGCCCCAGGCGAGTTTGGCAAGCTTTGTATCTCCGAGTCGTGGATGCGACTTTGGGGTTCCGTCTACCCGTTTCCCGTTGGAAGCATCGGGCCGAACCGCTACCACGTTAAGGAGGCGCGCAAGTGCAAAGAGCAATCCGATGCGTTGGACGCCAGGGAAGCGCGATCTTACTTATCGTCGTCACCCTCCTGGCCGCCGCAGCCTCACCCGCCGCAGCTCGGCCCAGCGAAGTATCGGCAGCTTCCTTGCTATCGCCCGATCTCTTCCGGACGGACGAGCGCGGAGCCCTTGCAAGACTCGCCATGGCCAAGACAAACCCGCCACAGGCGCTCGCCCCCATCGTCTACGCCGACATCGCCTGCCACATCCTTCCGACAAGGTACGTTCAGGACAAGGGGTGGGGCGTGGACGCCCAACCCAACAGGCAGTTGCACATCTACCGCGACCTGTTCATCAACGGCCAGTGGTGGAAGACCACGGAGAACTGGCCCTACGCGTCGTCGAGCGGATCGTGGAGCACGCCGACCGGGGACCATGCAAGTCTGCTCAGCGGTACCTTCATGTTGTGGGTGACCGCCTACTACAACTCGGATGATGCCTATATCGGTCGCGCGACCGACACCTGCACCGCCTGACCGCCGGCAGCGGCCACCGCCGTGGAGGCATGGTTAGCCCTGGAGTGGTGATGATCGACGAGAACCCCGCCAACGACCCGACCCGTGAGTGGGTCACGGGCGGGCCCGACGTCGCGTTCGACGCTCGCGCCTTGCTCCGCAAGATCGACAGCAATGGCCAGGGCCTCGTGCGCTATCTCGCCGAGCGGGCCGGCAGCCCGGTTGCCACCCAGGCGATCGCCACTGATCTAGGCGTCTCGACACAATCGATCGAGGATTGCGCCGCCTGGATCAACAAGCTTGCCGAAGCCTTGGGCTACGTACCGCTCGTAATCTGGTCGGGTGTCGGGCTACTCATCACCACTGACGCAGCTGTTGTCGCACGTCAGGGGCTGATCAACGCCCAGCGTTGACGAATCCGGGGGCGGTGGGCTCAGTCGAGTCCACCGCCCCCGGCCTGCCGGTTCCGCCTCGCGGTAAGCCTGCGCCGGATCGCGCCGAACGCCCATAACGCCGCCAGTAGCAGTGCAGCGGGTATCAACAGGCCAAAGGCGGATCTCAGCAGCGTTGGGAAGTCCATCCATCACCCCCGCTCTCGAAGCCCTCATCGCTACGTTTCAGGCTACCCGTCGATGCGGTAATGGCGTCATGCCTCGCAGCACCGGCAGGCTTCGCCGACCGCCTGGCCGCCCACAGGCCGACGGGCGGCCAGAAGAGTTTCAACCGGCGTTGACACTCAGCGGTTAAGGATGCCAGTCCGAAGGCTTCGGCCCTCGCATGAGCCTCATCGTCGAAGTAATCGCTTAGGTCGGAGAGAGTCTGTGCAGTTCGGATCGGGTAGCGGCGGCTCGTAGGGCGGCGGCCGACGTGGAGCGTTGAAGTCGAACGCGTACATCGGCAGCCGCCGGGGCGATGTCGACGAGCTCGAAGCCGGCAGGCACGAGGTCTGCAGTGGCTGTGTTCAGGTCACCGGCCGGTGGAGTTCGCCTCACGGTGATCACGATCTCGTCGACGTAGTCGAGGTTGTGGTGGAGCGTGCTGCCGTGACGGGTTCCGGCAACCAGGATGGCACGTGAGCCGGTGGCATAGCAGGCCGACAGCCACCGCTGAAGGTCGCTGGCAGGACCTTGGGGCAACGTAAAGTGGTCGGGAGAGTGACCCTCGGGCACACCCTCCTCAAGTGCGTTGTGGCCGAGGACCAGGTCAGCCCTGCTTCGCAGCTCAGCGGTAAGTTGCTCGTCAACCTCATCGCTGTACCGCTCATCGAAAGCATAGGCCCAGGTCAGGTAGGGGCGACGGCGGACGGTAGCCGCGAGCCAGCGGCCGAGGACGGTGAGGGTCTCATCCGGAATCACGTTCGTTTCGACATCGATTCCGGCAGCCTTGAGGACGGCGGCGCCTCCGTCGCCTCGCGACGTGGGGTCGATGATGCTGATCACGACCCGGGCTATGCCTGCGTTGATGAGTTCCTGGCGGCAGGCCGGAGTAACGCCGACGTGGTTGCAGGGTTCGAGGGTGACAACGGCAGTGCCCCCACGCGCTGCGACGCCCGCCGCGTTCAGAGCGTGGACCTCAGCGTGCGCTTCTCCCTTGCGCCGGTGGTAGCCGGCACCGACAGCGACGCCGTGCCGGTCGAGAATGACGCAGCCGACGGGCGGGTTCGGGCTGGTGGTTCCCAGTCCGAACGACGACAACGTGATTGCTTGCCGCATCGCGGCTACTTCCGCGTCGGATGCCATCAGGTAGCCTCCTCAATGTCGTTGAGGAAGGCGTGGACTTCCGGCAGTTGCTGGTGTCCGGTCATCGCGGCGCCCAGTTGGGCGAGCTGGTGCAGGACTCGTCGTGACCGGGCTCGGCGGGCGATCCGCAGGGCGTGGTGTGCCGTTGCGGCGGCCACGTCGGGCTGTCTGGCCGCCGCATGGGCGGCGGCCTTGTTGAGCAGGGCGGTAGCGAAGTCCTGACGGTGCCGAGCGGGAATCGTAGGAATGGCCTCGTCCAAGACAGCGATCGCTTCTTCGGGTCGCCGTGCCAGCCGAAGGCACGCTCCGCGGTGCACTTCGATGTAGCCGCTGGTGCAGTAGGAAGCGTGCTCCCCTTCTGGCTTACCCGGGCTGCGGTCCGCCGCCCAGCGATGCGCGTCATCGAGCAGACGCATGGCCTCGCGATGTCCGCCTTTGGCGGCGAGGGCGTGCGCGCGCTGGACGCGCAACGCCGCCCGCATGGGCGTCGGAAGCTGCTCGTCATGGCGCAACGCCCCCTCGGCCTGCTCAACGGCCTTGACGGGGTCTCCGCTGGCCAGGTACTGCTGGCTGCTGCGGTAGGTGGCCCAAGCAATCATGGTCGGATCAGCGATCTGACGTGCCCAGACGAGTGCCTGCCGTGTCCAGTAGCGGCCCGTCGAGTGGTCATTGAGGGACTGGTTGAGCCAGGCTGCGGACTCGGCGTACTGGGCGGCGAGGCGGACGACGGAAGGTCGTAGCGCCTGGGGCGCCTCACGCAGGAATCCATCGATCGCTGCAAGCTGCGCGGTTACCCCTACCAGCGCGTACTCAGGGCCGAGCATCTTGTCGTTCTGAACGAGGAGATGCCACTGTTCGCGTAACAGATCGATGGTCTCGTCCCAGCTACCGGGTCGAGGCTCGGTCGAACCGTCGGCGAGGTTCGTCTCTCGACTGCGCCTCGGGCTGTAGAGATCAAGTTCGGCATCGGTAGCGACTTCGAGTACCTGACGCAGTGCGATCCGCCGTGCTTCGCTGGGCCAGCGATGCTCGCCGCGCTCCAGCTTGCCGATCCACCGGAAGTCAACGTAATGGGGCGTGACATCGCGGCCCGGGTAGATCGCGTTGAGCGCCGCGTTGACCGCGTCGGCAAGTTCGCTGCGTGACATGGACTGCCCAGGCCGCCTCGGCGAGGGCAGACGTTGCCGGGCACCGCTGAGCACCCTGTTCGGCCTGATTATCGTCTCCGAATGACGCGGCACCTCTTCTCCTCTCGGCCAAGACCGCCTGTCCTGCCGACTATGCCATCGGCCGTGGAGATGCTCGACCTCCCATGCCCTGACGACCGAACACGACATGGATGCAACGGAAGGTGAGACACGAACGCCGCCGCGGTGGCAGGGGTGCAGCCGAGGTCGTCCGATCCGGAACTGACCGGGCTTCGGTGCGGACCATGGTGCTCGCCGCACCGAGAAAGACGCGGTAGAACCAGCAGGTCCGCGCCGGCCGCGTACAACGCCGAACGCTGCTGTACGAGTGGCGGGACCGGGTTGCCTCCGGCTCGCTGTTCGATCCCCGTTTCGTGGTGGCCAGCAGCACTCCGGATGGCCACCACCCATTACTCGCAGGTCTCGGTGCGCCGTGCGTCGAGGTCGCCGACGGTCGCGGGGCCAGGCTACGACATGGTGAACGCGGGTGAGCTCACCGACGCTGGAGCACGGCCCAGTTGGAACTCCGGCGAGCGCCGGCCGAGTCCGCGCCGCTCTGCCAGAAGCGTTCGCCCGGGGCTGGCGCCAACTTCAAGGTTAGGAGTTCCTAGTACTGCAACGGCGGGTCGTGACTTATGGTGGTTCGAGTCGTTTGCGGTAGTGGGCGGCTCGGGCTTGTTCCTGACGGCGGCGGCGCCAGGTTGACCAGTGCAGCACGTGATCGGCCACGGTGCGTCCGATGAGGACGAGTTTGCCGAGCAGGCGGCGGATCTCGTTGCTGCTCAACGGGATCAGGCTGCCCTCGCTGCCCGTGGC
>NZ_FMCW01000073.1 GCF_900091595.1 Micromonospora haikouensis
CTGGACCTCGGACGCCAGGCCGGGGCACCTGCACGATCTCACCTGCGCCCACCAGTTGGACGTCACCGGCGCCCTGTACTGGGCAGCCTCCGAACTGCATCTACCCACCCTGGCCGACTCCGGCTACGAAGGCGCCGGCCAGGGCATCCACACCCCGTACAAGCAACCCGCCGACGGCCGTCGCCTCGCGGTCGACAACCGCGCCTACAACGCCGTCCTTCGATCGATGCGGTGCCTCGGAGAACGCGGCTTCGCCATCCTGACCGGCCGCTGGCGCACGCTACGCCACAGCACCGCCAGCCCACGCAGCCTCGGCGACATCGTCCGTGCCGCCCTCCACCTCACCCACTACGAACACCGATACCTACCGGATTCTTGTTGAGATCACGTCACTGGCACATCATTCCGCGGTACGTGGGCGACGACTTCAACAGCGCCAAGTCCTCCGAGGTGCCACTGAGTGAACGCTTGCAGCTCACGGCGAAGCTCGGCCAACACCTTGTCACCCGGGCTTCGGCCCCGGGTCCATGATCGAACCGTCGCTGACGAACAGCACCAACCCATTCGCTCTACCCGACCTGCCAGGCAAGCATGAACACACCGGCTACCCGGTGCGGCTGGCGTAGAGAATGGCGCTGAACAGTGAACAGTTGCCGTGCGCCGCTGCTTCAGCATTCCGGTTACGGCAGGTTCACGCAGGTAGGGCACTACGTCTCGCCTCGGGAGCTCCGGGCGCGGATATCGGTGAGGCTGACCGCCGCTTGTTCGGTAGCCTGCTATCCGTGGCCAATTCCGATCTCCGCGTTCGCTTCGCACCCTCCCCGACGGGCATGTTCCACGTGGGCAACGCCCGGTCCGTCCTGTTCAACTGGGTGCTGGCCCGACAGTCGGGCGGGACGATGGTGCTGCGGATCGAGGACACGGACGCGGCGCGGAACCGCCCGGAGTGGGTCCAGGGCATCCTCGACGCGATGGAGTGGCTCGGCATCGGCCCGGCCGAGTACGAGGGTCCGCTGTTCCAATCCGACTACGCACCGCACCATCGGGAGGCCATCGACCGGCTCCTCGCCGCCGGGCTTGCCTACTACTGCGACTGGGCCCGGGACCAGGTCATCGCGCGGACGGGCAGCGAGCACAAGGGCTACGACGGCTTCTGCCGGGACCGTGGCCTGACCGCCGGAGACGGTCGCGCTCTGCGCTTCCGTACGCCGGACGACGGCTCGACCGTGATCGTCGACCTGGTACGCGGCAAGCCGACCTTCGACAACAAGCTGATCGAGGACTTCGTGATCGCCCGTGGCGACGGGTCGCCGGTGTTCCTGCTGGCGAACGTGGTCGACGACATGGTCATGGGCATCACCCACGTGATCCGGGCGGAGGAACACCTCCCCAACGCGCCGAAGCAGCAACTGCTGTGGGAGGCGCTGGGCGCCGAGCCCCCGGTGTGGGTGCACGCGCCGATCCTGGTCAACGAGAAGCGGCAGAAGCTGTCCAAGCGTCGGGACCGGGTGGCCCTAGAGGACTTCCGCGCCGAGGGATACCTCGCCGAGGCGATGCGGAACTACCTGATGCTGCTCGGGTGGGCGCCGTCCGGTGACCGCGAGATCCTGCCCTGGGACGACATCGTGGCGGAGTTCCGCTTGGAGGATGTCAACCCTTCTCCGGCGTTCTTCGACGTGAAGAAACTGCGGGCCTTCAACGGGGACTACATCCGGGCACTGTCGGTGGAGGCTTTCGTCGAGGCGTGTCAGCCCTGGTTGAGCGCCGAGGCCACGCCATGGCGGGCGGAGGCGTACGACGCCAAGGCGTTCGCTGCGGTCGCCGAGCTGGCGCAGACCCGGATCGCGGTGCTCTCCGAGATCGTGCCGATGGTCGACTTCCTGTTCCTCGACGAGCCGGTCACCGATGAGGCAGCGTGGGCGAAGTCCATGAAGGCCGAGGCCCCGGCGCTGCTGGCCGCCGTGGTCGAGGCATACGAGACGTGCGAGTGGCGGGCCGAGGTGCTCAAGTCGACGCTGGAGGCGATCGGCGCGGAGCGCGGGCTCAAGCTCGGCAAGGCCCAGGCACCGGTACGCGTCGCGGTGACCGGCCGCACCGTCGGGCTGCCGCTGTTCGAGTCGATCGAGATCCTCGGACGTGAGCGAACCGTGGCTCGCCTGCGAGCCGCCCTCGACCGCCTGAGCTGACCTCTTCGCAACCGGCGGATCGATTCCGCCGGTCAACCTGGTCGTCGATCGATCCGCTCCCCGAGCATTCCCCCGGCAGATCCGCCTCCCGCGCATGAGGCGGATCGGAGCGAGATTGGCGTACCTTCATGGATCTTGAAAAGGTGTTGGCCGACCGGCTGGCGCAGGCGTTCTCGGCCGTGGCCGGCGGGCCGGTCGACCCGGTCGTACGGCGCTCGCAGCACGCCGACTACCAGTCCGACGCCGCCCTGGCCCTCGCGCGTCGGCTCGGCCGCCCGCCCCGGGACATCGCCGCCGAGGTCGTCGGCCGGGTGGCGCTGGCGGACCTCTGCGCGGTCGTGGAGGTGTCCGGCCCGGGGTTCATCAACCTGACGATCGCCGACCCGGCTCTCGGCGCGCTGCTGTCGCGGATGGCCACGGACTCCCGGCTCGGCGTCGCGGTGAGCGCCGCTCCCGAGACGGTGGTCGTCGACTACTCGGCGCCGAACGTCGCCAAGGAGATGCACGTCGGGCACCTTCGGTCAACCGTCATCGGCGACGCCGCCGTGCGGCTGCTGGAGTGGCTCGGGCACCGGGTGATCAAGGCCAATCACCTGGGCGACTGGGGCACCCCCTTCGGGATGCTCATCGAGCACCTGCTCGACCTGGGCGAGTCGGAGGCCGCCCACGAGTTGTCCGTCGGTGACCTGGACTCGTTCTACAAGGCGGCCAGGGCGAAGTTCGACGCCGACGACACGTTCAAGGAACGGGCCAGGCGGCGGGTGGTCGCCCTGCAGGGCGGAGACGAGCTGACCCTGCGGTTGTGGCGGCTGCTGGTCGCCGAGTCGGAGCAGTATTTCCTGACGGTCTACGACCAGCTCGGCGTCCTGCTCACCGAGAAGGACTTTTACGGCGAGAGCTACTACAACGACATGCTCGCCCCGGTGACCGAGGAGCTGGACCGGCTCGGGTTGCTGCGGGACAGCGGTGATGCCGCCTGCGTCTTCCCGGAGGGTTTCACCGGCCGCGACGGGCAGCCGTTGCCGGTCATCGTGCGCAAGCGCGACGGCGGGTACGGCTACGCGGCCACCGACCTCGCGGCGATCCGGCACCGGACCCGGGACCTCGGCGCGACCCGGCTGCTCTACGTGGTGGGCCTGCCGCAACGTCAGCACTTCGAGATGGTGTACGCGGTCGCCCGGCACGCCGGCTGGCTGAGCCCGCCCGCGCGGGCCGAACACATCGGCTTCGGCTCGATCCTCGGCACGGACGGCAAGATGCTACGCAGCCGGGCCGGCGGCTCGGTCAAGCTCGTCGGACTGCTCGACGAGGCCGTGACCAGGGCCGCCGAACTGGCCCGGCAGAAGAACCCCGACCTGTCCGAGGCGGCCGTCGCCGACGTCGCCCGCGCGGTCGGCATCGGCGCCATCAAGTACGTCGACCTGTCCACCGACCGGATCAAGGACTACGTCTTCGACTGGCAGCGGATGCTCTCCCTCGACGGCAACACCGCCCCGTACCTCCAGTACGCCCACGCCCGGATCCGGTCCATCTTCCGCCGCGCCGGCATCGGACAGCTCACGGCGGCACCGATCTCGATCACGCACCCGGCCGAACACGCCCTCGCCCTCGAACTGGTCAACTTCGGCACCGTCGTCACCGGTGTCGAGCAGACCCTGGAGTTCCACCGGCTCGCCGGATACCTGCACACCCTCGCCGCCACCTTCAGCGCCTTCTACGAGCACTGCCCCGTCCTGCGCGCCGCCGGCGACGTGCGCGACAGCCGGCTGGCCCTGTGCGACCTCACCGCCCGGGTCCTGCACCAAGGCCTGTACCTGCTGGGCATCGTCGCCCCGGACCGCATGTAACCGTTCCTCGGCCCCACCACGTGTGCGCGCCGGACGGCAGGTCTACTCCCGAGCTAACTCCGCACTGAATCGCAACTTCCGCAGACAGGCGCGGGACCGGGTGCCGAATGGCGGTGCGAGGCGGCCGAAGTTGGTGCCGAGGATCTCGTCGCTGAGCCGGAAGACCTCAGGTGCCCATGGTCCGACCCGGCCACCGCCTGGGAGCCGGGCGGTGGCAAGGGTCGTGGTCAGCAGCCAACCTCGTGGGGACGGGGTGATGACGAGGCTTCCGTCTGTGTCGTTGCTTGCGGCGGGGACCAGTCGGTCGCCATCCCAGCGAACCCACGCCTTCCGAGGGGCTCTCTCGTCTGCAGACGTGGCCGCACCGAAGATCGTGCAGGTGCTGCCGATGGAAAACAGCATCCGCACGTGCCCATCCTGCCCGCCATCCGCTCGGGTCGGTATCGGCAGCGCTACCCGCCCTTCTGGCTCGCGCTGCGGTATCGCAGCTACAGGAAGATGTCGTTGATGCCGTAGTTGTCCCACCAGGCGTGACGGTGTCTGTGCAGGATGCCGGCGATGCGGGTGAGGAGCAGCCAGTTGCCGTTCAATACCAGGGCGGCGTCTTCCGGGCGGCCGGCGAGCACGCGGGCCACTGCCGTCATCATGTCGGGCACCGATCTTCCGGACGGGTCGTCTTTTGGCATGTGGAAGACGACGTTCACGTACCGGTCGGGTTCCCACTCCCACTGGACACCGTCGTCGTCAGCGGCGTCGAAGTAGCCGTCGCTGCCCCCGTAGATACTGACCGTGTATCCGGACGTGTCCTGGAGGTCCGCGCCGAGCAGCCGCGGATAGCCGGGCAGGGTCGACTCCTCGAATCCTTCCGGTGCGACGAGTTCGGCCACCCGTTCCAGTGGGATGTCTCCCGCCAGCGTCAATCGGTACTCGATAGCCACGTGCCGCCGCCTTCTCAGTCTCGCCGTATGAGTTGAATGATCTCACCGCTGCGGGTCACCGCAGCGAGCTCTTTGAGCTGGTGGATCGGCCAGTCGTCGAACTGCTTCTGGAGAGCGG
This sequence comes from Micromonospora haikouensis, assembly GCF_900091595.1. Lineage (GTDB taxonomy): Bacteria > Actinomycetota > Actinomycetes > Mycobacteriales > Micromonosporaceae > Micromonospora > Micromonospora haikouensis. The sequence goes on from NZ_FMCW01000073.1 coordinate 5,090, forward strand.
TGAGGTCACCGCGCCAGTCCCGCAGGTTCAGCACCACCCGTTGGGTCTGCTGGCTGGCCACCTTCCCCGACACCTCCGTCCAGATGCCCCGCACGGCCTTCGCCGGATTCGGTGCGTAGCAGTCGAACACGTAGCCCTCGATCAGATAGTCGGGGTCCTTGTCCGGCTTTCCGACGTCGCCGGTGTTCAGCCGCGCCTCGGCGATCTGCCGCCTCGTCGGGTTCTGGTGGACCCGGTAGCCCCGCTCCGCGACCGTGTCGGCGCACGCGTTCTCCAACTCCAGCGACCGCCGCACGCTGTCGTCCTCCTGCGGCGGGATCCGCGTTCGTGGTCCGGTTGGTGATCCGCCGGGGACGCCGGTGGGTCGCCTGGTCCATAGGGTGGGGCCACGCCCAGCGGAGGTGTCACCGTCGAGGCTGGTAGCTGGACCAGCCGGGGCGCTGGTGGCGGACGGGGGCGGGCTGGTCGGTGCGGGACCGCCAGCCCCGGTCAGTTTCCCGAGGAGCCGAGCTGTCGCGCCTCGGCGATCGCCGCTTCGACGTGTTGCCGGGCGGTGGCGGTGCGCTGGACCACCAGAACCAGAACCTGCCTGATGCCGTCCAGGGCCTGGAGCAGCGGGCCGGGCTGTCCACCTTGCAGGATCATGGCGACGAGCTGCTGTGTCTCACCGACCTGGCTGATGGTGCCGGTCGTGGCGTCGCGGGCGCTGTCCACGGCGGCCAGCACGGGAGTCAGCCCGGCGATCGTCTCCTGCGGGGTGGCTTCGTGCGGGACGGCCGCAGTCGCCTTCGTCGCCTCCCCGATCGAACCGGAAAGGCTGCCCAGGCCGCCCTGGATTTCCGTGATGGTGCTGCCGACCCGGGTCATGCCCGCCGCTACCGCGACGAAGCCGGCACCCGCGGCCCGCAGCGCCACTTCCTGCGCCTGGTTTCGGGCAGCGGCCACCAGACCCTGCGCACGCTCGACGCCCGTCATCAGCGCACGCAACTCACCGGTGATCTTCTCGATATGCGACACGAGGCCGACTTTCCCGATCGAAGACAGAGACCACTGAAGCTACCCTCGATCGTTCATGGGTGGCGTCGGATGTGCCGACCCCTGGTTAGTTGATCGGTTATCACCGATGGATGCTGTCTGGGGGCGTGGTGGTGGGCCGTCTGTCGCGGCGGTGGGCGTGGTCTCCTGGGTTTCTCCGGTCGGTGGGATGGCGGCTGTGCTGGTCAGCCGGGGGCGGGGATGGCCGCGATCCGGGTGAACGCGGTGGTGATCTGGTCGGCCCAGGGCCAGGTCGTGGGGATGCGTAGCCGTCGGCGGCGTTGGCCGTGGACCAGGCGCGCGGCGGTGTGCAGCACGCGGTAGCGCAGCTGTTTCGGTTCGCAGCGGGCCAGGTC
>NZ_FMCW01000074.1 GCF_900091595.1 Micromonospora haikouensis
GACTGGGCGGCGTGGTTCACCCACACCGGCGGCCGGCCCCGCACCGTGGACCTGCCCACCTACGCCTTCCACCACCAGCGCTACTGGCTCGACGCGAGCCCGTCCGGGGCCGACGCCTCCGGCCTCGGGGTCCGCAGCGCCGGGCACCCCCTGCTCACCGCCGAACTCGTCTCCGCCGACGACGACACCCGCCGGTACGGCGGCCGGCTGTCGGTGCGTACCCAGCCCTGGCTCGCCGACCACGTCGTGTGGGGCTCCGTCGTCGTGCCGGGCACCGCGCTCGTCGAGCTGGCCCTGCACGCCGGAGCACAGGCCGCCTGCGACACCCTCGCGGAGCTGACCCTCGCCGCCCCGCTCGTCCTGCCCGAGCAGGGCGCCCGCGCGGTGCAGCTCAGCCTGGCCGCCCCCGACGAACACGGCCGCCGCCGGCTCGCCATCCACTCCCGGCCCGCCGACGACCCGCACGGCGACTGGACCCGGCACGCCGACGGGGTCCTCGCCCCCGGCGGCGGCGACGCGCCCGAGGCGCTCACCGAGTGGCCGCCCGCCGACGCCACCGCCGTGCCCGTCGAGCCCATCTACGCCCAGCTCCACCGCCTCGGCGTCGACCACGGGCCCACCTTCCGGGGGCTGCGCGCCGCGTGGCGTACCCCCGATGCCGTGCTCGCGGAGGTCGCGCTCCCCGACGGCGTCGCCGCCGACGGGTTCGGCCTGCACCCCGCGCTGCTGGACGCGGCGCTGCACGTCGTCGGCCTCACCGACGCCGACGACGCCGACGAGACCGCCGGGGCCCGACTCCCGTTCGCGTGGTCGGGCGTCGCGCTCGCCGCCGTCGGCGCGACCCACCTTCGGGTACGCGTCACCCGCGCCGGCTCGGCCGTCACCCTCGCCCTCGCCGACGGCACCGGCGCGCCCGTCGCCCGGGTCGACTCGCTCGTCTCCCGGCCCGTCGGCGCCGACCAGCTCGACCCGACCGGCCCCGCCGACCTGCCCCTGTTCGACCTGCGCTGGACCGCGCTGCCCCTGCCGCCCCGCCCGGCGGCCGGCATCGTCGCGCTCGACGCCGCCGCGCCGGCCCCCGGTGGGCTCCCCGCGCTCGCCGACGCCGGCCGGCTCGACCCCCGGTTCGTGCTGCTGCCCGCCGCCGACACCCCGCCCGGCGACCCCCTCGACGCCACCCGCGCCCGGCTCGCCGACACCCTCGCCGCCGTCCAGGGCTGGCTGGCCGACGACCGGCACGCCGACCGCCGGCTCGTCGTGCTCACCCGCGGCGCGGTCCCCGCCACCGCCACCGGCGACGTGACCGACCTGCCCGGCGCGGCCGTCTGGGGCCTGGTGCGCTCCGCGCAACTGGAACACCCCGGCCGGCTCGTGCTGGTCGACCTCGACCCCGAAGCCGGCCCCGACGTCGACGCCGACCTGCTCGGCCGGGCCCTGGCCAGCGACGAACCCCAGCTCGCCCTCCGCGCCGGCCGGCTCCTCGCGCCCCGGCTCGCCCCCGCCGAACCCGACCCCACGGGGGCCGTCGACCTCCTCCCCGACGGCACCGTGCTCGTCACCGGCGCCACCGGCACCCTCGGCGGCCTCCTCGCCCGCCACCTCGTCACCGCCCACAAGGTCCGGCACCTGCTCCTCGCCGGCCGGCGCGGCGGCGACGCCCCCGGCGCCGCCGACCTCCTCGCCGAACTCACCCGCCTCGGCGCGCACGCCCGCTTCGTCGCCTGCGACGTCGCCGACCGCGACCAGGTCGCCGCGCTGCTCGCCACCGTCGCCGCCGAACACCCCCTCACCGGCGTCGTGCACGCCGCCGGGGTCCTCGACGACGCGACCGTCACCGCCCTCACCCCCGAGCGGATCGCCGCCGCGCTGCGCCCCAAGGCCGACGCCGCCTGGCACCTGCACGACCTCACCCGGCACCTGGACCTGCCGATGTTCGTGCTGTTCTCGTCCATCGCCGGCCCCCTCGGCGGCCCCGGGCAGGGCAACTACGCGGCGGCCAACGCGTTCCTCGACGGGCTCGCCCAGCACCGGCGCGCCGCCGGCCTCGCCGCCACCTCCCTGGCCTGGGGGCTGTGGGAAACCGACAGCGGGATGACCCGCGACCTGGGCACCGCCCGCCGGGAACGGATGGCCCGCCAGGGCATCACCCCCCTCGCGGTCGGGCAGGCGCTCGCCCTCTTCGACGCCAGCCGCAGCAGCCGGCAGCCGCTGCTGCTGCCCGTCCGCCTCGACCTCGCCGCGCTGCGTGCCCTCGCCACCGTCGACCACCTGCCCGCGCCGCTGCGCGGCCTGGCCGGCGTCCGCACCCGGCGCAACGCCGCCGGGGCCGCCGCCCCGGCCGGCAACTTCCGCGACCGGATCGCCGACGCCCCCGACGCCGAGCGCCGGCGGCTCGTCGAGGAACTCGTCACCGGCCAGGTCGCCGAGGTCCTCGGGTACGCCACGGCCGCCGCCGTCGCCCCCGGCCAGTCCTTCACCGAACTGGGCTTCGACTCGCTGACCGCCGTGGACCTGCGCAACCGGCTCACCACCCGCACCGGCCTGACGCTGCCGGCCACCCTCGTCTTCGACCACCCCACCCCCGAGGCGCTCACCGGGCACCTGATGACGCAGCTCGGCCCCGGCCGGTCCGCGCCCACCCTCCTCGACGAACTGGACCGGCTGGAGGCGGCGTTCGCCGCGACCCCCGCCGACACCCTCGCCGAACTCGCCGCCGACGAGGAGACCCGCGCCGCCGTCGCCGCCCGACTGCGGGCGCTGCTCACCCGCTGGGACGGCGACAGCGGTGACACCGCCGGCGTCGCCCAGGTGATCGACGACGCCAGCGACGACGAACTCTTCGACTTCATCGACAGCACGTTCGGTCGCTCCTGACCGTCGTACCGCCCGCTTGCCGACCAACGCGACAGGTGAATCCCGATGGCGAACGAAGCCAAGCTCCGTGAGTACCTCAAGCGCGTCACCGCCGACCTCGCCGAGACCAGCGAGCGACTCAAGGCGGCCGACGCCAAGAACCACGAGCCCATCGCCATCGTCGGGATGAGCTGCCGCTACCCGGGTGGCGTCCGCTCGCCCGAGCAGCTGTGGGAACTCGTCGCCACCGGCACCGACGGCATCACCGGGTTCCCCACCGACCGGGGCTGGGACACCGACGCCGCGTACGACCCGACCGGGCAGCGCCGGGGCAGCACGTACGCGCGGGAGGGCGGGTTCCTGCACGACGCCGGTGACTTCGACCCGGAGCTGTTCAAGGTCTCGCCGTACGAGGCCCTCGCCATGGACCCGCAGCAGCGGCTCATGCTGGAGGCGTCCTGGGAGGCGATCGAGGACGCCCGCATCGACCCGCTGTCCCTGCGCGGCAGCCGCGTCGGCGTGTTCGCCGGCATGATGTACCACAACTACGCCGCCGGGCTGGCCGAGGTGCCCGAGACCCTGGACGCGTTCATCGGCGGCGGCACCGCCAGCAGCGTCCTCTCCGGCCGGGTCGCCTACACGTTCGGGTTCGAAGGTCCCGCGCTCACCGTCGACACCGCCTGCTCGTCGTCCCTCGTCGCGCTGCACCTCGCCGTGCAGTCGCTGCGCTCCGGCGAGTGCACCCTCGCGCTGGCCGGCGGCGTCACCGTGATGACCACCCTGGAGACGTTCGTCGACTTCAGCCGGCAGCGCGGCCTCGCCCCCGACGGGCGGTGCAAGTCGTTCGCCGAGGGCGCCGACGGCACCGGCTGGTCCGAGGGCGTCGGCATGCTCGTCGTGGAACGCCTCAGCGACGCCCGGCGTAACGGTCACCGGGTGCTCGCGGTCGTGCGGGGCTCCGCGGTGAACCAGGACGGGGCGTCGAACGGGTTGACCGCGCCGAATGGTCCGTCGCAGCAGCGGGTGATCCGGCAGGCCCTCGCGTCGGCGCGGCTGTCGCCGTTGGACGTGGACGTGGTGGAGGCGCACGGGACGGGCACGACGTTGGGTGACCCGATCGAGGCGCAGGCGTTGCTGGCGACGTATGGGCAGGGGCGGGAGACGCCGCTGCTGCTGGGGTCGATCAAGTCGAACCTCGGCCACACGCAGGCGGCGGCCGGCGTCGCCGGTGTGATCAAGCTGGTGCAGGCGATGCGGCACGGCGTGGTGCCGGCGACGCTGCACGTGGATGCGCCGTCGTCGAAGGTGGACTGGTCGTCTGGTGCGGTCGAGTTGGTGACGGAGTCGCGTGAGTGGCCGGTGGTGGGTCGGCCGCGTCGGGCTGCGGTGTCGTCGTTCGGGATCTCGGGGACGAACGCGCACGTGGTCGTGGAGCAGGCGGAGTCGGTGGCGACCGAGTCCTCTGGTGTCGTCGAGTTGCCGGTGGTGCCGTGGTTGGTGTCGGCGCGTTCGGCGGATGCCCTCGGTGGGCAGGCGGCGCGGCTTTCGGATTCCGTTCGCGAGCGGGCTGGGTTGTCGCTGGTCGACGTGGGTTGGTCGCTTGCGACGTCGCGGGCCGGGTTGGAGCACCGGGCGGTCGTCCTCGGCACGGGCCGAGACGACCTGCTGTCCGGGCTGGATGCCTTGGCGGCCGGCGTGGATACCCCGGGGCTGGTGACGGGTGAGGTGTCGTCTGGTCGTCGGGTGTTGTTGTTCACGGGTCAGGGTGCGCAGCGGCCGGGGATGGGTCGTGAACTGTATGACCGGTTCCCGGTGTATGCGGAGGCGTTCGATCGGGTGTGTGCCCTGTTCGTGGGTCGCCTTGATCGTCCCTTGCGGGAGGTGGTGTTCGCGGAGCCGGGTTCCGACCTGGCGGGGTTGTTGGATCAGACGGCGTTCACGCAGGCGGGTCTGTTCGCTCTGGAAGTGGCGTTGCATGAGCTGTTGGCCTCGTTTGGTGTGACGGCTGACTATCTGGTGGGTCATTCGATCGGTGAGGTGACGGCCGCCTATGTGGCGGGTGTGTTGTCGTTGGAGGACGCGTGCGTTCTGGTGGCGGCGCGGGGTTCGTTGATGCAGGCGTTGCCTGCTGGTGGCGGGATGTTGGCGGTGGGCGCGCCTGAGGCCGAGGTGCGTGCGTTGGCCGGTGACGGTGTGGATGTGGCGGCGGTGAATGGTCCGCAGTCCGTGGTGCTGTCGGGGCCGGTCGCCGACCTGGACGTGATCGCCCAGCGGTGTGCCGAGCAGGGTTGGCGGGCGAAGCGGCTGTCGGTCAGTCACGCGTTTCATTCGCGGTTGATGGAGCCGATGCTCGCCGAGTTCCGGACGGTCCTGGCTGGCCTGGACTGGCGTGCGCCGAGGTTGCCGGTCGTGTCGAACGTGACCGGCAGGGTGGCCGAGGCGGGGGAGATCACTGACCCCGAGTACTGGGTGCGGCATGTGCGGGAGGCCGTCCGGTTCGGTGATGCGGTCACCACCTTGCAC
>NZ_FMCW01000032.1 GCF_900091595.1 Micromonospora haikouensis
CACCCCCATGAACACGACCATCCTGCGTAAGAGCGTCCTCGGCATCGCCGGACTCGCGTTCGCCGGCGGCCTCGCCGCCGGCCCCCTCCACCACACCGGCACCGGCACTGCCGACGCCCGTCCGGTCGCCGCCGTGCAGGCCGACACGACCGTGGACGCCGGGAAGCTGATCCCCCACGGTGTGCAGGGCGCGCAGTCGCGCATCGACCTCGACGCCGAGCAGACCGCCAACGCCAAGGCCATCATGGCCGCCACGAAGAAGACCGGCCTGGACGAACGCGCCGCGGTGATCTCGATCGGCACCGCCCTGCAGGAGTCGAAGCTGCAGAACCTGGGTCACCTGGGTGACCGCAACGACCACGACTCCCTCGGCCTGTTCCAGCAGCGCCCGTCCAGCGGCTGGGGTTCGCCGGAGCAGATCACCGACCCGCAGTACGCGACCACGGCGTTCCTCAAGGGCCTCCGACAGGTCGACGGCTGGCAGAACATGCCCCTGACCGACGCCGCCCAGACCGTCCAGGTCTCCGCCTACCCCGACGCGTACGCCCAGTGGGAACAGCAGGCCGCCGACCTCGTCACCCAGCACTGGAACAACAGCTGACACCACACACCCACACCACCCGCCGGCCGGACCCCTGACACGGGGCCCGGCCGGCAGCGTCTCCACCTCAGCCGTCGAGTGTTAGGAAGGGGCCCCTCCTATACAGAAAGCGTTAACAAGGGGCCCTTCCTTGCAAGCAGGCGGCGGTGGCCGCCGCCAGGGTGGTCAGGCGGATCGACGGGGGCGGCAGCGGTTCGATCCAGCCCGGCCCGGCCGCGTGCACGCGTACGCCCGGGGTGTCGCGGCCGAAGCGGACCAGTCGGTACGCGCGGCCGGTGACCGGCGTCTGCGACCAGACCACGACGGTGTGCGGACGCGCCCGGCGCACGGCGGACGCCAACGCCGTCCAGGGCAGCGCGGGCCCGAGCAGCAGCGCTCCCCGCCCGCGCTCCCGCAGGGCGGCGGCGAGCGCGTGCAGGCCGAGACAGTGGGTCTCGTGCTCGGCCCCGGCGAGCAGTACGCCGCCGGTGGGCAGTTGCCGGGCGGGCTCACGGTGGAACACGTCCAGGCCGATGCGCACGCCCTCGGTGAGGGCGTGTTCGGTGGCGACCTCGGCCGCCGTGTGGCCCCGCAGCGCGGCGAGCAGCGGAACGCATACCTGCTGCCAGGACGCCAGCACCCCATGGTCGGCGGCCAGCGCCAGCAGCAGGGCGGCGACCTCGTTGGCGTCGAGGTCCTCGGCGGCTGCGGAGAGGCGCTTGCGCGCGGTCTCGACGGCCTCGGCCGGCATCGAGTCGGTCAGCACGACGTACCCCCGGGTAGACGGTCACTACCAGGGGTTCGTCCGGGCGGCGCGATTCGGATGCGGCGCGGGCGCGGCTGCCGGCGGCCAGCGCCGGCCCACGACCAGCGCCGGCCGGCGACCGGGGCGCGCGGCGGGTCAGCCGGTCAGCGCGTCGAGGGCCAGGTCGACGTCGGCGTCGGTGGTGTAGAGGTGGAACGACGCCCGGACCCGGCCGGCGCGCACCGCCGCCCGGATGCCCGCCCGTTCCAGTTTCTCCTGCGCGCCGGGCACCTCGACGGCGACGATCGCGCTGTCGCCGGGTGGCCGGCCCAGCCCGGCGAGGAACCGGTTGGCCAGGCGCACGTCGTGCTCGCGCACGGCCGGCACGCCGATCTCGGCGAGCAGTTCCAGGGCGGGGGCGGTGCCGATCCAGCTGAACCACGCCGGGGACTGGTCGAACCGCCGGGCGTCGGCGGCGAGCCGCAGCGGCGGGCCGTAGTAGGAGGAGAACGGGTCCTCGGCCGCGTACCAGCCGGCGCCGTCGGGTCGCAGCCGCTCGCGCAGCGCCGGCGCCAGGTAGGCCAGGGCCGACCCGCGCGGCCCCATCAGCCACTTGTACGCCCCGACGGCGACGACGTCGGCCAGGCCGGCGTCGAACGGCAGCCAGCCGCACGCCTGGGTCGCGTCGACGGCCACCAGCGCGCCGTGGGCGCGGGCGGCGGCGACGATCCGCTGGTAGTCGGCGACGGCCCCGTCGGCGGACTGCACCAGGCTGAACGCGACCAGATCGGTGTCGGCGTCGATCGCGTCGACGAGCCCGTCGAGCGGGACCGTGCGCACCCGCACCCCCCGCTCGGCCTGGGCCAGCCAGGGGAAGAGGTTGGAGGTGAACTCCACCTCGGGGGCCACGACGGTGGCGCCGGCCGGCAGGGCCGCCGCGACGGGGGCGAACAACGCGGACACCGTGCTGCCGACCGTCACGTCGGTGGGCGCCACGCCGACCAGGCCGGCGAAGGCCGCCCGGGAGCGCCGGGTGGCGTCGTCCCAACCCTCCCAGGACGTACGTCCCGTCCGCCAGTCGGCCAGCGCCTCCTGCACCGCCGCCCAGGCCGGCTCGGGCGGCAGCCCGTAGCTGGCGGTGTTCAGCCAGCCGGGCTGCGGCTGCCACAGCTTGCGTGCCTGCTCCAACTCCATGCCGCCGACGGTAGTGCGGCCGTCGCCACCTCCGTGAGCGCCAATTCACCGATGGTGGCCGCCGCCCCCGGTCGCGGCCCGCCCGAGGGGCGATCGACGCGGGGACGGCGGTGGACAGGAGCCCGGGGACGGGGGCGGCGCGGCGGCGGCCCGGTCAGGCGGGTGCGCCGCTGAGCGCCGGGCGCTGCGGCCCGGCCGGCGGCTGCGGGTCGTCGTCGTCCTCGTCGAGCATGGTGGCCTCGTCGAAGGGGCGGCGGCCGGCGAGCACGTCGGCGGGCCTACGCGCGGTCGAACTCGCCGGTCCAGGTGCCGACCAGGACGGTGGCCACGGCGTTGCCGGCGAAATTGGTCAGCGCCCGCGCCTCGGACATGAACCGGTCGATGCCGACGATCAGTCCGACGCCGTCGAGCAGGTCGGGGCGGTGCGACTGGAGGCCGCCGGCCAGGGTGGCCAGGCCCGCGCCGGTGACGCCGGCCGCACCCTTCGAAGCAATGATCATGAACAGGAGCAGGCCGACCTGCTCGCCGATCGACATCGGCTTGCCCATGGCGTCGGCCACGAACAGCGCCGCCATGGTCAGGTAGATGGCGGTGCCGTCGAGGTTGAACGAGTAGCCGGTGGGCACGGTGATCCCGACGACGGGCTTGCTGACGCCGACGTGCTCCATCTTGGCGATGACGAGGTGGACCGGATGTTCGCCACCCTGCGGGGCCCGGCTGCGCACACGCTGCCAAAGGGGCTCGACGAGCAGACGCTGCGGGCGGTGCTCGGCTCGCTCGGCGGCGACGCCGGCCGGTCCGCGTCCGAGGTGGCGGGGCTGGCCGGCATCTCCCGGGTCACCGCCCGGCGGTACCTGGAGTATCTGGTGGCCGCCGAGCGGGCGGTGCGGGCGCCCCGCTACGGCACCCCGGGCCGCCCCGAGGTGGAGTACCGCCCGGCCTGACTCGATTTCCACCTGACCAAGCCCGGCCGGACCGACCACCGGGACCCGTCAGGCCGCGACGGCGACTGCGCCGAGGGCGCGGCGCAGTTCCGGCACGGCCCGGTCGAGGTCCCACCGGGCGGTCTCCGGCAGCGGATAGTGCCGTCGCAGCTCACGAACCAGCCGCAGGCCAACCAGGTAGCCGCAGCGCTTTGGCAGGTCACCCCCGTCGGGCAGGTCCCGCATAAGGAAGTACGGTGCGTTCCGGTCGAGGTCGGTGGCATCGAGGTCTGCGATGATCCGGTCGATGATCTCCTCCCACCGAGTCCGGCATTCGGCGAGCCATGGCTCGTATCCGGGGCGGTGGAACCACAGGTACGCCTCGTCGGAAAGGCCCGGAACAGTCTCCGTGGTGACCTCGGTGGCCAACCCCTCGGCCAGCAGCGAGGCGGCAACGCCGTGCTCCGGCCAATCCCTGATGGTCGCAAGCCGGTCGTGGACGACGTGCGCGGTCTCGTGGTGCACCAGCAGCCGCTCCTCGGCCAAATCTCCGAGTTGCTCGACGGCGAGGAAGAGTGCGTACCGGCCGTCGAGGCGGTCCGCCCAGCCGTTCGCCCGGCGCAGGCCGACCAACGTCACGCACTCGATCGGATCGCGGTCATCGGCCCAGCCCAGTGCCCCGGCCACCGAGCGCACCGCATCGGGCAACTCAATCCGTAGCCGGGCAGCTCGCCTCGACAGGTCGGCCCGATCCTCGGTCAGCTGGTCCAGCACCGCAGGCAGGTCGTCGCCGCCGGACCACTCCCCCGCCCGGTCGAGGGCGGCGGCGAAAACATCCGGGTGCCGGTCGAGGTAGCGAGACCGCCACAGCTCAGACCGGCGAGCCGGGGAGGCTCCGTCGGCTGAGCGGGCGTACTCGAGATAGGTCGGGACCAGGTCGCGGACCCGCACGGACGGCTCCCCGGCAGTGATGTCGGGTGGGGTGCCGGTCACGGGTCAGCTCACGTTGGCCGGGCCGAGGACGCTCTTGAGGTCGCCCATGAGGGCGGTGGTGGCCGCGACCCGGAAGGGGCCGAGGCGCAGGGTGGTGGTCTTGCCGCCGTTGAGGAGCTTGACGTGCACCTCGGTGTCGCCGGGGTGCAGGACGAGGGTCTCCTTGAGGCGTTCGACCAGCGGCGGGGTGCAGCGGTGCACGGGGATGGTGAGGGTGACCGGTTTGCTGCCCGGGTTGCTGGTGACGTCGGGCAGCTGCATGTCCATCGCCATGATGCGGGGGGTGTCGTCGCGGCGGTCGACCCGGCCCTTGACCACGACGATGGCGTCCTCGGCGATGTACTGGCCGATCACCTCGTAGGTGTTGGGGAAGAACAGGGCCTCCACGCCGCCGGCGAGGTCCTCCAGGGTGGCCGACGCCCACGCGCGGCCCTGCTTGGTGACGCGGCGCTGCACCCCGGAGAGGATGCCGGCGAGGGTGACCACCGCGCCGTCGGGGACGGTGCCCTCCTCGGAGAGGGCGGCGATGGTGCAGTCGGCCGCCGCGCCGAGGACGTGTTCGAGGCCGAACAGGGGGTGGTCGGAGACGTAGAGGCCGAGCATCTCGCGTTCGAAGGCGAGCTTGTCGCGCTTGTCCCACTCGGCCTCGCCGATGGTCGGCATGACGGTGGTGTTGCCGCCGACGGTCTCGGTGTCGCCGAAGCCGGCGCCGAACAGGTCGTACTGGCCGACGGCCTCCTTGCGCTTGACGTCGGCGTACGCGTCGATCGCGTCGGCGTGCACGGCGAGCAGCCCCTTGCGGCTGTGGCCCATGACGTCGAACGCGCCGGCCTTGATCAGCGATTCGATGGTCTTCTTGTTGCAGACCACCGCGTCGACCTTGGCCAGGAAGTCGTAGAAGTCGGCGTACTCGCCCTTCTCCTGGCGGCACCGCATGATCGAGGCCACCACGTTCGCCCCGACGTTGCGGATCGCCGCGAGGCCGAACCGGATGTCCTTGCCGACCGGGGTGAACGGCCCGGCCGAGGTGTTCACGTCGGGCGGGAGGACCTGGATGCCCATCCGCCGGCACTCCGACAGGTACAACGCCATCTTGTCCTTGTCGTCGCCGACGGAGGTCAGCAGCCCGGCCATGTACTCGGCCGGGTAGTGCGCCTTCAGGTACGCCGTCCAGTACGACACCAGCCCGTACGCCGCCGAGTGCGCCTTGTTGAACGCGTACCCGGCGAACGGCACGAGGACGTCCCACACGGCCTGGATCGCCTCGTCGGAGTAGCCGCGCTCGCGGCAGCCGTCCCGGAAGGGCACGAACTCCTTGTCGAGGATCTCCTTCTTCTTCTTGCCCATCGCCCGCCGCAGCAGGTCCGCCTGGCCGAGCGTGTAGCCGGCGAGGATCTGCGCGGCGCGCTGCACCTGCTCCTGGTAGACGATCAGGCCGTGGGTGGGGGCGAGGATCTCCCGCAGCGGCTCCTCCAGCTCCGGGTGGATCGGCGTGATCTCCTGCAGGCCGTTCTTGCGCAGCGCGTAGTTGGTGTGCGAGTCCACGCCCATCGGGCCCGGTCGGTACAGCGCGAGGACGGCGGAGATGTCCTCGAAGTTGTCCGGCTTCATCAGCCGCAGCAGCGACCGCATCGGCCCGCCGTCGAGCTGGAACACCCCCAGCGTGTCGCCGCGGGCCAGCAGGTCGTAGGCGGCCTTGTCGTCCAGGTCCAGGCCCAGCAGGTCCAGGTCCTTGCCGTGGTTGAGCTGGATGTTCTTCACCGCGTCGTCGATGATCGTGAGGTTGCGCAGGCCGAGGAAGTCCATCTTCAACAGCCCGAGCGACTCGCACGTCGGGTAGTCGAACTGGGTGATGATCACCCCGTCGGAGTCGCGCCGCATCAGCGGGATGTGCTCGATGATCGGCTCCGCCGACATGATCACCCCGGCGGCGTGCACACCGGTCTGCCGGATCAGCCCCTCGATGCCCTTCGCCGTGTCGATGACCTTCTTGACGTCCGGGTCCGACTCGTACAGGCCCCGGATCTCCCCCGCCTCCGCGTAGCGCGGGTGCTTCGGGTCGAAGATGCCCGACAGCGGAATGTCCTTGCCCATCACCGCCGGCGGCATCGCCTTGGTGATCCGGTCCCCCACCGCGTACGGAAAACCCAGCACCCGCGCCGAGTCCTTGATCGCCGCCTTCGCCTTGATCGTGCCGAACGTGGCGATCTGCGCGACCTTGTCCTCACCCCACTTGTCGGTGACGTACTTGATCACCTCACCGCGCCGACGCTCGTCGAAGTCGATGTCGACATCCGGCATCGAGACCCGCTCGGGGTTGAGGAACCGCTCGAAGATCAGCCCGTGCGGGATCGGGTCCAGGTCCGTGATCCCCAACGCGTACGCGACCAGGGAACCCGCCGCCGAGCCACGGCCCGGGCCCACCGCGATGCCCTGGTTCTTCGCCCACTGGATGAAGTCGGCGACCACGAGGAAGTACGACGGGAAGCCCATCTGGATGATGACACCCAGCTCGTACTCCGCCTGCACCACGTGGCCCTCGGGGACCCCGCCCGGGAACCGCCGGGCGAGACCCTTGAAGGTCTCCTTGCGGAACCACGACTCCTCCGTCTCCCCCTCCGGGATCGGGAAGCGCGGCATCAGGTTGTGGAACTCGAACATCCCCGCCGGGTCGACCTTTTCGGCGACCAGCAACGTGTTGCGGCAGCCCTGGAGCCACAGCTCGGAGGAGTCGACGGCGCGCATCTGGTCGGCGGACTTGATGAAGTAGCCGCCGCCCTCGAAGCGGAACCGGTTGGGGTCGGCGATGTTGCTGCCGGTCTGCACGCAGAGCAGGACGTCGTGCGCCTCGGCCTGCGCCTCGTGGGTGTAGTGCGAGTCGTTGGTCACCACCGGCGGGATGCCGAGCTTCTTGCCGATCTCGGTGAGCCCCTCGCGGACCCGGCGCTCGATGTCGAGGCCGTGGTCCATCAGCTCCAGGAAGTAGTTGTCCTTGCCGAAGATGTCCTGGTATGCCGACGCGACCTTGATCGCCTCGTCGAACTGGCCCAGCCGCAGCCGGGTCTGCACCGCGCCGGAGGGGCACCCGGTGGTGGCCATGATCCCCTCGGCGTGCTCGGCGATCAGCTCCATGTCCATCCGGGGCCACTTGACGTAGTGGCCCTCCATGGAGGCGCGCGAGTTGAGGGTGAACAGGTTGTGCAGGCCGGTCCTGTTCGCCGCCCACATCGTCATGTGGGTGATCGCGCCGTTACCGGAGACGTCGTCGCTCTTCTGCTCCGGCCGGCCCCACTTCACCCGCGCCTTGTGATAGCGCGACTCCGGCGCCACGTACGCCTCGACGCCGAGGATCGGGGTGATCCCGGCGGCCATGGCCTGCTTGTAGAAGTCGTTCGCGCCGTGCATGTTGCCGTGGTCGGTCATCGCGACCGCCGGCATGCCGAGCCGGTTGGCCTCGGCGAAGAGGTCCTTCAGCCGGGCCGCACCGTCGAGCATCGAGTACTCGGTGTGCACGTGCAGATGCGCGAACGAATCGCCCATGCGTGGCGCCCCCCCGGGTCGGATCATGGGTTGTCGAGATCGGTCGGCCCACCCTATCGCCGGGGGATCGGGGACCTCCAGCAGCCGCGCGGGGCGGAACCGCCCGGGTGGCAAGGATCTCCCCAGCCAAGGCGGCGACGGCTCCGGCCCGATGCCGACCGGCCCGCGCTCACCCGCCGGTCGGCGGGGCGGGCAGCCCGGCCGCAATCCGTTCCAGCGTGTCGCGGATCGCGTCGGACAGGGAGGTGGCCCGCGACGAGTCGACCCAGAACTCGACCGCGACCCGGACCGCGTTGACCACCATCGTGGCCAGCAACCTCGGGTAGATGTCGTCGTGCGGCGCCATCCCGAGCCGCTCGGCGATTCCCTCGGCGAGCGCCGTCTCCCGCGCGGCGTGGGCCTTCAGGTACTCGCCGCCCAGCGGCGAGGTCGCCACCGCGAGGCGCACCTTGGTCACCAGGTCGCGGTCCAGGTTGTCCCAGGCGAGGAAGGCCGCGAGCATCGCGTTAACCACGGCCTGGGTCAGCGGTTCGTCCGCCGGCCGGGAGCGCAGTTGCTCGCGGATCGCCACGGACCGGTCGAGGTCGGCGGCGTACAGGGCCTCGTTCTTGCTGTGGAAGTAGTTGTTGAACGAGCGGGTGGACATGCCCGCCCGGGCGGCGATGTCCTCCACCCGCACGTTGTCCCAGCCCCGCTCGACCGCGAGGCCGAGGGCCGCCTCGCTGAGCATCCGCCGGACGGCGGCCGCCTTGCTGGCCCGAATCGTCGTCGACACGCAGACAGGGTGACACGCCGCTGCAGCCTCGGCAACCTGTTGCCCGGAAGGCAACAACGCAGGTCAAAGGCGCTTCAAGGGCTCCGAGCTGATGGAGCTGAGCGACCGGGAGCTTCCCTCAGGCGTGGCTCCCGCGCTACTCGGACAGGGCGGCCATGTCCTCGTCGGTGAGGGCAAGGCCGGCCGCCGCGATGTTCTCGGTGAGGTGGTCCAGCACGCTGGTGCCGGGGATGGCCAGGATCGCCGGCGACACGGCGAGCAGCCACGCGAGCGCGACCTGCCGGGTCGTCGCTCCGTGGCGCTCCGCGACGGCCTTGAGCCGGTCGTGGTCGATGGGCGCGCCACCGCCGCCGACCGGGAAGAACGGCACGTACGCGATGCCGTCCTTCGCGCACCGGGCGACGAGCTCGGAGTCACCACGGAAGTGCACGTGGAACTGGTTCTGCACGGCCGCGACCGGGGCGATGGCCTGCGCCTCGGCAAGCTGCTCCGCGTCGACGTTGCTCACGCCGAGATGCCGGATGAGGCCCTCCTCGCGAAGCTGCGCGAGGGCCGCGAAACGGTCCCCGATCGACACGCCGCCCGGTGCCGCCGTCGCGCCGCCCACCCGCAGGTAGACCAGGTCGAGGCGGTCCACCCCGAGACGGCGCAGGTCCTCCTCGACGAGCTGGCGGAGCTGGTCGGGCTTGGCCTCCGCGGTCGGCACCACCCCGCCCTCGATCACCGGGCCCACCTTGGTGGCGATCACCAGATCGGCGGGGTACGGGGAGAGCGCCTGCCGGATGACCTCGTGCGAGTGGAGGTCACCGAACCCGTAGAAGCCGGCCGTGTCGATGTGGTTCACCCCGCTGTCGACCGCGCTGCGCAGCACCGTGGCGGCAGTCTCGGGATCGCGCACGGAGCCGCCGAACGCCAGCCGCATCGCGCCGAAGCCGAGCCGGCGCACGGGCAGGTCACCGCCGAGCGTCAGCGTCCCGGCGGCCTCGGCCGTGATGGAGTTCGCAGTCATGTTCCTGTTTTCCTTTCCAGATCAACGAGAAGTCGAGAAGACCGGTGACGCCGTCCCGGTCCCGCTCACGCGGGTTGCGCCTGGGCAACCTTCTTGTCCTGGGCGCCGGGGGTCGCCGGGATCCGCCCGGGCAACAGCAGCGCCGGTACGATCGCGAGCGCGAGGAAGCCGGCACTCCACCAGAACGCGTGGTGGTAGGCGTTCGCGAGACTGTCCAGGTCGGACCCGGCGGTCTGTTTGGTCAGCTGGATCTGCAGCACCAGGCTGATCACCGCCGTGCCGGTCGAGAGGCCGAGCTGCTGGACGATCCGCGAGGCGCCGGTGGCGCGGGCGATCTGCTGCGGCGGCAGCCCGACGTAGAGGGCCGTCGACATGGTCAGGGTGACCATCGCGAGCCCCACCCCGGACAGGAGCATGGCGAGCACGATGAACACCCGCCCGGTGCTGGCGTAGAACTGCGTGAACGCGACCGTTCCGGTGAAGGTCAGGGCCAGGCCGACGGTCCCCACCAGCCTCGCGCCGAGCCGGTTGAACACGCGGCTGAGCACGACGGAGGTGAGCGCCGAGCCCACACCGAAACCGACCAGGAGAAGGCCGGCGCCCATCGGGCTCTCGCCGTGCACCTGCTGCAGGAACAGCGGCTGCACGATCCCGGCGCCCATCGTGAGCGCCGCCAGCAACGTCAACGCGCTGGCCGCCGCGAAGTTCCTGTACTTGAACAGCCGCATCGACACCAGGGCCTCGATGTTCGGCCGGGCGGCGTGCAGGATGAACCCGGCGATCAGCACGACGCCCGTGACGAGCGGCGCGACGACCAGGGGGTCGCCGAGGCCGCCGGCGGCCGCCCGGGAGAGGCCGAAGACCACGGCCACCAGGCCGGGCACCAGCAGCACCACGCCGAGCACGTCCAGCGCGGCGCGGGCCTCCTCCTTGAAGTTGGGCAGGTTGCGGCCGGCCAGGAAGAAGGCGATCAGCCCGATCGGGATGTTGATGAGGAACATCCACCGCCAGCTGAAGTCGTCGACGATGACGCCGCCCACGACGGGGCCGAGCGTGGGGCCGATCACGCCCGGGATGGCCATCAGCCCCACCAGACGCGCGCGGTGCTCGGCGCCGGCGACCCGCATCAGCATCGCCTGCCCGACGGGGACCATCATGCCGCCGCCGAGGCCCTGCACCACCCGCGCGAAGATCAGCGTCTCGATGTTGACGGCGACGCCGCACAGCACCGAGCCGACGAGGAAGACGACGAGCGAGACGGTCCACATTCTGCGGGTGCCGAACCGGTCGGCCGCCCAGCCGGCGATCGGCATGCCCACCATCAGCGCGAGCAGGTAGCCGGTCACGACCCACTGGAGGGTCGACACGGAGACGGAGAGCTCACCGGAGAGGGTGTTCAGCGCGATGCCCACCATGGTTCCATCGAGCTGCATCAGCAGAAGGCCGACCAGGACCACCACGGCGATCTTCTGCAGCTCCTTGGGCAGGGGCGCGTCCCCGCCTGCCGCACGAGGTTCAGTCGATCGTTTTCTCAGCATCACACGCCCCCGAACCAGCGCTTGCGTCTCGGCCTCAACACTGAGTGAGGCTTCCACAACGTTGCCGAGCACGCAACTATGTGCCGATTACGCACGTCGGGTTCGTGTCGGGCGTCGGGCGGGCCGCGCGGCGGCGACCACGACGTACGCTCCCGGACCTGCCCCGCGACGGCGCGGGCGCACGCGACTTGCGGGCCGACCGGGGAGAAACCCTTGCCCCGCACCGGAAGTGGCCCTAGTTTGCATTGATGATCCTCAACGAGGAGCCTCACCCTGACCTACAGGATGTCAGCCACGGCGAGCTGCGGCCGGAGGATCTCGCCGGCGTCGCCTATCTGCGAGGACTCTCGAGGCGGGGGTTCATCACGGGCGCCGCGTTGGCGGCGTCCGGGGTGTCGGCCGCCTTTGCCCTGCTGCCCGACACCGCCCGGGCTGCCGGCAGCTATCAGCGGCCATGCGGGAACGTCCGCATCTCGAGCTCCTGGCAGGACCACCGGAACCGGACGCCCCCCTCGGGTGAGCCGGGCACCGACTACGCGGTCGGCACCGGCACGCCCGTCATGGCCGCGGCCAACGGCACGATCCGTTTCGTGAAGACCGACACCTCCACCGCGACCGGGCGTGTCGTGGGCATGGCCCACGACGACGGCAACTACACCCGGCACCTGCACCTCTCGTCGATCGCCGTCTCGACCGGTCAACGCGTGTCGCGCGGACAGACGATCGCATACTCCGGCGCCTCGGCGAACGGCAGTGACCACGGCGTCGGGCCGCATGTGCACACCAGCCTCTGGCTGAACACCGCAAGCCCGACGAACTTCGGCGCCACGGCGGACTTCGAGAACTACGCCGGGGACGCCGCCACCCCCGACCCCACCGACCAGGAGGTAGACGACGTGTTCATCGCGAACGTGAAGGGCAGCTGGTATCTGGTGGTCCCCCAGGGCACCGGCAAGCCGCGGGCAGTGGTCCTCGGCGGCGACAGCAACGCCGCCGCTTCCGGCATCCCCGTGCTGAACTTCAGCTGGGACCCGTCGATCAGTGCGCTCCGGGCCGCGGTCGACGGCATCGGTTGAGGTAGCTCGGCCGGCGCGGCGCCCGGGGCTGGCCCGCGCCGAACGCGATGAAGTCCGGCAGTGGCGGGGGCGCACTACGCTGCGGCCGACTTCATCGAAAGGAACAACATGCGCAGGACGCTGCTGCCGCTGGCCGCGCTCGCCCTGGTCCTCGTGGCGGGCGGTTGCACGATCGAGATCAACGACGGCGCCGCGCCGGGCCCCGGCGACACCACGACGCCGGCGGACTCGCCGGTGGCCGAAGAGCCGTTCGGCGACGGCAGCAGCGAGAACGACAACGTCTCGCCGACCGCCGCGCCGCCTGCGAAGGTTCCCGCGCTGACCTGCGACCAGGTGGCCGAATCGGAGCTGGGCAGCACGAAGGTGCGATACAACGACTACCCCGACCCGATCCCGCTGACCGAGGGGCGCTGGGCCGGCGAGGACGGCGTGGTGGTCGCCCTGCAGCCGCCGTGCGCGATCGGCGACATGACCGGCGACGGCGCCGCCGACGCGGTGCGCGCGATCATGCTCGACGGCGGCGGGACGGGCAAGTTCTGGGGCATCGTGCTCTGGCGCAACGTCAAGGGCGCCCCGGCCTACGTCGGCACGGTCGACCTCGGCGACCGCACCCCGGTCGAGAAGGTCACCATCGGTGCCGGCCAGGCGCAGGTGGTCTACCTGACCCGACCCGACGACGCCTCGATGGTCGAGCTGGTGATCGAGCGGACGGCCACCTACCGGCTCATCGACGGCAAGCTGGAGGAGATCGGGTACGTCGACAAGCCGCACTCCTAGCCCGCGTCCACTCTGGGTCTGAGCGCGGCCATCCGTGCGGAACGCCGCCCCACCTCCCCAGCCGTCGGCGGCTGCGGGGGTGGGGTTCGCGCGTTGCCTGGTTCGCCCTGACCCCGGGGTCTGCGTGTGCGACAGTGGTCCATGCCGCTGAACACATATCACCTCAGAGCTTCGATCGCCGTGTCCGACATACAACGGGCGGTCGCGTTCTACGAAGGCCGGCTGGGCCTACGGCCGCTGCGGTCGGGCCCCAGCGCCGACATCGCCGGCGGCAGCCGCGTCTATGGTTCCGGCGGCGTGGCGGCGCTGAACGTCTACCAGTCGGTCACCGCCGGGAAGAGCCCGGCGACGCTGGCGACATGGTATGTCGACGACATCGAGCGGATCGTCGACGAGCTCGCCTCGGCCGGCGTCGGGTTCATCCGGTACGACCAGCTCGACCACGACGCCAGAGGAATCACCGCCCGGACCGGCGGTGGACGTATCGCCTGGTTCCAGGATCCGGACGGCAACACCTTCGCCGTCGAATCCGACGTCTGACGCCCCGAGCCAGGGCCCGGCGGCGTCGGACCGCCTTGCTTGATACAGCCACGGATGTACTATCCGGGATGTGGAGACGTTGACCCACGGGCAGGTGCTGGCCCGGTTCGGCCACGCCCTGTCCGACCCCACCCGGGCCCGCCTGCTGCTGGCGCTGCGCGACGGCCCCGGCTACCCGGCGCAGCTCGCCGACCTGCTCGGCACCACCCGGCAGAACCTGTCCAACCACCTGACCTGCCTGCGCGGCTGCGGCCTCGTCGTGGCCGCCCCCGAAGGCCGCCGCACCCGCTACGAGCTCGCCGACCCGCGCCTCGCCCACGCCCTCGGCGACCTGCTCGGCCTCGTGCTCGCCGTCGACCCCGCCGCCTGCCCCGACGCCGCCACGAAGGGCTGCTGCTGATGACCCTGCCCCTGGTCCAGGCCCCGGCCGGCCCTGCTTCACGCTGAGCTGCCTGAGCGCGGGCCGCGGACCTGGCGCAGCAGTCAGTGGCGGCTGTCCCGGCGGAGGAAGCCCGACAGCAGTTGCCGGAACTCGTGCGGGTGCTCGATCGCCGGCACGTGCCCGCACCGGCCGAGCACGTGCAGCCGGACATCGGCCAGGTGTTCGAGCAGGGGCAGGGTCGACGTCGCGAGCGGAGTGACCCGGTCATCGGCGCCGTGCACGAGCAGCACGGGCGCGCGGATCGCGGCCAGCGTCTGCGTCGAGAGGGTGAGGTCGTCGGCCCATCGCGCCCTGGGTGGCGGGAACAACGACGCGAACGCGGCCGCACCCGCCCGCATCGCGGCGGCGCGGGTCTCGACGGCCGCGTCGGTCACGAGCGCCTGGTCGAGGACGAGTCGACTCAGCATGTCCCGGGCCCCGGGCGGGCCGGCGGGGGCGGCCCAGATCGCGTCGAGGTCGGCGGACAGCGGCGCCCCGGGGGCGCCCATCGTCGAGACCGCCACGACACGGCTGACCTGCTCGGGGCGCGCGGCCGCCAACGCCAGCGCGACGGCGCCGCCCATGGAGTGCCCCACGACCGCGTAGTGCTCGACACCGAGAGCGTCCATCAGGCCGGCGGCCTGCTCCGTCCACAGCCTGAGCCCGCCCCTGGAGCCCGCCGGGACGGGGGTGCGGCCGAATCCCGCCTGGTCAGGGGCCAGCACGCGCCAGGACGCGCCCAGCGCCTGCGCCGTCGCCGCCCAGGCTCCGGACCCGGTCGTGCCGGGTCCGGAGCCGTGCAGCATCAACACCGCGGGCCCGGCGCCGCTCTCGAAGACGTGGACGGGGAAGCCGTCGACGGTGACGGTCCGCAGTGCCGTCACCGGGGCAGGCCGGGTGTGCTCATGCCGACGCGGGGTCGACGGACTTCGAGAAGACCTCCATCATCGCCCTGCCGAACTGCGGCATGTCGGGCCAGCCCCGGCAGGAGACGAGGTTGCCGTCCACGACGTCGGGGGCGTCGATGACCGTCGCGCCCGCGTTCTCCATGTCCCCGGTGATCGGGGGGAAGCACGCCGTCTTCCGGCCCTTCAGCAGCCCGTACACCGCCGGGACCTGCGCGCCGTGGCACACCAGCGCGATGGGGAGGTTGCGGGCGAAGAAATGCTCGGTGATGCGCCTGACGTCGGCGTCGACCCGGATCCACTCGGGGGCACGCCCCCCGGGGATGATGAGGGCGTCGTAGCGCTCGACGTCGACCTCGGCCCAGGGCACGTCGACCGGCAGCTTCCGGCCGTTCTTCTCCACGTAGGCGTCGGAGTTGGGGTCGAACTCGTGGATGACCAGTTGCACGTCGCGCAGCGTCCGGGACGAGACGTCGACGTCCCAGCCGCCCTCCTGGACGCGGTAGTAGGGATACATGGTGTCGAGTTCCTCGGCGGCGTCGCCGGTCAGGAGCAGCGCTCTGGGCACCTGCTTCTCCTCGTGTCTGGTGGCGGTGAGGCGGACGCGATCCAATCCGATCCGATTGGGCTAGCATTCCCCTGCCCCGCCCGCCCGTCAAGCCTCAACCGCCATCGCGTCCGCACCCTCGACCTCGTCGAACAGTCGCCGGAAGCGCTCGCCGGACCGCAGGATGTGCCGCCGCATCGCGTAGGCGGCGGCGTCGGGGTCACGCGCGGCGATCGCGGCCACGACCTCCTCGTGCTCGGCCATGGCCAGGTGGGTGACCTGGGTGTCGTGGTGCAGCCGGAAGAGGTGCACGTGACTGTGCAGGCGGGCGAGCGTCTCGCGGATGACCTGGTTCCCCGCGCTCAGCGCGACCAGATCGTGGAAGGCGGCGTCGCGCAGCCCGAAGGCGCCGTAGGCCAGGGGCCCGCTGCCCCCCTCCAGCTCCGCCATCTCCTCCAGCATCCGTCGCAGCCCGGCCACCTGCGGCAAGGAGGCGCGTTCGGCGGACCTGCGCGCCGCCGCCGGCTCCAGGAGCAGGCGGACCTCGAGCATGTCTTCGAATCGGTTCCGGGTGATCTGGGGGGGAATGCGGTAGCCGGCATGGGGCACCCGCACGACCAGGCCCTCGGCCTCCATGCGGTTCAGAGCGTCGCGGATCGGCGTCTGCGAGACCCCCAGCTCCCGCGCCAGGACGTCGATCGTGACACGGGAGCCAGGCTCGATCCGTAGCGACATCAGCTGTCCGAGCAGCGTGTCGTACACCTCGTCGGCGAGCCGACCGCCGGATCTGCCCGACGACGTCCCACCCGTCACGACCCTACGGCCCCGCGCGGTCATCGCTTCGTCGTCCATCGTGACGTGAGGTCCTTTCCTGCATCTTCGGGAACCTGTTGACACCAGTCACCACGCTGCGACATGCTGACGCCCCGCTCGATCGTATAGGAAATCCGACGAGCGCCCGTCATTCTGCACCGCCGGAACCACCTGCCACCGCTCCACTCGATCACCTGACGCTCCCACGAGCATGCTCGACACCCCTCCCCGGTCGTCACCGGCCCGGACGGGTCGAAGGGCCGCTCGACGGCGCGCGGACCCGGCGCGTCCCGGCGCGCTCGCGACGCCGACCCCCGCGGGTCGGCCCCGCGACAGCCCGGCAACACGCCTGAACGACCGGCACCTGCTCGGCGAAGCACCTAGCGAGGCTCCACACCCCCACCAGAAAGCAGGCCAGAAGATGCGGCATCCGAAGCTGACAGGACGATTGTCCGTTCCCGGGCGAAAGGCGCGGCTGGCGACGGCGGCCATGCTGCTGGTCGCCACGACCATGGCGGCCTGCGGCGACGGCCAGGACGACGGCGACGCGAAGGCGGGCGCCCCCAAGGCACCGGCGACCATCCCGGAGCTCACCAAGGACCCGCTGACCCTCAGCTTCATCTGGTTCGACTGGCCCCCCGCGCACGCTCTGGAAGACTTCGCGAACGCGGAGTACAAGAAGGAGCGGCCGAACGCGACCATCAAGGTCAACACCGTGCCGAACGCGAACTGGCACGACGCGATGTTCACCCAGTTCGCCGCGCACAAGACCGACTTCGACATCGCGATCCTGGACTCGCAACACATCGGCGAGGCCGTGACGAACGGCAACATCCTCGACCTCACCGACTTCGTCAAGAACAACATCGACGTCAATGCCTACAACCCCTACCTCCTGGCGGCCTACGGCCAGTTCCCCCAGGCGGAGACCGGCAAGCGCGACGAGAACGCCAGCCTGTACGGGCTGCCGCTGCTCGGCGACACCTGGACGATGATCTACCGCAAGGACCTGATCGGCGACAAGCCGCCGCAGACCTGGGACGAGATGATCTCGGTCGCCGGGAAGTGCCAGGCGGACAACCCGGGCGTCAGCGGGCTGGCGTTCCACCAGGCCAACGGCTCCGACGCCGCGGCCGTCACCTACAACACGGTCAACGGCATCTACGGCGGCAACCTCTGGGACCCCAAGACGCGCAAGATCGACGGCGTCCTCAACGACGCCGCGGGCCAGGAGGCGATGGACGTCCTGGTCAACAAGATGAAGCCGCTGACCGCCAAGGGCTCCGGCAACTGGTTCATCGACGAGGTGAACGCGGCGGTCGCCCAGGGCAAGGCATGCATCGCGTTCAACTGGATCGCCGCGAGCGGCGGCCTGCTCGACCCGAAGCAGTCGACGCTCGGCACCACGCGGGAGCAGATCCTCGACAAGCTGGGCTTCGCCACCCTGCCGAGCCAGAAGACGAACCTCGTCCCCCTCGGCGGCATGGGGATGCACGTGTCGGCCTACTCCCCCGCGGCGAACCAGGCGGAGGCGCTGAACTTCATGAAGTGGTTCGAGCGGCCCGACATCCAGAAGAAGTGGGCCGCGGCCGGTGGCGTGCCGGCGCGTACGGACGCCCTGGAGTCGCCCGAGTTCCTCAACGCCGGGCCGTTCAACAAGGTGTACGCCGACTCGGTTCCCCGGATGCGGGACATGTGGAACGTGCCCGAGTACGCGCGCCTGGTCGACATCGAGAACACCAACGTGAACGCGGCCCTCAACGGCGCGAAGAAGCCGAAGGACGCGCTCGACGACATCGCCCGGGAGCAGCAGAGCGTGCTCGACTCGAGCGGTCGCAAGGGCGGCGGCGGACTGTGAGTGAGCCCGTCCCTCTGACGACCGACGGCCCCGGGCAGGTGGCGTCCGCGACACCGCCTGCCCGGGGCCGGTCCCCCCGGCTGGGCGACCGCGGGCTCGCCGTGGCCTTCATCTCCCCCGCGCTGCTGCTGTTGCTCGCGATGTCGGTGTTCCCGTTGCTGTGGGCGTTGTACCTGTCGTTCACCGACTACTCGGCCACCCGCGGCGGGCCCGCCAACTTCGTCGGGTTCGGCAACTACACGGCCATCCTGACGTCGGCGCAGGTCCACACGAGGGCCCTGACGACGTTGATCTACGTGGTCGGCGCGGTCTCCCTGCAGACCGTGCTCGGCTTCACCATCGCCTACCTGATCTCCCGGCGTACGCACGGGCGAGGACTGCTGACCACACTGTTCATGGTCCCGATGATGCTGTCGCCGGTCGTGGTCGGGCTGTTCTGGCGATTCATGCTCGACGCGCAGTTCGGCGTGGTCAACAGCATGCTCGGCTCGATCGGCCTGGAGCAGGTGGAGTGGCTCACCCGGCAGCGGACGGCACTGGTCTCGCTGATCGTGGTCGACACCTGGCAGTGGACGCCCTTCATCATGCTCATCGCACTCGCGGGCCTCACCGCGGTGCCCAGGTACCTGTACGAGGCCGCCTCGATCGACCGGGCGTCCGAGTGGTTCCGGTTCCGCACCATCACCCTTCCGCTGGTGTGGCCGCTGCTCCTCATCGCCGTGTTGTTCCGGGCCATCGAGGCGTTCCGGCTGTTCGACCTCGTCTACATCCTCACCAACGGGGGCCCGGGGGTCTCCACCGAGACGTTGTCGTTCCACGTCTACAAGGTCGCGTTCCTGGGCTTCAACACCGGCACCGCCTCAGCGTACGGAATCCTCATGGTCCTCGTCGTCGTCGTCCTCACGCAGCTCTACCTGCGCTACCTGAACAAGCTCAAGGAGGGCTGATGGCCGTCTCCGTCGACGAGGCCGTGTCCGCAGCTCCTGCCCGGGATCACACGCCCCCCGCGCGCCGCTTCGGCGGCCGGGGCCGCCCCGCGCTGGAGGTCGTGCTGCTGACCGTGCTGGCCGTCGTGATGCTCTTCCCGGTGCTGTGGATGATCGAGACGTCCATCAAGGACAACCGGGACGTCTACGCCATCCCGGCGAAGTTCTTCGACTTCAACGTCACCCTGGACCACTTCAAGGACGTGTTCGTCGCCCCCGACGGCGGTCGGTCGGCCCTGTCCGTCTCGTTCCTCAACTCCGTGGTGGTCGCCGGGGTCTCCACGGTGCTGGCCACCGTGCTGGGGGTCCCGGCGGCCTGGGCCTACTCACGGTTCACGCTGAAGGCCAAGAAGGACCAGCTGTTCTTCATCCTGTCCACCCGCTTCATGCCGCCCGTGGTGGTCGTGATCCCGATCTTCCTCATGTACCGCCAGGTCGGGCTCATCGACAGCAAGCTCGGCCTGATCCTCATCTACGCCGCGTTCAACGTCCCGTTCACGATCTGGATGATGAAGGGGTTCGTCGACGAGGTGCCCGCGGAGTACGAGGACGCCGCGATGCTCGACGGCTACACCCGTCTGCAGGCGTTCTGGAAGTTCACCCTCCCCCTGCTCGTGCCCGGCATCGCCGCGACGGCGGTCTTCGCCCTCATCTTCTCCTGGAACGAGTTCGTGTTCGCCATCTTCCTCACCTCCAGCGACGAGGTCCGGACGGCCCCACCCGCCATCGCCGGCCTCATCGGCGGCACCACCGTGGACTGGGGTCTGGTAGCCGCCGCCTCCGTCGTGTTCGCCCTGCCGGTGCTCGTCTTCGCCTACCTGGTGCGCAAGCACCTCGTCGCCGGCGTGACGCTCGGGGCGGTGCGACGCTGATGGCCGGCATCGAGGTGACCGCCCTGCACAAGCGCTACCCGGACGGAACGGTCGCGGTCGAACACGTGGACCTGTCCATCGGCGACGGCGAGCTGTTCGTGATGCTCGGCCCGTCGGGCTGCGGCAAGACGACCACGCTGCGGGCCATCGCCGGCCTGGAGCGGCAGACGACGGGCGACATCCGCATCGGCGACACGCTGGTCAACGACCTGCCGCCCGCCGAGCGCGACATCGCCATGGTGTTCCAGTTCTACGCGCTCTACCCGCACCTGAGGACCCGCGACAACCTGGCGTTCCCCCTGCGCGCCGAGGGGCTGCCCAAGCCGGAGGTGCAGGCGCGGGTCGCCGAGGCCGCCCGGCTGATGCGGCTCGATCCGCTGCTGGACCGGCGACCGCGCCAGCTGTCCGGCGGGGAGCAGCAGCGCGTCGCGCTGGCCCGCGCCCTGGTGCGACGACCACGCGCCTTCCTCATGGACGAACCTCTCACCAACCTGGACGCGGAGCTGAGGGCGGACATGCGTACGGAGATCAAGCACCTGCAGGGGGAACTGGGGGCGACCATGGTCTACGTCACCCACGACCAGGTCGAGGCGATGTCGCTCGGTCATCGGATCGCCATCCTCAACAAGGGCCGCGTCGAGCAGGTCGGCACGCCGCTGGAGGTCTACGACCGTCCGGCGAGCCTCTTCTGCGCCGCGTTCATCGGCTCCCCGCCGATCAACCTGATCGAGGTGGAGGTGGCCGACGGGAGCCTGCGCGGTCAGGGCGGCCTGGCCCTCACGCCACCGTCGGGCCTGCCGCGCGACCGTCGCCTGGTCGCCGGCGTCCGGCCGGAGGCGCTGGAGGTCACCGCGCCCGGGGCGGAACGTTCGATCCCGGCCCGCGTGGTCTCGGCCGAGTGGCTGGGCGACGAGATCATCTACGTGGTCGACCACGGCGGTCAACGCGACGTGCGGGTTCGGATGCCACCGACCGTCCGGTTCGCCGCTGACGCACCGGTCGGGCTGCGGCACACCGGCGGAACCCCGGCGGTCTACGACGTGCGCACGGAAGAGCTGGTGGCCTGATGGGTACCGTGGCAGTGGACGGGCTGCGCAAGTCCTTCGGCAAGGTCCAGGCCCTCGACGGGGTGACGCTGGACGTGCCGGACGGTTCGTTCTTCGTCGTGCTCGGGCCCTCCGGGGCAGGCAAGACGACGACCCTGCGGGCGATCGCCGGCCTCGACAGGCTCGACGCAGGGTCGGTGCACCTGGACGGCAGGGACGCGACCGGTGACGCCCCGGCCGCCCGCGACCTGGCCATGGTCTTCCAGAACTACGCCCTCTACCCGCGACGCACGGCGTACGAGAACATCGCCTCGCCGCTGCGGGCACGCCGCTGTTCCGCGAGCGAGATCGCCGCCGCCGTCGAGCGGATGTCGAGCCTGCTGCACATCGAACGCCTGCTGCAGCGGCGTCCCGCGCAGTTGTCGGGCGGTGAGATGCAGCGGGTCGCCCTGGCCCGGGCGCTGGTCCGTAGCCCGCGCGCGTTCCTCATGGACGAGCCGCTGACGAACCTCGACCTCAAGCTCCGCGTCGAGATGCGCACCGAGCTCACCCGCATCCACCGCAGCCTCGGAGCGACCTTCGTCTACGTGACCAACGACCAGGTCGAGGCCCTGTCCATGGCCGACCAGGTCGCGGTCCTCAAGGAGGGGAAGGTGCAACAGGTCGGCACGCCGACCGAGGTGTACGAGCGGCCAGCCAACCAGTGGGTCGCCGGTTTCGTCGGGAGCCCGCCGATCAGCCTGCTCGCCTGCCGAGCGGAGGGAGACCGGCTGATCGGTGCGGGAGGCTGGACGCTGCCCCGGCCCCGCTGGACCACGGCGCAGGACGGTCGTGCGCTGCTGCTGGGCCTGCGCGCGGAGGACCTGTCCATCGAACAGCGCGGGGACGCGTCGCTGTCGGGGGAACTCTACGGACTTGAGCCGCTCGGTGACCGGACGGTGGTCGACGTCCTCGTGGGGACGGAGGTCCTCAAGGTCAAGGCACGACCCACCGTCACCGGCACGCCGGGCGAGCGGCTGCAGGTCACGGTCGACCTGGACCGTGCGCACCTGTTCGACGCGGAGACCGGGCTGTCGCTGTCCGCGGCCGGACGGTAGCCGCGCGGCCGACGGGGGCGGGCGGCCCGTCCGGTGCGCGCACGGCGCGATCGCCGGGACGCCGGACATCACCAAGATCATCACAGGAGGCGACGCAGTGAGTGACCCGACGAACGTCCTGGCCCCCGAGCACCGGCGGCTGCGGATCGGCGACACCTGGCGCGACGCCGCAAGCGGAGCCACCTTCGCCGTCGAGGACCCGGCCACCGGCCAGACCATCGCCGAGGTGGCGGACGCCGGTGTCGCCGACGTGCTCGCCGCGCTGGACGCGGCGAGCACGGCGATGGCGCGGTGGGCGGCGACCCCGCCGCGGAAGCGGTCGGAGCTGTTGACCGCGACGCACCGGGCGCTGACCGGGCGATCCGAGGAGGTCGCCCGGCTGATCACGCTCGAGATGGGCAAGCCGCTCGCCGAGGCTCGGGCAGAGGTGGCCTACGGCGCCGAGTTCTTCCGTTGGTTCGCCGAGGAGGCGGTGCGCGTCGAGGGGCGCTACAGCACCGCGCCCGCGGGTGGCTACCGCATCCTCACCGTGCCGAAGCCGGTCGGACCGTGCGTCTTCGTGACGCCCTGGAACTTCCCGCTGGCCATGGGCGCCCGCAAGATCGCCCCCGCGCTGGCCGCCGGTTGCACGACGATCACCAAGCCGGCAGCCCAGACGCCGCTCACCATGCTGTTGCTGGCCCGCATCATGGAGGAGGTCGGCGTTCCCCCGGGCGTCGTCAACGTGGTGACCACCAAGCGCTCCGGCGAGGTGGTCTCCGCGCTGCTGGCCGACGGTCGGACCCGCAAGCTCTCCTTCACCGGGTCGACCGAGGTCGGGCGCGTGCTGCTCCGGCAGGCTGCGGACAACGTGCTGCGTACCTCCATGGAGCTGGGCGGCAACGCGGCCCTGATCGTGTGTGCGGACGCCGACCTGGACGTCGCGCTCGACGGTGCCATGGTCGCCAAGATGCGCAACATCGGGGAGTCCTGCATCGCGGCCAACCGGATCTACGTCGAGGAGCCGGTGCGCGAGGAGTTCACGGCGCGCTTCGCCGAGCGGATGAGCGCGCTCTCGGTGGGCCACGGTCTCGACGACGGCGTGCACGTCGGTGCGTTGATCGACGACGCCTCGGTCACCAGGATCGACGAGCTCGTCGCCGACGCGGTCGAGCGCGGCGCCCGGGTCCTGGTGGGCGGCGCGCGCCCGGACGGGCCGGGCCACTTCTACCCGCCCACGGTCCTCGTCGACGTGCCCGAGGACGCGCGGATGCTGAGGGAGGAGATCTTCGGCCCGGTGGCGCCGATCATCCCGTTCACGTCCGACGACGAGGTGCTGGCGAAGGCCAACGACACCGAGCACGGCCTCGTCGGCTACGTCTTCACCCGTGACCTTGCGCGGGCGCTCCGGTTCGCCGAGGGGCTGGACACGGGGATGATCGGCATCAACCGTGGCCTGATCTCGGACCCGTCGGCCCCGTTCGGGGGCGTGAAGCAGTCCGGGATCGGCAAGGAGGGGTCGCACGAGGGCATCCTCGAATACCTCGACCTCACCTACGCGGCGATCGACCTGCCGTGACCGGCCTCCACCCGGGGGCGCCTGGGCCACCCGGACGACCCGACCTCGCCGACGCCGTCCCGGTCCCGCAGGTGACCCGGACGCCCGCCCAGCACATCGCCGCCGACGTTCCGGAGAGGCACCGACATGCTTGAGACCGTCCGCGGACCACGCCAGCTGATCGTGGGCGAAGGGGTCGCGCAGAACATCCCACGAGTGGTGGCCGAGAGCGGCTCGCGGGTCCTGATCGTGACCGACCGGATTCTCCTCGGGCAGCCGGGCGTGGCCGGGATCGTGGCCGCCGTGCGGGAGAAGGTCGAGGCCGTCGCGGTGTTCTCCGACGCGACCCCGGACGTGCCACTCACCGATGTCGACCTGGCCGTCTCGGCCGCCGCCGAGGTGGACGCCGACGTCATCCTCGCCATCGGCGGCGGCACGGTGATCGACCTCGCCAAGATCGTCGGCGTCATCCGGCGCCACGGTGGGACGCCACGCGACTTCTACGGCGAGTCGAAGGTGCCGGGGCCGACGTTCCCTCTCGTCGCGGTCCCGACGACGTCCGGCACCGGCTCCGAGCTCACCCCCGTCTCGGTGTTGACCGACCCGGACCGCGCGCTGAAGGTGGGGGTCTCCAGCGTCCACATCGTGCCCGACTTCGCCATCGTCGACCCCGAACTCACCTACACCTGCCCCGCGACCGTCACCGCCCACTCCGGCATCGACGCCTTCTGCCACGCGGTGGAGAGCTACACCGCGCGGCCCCGGGCCCACGCACCACGCGACCCGGTGGAGCAGGTGTTCCTCGGCCGCAACCCGGTCACCGACCACTACGCGCTCCGGGCCGCCGAGCGGATCGCCCGCAGCCTGCGTCGTGCCGTCCGGGACGGCGGCGACACGGACGCGCGCGCGGACATGTCCTACGGGTCCATGCTCGCCGGGCTCGCCTTCTCCCACGCGGGCAACGCGGCCCCGCACGCTCTCCAGTACCCCATCGGCGCGGCCACCCACACGCCGCACGGCCTGGGCGTCGGGCTGCTGCTGCCGTACGCGCTGGACGCGGCCAGGGATGCCGTCGTCGACCGGCTGGCCGTCCTCGCCGGGGCGTGCGGGCTCGACGTGGCCGACGCCTCGGACGCCGAGGCCGCGGACGCGTTCCTCACCTGGCTCGACGGGCTCCTCGCCGACATCGGCATCCCTGCCACCCTGGCGGACATCGGCGTGGCCCGCGCCGACCTCCCGCGCTTCGCCGAGATGGCCGGTGGCGTCACCCGCCTGATCCAGAACCATCCGGGCCCGACCGACACCGCCAGCCTGACCGCGATCCTCGAAGCGGCCTGGACCGGGGACCGGACCCGACACGTCCGGAGTCCGGGCTGAGCCGCCGCGTCCGTGCCCTCAGTTGTCGGGCAGGGTGTCGCCGGGCCTGACCATGTGGTGCCGGTAGGCGAAGACCACCAGTTGGGCCCGGTCACGCGCGCGCAACTTGCTCATCGTGCGGTTGATGTGCGTCTTGACCGTCAGCGGAGACAGGTGGAGCCGTCGGGCGATGGCGTCGTTGGACAGCCCGTGCGCGACCAGGAGCAGGATCTCCTTTTCCCGACCGGTGACCAGCTCGAGCTCCGGGAGCCTCCTCGTCGGCGGCTGGAGGTGATGGACCAGCCGGCTGATCAACCCGCTGGTGGCCCGCGGCGACAGCAGCGCCTCTCCGCCGGCGACCACCCGGATGGCGTTGACCAGGTCGCTGGGCGCCACGTTCTTGCCCAGGAAGCCGCTCGCCCCGGCCTGGAGGGCGTAGATCACGTTGTCGTCGTTGTCGAACGTGGTGAGAACCAGCACCCGCACGCCGGCGAGGCGCTCGACGGCGCCGGTGCGACGGGTCGCCTCGATGCCGTCCAGGATCGGCATGCGGATGTCCATCAGAACGACGTCTACCTGGCCCCGGTGGCACCGGTCGGCGGCAGCACGGCCGTCGGCGGCCTCGCCGACGACCTCCGGCCCCACCTCCGCCTCGATGATCATTCTGAAGCCTGCGCGGATGAGCGCCTGGTCGTCGGCCAGCAGAACGCGGATGCTCACGTCACATCCCCCGCAGGGCCACGGGCGGCGGCGCGGCGTGGGGGTTGAGGCGGTTGACCGCCCGTTCATCGGTGGGCAACTCGGCATGGACGCGGAACAGGCCGCCGTCGACCGGGCCGGCGACGATCGTGCCGTGTGCAGCCGCGGCCCGCTCCTGCATGCCGAGCAGACCGAAGCCGAAGCCGGGCCGGCAGCCGCCGGGGCGCGCCGCGCTGTCGGTGCCGTACGGCGAATCCCATGGCGCGCAGCCCGGCCAGCAGTTCCTGCAGGCGTTCCACGCCGGGCGCCGCTGCCGGCGCCTGCTTTCAGAGGGCGGCCGGCGCGACGCTCCGTTCCTCGTCTTCGGAGATCAACAGCGCGGTCAGGTGGTCGGCGATGGCGGTGACGGTCGGTTGGTGCCACAGCAGCGCCGCCGGGAGCACCCTGCCGAACCGGCTTTCCAGGCTCCGCCGTACGACGATGGTCATCACCGAATCCAAGCCCTGCTCGGACAGGGAGCGGCGGGGATCCAGATCCTCGCCGGACCTTCCCATCTCGGCGACGATCCGTTCGGTGACCTCCGCCAGGAGGCGGCTGCGCAGCGCCTCGGGGGCCAGGCCACTGAGGTCGGCGACCTGGCCTGATCCGACCTGCGCCGCGTCGTCCGCGCCGACGCCGGCCACCGTCTCGGTCAGCACGGCGGGCCGCTCCATGCCGGGTTCCCCGGGAAGGACACGCAGCACGGTGAACTGCCCCGCGCCATGCCGATGCGCCCAGTCCCACGCGTCGAACGCCTCCCGCACGGAGATCGCGCCCACCCCGCGGGCCCGCAGTTCGAGATCGACGACCTCGTTGACCGACATGCCCTTGGACCGCCACGACGTCCAGCCGAGGCTGAGGGTGACGTCGCCGGCGGTGGCCTGCCGGAGGGCCGCGAGCGCGTCGAGGAAGACGTTGGCCGGTCCGTAGGTGCTCTGGCCGGGCAGGCCGAGCAGCTGCCCGCACGACGAGAAGAACACCAGGAAGTCGAGGGTGCCCGGAGGGAACAGCTCGTGCAGCGTCCACGCGCCCGCGGCCTTCGGCCGCAGGACCGTGCGCACCGACTCCTCGTCGACGTCGGCGAGCATCCGGTTGTCGAGCACGCCGGCGGCATGGACGACGCCACGGATCGGTGGGAGCCCCAGCGTGTCGGTGTCGAGCAACGCGGCGGCCCGCTCGGCGTCCGCGATGTCCAGGGCGACCGAGCGGACGGTGACGCCGAGCGCTTCCAGGTCGCGTACCACCTTGATCTTCGCACGTTGGCCGTCGTCGGCCGGGTGGTCCCAGGTGGCCCGCGGCGGCAACGCGCGGCGACCGGTCAGCACCAGACGTCGGGCGCCACGCTCGACCAGCCACTGAGCGACCTCCAGCCCGAGCGCGCCCAGTCCACCGGTGATCAGATACGTGCCGTCCGCCTGGCAGGTGAACGGCGCACGGGTCGGCGCGCCGTCCACTGCGGTGATCCTCGCGACCTCGGGGGCACCGTCCCGCAACGAGATCACGTCCTCGGCCGGGTCTGCCCCGAACAGGCGGAGCACGAGGTCGGCGGGCACGTCGTCGGCGCACGACACGTCGAGGGTGCCGCCCCACAGCTGCGGAAGCTCGTTGCGCAGCACCCGTCCCAGCCCCCAGAGCGGGGCCAACGCGAGGCTGCGCTCGGTGCGGCCGTCCCGCACGCCCGTGGTCAGGCACCACAGCCGCGGCGCCTGCGCCGGAGGACCGCCGGCGAGGTGCCGTGCCGCCGAGGCCAGCAGCCAGGTGGCTCGGGTCGCCGCCTCGGCCGGGGCGCCGGACACCGACGGCAGCAGCAGCACGTCCGTCGACGCACCCGGTGCCGGCACCAGCCGGTCGAGTGCGGCGGGATCGGACACGACGCGTACCGGCGCACCGGCCGCCGACAGGCGCTCCTGCCAGTCGCCCGCCGCCCGCGCGTCGGCGGCGACCAGGACCACCTCGCGGCGATGCGGTTGCCCGCCCGCCTCCGCAAGCTCCAGCCTCCGCCAGACCGTCTCGTGGACCAGGTGCTGCGGCGCCACGGAGTCGGCCGGGACGTCCTGCATACCCGCGTACCGCAGGCCGGTCAGCGTGGCCAGCACGGCACCGTGCCCGTCGCCGATCGACACGTCCACGAGGTCCGGGCCGGCGTCGCTCACGACGACGTCGATGACGGCCGTCTCCGGCGGCTCGCCGACGATGCGGACTTCCCGCACCCCGGCGACCATTCGCAGGGCGGGCACCGGATCCGCCACCGGAGCGACGGACAGGGCGGCGTCGAGCATCGGCGCCCACGTCCCCATGGGGTGGTCGGGCCGCGCGGCACGGACCCGGGCGCGCAGCCCGCGGGCGCCGCGGCGCAGCTCCTCGACGGTCCAGTCGAACGCCATGGTGGGTACGCCCACCGAGGCGAGCTGCCGCGCGACGATCGCCGGGTCCTCGGCGGTGGTGTCCAGGCCCTCCGGCGGCGGCATCGGCGGCGGCAGGGGCGCTGCGGCCTGCGGCGCCGGGACGAGCGCGCTGGTGTGGACGAGCCAGGGTCGTCCGGTGCCGGGGTCCTGCGTCTGCGCCTGCCGCTGCGATGCCAGCCGCAGCACGCCGTCGGCGTAGCTGACCTGGACCTCCCGGTGTTCGTCGGTGAGGGGCACCCGGAGGGAGACGTCCCTGAGCACGGGTCTGCCCTCGCCGTCCGCGGCGGCCCGCAGCAGCGTGTTGATCAGGATGGCGGCGGGGACGATCTCGACGCCGTTGATCGTGTGACTGCCCGGGTACGGTCGGCACGACTCGTCCAGCAGGGTCCGCCACAGCCGCATGCCGTGTCCACCGACGGGAACCTCGGTGCCGAGCAGGGTGTGCGAGTCACTGTCGTGGCAGAGCCCGAGCCCGGCGCCCCTGGGCCGGGATTCACGCCAGAGCGGGCGGCGCTGCCAGGCGACGGTGGGCAGGGCGGCCAGCCCGCCCACCGGCTGCAACGTCGCCCAGTCGAGCGCGATGCCGTGGCAGTACAGGGCTCCGGCGTTGGCCAGCAGCGTCGCCCGTTCGGGCCGGTTGCGCCGCAGCGACGTGCCGACGAGGGCGTCGGCGTGCGTGTCCGCCAGTGCCTCGCGGATCGAGTGGGCCACCACCGGATGGCCGGAGATCTCCACGAACGTGTGGTGGCCGTCCTCGGCCGCCGCCAGGACCGCCGCGGCGAGCCGGACCGGGCTCCGCAGGTTGGCGGCCCAGTAGGCGCCGTCCACGAACGGCGTGGTGCACGGCTGCGGCATCGAGGTGCTGTACATCGGGATCCGCGGCGACGCGGGCGACAGGCCCGACGCCGCCTCGGCGAGCTCGGCGAGCAGCGGCTCCATGTGCGGGCTGTGGAAGGCGACGTCGGAGGCGACGCGCCGGACGTCGACGTCCTCGGCGGCCCACCGCCCCATGACCTCCGCCACCGCGGCGGGGTCTCCGGCGACCACGGTCGACACGGGTGAGGAGGCGATGGCGGCCACCACGTCGGCGCGTCCGGACAACCGGCGGGTCACCTCGTCGAAGCCCAGCCCGACCATCGCCATGGCGCCCTGCCCGGCGACCCGGCGCAGCAGCCGCGACCGCCGGCAGATCAGCACCCCGCCCTCCTCGAGGGTCAGCGCGCCGCTGACGACCGCTGCGGCGATCTCGCCGACGGAGTGTCCGATGACGGCGTCCGGCGTGACGCCGTAGGAGTTCCAGACCGCCGCGAGGCCGACCTGCAGCACGAAGATCATCGTCTGGATCCGGTCGACGTCCACGAGGTCGCCCTCGGCGAGGACCGACCGCGGCGAGAAGCCGATCTCGCGCAGGAAGACGGGGGTCAGCGTGTCGACGACGGCGGCGAACGCCGGTTCGGTGGCGAGCAGTTCCCGGCCCATCCCGGTCCACTGGGAGCCGTGCCCCGAGAAGACCCAGACCACGCCCTTCCCCGGGCCGGGAGGCACGGCGCCCGAGGCGGCGCCCTCCCCCGGCGTGCCGTCGGCGACGTGGCGCAGCCGCGTGACGAGTTCGTCCCGGTCCGCCGCCACCACCGCCGCCCGGCGGCCCAGATGCGACCGCCGCAGCGCCAGGGTGTGGCCCACGTCGGCGAGCGTTGCCTCGGCGGTGCGGTCCGACAGCCACGCCGCCAGGTCACCCGCCTGCTGCCGCAGCGCGGCCTCCGACGCCGCGGACAGCGGGAACAGCAGCCCTGCGGCGGTCGCGGCGGGCTCCCTTCGCGCCGGCGGCGGGGCCTGTTCCAGCACGAGGTGGGCGACGGTTCCGCCGTACCCGAAGGCGGACACGCCGGCCCGGCGCGGATGGTCGGTCCGGGGCCAGGCGGTCGGTTCGGTGACCACGCGCAGACCGGCGTCGTCCCAGTCGATCGCGGGGTTGCCGGTGGTGTGGTGCAGCGTCGGCGGTATCTCGCCGTGGCCCAGCGCGAGCACCGCCTTGATGACCCCGGCCGCGCCGGCGCCGGCTTCGAGGTGGCCGATGTTGGACTTGACCGAGCCGATGAGGCAGGGCCGGCCGGGTTCCCTGCCCGCGCCGTACACGGCGCTCAGCGCGGACGCTTCGAGCGGATCGCCGAGCCTGGTGCCCGTGCCGTGGGCCTCGACGTAGTCGACGGACCGCGGGTCCACCCCGGCCTGCGCGCAGGCGCGGGCCAGCACGTGCCGCTGCGCGTCGGCGTTGGGCGCCATGATGCCGTTGGTACGCCCGTCCTGGTTGACGGCGCTACCCAGGATGGTCGCCAGCACCCGGTCGCCGTCCCGGTACGCGTCGCCGAGGCGCTTGAGCACCAGGACGCCGGCGCCCTCGCCGCGCCCGTACCCGTCCGCCGTGCTGTCGAACGACTTGCACCGCCCGTCCGGGGCGGTGGCTCCTGCGGCGTCCAGGGTGAGGGTGAGCCCCGGGGAGATGATGAGGTTGACGCCGGCGGCCAGCGCCACCGGGCTCTCGCCCGTCCGCACGCTCTGACAGGCCAGGTGCAGGGCCACCAGCGACGCCGAGCACGCCGTGTCGACGGCCAGGCTCGGCCCCCGCAGGTCCAGGGCGTACGAGATCCGGTTGGCCACCGCGCACATGGCGGAGCCGATGCCGGTCCACGCCTCGATGGTGGGCAGGTGCTCCAGGAGGCGCCGCCCGTAGTCGTCGGAGCCGACGCCCACGAAGACGCCGGCGTCGCTGGCCGCCAGGGACTGCGGGGGGATCCCGGCGTGCTCGAGCGCCTCCCAGGCGACTTCGAGCAGGAGCCGCTGCTGGGGGTCCATCAGTTCGGCCTCGCGGGGGCTGAGCCCGAAGAACTCGGCGTCGAAGCCCTCGATGTCCGGCAGAAAGCCGCCCCAGCGGGTGGCCCGCCGCAGGGCGGCGGCGAAGTCGCCCCCCAGGTCGGCATAGACCTGCCACCGCCGCTCCGGCAGCAGGCCGATGCCGTCCCGTCCGGCGCGCAGCAGCTCCCAATAGCTCGCCGGGCTCGTGGCGCCGCCGGCGAACCGGCATCCGACGCCGATCACCGCCACCGGACCGGTGTCGGCCAGAGCGGATCGTCCGGGGCCTTCCGTACCGACCATTGGCGTGCCTCACCTTCTGACGACAGGGCATCGTTCCCTGCGCGCCGAGCTGACCAGCAGGGGCGGGACCGGCTCAGCCGAGCCAGGCGGGGCGGTGCAGGATCTTGATGACGGCGCTGGACGCGGTCATCCCGGGTCCGAGGCCGAACAGCAGCACGTGGTCCCCCGCGTCGAGTTCCCCCGCGGTCAGCAGGTGGTCCAGGGAGACGATCTGGTCGCTGGCGCCGATATGCCCGACGGTACGACCGAAGTCCCACGTCGACCGGGACAGGGGCAGCCCGAGCATCGCGAGGTAGCGGTTCTCGATGATCTCCCGGGAGAAGTTCATGATGGCGATCCGGGTGACGTCGTCGGTCGTGATGCCCGCCTCGGCGAGGTTGCGCCCGACGACGTCGGGGACCGTCTGGTACACCCGGTCCCACACCGCGGTGCTCCCCGTCTCGGCCATGGCCTTCGCGTTGAAGGAGTCGCCACGGGCGGCGAAGTCGAGGTCCCGGCCGACGAGGCAACCGGGCGGGAACAGCGCTTCGCCGCTGCGGTGCACCTCCTCCGCCTCGGGGACGGTCGTCGAGCACACCGAGAGCAGCTGGGCGAAACCGGGTTCCTTGCCGAGGAGCACCGCGCAGGCGGCGTCGCCGAGGACGAAGCCCGTACCCGTGCGCCACCGGTCGATCAGCGGGGTGCCGAAGTTGTCGGACGCGACGAGCAGGGCCGTCTGCCGTTCGGGAAGGGCACGCAGGTAGCTGGCTGCCATCTCCAGCGCCCCGAACATGCCGTTGCAGCCCTGCCGGATCTCGACCCCGAGCGCCCTGTCGCAGCCGAGGTTGCGCTGGACGAAGAACTGCGGCTGCCAGCCGTCGGGGCCCTGGTGCCAGGAGTCCGCGTACAGGATGAGATCGGTCTCCTCCGGCTGCCTGCCGCAGCGCTTGAACGCCTCCTGGGCCGCGGCGAGCGCCATCTCCGGTGCCGAGATCATGCCCGCGACCGCAGCACCGCCCAGACCGTGCGCCTGGACCTCGGCCCGCGGGTACAGGCCCCGTTGCACGGCCTGTTCGACGGTCACCGTCTGCGGCAGGAACACGCCGAGCCCGTTGAGATACATGTCGGAGGTACGCACCGTGTCTCCTTCGATTCAACGATCATGGGCGGGCGGATCGGTGCACGCCGTACGTGCTCGTCTCCCGACGCGCCACTTGCCGGCCACGGCACTGGTGCAGACCGTGATCGAACGCGATGTGCGGACCCTGGAGGAGGTGACGTCGAGGGCGTCCAGGGTCGAGAACCGGTCACGGTCGGCCGCCGGCAGCGGGATCGTGATGGTCTCACCGGCCTTGACTCTCGTCGCACCGATTCCGCCCCCGCACCTTCGGCAACGTCACTGTCACCCACGGTAGGCATTCGGCGGGCATGATTCAAGTGCTTCGATACTTCAAAGCGGCGTCGGACCGCCCTCCCGGCACGAGCAAGCTGGACCCTGCGCCCGATCCCGCAGCCAGGGGGCCGGTTGTCTCTCAGGCCCGACCCTCACCTCCGGGAACCTTCGTGAACCCGGGCTTCACCTCGCACATCGTCGAGGTCTCCGACGTCGAGAGCCGGGCCATCCTGGACCTGCTCTACGCCCACCGCGACTACGGATCCGAACGGCGGGTCACGCATCGCATCACCCTGCGCGGGGACATCCCCCGCGGACCGCAGGACCAGCCGCGCTCCCTGGATGGTTGACGATCCCCACTGGCGCGTCGATCGCGAGGCCGGCGTCGTCAGTCCCGAGAGACCACCGAACATGCCTGGGCCGATGCCGAAGCCAAAGTCGCCGACACGGCCAAGGGCGGGGGCGCCGCACGCGGAGAGGTCCTCGACGGCAACCTCCACCCCACCCCCGGCACATTCGGTGGCGGCGGAGCGGGCACCACCTCGCTGGTCGGCTCGGCTGAGGACGTGGCGAACCCGCTGCGCAAACACCAGCGGCTGGGCGGCACCCACTTCGTGCTCTCCGACACGCCCCACCTTCCCGAAGTCGGACGTCAGGGCGACCAACTGCTGCCCCCGCTGCGCACCTGAGCCGGAACTTGGTGGTGACGGAGGTGCTGGTCAGCCGAGCAGGACTCGATCGTGTCAAGCACCCTGCCGGGGGCGGGGACGACTCGCGCCCCCACCCCGTCGCGTTGGCCGGTCAGCCCGTGCGCCACTTCTGGTTGGCCGTTCCGGCGCAGTCCCAGAGCTGGAGCCTCGCGCCGTCGTTGCCGTTCGCGTCCTTGATGTCGACGCACTTGTCGGCCTGAAGGTTGACCAGGTCTCCGGCCGCGTTCAGGGTGAACTGCTGGGCGCCGGTGCCGTTGCAGGTGTAGAGCTGCACCACCGCTCCGTTCGCTGTCGACCCGGCGTCGATGTCCATGCACTTGTTGTTCTGGCTCTTCAGGGCCGTGCCGCTGAGGAGCCACTTCTGCGCGTTGGTGTTGTTGCAGTTCCACATCTGCAACGGCGCGCGGTCGACGAAGTTGGAGCTCGGCACGTCGATGCACTTGTTGTTCCAGGTGCTGACCACGGGCACTCCGGTGGTCGGGTTGCCGCCGGTACCGCCGGTGAACGGGCTGAGGATCAGTCCGGCCGAACGTGGGTCGCCGTCGTGCACCAGCGACTCGAATCCGCCGACGTCGTCGAAGGCGAACGCGTACGCCCGACCGTCGGTCATGTTGGCGTGGATCAGGCGGGCGTACTGGTTGGTGGGGCTGTTGCGGTAGAAGTCGGCGGCGTTGGTGGTGGGCTGGGTGTCGATGGTGCCGAGCGTGCCCCGGTTGAGCGCGGCGCAGAGCGTACGCGAGATCGGGCCGACCACCTGGTCGTTCGGCGCAGGTAGGTCGCCGTCGCAGCCCCAGACGCTGGCCGAGGAGGGCCGGTTGAAGGAGGCGACCACCTGGCCGCTGCCGTTGGTGAAGGTCATGGTGTTGCCCGACGTGCGGCCGTAGTACCTGGTGGCCGGCTGGTCGGCGAAGGGCGCCACGGTCAGGGTCTTCGTGGTGTACGCGTTCCAGGCGGAGGCGACGTAGGAGTCCAGGTAGGTGGTGCTCAGCAGGCCGACCCCGGCCGCCTTGCCCGGAGCCAGGACGCGCAGCACGGTCCCGTCGGAGCGGGTGTGGACGGTGTTGACCCAGCCCGGCTGCGCCCGGATCCCGTCGATGACCGCGTTGCGGCCGTTGGCCGCCACGTCGCCGGTGCGCCTGGTGACACCGTTGGCGCCGGTCACGGTGACCGCGTGCGGGATCGCGAACATGTCGACCTGAGAACTGTTGAGCCACAGGCCGGAGTCGTTGTAGGTGAACTCGCTCCAGTCGAAGAGGATGTCGCGGTTCGCGTCACCGGCCGCCCAGGGCGCGGGCTGCACCAGCCCGTCCGGGGTGAGGAAGAACTTCAGCTTCTGCCCGAGGGCGAAGTAGACCCGGCCGGAGAAGCCACGGGGGAACTGGAGGGTGGTGCTGCCGCCGTTGCCGGGGCCCGGTATGGAGACGTCCGGCGCGGGCGACGGCGGGATCTGCCCGCCGGTCCACGGCGCGAAGGCGCCGCCCGAGGTGACGTAGCCGAGCCGGCCGGTGGACAGCTGGACGCCGATGACATAGAGGTGGACCGCGTCGCCGCGGCCGGTGGTGTTGGTGACGGTGACGGGCAGCAACGCCGGTCCGACCGCGTGGGCGGGCGTGGCGACGACGGCGGCCGCGAGGCCGGCGAGCAGTGCGGACGCGGCGGCAAGCAGCTTTCTTCGGAGACGCATGGCGACACCTCGCTGGAGACGGGACGGGAGAGCGCTCTCTCAGCAGGGTCCGACTGTTAACAATGTTTGTCAATAGGTGCCTGCTCCAGCCCGCCCCGCCGACGGTGACGTCGTGCGCGACGGCGACCCCCGCACGGGTGACCTGGCCGGGTGGCCACCGGCGCAGCGGTGCTGCGCCGGCGGCCACCCGGGGACCGGTCAGAGACCGGCCGCGTGGGCGGCGGTGGTGCCGCCGACCACCGGAAGAACGATCTTGCTGCTCTTCAGGGCGACGTTGATGTTCGCGGCGGTGGTGTCCGCCTGGCTGGAGTACTGCGGGTAGCTGGCCACGATGATCACGCCGATCCGGTGGCCCGGCTTGAAGACGTAGTCCTCCGGCAGCAGCGGGAAGGTGAAGTTGTACGACTCCCCCACCACCAGCGGCACGGCGGTGCGGATGGACTGCCGGTTCTGGGCGTCCATGATGCCCTTGGTGACCAGCTCGTAGTCGGCCGTGGCGACCCGCTTGGCGGTCTGCTTGTAGCAGCCGTCGTCGGTCGGGCTGTTCAGCCCCCAGCAGTCCTCGGTGGCCAGGGTGATGATGCCCTCGCCGGAGGCCCGGTGCGCCACCCGCTCGTCGGTGCCGTAGTCGACCAGGATCGCCCCGAAGTTGGTGTCGGTCTGGTCGGCCGAGGCCCGCAGCTGCACCGTCGGCGTGCCCGAGATGTGCAGGGGCGCGGTCAGCGGCGCGGACAGGAACGCCAGCCGGTTCGGCTGCACCGTGTCCGGGTTGAGGATCATCGTGTTCTGGCTCTGGGTGCGGCTGTCCTGGAACGCGCCGGTCGCCGGCTTGGCGGTCGGCACCAGCTTCAGGCCGCCGGCCCCGGTGGTGCCGGGCTGGAGGAACACCTCGGTGTCGGCCTTGCCGGGGATCGGCCAGTCGGCATGGGTCTCCCACACGTCGGCGGCCCGCTCCAGGTCGACCCGGGGCTCGTCCATGATCCCGTTGGCCACCCCGTGCAGCCAGAAGTCGAACCACCGGTGCAGGGTGGACACCCAGACCGCGCGGCGCGAGTCGAACGGGTCGACGTGCCCCT
Source organism: Micromonospora haikouensis (assembly GCF_900091595.1). Classification (GTDB taxonomy): domain Bacteria; phylum Actinomycetota; class Actinomycetes; order Mycobacteriales; family Micromonosporaceae; genus Micromonospora; species Micromonospora haikouensis. The sequence continues at coordinate 36,267 of NZ_FMCW01000032.1, forward strand.
CCTGGGAGAGCCACAGCTTGCGCGGGATGTTGTTCTCCGCCAGGGCATACCAGAACTTGCTGAAGTGGTCCGGGCGGACGTTGTCGTCGTTGAGACCGTGGTAGAGCAGCACGCTGGCGGTCATGTTGGGGACCTTCTTGACGTAGCTGCGCTCGTTCCAGAAGGCGGTGTAGTCGCCGTGCTCGTCGCCGTCGGCGGCGGCCATCGCGTCGCGCACCGGCTTGCAGTAGTCCCGCCGCTCCGGGTTGGTGACCGTGTTGGCCAGCGACGCCACGTAGCTGTTGCCCCGGGTGACCACCCCGTTGCTGCGCACGTAGTCGTAGTACTCGGTGGGGCCGCTGATCGGCACCACCGTGGTCAGGCCCTTGACGCCGGTCACCGCCGTCGCCATGGCCAGCGAGCCGTCGTACGACTTGCCGATCATGCCCGACTTGCCGTTGTGCCAGTCGGCGGTGACCACCTGGCCGGCCGCGTTGCGCGCGGTGGCCCGGCCGTTGAGCCAGTTGATCGCCTGCTTGGCGCTGAGATTGTCCTGGTTGGCGTTGGTGGTGGGGCAGCCGGTGGAGTTGTTGGTGCCCACCATGTCCAGCAGGATCACCGCGTAGCCGCGCGGCACGAAGTAGTTGTCGTAGAACAGCGGCCACCTGTCGAGCAGGCCGTCGCCGTCCAGGTCGGCCTTGCACTCGGACTCGTTGCCCCGGCAGACCGTCGAGTAGTAGGGGCTGGCGTCCATGATGACCGGCACCTTGAGCCCGTTCGCGGTGGCCGCCGGTCGCATCAGGTCGAACGCGATGATGTCGCGCAGACCGTCGTTGTCGCTGTCGAAGGTGGAGTCGATGAACAGGCGTTCCCGGATGGCGTCGGCGTAGCCGAACACCGGCTGGGTGACCCCGTCCTGGACCACGATCGCCGGTGCGTCCGACGCCGCCACCGCCCGTGGCGCCGCGCCCAGGGCGGCGAGCAGCACCGCGGCCAGTACGGCCGCCCCGGCGCGAAGGGGTGTTCCCGTTGCAGCCATGCAGTCTCCTTGAATGTCCCGAGAACCGCACGCTATGGGCCGACCGACCGGCACCACCACCTGCACCTGTAGGAACTTTGCCCACGCCGCTCCGACGACGCCGACGCGACGAGCCCGACGGCGGTGTGCCGCGCCCGTCAGTCCCGGTAGCCCCACTGCCGCAGCGGCTTGTCCAGCACCCGTTCCACGGCGGCGAGCTGCGCGTCGCCCAACTCCTCGTGGTAGGCGGCCTGCCGACCGGCGTGGAACCGGTACCGCCCGAAGCCCTTCTCGAACGCCGGCGACCAGTCCAGGTCGAGGAAGTCGAGCATCCGGGCCACCTCGCCGCGCGGGTCGGCGAGCAGGTCCTCGTAGCGCACGTCGAGCCACTGCGCCTCGGGGTGCGCCGCGCGGGCCTCGGCGAAGGAGTCCATCAGCATCTTCCAGCCCAGCGCGGCGAGCACCGGGAACGACCTGTCGTACTCCTCCCATTCCCGGCGCAGATCGGTCGGCAGTGGGCCGAGGAACCAGTTGTCCGGCCCTCGCCAGCCGTCCCACCAGCCCATCTGGAGCCAGGAGTTGGTCACCGCCCGGCCGTCGCGGACCACGTTGACCACCCGCAGCTCCGGGTAGCCGGCCCGCAGGAACCCGGTCCTCGGCCAACCGGTCACGTGGTGCAGCAGCAGCCGGCAGCCCTGCCGGGCGATCCGGGCGTCGAAGAAGGCGCGCAGCCGCCGCCGCAGGTACGGGGTGAGATCCTCGGCGGTCAGGTCCCGGCACGGGCGGGAGAACCCGGCAAGCACGTGCCGGTCCAGCAGGTGGTACGCCTCCGACGGGGCGACCCGCAGCCGGCCCTTCTCCAGCAACCGGCGGCTGTGCCGCAGCGAGGTCATCCCCGCCGGGCGGGGCGCGGAGCGCCGGTACAGCGGGCCGTTGAGCCGGCCGGTCAGGTTGAGCCGGGACAGCTTGTCGTCGACACCGGAGACGAACCCGACCCCGGGGTGCCGGGACAGCAGCTCCTGCACCAGGGTCGACCCGCACCGCCCGGTGCCCACCACCACCGCCAACATCGCTCAGCCCTCCTCGTGCCGGGCCGGCCCCGACCGCCCGACGCCCACCGGCCGCCCACCGGCCGCAGCCGGCCCACCCTGCGCGGGCCGCCCGTCGCCCGCCGACCGGTCGGCCCCCGCCGGGCCCGGGGCACCCCGCCGCCACGGGTAGCCGAACCGGCGCAGCCCCGCCGCGGTCAGCACGGTGACCAGCGCGTACGACCAGCGGGACAGGTCACGCCGCCACTGCACGTCGGCGGTGATCGGCACCGGACCGGTCCGGTGCCGGGACGGGTTGCCGGCCACCGAGTGCGTCGGCGTCAGCCGGACCGTCGCCGGGCCGGTGAACGGGCCCCCGTCGGGGTCGACCCCGGCGAAGTCGGCGATCCGGCGCAGCGTCGGCTCCGGGTCGGCGGTCAGGTCCTCGTAGCGCACCCGCAGGTAGCCCCCCGGGGCACTGTCACCCCACAGCCGGACGGTCACGGTGTTCCACACCAGCCAGAGCAGGGCCGCCTTCCATGCCGGCGGCCGGCTCATCAGCTCCGGATCGGTGTCGCCGTCGAGCCCCCGGCGACGACGCCAGGAGAAGGCGGTGGCCCGGGGGTCGCGGACCAGGTGCAGCACCCGCAGGTCGATGCCGGGCAGCGCGCCGACCAACGCGCCGTACGGGGGCAGCTTCGACGAGTCGACCACCACCCGGGCCCCGGTGTGCCGGGCCACGGCCGCGTACAGGTCGGCCAGCGCCGCGTCGTCGGGATGCGCGGGCACCGGCCGGACCCCCCGCCGGTGGCGACGCAGCAGCGCCGGCAGCCCGCGCATCCGCAGCCGGCCCCGCAGTCCGGCGGCGATCGTGGCGGCCCGCTCCACCGGCAGTTCCCGGGCCACCGCGCGCCACAGCGGGCAGTCCCGCAGCGGCCGGCCGCAGCCGCACGGCCGGTTCTCCACCTCGCCGCGCTGCCACAGGTAGCGCAGCTCCCCGGCGGCGAAGACCCCGTCGTACTGCCCGAGGACGGTGGTGACCAGGGTGCTGCCGCTGCGTCCGCTGCCGGCCAGGTAGAGGACCCGCACCGGCGGGTTCACACCGGCTCCCGCACGGTCCGCGCGGCGGTCGCGTAGACCTCCCGCAACCGGGTCAGGTGCGCCTGCGGGGAGAAGTCCCGCTCCACCCGCGCCCGGCCGGCCCGCCCCATCCGGTACGCCCGCGCCGGGTCGGCGAGCACCCGGGCCAGCCCGGCGGCCAGCGCGACCGGATCGTCGGCGGGCACCACCTCGCCGTCCACGCCGGCGGTGACCAGCTCGGGCAGCCCGCCCAGGTCGGAGGCGACCACCGGCACCCCGCAGCCGTACGCCTCCAGCACCGCCATCGGCTGGTTCTCGTTCCACCGGGACGGCACCGCCACCACCGTGGCGGAGCGGACCAGCTCGTGCAGCCGGGCCTTGTCCAGCCGGCCGTGGAACCGGACCCGGCCGGGGGCCCGCCGCCGGGCCAGCTCGGTCAGCCCGTCGCGGGCCGGGCCGTCCCCGGCCACCTCCAGCACGACGTCGTCGGGCAGTCGGGTGAGCGCCTCGATGAGCACGTCGACGCCCTTCTCCGGGGCCAGCCGGCCGGCGAAGACCACCGGCCCGCCGGGGGCCGCCTTCACCGCCGTCGCGGCGACGTCGACGAAGTGCGACACCACGTGCATCCGGTCGGGGAAGACACCGGCCCGGCGCATCACGTCGGCCAGGAACCGGCTGGGGCTGACGAACGCCTGCACCGGCCCGTACGCCCGGGTGGTGCGGTGCAGCCAGGACTCGACGGCCAGCAGCGAGCTGGCCCCGAACGATCCGTCCTTGCAGCGGCGACGGGCCGCGCGCAGCGGACCGCCGGTCACGCAGGCGTCGCAGACCGCCCCCCGGTCGAGCATCTGGTAGCTGGGGCAGGCCAGCTTGTAGTCGTGCAGGGTCATCACCGCCGGCACCCGGGCGGCCCGCACCGCCGCCAGCACCGACGGGGAGAGCTGGTGGTAGATGTTGTGCAGGTGGACCACGTCGGGTCGGAACTCGTCGAGCACCCGGGCCAGGCCACGCCGGCTGGCCGGCGACCAGATCATCCGGGCCGCCACCGCCGCCCGGGGGCCCGCGCCGCGCGGCGCCGGGTCCAGCTCCACCCGGGGCGGGAAGTGCCGGGCGTACGGGGTGGGGGCGTCGTTGTCCGGGTGGGTCATGCCAAAGAAGGCCACCTCGTCGCCGTCGCCCCGTTGCAGCTCGGCGACGTCGAGCAGGTAACCCTCGGCGCCGCCGCGCCGGTAGAGGAACTTGTTGACATGGAGGACACGCATCGGCCCGCTCCGGGGGTGGCTGCTGCGGTTCGTCGGGGTCCAGGGGTGGGGTGGTCGCCCCGGACGGCAGCGGTGACCAGGGGCCCCACCGTATGCACCAGCCACGTCGTGAGTCCAGCTCATGATCCCCAAGCTGACCACACGGCCCATCGCCGGTCGACCACACGGCCACGTGGCCACCCGTGATGATCTGCCGGTACCGTGTGCCCCACCCCGCCTGACGTGCCCGAGGAGGACCGGTGCCCCACCCCGACGAGCCCTCGGCGCTGGCGTACACCGCCCGACGGGTCCGCCGGCACCTGCGCTGGGCGCGCACCGAGGGCGTCCGGCGGCTGATCGAGGAGGACCGGCTCGACCCGGTCGACCGGGCCCGCACCGCGCTGGCGAAGTGGCGCTGGCGGCGGGCCCATCCCGGGCCGCCCGGCCGGGCCGTCCCGGTCTACCTGGTGGGCCTGCAACGCTCCGGCACCAACATGCTGACCCGGGGGCTGGACGCCGACCCGTCGGTGGAGGTCCGCAACGAGAACGACCGGGCCGTGTTCCACCGCTTCCGGTTGCGCCCCGACCCGGTGCTCGGCGCCGTCATCCGCCGCAGCCGGCACCGGTACGTGCTGGTCAAGCCGCTGTGCGACACGCACCGGGTGGACGAGTTGCTCGGCCTGGCCGGGGTCGCGCCGGGGCGGGCGCTGTGGGCGTACCGGGACGTCGACGACCGGGCCCGCTCCGAGGTGGCGAAGTTCGGCGACGCCAACCTGCGGGCGCTGCGGGCGATCGCCGACGGCACGATCGGGGACCGCTGGCAGGGGCAGCGCCTGGACGCGCCGATGCGGGACCTGGTCGCCGGCTTCGACTACGACCGGATGACCCCGCACACCGCCGCCGCCCTGTTCTGGTACGTGCGCAACTCGTTGTACTTCTCCCTCGGGCTGGCCGACCGCCCGGACACCCTGCTCTGCTCGTACGACCTGCTGGTCGCCGACCCGGCGGGGTCCACCCGGCGGCTGTGCGCCTTCCTCGACCTGCCGTACGACCCGGTGCTGCACGCGCACGTCGGCGCGCGCACCCCGGCGCGGCCCCGGCTGGAGATCGACGCCCGGGTACGGGCGCTCTGCACCACCCTGGCCGGGCGGCTGGACGCGGCGGCCGGCCGGCAGGAGGCGGTGGACCATGGCTGAACCGCACACCCCGGCGGCGCGGACGGGGGCGGCCCGGGGGCCGATCTTCCTGGTCGGCTGCCAGCGGTCCGGCACCACGATGCTGCGGCTGGTGCTCGACTCGCACTCCCGGGTCAGCTGCGGCCCGGAGACCCGGTTCCTGGCCGACATGCAACGCATCGTCGGGCGGGACTGGGAGCGGCTGGCCCGCTTCGGGTTCCCCCGGGAATACTGGCTGGGCCGCATCGCCGACTTCTTCGGCGGCATCCAGGCCGACTACGCCCGGTCCCGGGGAAAGACCCGCTGGGCCGACAAGACGCCGCTCTACGCGCTGTCCATCGACTTCCTGGCCGAGGTCTTCCCCGACGCGCAGTTCGTGCACGTCGTGCGGGACGGCCGGGACGTGGTGGTGTCGCACCGCAAGCGGTTCGGCTACTGGTCGGCGGTGAAGTGCGTGGTGAAGTGGCCGCGCTACATCCGCATCGCCCGCGCCTCCGGGGCCCGGCTGCCGGCCGACCGCTACCACGAACTGCGCTACGAGGAGACGGTCACCGACCCGGAGAAGGCCATGCGGGGCCTGTTCGAGTTCCTCGGCGAACCCTGGGAGGCGGGCGTGCTCGACTACGACGGCAAGCAGCACGACGTGGCGGGCAAGTACACCGCCGAGGCGGATCGTCGGCGGGCCGCCGCCGGCACCGACGCCCCGATCTACGGCTCCCGGGTCGGCACCTACCGCCGGGAACTGGACCCCTTCCTGCGGGTGCTGGTCCGGATCTTCTCCGGTGCCACCCTGCGCGAACTGGGCTACCGGTGAGCCGCCGGACCGGGCGGCCGGTGCTGCTCGCCGGGGTGCTGCTGGCCGCCCTGGTCGCCGGGGCGGCCTGTTCGGACGAGCCCGCCCCCCGCCCGGCCCCGTCGGCGACCGGCCCGTCGGCGGCCACCCCGTCGGCCGGTGCCACCGGCGCGCCACCGGCCGGCGCGACGGCCCGCAACCCGTTCGGCGCGCACTGGGACTGGTCCCGCTACGACCAGTTCGTGCCCTACCTGGAGAAGCTCTCCGGCTCGGCGACCTACCACGAGCTGAGCTGGTGCGACATCGAGAAGACCCAGGGCAGCCCGGACTTCTCGGCGGTGGACCGGATCGCCGAGCGCAGCCGGCAGCTCGGCATCACCCTGCACCTGAAGATCCGCACCGGGGTCTGCTGGGCCACCGGCGGGACGGCGAAGTTCACCCGGGGGCAGGCCAACAAGACCGAGTCGGCGATACCCCGGGACCTCGCCGCCTACCAGGCGTTCGTCCGCGCCCTGGTGCAGCGGTACGCCCCGTACGGGGTCCGCGAGTACGCCATCGAGAACGAGGTCAACGCGCAGCAGTACTGGGCGGGCAGCCCCGAGGACTACCGCCGGCTGGTCACCGCCGCCGCCGAGGCGATCCGGTCGGCCGACCCGCAGGCCACGGTGGTCGACTCGGGCATGAGCAGCGTGGCGTACGGAATGGGGGTGGCCGACCGGCTGCTGCGGGCCGGGCAGCCGGACCAGGCCGTTGCCGCCTACCAGGCGTACTTCCAGCGGCGGGTCGGCACCCGGGGGCGGCTGATTCCGGCGGTCGCCGACCCGACGGCGTTGCGCGCAGCGCTGGACAACACGCAGAACTCCCGCAACCTGGCCTACCTGGCGGTCACCGAGAAGCTGCTCGACGACCGGGTGGTCGACGTCCGGCAACTGCACTTCTACGAGCACTTCTCCGGGGTGCCGGCGCTGCTGGACTACCTGCGCGCGGAGACCCCGGCCGGGGTGCCGGTGCAGGCGTGGGAGGTCGGCCAGTTCTGGAAGGACGGCGCGGACGACGCCGCGGCCCGGGGCGACGAGATGGTCAAGGTGGTCAGTCTGCTGGTCGCCGGGGGCATCCACGAGGTGCTCTGGCTGCCGCTGGCGTACAACCCCGACAACCGGGCCGGCGCGGAGGTCCGCTACGGCCTGCTCGACCCGGACGGCACCCAGCGGCAGGCCGGCGCGATGCTGGCCGCCCTGGCGGCGGCGGCCCGGGACGCGACCGTCGAGCCCGTGAACGCCAAGGGGCTGACCGGGGTGGCGTTCCGCCGGGGTGCGGAGAGCACCCTGGTGGTCTGGTCGACCACCGGGGGCACCGTGTCGCTGCCGGCCACCGCCGGGGTGACCGGCGGCCCGGTCGGTGCCGACCCGGCCGCCCGCACCGGCGCGCTGCCGATCGGGCCGAGCCCGGTGCTGCTGCGCGCGAACGGCGACCCGGCCGGCGTCCTCGCCCCGATCCGCTGACGCGGTGGCCGTTCACCAGGTGCGGGACCAGCCGAGCAGGGCGGCGAGGCGGGCGTTGTGCGGGGCGAACCCGGCGGACAGCTCGGCCCGCAACTCGGCGGTGAGCTGGGACGGGCCGGTGTCCGCCCGGCGGGTGTGCCGGGCGAACTCCGCCGGGGCGTACGGGGCCAGCCCGAGGAACCGCAGCACGCCCGCGTAGGCGGTCGCCGGGTCGGCGTACAGGTCCTCGCTGCGGATCACGTGCAGCCGTTCGGCGGGCAGGTGGGCGTACCAGCGGTCGAGCTGCTCGGCGTAGCGGCCCCGGGCGGCGTAGGAGAAGTTGCGCAGCGCGTGGTGGGCCGCCGGGGTGTCCGGCCCGTCGGCCAGCGCTGCGTCCAGCCGCCCCGGCTCGGCGGCGAGCGCCTCGGCGAAGCCCAACGGCTCCAGCCCGTACGAGCGGGTGTGCAGGTAGTGCGAGTAGGCCCGCTCGACCGGGTCGCGCAGCAGCGCCACGAACCGGGCCTCGGGCAGCGTCGCCGCCACCCGGGCCGGCACGCCGGGGTGGAAAAGGTAGTAGGGGCTGGCCTCGAAGCTGCGTCGGCCGGGGGCGGCCGGTGGGAAGTGCGCCCGGTACCAGCGCGGCCCTCGACCGTAGTGCAGGCTGAAGAACTGGAGTTCCTTGCCGGTGGCGGCCCGCACGTCGGGGTGCGCGGCGAGGTAGTGGTGCAGCGAGGTGGTGCCGCACCGCTGCCCGCCGATGATCAGGAAATCGGGCAGCGCGCCGACCGCGCCGGGCCGCGCCGCCCGCGCCCAGGCGCGGGTGCCGCGTACCATCCGGCGCAGTCGGTCCACGGTGGCCCGCCGCGGCCCCGCGCTCACCGCGACACCGCCCGGCCGGCCTCGTCGACGACCGGGGCGGGACCGTCCCCGGCGGCGTCGGGCGGGCCGCCGCGACGGCGTCGGCGGGCCAGGGTGCGCAGCACCATCACGTCCTCCCGGCTGAGGCCCAGTGCCAGCACGGTCCCCAGGTAGACGGCCACGATCGCGGTCAGCCCGGCGGCCGGCCGCCCCGGCCAGCCCGGCACCAGCCAGCGCACCAGCAGCCCGGCGAGCAGCGCGGCCACCCCGGCGGCCAGCCCCTTGGCCATCCCGACGGTGAACGGCAGCGCGCCGGTCAGGTGGCGGACCTGCACCACCCGGGCGACGTTGACCACGATCAGCGAGGCGCTCCACGCCGCCGCCGCGCCGACGATCCCGTACGCCGGGATGAGCCACAGGTTGAGCAGCACGTTGAGCAGCAGGGCGGCCAGGTTGTCGGCCATGTTGAGGGCCACCCGGCCGGACATGTTCAGCACCGTGCCACACGGGCCGGTGGCCGCGTTGACCAGCTGGCCGAGGGCGAGGATCACGGTCACCGCCGCGCCGGTGGCGACCTCGCCGCCGAAGACGCGCAGCAGGTCGCCGGGGAGGACCAGCAGCGCCACGAACGCCGGCAGCGACAGCCGGACGACCCAGCCGGTGGCCACCGCGTAGACCCGGCGGACGTCGTCGAGGTCCCCCCGGTGGTGGAGGTGCGCCAGGTACGGCCCGAACGCGGCGTTGACCGGCGCGAGGACGAAGATGGCGACGGTGACCAGCCGGGTGGCGACGTTGTAGACGCCGATGTCCGGGTTGGCGAAGAAGCCGAGCAGCAGGGTGTCGACCCAGATCAGCCCGGTCGACGACAGCGACGACACCCAGCTGACCGTGGAGAAGCGGAACAGCTCCCCCGGCCGGTGCACCGGGCGGGCCGGCGGCACCCGGCGCACCATCCGGCCCAACGCCAGCAGGGCGAGCAGGGCGGCCGACCAGCCGGCCACCACCAGCGCCCAGAAGGCCCCGGTCAGCCCCACCCCGGTGCCCAGGGCGAGCGCGGTGAGCAGCAGTCGGGCGCCCGGCTCGTAGAGCTGGCCGATGAAGGTGAACGGCCGCTGGGTACGCCAGCCCCGGGTCGCCGCGAGGGCCGCCTCGCAGACCGTCGAGGCGGGCAGGGTGAGCGCGACCAGCCGCAGGCCGGTGACCAGCCCCGGGTCGTGCAGCCGGTCGGCGAGCCAGGGCGCGCCCGCCGCCAGCGCCCCGGCGAGGACGACCGACGAGCCGGCCGAGACGGCCAGTCCCAACCGGATGGTGCCGCGCAGCGCCGGGGCGTCCGCGTCGGCCAGGTGCACCGCCACGAACCGGGTGAGGCCGGCCCGGAACCCGGACAGCGACAGCAGCCCGGCCAGCGACAGCACCGCGTAGCACTGGGCGTACCGGCCGACCTCCCGGATGCCCAGCACCCGCGCCAGCAGCAGCATGATCAGGAAGACCGCCGCCTGGCTGAGCAGGGCGCCGAGCAGGTTGAGCCCGCCGCCCCGGGCCATTCCCCGGACGTGCTGGTCGCCCCGCGCGGACCCTTCCGGCACCCCCGCCTACCGGTGCCGGGAGTTCTGCTCGGGCACGGTCGCCGTGACGGCCGGCAGCACCACCGTGTCGTCGCTGCCGCGCCCCCCACCGGCCGGAGCCGCCCGACCGACGGCCGACGGCTGGCCGGCCCGGCGGCTGCGCGACAGCCACTCCAGCACCGCGACCAGGAGCACGGCCAGCAGCAGGCCGGCGCCGAGCACCGGGAGCACCAGGCCGACCAACGCCTTCACCCGGGACACCGGCTGCACCTCGCCGACGCTGGTCACCTTCTCCGGGTCGGCGGCCTGGGACTGGGCGCGGGCCTGTTGCAGCCGCTGCCGGGCCGAGGCCAACGCGCTGGCGGCGCTGTCCCGTTGCGCGATCAGCGCCTGGTAGTCGGGCAGCTTCGGGCCGAGCCCGTCGAGCCGCTTCTGCCCGGCGCTGATCGACTCGGCGGCGGCGTCGGCCCCCCGGGAGTTGCCGACCGCCTGCATCTGCAACTGCTGCTGCCGCAGGCTGGCGATCTCCTGGAGGGTCGACTGGTAGAGCTTGTCCGGCTGGCTGACCTTGTTGGCCTTCTCCCAGTCGTTGATCGCCCGGGTGGCGGTGGTCAGCTCGTCGGTGGCCGTCTTCACCTCGTCGGTGGCGATGCCGACCTGGCTGGCGAAGAGGAAGGCCAGGGCCCGCTTGCCGGTCGAGGCGAGCACCGGGTCGACCGTGGACCGGTCGGCGGCGGTGTAGGTCACGGTGAGCTGGCTGCTCGCGCCGACCTGCTTGACCGCCAGCCCGCCGCGCAGCGTGTCGGCGGGCACCCCGGTGTCGGCCGCCACCTGGTCGACCACCTGCGGGGAGGTCACCGCCGCGGCGAAGGCCGCCGCGAACTGGTTGGCCGCCTGGGTGCCGGTGTACTGCTGGGCCGCGCTGCCGCCGACCAGGGCGGGCGCGGCGACGTACGAGGTGGCCGCGTACTGCTGCGGGCCGAGCAGGACGACCAGCGCGGCCGCCGCCCCGGCCACCAGCGGAATGCCCACCAGCAGCCAGAGTCGACGCCGCGCGACCCGCAGATAGTCGACGATCTCCACCCTGCCGCTCCCCACTGCTCGTTGCTTCATCGGTTGTGCCACCCGGTGCCCACCGGTCGGGGCGTCGCCACCCGGGTCGGCTCGGCCGGTAGCCCCCGGGCGACCGCGCCGGCTGCCGCGGCGAACGCCGCGAAGTACCACAGGGTCACCACGTTCGAGATCACGTTGGACGCCGCGCTGACCGCGACGAAGGCGACCGCGCAGCCCAGGAAACCGATCGCGATCCCCCGGCCGAGGCTCCCCGGTGGGGCCCGGCGCAGCGCGTTCAGCCCGGTGTGCAGACACAGCGCCAGCATCGCCAGGTACGCCAGCAGCCCGGCCAGCCCGGTCTCCACGTACGCGCGCAGGAAGTCGTTGTGTGGCTTCTTCGCCTCGTCGGCCTCGAACTTGGTCATGTTGGGGCCGATCCCGGTGACCGGGTTGCGGTTGGCCAGCGACACGATCTCCGACCAGTAGCCGACCCGCCAGGCGAGGGTGTTGCCGGTCGGGCCGCCGCCCACGGCGGTGCTGTCGGCGAGCTGCCCGAAGCGGTGCGCCACGCTCGGCAGCAGGGCCACCCCGGCCACCGCGACCAGGCAGAGCGCCACCAGCATCCGCCGGCTGCGGTGCAGCACCGCCACCACCAGCAGGCCCAGTCCCGCGCCGAGGATCGCGCTGCGGGTGTTGGTGAGCAGCAGGAACAGCAACGACGCGGCGAGCAACGCGCCGAGGCCGAGCCGGAGCCGGCGGCTCAGGTAGCGGTAGATGCCGAACCCGAAGATCACCATGAACATCAGGTAGCGGCCGAAGGTGGTGGACTGGCCGAACGGCCCGCTGATCCGGGTGAAGCCCCCCTTGACCTCGGCCGGTGGGTGGCCGAGCAGGGACAGCACGACGGTGTAGCCGACCGCCAGCGCCAGCGAGGCGTACGCGGCGAGCAGCACCCGGCGGACCGCCGGCAGGTCCGGCATCAGTTGCTCCAGGACCACGAACATCACCACCACGGTGCCGATCCGCAGCGACTCCAGGGCGCTGGGCACCGGCTGGGCGGCCCCCGCCGCGCTGACCAGGGAGGTGGCCCCGACCAGCAGCATCGCCACGCCGAGCGGCGAGCCGCGCAGCCGGCCCCGCTGGCGCAGCTGGGCGGCGAGCCAGAGCCCGGCGGCGAGCAGGAACAGCACCGCGAGGATCGTCGACGGATCCATCGCCCGGGTCGCCGCCGCGCCGTCGGCCCGGCCGGCCGTCGGGCCGCTGAGCTTGAACAGGTCGACGCAGGAGCGGACCGCCAGCATCAGCAGCACGTACGCCGCGAACCGGGTCAGCGCGAGCACGCCGACGGCCAGCCCGGCGAGGACCGCCAGGGGCAGCACCGCGCCGACCCGGCCGCCACCGGTGGCGGCCAACCCGACGGCGACCGCCGCCACGGCGCAGAGCAGGGCCGCGCCGACGGTCAGCAGGCGGGCGGTCGGATCACCGGCGGCCCACCGGCGCCGCCCGTCGGCGGGCAGGGCGAGGTCACTCTCCGTGCCGTGTCGCTGTCCGTCCACCGCTCGCCGACCACTCGTTTCCAGGGAACTGTTGCCGGTCGCCGCCGACGGCCGGAAGGACGGCCTAATCTAACGGTCGCCGAGGTCGGGAGACATGGGCCGTTACGCCGACCGTGGGCGACCCAACGTCCGGTTCCCCCCGGCGGGGGGCGCGCAGAGCCAGCGAGAAGTAGAGTTCCTCCAGCTCACGGGCGGCGGCGTCCCAGCTGTACTCGGCGAGCACCCGGTCCCGCAGCAGCGCGGCGCCGGCCCGTTCGGCAGGCAGGTCGGCGGTCACCGTGTGCAACGCGCGGCGCAGGTCGTCGACGTCGCCGTCGCGGAACAGCCGCTGCCCCGGGCCGTCGCGGTCGAGCATCTCGCGGTGGGGTTCGATGTCGCTGGCCACCACCGGCAGGCCGTACGAGGCGGCCTCCAGCACGGTCAGCGGCAGCCCCTCCAGGCGGGACGGCTGCACGAAGGCCGCCGCGTGCGAGTACAGCTCGGCCAGCACGTCGCCGTAGACGAAGTCGGTGAACACGATGCGCGGGTCGTCACCGGCGGCGGCGCGGAGCTGGGCGACGTACCCGTCGGTGAAGGCCGAACCGCCGACGATGGCCAGCCGCAGGTCGGTCGGCAGCTGACGGAACGCCCGCACGAGCAGGTCGGCGGCCTTCTCCGGGACGAGCCGGCCGACCAGCAGCAGATAGTTGCCGGGGCGCAGGCCGAACCGGGACAGTTCCCGGGGCGGCAGGTGGGTGGGGGCGACCACCCCGTTGGGGATGTAGCGGGCGGGCCGGCCGAACCGGCTGGCGTAGTGCGCGGCCAGGCCCCGCGACACGGTCACCCGGGCGTCGGGCAGGTGCCCGCTGAGCCGGTACGCGGTGCCGAGCACGGCCCGCGCCGCCCGGCCCCACTTGTCGCGCTGGTTGTCCAGCCCGTGCACGGTGAGCACCACCCGGGCCCGGGAGGCGTACCGGGCCAGCGGCGCGGTCAGCACCGGGCCGAGGCCGTGGTAATGCACGATGTCGGGGCGCTCGGCCAGCGCCGCCACGGTGGAGGTGGCCGAGTGCACGATGGCGTCGAGGTGCTTGCTGGACACGGTGCGGGCCCGCCGTAACCGGATGCCCCGGTGCCGGGTCTCCTCGACCGCGCCGTAGCTGTCCCGGCAGTAGACGGTCACCTCGTGGCCGAGGCCGGCCAGCCGGCTGGCCATCTCCTCGACGTGCCGTTCGATCCCCCCGTAGGTGGCCGGCACGCCCTTCTGGCCGATCATCGCCACCCGCAGGGGACGCCAGCCCGGCGGGCAGGTCACGCCCGGCCCCGGGCGGTCGGGGCGAGGCTGTCCCCCTCGGTCGGCGGCATCGTTACGGAACGGCACGGTCCCCCCTCGTTTTCGCTGCGTGCCGGGGCGGGGCGTGGCCCCGGGCGCACGGGACGCTAGATCATCGACGATCGGCCGGCCACTGGCCGGTCAGTCAGACCTGGCCGGCCACCGTCGCCACCGGCCGGGTCGGGCGCCTGCGGGTGCCGCCCGGCCGGGTGCCGGTGGCCGCCCCGGTGCCGGTGCGACGCCGGGAGGACGGAGTCTCCGTCCTCCCGGCGTCCGGGCGGTGACGTCAGGAGGTCGGGCCGCCGAACTCCACCCAGTTGAGGTTGAACAGGCTGGTCGTGGGTCCGCCGGAGACGGGCTTGAAGACCAGGTAGAGCGCGTGCGTGCCGGCCGCCTGGCTGACCGGGAAGGTCTGGCTGGCCCAGGCGCTGGTGCCGGTGGTCGCGTTGAGCGTCGCGCTGGTCACCAGCTCACCGGTCGGCGAGTCGAGCCGCAGCTCGACGATGCCGCGCGGGGTTCCGGCGGTGGCCGTGGAGCCACCGGCGTACCGGAAGGTGATCGTGTCGATCCCGCCCAGGTTGATCGGGGCGAGCGCGATGTGGTCGCCGTTGTCGATGCCGGCCACGTGCTGGCCGCCACCGGCGTCGGTGGTGTTCGCCAGGGTGACGCCCTGCTGCACCTGGGCGAACTCGGCCTGCTGCCGGAAGGTCTGCAGGACCACCTGGTCGAGGGAGGACAGCGCCGGCTGGCCGTTGGCGCCCGTGTCGGTGTAGGTGGCGCTGATCGCGCCGTACAGGTAGCCGCCGGCGTGGTCGGCGCCGTCGGCCGGGGTCTCGAAGGAGCCGGAGCAGCCGTTGGCGTCACTCATGCCGTGGCCGTGGGTGTCGTGGCCCAGCACGAACGAGACCGTGACCCGGCTGCAGTCGATCGGGCCGTCCTCGGGGTCGGTCACGGTGACCGTCCACGGCACGGTGTCACCCCAGTTGAAGAAGGTGCCCGACAGCGGTGAGGTGACCTTCACGGTGGGCGCGGTGTTGCCCACCGTGATCTCGCGGGTGAGCACCGCCGTCTTGCCGCTGGAGTCGGTGACCGTCAGCTTGGCGGTGAAGACCCCGTTGGTGGTGTAGGTGTGCGACGCGTCCCGCTGGGTCGAGTCGGTGGTGCCGTTGCCGTCGAAGTCCCAGGCGTAGGTGATGGTCTCACCCGGGTCCGCGTCGTAGGAGCCCTCGGCGGAGAACTGCACGGTCAGCGGCGCCTGGCCGGAGGTCGGGCTGGCGTGCAGCTCGGCCACCGGCGCCCGGGTGCCCTTGGCGTAGCGGATCACCGACAGCGCGGCGTCCGGGTTGGCCCGGAAGAAGCCGTCGCCGTACTCCAGCAGGTAGAGGTTGCCGTCCGGGCCGAACTCCATGTCCATCGGGTTGTCGAAGACGAAGCCCGGCAGGAACTGCTCCACCCCGACCAGCTTGCCGCTGCCGTTGGTGCGCATCATGAAGATCTTGTCCCGGGTGAACTCCCCGAAGACCACCGCGTCCTGGTAGTACTCCGGGAACTTGGTCTCGGAGGCCAGCGCCGCGTCGTACTTGTAGACCGGGCCGCCCATCGGGCCGACGCCACCGGTGCCGAGCACCGGCCACGTGAACTCACACGTGCCGGGCGGAGTGGCCAGGTACGCCTCGGCGCAGGTGGTGGTGGCCCGGAAGGTGTAGTTGAGCTGCGGGTCCTGCACCGGCGGGAGGACCTGCCGGCCGGTGTTGCGCGGCGAGTCGTTCACCGGAGCGGCGCAGTTGAACGCGCCCTTGGACTGCTTGGTGACGAAGTCGTAGTCGATGTACGGCAGCGTCGGCGAGTAGCAATACGGCCAGCCGAAGTTGCCGGCCTTGTTGGTGGCGATCCACCGACCGGTGCCCTCCGGTCCCCGGGCCGGGTTCGGCACCTGCGAGTCCGGCGAGTAGTCGCCGATGTAGACGAAGCCGCGGGAGTCCACGTCGAAACGGAACGGGTTGCGCAGACCCATCAGGAAGATCTCCGGGCGGGTCTGGTCGTCGCGGTCCTCGGACTCGGGGAAGAGGTTGCCGGCCGGGATGCTGTACGACCCGTCCGCCTTCACCTTGATCCGCAGCACCTTGCCCCGCAGGTCGTTGGTGTTGCCGGCGGACCGCTGGGCGTCGTAGCCCGGCCCCTGGGTCGGCGACTCGTTGATCGGGGTGAAGCCGTCCGAGCCACCGGCGTTGGTGTCGTCACCGGTGACCAGGTAGAGCAGCCCCTTGCCGTCGAACTTGACCTCACCGGCGACGTGGCAGCAGATGCCCCGGTCGGTGTCGACCTTCATGATCTTCTGCTCGCTGGCCAGGTCCAGGTGCGGGGTCGGCTCCTCCACGAACTTGAACCGGGAGAGCTGGTTGTGGCCCTTGTAGACGTCCCACGCGGTCGGGTCGGCGCTGGTCGCCGGCGCGTCCGTGGTGGGGGTGTCGAGTTTCGGCGCGTAGTAGGCGTACACCCACTTGTCGGTGGCGAAGTCCGGGCCGACGGTGACCGACTGGAGGCCGTCCTCGTCGTGCTGGTAGACGGGAATGGTGGTGATCACCGGGCTGGCGCCGGTCTCCGGGTCGTACAGCCGGATCTCACCGGCCCGGGTGTTGTGCAGCACCCGACCGTCGGGCAGCACCGACAGGGTCATCGGCTCGCCCGGCTCGTCGTTGAGGATGACCTTCTCGTAGTTGGCCTTGACCGTCGCGCCGCAGTCCCCCTCGACCATGCCGGCCGACCACTGGATCGCGCCGAGCAGGTGCTTGCGGAACGCGCCGTTGGCGTACGTGTCGGCGGAGTCGCCGAGCCCGGTGTAGAACGACCGGCCCCCCTGGAAGTCCTTGCACCAGGAGATCGGGTGGTCGTAGCCCATGGTGCCGCCGGTGAACGTCTTCTCGTCCACCGTGGCCAGCACGTGCGCGGCGCCCCGGACGTTGGTGGTGAAGTTGTACCACTGGTCGTTCAGGCTGATCTGCCGGGCGAGCGGCTTGCTCGCCGGGTGCGCCCGGTCGGCCACGTCGATGCTCGCCGGCCCGCTCGACGCGGTGCCGGCGGCGGTGGTGCCGACGATGTCGCGGTAGAACGTCCACGACGGTTCGGCCTCGACCGCGGCGTGCACGCCGAGGTAGCCACCACCGTTGCGGATGTAGCGCTCGAAGGCCGCCTCCTGGCTGCCGTTGAGCACGTCGCCGGTGGTGTTGAGGAAGACCACCGCGCCGTAGCTGGCCAGGTTGTCGTCGGAGAACGCGGTCGAGTTCTGGGTGACGTCGACGGTGAAGCCGTTGCCGTTGCCCAGGGTGCGGATCGCGTTGACGCCCTTGTCGATCGACGGGTGGCGCTCACCGTCGGTCTTGGTGAACACCAGGACGCTGGTCCTGTCCTGGGCCGGCTGGGCCAACGCCGGGGCGGTCGCGGCGAGCGGGACGACGATCCCGACTCCTGCGATCGCGGCGAGCCATCGGTGTACCGATCTTGCCATCTGGTTCCTCCGGTGGGGGGACGATGTGCTGCCTGCTCCGGGCGGGACGCCGGGGCCACCCGGGTGGTGTGTGTTGCGTCTGGCTCTCTCATGGGGTACGGGACGACGCCGTCCCGATCCCGTGCGGTTCGCCGACCGGAGAGCTGCGTACGGCCTGGGCCCGTGCCGGGGGCGCGCGGCAGCGCGGCACGGGGTCACGGGTCGGAAGAGGTGACGGGCTACGGGGGGCGGTACGCCCGGTCGCCGTCCGGGGCCGCCTTGCGGCGCGGACGGTCGGAGCGGGCCCCGGGAGGTGACGGTCGCGTCGGGGGACGCGACCGCCACCTGGGTGCCGGCGGCGGTGTGGCCGGGCGGTGCCCAGCTACGGCCGCCGGACGGGTCAGTCGTTGGTGTAGATGGTCAGGTCGGCCATGTTGGCGTAGCTGAGCCGGGCGAAGTCCAGCGACTGGCCCGGGTTGGCGGTGCCGCCGGGGGCGGTGTCCATCTCCCAGTTGGCGTGGTGGAAGTCCGACTCGCCGATGGTCTGGAAGAACTGCTGGAAGTTGATGTCGCCCTCACCGAGCGGGATCATCTCATAGCCGTTGGGCAGCGCGGTGTTGCGGTTGCCGTCCTTGGCGTGGAACAGCGGGAACCGCTTGGTGCGCCGGGCCACGTTCAGGATCGGGTCGAACAGCGAGGTCTTCTGCTGGCCGGCCGAGTTGGTGTACGTGGTGTGCTTGTGCCGCGCCACGTACGCCCAGTAGATGTCGCACTCGAAGAAGACGTACTTCGGGTCGGTCTTGGCGAAGAAGTACTCCAGCCGGCGCACGCCGGAGGAGCGGGTGGGCTTGCCGTTGGCGTCCAGCGGGCCGCTGTCGAGCAGGAACGAGTAGGCCACGTCGTGGTTGTGGGTGTAGAGGCGCATCTTGCGCTCCTTGGCCTGCCGGCCGAGCTCGTTCCACAGGTCGGCCGCGGCGTCCCAGTCGGACTGGTAGGCGCTGTTGGTCGGGTCGCTGCCGGTGCCGATGTTCTTCATGCCGAGTTCCTCGGCGATGTCGAGTTGCTGCTGGAAGGTGTCCGCCCGGATGCTCGTGTGGGTGCCGTTGGCGACCAGCCCGTTGTCGTCCAGGATCTTGCGGATCTCCGTCGGGGTGATCTGCCGGCCCAGGATCGAGGTGTGCTGGTTGTAGCCGGCGAACTCGATCTCCTTGTAGCCCATCTCGGCCAGGCTGGCGAGCACCCGCTCGAAGCCGTAGGGCACGCCGCTGTCGTCCGGGGCGGCGGAGATCCGGTCCCGGACGCTGTAGAGGATGATGCCCCGGTTCTGCGCCGGGATGAGCGGGTCGACCCGCCACTTGCCGTCCGCGCGGGCGGGACCGTTGGTCTGGAGCACCGGCAGGCCGGCCGCGCCGAGCACGGCGGCGGCGCCGGCCGACGCGGCCAGCAGCCGACGGCGGGTGACCTGGGCGCGGTACTGGGGGTCGGAGGCCATACGGCGCTGATCCTCGTTCACAATTTCCACCTTTCGAAAGCGGCCCTGCGGACCGTGGAGACGTGCGAAGTCCTACTAGGAGGGTCGAAGGACCTGCGCCGCCGAATACGCGTGGCCGGGTAGATGGCTGGTCGATCAAGGGGTGATGTCAACCGTGTTACGTCCGTGAACCGGACACTAACGGCGACCGCCAGCTAAAGATAGACCTCGAACGGAGAAACTTTTGTTCGTGCGAACAGAAGTTCCCGATGGTCGGCGAGGAGCCGCCGGACGGTCGCCCGCACCGGCCTCCCCCGTCGATCCACCGACCCCCACCAGCGCGAACACCGACCGTGACGGGAATCCGAGGACCCGGGCACGCCGCAGGGCGCGGCGTCGACCTCCCGTCGATTCGACGCCGCGCCCGCACGAGCCGGCGGGGACCGGCCGTCACCATCCGGGGCGGCTACCCGGAGCCGGCCAGCACCAGTTCCCCGAGCCGCTGCTCCAGCGCCGCCGCGTCCAGCCCGCCGGGCCACCCGCGCAGCAGCGCGCCGCCCTTGGCGACCAGCACGACGGCCGGTGGCTCCCGCACCGCGTACGACCGCCAGATCGTCTGCTGCTCGTCCACGACGACGGGATACTCCACCCGGTGCGCACGCAGGTAGTCCTGCAACTCGTCGGCCTGGTCGGCGCCCGCCACCCCGACGAAGACCACCCGGTCCCGGTAGCGGCGGGCGAGGTCGCTCAGCGCGTCCTGCCGGTCGACGCAGGTGGTGCACCAGGAGCTGAAGAAGGTGAACACCACCGGCCGGTCGGCCCACAGCCGGGCGGCGGTGAGCGGGGTGCCGTCGGTCAGCCCACCGGTGAACGCGGGGGCGGCCGGCGCGGTGCCGGGCGCCGGGCGCAGCGCCAGGTCGGCGGGGACCGGGCCGGGCAACGTCGACGCGCCGCCGGCGAGCGCCGGTGCGGGCTCGGCGGCCGGCCGGGCGGTGCAGCCGGCCAGCACCAGCACCGCCAGCAGCGGCGCGAGCAGCCGCCGCCTCACGCCGGCACCACCGCCACCAGCGCCGGACCCTCGCTGGTGTCCGGGGTCAGGTCGAGCGCCGGCCGGCCGGCCACCTCCAGCCGGTACCCGGTCCGCTGCGGCACCTGCACCGGCACCGCGAACTCGCAGTAGGTCGGCACCCGCTCCACCCCGAGGTCCTCGGCGAAGGCGGCCACCGCCGTGCCCGCCGGCAGCGTCCCGGTGACCAGGGCCGCCCCGGCGGGGTCGAGCACCCGGAACGGCGCCCGGTGGTGGAAGTAGAGGTACGGTCCGGTGCCGGCGCAGTCCACGCCCTCGGCCCGGATGTTGATGTCGCGGACCAGCACCCGGACGGTGGTCGGGGTGACCGCCTCCGGTTCGGCGTCGGGGCCGCCGCAGCCGGCGGCGCCGGCCAGCAGCAGGACCGCCAGCGCGCCGACGCCGCGGCGGGCGCTCGTGGTCAGCCGCACGTGGTCTCCTCCCCACCCGTGCCGTGGGTCCGTGGCGGCCTGCGCCACCACGGACCCACGGCGTCGGTCGATTCCGGTCAGGACTTCTCCACCCGGCACTGCTTGGTCACCGTCTTCGACGGGTCGCTCTCCGAGGTCGCGGTGAGCTTGACGAAGCCGGTGTCCGCCGCGGCGGCGGTGGCCCCCACCGACACCCGGACGGTGGTGGACTTGCCGAACTGGGCGGTGGCCAGCGGGTTGGGCAGCCAGGTCCGCCAGCCCGTGCCGGCCACCTCCGCCGAGAGCCGGTAGACGTCCGACTTCAGGTACGCGGTCGCGTTCTCCGGGTGCTGCTGCCCACCGGCGGAGTAGACGCCGCTGTTGGTCAGCTCGAACGAGCAGGTCACGCCCCGGTTGGTGGGCTTGCCGGTGCTGGTCACCTCGCCCTTGCCCAGGGTCACGCCGTGCGTGCTCGGCCCCCCGGTGCCGTCCAGCGACCGCACCGCCACCGTGTACGACAGCGAGCCGGCCGCGTCCCGCTTGAGGTCGATGATGTAGAAGTGCAGCCGGTTGGCCTCGTCGACGTACTCGTACTGGCTGCCGGTGTCCGCCCCGGCGTGGAACAGCGCGTCGGAGAGCTGCCGGTAGTCACCCATGGTGATCTTCTGCGGGGTGCCGTCCGGCCGGTAGAAATCGATCATGTCGATGTCCTGCGGGTTGGCGTCCACCACCCACTGGAACGGTGCGCTGTCGGCGTTCTTGGTCTTGCTCAGCAGCACGCCCCGGTCCGGGGTGAACGAGTCCGCGCCCATCCGGTCGACGACCTCGACCGTGTAGTTGTTGAAGCTCCCGCCGTCGCACAGCGGGTTCGTGGCGACCGTGCAGGCCGGCGAGAGGTCCTTGTTCAGGGCGATGTTCACCCCGGTCAGCCCCTTCGGGCCGGCGTCGACCGCACGGGCGGTCACCTGGGCGACGACCAGGCCCGAGGAGGCCAGCGCCTCCCGGGACAGCCGCAGCACGTGCTCCTCACCGAGCAGGCCGATCTTGAGCTTGTCCCGCACCGTGTGCAGCGACCCCATCGAACCGCCGTTGGTCGGCGGGATCTGCCAGCGGGTGTGCGGGCCGCCGGGTCCGTTGAACGAACCGCGCGACATCATGCTCCAGATGCCGGTGTACGCCCTTCGTAACGGCTCGCCGTACGGGTTGTTGTAGTTGTCGCCGATGCCGAGCAGGTGGGTCAGCTCGTGGGCGTACACCCCCATGCCGGAGCTCTCCCCCTGGGTGGAGGAGCCGGAACCGGCGTTGGGCCACAACGTCGCCGCCGCCTTCCAGGAGGTCCACTCCACGTAGCGGGTCTTGGCCCAGTTCGGCAGGTTCGGGTCCGGCGGGCCCCAGGAATCCGGCACGTCCTCCTTGTTCTGGAAGATCATCTGCCCGAACTCCTGCCAGGTGGACGACTCGTCCTGCCCGGCGCTGAGGATGAAGACCAGCTCGTACTGGTTGGCGACCTCGTCACCGACCGCCGCCCGCCAGGCGCCCAGCCCGTCGGTGCGGATGTTCTTGTTGCAGGTGTCCCCGCTCGGGCAGGCGCCGGGGTTGAAGCTGTTGTCCAGCCCGTACTGGTAGGACTTCGCCGGCATCTGGTACGGCCCGAACCCGGCCAGGTCCACGCCGTAGCGCCCGTTGGAGTCCTGCATCCAGTACTCGTGCAGGGTGTGCCCCTTGTTCAGGGTGTTCGGGGTGTTGAGGAAGTCCTGGTAGAACTTCGGCACGTCGGCGCGGGGGATGTTGGCCGCGACGGACTGGGGGTTGCCGAAGACCGTGGAGCGGGCCCGCTGGGAAACCGCGAACGTCTGGTCGGGATAGTCGAGCGCGACCAGGGCGATCTTGAAGTTGCGGATCGAGCCCCGCACGCTCGGATCGGCCCAGTTCTTGCCGGGAACCGCCTGGTAGTCGTCCCAGGTCATGGTGTCGGGGTTCTGCCACGCCTGCGGGTCGAGGACCTGGAACGGCGCGGTGCCGCCGGCCGGATTGGCCGGGGCCGCGGCGGCCTGCGTCGAGGCGGTCGCCACGAGCGTGCCGGCCAGGACCGCGGCCAGCACGCGACGCCGCAGTCGGGGGGTGTTGCGGGGAGCACGGTGCACGGGTTCACCTCTCGTCGGGAGGGACGCGGCCGCCGGTGACCGGTGTCCCGAGGGTGACTGCCGGGACAGCCGTGCACCGGGCCGCGCAGCGAATCTAGGAGGCCGGGCCGGGGCGGGTCACCGTGCAGATGTCGGCAGGTGAACCGGCGGCTTCCGACACCTGAAGGACCGGCAGCCGGTCGTGACCGGCCGGGCCCCGGCCCGGACCGACCGGCCCGGCCCGCCCCGGCACCGCGCGGAGCAGCCCGGACGGCTCAGCGGGGACGGCCGTCGGCAACCGGGTCGACGGTGACGGACAGGGCCCGGACCAGGTCCCGGCGCAGCCGGGCGGCGACCGGCGGCGGCAGCGGGCCGCGCGGCGGGCGGCACCGTCCACCGAACCGCCCGGCACAGTCCATCGCCAGCTTGATCGCCTGCACCGCCTCCGGCCGGGAGCCCCAGCCGAACGCCGGGTGCAGCTCGGCGTAGAGCGGCAACGCGCGGGCCAGGTCACCGGCGGCACAGAGGTCGTAGAGGCGCAGGGCCTGCCGGGGCAGCGCGTTGGACAGCCCGGCGACCCAGCCCCGGGCCCCGCACAACACGAGTTCCAGCAGCACGTCGTCCGCGCCGGCCAGCACGTCCACGTGCGGGCAGAGGTCCCTGATCCGGTGCACCCGTCGGACGTCGCCGGAGAACTCCTCGACCGCGACGATCCCGTCGGTCTCCGCGACCCAGGCGAGCAGCTCCGGGGTGAGGTCCACCCGGGTGTCGTACGGGTCGTTGTGGGCCACCACCGGCAGGCCGACGGCGGTCACCTCCCGGTAGTGGGCGACCACGTCGGCGTCGCCGGCAGGGTAGCCGTCCGGGGGTGGGGCGAGCACCCCGTGCGCCCCGGCGGCGGCGGCCTGCTCCGCCCAGCGGCGGGACTGCCGGCTGCCGTACCCGCCGACGCCGGGCAGCACCGCGCAGCCGGGCGGCGCGGCCTGCACCGTCGCCCGCACCACGTCGGCCCGCTCGTCGTCGGACAGCGCCCGGTACTCCCCCACCGACGCGCACGGGGTCACCCCGTGACACCCCGCCTCGGCCAGCCAGCGCACGTGCTCCTGGAGCCGGTCGAAGTCGACGCCGAGGTCGTCGCGGAACGGTGTGGTGATGGCGACCAGCACCCCCCGCCAGGGCCTACCAGCTGTCACTCGGGCGTTCCCTCCTGCGCGCCGGCGGCCCGCTGCCCACCGCACCGGAACCCTACGATCGGCGATCACGGCGGCGCTTCGGACAATTGCCGGAACAGTCGCCATGGGGGCCGTCCTTTTGTCGGTAGATCCCCGGTGGACCTTGCGCCCGGGGCCACCGGCCGCAGATGGTAGGGCACCGGCTGTCGCACCCCTGCCGCGCAGCCAACCAGGGGAGATCCATGCACGGTGAGCTTCAACGCATAGTCGATGCCGTCGCCGCCCGGGTGGGGCGTCCCGCCCTCATCGAGGACCGGCGGCAGCGGGTGGTCGTCTACAGCGAACACGACGGGCCGATGGACGAGGTGCGCCGGATGTCGATCCTGCGCCGGCAGACCACCCCCGAGGTGATCGCCTGGTTCCGCCGGATGGGCGTGCTCACCGCCCGTGAGCCGGTGCGCACCCCGGCCGACGTCGACCTCGACCTGCTCCCCCGGGTCTGCGTGCCGATCTGGCACGACGACCTGCTGCTCGGGTTCGTCTGGTTCATCGACGACGACGGGTCGATGACCGACGCCGACATCGCCACCGCGACCAGCGCCTTCACCGACCTGTCGCTGGCCCTCTACCGGGAGAACCTGCTCGGCGAGCTGGCCTCGCAGCGGGAGTCGGAGGCCACCCGGACGCTGCTGGTGGAGAGCCCGCAGGCCCGCGCGCACGCCGTCCGGGCGCTGCTGGAGGAGGGCACGGTCGCCGGTGACGGCCCCACCACCGCCGTGGTGGTCCAGCTCGTCCCCGCCGCCGGGCGGCACCCCGACGAGGTGGCCCGGATCGCGCTGGAGCAGGCGCTGGTGGCGACCCGGCGGTGGCTCGGCGTGCGGGAGTCGCTGCACATGGTCTGGCCCGACCACGGGGTGCTGCTGATCTGTGGCGGCCGGATCGCCGGCCAGCCCACCCTGGAGGCCGCCGCCGAGCATCTCGACGAGGCGCTGGGCCAGGCGACCCGGGGGCTGTCCTCGGTGGAACGGACGGTGACCGGGATCGGCCAGTCCCGCCCGGGGCTGGCCGACGCGGTGCAGTCCTACCGGGAGGCGGTGCAGGCGGCCCGGGTCGGGGTGCAGCTGCCGGCGCTCGGCCGGGTCGTCTCCTGGGCCG
Source organism: Micromonospora haikouensis (assembly GCF_900091595.1). Lineage (GTDB taxonomy): Bacteria > Actinomycetota > Actinomycetes > Mycobacteriales > Micromonosporaceae > Micromonospora > Micromonospora haikouensis. The sequence continues at coordinate 61,284 of NZ_FMCW01000032.1, forward strand.
GCCTGGGCATCTACCGGGTGCTGTCCCAGCTCGACGGCCGGCACCTCGACATCGCCGGGGTGCACCCCGGGTTGGAGCGGCTACTGCACGACGACGCCCACCAGGTGCTGCTGGAGACCCTGGAGGCGTACCTTGACCTGGCCGGCAACGCCCACGCGACCGCCGAGAAGCTGCGGCTGCACCGGACCACCCTCTACTACCGGCTGCAACGGGTCGAGCAGCTCGCCGACACCGACCTCAAAGACGGCAACGAACGGTTGTGCCTGCACCTGGCGATGAAGCTCGGTCGGCTCGCCGGCCACTACCGGTCGGCGTCCTGACCGTCGCCGCCGGACCGGCCGTCCGGAGAGGACACCCGAGCCGCCGCGCTGTGACAGTCCGTGTCCGGCCGGACAGATCATTGACAGATCCGAGCGGGCACGGCCAGGATGGGCGCACCGATCGGCAACGGCCCCACGACCTACCGTAACCAGGTACGCCCCCCGCCCGTCACGCAGACCGGATCGGCGCCGGTCCGTCGCCTCCGCGCGTCCGGAGGACACCCCCGTGTCCCCCGTCGTCGGCGGAGTGGACGTCGTGTTCGGTCACCCACCGTCGCCCGACTGTCGGCGTCCGACCTCCCCGTTTCGCACACCCGCCCGACGGCGGGCGCTGCCGCGCGCCGTCGGCCGGTCTCGCACCCCCAGGAAAGGTGGCCCGAGATGTCCCGTTCCGCGTTCCCCCGCCGCTGGCGGCGGCTACCCGCCGCCACGGCCGCCGGCGTGGCGTTGCTGCTGCTCGCCGGCCCGGCGACCGCCGGCACCGCCGCCCCGCCCGACCGGGAGGCCGACGCCCCGGTCGCGCTCGAACGTTCCGCCGACGAGCAGGCCGACGTGGTGGAGGTGACGGTCGACGGCACCGCCCAACTCGACGCGCTGGTCGCCACCGGCATCGACCTCGACCACCACGTCACTCCCACCGAGGCGGGCATCGTGGTGCACGCCGTGGTCACCCCGACCGAGGTCGCCGGGCTGAAGCGGATGGGTTACCAGGTCGGCGCCGTGCTGCACGACGCCGACGACTCCGCGCAGCGGATCAGCGAGCGGGACGCCACGATCGCCGCCCATCAGGCCGAGAACCGGGCGTACACGGCGACCCTGGAGCGCAGCGCCGCCGCCTCCGACGTGAAGATCATCCGGGCCGACTACTACACCTCCGGCACCAACCAGGTGCTCTCGGTCGAGGCCAAGTGGGCCCAGGGGCAGACCTCCGCCAGCACGCTGACCGTGGCCCGGGACAGCGGCCCCGGCACCGAGATCGGCTCCGGCGGCACCCAGAACATCTCCCGGTTCGTCGACGCCGGGGTCTACCTCTACCACCGGGGCGCCGCCGCCGTCACCGCCCGGCCGGAGCGCATCCAGATCACCAGCCCCACCGGCGACGTGGCGGTCGCCGAGGTCAAGGAGTGGCTGCCGATCCCGGCCGACAGCCCGGAGGGCCCCGGCTACCAGAAGGACTTCGTCACCAGCTACCTCACCCCGACCGAGCTGTACGACCGGATCAAGCGGCTGGCCGACGCCTACCCGCAGCTCGCCGAGGTGGTGAAGCTGCCCTACCAGACCAACGGGTACCGGCGTAAGGCGCAGGTCGTGCTGGGTGGGACCACCGCCACCCGGGTCGCGGTGGACTCGCTCGCCTGGGGGCACGAGGGCGGCAACGACATCACCGTCGAGCTGGCCGCCCCGGGCGCGGCCGACCAGCCGCTTTCGGTCACGGTGACCGGCAAGGCCATCCGGGTCAGCCTGGCCACCGACGCCGCCGGGGCGGTGACCAGCACCGCCGCCCAGGTCGCCGCGGCGCTGACGGCCGAGGCGGGTGCGCTGGTCACGGCGTACACCTATCGGGGGGACGCCGGCGCCGGGGTGGTCGCGCCGGTCGCGCCGACGCCGCTGTCGGACAACCTGAAGGCGCCGGCCGGGGTCTCCCGCGACCCGCACCCGGTGTACGCCATCCGGATCGGCAAGTACCGCGACGGCTCCCGCACCGGGGTCCTCGCCTACGCTCAGGAGCACGCTCGAGAGTGGGTGCCGCCGCTGGTGACCATCGAGACCGCCGAGCGACTGCTGCGCAACCACGCCACCGACGAGAACACCAAGCAGCTGCTGCGCACCCTGGACATCTGGATCGTCCCGTCGATCAATCCGGACGGCGGGCACTACTCGTTCTACGACTACGCCTCGCAGCGCCGCAACATGACCAACCACTGTGCGCCGGGCGGTGCCACCGACGCGCTGGCCCGTAACTCGTGGGGCGTGGACAACAACCGCAACTACACCGAGTACAGCCTCTTCGACGGCTACTCGGGGGCGTCGGCGAGCTGCACCAGCGACACCTACGCCGGGCCGAGCGAGCTGTCCGAGCCGGAGAACCGCAACGTCGACTGGCTGGCCCAGCGGCCGAACATGAAGTTCTCGATGAACCTGCACTCCTCCGGCAACTACTTCATGTGGTCGCCGGGCGCGTACGCCACCCCGGGCCGGATCTCCGCGCCCCGGCCGACGCTGGCCGAGGAGTCGTTCTTCTGGGGCGCGTCGTCGCGCATCCTCACCGCGATCAAGCGGCACCGCAACATGGCGGTCACCCCGGCCCGGACCGGCCCGATCTCCGACGTGCTGTACTCGGCGGCCGGCAACTCCGGCGACATGCTCTGGTACAAGTACGGCATCTACGCCTGGAACTTCGAGGTCGGCACCAGCTTCCAGCCCACCTGGGAGGAGGCGCACCAGGAGACCATGGAGTTCAGCAACGGCCTGGTCGAGCTGCTGCGGGTGGCCCGGGACTACGACAAGGACAAGAAGCGCCCGACCAGCACCCTGTCGGTCACGCCGAGCGCCACCGAGGGCGCGGTCAGCGTCCGGTTCGACGTCAGCGAGCCGGCGGCGGTGTTCTACACCCTCGACGGCAGCCGGCCGACGTTCGAGTCCACCCTGTACGCCTCGGCGGGCATCCGGGAGGGGGCCGAGACGCTGACCGTCCCGACCGGCACCAAGATCCACTGGTTCTCGGTGGACGCGGCCGGCAACATCGAACGCAACTACCGACCGGACGAGGACAGTAAGACCTTCAACCGGGGCTGGGCGACGCTGCCCACCGGCTGAGGTCCCCAGCGCGCCAGCGGGGGTCCGCGCCGCCGGACCCCCGCTGGTCGACCCCGCTCAGGCCGTGGCCCGCCAGCGGATGTCGCCGTGGGACCGCCTCGGCTGCCATCGCTCCATCACGCTTGGCCTGGTGCCGCGCGCGACAGCGGCGATCGGCATGCTGCCCACCGCAGTCGCTGTCCCGGCTGTGCCCTGCCGTCGTCGCAGCGTGATGATCACCACCTCGACCCAACTCTCCCCTGACGGAAGGGTAGGTTCTCCGGGGTGGCGTCGAGGTGCGGACGGCCACGGCAAACGCGCCGCGTTCCGACCTCAGAGCCCGGGAAGCTCACCCGACGCATCCAACGCCGGCCGTTCCCGGCCGCCTGCCTTCCTGCGAGGAAGGTTCGCTGCGCGCCCCGGGCGCGCCTGAGTGGAAATGGCTGTATGTCTTCTGTGCTGTCCGCGGTCAACCGGCCGCGCCTGCCCCGCCCGTCCTGGCTGTCGCCGAAGGTGTTCCGCACCGAGATCCTCGCCGGCCTGGTCGTCGCCCTGGCGTTGATCCCGGAGGCGATCTCCTTCTCGATCCTGGCCGGGGTCGACCCGCGGGTGGGGCTGTTCGCCTCGTTCACCATGGCCGTCACCATCGCGATCTGCGGCGGCCGGCCGGCGATGATCTCCGCCGCGACCGGAGCCGTCGCCCTGGTGGTCGCGCCGCTGGCAAAGGAGTACGGCCTGGATCACCTGATCGCGGCGGTGATCCTCGGCGGCGTGATCCAGATCCTGCTGGCGGTGCTCGGGGTGGCGAAGCTGATGCGGTTCATCCCCCGCAGCGTCATGGTCGGCTTCGTCAACGCCCTGGCGATCCTGATCTTCGCCGCCCAGATCCCGCACCTGCTCGGCGTGCCGTGGCTGGTCTACCCACTCGTCGCCGTCGCCCTGGGAATCATGGTCGGGCTGCCCCGGCTCACCCGCGCCGTCCCGGCGCCGCTGGTCGCGATCGTCGTGCTGACCGTCGTCACGGTGGCCGTCGGCGTGGCGGTGCCGACCGTCGGGGACGAGGGCGCCCTGCCGGACAGCCTGCCCGCCCTCGGGCTGCCACAGGTCCCCTGGACAGTGGGCACCCTCACCCTGATCGCCCCCTACGCCCTGGGCATCGCGCTGGTCGGGCTGATGGAGTCGCTGATGACCGCCAAGCTCGTCGACGACATCACCGACACCCCCTCCAGCAAGACCCGCGAGTCCTGGGGTCAGGGGGTCGCCAACATCGTCACCGGCTTCTTCGGCGGCATGGGCGGCTGCGCCATGATCGGCCAGACGATGATCAACGTGAAGGCGTCGGGTGCCCGCACCCGCCTGTCGACTTTCCTGGCCGGCGTGTTCCTGCTGATCCTGGTCGTGGCGCTCGGTGACGTGGTCGCGGTCATCCCGATGGCCGCCCTGGTCGCCGTGATGATCATCGTGGCGGTGTCGACGTTCGACTGGCACTCCGTCGCGCCGAGGACCCTGCAGCGGATGCCGTACGGCGAGACCGTGGTCATGCTCGCCACCGTCGCGACCACCCTGGCCACCCACAACCTCGCCATCGGCGTCGTGGTCGGCGTGCTCACCGCCATGGTGATCTTCGCCCGCCGGGTCGCCCACCTCGTCGAGGTCACCAGCGTCCTCGACCCCGACGGCGGCACCCGCATCTACTCCGTACACGGGGAGTTGTTCTTCGCCTCCAGCAACGACCTCGTGGGCCAGTTCGACTACGCGGGCGACCCCGACACCGTGGTCATCGACATGACCCACGCCCACGTCTGGGACGCCTCCTCCGTCGCCGCGCTCGACGCCATCACCACCAGGTACGCCGCCCGGGGCAAGACCGTCGAGATCATCGAGCTGAACCAGCCCAGCGCCCGCATCCACCATGCCCTCGCCGGCCGCCTCGGCGTCGGCCACTGATGGCCACCACCAGCCGCGGCACCGGGCCGGAGCAGCGCGCCTCCGGCCCGGCCACCGGCCGGCTCATGCAGATCGGCGAGGCCGCGGACCGGGTCGGCCTGAGCGTCCGCACCATCCGCCACTACGAGGAGGCCGGCCTGATCGTCCCCTCCGCCCGCAGCGAGGGCGGCTTCCGCCTCTACACCGAGCCCGACCTCGACCGCCTCGCCGTGGTCAAGCGCATGAAGCCCCTCGGCTTCACCCTCGACGAGATGCGGGACCTGCTCACCGTCCTCGACGCCCTCGACACCGCCACCGGCGCCGACCGGGCAGCCCTGCTCGACCGGCTCGACATGTTCCACGCCGCCGCCACCGTCCGCGTGACCGCCCTGCGCGACCAGCTCGCCACGGCCGAAGGCTTCGCCGGCACGCTGCGCGACAAGCTGGACCACCACCACAGCTCGGAGGGCTGAGCCCGCCCGCCGGTCGCTGCTCGGCCGGGCAGACCCGGGGACTTTTCGTGGTTCAAGCGAAAGTTCGCCGTGGTTGGGCAGAAGGTATGGACAGTGGGATCGAAGCAGCTTAATGTCTTCGCCATCACGAAAGTGTTTCGGCGAGGTGAACCGGCGGCGCGGTGACCCATCGACCCCCCTCCCCCGCTACGGCTTCCGGCGCGACGGCGCGCGCCCCGCCCTGGCATTCGAACGTCAGGAAGGGACGGACAGACAGTGTCCAACCACGACGGCGCGCTCGGCCGGCGAACAACGTCGGTCAGCTCCGCACTACTACTGGTGGCCGCCGCCGGGCTGATCGCCCTCGGCAGCCCGGCCCCCGCCCAGGCCCACACCATCAACCCCACCGACTTCCAGCAGGTCACCCTGGCCAAGGGGGTGGCCGAGGTCGGCGAGCCCATGACCATCGCGGTGCTGCCCGACCGGTCGGTGTTGCACACCGCCCGCAACGGCACGCTGCGTCGCACCGACGCGGCCGGCACCACCACCGTGGTCGGCACGATCCCCGTCTACACCCACGACGAGGAGGGCCTCCAAGGCGTCGGGGTGGACCCGAACTTCACCACCAACCGGCACGTCTACCTCTACTACGCCCCGCCGCTGTCCACCCCCGCCGGGGACGCCCCGGCCACCGGCACGGACTTCTCCGCCTGGCAGGGCGTCAACCGGCTGTCCCGGTTCACCCTCAACGCCGACTGGACGCTGAACACGTCCAGCCAGGTCACCATCCTGGACGTGCCAGCCGACCGAGGCATCTGCTGCCACGTCGGCGGGGACATCGACTTCGACGCGGCCGGGAACCTGTACCTGTCGACCGGCGACGACAGCAACCCGTTCGACTCCGCCGGATACGCGCCGATCGACGAGCGGACCAACCGCAACCCCGCGTACGACGCGCAGCGCAGCGCGGCCAACAGCAACGACCTGCGCGGCAAGATCCTGCGGATCAAGGTGAGCGCGGACGGGAGCTACTCCATCCCGGCCGGGAACATGTTCGCCCCGGGCACCGCGCGGACCCGTCCGGAGATCTACGCGATGGGGTTCCGTAACCCCTTCCGGATGAGCGTGGACAAGGCCACCGGGGTCGTCTACGTCGGCGACTACGGCCCGGACGCCGGCACCACCAGCACGCGCGGCCCCAGCGGTCAGGTCGAGTTCAACCGGGTGACCGGGCCGGGCAACTACGGCTGGCCGTACTGCACCGGCGCCAACACCGCCACCGAGACGTACGCGGAGTGGGACTTCGCCGCGGGCACCGCAGGCGCCAAGTACGACTGCACCGGCGGGCCGACCAACAACTCGTTCCGCAACACCGGCCTGCCCACCCTGCCCGGGGCGCAACCGGCCTGGATCCGGTACGCCGGTGACGCCGGCAGCCCGCCGGAGTTCGGTGGCGGCTCCGAGTCGCCGATGGCCGGTCCGGTCTACCGCTACAGCGCGTCGAACCCGTCCACCACGAAGTTCCCGCAGTCCTTCGACGGCCAGTTCTTCGCCGCCGAGCTGGGCCGGGGCTGGATCAAGCCCATCCACGTGAACGCCGACGGCTCCCGGGGCGCCATCGACGCGTCGTTCCCCTGGAACGGCAAGCAGGTCATGGACTCCGCGTTCGGCCCGGACGGCGCGCTGTACGTCCTCGACTACGGCACCGGCTACTTCAACGGTGACGCCAACTCGGCGCTGTACCGGTACGACTACGTCGCCGGTGGCAACCGCGCGCCGACCGCCGTCGCCGCCGCCGACAGGACCTCCGGGGCGGCCCCGCTGACGGTGAACTTCTCGTCGGCCGGGTCGTCGGACCCGGAGGGCGGGGCGCTGACCTACTCGTGGGCGTTCGGTGACGGCACCACCTCCACGGCGGCCAACCCCAGCAAGACGTTCACCGCCAACGGCACCTACAACGTCACCCTGACCGTCCGGGACCCGCAGGGCGCGACCGGCACCGCCAGCGTGCAGATCGGCGTCGGCAACACCGCCCCGACCGTCACCATCACCGGCCCGGCGAACGGCTCGCTTTTCTCCTACGGCGACGCGGTGCCCTTCAGCATCACCGTCACCGACCCCGAGGACGGCACGATCGACTGCGCCAAGGTCAGGATGACCTACGTGCTCGGCCACGACCAGCACGGCCACCAGATCACCTCGAAGAACGGCTGCTCCGGCTCGATCACCATCCCGGTCGACGGCGAGCACGACGACGCGGCGAACATCTTCGCGATCTTCGACGCCGAGTACACCGACGCCGGTGGGCTGACCACCCACAAGCAGCACACCCTCCAGCCGCGCAAGCGCCAGGCCGAGCACCTGAAGACCTCGTCGGGGGTGACCCTCTACGACAAGGCCGCGGCCGAGGGCGGCCGGACCGTCGGCAGCATCGACAACGGCGACTGGATCGCGTTCGAGCCGTACCGACTCGACAAGGCCACCTCGTTCAGCGCCCGGGTCTCCTCCAACGGCGTCGGCGGCACCCTCCAGGTCAGGATGGGTTCGCCCACCGGCACCGTGCTGGGCCAGGCGACCGTCCCGGTCACCGGCGGCTGGGAGACCTTCACCACCGTCACCGGCACCGTCTCCGGCGCGCCGGCCAGCACCGGCACGCTCTACCTCACCTTCGCCGGGGGCACCGGGGCGCTGTTCGACCTCGACGCGTTCACGTTCGTCACCGGCGGCACCACCCCGGGCACCGGGCCGATCGTCGGGCTCGGCGGCAAGTGCCTGGACGTACGCAACGCGGCCACCACCGACGGCACCCAGATCCAGATCTACACCTGCAACGGCACCGCCGCTCAGATCTGGACGGTCACCCCGAACAGCACCGTCAAGGCACTCGGCAAATGCCTGGACGTCTCCGGAGGGGGCTCCGCCGACGGCACGAAGATCCAACTCTGGACCTGCAACGGCAGCGGCGCCCAGAACTGGTCGGCACAGACCGACGGCACCCTCCGCAACCCCCAGTCCGGCAAATGCCTCGACGTGTCGGACAACAACGCCACCGACGGCCAGGCCGTCCACCTGTGGACCTGCCTGTCGGCCGCCAACCAGAAGTGGACCCTGCCGTAACCCGCCTGCCGGGGCGTCCCCGGGACGCCCCGGCACCACCCTCCACCCCCATTCGGGAGAGTGACATGCGCAGACTCCTTCGATCCGTCCTCGGCGCGGTGACCGCCGCTGCCGCAGTTCTTGCCGCTACGACGTCGGCGACGCCGGCCATCGCGGCCGATGCCCCGTACGACGTGCTGGTGTTCTCCAAGACCGCCGGGTTCCGGCACGACTCGATCGCCGTCGGCACCCAGGCGATCCGGGAACTCGGTGCGGCGAACGGTTTCACCGTGACCGCGACCGAGGACGCGTCCCGGTTCACCACCGCGAACCTGGCCCAGTACGAGGCGGTGGTCTTCCTCAACACCACCGGGGACGTCCTGGACGCCGCACAGCAGTCCGCCTTCGAGTCGTACGTCAACGGCGGCGGCGGGTACGTCGGCGTCCACGCCGCCGCCGACACCGAGTACGGCTGGTCGTACTACGGCAGCCTGGTGGGTGGCTACTTCGCCTCGCACCCGGCCATCCAGCAGGCGAACGTCCGCTTCGAGAACCGGGCGCACCCGGCCACCGGGCAGCTGCCGCAGACCTTGACCCGCACCGACGAGTGGTACAACTACCAGACCAACCCGCGCGCGGGCGCCCGGGTCCTCGCCACCCTGGACGAGTCGTCATACTCGGGCGGCTCGATGGGCGGCGACCATCCGATCTCCTGGTGCAAGACCGTCAGCTCCGGCCGGTCGTTCTACACCGGGTTGGGGCACACCCAGGGGTCGTACGCGGAGGCGGCGTTCCGCAGCCACCTGCTCGGCGGCATCCGGTACGCGGCGGGTCGGGCGAAGGCCGACTGCCGCCCGGAGACCGGCTACAGCAACCTCTACAACGGGTCCACCACCGGCTGGTCGCAGGCCGGTCCGGGCAGCTTCAGCAACTCCGACGCCACCCTCACCTCCATCGGCGGCATGGGCCTGTACTGGTACAGCGCCAAGCAGTTCACCAACTACTCCCTGAAGCTGGACTGGCGGATGTCCGGCGACGACAACTCGGGCGTCTTCATCGGCTTCCCGCCGTCGACCGCCCCCTGGTCGGCGGTGGACAACGGGTACGAGATCCAGATCGACGCCACCGACGCGGCCGACCGCACCACCGGCGCGGTCTACACCTTCCAGTCCGCCGACCTGGCCGCCCGGGACGCGGCCCTGAACCCGCCGGGAGAGTGGAACACCTACGAGCTGCTGGTCGAGGGGGAACGCCTCCAGGTCTTCCTCAACGGGCGGAAGATCAACGACTTCACCAACACCGACCCGGCCCGCTCGCTCGCCGGCCACGTCGGGCTCCAGAACCACGGTACGGGCGACGACGTGTCGTTCCGCAACGTCCGGATCAAGGAGCTGGGCGGCACGCCGCCGGGCGGCGACACCACCGTGCAGGCCGAGGCGTTCAGCTCGGCCAACGGGGTCAGCGCGTTCACCAAGGCCGGGGCCAACGGCGGACAGACCCTCGGCTACGTCGACCCGGGCGACTGGGCCGCGTACCCGGGTCTCGACCTGACCGGGGTCACCTCGTTGCGGGCCCGGGTGGTCTCCGGTGGTCCGGGCGGCACCATCGGCATCCGGACCGGCTCGGCCACCGGCCCGCTGCTCAGCCAGGTGGCGGTGCCCAACACCGGAAGCTGGACCACGTACGCCGACGTCAGCACCACCCTGGCCGGGGTGCCCGCCGGTACGCAGACCGTGTACCTGACCTTCACCGGCTCCGGGACCGGCCTGTTCGACGTGGACGACTTCACCCTCGTCCGGGGCGGCGGCAACCCCGGCACCCCGGGCACCGGGCCGATCGTCGGGCTCGGCGGCAAGTGCCTGGACGTACGCAACGCGGCCACCACCGACGGCACCCAGATCCAGATCTGGACCTGCAACAGCACCGCCGCGCAGACCTGGTCGGTGACGCCGAACAGCACCGTCAAGGCACTCGGCAAATGCCTGGACGTCTCCGGAGGGGGCTCCGCCGACGGCACGAAGATCCAACTCTGGACCTGCAACGGCAGCAGCGCCCAGAACTGGTCGGCACAGACCGACGGCACCCTCCGCAACCCCCAGTCCGGCAAGTGCCTCGACGTGTCGGACAACAACGCCACCGACGGCCAGGCGGTTCACCTGTGGACCTGCATGTCGGCCGCCAACCAGAAGTGGACCCTGCCGTGATCCGGTAGGCGGGCAGCCCCTGCCCCCGCTGTCGGACCGGCAGCGGGGGCACGTCGGGTCTCCCGGGTCGGGCGCCTCATCGACGAACTCGGAGACCTCGTGCGCGCACTGCGCGACACCGAGCCGGAACGCAAACTGGAGGTCTACCGCAGCCTCGGGCTGCACCTGGCGTACGACCCGGAAACACAAACGGTGCGGGCAAGTGTTGACCTTGCCGCGCACCGTCGGGATTCGGTTCGTGTCCGAGGGACATCACCTTCTCCCCCCACGCCGACGACCTCGCCGACAAAGCCATCCCCAACATGATCGCCACCGTGTCCAGGGTCCTGGCCGGGCGGGAGGGAGACGCCGCCCTCATCCAGGACGGCAACCACCTCCTCCTGACCCGCACCAACAGCGTCACCCACCTCCACCACCGCGACGACTGGTGGGACCACTACCACCTCACCCACCTCATCACCGGCTGAACCCGCCCCCGCTCCGCCACTGTCCCCTGCGCGGCACCGGACCAGCGTTCAGAGGTTGCCGCTGACCGGGGGCAGCTCCCGGGTCACTGCCACAGCCGGTGACAGCAAGGGGGACGTGAGGGCGAACCCCGCGAGGGCACCGTGAGGCACTTCACTCAGACACATCACGGGTCATGGACGGTGTGGCGGCTACGCGTGGGCCGCGGCCTGGCGCTGTCTGAGACGCTCGAGGAGCCGAGCCGGTGTGGCTCCGGGAGCATGTCGCTGTCGGGCGAATCGTTCGAGCACCGCGACTTCGGCGGCGGGGTCGCCCAGGCCGGCGAAGATGATGGCGGCCCTCTCGTAGTACCAGGGAGCCACCCCGTGCCCGCTGATGCGTGCGTCGTTCTCCACCGCGTCGATGCACCGGACGGTCAGGAGCAGAGCCGCATGGACATCGGTCTTCTGCATCGTCGTGATCTGGTCGGTGAGGGTATGCGGCTGCTGGCCGTCGACCAGTCCGTCCGTCGTGGGCGCACACCACAGCGGTAGGCCGGTGCTGTCCGACCAGGTGCGGCCGTCTCCCGCGCTGGCCCTCTCGGTCCAGCCCCTGCCGTCCCAGAAGCGGTAGGTCCACCGCCCGGACGGGTCCAGGTACCAGCCGGCGACGACCTGCGGTCTGCGAGGGGTGGGCAGGGGCACCGCGGCGGCCGGTGTCGGCTCGGCGCGGGACTCGTGCTGTTCCGCGCCCACCGTGGCGGCTCCGGGCTGGTGGGGTGCCGGGGAAGGCGTGGCGGTGCTCCCCAGCATGTCGTCGAGGGCCAGGTCGGAGCGGATCGGTATGGCGAGTTCGCGTGCTCGCGCGACCTTCGCGTCGTCCTGGTCGGAAGCGGTGATCACGGCGGCGACGACGTTGCGGGTTAGGTTCACCGCCAGGACGAAACCGGCCTGGGTGAGGCGGTCACGGGCGTCGACGGACACGGACGGGCTGCACCAGACGCGTTGTCCCTTCTGCTTGACCGCCCGGGTGCGGTGCGTGGTTTCCGCCTCGGGCGCAGTGAGGTCTGCGAAGTAGTCCGGTTCCCCGAGAAGTCGGGCGGCCGTGACGAGTTGCTGGTGCTCGATGCTGGTCAGGATGTCGTCGGCGAGCGCTGCGTCCCGCAGTCCGTCGAGGTAGCGGTGGTGCAGATCCCGTACCTGTTGGGCGCCCATGCCGGACTGCCCGGCCAGTCGGGCCAGTGCCTTGGCCTCGACGCCGGTCAGCTTGCCGTCGCTGAGGGCGTCCCCTACGGCGTCGAGGTACGCCTCGGCGGACGCCGGGTCGGTGTCGCTGGTGGAGTAGGGCAACTTGCTGAGTAGCGACTGGATCCACCCGTCCGTGCCCTTGCGTAGGCCGGTTGCCCGGGTGCGGGGCTGGGCGTGGCGGGGGTACCGAGGCAGTGGCACGGGCGCGGACGGGAACCGGAGGGCAGGTGCCTCCGCCAGGAGCCGGGTGAGGAGTTGAGCGGTCGCCCGGGTGTCACCGAGAGCGGTGTGGGCGTCGTGCAGCTCGATGCCGTACGCGGCGCAGCAGGACACGAGCTGGAAGTTCGGCGCGGCCAGGACCTGTCGGGCCAACCGCAGGGTGCACACCGCAGGCAGGGGCGCGGTGTCGATGCCGGCGCGGGCGAACTCCTGCGCGATGAAGCCCTCCTCGAAACGGGCGTTGTGCGCCACCGCGACAGCACCGTCGAGTCTGGACAGGATCTCTCCCGCCACGTCGGTGAAGGTCGGCGCTCCGGACAGCATGTCGGCCGTGATGTGGTGGACGAACGTCGGGCCGGGGTCGCGGCCTGCGTCGATGAGGGTAGCCCACTCGTCGACCACCCGGCCTCCCTCGACGCGGACCAGGGCGATCTCCACGATTCGGTCGGACCTCGATGACAGCCCGGTGGTCTCCACGTCCACCACCACGAACGGCGCGTCGCCCAGGTCGACACCTCCGCTTCCGCCTGCTGACCCGAAGGCGAACAATCCGACCGACGACATACGTACCCCTCCAAATCCACGATTCCGCTGGCCCGACCCGCCCGCACCAGTCCCGGCTGTCCACGATCCCGGCACGTCAGGTGATCGCGCCTGCGTGCTCCTGCGCCTGGGTGAGGCTCTGCCGGTACTCCAGGGCCTCCGGGACCTCCTCGTACTGCAGCAGGCTGCCGGTCAACGCCAGCAGATGCTCCTTGGCCTCCTCCGGGGTGGCGTAGAAGAACTCGCGGCGGTGGTTGACCAGGTTGACCCGCCGGTCGGCCAGGCGTGCGTGCATCTGCGCCTCGATGCCGACCGCGTCCTCGGAGAAGAACAGGGCGTGGACGTCGAAGTTGAAGGGCACCGAGGCGTCGCTGAGTTCCCGCACCCGGTCCAGCGGGTCCAGCCGGCGGGTCATGCCGACCTTGACCATCTTCTCGCCGAAAGCGCCGAGGTTAGAGATCACGTACACGTATCCGGCCCGGACGTTCGCGGCCCGGTGGTCGACGTCCTGAATCGCGGTGTCGATCTGGGCCAGCCGGTCCTGCATCTGGGCGACGCCGTCGGCATCGCCCTTGGCCTGCAGAGCGGCCAAGGCGTTGGCGTAGTGCTGGCGTTCCTTGTCGAGCCGGGCGCGTTCGCGTTCGATCTCCTGCTGCGCGCGTCGCTCCTCGCGCAGCCGGGCCTTCTCCTCCCGCTCCCGCTCCTTCTCCTCAGCCAGCTTCTCCTGGTAGTCGGCGGTGAGCTCCAACTCCTTGATTCGCAGCCGGTGGTAGTCCTCGGCGATCCGGATCTGCATCGTCTTGCCGAGCTTGGCGATCGTGGCCGCCACCTTCCCCAGCCGGTCGACGGCCGAGTCGAGCTTGTACGGCTTCAACCCGCGTACGAGGTTGTCCGCCTCGGCGTTGTAGGCGCGGAGCATCAGCTTGGAGAAGTCCCGGACCATCGCCCGGCCCTCCGTGACCGAGCCGTTGACCGTCCAGCCGGTAGCGGCCTTGACCGCGCCGCCGTCCTTTCTGGCCATGGCCTTGATCTGGTCCTGGATCCGGCTGAGCTGGCTCTGGTAGGCAACCGCGTCCGACAGAGGGTGCCGGTACTGGTAGACGCCAGCCTCCTGCAGCAGCGCGGTCTCCTCGGTGACCACGATCTGCTGCCGAAGCCCACGAAGGCGGCGGTCGAGCTCGGCCTTCTGCGCCTTGCCCTTCGCCGTCAGGTCGGCGAGCTCACGACCGAGCCTGTCCCGCTGCTGTTCCAACTCCAGCACCGACAGCATGCCCAGGCGCGACATCTCCGCCCGCAGCCCCGCCAGCTCGGCATGCGCCTGCTCCAGCTCGCTGCGCAGCCGCGTACCCTCCGCGGCCAGTTCACGCGCCTTGCCCCGGGCACCGAACAAGGGGATGTCCGGATCACTGACGGTGCGCTGTTGCGGGACGACGGCAGGAGTACTGGCAGCCTGCGTGGCTGCCGTCATGGGTGCCACCGGAGCCGGAGCCGGATTATCCGGAAGCCACAACTGCCAGCCCGGCGGAGGAGGGCCCCAGGTGGGATCCGGTGTCCAACCCGACGGTGGAACCCACCCAGCAGGAGGCGTCGGCCAGTTCGGTGGTGCGTTGAAGCGGTATCCCATCGCTCTCCCCAGGCATCACAACGGCCCGACGAAACTAGCGCCGCAGCCCACGGGCGGACATCGACGACTCAGACCGGCAGTTCAGCCCATCCAGACGGCCACGAATACCCAAACGAGGAGTTCAGTCCAGTTCCTGACAAAAGCGAGCATTGCTGCGGAACGGGCCGGCCAGCAAGGGACACGTCGGCAGCCCTCCTACCGCACGTACCGATGGCCGGTGCTGTCAGAGGTTGACAGGATGAACGGGGGTTCGATCGGCCTGACAGTCGAGATCTGACAGGATGGTCTGCTCGGCAACCCGGCCGCAGCCGGACGGGACAGCCATCCCCAGCAGAAGCTCAGTGGCATCGACGACCGCCGGAAGCTGAACCCGGGCGGGTATTTGCATTGGAAAAACGGCAGGCAGGGCAGCAGGAACAAGCGACTCACCGCTCGGGACAGGAGGTCGTGTCATGGCGGTGGCCGCAGAAAGACGATGTCGTGTGTCTCGTCGCATGACCCGCCCGCTCCGCAAGCGACCAGCAGGTCTTACGTTCCACGCCCGACAGCAGCCCTTCCACGAACTGCCCGGCGCTCCGGCGTGGCTCGGCCCGCACGAACCGGCCCGCGACACGCGCCACCGCCTCGTCCAGGATGACCCGCCACTCGGCGGGGTCGACGCTGTGGCACGCGGCCACCGCACGATCTTCGGTTGTCCTCACAAACCATCGATGATCAACGCGGTGGCCGTCTCCATGCCCACGCCACGCTCAACGCCAAAGCCAAGTGACGTTGGAGTAGTAGTCATCGGCTAGTTTGTATCCGATGCCATACACGGTGAGCAGCCGCACCGGACATCGGGAATTCACCTCGATCTTGCGGCCGCGCGGTGGCCTGGCACGCCGCCGACGTCCACCGCGGACCTTCCGGCAGGCGTACGGCTGGCCGGCGTCCTCGCCCTCGCCGCCGCCGGCCCGGGCGCGGCCACCAACCCGGGTTCCCCGGAGGCCGAGCCCTGCCGGACCTGCCGTGCACCGACCACCGCGCTGGCCGCGTCACCCGCCGCTGCCACCGGCGACTACGCCGACGGCTGCTGCGGCAGGCCCGGGGCGACGAGCCGCATTCCTAGCCCGCGCCGAGGTCGGGCCGGTGCCTGAGTTGCCGCCGGGAGTTGATGCCGAGCTTGCGGAAGATGTTGCGCAGGTGGGTGTCGACGGTACGCGGGCTGATGAACAACTGGGCGGCCACCTCGCCCGACGTCGCGCCGGCGGCGACCAGCCGGGCGATGTGCAGCTCCTGGATCGTCAGCTGGTCGTACGTGTGTGGTGACCGTTGGCGTGGCCGCTCCCCGGTGGCACGCAGCTCGACGGCGGCCCGCCGGGCGAACGCGTCCAGCCCCGCCTCGGACAGCAGGCGGTGCGCGGTGCGCAGATGCTCGCGGCAGTCCCGCCGGCGGCCCTCGCGCCGCAGCCATTCCCCGTACACGAGATGGGCCCTGGCCCGGTAGGCCGACAGCGGGCTCCGCTCCAGGTGCGCGACGGCGGCCCGGTAGTGCTCCTCGGAACCGGTCACCAGCGCCCGGGCGTAGGCGGCGATGCCCAGGCCGGTGGCCGTTCCGCTGGCCTCGGCGCGGTCGACCAGCGACCCCAGCGCGTCTGCGGCGGTGTCGGAGTCGCCGCAGCGCACCGCCGCCTCGACCAGCTCGGGCAGGGAGAAGCTGGCGAGGAAGAGGCCCCCGTCCGCAACGGCCCGCCGGGCGGCGGCCAGCGCGGCCGGATAGTCGGCGAGACCGTTGTGCAGCACCGCGGACGCCCAGTCGATGTTGCCGGTCAGGAGACCGCTGCCGCTCGTGGCCGCCGCGACCGCGACGCTCTCGAACAACGCGAGCGCCTCGGCGCGGCGACCGCGCACGGCCGCCAGGTGGATCCGGTGGTACGGCATCGGGGACCCGCCGATCGCGTCGGCTATCGCCTCCTCCTCGGCGATCGACGCCATGGCCAGGCCGAGGTCGGCGGTGAGCGCGCCGTACGAGGCGGTCTGCGCGAGCCCGAGACGCAGCAGCAGCGGCGCACCGGACTCGCGGCCGGTGCGCACCAGCCACTCGACGATCGCCCAGTGCCGGTGCGGATCCCAGATCTCCGCCGCGAGCATGAGCGCGAGCGCGGGGTGCTCGGTCCATCCCGTCCCGTCGTGACCGTCGAGGACCTGCCGGATCAGCGGGACCGCGCGGCGATGTCCCGCCGACTCCAGCAGGCCCAACGCGTCCAGGACGTCCGGCGGACGCGCCACGGTCACCGGCACAGACCGGGTGGCGGCCAGCACCCGGTCCAGCACGCCGCTGGCCCGACCGACGAGGAGGGCCATCTCGATCGCATCCAGGAAGCACCGGCGGGCCCGGTCCGGGTCCAGCCCGGCCAGCCGCCTGCCGGCGCGGATCATGAACTCCGGGCCGCTCTCGTCCCGGTGGCTCTGGAAGGCGACCTGCCCGCGCAACAGGTCGGCGTGCGCGAGTTGAAACTCGTCGAGCACGCGGTGCTCGACGGCCCGGACCAGCACGGCGGCCCGGTCGGGGCGGCCGGCGACAAGGGTGGCCTGCGCCGCCGCGAGCGTGCGTTCGACCCGGCTGGCGGGATCCTGGGACAGCTCGGCCGCGCGTTCCAGGAAGGTCGCCGCGGCCACCGCGCCGCCGCGCGCCCGGGCGCGGGCCGCCGATCGTACGAGCTCCGCGGCGACCCCGTCGTCGGGGCCGACGCTGGCCTGGGCGCGGTGCCAGGCCCGCCGGTCCGGGTCGGAGTCGGCGTTGGTCACCTCGGCCAGCGCCCGGTGCGCCCGCTGCCGTTCCGGCCCGGATGCGGCCCGGTAGACCGCGGAGCGGGCAAGCGGGTGGCAGAAGCGGACGCCGGTGGAGAACTCCACCAGCCCGGTCGCGGCCACGCTGACGCTGGCGGTCGACACGTCCACGCCCGACAGGCACGCGGCCGACCACAGCAGAGCGGGATCGCCCGTCGGGTCGGCGCTGGCCACGGTCAGCAGCAGGCGGGCGTCGTCCGGCAGCCCCGACAGCCGGGCCCGGAAGCTGCGCTCTATCCGGTTCGGCACCGGCGTGCCGTCCGGCGGCCCGAGACCGTCCGCCCAGGGCAGTTCGAGCAGGGCCAACGGGTTTCCCCGGGCCTCGGCCAGCAGCCGGTGCAGCACCTGCTCGTCGCGCAGGAGGTGCCGTCTGGCCGCGAGCACCGTCCGCGCGTCGGCGTCACTCAACCCGGTGACGTCGAGACCGGGCAGCTCGTCCATTTCGTCCCGGACGGGCGGCCGCAGCGCGAACAGCATGGCGATGGGCTCGGCGGACACCCGCCGACCGACGAACGCCAGCGCCTTCGACGACGCCGCGTCCAACCAGTGAGCGTCGTCGACCACGCACAGCAGCGGGCGCACCCGGGCTGCGGCGGCCAGCAGCCCCAGGGCCGCCACACCGATGTGGAACAGGTCGGGTGTGCCCGCAGCCAGCCCGAATGCCACCCGGAGCGCGTCGGCGTGCCGGGAGGGCAGGTCCGCGAGGTGATCGAGTACCGGCACACAGAGCTGGTGCAGCGCGCCGAAGGGCAGCTCCCGCTCGAACTGCACCCCCGACGCCTGGACGACGCGCACGCCGGACGCCGCGTCGCTGGCGCGCGCCAGCAGCGTGCTCTTGCCGATGCCGGCTTCGCCGCGCACCACGAGCGCCCCGCCCCGGCCCGACCGGGCACACTGGATCAGCTCGTCGAGGACCTTGAGTTCGACGTCCCTGCCGACCAGTGAGCCCGGGGAGGCAGCTGCGGATCGCACGCCGGACAGGCTACCCCTGTCCCGCCCCCGGTGCCGCCGCCCGGAATCGCGCCGGTCGGCACCGGTAGCCGACCAGCCGGCTGCCTGTCGTCGTCGACCACCCCGGGCCTCGGTGACGACACGAACGCCGCGAGCTGGTCCTTGACCATCTGGTGGGTGACACACGGCCGGCCATGGGTCAGACCCGCCGCGCCGAGCAGCAGCGCGCCCGTGCAGACGGCGACCACCAGGCCGGGGCGCCAGGGTGCCGCCGCCGGCAGTGACCGTACGCGGAGGTCGGCGGTGACGTACTCGATACTCAGGGGCGCACGGGCAGCGTTGCGGGCGATGGTCAGCACCTCGTACGGCCCGACGAAGTCCTGTTCCTCGATACCGTCGTACATGACGACCTGCACGCGCGGCGGACGATCTGCCGACCAGGTCGGGTCGGGACGTCGGACGGGATCCGTCCGGTGTTCGTCGTCGGCTGCGGCGGCCGCCCAGCGGCGGCCGTGCCGGTCAGCGCAGAGGCACCGACCGTGAGGCCGACGCCGAGGGCGGATCGCCGCTGCCCTGGCGCGTCCGGAGTGGACCATCATGCTCCGATAGTCGGGCACGCCAGGGTTTCAGTTCCGGCCATCCGGCAGCGCCCGGCGGGAGTCGCGTCGACGACCGTCCGCCGCGCGGTGCGACCACGCGGGCGGCTGCGTGGGTGACTACGCAGTTCCCACCGATGCGGCGTCGAGCCCGGCTGACCGATGGTCTTCCTGTCCACGCCCGTGGCGTGACCGAGCAAAGGGGAAGCTCCATGACAGCCCGCACCGACCTCGCCGCCCCAGCCGTCGCGACGCCGACGCGCTGGCAGGACCGGACGGGTCGCATCCTGATGGCGATCACGGCAGCCGCCACCCTGGTGCCGTTCGTCGAGGGCGTCTCCCGCCTCGGCGGCCTCTCCGACGACCTGATCCTCACCGAGTACTGGCGCACCTGCGCCTACATCGTCTTCGCCGGCATGTGGGCCATGCTGGCGGTGGCGCCCCGCAAGCAACGGGGCATGTGGGAACTCCTGCTGTTCCACAAGATCGCGGTCACCGTCCAGGCCACGTTCGTCCTCGATGTCCCGCACGCGGTACGGACCCTGGTCGCCGACGGGTCCGTCTCGGTGACCACCGTCGCCGCCTACGTGCTGTGCCGCGGCTGGCATACCTGGCGTCGCGGGGCGCTGGGCCCCGACGACAACCGCTGATCGCGCCGGGCCGCGTCGGCGGCCCGGGCACCCGACCGGCACCGGCACCACCGCGTGTCCCTCGCCACTGCCCCAGAACCCGAGAATCTGCGGAGGAATGCCGTCATGACCCACGCCGTCAACCCGAGTACGACCGAGATAGTCCTGCCGGGCGTGGTCGAACCGACCGGGCTGGAGGTGCGTACCCGTGAGTTGCCCGCGCCGGGTCCGGGCCAGGTCGTCCTACGGATGGAGGCGACCGGTGTGTCGTTCGCCGAGCAACAGATGCGCCGAGGCAAGTACTACGACCAGCCGCCGTTCCCCTTCGTACCCGGGTATGACCTGGTCGGCACCGTCACGGCCGTCGGGCCTGGCGTGGACTCCGGCCTGACCGGACGCCGGTTCGCCGCGGTCACCAAGATCGGAGCATGGGCCACCCAGGTGCTGATCGAGGCCGCCGACCTGGTCCCGGTGCCGGACGGGGTGTCCCCCGCCGCCGCGGAGACCGTGGTCGTCAACGGCATCACGGCCTGGCAGATGCTGCACCGGCTGGCCAAGGTCCGCCCCGGGGGCGTCGTCGTCGTGCTGGGGGCCAACGGCGGCGTCGGCTCCACGCTCGTCCAGCTGGCCCGGTACGCCGGCGTCCGCGTGATCGGCACGACGTCGGCGCGACACCACGACACGGTACGCGCGCTGGGCGCCACCCCCGTCGACTATCGCGCCCCGGGCATGTACCACCGGATCAGGGCGCTGACGCCGGACGGCGCGGACGCGGTGTTCGACCACGTCGGCGGCCCCGGCGTAGCCCGGTCCTGGGGGCTGCTGCGCAAGGGCGGCACGCTGGTGTCCTACGGCACGGCGGCGACCAAGAACGAGGCGGGCAACTCGCGGCTGCCGGTGCTGAAGCTCTTCGCGCAGCTGAAGCTCTGGCACACCCTGCCCAACCACCGAAGCGCCTACTTCTACAACTTCTGGGCGGGCCACCGCGACCTGGCGGCCTTCCGGCGCACCCTGGCCGAGGACCTCACCCACGTGTTCCGGTTGCTCGCCGACGGCGTGCTCGACCCGCAGATCGCCGCAGAGCTCCCCCTGGCCGAGGCGGCGTCGGCGCTGACGCTCGCCGAGTCCCGCACCATCGCCGGCAAGGTCGTCCTCGTGCCCTGATCACGGGTGCCGGTGTCGGCCCGGCGGGACGCCGACCTGCTCGCCCTCCCCGAGGACGACGAACTGGCCCATCATCCCGTTGTCCTCGTGCGCGAGCAGGTGGCAGTGGTACATGTACGGCATGTTCGGGTCGGTGCGGCCCCGGAAGCGCATCGCTAGGCGGTAACGCCTCCCCTGCACGAGCAGGACGGTGTCCTTCCAGCCGCGCAGCGGTGGTTCCGGCGTTCCGCCGTCGACGGTCAGCACCTGGAACTGCACGTCGTGGACGTGGAAGTTGTGCAGGTACCCGTTGTCGTTGGTCACCTCCCACACTTCCACAGTGCCCTCCCGGACACCGAAGTCGATCCGGTCCATGGCCATCGGTCTGCCGTTGATCTGGTTCGACGCGAGCAGGAAGGAGCGCTCCTGGGCTACCGCCTCGCCAGCGAGGTCCGGGGCGACGCCGAGCACGGCGGGAACGGTGGCGTCGCCGGACAGCGAGCCCGCGGCCCGGAACTGGCAGATGTCGAGGCGGTCGTCGAAGCCGTCGAGCCGTCCCAGCACGCCGCCGTGCTCCGCCGGGTACGAGCGCAGTTCGACCCGCTCCCCCGGCGCGAACGCCACCACGATCTCCGCGCGTTCCCCCGGCGAGAGGTACAGCCGGTCGGTCTCCCACGGCGCGGCGAGCAGGCCGCCGTCCGTGGCGACGAGCGAGAAGCGCCGGTCGTCGGAGAACCCGAAGTGGTACAGGCGCGCGTTGGAGCCGTTCAGCAGCCGCAGCCGCACGAGCCGGGTCGTGACGTCGACGTAGGGCCCGATCGTGCCGTTGACGAGGATCTCGTCGCCGATCACCCCCAGCGAGCCCGCCAGCGGCTCCCGCTGCGCGAACTGCTGGTCGGCGTCGAACGAGCGGTCCTGGACGATCATCGGGAGGTCGTCGACACCGTACTCGGACGGCAGGTCGAGCGCCTCGGCCCGCTCGTCGTCGACGATGAACAGCCCGGCCAGGCCCCGGTACGTATGGTCGGCGGTCGAACCGTGCAGGTGCGGGTGATACCAGAGCGTCGCGGCGGGTTGGTCGATCGTCCACCGCGGTTCCCAGGTCCCCCCGGGCGCAACCGTCTGGTGCGGGCCGCCGTCCATCACCGCCGGCAGATGCATGCCGTGCCAGTGCAGCGAGGTCGCCTCGCCGAGGCCGTTGCGCACCACGAACTCGACCCGCTCGCCGCGCCGGGCCCGGATCGTCGGGCCCAGGTACGCGCCGTTCACGCCCCAGGTACGGGTGGGCTTGCCGTCCTTGAACCGGGTCTCGCCCGGCTGGATGCCGAGGGTGAAGACCCGGGCGCCCGAGGCGCCACGGCGCGACCGGGCCAGGGCGGGGATCGACAGCGGCGTGTCGAAGGAGACCTTTCCGACCGTGTTCCGCCTCGCGCTCAGGTAGTAGGCGCCGAAGCCGCCCCCGCCGAGCACGACCGCGCCACCGATTCCCCACCCGAAGGCCCTCAGCACCGTACGACGTCTCATGGGACAACCATGTCGCGGCCGGCGATGCGTCGCGTCGGCGACGACTGCGTAGCTACGCGATCACCTCCGCGGCCTGCTATCCGTGGAACGCCTCGTGCGGGTTGGTCGTCTCGCCGGGTGGGGGTGGCACCTCGGGACGAGGCATGACCCTGCTCCGTCAGACTATGACCGGCAGGCGGGCGACGCGCGACGCCGCCGCAGCGCCGGCCCGGCCCCGTTCACCGGTCGTCGCTGCGATCAGCTGCTGATCCCACCCAGTACTCCTACTCACCAGAAGGGTGAGGTTCCCCCCGGGATGTGGACACCGGGATATGCCGATGCGTGCGGCGGCGCAGATGCCGGCCCACGACGTCGCGTTGCCGCATGATCCGCTCGGCCCGCTTGCGGTTGACCCGCACACCCTGGTGGTGCAGCCCGACGGTCACCCGAGGGGATCCGTAAGTGCCGCCGGATTCGGCGTGAACCCTGGTGATCTGCTCGGCGAGGGCGTCCTCGTCGGCGGCGTGAGCCTGTCGGGCGGGCTCGCTGGCTGTCCAGCGGTGGAAGCCGGAGCGGGACACCGCCGGGACCGGAAGCGGCTGGTCACCGATCCATCTCCTTCGCGAAATAGGCGGCTGCCTTACGCAGGATCACCTTCTCCTGCCGCAACTGCGCGACCTCACGCCGAAGCCGGGCGATCTCGGCGTCCTTGTCCGCCACCGACAACCCGTCCCGCCCGAGGCGGTCACAGCGGCCCCGGCCCGGCGTTCGGCGGCGCGCACCCGGTTCCGCAGGATCTCGTGACTCATCCCCAGCTCACGGGCTACCTGGTTGATCGGCCGCTGAGACGAGCGGACCAAGTCGACCGCGTCACGCCGGAATTCTTCCGTGTACTTCGATGGACGCCCCCACGGGGACACCCTTCCTCTGGACCAACATCCAGTTTCAGGGTGTCCACATCTCAGGGGGAAGCCCATCCAGCAGGATCCCCCACTCCGCGCGGCGCCCCACGTCGACCGACCGCCCACTCGAGATCGCGCCGCTGCCGTGGAAAGCCGCGGAGATCATGCGCCGAGTCGGGTCCACCACTGGTGTTGTCCCCAATTGGACTGCCCGGTGTAGACCGCGCCGTCGAAGTTGCTGTCCAGGATCAGGCCCGTCGCCCGGTTGCCCCAGAGGTATGAGGAGATCTGGTGATCACTGCCGATCATGTCCCAGATCTGGTAGTTGCCTCCGTTGCACGGCAGGGCGTACACGGCGCCGTTGAGATTGCTGTCCAGGCACCAGCCGGAGGCCCGGTTCACGAAGGTGTACCCCCCGTTCACCACATTGAGGATCCAGTGCTGATTGTGGACGTTCGGATAGCAGGGAAGTGTGTAGACCGAGTTACCAGAGCTGTCTAGGCATCGCTTCGTGGCGTAGTTACTGAGGGCCGTGATGTCGACGGCCAGTGCCGGCTGGGCGGCGACGACGAGACCGGACGCCACCAAGCCGATGGTCATGGTGACGCGGAGCAGGCTGCGGGTGAGCAGGTTTTTCACAGTGCCTCCGATGCGAGTGCTTGACGTGAAGGTACGTTGGCGCCGTTCGGCTCCGCGTCGGTGAAAACTACGTACGTGGTGCCACGGAGAGTTAGGTGAACGGCCCTCTCACCACGACCTCCATCGTCGGCAGAGTGCGAGAAGATTGCCTTGTTTACCGTGCTCACGATCGCCGCGTCCGTTCTGGTCGGGTTCTTCCCCGCTGCCCCGGCGCTCGCCGTGCTGCAGGATGGTCAGGCGACCGGGCAATGGAATATGCAGGGGCAGAGCCAGGGTGGCGAAGGTCCGCCGAAGTTCCGTTGGCAGACCATCGTGCAGGGGATCCTTGATGACCCGACGATCCAGGTCCTGGCGCAGGAGGTGGGTGGTCGAGCGGACGAACTCGTAAATGAACGGGTTCGGCAAGATCCGCCGGTGCACCGACCGCGACGCCACAGTCACCGACTTCTACCTGTACCTGGCCGCCGCCATCGTCACCGTCCGTCAACTCATCCACCGGGCACGAACCCACCACCGCTGGGGCACCCGGCCCACCACCCGCCGACTCAAGTGACACCTACTGAGGTGATCTCAGCAAGGTTCGGCGGCCGAGTGGGATGACACGGGCTTAACGTCCATACCGGACGGCGCTGGATATGGGCGTGGAGCCATCGGTAGACAGGTTCTTGCGACGGAATCGGTCTCCGAGAGGGCCCCACGTGATCACCTATTCTGCCAGGCTCGACGTCCCCAGGGAACTGGTGCGACACGTGGCGCGGCTTCTGCACGCCGAACGTCGGGCGGTGCGCACTCGCCGCCGTGCGAGGGCGTTGACGTGCTTCTACCAGGCGCTTCTGGTGTTGGTGTGGTTCCGCAAGGGTGAGGACAAGACCACCCTCGGGGCCGGGTT
>NZ_FMCW01000075.1 GCF_900091595.1 Micromonospora haikouensis
TCACGTAATCGGCGATTCCGTCGTACCCCCAAAAACACCCGATATCAGAGCTATTCAACCGCGATCATCACGAACCGCGTCGGTGGATCGAGGCTGAGTGATTAGCCGAGTGACGACGGGGAAGGGCTTCAGCGGACGGGTGTGGAAACAGGGGGACCGTTCTTACAGCTCACTTGTCGCGGGGGAGCAGGTCAGGCGGCTGTGTTGACTGCCTGGGTCAAGGAGTCGCCCGAAGGGGCGAGCCGGTGGCCCTGTTGCTGTCGACAGCAACGGTGACAGCAACAGGGCCGAACGCAGAGCGCCAGGCACGGAGGGCTACGGATCAGCGCCCGACGTCAGGGACGTGCGCGGACGTGCCCGGACGAAGCGCCCAGAACTTACAAGCGAGGGGTCCGGATGCCATCCCGGCGTGGGCGAGTCGCCGGTGTGTAAGGGTTATGAGGCGTTGGGCTGGTCGGTAGCGTTGGCGGTGGCGGCGGCCGTTGGGTCGCTGGTGCGTCCTGCGCTATGCGAGGGGGTTCCGGGTGGATTCCTTGCCGGAGTTGACGTTCGGGCAGCGGTTGAAGGTCTATCGGGAGCGGTCCGGGAAGTCTCGGACGGTGTTGGGCGGGTTGGTGGGTCGCAGCGCCGAGTGGGTCAAGGCGGTGGAGACGGATCGGATTCTGCCGCCGCGCATTCACATGCTGGATCGGATCGCGCGAGCCTTGAAGATCGACGTGTCGGCGTTGGCGGCGGAGTTGGGTGATCGGTCTGCTGTGGTCAACGGGCCGGAGCATCCTGCGTTGGTGTCGGTCCGGGCTGCCCTGAATCATGTCGCGCTGCCCGGTGACACTCCGCCGGTGTCGTTGTCGGGTCTGCGGGAGCGGCTTGTGGCGGGGTGGCGGGCGCGTCATCAGGCGGCGGATCACCGTACGGTGCTGGGCGGGCTGTTGCCGGGGTTGCTGCGCGACGGGCACCGGGCCGTGTTGGCGTACGAGGGTGACCAGCGGCGGGAGGCGCAGGCCCTGTGGGCGGAGACGCTCGGGCTGGCACAGATGTTCGTCGCCTATCAGCCTGCGGCCGAGTTGTTGTGGCGGGTGACGGATCGGGCGATGGTGGCGGCGCAGGAGTCCGGTGATCCGGAGGCGATCGCTCGTGCGGGGTGGTTCCTGTGTCAGGTGCATCGGGAGGCCGGTGACTGGGACACCGCGATGAGGGTGACGCTGGAGGTGTTGTCGGCGTTGGAGTCGCGGGCGGCTGACGGGAGCGCGAATCTGTTGGCGTTGTGGGGTGCGCTGAACTTCGAGGCCGCGTACACGTCTGCTCGTGCTGGTGAGGAAGGTCGTGCCTGGCGGTACTGGGACCGCGCGGACCAGGTGGCGCAGCGCCTGCCGGAGGGCTTCTACCAGGCGCAGACGTCGTTCTCGCGGGTCGTCATGGGTGCTCATGCGGTGACGGTGGCGGTGGAGTTGCAGCAGTCGGGCGAGGCGGTGCGGCAGGCCCGTCGTCATGATGCGGCGGCGATTCCGTCGAGGCCGCGTCGGGCACGCCATCTGATCGAGGTTGCGCGGGCGTACTACGGCAAGGACGACAAGGAAGCGACCGTGGCGACGCTGCGGCAGGCGTACGAGTCGGCTCCGGAGACGATCCGGTTCAACGGGTACGCCCGCCAGATCACCATGGACCTGCTCGACGGTCCGCGTTCCACCCGGGATGCCGCCCGTGACCTGGCGACGAAGGTCGGACTCGTCTCCTGAACCAGGGGTAGGAACCTTACCCATCCCGCCCGGCCACCGACCGTAGCTTTCCGCTCACGGGATGCGGTGGTCGGTGCGAGTCACGCCCGGCCGCCGTGTCCCTCAGCCAGAGGGCGACCGAGCCGCCCTCATGAGCGACGAGGGAGGGTACGTGCGGCGCGTCTCATACGACGAATACGTCTCCGCCACCGCGTTGACCTTCGCCCGGCGGCATCGGCCGGTGTGGTCCTGGCAGCACTGGCGACGTATCTGCAACTGCGGAGCCGACCTGCCGTGCCGAGCCCGACACCGGATACCGATCAACCGAGGACACTGGCCGCAGACGGAGGACCAGCGATGACCAGCCACGGTCCGGTGATGCCGATCTGGAGCTGCGGCGGCTGTGACCTCCCGTGGCCGTGCCCGACGCGGCGGCGGGAACTGCGCGCGGAGTACGCGGACGCGCCGGTGTCGCTGGCCCTCTACCTCGGGGCCTACCTCATTCAGGCCGCCGAGGACATGCCCTGGGCACCCGCCGGCACCCTGCACCGCCGCTTCATCGGCTGGACGAGACAGCCGCCGGAAGTACAGCAGCGAAGTACAGCAACCGTGCCACCCGCGCCGGACCGGAACGAGCGTCACCAGCCCGGATGACCTCGTACGACACCCGATCAGACCGGCCTGCCGTGAGTTCACACCGAAGAGGTCACTGGTTCGATCCCAGTATCGCCCACACTGAATACGGCAAGCTCAAGGCTCCTCAATCGAGGGGCCTTGACTCGTTCTGTCGATCAATGTTGGTCGGGAGGCAGCGGGAAAGCAGCGAAGCGTTGCCATCCGGTGACGGTGTCCGATGGGGCTGGCCTGGGATGGCGACCGCGCCGGTGAGCATCAAGGTCCTTACCCATGTTCGGATGGCGGCAGGTTGCTGTGAACTCAGCTACCGCAACCGTCTGGCCAGGTTGAGCACCTCGGACAGTTGGTCGCCGGTCAAGCGGCGGGCATCCCATGCCAACCCGGCAAGTTCGACGTGGCTGCGGTGCAGACGTGGATCGGCGGCCGCGGCAATTCCAGCCACGGCGGCCAAGTCGTCGGCGGGAAAGCCCAAGACGGTGGCGAACGCGGTCACGTACTGCGGCGTCAGCTTCGTGCGACCAGGTCCGAGCATCGCCACGGTGGAGCTCGACACCATTGGCCCGTCACCGATGAGGTACAACACCTTCGGGCTGTACGGCCGGATATTGCGGTTCCGCAGTAGCAGCAACATCATCTCGCCAGGCCCCGGCGGGGAGCTGTAGCGCGGCTCTGGCGGCCACGCTGGTGGATGTTCGGGTAGCGACCGGACGAACTCGTGCAACCGCCGCAGTGACTGCGGTGCCAACTTGGCAGCCAACTCCAGCACCGTCCCGACATGCCAAGGCTTGGTGCTGGCAGGCGTCAGGTCTTGCGGCAGATCGAGTCCGGCGACCACGAACAGATCCGCCACGTGCAAGCCAAGCCTCGGTGCCAGTTCTCGCACCAACGAAGGGTTGGCGGGGCCGCCGGTCAGCACAGCATCGAGTTGTGGCCGCAGGGAACCCGCTGCCGCGGCAACCTCCGGCCATCGATGCGTCAATAACCGCCCCAACGCGGTTCTGCCCCCAGGTTCCACCATCGCTGTCAGCCTAGACAACAACAGGCACGGACCCACCGAGGGAAAGCCCTGATCCAAGCCAACCCGCTCGACCTTCCCCTTGTCAGCCACCCCAGCTCACTTGCGCGGGCCGACCTCGTCCGTCTCATCAGGGCATGCCCGAGTATCGGAGTGGGAGCGGTGGGCGGGGCCGACGCCAAGCAACGTAGGTCATGATGCCGAACACGATCAGAAGTGCCACCGCGACCAGGATGATCAACCATCCAGACTGATCGCCATCCTCCCGCACCCTGAGGCATGGGTCGCTCTTGGCATGGTGGACTCGAATGCGCTGGCCGGCACTCACGGCTCGGTTCGCGCTGGTTGCGACGCGCAGGCGCGATTGACACACCTCGCCATGATTCGTGCTGAACTGGACTGTCAGGAAAGTCTTCGCTCCGCGCTGTTCGACGTCCAGCACCTCAGCGACTGCCCCTGATCCCCGATGCTCGTCTGCGATTGACCATGCTGCTAGCGCCACACACACTGTCGCGAACACCAGACCGAATGTCGAGAACGCCCGCAGAAGGGTTCGGTTTGGCCGTCGGCGATGCATGGCCGGACTGTAGACCTGGTCAGCAACGATGCTGACGGGGTCAACCAGTCGACCACCGCGTCTGTTCGATGACTCGGCGGTATCGGCCAGCGCTACGTAAGTAGCTTGTGAGGAGTCGGAAACGCCTGCAATGGCTGCTCCAAGGCTGACTTTGATTAACTCGGGGTAGTCATCGGTGATCATTCTTGGATTCTTGTGTAAGGCGTCGAATGCCCGTATCATCCGATGAGATGTTGTTTGCGCAGATTTGGGTAGGGGGCCTGGTGCGTTGCTGGGCGGGCGATTCTTGCCAGTCGGGCGGACCGGCGTGCCCGGTGCGTGCCCAAAGTAACGGTCAGCACCGGTGAATCGGCGGAGGCGTTGCGGCGGTGGTCGAGAATGACCGTGACTTACAGTCGCGGTGCGGACGAAGCGTCAAGGCCGAGATTCCGGCACCGGTGTGAGGGAGGGGCCAGGATGTTCGGTTCGAAGAAGAAGCTCAATGACCTGATGGCGCAGCTCAGGCCCGACCTGAGTCGGGAATCGCTCGGCGTCGGGCCCGACTTCCCGGGCGTCGCCCCGAACCCGCTCCTGAGCAGTGAGGTGATCTCAGCAAGGTTCGGCGGCCGAGTGGGATGACACGGGCTTAACGTCCATACCGGACGGCGCTGGATATGGACGTGGAGCCATCGGTAGACAGGTTCTTGCGACGGAATCGGTCTCCGAGAGGGCCCCACGTGATCACCTATTCTGCCAGGCTCGACGTCCCCAGGGAACTGGTGCGACACGTGGCGCGGCTTCTGCACGCCGAACGTCGGGCGGTGGGCACTCGCCGCCGTGCGAGGGCGTTGACGTGCTTCTGCCAGGCGCTTCTGGTGTTGGTGTGGTTCCGCAAGGGTGAGGACAAGACCACCCTCGGGGCCGGGTTCGG
>NZ_FMCW01000041.1 GCF_900091595.1 Micromonospora haikouensis
CCCAGCCGGCCTGCCGGCCGCCGACGCGTTCGGCGCGGATCTTCTCGAAGTAGCCGGAGCGGGCGTACGCGCCCATCGGGTCGGGGTCCAGGCCCGCGTCGGCGCGCAGTTCGGCGAGCAGGGGCCGCACGTCGGTGTGGTAGGCGTCCATCAACACCGCGTTCGCCGCGAGCACGTCACCGGCGTCCTGAGCGGCCCGCAGCGCAGCCCGGTCGACCAGCAGCGCCTTCGCGGTGGCCTCCTGCACGTTCATCACCGACCGGATGACCGCCGGGATCTTCGGCTCGATGTTGTGACACTGATCGAGCATGAACGCGATGCCGGCCTCCGCACGCAGAGCGTCCGCGAGCACGATCTCGTGCATGATCCGGAACAGCTGAAACGGATCCGCCGCACCCACCATCAGATCGTCATCGGCATAGAACCGCGAGTTGAAGTCGAAACCACCCAACTTCCCGGCCCGCAGCAGAACCGCCACGATGAACTCGATGTTCGTCCCCGGCGCATGATGCCCGGTGTCGATCACCACCTGCGCCTTCGGCCCAAGGGCGAGACAATGCGCATACGCGGTGCCCCAGTCCGGCACATCCGTGGCATAGAACGCCGGCTCGAACAACTTGTACTCCACCAACATCCGCTGGTCGTCCCCCAGCCGGTCGTACGTCTCCCGCAACGCCTCCGCCAACCGATCCTGCCGAGCCCGCACATCGTCCTGACCCGGATAGTTGATGCCATCGGAGAACCACAACTTCAAATCCCGCGAACCAGTGGCGTCCATGACATCCACGCACTCCAACAGATGGGCGACCGCCTTACGGCGCACCACCGGATCGGGGTTGGTCACACTACCGAGCTTGAAGTCATCGTCCTGGAACACGTTGGCATTGACCGCACCAAGGACCACGCCCTGCTCCTTCGCGTGACGGGCCAGATCCGCATAGTCGTCCACCCGATCCCACGGAATGTGCAGAGCCACCGACGGGGCCACCCCGGTGAACCGGTGCACGACAGCCGCGTCGGCGACCTTCTCGTACGGATCCCGCGGCACACCCTCCTGCACGAACACCTTGAACCGCGTACCGGAATTGGCATACGCCCAAGAGGCCGTCTCGATGCGCTGGGCGCGCAGGGCCGCCGCCACCCGGGCCCGGGTGCTTGGGGACAACTCAGGCATCGGGTGCCTCCCCCGGTGCGGGGGCGCCGGGGGATCCCGGGCCCGTCCCGGGCAGCAGCGGATTGACCACCATCGCTCCGATCTCGGCAAACGCGTCGTGAAACGTTTCATACACCTGTTACGCTCACGGTAGGTCGCCACGCACGGCACGTCAAGGAGTTCGGCCAACTCGCCCTGCGTGTAACCTGGGGGACGGCGTTTTCCCGCCCGACCGTAGTTGACACGTTTTAGAAGGCGGCTCCCTGCCGGGGTCGCACCGGTGCCGCCGGCTGACGGCGACCGGCTGGCAAGGCGACGAGGAGCGAGGGCGATGACGGCCAGCATCAAGGAGGTCGCGCGCCACGCCGGGGTGTCCATCGGCACGGTGAGCAACGTGCTGAACCGGCCCGACCTGGTCGCCGAGGCCACCCGGCGGCGCGTCCTGGACGCCATCGCCGAGCTGGGGTACGTCCGCAACGACTCGGCGCGGCAGCTCCGCGCCGGGCGCAGCCGCCAGATCGCCATCGTGGTGCTCGACGTCACCAACCCGTTCTTCACCGACGTGATCCGGGGCGCCGAGGCCGCCGTCGACAAGCACGGTGTGATGGTCGTCGTGTGCAACAGCGGCGACGACGACGAGCGCGAGCGCCGGCACCTGGAGCTGCTGGAGGAGCAGCGCGTACGCGGGGTGCTGATCACCCCCGTGGACGACTCGCGAGGCTCCCGGCTGGAGCAGCTCATCCGCCGGGGCACCCCCGTCGTGCTGGTGGACCGGGGAGCCGGCCGACACAGCCTGTGCTCGGTGGCGGTCGACGACGTGCTCGGCGGCCGCCTCGCCGGCGACCACCTGGTCGAGCAGGGGCACCGGCGGATCGCCTTCGTCGGCGGCCCGCTCAGCATCGCGCAGGTCGCCGACCGGCGTGCGGGCGTCACCCAGGCGCTGGAGGGCAACGCGGAGCTGATCAACGTCGCGACCCCGAACCTGACCGTCGGCGCGGGCCGGTCCGCCGCCCGCGAGCTCACCGCCCTGCCCGCGGCCGACCGGCCCACCGCCGTGATGTGCGCCAACGACCTGATCGCCCTCGGCGTGCTCCAGGAGCTGACCCGGCAGGGCATCCGGGTCCCCCAGGACATCGCCATCGTCGGCTACGACGACATCGAGTACGCGGCCGCCGCGGCGGTGCCGCTGTCCTCGGTGCGGCAGCCCCGCGAGCAGCTCGGCCGCACGGCCGCCCAGTTGCTCCTGGAGGAGGTCGACAACGCCGGGCAGCACCAGCACCGGCACGTGGTCTTCCAGCCGGAGCTCGTCGTGCGGGAGTCCAGCGCACGGCCCGCGCGGCGGCGACCGCGGCAGCCGTCGATCGCCTCCTAGCGGCGGTCGCCGCCGCGCAGGCCCGGTCAGAAGTCCTCGTCGAAGCCGACCGTGCCGGTCACCCCCACCTGGTAGGCCGACACCCGTCGTTCGAAGAAGTTCGACAGCTCCTGCACGTCCTGCAGCTCCATGAACGCGAACGGGTTGCGGCTGTGGTACATCGGCTTGATGCCGAGCGTGGCCAGCCGCCGGTCGGCCACGTGCTGCAGGTACTCGCGCATGTCGGCCAGCGACAGCCCGGACACCCCCTGCTCCAGCAGGTCGGCGGCGAACTGCACCTCGCACTCCACGGCCTCGGCCAGCATCTGCCGCACCTGCCGTTCCAGCTCCGCGTCGAACAGCTCCGGCTCCTCGGCGCGTACGGTGTCCACCACGTCGAAGGCGAACTCCATGTGCATCGACTCGTCGCGGAACACCCAGTTGGTGCCGGACGCCAGCCCGTGCAGCAGCCCCCGGGAGCGCAGGAAGTACACGTAGGCGAAGGCGCCGTAGAAGAACAGCCCCTCGATGCAGGCGGCGAAGCAGATCAGGTTGAGCAGGAACGCCCGCCGGTCCTCGCGCGTCCGCAGCTCCCGCAGGTCGTGGATCGAGTTGATCCAGGTGAAGCAGAACTCGGCCTTGCGGGCGATCGACGGGATGTTCTCCACCGCCGCGAACGCCGCGAACCGTTCCCGCTCGTCCGGCACGTAGGTGTCCAGCAGGTTGAGGTAGAACTGGACGTGCACCGCCTCCTCGAACAGCTGCCGGGACAGGTAGAGCCGGCCCTCCGGGGAGTTGACGTGCTGGTAGAGGTTGAGCACGAGGTTGTTGGCGACGATCGTGTCGCCGGTGGCGAAGAACGCGACCAGCCGGGACACCAGGTGCTGCTCCGCCGGGGAGAGCCGGGCGAGGTCGGCGAGGTCGGAGTGCAGGTCGACCTCCTCGACGGTCCAGGTGTTCTTGATCGCGTCCTTGAACCGGTCGAAGAACCGGGGGTAGCGCATCGGCCGCAGGGTCAGGTCCATCCCGGGGTCGAGCAGCAGGTGCCGCTGGCCGGCGGTGGAGCGGGGTTCGGAAACGGTCGTCACTGGCACGCCTCGCAGCTCTCGGGGTTCTCCAGGGAGCAGGCCAACGCCTCGTCGGCGCTCACGGCGACGGCCGGCCCGGCGGCCGGGGTGACGGCGACGGTGGCCTGCTGGATGCGGGTCGCGGGACGCGAGCGCAGGTAGTAGGTGGTCTTGAGCCCGGACTTCCAGGCGTACAGGTACATCGAGGAGAGCTTGCCGATGGTCGGCGCGCTCAGGAACAGGTTGAGCGACTGCGACTGGTCGACGTACGGGGCGCGGGCGGCGGCCAGGTCGATCAGCGCGCGCTGCGGCAGCTCCCACGCCGTGCGGAACAGGCTCCGCACCGCCTCGGGCAGCTCGGTGACGCCCTGCACCGAGCCCTCGTCCCGCTTGATCCGCTCGCGGATCGCCGGGGTCCACAGCCCGCGCGCCTTCAGCTCACGGACCAGGTACGTGTTGACCTGGAGGAACTCGCCGGACATGGTCTCGCGCTTGAACAGGTTGGACACCTGGGGCTCGATGCACTCGTAGCAGCCGGCGATCGAGGCGATGGTGGCGGTCGGCGCGATCGCGACCAGCAGCGAGTTGCGCAGGCCGTGCGCGGCGATCCGCGCGCGCAGCGCGGCCCACCGCGACGGCTGCGTGACCCGCGCTCCCCACAGGTCCGGGTGCAGCTCGCCCTTGGCGGCCCGGGTCTGGGCGTACGCCGGGTGCGGGCCGAACCGCTCGGCGAGCCCGGCGGAGGTCTCCAGCGCGGTCAGGAAGATCTCCTCCTGCACCCGGGTCGACAGCTCGCGGGCCTCGGGCGAGTCGAACGGCAGGCGCAGGGTGAACAGCGCGTCCTGCAAGCCCATCAGCCCGAGCCCGACCGGCCGCCAGCGCGGGTTCGACGCCGCCGCCTGCTCGGCCGGGTAGTAGTTGATGTCGATCACCCGGTCGAGGAACACCACCGCCGTGCGGACGGTCGCGCGCAGCCGGTCCCAGTCGACGCCGTCGGCACCCACGTGCGCGCCCAGGTTGACCGAGCCGAGGTTGCACACCGCCGTCTCGGCGTCGTCGTTGACCTCCAGGATCTCGGTGCACAGGTTCGACAGGTGGATCACGTTGCCCGGCTCGCCGGTCTGGTTGGACAGCCGGTTGGACGCGTCCTTGAACGTCATCCACCCGTTGCCGGTCTGCGCGAGCGTGCGCATCATCCGCCCGTACAGGTCGCGGGCCCGGACCGTGCGGACGGCCTTCTTCTCCGCCGCCCGGTACGCGGAGTCGAACGCCTCGCCGTACAGGTCGGGCAGCTCGGGGGCGTCGGACGGGTCGATCAGCGACCAGTCGCCGTCGGCCTCGACCCGGCGCATGAACTCGTCCGGGATCCAGTTGGCCAGGTTCAGGTTGTGGGTGCGCCGGGACTCCTCGCCGGTGTTGTCCCGCAGCTCCAGGAACTCCTCGACGTCCGGGTGCCACGGCTCCAGGTAGACGCAGGCCGCGCCCTTGCGCCGGCCGCCCTGGTTGACCGCCGCCACCCCGGCGTCGAGCGTCTTGAGGAACGGCACGATCCCGTTCGAGCGCCCGTTGGTGCCCCGGATCAACGCGCCCCGGCCGCGCACCCGCGACCAGGAGATGCCGATACCGCCGGAGAACTTCGACAGCTTCGCCACCTGGTGGTAGCGCTCGTAGATGGAGTCGAGTTCGTCGCGCGGCGAGTCGACCAGGAAGCACGACGACATCTGGGTGTGCCGGGTGCCGGAGTTGAACAGCGTCGGCGAGCTGGGCAGGTACGCCAGGGCGGACATCAGGCGGTAGAAGTCGACCGCCTCCCCCGCCGTCTGCGACAGCCCGCAGGCCACCCGCAGCAGCCAGTACTGCGGCGTCTCCACCACGAGCCGGGTCTGCGGGTGCCGCAGCAGGTAACGGTCGGCGACCGTACGCAGGCCGAAGTACTCGAACCGCAGGTCCCCGGCCGGGTCGACGGCGTCGTCCAGCTCGCGGGCGTGGGCGGCCACGAAGGCGGCCGTGCCGTCGCCGATCAGGCCCAGGCCGTGGGCGTACCGGATGGACTGGCTGAAGCTGTCCACCTCCTGCCCGCGGACCTCCTCGGCCACGTACGCGGCCAGCAGCCGCGCCGCCAGCTTCGAGTACTGCGGTTCCTCGCCGATCAGCTCCGCCGCCGTCTGGATCGACAGCTTGTCCAGCTCGGCCGTGGTCGCCCCGTCGTACAGGCCGCTGATCGTCTTCGTCGCCACCCGCAGCGGGTCGACCTCGTCCAGGTCGGCGACCCAGCGCTGCACCGCCTCGACGATCTTGTTGACGTCCACCGGCTCGGTGTCGCCGTCCCGCTTACGGACCTGCATGACGTGCCGGCGTTGCCCCGGCCCCGCCTGCTCGCGCGTCGCGCTCATGTTCGCCCTCCTCAAGCCCGTCCCCGAGGTCGAGGGCGCGCGGGAGGACGCCGCCGGCCGCCCGACGGCACACTCTGCCGTGACTGGCCAGCTGATGGCGTCGGCCGTCCCACGCGGCCTTCGACCGCCGCACGCGTCGCGTGCGGCACGCTGGCAGGTCTTCGGACTCGCGGGCGTCGTGCTCGGTGCCTACTGGCCGTCGCTTCCCAGGCCCGGCCGGACCCAGTGCTTCGTTGACGGCGGTCGTTCCCACTCACCGCTGCGGGGCAGCCCCGGAATCACACCGGGTTCCCTCTTGCCTCGACCACCGTGGACCGATGGCCGAACCAGCTACGGGTGACACCATATATGGGCGCAAGGCGAAGACGGCAACACCAGATGATGTGTCGGGCGAGTCGCCGCTCAGCGTGACCTTCCCCTCGCACCGGGTGAGCGGCGACTGCGGGCCACCCGCCGGACGACGGGCCAGCCCGCAGGTGCGCGGGCTGGCCCGGATCCGGGTTTGCGGCCGGCTAGGAGGTCTTCAGGCTCCACTGCTGGTTCGCGCCGCCGTTGCACGACCACAGGACGATCTTCGTGCCGTTGGCGGTGGCGGCGCCGCTGGCGTCCAGGCAGAGCCCCGACGCGACGCCCGTGATGGTGCCGTTGGCTTTGACGTTCCACCGCTGGTTGCTGCCGCCGCCGCAGTCGAAGAGCTGCACCTGGGTGCCGTTGGTCGTCGTCGAGTTCGGCACGTCCACGCAGCGGTTGGACTGGGTGCCGACGATGGTGCCCTGCTGGCCGTTCCCGCCGTTCGCCGGGGGCGGCGGCGCCACCACGGCCGGCGCGGCCGACACGACGGTGGCCCGGTCCAGCGCGACGGAGCCGTTGCCGACGACCCGCACCCGCACGACGTGTTGCCCCTGGGTGAGGGTGGCGCTGTTGAACAGCGCCACGTTGCCGCGGCGGGCGGACGCCTGGAAGCTGACCGTCTGCTCCGGACCACCGTCGACCGAGACGGCGGCCGAGCCGTGCGACGGGTCCTGCACCCCGAACAGCACCACGCGGTTGCCGGTGACGGTGAGGGTGGCCGTGTCGCCGGCCGTGCCGCTGCGGGTGTAGTCCTTGCTGAAGGTCTGGTTGTCCCCGACGGCCTGCCAGCTGCCCGCGTAGACGAAGCTCTGCCGGTCGTTGACGTCGACCGGGAAGCCGAACGTGTACGCGCCGCTGGTCGGCACGATCGGGTCGGTGAACGCGGTCGTGTTCACGGTGACGTTCGCCGACGTCAGGCCCGGCGCCGACGCCGTCAGCGTCACCGCGCCCGTCTGGCCCAGCGCGCTCTTGAGATACACCGCGCCGGTGCCGGCCTCCAGGGCCAGCGGGCTCTCCCCCACGACCGCCCCGGGCCCGGTGACGCTGAACGACACGGGGGCGCTGTTGGTGGGTACCACCTGGTTGTTGCTGTCGAGGGCCTTGACCACGACGCGGGTCATGTCCCCGCCGTCGGCCTTGATCGCGGAGTCGTCGGCCGTCAGCGTCAGCCGGGTCGCCGCGCCCGGGGTGTGGCGGGTGTCGGTGGCCACGACCTGCCCGCCGATCCAGCAGTCGGCGCGCAGCTGCCCGCTGCTCACGGTGATCCCGGTGAACTGGAACATCGGGTGCGGCAGGCTCGTGTACGCGTTGGGGTTGATGCGTCCCCGGGACGCGCCGTTGACGAACAGCTCGACCTGCTGGCAGTTGCCGCCGACGTAGACGGTGCCGCTGGAGACGCCGGGCGTCCACTGGCTGGCGATCGACACGTACGGCCCGTACAGCGCCGGGTCGCGCTGCGAGGCGTACGCGGCGGCGGCGATCTTCGGGATCCGGAAGATGTCCGAGACACCGTGGTAGCAGGTGTAGTCCTGGCAGGACGGCGGGGTGACGAACGTGGTGTTGTAGTCGAAGGCCGCCCAGCCCAGCGCGCCGGCCATGTTCGACCTGCCGGCGGCGGTGTTCTGCACGTTGAGGTGCACCCGCATCGTGTTGACCTGCGTCTGCTCCGGGTCCCACGACTTGTGCGGGGAGGTGTGCCCGACCGCCTCGGTGACCAGCCACGGCAGCACGGTCGGCGCTTCGGCGGTGCCGGAGAAGTCGTTGTAGGTGTAGACGTCCTCCAGCAGCTCGCTGCCCTTGAAGTTGCGCACGCCGCCGGTGGGACGCGACGGGTCGAGCTGCCGGGCCAGGTTGTTGGTGCGGGTGTAGAAGTTGTGGTTGTCGCCGGACTCGTTGATCCGCACCCCCCACAGCACGACCGACGGGTGGTTGCGGTCGCGCATCACCATCTCGCGGACGTTCTCCACCGCGATGTCCTGCCAGGCGGTGTTGCCGATGTGCTGCCAGCCGGGGATCTCCTCCATGACCAGCAGGCCGATCTCGTCGGCGCGGTCGAGGAACTCCGGGGCCTGCGGGTAGTGCGAGGTCCGCACGATGTTCGCGCCGAGTTCGTACTTGATGATGTCGGCGTCCTTGGCCTGGAGCCGGTTGGGCGCGGCCCGGCCGATGTAGGGGTAGGACTCGTGCCGGTTGAGCCCGCGCAGCTTCAGCGCCTGACCGTTGATGTAGAACTTGCCGTCGCTCTTGTTGAACTGGATGCTCCGGATGCCGATCCGGGTCTTGTGCTCGTCCACGTAGGTGGAGCCGTCGCGCACCTGCGTGTAGACGGTGTAGAGGTACGGGCGGTCCGGGTGCCAGGCGGTGGGGTTGGCGATCGTGCTGGTGTTGTAGGCGAACTCGACGGCCGACTGCGCGCCGATGGTCTGGGTGGCCGTGCCGGTGGCCACGACGTTGTTGGTGGCGTCGACGACCTGGGTGACGACGGTGACCGACCGGGACTGGGCGCTGTCGTTGCGCACCCGGGTCCGCGCGTTGACCGTGTTGGTGTTGGGGGTGGTGAGGTACGTCCAGTCCACGTGCACCGGGTCGGCGACGATCATGTTGACGTCGCGGACGATCCCGCCCCAGACGTAGTAGTCGATCGCGCCGCCCTCCGGCGGGATGTCGTTGCGGGTCATGGAGTCGACCTTCACCGCGATGACGTTGTCGGCGCCGCCGATGGTGAGGTACGGCGTGACGTCGTACGTGAAGGAGGTGTAGGCGCCCTTGTGCTGGCCGACGAAGGTGCCGTTGACGTAGACGTCGGCGACCTTCGCGACGCCCTGGAACTCGACGGCGATCCGGCGGCCGGAGTACTGGGTGGGCAGCGTGAAGTGGCGGCGGTACCACGAGGCGGGCACCTCGAAGTCGCCCTTGGGGAAGCCCTTGTGCGGGTGGGTCCGGTAGTAGGGCAGGGTCACGGGGACGAACCCGCTCTCGTCGAGCCCCACGGCCTGCCCGGCGCCGCCGGGCACGTCACCGGAGAACAGCCAGTTGGTGTTGAAGTTGAGCACGGACCGGTTGGACCCCTGCGGAACGTAGGGGGCGGCGGACGCCGGTCCCGGCGGCCCGATCAGCACGAGCGCGGCGGCGGTGACCAGCGCCGTGAGGGCAGCGGCTAGCTTTCGCATTGTCCTCCCCATCTCTCGGGAATGCGGGTTGAAGAACCGGGCCGTCCGGGTGCAGGCAGGGCTGCTGCGGCACGTGCGCTCCCCCGCCTGGCGGAGGGTGACGGGAGCATGGCCAACGTAATTCGTATGACATCTGACGTAAATATCGTTACATGGGAGTATGTCGATGAATAGCAGGGCTCTTCCTGCCGTCCGGCTCGCCCCTCGGCATCGCCCGGCCGCGCGTCACGCCGGCATCGGCCAGTGGCGTGACTTCGACTGCACCGCGTCGGCCACCGGCGGCACCGGCGGCTACCGCTACACGTGGCAGCCGCGTCCCGCTGCCGCTTCCGGCGGTGCACCTGTCGCCGCAGGAAGCCCCGCGGCCGGCCAGATGTATGGTGCCAGTATCGAGACCGTGCATCTACCTGAACCGGTCTTCCAAGGTTGATCCGGATCGCCGCCTGCGCATCGCCGCCCGGGCCGGCGTGCGCCTGCC
Organism: Micromonospora haikouensis; assembly: GCF_900091595.1. Classification (GTDB taxonomy): domain Bacteria; phylum Actinomycetota; class Actinomycetes; order Mycobacteriales; family Micromonosporaceae; genus Micromonospora; species Micromonospora haikouensis. The sequence goes on from NZ_FMCW01000041.1 coordinate 9,964, forward strand.
GGCGCAGCATCGACACGTACCCCTCCCCACGGCCCGCCGGCTCCCGCTCCGCCCGGGCTGCCGGGACCACGCCGCACCCACGACACGAAGGACTGACATGGAGTTGTTCCGCTTCGGCGCTCCCGGCAAGGAACGGCCGGCCGTGCGCCACGAGGGCCGGGAGTACGACCTCACCGCGCTGACCGCCGACCTGGACGGTTCCTTCTTCGAGACCGACGGCATCGAGCGGGTGGCCGCCGCCCTCGCCGCCGACACGCTCGACCCGGTCGACACGGCCGGGCAGCGGATCGGCGCACCGATCGCGCGCCCGCCCGCCGTGGTGTGTATCGGAATGAACTACGCGGCCCACGCCACGGAGTCCGGCGCCGCACCGCCGCAGTACCCGGTGGTCTTCCTCAAGCACCCCGGCTGCGTGGTCGGCCCGGACGACGACGTCATCCTGCCGCTCGGGTCGACGAAGACCGACTGGGAGGTCGAGCTGGCCGTCGTCATGAAGCGCACGCCGCGCCACCTCACCGACCCGGCCGACGCACTGGACTACGTGGCCGGCTACGCGCTCGCCAACGACCTGTCCGAGCGCGCCTTCCAGATCGAGGTCTCCGGCGGCCAGTGGTCCAAGGGCAAGTGCGCGGAGACGTTCAACCCGCTCGGACCGGTGCTGCGCCCGGCGAGCGAGCTCGACCCCGGCCGGCTGCGGCTGCGGTCCTGGGTCAACGGTGAGCCCCGGCAGGACTCCAGCACCGCGGACATGATCTTCTCGGTGCCCGACCTGATCGTCCACCTCAGCCAGCACATGCTGCTGATGCCGGGCGACGTCGTCAACACCGGCACCCCGGAGGGCGTCGCGCTGTCCGGCCGGTTCCCCTACCTCAGGGTCGGCGACGTCGTGGCCCTGGAGATCGAGGGCCTGGGCCGGCAGGAGCAGACCGTCGTCGGCCACCGCCCGGCCGGCTGACCCCGCCGCTTCCCGCCGTCCGGTCGGGCCGGCCCAGCGGGAGGCCCGCCGGGCACGTCACCGGCCGGGCGGCGCGGCGACCAGCCCGCCGGAATGCGCGGTGAACTGCGCAGGACGTCACCCCGCAGGCTGGTGCCGACACCCGAGTTCCGGATCCACCGCCCGATCGATGGTGTCGGTGCGACGATGAGGGGCGTGGGAACTCCGAGAACCGCCCCGCCCGTCGTCTCGCCGCTCACCGGCGAGCCGATCAAACGCGCCGACGCCGAGCGGCTCGCGGGGGTGCTGAAGGCGATCGCCGACCCGGCCCGGCTGCGGCTGCTCAGCCTGATCCAGTCCTCCCCGGAAGGCGAGGCGTCCGTCAGCGACCTCACCGCGCCGCTCGGGCTCTCCCAGCCGACGGTGAGCCACCACCTCCGGATCCTCACCGAGGCCGGCCTGCTCGAACGCGAGAAGCGCGGCGTCTGGGCGTACTACCGGCTGGTGCCGTCCGCGATCGCGGCCATCGCCGACCTGTTGACCCCGCCCCGCAAGCGGGCCACGCGGAAGACCCGCTGACCCTCGGTCGAGGCTCTCGGGCAGCGGGTCACGGGACGCGACGTGGAAGATCGGATCCTCGGGTGGCCTACCAGCCCGTCAGCAGCAGGTGGTTGATCGCCAGGGCCGCCCCCGCCTGCACGGCGAGCCACGTGCGGCGGTCGGCGGGCGGGATCAGCGCCGCCCCGGCCATGAGCCAGGCGGTGAACGGCAGCCAGATGCGTTCGACCTCGGCCTTGCTGTAGCCGGACAGGTCCGCCGCGACGATCGCCGCCGTGGCGGCGACGGGCAGCAGCCAGGTCGCCGGCTCCGCACCCGGCCGCCGCAGCGCGACGGCCCGCCAGCCGGCCAGCGCCGCGCGGCGCAGCAGCACGGCCGCCGCCGGCCCGGCGGCGACGACCACGAGCGCCAGGTTGGCCCAGACCCAGTAGCCGTACGCGCGGTCGGCGGCGATGCCCTGGTAGTAGCGTTCGACGACGAGGTGGTAGCCGGTGGGCCACCAGAAGCCGGCGGCCGTGAACGCGGCCACGACCGGTGCCGCCCCGGCGAACGCCCAGCCCACGGTGGGCCGGTGCCGGCCCGCCAACACGACGACCGCCAGGGCGACCGGGGCCATCAGGACGAGCCCGTAGGAGAGGTAGCAGCCGAACGCCAGCAACGCGCCACCGGCGACCGCGCCCACGGCACGCCCCCGGGTGACGCCGTGCGCCAGCAGGGCGACGCCGGTGGCGGTCACCCCGGCGAACAGCCCGTCGGCCGACACCCCGGACCAGACCGCACCGGGGAACAGCACCGCGAACGGCAGCACGGCACGGGCCGCCGCGCCGCTGCCGAGCAGCCGTACGGTGTGCGGCACGGCGACGGCGACGAGCGCCCCGGCCAGGATGCACAGCACCCCGGCCCAGCCACCACCGCCCAGCCCGACCCGGTCGAGCCAGACGAAGCCGAGCAGCGCACCCGGCGGGTGGCCGGACACGTGCGTGGTCCAGGAGTCCGGCTGGAAGTCGAGGATCCGGGTGGTGAACTCCCCCAGCATGGCCGGGATGTCGGTGACGCCGGGGACCTCGTGCAGATACTCGTGGACGGTGGTGAGCCGCCCGGCGACGCCGCGCCGCCAGCCGTCGACCAGGGCGAGCGACAGCGTCCAAGCCACGGCGGTGGCGTAGGACAGCGCGAGCAGCCGCCGCCAGGGCAGCCGGGCGGCCAGCGCCGGCCCGCGCCAGCAGACCAGCGCGGCCAGCAGCAGCGCCGCCGGTGTGCCGGGGCCGGCGTGCGGCAGCCAGTGCGCCGACAGCGGCGCCGCGCTGGCGTACACCGGGCGGCCCAGCGCGTACAGCACGCCGCCGACGACGGCGGCCGCCGCGAACAGGCCGAGTGCGGCGGCGGCGGCGACCAGGTCGGCCCGCGGCGGACGCCGCCCCCGCTGCGTCCAGGGGGACGGCACCGCGCTCGGCAGCCGGGCGCTCATCCGCGCAGCGGCGCGTGGGCGAACTCCGCGATCCCGTCGGCGAGCCCCACGGCGGCCCGGAACCCGAGTTCGGTCTCGGCCCGGGCGGGCGAGGCGACCACGTGCCGTACGTCGCCGAGCCGGAACTCGCCGGTGACCACCGGCGGGGGCCCGCCGGCGGCCCGCGCCAGCTCCGTGGCCAACTGACCGACGGTGGCCGGGCGACCGGAGGCGACGTTGTATGCGCGCCAGCCCGTGCGCGTGCCGGTCGCCTCCAGGGCGGCGAGGTTGGCCGCCGCCACGTCGCGGACGTGCACGAAGTCGCGGCGCTGGCCGCCGTCCTCGAACACCCGCGGTGCCCGCCCGGCCTCCAGCGCGGAACGGAAGATCGCCGCGACCCCGCTGTACGGCGTGTCGCGGGGCATCCCGGGCCCGTAGACGTTGTGATAGCGCAGCGCCACGACGGTGCCGCCGGTCTGCCGGGCCCAGGCCGCCGTGAGGTGCTCCTGGGCGACCTTCGTGGCGGCGTACACGCTGCGCGGGTCCAGTGGGGCCTCCTCGTCGACCAGCCCCGGGGCGACGGCGGCGCCGCAGCTGGTGCAGACCGGCTCGAAGTGACCGGCGGCCAGGTCGGCGACGCTTCGCGGCGCGGGGCGGACCGCACCGTGCCCGGCGCAGGCGTACGCGCCCTCGCCGTAGACGACCATGGAGCTGGCGAGCACGAGCCGGTGCACGCCCGCGCGGGCCATCGCGGCGAGCAGGACCGCCGTGCCGAGGTCGTTGCAGCCGACGTACTCGGGCAGGTCGTCCAGGTCGACGCCGAGCCCGACCATCGCCGCCTGGTGGACCACCGCGTCGACGCCGGCCAGGACGCCGGCGACGGCGGGCCGGTCCCGCAGGTCGAGCCGGACGAGCGGGGCCCCCGCCACGGTGTCCGGCAGCGGCGAGCGGTGTGCGCCGGGATGGCCCGCGTCCACGACGGTCACCCGGTGGCCGGCGTCGTGCAGGGCGGTCACGACGTGGGTTCCGATGAATCCGGCGCCGCCGGTAACGAGTACGTGGGTCACGGCGCCGACGGTAGAGCCGGGACGCGGCCATCCGCCCCGGCCGCGGCCTACCGTCAGCGGTTCGTAAGAACTCCGGGCCGGGTCACCGTTCCGTAAGACTCTGTCACCGTCAGGTAAGGATTTCCGGGCGGATCAGGTCCTAGCGTCCGCGGCATGACCGATGTGGTTCTTCCCTGCCGCAACGAGGCCCCGGCCCTGCCCGACCTGCTGGCCCGGATGCCGGCCGGCTACCGGCCGATCGTGGTGGACAACGGCTCGACCGACGGCTCGGCGGAGGTGGCCAGCGCCTGCGGCGCCGAGGTGATCAGCGTCGCCGAGCCCGGCTATGGCGCCGCCGTACACGCCGGGGTCCTGGCGGCCGACCCCGGCGACGGCGTGGTGTGCGTGATGGACGCCGACGGGTCCTTCGACCCGGCGCAGCTGCCCCGGCTGGCCGACCCGGTGCTGGCCGGCGAGGCGCACCTGGGCACCGGGCGGCGCCGCCCGGCCGCGCGGGGGGTGTGGCCCGCGCACGCCCGGGTCGCCAACGCCGTCCTGGCCCGTCGGCTGCGCCGCACGACCGGCCTCGGCATCCACGACATCGGGCCGATCCGGGCCGTGCGCCGCGCCGACCTGCTGGCGCTGGGGCTGCGCGACCGCCGGTTCGGCTACCCGTTGGAGCTGCTGATCGCGGCGGGCCGGGCCGGCTGGCGGGTGGTCGAGGTCGACGTCGACTACCACCCCCGGGCGGCCGGCACCCGTTCGAAGGTGACCGGCACCGTGCTCGGCACCGTCCGCGCCGTCCGGGACATGAGCGCGGTGCTGGCCCGGTGAGCGCCCCCCAGGTGCTGGTGCTGGCCAAGACGCCGGAACCCGGCCGGGTCAAGACGCGGCTCTGCCCGCCCTGCACCCCCTGGCAGGCCGCCCGGATCGCCGCGGCGGCCCTGGCCGACACCCTCGACACCGTCGCCGCGGCCACGGCCGGCGCGCGGATCCTGGTCGTCGACGGCGACCATCCGGCCCCGGCGGGCTGGGCACGGCTCGCCCAGCGCGGCGGCCCGCTCAGCGACCGCCTCGCCAACGCGTTCGCCGACACCCGCCCGGTCGCCGACCGCCGCGGGACGGCTGCGGCGACCCTGCTGATCGGCATGGACACCCCGCAGCTCGCCGCCGCACACCTCGACGCCGCCGTGGGGCTGCTCGGCGCGGCGAACGGGCCGGACGCGGTGCTCGGCCCGGCCGACGACGGCGGCTGGTGGGCGCTGGGCCTGCGCCAGCCCGGCCACGCCGAGGCCCTGCGCGCGATCCCCACCTCGACGGCGCGCACCGGACGGCTCACCCTGGCCGCGTTGCGCCACCGCGGGCTGCGGGTCCACCTGCTCCCCCGCCTGCGCGACGTGGACACCGCGGCCGACGCGCACGCCGTGGCCGCCCTGTGCCCGCCGGGCAGCCGGTTCGCCGTCGCCGTCGACGCCGACGTGCCGTCCGCGGCGGGGGTCGGCCGGTGAACGCCGTCGCGGTCTTCGACGCCGTGTTCGACCAGGCCGCGTCGGGCGTCCCCGCCGCGTTCACGGCCCGACACTCCAGCGGCGGCGAGCTGCGGTTCGACCCGACCGTCTGGTGCCGGGACGCGACCGCCGGGGACTCGACGCTGCTCGCCCGCTGCACCGGCCCCACCCTCGACGTCGGTTGCGGACCCGGCCGGCTCACCGGCGCGCTGATCGCCGCCGGCCGCCCCGCCCTCGGCATCGACATCAGCGCCACCGCCGTCCGCCTGGCCCGGGGCCGCGGCGCGGTCGCGCTGCAACGCGACGTCTTCGACCCGGTGCCGGGCACCGGCCGCTGGCAGCACCTGCTGCTGGCCGACGGCAACATCGGCATCGGTGGTGACCCGCACCGGCTGCTGCGCCGCTGCCGCCGGCTCCTGGCGGCCGACGGCCGGCTGCACGCCGAGTTGGCGCCACCCGGCACGCCCGCCTGGTCCGGCACGGCCATGGTGCAGGCCCCCGGCGGCGTCGGCAGCCCGCTGAGCTGGGCCTGCGTGCCCCTCGACGACCTGCCCACGCTGGCCGGGGCCACGGCGCTGCGCATCCTCGACACCTGGACGGCGGCGGGCCGATGGTTCGCCACCCTCGGCCCCGCGTGACCGGCCGTCCGACCGTGCTGCGGCGGTTCGCCCGCTGGTGGTCGACGCCGCTGCCGGCACCGCCCGCGGCGCTGCGGCGGGGACCCATGCGCGCCGGCGCGTTCCCGTCCCGGCTGCGGTCCACGCGACTGACCAGCCAGCTCGGCGTCGCCCTCGGCGTGGCGTTCGCCGTCTGCTTCCTCACCGGGCTGCTCAGCCACCTGATCCAGGATCCGCCGGGCTGGTTTTGGTGGCCGGCCCGCCCGGTGGGGCTCTACCGGTTCACCCAGGGCCTGCACGTGGCGACCGGGCTGGCCACGGTGCCGCTGCTCGGTGCCAAGCTGTGGTCGGCCTACCCGCACCTGTTCGCCTGGCCGCCGGTCCGCTCGGTCGCCCACGCGCTCGAACGCGCCAGCGTCGGCGTCCTGGTCGCCGCCGCGCTGTTCCAGGTGGTCGGCGGCGTCCTGAACGTCTCCCGCTGGTACGCGCCGATGCCGTTCTTCTTCACCGCCGGGCACTACTGGGTGGCGTGGCTCGCGGTCGGCGCGCTGCTGGTGCACATTGGCGTACACCTGCCGACCGTGCGTGGCGCGCTCGCCCGGCCCGCCGCCGGGCCACCGCCGGGCCGGCTGAGCCGGCGCGGGCTGCTCGGCGGCGTCGTCGCCGCGGCCGGGCTGATCACCCTGACCACGGTCGGGCAGACCGTCCGGCCGCTGTCCGGCCTGGCGGTGCTCGCGCCCCGCCGGCCGGACGTGGGGCCGCAGGGGCTCCCGGTCAACAAGACCGCGGACAACGCCGGGGTACGCGCCCGGGCGCTCGACCCGTCCTACCGGCTGGCGGTCGTCGGCCCCGCCGGGCGGGCCGACCTGGATCTCGCCGCCCTGCACGCCTTCGCGCAGCACACCGCCGACCTGCCGATCGCCTGCGTGGAGGGGTGGAGCGCCACCGGGCGGTGGACCGGCGTGCGACTGCGGGACCTGGTGGCCCTCGTGGGCGGCGACCCGGACCGCGCGGAGGTCCTCGTCGAGTCGCTGGAGGCCGCCGGCCGGTACCGCGCGTCGACCGTCGCGCCGGCCCACGCCCGCGACCCGCTGACGCTGATCGCCCTGCGGCTCGACGGCGAGCCCCTGCACCCGGACCACGGCTACCCGGCGCGGCTGATCGCCCCGAACCGGCCCGGCGTGCTCCAGACGAAGTGGGTCGCCAGGATCACCGTGCGGGAGCCGCGATGAGGGTCCGCAGCGTGCTCGTCGCCGTCGGCGTCCTGCTGATGGGGTACGCCGTCGTGGGCGGCAGCGCCGACCCCGACCTGAAGCCGGCGGGCGTGCTGCTCTTCCTGGCCGGGGTGCTGGCCGGTCACGACCTCGTCTGGATGGTCGTGCTGCTGACCGGTGGCGCGGCGGTCGCCCGGTGCGTCCCGGGCCGGCACCGGCCCGTGGCGCGTGCCGCCGCGATCAGCGCCGCCGCGCTCACCGTCGTGGCGGTGCCGCTCGTCCTCGGCTTCGGCCGGCCCCCGGACAACCCGTCGGTGCTGCCGCTGCCGTACGGCCGCAACCTCGCCGCCGTCCTGCTCCTCGTCGCCGGCGCGGCACTGGCGGCGGGCCTGGCGGCGGACCGGCGGGGCCGGCCGGCGGCGGGCCGCGGGCGGGGCCGGTCGACGGCTGGCCGTAAGCGATCCGAAAGACCCGGCGGTGGCGGCCCGCCGCCCGCCGGTCGGTAGCGTGGCCGGGATGGGACACCGGGTGCTGGTGGTCGACGACGACCCCACGGTCAGCGACGTCGTGCGGCGCTACCTGGAACAGGACGGCTGCGAGGTCCGGCTGGCCGCCGACGGCGCCGCCGGCCTCGCGGCGATCGCCACCCACCGGCCCGATCTCGTGGTGCTCGATCTCATGATGCCCGGCATCGAAGGCCTCGAGGTGTGCCGCCGGATCCGCAGGCAGCTGCCGGGCCTGCCGGTGATCATGCTCACCGCCCTCGGCGAGGAGGCCGACCGCGTCCTGGGGCTGGAGGTCGGTGCCGACGACTACGTGACCAAGCCGTTCTCCCCCCGCGAACTCGTCCTGCGGATCCGTTTGGTGCTGCGTCGCGCCAGCGGGCACACCACCGGCCCGGCCGACCTCACCCGGCTCGTCGACGCGGAGCTGGCCGTCGACACCGCCCGCCGCGTCGCCGAGCGCGACGGCGCGCCGCTGGCGCTGACCGTCCGCGAGTTCGACCTGCTGGCCTTCCTCATGCGCCATCCCGGGCGCGCGTGGTCCCGCGCCGATCTGCTGGACAAGGTGTGGGGCTGGCAGTTCGGCGACCAGTCGACGGTGACCGTCCACGTCCGCCGGCTGCGCGAGAAGATCGAGTACGAGCCGGCCGAACCGCGCCGCATCCGCACCATCTGGGGCGTCGGCTACCGCTACGACCCGCTCGACGGGGGACCCCAGCGGTGACCGACATGCTGCTCATCGGGCTCTACGCCCTCGTCGCCGGAGGCGTCGTCGGGCTGGCCGGCGCCGGGGCGCTGCGGCTGCTGCGCGGCCGGTCCATCCTCGTCCACGTGCTGGTGCTGCTCACCGTCACCGTGCTCGCCGTGGTCGTCGGCGTCGCCACGGTCGCCCAGGCCATGTTCCTGTCCCCGCACGACCTGTGGGTCGTCCTCGTCACCGTGAGCGCCTCCGCGGTGATCAGCCTCGCCGTCGGCGCCGTCTTCGGCAGCCGGCTGGCCGCCTCCGCGGTCTGGGCGCAGGCGGCCCGGGACCGGGAACGGCGGCTGGAGGCCGGACGGCGCGAACTCGTCGCCTGGGTGTCGCACGACCTGCGCACCCCGCTCGCCGGGCTGCGGGCGATGGCCGAGGCCCTCGAGGACCGCATCATCGACGACCCGGCCACCGTCGACGAATACCACCGGCGCATCCGGGTCGAGACCGACCGGATGACCCAACTCGTCGACGACCTGTTCGAGCTGTCCCGGATCAACGCCGGCGCGCTGCGGCTCGCGCCCACCACCGTGCCGCTGCGCGACGTCGTGTCCGACGCCATCGCCGGCGTCGCCCCGCTCGCCGCCCGCCGCCGGATCCACCTGGTCGCGGCGGACAGCGGCTGGCCCCTCGTCCGCGCCGGCGAACGCGAACTCGCCCGGGTCGTCAGCAACCTGCTGATCAACTCCGTCCGGTACACCCCGGAGGACGGCACCGTGCACATCGCGGCCGGCCACGAACGCGACTCCGTGTGGCTCGCCGTCTCCGACACCTGCGGCGGCATCCCGGAGGAGGACCTGGACCGGGTGTTCGACGTGGCCTTCCGCGGCGAGCGCGCGCGTACCCCGGGCGCGGCCGGCTCCGGTGGCGGCGGAGGGCTCGGCCTGGCGATCGTGCGCGGCCTGGTGGAGGCACACGGCGGCCGGGTCGACGTGCGCAACACCGGCCGGGGCTGCCAGTTCGAGGTACGCCTGCCCGCGGCCTGATCCGCGTGCGCCTGGTCCACCGGCGTGCGCTGTCAGCGCTGCTGCGGCACGACCGCCACCGCCTGCTCCAGCACGACGTCGGGCAGTTGCGGCCCGGACGGCAGCGCCAGCGGCGTCTTGGCCCGGGTGACCAGCTCCACCACGGTACGGCTCAGCCGCTGCGACGACTCCGACATGGACCGGTTGGCGGTGACGATCGCGCCGACCACCTCGGCCCGCGCCTGCTGGCCATGGCGGACCGCGTCCTCGATGCCCCGGGCCTGCGCGTCGATCGACTCGGCGACCTCGAGGATGGTCTCCGGCCGGACCGTCGGAGTCTGGATCACCCGGGCGATCTGCGGCACCGCCGTCTTCGACGCCGACGCGTACGCCGACAGCACGTCGTTGGCGCCGTCGGCCACCACCTGCTGCATGTCGGCGGCCTGATTGGCCTGCAGCAGCAGCGCCCACTGGGCGATGGTCAGCTTCATCGTCGGGATGGTCAGGTTGATCAGCAACGCCAGCCGCTGGCCGAGCCCGTAGTTGAGGCTGCGGATGTTGCGCACCTGCGGTGAGGTGGACCAGGCGACGAAGAGCCGCTGCTGGAACTCGTTGATCCGCACCTCGAGCGCCTGGATGAACTCGGTGACCATCGACAGCCGCTCGCGGCGGTCCCGCTCGTCCGGCGCGCCCGGGGTCACGACGACGGACCTCGCCTCGGCGAGGGCTTCGTCGCGGATCAGCTCCATCACCGCGATCGCGCCGACCAGCTGGCCGATGGCCGCCTCGTTGGCCTTGTAAAGCTCGTCGCAGAGCACCACGTTGCTGCGCAGTTTGCGCTGCTTGTCGCTGAGCTGCCCGGCGACCCGGTCGAGCTGCTGCTCGACGGCGCGCGCCTCCTCGAACAGCATCTCCAGCAGGTCCCGGCCCTTACGGAACAGGCCGCGGACGGCGTCGGAGAACTTGGTGAACGTCTCCCGCACCCGGGGGTCGCTCGGGTCGTACCTGCGGCGGAAGCCACGCATCCGGTCGTTGATCTCGTGCATGATGCTGGTCAGCTCGGGGATGTCGACGCGACCGACCTCCCGGAAGATCCGGCTGACCTGGGCGTTGACCTGGTCCAGCGCCTGGTTGCCGAAGCTCGCCAGCGCCTCGGTGTTGGCCAGCATCGTCGGGTAGAGCTGCCGGGCGGCCTGCCGCGCCTGGTCGAGCTGCGCCGGAGTGAGCAGGTCCCGGTAGGCGAACGCGGCCGGCTGGGCGCCGGTGGCCAGCGCGGTGGTGATGGCGGCGTCGGCGGCACCGGCGGGCGGGTCGGCCTGCCCGCCGACGATGGTGCCGAAGTCGATCTGCAGTCCCTCACTCATGTCCGGTCTCCTTCATCGACAGGTGGCGGCGTCTTTCACGCAGCTGAGCAGGGCGAGCGTCACGTCGGCGGCCGGCGCGGGCGCGGCGCGGATCTGGTCGGCCAGGCCGATGCCGGGAAAGTCGCCGACGTCGTTGGCGCCGACCTGCACGGCGGAGCGAAAGCCGTACCGCTTCCAGGCGATCTGCTGGATCTTCGGGTCCTTCAGCGCGTCGGCGAACCGGCCGGCGTCGGGGTCGAGGGCCAGCACCGGGTGATCGCTGTAGATGGTCGGGTCGGGATAGAGCACCCGGACGTTCTTCAGCAGGGCGGCGCTGGCGTCCCCGCTCTGGAACACCTGCTGGATGATCTGGTTCTCGTAGCCGGCGTAGAGCGGCGCCTTGAACTCACCGCCCTGGGTGAGCCACTCCCGGAACCCCGAGTCGGAGCTGCGCGACTGCAGGCCCTGCGCGTCGTACAGGGCGCGCATGGTGGGCAGCGCCTTGCGGGCCTGGGCCAGGCTCGGCGCGGAGAAGCCGTCGTCGGTGGCGACGACGTTCAACTGGAGCTGGGCCATGGTGAAGCCGCTGTTCGACTTCGCCGGGTCGGTGCTGGAGATGGTTATCGGGCCGCGCAGGTCGGCGGCGCCCAGCGCCTCCCAGGTGCCCCGCTTGACCACCTGGTTCAGCAGCAGGCCCTTCATGTCCACCACGAAGTACCGGTCGCCGCGGCGCTGCACGATGCCCTTCTTCAGCAGCGCGTCGGTGCCGCGCGGCCCGGCGTAGATGACCTCCGGCGACTGCAGCACGTTCTCCGCCCGGTAGCCGGGGAACGCCCCGGGGTGCAGGGCCTCGAAGACACCCTGGGCGCTGGCGCTGGACGGCCAGAGGCAGTCCAGCTTGCGGGCCTTGATCTCTTCGGTGCTCAGCTGCACCTGGTCGTACGAGCCGAGCGGCCCGAACGCGACCTCCAGCCGGTAGTCGTCGCGGAGGATCCGCTTGACCTCCGGGTCGGCCATCAGCTCCGACTTTTCCGAGCCGCCGACACAGGTGACGGTGGTGGGCGGGGCGGCGGTCGCCGGCCGGTCGGCCGACCGCTTCCACAGCACCGCCGCGACGACGCAGACGGCGATCACCGTGACCAGTCCGATCAGGAACCGGGTGCTCGGCAATCTCAACGTGACTCCTTCATCGGCCCAGGTCGGGCAGGCTGGGTGGGGCGACGGTGCCCAGGTTGGCGGTGTACTGCGCGATCTCGCCCTGGTTGACCAGCCGGACGCTGTCCAGGGCGAAGTCGGCGAACCGGCGGAACGCCTGCTCGCCGTCGCGTTGCAGCCGTTCCGGGTCGTGGTAGAGCACCGGCTGGCGCTGGATGTCCAGGTACTGCCGGACCACCCCGTCGAGGCTGCGCAGGTGCCCGCCGACCTGGGCGGCGGTCGAGTAGAGGCTGTCCGGCGAGCGGTCCCGCACCCGGTCGAACAGCTCCGGGACGTACCGGCAGGCGTCCTCCAGCGCGCGGCGCGCCTCGGTGTGGCGGACGTCCCGGCTGAGCCGTTCGATGCCGTGCACCACCCGCAGCGCCTCCTCGACCCGGCCGCGGGCGTCGTCGGCATAGCTGTCGCTGTCCACCCGGGTGGCGCTACGGTCGTCGATCATGAGATAGAGCCCGATGGCGGCACCCACGGCGAGCAGCGGCGCCCAGATCAGGCTGCCGGTGACCAGGAAGACCACCGCGAAGGCGGCCACTGCGGCGGCCAGCGCCACGGGGGCCGCGAGGCGATGCCTCACTTGTACCCCGCCGCCTGCCGCAGGGCGGCGACCAGGTCGTCCTGCCGGACGAAGGTGCCGTTGGCGGCCTTGGCGACCTCCTCCAGCTGGCGCGGATCGGCGTCCCGGCCGAACGCGATCGCGACCACCGGCACGCCGGCACGCTGCAGTGCGTCGAGCGCCTCGTCGCGCTGCCTCGTGTTGGACTGGCCGTCGGTCATCAGCACCAACAGCCGCTTGCGGTCACCGTTGTGTCGCCCGGTCAGCTCCTCCGTGGCGCGCAGCAGACAGGCGTACATGTCGGTGCCGCCATCGGGTTCGTAGCCGGCGATGTCGCGGGCCAGGCCACGCAGCGTGTTGCCGTCGTTGCCGCGTACCTGCCAGGGGCTACCGCCGGTGACGCCGCCGGCGAAGATGGCGACCGTGGTGACGTCCTGCGGGTGGGTCTGCAGGAAGTTCTGCGCGGCCTGCTCCGGGTCGAAGACCTGCGCGGTGGCGGCCTCGATGCCGGTCCACCCGTCGTTGTCGCCCATCGAGCCGCTGCCGTCCAGGCAGTAGTACGCGGCGACCGGGCGGCGGTAGCGGGTCTGGTAGCGGTCGAGCGCCGCCTGGATGACCGGCGCCGACGGGTACTGGATGCCCTGCTCGTTGATCGTGCCCTGGATGCCCCACTCCGGGTTGAACACCGCCGGGTCGGGTTCGTCGAGGGTGAGCCCCACGCTGGCGGCGGGCCGGCGGCCCAGCTTGAGCAGCGCCGCCTGCGCGCCGGCGTCGGTGAGCAGGTGCTCCTGCAGCTCGGTGAAGATCCGGCGGGCGTCGTCGTTGCCGGGCTGCGGCAGGAAGCCCAGCGGCGCGTCGCTCACCGCCAGCGAGCCCCGGGGGTACGCGACCAGCAGCGGTTCCCGGCCGGCCTTCACCAGCTCGGCGTTCTTCTCGATGACCAGGTCCTCGTAGGTGAACATGGCCCGGCACTGGTCGGCGTGGGCGACGCACTCGGTCATCAGCGTGCCCGTCGCCGTCGCCGCGTCCGTCGCAGGCGTGCTGGCCACCGCCCCCGCCGCCGCGGCGGCGCCCGCGTCGGTGTCGACCCAGAGCTGGGGGGCCGGGAACTGTCCGCAGGGCATGCTCTGCATCTGGCCGAACTGGAACCACCCGCCGGAGGGCCCCACGTCGACCCCGTCCCTGACGACGGACAGCGAGTGGACCGGAAACGTCCCGGCGTTCAACTTCTACAACTACACGGCCAAGAAGGCCGAGATCACCTGGTCCTACACGTATCTCGGCACGCCGCTCACCGGCACGATCTGCGTCGTGCCGGGCGGCGACGGGGACCTGTACGTGCCCATGCACGTCGCGAAGGTGACCTGGCAGCCGCGGAGCTGCTGACCCCGTCGGAGCCCTGGGCCTCCCCGAGTCCGGCCGGCCGCCCGCGGCCCGGCTTCGGCGCCTCGACGGCCACAGCGCCCCGAAGGGCTGATCCGCTGTCCGGATCAGCCCTTCGACCTTGCGGTTCTTCCTCGACGATACGGGACGACGGGTGGGCCGGCCGGAGCCTAGGCGGCCCGCTGCACTGCGGTGGCCGGGTCGCCGTCCACCGCCTGGGCCATCTGCGGGACGAGCTTCTCCAGCAGGAACGGCAGGCTGAGCGGGGTGATGAACGAGGTCGCGGCACCCACCAGCTCCTCGTTCTCGAGGTAGATGTCCCGCCCCTCGGTCTTGACCTTCAGCTTGCTGTAGAGCGGGTCGGCCTGCACCTTGGCCCGGTCCGTGTCGTAGTCGTCGATCAGCCAGATCAGCATGTCGGTGTCGAGCAGATCGGTGCGCTCGCGGCTGAGGTTCGCGCCGAACTCCTTGCCGGTCACCTCGGCCAGCCCGTCCGGAAGCCTGAAGCCCAGCTCGGTGAGGAAGCGGCCACGCGAGTCCTGCGGGCCGTACACGTAGTAACCCTCGTAGGTGGTGGCCATCAAGCCGGTCGCGCCGGAGAAGGCCGGGTTGGCGGCGCGTACTTCGGCGATCTTGCCCTCCACGGTGGCGACGAGTCGCTCCGCCTGCTCCTTACGGCCGATGGCGGTGCCGACCATGCGGGTGCTGTCCTGCCAGGCGACGCCGTAGTCGACCGTCCCTTCCGGCTGCGCGACCGTCGGCGCGATCTTCGCCAGCTTCGCGTAGTCCTCGCTGGTCAGGCCAGAGTAGATGCCCAGGATCAGGTCGGGCCGCAGGGCAGCCACCTTCTCGAACTGGAGGCCGTCGGTGTTGGTGAGCACCTCGGGCCTGGGCGCGCTGCCGAGCGCGGCCTCCGCCCACGGCCAGACGGCACCTGGCTTCTCGCCGAACCACTCGGTGGTCGCGGTGGGAACGACGCCCAACGCCAGCAGCGCGTCCTGCTCGACCAGGCCGACCACGACGATCCGCTTGGGCTCGGCGGCGATGGTGGTCGTGCCGAACTTGTGTTCTATCGAGACCGGGAAGGCACTGGAGGCCCCGGCGCTGGACGAGGGGGGCGCCGGCTCCGATTCGCCCCCGCAGGCGGCAGGAAGGAGGAGAAGCCCGGTCGCCGCCGCCATGGCGGTCCGCCGGATCGAGGATAGCCGCACGGCTGTTTCCCTTCTGAGAGCGAGGCCCCGGGAGCGGTGGCCCCGGGTCAGAAGTGTAGGTTAGCCTCACCTAATTGAGTGTGCGCGGACGGATGGAGCACGTGTTGACCACAGGCACCGGCACCCGCCCGGCGCTGCAGACCGCACCCGGCGAGCCGCGCAACCCGCGGTCCCGCACCGCCCGCCGTTGGACCGGCCTGATCGCCGGGGCCGTCGCACTCGTCGTCGCCACGGCACTGAGCATCGCCGTGGGCAGCCGCTCACTCGGCCTGGCCACGGTGTGGCAGGTGCTCTGGCACGACGACGGCTCCGCCGCTGCGGCGGTCGTGCACCAGCTACGGTTGCCGCGCACGGCGCTCGGCATCGCCGTCGGCGCCGCCCTGGGCCTGGCCGGCACGGTGATGCAGGCACTCACCCGCAACCCGCTGGCCGAGCCGGGGCTGCTCGGCGTCAACCTCGGCGCCTCGACAGGTGTCGTGTTGGCCATCGCGTTCCTCGGCGTGGGAACCGCCACCGGGTACGTCTGGTTCGCCATCGCCGGCGCCGGTCTCACCTCGGCCGCCGTCTTCGCCCTCGGCGGCTCCGGCAGAGCGCCCACGCCGGAGCGTCAGGTGCTCGCCGGGGTCTCCCTCACCGCAGTGCTCGGCGCCGGCGTCTGGGCGGTCCTGGTGACACACCGGGAGGCGTTCGACCGGTACCGGCACTGGGACGTCGGCTCGCTCGCCGACCGGGAGGCCGCCACGATCGTGCAGGTGACGCCGTTCCTGGTGACCGGGGTCGTGCTGGCGCTGGCGCTGGGCCGCCAACTGAACGCCCTGAGCATGGGCGACGACTCGGCGACCTCCCTCGGCGCGCGCCCGGCACGGATCCGCGTGCTGGGCATGATCACGATCACCCTGCTGTGCGGTGCCGCGACCGCCGCGTCGGGTCCCATCTGGTTCCTCGGCCTGGCCGTGCCCTATGCCGCACGCATGGTCACCGGCTCGGACTACCGCTGGATCCTGGCCTACGCACTCGTCCTCGGGCCCGCGCTGCTGTTGGCCTCGGACGTGATCGGGCGGGTCCTGGTGGCGCCGGCCGAGCTTCCGGTCGGAGTGGTCACCGCGTTCCTCGGCGCGCCGCTGTTCATCGCGCTCTGCCGTCGCCGCAGGCTGAGTGTCCTGTGAACGCGGCAGGCGTGCGGCTACGCCGCTCCGGCGGTGCGACCCGGCTGGTGATCCGCACCCGGGCCGGTCGGCTCTCGCTGCGGGTGCACCTACGCGCGCTGCTCGTGGGAGCCGGGCTGCTGGTGGTGGCGCTGAGCGTCTCGCTGGTCAACCTCTCCACCGGCGACTTCCCGCTCCCACTGCGCGAGGTGCTGCGCAGCCTCCTCGGCCAGGGTGATCCGGGCACCGACTTCATCGTGCACGAGCTGCGGCTGCCCCGCGTGCTGATAACCGTGCTGGTCGGCGCGGCGCTGGGCGCGAGTGGCACGATCTTCCAGCGGCTGACGCGCAACCCGCTGGGCAGCCCTGACTTCGTCGGCCTGACGGTGGGCGCGGCAACCGGCGCCCTGGTCGTGCTGCTGCTGCTCGACGGCGGCGGGCCCCAGGTGGCGGTGGGCGCGGTCCTCGGCTGTCTGGCCACGTCGGTCGCCATCTACCTGCTCGCGTTCCGCCGCGGGGTGCAGCCGTTCCGGCTGGTCCTGATGGGCATCGGGGTGTCCGCGCTGCTCGAGTCGTTCAACTCGTACCTGATCTACCGCAGCCGACTGGACGAGGCGCTCTCCGCCCAGGTGTGGCTGATCGGCAGCGTCAACGGCCGCGGCTGGACCGAGGTGGCGTTGGTCGGCGGCACGCTCGCGGTGCTGCTGCCGGTGGCTCTCTACCACGGCCGGCACCTCGACATGCTGGGCATGGGCGACGAGACCGCGGTGCTGCAGGGCGTGCCGGTCGAGCGTGGCCGGGCGGTGCTCGCGCTGACCGGGGTCGGGCTCGCCGCCGGAGCCACCGCCGCCGCCGGCCCGATCGCGTTCGTCGCGCTCGCCGCGCCCCAGCTGGCCACCCGGCTGACCCGGTCGCCGCACGCCGGTGTCCTGCCGGCCGCGCTGATGGGCTCCGCGCTGCTGAGCGCCAGCGACTGGGCGGCCCAGCACGCCCTGCCCGGCGACGACATGCCGGTCGGCGTGGTCACCGCCGCGCTCGGCGGCGTCTACTTGACCTGGTTGCTGTTCCACGAGCGACGCCACAACGGATAAGGAGCACGGCGATGAGCGACGCGCGGTTGCGGGCCGAGGCACTCACCCTGGCGTACGACGATCGGGTGGTCGCCCGCGACCTCGACGTGCAGATCACCGACGGGTCGTTCACGGTCATCGTCGGTCCCAACGCGTGTGGCAAGTCCACTCTGCTGCGGTCGCTGGCCCGGGTGCTCAAGCCGCGCTCCGGCGCGGTCCACCTCGACGGTCAGGCGATCGCGTCGTACCCGTCCCGCGAGGTCGCCCGGCGGCTGGGCATGCTGTCGCAGTCGCCCGTCGTGCCGGGCGGGATCGTGGTGGAGGAGCTGGTCGCCCGCGGCCGGTTCGCCCACCAGCGGCTGTTGCGCCAGTGGTCGCCGGAGGACGAGGCGGCGGTCGCCGACGCGATGCGCCAGACCGAGGTGGCCGAGTTGGCCGACCGGTTCGTCGACGAGCTCTCCGGCGGCCAACGGCAGCGGGTCTGGCTGGCGATGGCGCTGGCCCAGCAGACCCCGATCCTGTTGCTGGACGAGCCGACCACGTTCCTCGACCTCTCCCACCAGTTCGAGGTGCTGGACCTCTGCGCGGAACTGCACGAGCAGGGGCGCACCATCGTCGCCGTCCTGCACGACCTCAACCACGCCTGCCGGTACGCCACGGAGCTCATCGTGATGCGTGACGGCGTGGTCCTGGCTCAGGGCGCGCCCACCGAGGTGATGACGGCGGAGCTGGTGGAGGCGGTCTTCGGGATGCCGTGCCGGGTGATGAGCGACCCGGAGACGGACACGCCGATGATCGTGCCCGCCGGACGGCAGCGACGGCGGGCCGCCCGCGCCGGCGCGACGCCGGCCACGGCCAGCCGGAGCGGAGCGTGACCGGCGCACGGGGGGTGCTCGCCGACGCGCTCGGCGGGCAGCGGCGAGCCGTCGTGGCGAGCACCCTCATGGTCACCGGCCACCAGGCCGGCGAGGCCGCGGTGCCGTTTCTGATCGGCGTGGTCATCGACCAGGCGGTCGCCGGCGGCGTCGGCGACCTGGCGCTCTGGCTGGGGGCGCTGGCCGTGGTGTATCTCGGTCTGAGCTACAGCTACCGCTACGGTGAGCGCACCGGCGAACGCGCCGCCGAGCAGGCCGCCCACCAGCTGCGGCTGCGGGTGACCCGGCGGGTGCTGCACGAGCGCGGCGGCGCCGATGCCGACCGGTTGCCGGGGGCCCTGGTGTCGATCGCCACCAGCGACGCGACCCGGGTGGGTGCGGTCGCCGTCGCGGTGGCGTCCGGCGTGGCCGCCGTCGTCGGCCTGGTGTTCGCGGCGGTGCTCCTGCTGTCCATCTCGCTGCCGCTCGGGCTCCTGGTGCTGCTGGGCACCCCGCCGCTGCTGTTGCTCACCCGCCTGCTGGGTAAGCCGCTGGAGGAACGCAGCGAGACCGAACAGGAGCACGGCGCACACGCCTCCGGCATCGCCGCAGATCTGGTCGCCGGGCTCCGCGTGGTCAAGGGCCTGCGGGCCGAGAGCGCGGCGGTCGCCCGGTATCGGCAACGCAGCCGCAGCGCGCTGGCCGCGACCGTACGGGCGGCGCGTGCCGAAGCCGCCTACCAGGGTGTCGTGCTCACCCTCAGCGGGACGTTCCTGGCGCTCATCGCCGTGCTCGGCGGAATCCTCGCCGTGCGTGGCGAGATCAGCGTCGGCCAGTTGATCTCCTCGCTCGGTCTGGCCCAGTTCCTCGTCGGTCCGATGTCGACGTTCGGCTGGGTCGGGGCCGACCTCGCTCAGGGCCGCGCGTCGGCTCGTCGCATCGCCGCGGTGCTGGACGCGCCCGTCGCGGTGGCCGGGGGCGGGGCGGGGCCGGCGACGCCGGCCCGGGGCGGGCTCGTGCTGCACGGGGTGCAGAGCCCGCCGCTGCGCGGGATCGATCTGGCGGTCGCCCCCGGCGAGATCGTCGGGATCGTGGCCACCGACCCGGCCGAGGCCGCCGAGCTGGTGCGGCTGCTCGGCCGGACGCGGGACCCGGCCGGCGGTTCGATCGGGCTGGACGGCGTCGCGCTCGCCGCGTTGGCGCCGGCCAAGCTGCGCACCGTGGTGCTGGCCATGGAGCACCACACCGACCTGTTCGACGGCACGATCCGGGCCGCGGTCTCCCTGTCCGGGCGGGCCCGGCCGGACAGGGTCGAGGCGGCGATCGCCACGGCCGCCGCCGACGAGGTGGCGCGCAGCCTGCCCGACGGGCTGGAGACCGTGCTGGACGAGCGGGCCCGTTCCCTCTCCGGCGGGCAGCGGCAACGCATCGCGCTCGCCCGGGCGCTGGCGGGCGACCCGCCGGTGCTGGTGCTGCACGACCCGACCACCGCGGTGGACGCGGTGACGGAGGCGCGGATCGCGGGGCGGCTGCGGGCGATGCGGGAGGGACGTACCACGGTCCTGGTGACCACCAGCCCGGCGCTGCTGGCGGTGACCGACCGGGTCGTCGTCGTGCGCGACGGGGTCGTCCGCACCGACGGCACGCACCGTGACCTCGTCGCCGGGGACGGCGCCTACCGCGAGCTCGTTCTCGCATGATCAACAGCAAGGTGCGGCACCCGGCCGCACCCACCAGCGGCGCTGCGGGCGAGGGCCGGCAGGGCACGCCGACGGAGGCCCAGCCATGACCGCCGAAACCACCGCGCTGCTGCCCATCGCGGGCGGCCGGCGCACCCGAGCCCAGCTGCGCGTGCTGGTGCGGCCACACCGGGCCCGGCTGGCCGGGGCGTTGGCCCTGCTGGTCGCGGGCACCGCCGCAGGGCTGGTGACCCCGCCCCTGCTCGGTCGCATCGTCGATCTGGCGAACAACGGAGGCAGCACCGCCGACTTCGTGCTCACCGGTGTCGGGCTGGTGGCCGGCGCGCTCGTCGAGGCGGCCCTGGCCGGGCTCGGCGTCGCCCTGCTCGCGCAGGTCGGCGAGGGGGTGCTGGCCCGGCTACGGGAACGGTTCGTCGAGTCGGCGCTGCGGCTTCCGCTGGCGCAGGTCGAACGCGCCGGGACCGGCGACCTGACCTCGCGGGTCACCAACGACGTGGCGGTGATCGCCGAGGCGGCCCGCAGCGCCCTTCCCGAGTTCGCCCGCGCCCTGCTGACCATCGTGCTCACCCTGGCCGGGATGGCGGTGCTCGACTGGCGGTTCCTGGCCGCGGCGCTGATCGCGGTGCCCGTGCAGGCGTACACGGTCCGCTGGTACGCCCGCCGCGCCGTTCCGCTCTACGCCCGGCAGCGGGTCGCCGTCGCCGCGCAGCAGCACCACCTGCTGGCGACCATCGACGGCGCGCCGACGATCCGCGCGTTCCGCATCGCCGACGAGCACGGCGACCGGGTCGCCGGCAAGTCCCAGCAGGCGGTGGACCTGCTGCTGCGCGGCGTCGCGCTGCAGACCCGGTTCTACGCCCGGCTGCACGTCGCCGAGTTCGCCGGGCTCGCCGCGGTGCTCGCCACGGGTTTCTTCCTGGTGAGCGGGAACGCGGTCAGCATTGGCACGGCGACGGCGGCGGCGCTGTACTTCCATGGCCTGTTCGGCCCGATCAACGTGGCGCTGGCGCTGGTGGACGACGCCCAGGCGGCCTTCTCGGGGTTGAACCGGCTGGTCGGCGTCGCCGACCTGGATCCGCCAGAGCGGCAGCGAGCGGCAACGGGTGACGCCCCGCAGGCGGTGGTGGTGCGCGGCGTGGACTTCGCCTACCTGCCGGAACGTCCGGTGCTGACCGGTGTGAACCTGACGATCGGGCGTGGCGAGCGGGTGGCGCTGGTCGGCGGCAGCGGGGCGGGCAAGACCACGCTCGCCAAGATCATTGCCGGGGTGCACCAGCCGGACGGAGGCACCGTGGCGGTGCCGGCCGGCGAGGTCGCGTTGGTCACCCAGGAGGTGCACGTCTTCGCCGGCGCCCTCTGCGACGACGTACGGCTGGCCCGCCCGGACGCCACGGACGAGGAGGTGCGCGCCGCGCTGGCGGCGGTGGACGCGTTGGGCTGGGTCGAGCAGTTGCCGGACGGCCTCGACACCGAGGTCGGCTCGGGCGGTCACCCGCTCACGGCGGCGCAGGCGCAGCAGTTGGCGTTCGCGCGGCTGATCCTGGCCGACCCGCCGGTGGCGATCCTCGACGAGGCCACCGCCGAGGCGGGCAGCGCCGGAGCCCGCCTGCTCGAACGGGTGGCCACGGCCGCCCTGGCGGGGCGCACGGCGCTCATCGTGGCGCACCGGCTCACCCAGGCGGTGACGGCGGACCGGGTGGTCGTGATGGAGGCCGGCCGCATCGTCGAGGTCGGCCCGCACCGTGACCTGATCGAGCGGGGCGGGCCGTACGCCACGCTCTGGCAGGCCTGGTCGGACCAGCGCGCGCGACACTGAGCGCGCGCTGGTCCGGGCTGCTCAACGGTCGGCGTCGATCAGGCTCTGCGGCCGCATGTCGGTCCAGTTGGCGTTCACGTAGTCCAGGCACGACTGCCGGTCGGCCGGTCCGTGCACCGTGCGCCAGCCGGCCGGCACCTCGGCGAAGACCGGCCAGAGGCTGTGCTGGTTCTCGTCGTTGACCAGGACCAGGAACGTGCCGTCTGCGTTGTCGAACGGGTTGGTGCTCATCGGTTGCTCCTCGTGCGGGTGTGGGTTACCAGGGCTTGCAGGGCGTCGAACCAGGCGCGGGCCAGGTCGTCCACCGACTCCTCGGCGAACAACCCGTCCGGCCAGCTCCAGGTGGCGACAAGCTGTGGGCCGGTCGCGCGGTCCTCGGTCTGGGCGTTGAGCACCAGTTCGTAGGTCTCGGGCATCGCCTCGTCGGCGCCGTTCTCGGCGGCCTCCGCCTCGGGCGCGAACTCCCAGTCGGCGGCCTCCGGGAAGTCGAACCGGCCCATGTAGTTGAACTGGATCGGCGGGTGCGGCAGCGCGGCCAGGGCCGGCCCGGTCGTCGGGTTGAGATAACGGAGCATGCCGTAGCCCATGCCGTTGTCCGGAAACGCGGCCAGGTGCTCCCGCACCCGACCCACCGCCTCGGCCACCGCCGGGCCGCCGGTGGACACATCGATCCCGGCCGTGTCCAGGCAGACCGGAAAGATGTTGGTGAACCAGCCGACCGTGCCGGACAGGTCGGCCCCGTCCACCAGGTGTTCCTCCCGTCCGTGGCCCTCCAACGCGACCAGCACCGCGTCGCCCGTGCCGCCGTGGGCGGCCCGCCAGCGGGTGACGGCCACGCCGAGCGCGCCCAGCAGGACATCGTTGATGCCGGCGCCGAGGCCGGCCGGGACTCGGGTGAGCAGGGCGTCGGTGACGTCGGTCGGCAGGGTCAGGGTGATGTCCCGCAGCGTGCCGGCCACGTCGACCGCGGGGTCGAGGCGACGGCGCGCCGGCAGCGGGTCGCCCCGGCCCACGATCTGCGTCCACCTGGGCAGCTCCGCCGCCCGCGCCGGGTCCAGTGCCCGCTCGGCCAGGCCGGTCGCCCAGCGGCGGAACGAAGTGCCGCCGGGGGTGGTGAGCGGCGCGCGGCCGGCGACCGCGTCCCGCCAGGCGGCCCCGA
The DNA here is from genome assembly GCF_900091595.1 of Micromonospora haikouensis. GTDB lineage: Bacteria > Actinomycetota > Actinomycetes > Mycobacteriales > Micromonosporaceae > Micromonospora > Micromonospora haikouensis. The sequence continues at coordinate 32,953 of NZ_FMCW01000041.1, forward strand.
TCTCGGGCAGCAGCACCCGCCACGAGACCCCGTCCACGACCAGATGATGCACCAGCAGCAGCAGGCGGCCCGGCCGGCGCGGGCCGGCGTCCAGCCAGGCCGCCCGGATCAGCACGCCGCCGACCGGGTCGAGCGCGGCCTGCGCGAGGCGTGCCTGCTCGGCGACCGCGTCCCACAGGCCACGGTCGTCGAGGCCGGCGACGTCGACCCGGACGGTCCAGTCGGCGGCCCGGGACGATCCCGGCGGCGGGACGACTATCGACCAGTCGCCGGTGCGATCCAGCCGGGCCCGCAGCAGGTCGTGCCGGTCAACGACGGCCTGCAACGCGGTCAGCAGCGCGTCCCAGCCGAGATCGGCCGGCACCTGCACGACCGCGGACTGGTTGAAGCCGTCGATCGGGTCGCCCACCTCGCGCAGCCAGTGCATGACCGGGGTCAACGGGAACGAACCGACCCCGTCGGCGGTCCGGTCCCCGACCGGATCGATCGCGGTCGCGACCAGGGCCAACCCGGCCACCGTACGCTCCGCGAAGATCTGCCGTGGCGTCAGCCGCAGACCGGCCGCCCGGGCCCGGCCGACGAGCTGCATCGCGACGATGCTGTCGCCGCCCAGCGCGAAGAAGTCCGCCTCGACGTCCACCGACGGCAGTCCCAGGGTCGCCGCGACCACGTCGCCCAGCAGGCGTTCCCGGTCGGTGCGCGGCTCCCGGCCACCGGCGGCCGCACCGAGGTCGGGGGCGGGCAGAGCGGCCCGGTCCAGCTTGCCGTTGGCCAGCGTGGGCAGCCGGTCGAGGCGCAGCAGCACGGCGGGCACCATGTAGTCGGGCAGCTCGGCGGCGACCGCCGCGCGCAGGGCGGCGGGGTCGAGGTCGTCGCCGCCGACCACGTAGCCCGCCAGCAGGCGCGCCCCGGGCCGGTCCTCGCGGGCGACCACCACGGCTTCGGTGACCCCAGGCTGTGCGGCGAGCACCGACTCGATCTCGCCCAGCTCCACCCGGAAACCGCGGATCTTCACCTGCTCGTCGACCCGGCCGAGATACTCGACCCGGCCGTCCTCGGTCCACCGCACGAGGTCGCCGGTGCGGTACATCCGCTCGCCCGGCGGGCCGTACGGGTCGGCGAGGAACCGCTCGGCGGTCTGGTCGGGCCGGCCCAGGTAGCCGCGCGCCAGGCCGGCTCCGGCGACGTACAGCTCGCCGGCCACGCCGGCGGGCGCGTGCCGCAGGGCGTGGTCGAGCACGTACGCGCGGGCGCCCACGATCGCCCGGCCGATCACGGGCGACGCGGTGTCCCCGATGCGGGCGGCGAGGGCGTCCACGGTGGCCTCGGTCGGGCCGTACAGGTTGACCGCCTCCGTGTCCGACAGCCCGCCCAACCGCTGCCACAGCGCCGGTGGCACCGCTTCACCGCCGACCCCGACCAGCGCCAGCGGGCAGCGCCCGTCCCGGATCAGGCCGGCGTCGGCGAGCTGGGTGAAGTGCGACGGGGTCACCTCGATGAAGTCGATGCCCTCGGCGCGGATCAGTTCGACGAGCTGCTCCGGGTCGCGTTGCTCCTCCTCGGTGACGATGTGCAGCGCGTGCCCGTCGAGCAGCCAGAGTTGCGGCTGCCAGGAGGCGTCGAACGCGAACGACCAGGCGTGCGCCACCCGCAGGTGGCGGCGGCCGGTGGTCACCCGGGCCGGCAGGTGCAGCTGGTCGCGGTGGCTGCGGAACAGGTTGACCAGGTTGCGGTGGGTCACCACCACGCCCTTCGGGCGGCCGGTGGAGCCGGAGGTGTAGATGACGTACGCGGGGTGCTGGGCGCGGGCCGGGCGCGCCCGGTCGGCGTCGGTCAGGTTCCCCCCGGCGAGCGCGCCCAACGCGGGGTCGTCGACCAAGACGCGGTCGACGCCGTCGGCGGCGACACCTGCGCCGGCGGCGGTGACCAGCAGCGCGGGCCGGGCGTCGGCGAGCATGGCGGCCACCCGGGCCGGCGGGTAGGCCGGGTCCAGCGGCAGGTAGGCGGCTCCCGCCTTGAGCACCGCGAGGATCGCGGTAATCGCGTCGGCGGTGCGCGGCAGGGCCAACGCGACGACGTCCTCGGCGCCGACGCCGCGGGCGGCCAGCAGTCGGGCCAGCCGGTTGGCGCGGTCGTTGAGTTCGGCGAACGTCCACCGCGCCGACCCACCCACCACGGCGGGCGCGTGCGGCGACTGGGCCGCCTGCCGTTCGAACAGCACAGCCACCGTGGGATCGTCGTCGCCGACGACGGGCGGCGGCGGATTCCAGCCCGTGCGCTCCTCGCCCGACACCAGATCGATCCGGCCCACCGGGCGGGCCGGGTCGGTGGTGAACGCGGCCAGGACGGCGACGAGCGCGGCGACGAGCCGGGCGGCGGTCGACTGCGCGAAGAGGTCGGGACGGAACTCCAGGCCCACCCGCAGCCGCTCCCCCGGGTCGACGACCCACGTCAACGGGTAGTGGGTGGCGTCGCGTCCGCCGGCTTCGGCGGCCTCGAGCAGGCTCCCCGGCCCGCCGGGGTCGCGCTCGGGATAGTTCTCCACGATCAGCAGGGTGTCGAACAGCTCCCCGGTCCCGGCGAGCCGTTGGATGTCGGCCAGCCCGAGGTACTGGTGGTCGAGCAGCGCGGCCTGCTCGTCCTGGAGCCGGGCCAGCAGCCCGGCCACCGGCTCGGCCGGATCGATGCGCACCCGCACCGGCACGGTGTTGATGAACAACCCGATCATCGACTCCACGCCCGCAAGCTGCGGTGGCCGCCCGGAGACGGTGGCGCCGAAGACCACGTCGTCGCGACCCGTGAGGCGGCCCAGCACGATGCTCCAGGCCGCCTGCACCAGCGTGTTCAGGGTCAGGCTGCGGGAGCGGGCCAGCGCGGTGAGCTCCGCCGTCACGCTTCCCGGCAGTTCCTGCTCGACCAGGTCTGGCACCACTGGTTCCCGCTGCGGGTCGGCCGGCACGAGCCGCGTGGCGTCGGTGATCCCGGACAGCGCCGCGCGCCACGCCCGCTCGGCAGCCGTGCGGTCCTGCCCCGCAAGCCAGGCCAGGAAGTCGCGGTACGGTGCCGGGGCCGGCCCGGCGTCGCCGGCGTACAGCTCGGCCAGCTGGTCCATCAGAGGGCCCCGGGACCAGCCGTCGAGCAGCATGTGCTGGTGGGTCAGGACGAGCCGGTGCGCGTCGCCGGTGCGCACCAACATCATCCGCAGCAGCGGGGCGACCGCCGGATCGAACCTGCGGCCCTCCTCGGCGAGGCAGCGCTGCCAGGCCTCGTCGCGCTGGTCGGGACTCAGCCCGGACAGATCCGCCTCGGCCCAGGGCAGCACGACGCTGCGGGCCACCACGGCGACCGACCGGCCGGTGTCGAGCTGGTGGAACGACGACCGCAGGTTGGCGTGCCGCTGCAGCAGCGCCTGCCCGGCGGCGCGCAGCCGGGCCGGGTCCACGTCGCCGGGCAGGTCGAAGACGATCTGCACGGTGTAGAGGTCGAGGCCGTCGGCGTCGAACGCGGCGTGGAACAGCAGTCCGGCCTGCAGCGGCGACAGGGGCAGCACCTCGGCCACGTCCAGGCCGAGCCCGGCGATCTCGGCGGTCTCGGCGTCGGTGAGGGTGACGAGCGCGCCGCTGTCGGTGGTGGCGGTGAACGCCGAGCCGGCGGCGGCGGCCAGCGCGGCCGGGGTACGCAGCTGGAAGACCTGCCGCAGCGAGAGCGACAGGCCGGCGGCGCGGGCCCGGCCGACCAGCTGGATCGAGACGATGCTGTCGCCGCCGAGACCGAAGAAGTCGTCCTCGACGCCCACCGCCGGCAGCCCGAGCACCTGCGCGAACAGGTCGACGAGCAGCTGCTCGCGCGGGTTGCGGGCGGCCGTGGCGGTGGCCACGGCGGCGAAGTCCGGGGCGGGCAGGGCACCCCGGTCCAGCTTGCCGTTGACCGACACCGGCAGCGCGTCGAGGACGACGAAGGCGGACGGCACCATGTGCTCGGGCAGCAGCGCGGCGAGCCGGCCGCGCAGGGCGCCCTCGTCGAGGGCGCCGGCCACGGTCAGGTACGCGACCAGGTGTGCGACGCCGGGCCGGTCCTGGCGCAGCACCACCACGGCCGCACTCACGCCGGGTTGCCCGGCCAGGGCGGCCTCGATCTCGCCCAGCTCGACGCGCAGCCCACGGATCTTCACCTGACCGTCGCCGCGCCCGAGGAACTCCAGCACCCCGGCGGCGGCCCAGCGCACCTGGTCGCCGGTGCGGTACATGCGCGCGCCGGGCGGGCCGTACGGGTCGGCGACGAACCGGCCGGCGGTGAGGTCGGGCCGGCCCCGGTAGCCACGGGCCAGCTGCACGCCGGAGAGGTAAAGCTCACCGGGCACGCCGACCGGCACGGGGCGCAGCGCGGCGTCGAGCACGGCCACCCGGGTGTTCCACACCGGGGCGCCGATCGGGACCGTCACGACGCCGGCGTCGCGGGCGGCGGGCCAGGCCGTCACGTCGACGGACGCCTCGGTCGGGCCGTACAGGTTGTGCAGGTCCGCGCCGGGCAGCACCTCCCGGCAGCGGCCGGCGAGGGCGCTGGGCAACGCCTCACCGCTGGACAGGACCCGGCGCAGCCCGGTGCAGCCGGCCGCCCGGGGCTCGGCGAGGAACGCGGCGAGCATCGACGGCACGAAGTGGACGGTGGTGACCCGCTGCTGCTGGATCAGCTCGGCCAGGTGGACCGGGTCGCGGTGGCCGTCGGGCCGCGCGACGACGAGGGCGGCGCCGGTGATCAGCGGCCAGTAGAACTCCCACACCGACACGTCGAAGCCCGCCGGGGTCTTCTGCAACACCCGGTCGTCGGTGGTGAGCCGGTACTCGTGCTGCATCCAGCGCAGCCGGTTGACGATGCCGGCGTGTTCGACCGTGACGCCCTTGGGCGCGCCGGTGGAGCCGGAGGTGTAGATGACGTATGCCGGGTGCCGCGGTCCGGGCGGGGTGGGCAGCGCCTGCCGGGCGTCGAGCGGCTGGTCGACCACGATGGGCCGCGGGGCGTGCGGCAACCCGGCGACGCGTGCTGCGGTGGCGGCGGAGGCGAGCAGCGCGACCGGCCGCGCGTCGGCCAGCATCGCCGCGAGCCGGGCGTCCGGGTGGTCGAGGTCGAGCGGCAGGTACGCGGCCCCGGCCCGGCCCGCCGCGAGCAACGCCACGACCAGCGCGACCGACCGCGGGACGGCCAGCGCCACGACGCGCTCCGGGCCGGCACCGGCCGCGGCCAGCACCCCTGCGAGCCGTTCGACGCGCGCGTCCAGATCGCGGTAGGTCAGCTCGACGCCGTCCGGGCCGATCACCGCGACCGCGTCCGGGGTCGCCGCGACCTGCGCGGCCACCAGCTCCGGCAGGGTCGCCCCGGGCAGGTCACGGATCTCGCCGGTCCCGGCAGCCAGGAGCGCCTCGCGTCCGGCCCGGTCGAGCAGGCCGACCCGGCCGACCGGGGCGTCGAGGCCGGTGACGAGCCCGTCGACGACGGTGACGAGGGCGTCGACCAGCCGCGTGGCGTGCGCCCGGTCGAACAGGTCGGGCCGGTACTCGACCGCGAGGTGCAGCATCGGACCGGGCTCGGCGATCAGCGTGAGCGGGTAGTGGGTGGCGTCGTGCCCGTCGGCGCCGGTGACCGGCAACCCGTCGTCGGCGGCGTCGCCGTCCGGGTAGTTCTCGAAGACCAGCAGCGTGTCGAACAGCTCTCCGTGGCCGGCGAGCCGCTGGATGTCGGACAGCCCGAGGTACTGGTGCTCCATCAACCCGGCCTGCTCGTCCTGGAGCCGGGCCAACAACCCGGCCACCGACTCCCCCGGATCCAGCCGCACCCGCACCGGCACCGTGTTGATGAACAACCCGATCATCGACTCCACACCCGCAAGCTGCGGCGGACGCCCCGACACCGTGGCACCGAACACCACGTCGTCACGACCCGTCAGACGCGCCAGCAACAGCCCCCAGGCCGCCTGCACCACCGTGTTGACGGTGACGCCGTGGGCGCGGGCGAGCGCGGTCAGGGCGGCCGTCCGGTCCTCGGGCAGGGCCGCCTCGGCCACCTCGGGGGCCAACGCGGCGCGGTGCTGGTCGACGGGCGCGACCCGGGTGGGTTGGGCCAGGCCATCGAGGGCGGCGGCCCAGGCCTGCTCGGTGGCCTGCCGGTCCTGCCCGGACAGCCAGGCAAGGTAGTCGCGGAACGGGCGGCCGGTGACCGGCACGGAGTCGCCGTCGCGGTACAGGGCGGACAGCTCGGCCAGCAGCGGCCCCCGGGACCAGCCGTCGAGCAGCAGATGATGGTGGGTGAGCACGAGCCGGTGGGCGTCCGGGCCGGTCCGCGCCAGGGCGAGGCGCAGCAGCGGCGCGGTGGCCGGGTCGAAGCGGCGGCTCTGTTCGGCCAGCAGCCGCTGCCAGGCGCTGTCCCGCGCGTCCCCGTCCAGGTCGGACAGGTCGACCTCGGTCCACGGCACGGCGACCCGGGCCGGTACGACGCTGACGACCGTGCCGGAGGCGAGGTGGTGGAACGAGGCGCGCAGGTTGCCGTGCCGGTCCAGCAGGGCCTGCCCGGCGGCGCGCAGCCGGACCGGGTCGATCGGCCCGGCCAGCTCCAGCACCATCCGGACGGTGTAGACGTCCAGGCCGCCGTCGTCGAGGAGGCTGTGGAACAGCAGGCCGGTCTGCAGGGGCGACAGCGGCAGCAACTCGCGCACCTCGGCGCCGAGGCCGGCCAGCTCGCGTCGGTCCGCCTCGGTGAGGTTGACCAGAGACAGGCTCGCCGGGATCACCTCCGCGGTGCTCACCGTGCCGGCGACGGTCACCAGCCCGGCCGGGGTGCGATGCTGGAAGACCTGGCGGGGGGAGATCACCAGACCCACCACGCGGGCCCGGCCGACCAACTGCATCGACATGATGCTGTCGCCGCCGAGGGCGAAGAAGTCGTCGTCGACGCCGATCTCCGGTACCCCGAGCACCTCGGCGAACACGTCGCAGAGCAGCTTCTCGCGGGGGGTGCGGGGGGCACGTCGAGGGCGGTCGGCGGTGAAGTCGGGGGCGGGCAGGGCAGCCCGGTCGAGCTTGCCGTTGACCGAGACGGGCAGCCCGTCCAGGGCGACGAACGCGCCGGGCACCATGTAGTCGGGCAGGACGGCGGCGACGTCCGCGCGCAACCGGGTGAGGTCGACGCCGGGGACGACGTAGGCGACGATCCGCTTGACACCACCGTCGGCGCGCAACACCACGGCCGCCTGCCGGACGCCCTCCTGCCGGGCGACCACCGCCTCGATCTCGCCCAGCTCCACCCGGAATCCGCGGATCTTCACCTGGTGGTCGGCGCGGCCGACGAACTCCAGTGCCCCGTGGGCCGTCCAGCGCACCAGGTCGCCGGTGCGGTACATGCGGGCGCCCGACGCCGCGAACGGGTCGGGCAGGAAGCGTTCGGCCGTCAGACCCGGGCGGTTGAGGTAGCCGCGGGCGAGGCCGAGACCGCCGAGGTACAGTTCGCCGATGGTGCCGGCCGGCACCGGGTTCAGGCCGCTGTCCAGCACGTACGCCAGCTGGCCGGGATCGGGCCGGCCGATCGGCACGGTGGCGCTGGTGACCGCCGCGCATTCCCACAGGGTCGCGTTGACGCTGGTCTCGGTCGGGCCGTACGCGTTGAACATGCGCCGGCCGGCGGCGAAGCGCTCGGCGAGCCGGGCCGGCACCTCCTCGGTGCCGACCAGCATGGACACGCCGAGCGGCAGTTGGCAGTCAGCGGGCAGGGCGCCGAGCACCGACGGGGGCAGCGCAAGCTGGGTGACCTCGTGCTTGGTGAGGTAGTCGACCAGCGAGGCGCCGGGGACCCGCAGCTCGGCCGGGACCACCACCAGTGCGCCGCCGGACAGGAGCGCCTGGCACAGCTCCCAGTAGGCGAGGTCGAAGCTGGGCGAGGCGAAGAACAGCACCCGGCTGTGCTCGTCCACGCCGAGCCGCTGCTGCTGGGTGGCGAGCAGCTTGGCGACGCCCTCGTGAGTGACCACCACGCCCTTGGGCTGACCGGTGGATCCCGACGTGTAGATCACGTACGCGGCGTCGTGCACCTGCGGCTCGCGCGGGGTCACCTGCGGGCCCTCCGCGGCCACGTCCAGCACCGGCACGTCGCCGGGCAGGGTCCCGGCGAGGCCGGCGTCGGTGACGACGCAGGCGGGCGCGGCGTCGTCGAGCATGTAGCGCAGCCGGTCGGTCGGGTAGTCCAGGTCGAGCGCGAGGTAGGCCGCTCCGGAACGCAGCACGCCGACGAGGGCGGTGACCAGGTCGACCGACCGGGGCAGGGCCACCGCGACGACCTGGCCGGGGCCCACACCGCGCGCGGCCAGCGCCCGGGCCAGCCGGTCCGAGCGGGTGGCCAGCTCGGCGTAGGTGACCTGCTCGTCGCCGCAGACCACGGCCACCTGCTGCGGGTACGCCTCGGCCATCTCGGCGAACCGGCGGGGGAAGGTGGTCGGCACGATGCCGTCGATGCTGCCGTTCCAGTCGGTGAGCACGGTCGCGCGCTCGGCCGGGTCGAGGATGTCGATCCGGCCGACCGGGGCGGCCGGATCGTCGGCGACCGCGGCGAGGATGCGGGTCAGCCGGTCGAGCAGCACGCGGGCGGCCTCGGCGTCGAAGACGTCGGGCCGGTGCCGGATCTCCAGGTTGATCTGCGGTCCCGGCTCGGCCACCAGCACCAACGGGTAGTGCGTGGCGTCCTCGTCCCGTGCCTCGGCGACCCGCAGCCCGGCCACCGGCTCGGCGGCCGCCGGATCGTACGGGTAGCTCTCGAAGACGGTGAGCGTGTCGAACAGCTCTCCGTGGCCGGCGAGCCGCTGGATGTCGGACAGCCCGAGGTACTGGTGCTCCATCAACCCGGCCTGCTCGTCCTGGAGCCGGGCCAACAACCCGGCCACCGACTCCCCCGGATCCAGCCGCACCCGCACCGGCACCGTGTTGATGAACAACCCGATCATCGACTCCACACCCGCAAGCTGCGGCGGACGCCCCGACACCGTGGCACCGAACACCACGTCGTCACGACCCGTCAGACGCGCCAGCAACAGCCCCCAGGCCGCCTGCACCACCGTGTTGAGGGTCAGGCCGGCGGACCGCGCCAGGTGGGTGAGCCGACCGCTGAGGTCGACCGGCAACGCGGTCTCCACCGAGCCGGGCACGACCGGCTCGGGCACGGTGCCGGCCGGCGCGATGCGGGTCGGTTCGTCCAGTCCGGCCAGCGCCTGCCGCCAGGCGGCGATCGCCGCGTCCCGATCCCAGCGGGCCAGCCACGCCAGGTACGCCTTGTAGGGGGTGACCGGCGGCAGCGAGCCGGGGCTGGCGTACAGGTCGAGCAGCTCCCGCACGAGCAGCGGCGCGGACCAGCCGTCGAGCAGGATGTGGTGGTGGGTGATGGTGAGCCGGTGGACGTCGTCGCCGAGCCGGGTCAACGTCATGCGCAGCAGCGGCGGCCGGGCCATGTCGAAGCGCTCGTCCCGGTCGGCGGCGGCGAGCCGGTCGAGGCCGGCCGCGCGCTCGGCCTCGGGCAGCCCGCTCAGGTCGTGCTCGGTCCAGGGCAGCCGTGCCCGGGTGGGGATGACGGCGACCGTGCCGCCCTTGGCCGTGCGCCGGAAACCGGCCCGCAGGTTGGCGTGCCGGTCGAGCAGCGCCTGTCCGGCGTCGCGGAGCCGGCCGGAGTCCAGCGGCCCGGTCAGGTCGAGTGCGGTCGACACCGTGTAGACGTCGGGTGCGTCGGTGTCGTAGAGGGCGTGGAACAGCAGCCCCTCCTGCAACGGCGACAGCGGCAGGACGTCCTCGAGTCCGCTCTTCTTGGTCACTGCGTCTCCCACTCGGACTCGAGGTCGGCGAACTCGGCCTCAAAGCTGTCGATGTCTTCCTGGCTCAGCTCGACCAGGCTCAGGTCGGACGGGGTGTAGCCACCGGTCGCCGAGTCGGCGGCGAGCGCCCGCAGCGCCGCCTGCCAGCGGCCGGCCAGGTCGCGCACCTGCGCCTCGGCGAGCAGGCCGCGGGGCCAGGTGAAGGTCGCGGCGAGTCGCGGACCGTCCGGATGGTCCTCGGTCGTGGCGTTGATCTCCAACGGATAGTCGGCGGGCATCGCGTCGTCGACGCCGCCGCCCCAGCCCTCGCCGGCCGGCTCCCATGGGCCGCCGCCGGCGTCCCCGGCGGCGAACCGGCCCAGGTAGTTGAAACCGATCAGGGGTCGGCCGGCTGCGGCGAGCGGGCCGGCGGTCTCAGGGTTGAGGTGGCGCAGCAGGCCGTAGCCGACACCGTTGTCCGGCACGGCCCGCAGCCGTTCCTTGATCGTCTTGAGGGCTTCGCCGGGGCTCTCCGGGCCGAGGTCCAGCCGCACCGGGTATTCGGTGGTGAACCAGCCGACGGTACGGGTCAGGTCGGCACCGGCCACGAGTTGCTCCTCACGGCCGTGTCCTTCCAGCATGGCCAGCCAGCCGGCGGCGCCGGCCCAGTCGCGCAGGGCCAGCGCGAGCCCGGTCAGCAGGACGTCTGCGATCCCGGCGTGGAAGCTGGCGGGCACCGCGGTGAGCAGCCGCTGGGTCTCCTCCGGCGGCAGCTCGACGGCGAGTTCGGCGCAGGTGCCGGCGAGGTCCCGGGCCGGGTCGAGGGGCCGGTCGCCGAGCGCGGCGCGCGCCCCGGCCAGCACCTCCGTCCAGTACGGCAGCTGCGCGACGGTCCGCGCGTCCCTGCTGAGCGCGTCGAGCTCCCTGGCCCAGCGGCGGAAGGAGGTGCCGGTGGGCGGCAGGCGGATCGGGTCGCCGGACCGGTGGGCGGCCCAGGCGGCGGCGAGATCGGGCAGCAGGATCCGCCAGGACACCCCGTCCACGGCGTAGTGGTGCACGACGAGCAGCACGTGGCCGGGTTCGAGCAGCACCGCCTGGAGCATGACGCCACGGGCCGGGTCGAGCCGGCCCCGGGCCTCGGCGGCGATCGTGGGCAGGGTGTCCTCGGCGTACGGGGCGACCCTTACCGCGTCGATCGGCGCGCCGGGCTCGGGGATCACGATGCCCTCCGCCGTCACGCGGGCGCGCAGGAGGTCGTGCCGGTCGGCAAGCGCCTGGAGCACCTCCACCAGCGTCGCCGCGGTGAGCCCGGGTGGCGCGTGCAGCAGCATCGACTGGCTGTATCCGGCGATCGGCCCGGCCACCTCGGCGAGCCAGCGCATCACGGGGGTCAGCGGCGCGGTCCCGTACGCCTCGCGCGGGTCCTCGGTCACGGTGGTCTCGACGGTGACCACCTGGGCGAGCCCGGCGGGGGTCTTGTGCCGGAACACGTCCCGCGGGCTGATGCCGAAGCCGGCCGCGCGGGCGCGGCTGACCAGTTGGATCGAGACGATGCTGTCGCCGCCGAGCGTGAAGAAGTCGTCGTCGATCCCCACCACAGGCAAACCCAACACCTCGGCGAACAACTCACACAACCGCTGCTCACGACTGTTACGCGCAACCCGACCACCACTCAACCCCGACCAATCCGGAGCCGGCAACGCCGCCACGTCCAACTTCCCCGCCACCGTCCGAGGCAACGCATCCACCACCACAAACGCCGACGGCACCATGTAATCCGGCAACACCCCCCGCACCGCATCCACATCCACCGAACCACCCACCACATACGCCACCAACCGACCATCCCGCACCACCACCGCCGCCTGCCCACCAAGAGCAGCCTCCACCTCACCCAACTCGATCCGGAAACCCCGAACCTTCACCTGCCCATCCACCCGACCCACAAACTCCAACACCCCACCCACACCCCACCGCACCACATCACCCGTCCGATACATCCGCCCACCCGACGGACCAAACGGATCAGCCACAAACCGCTCCGCCGTCAACCCCGCCCGACCCACATACCCCCACGCCACACCAGCACCCGCCACATACAACTCACCCACCACACCCACCGGCACCGGACGCAACGCACCATCCAACACATACGTCCGCACATTCCTCAACCGATAAGCCGACCGCCCAGCACCCTCCCACCCATACGCATCCACCGACGCCTCCGTCGGCCCATACAAGTCATGACACACCAACCCCGGAACCCCACACACCCGCCCCCACAACTGCCCATCAATCGCCTCACCACCCACCAACAACACACTCAAACCCGCATCCAACAACCCCGCACCCACCAACTCCCGCAAAAACGTAGGAGTCACATCCAACACATCCACACCATGCCGACGGACATAACCCACCAACGCCGCGTCGTCCCGATACTCGTCATCGTCCAACACATGCAACGTATGCCCGTCCAACAACCACAACAACGGCTCCCACGAACCATCGAACGTAAACGACGCCACATGCCCCACCCGCCGCCGCGGACCCACCATCAACCGCTCACGATGCGACACGAACAAATTCACAATCCCCCGATGCGGCACCACCACACCCTTCGGCCGCCCCGTCGAACCCGACGTGAAAATCACATACGCCGCATCCTCCAAACCCGGCGACCCCACAAACGGAACCCCCCGCGGCACC
>NZ_FMCW01000083.1 GCF_900091595.1 Micromonospora haikouensis
AAGACCGTCCGCCCCCTCCCGGTCCCGGCGGTGCCGGAGTTCACCGCCCTGCCGGTCGGCCGACGCGAGGACGGCGACGGCTACGACCTGCGCCTGTTCGGCACTCAGGTCCTCGTGGTGGGCGCCACGGGTTCGGGGAAGGGCTCGGTCATCTGGTCCGTCGTCCGGTCCCTCGCGGCCGGGGTCACCTCCGGCCTCGTGCAGTTGTGGGGCCTGGACCCGAAGGGCGGCATGGAACTCGGGATGGGCGCGCCGATGTTCGCCCGGTTCGCTCGCAAGGACTACGCCGCCATGGCGGAGCTGATCGAGGAAGCCGCCACGGTCGCCAAGGACCGGGCCGGGAAGCTCTACGGCCGGACCCGCCAGCACACCCCGACCCCGGATGAGCCGCTGATCGTCGTGGTGATCGATGAGCTGGCGAACCTGACCGCGTACCTGACCGACCGGCAGTTGAAGGACCGGATCAAGGCCGCGTTGTCCATCCTGCTCTCGCAGGGGCGGGCCGTGGGCGTGCACGTCCTTGCCGCAATCCAGGACCCCCGCAAGGAAGTCCTGCCCTTCCGCGACTTGTTCCCCACTCGCATCGGCCTTCGACTCGCGGAAGCCGCACAGGTCGACCTGGTGCTCGGTGAGGGGATGCGGGACCGGGGCGCGCTGTGCGACCGCATCCCACAGTCCCTGCCGGGGGTGGGGTTCGTGGTCATCGACGGTGACCCGACCCCGATGCGGGTCCGGTTCTCCTACCTGACCGATGACGAGATCCGCGACATGGCCCACACCTACGGCCGGCTCCGGGTCATCGACGGTGAAGTCCTGGACGGTGCCGCATGAAGCCCCACCCCACCCACACCCGCACCGACCGCGCCGAGGGCCTGGTCCTCGTCGTCATCCTCCTGCTCGTCGCCGGGTTCGCCGGGGCCGCCTCGTTCACCCACGTCAAGGACTGGACCCTCGACAACTCCCCGCCCGGCACCGGCGAGTGGTTCGGCTGGGCCAACGCCGTCATCTCCGAGCTGGTGCCCGTCGCCGCCCTGCTGACCATCCGCCGCCGACGCCGCAACGGTCAGCCGGTCGGCTACCCGATGTTCCTGCTCGTCGCCGCCGTCCTGCTGTCCCTGGCCGCGCAGCTCGCCGTGGCCAAGCCCGGCCTGTCCGGGTGGCTCCTGTCGGCCGTGCCCGCCCTGGCGTTCATGGGCCTGTCCAAGCTCGTCCTCACCACGGCCCCGGCTCCGATTCCGGCCGCCGCCCCCGCCCCCGCCCCGGCTTCGCCGGCTGTCGCCCCGCCGGCCCGGCCGGTCGAACCGCCCGTCCAGCCGGCTCCGGTCGCCGCGCGGGCCGTGCCTGAGCCCATCGCCCTGGTCGAGCCGACCCGCCCGGCCCCCGTCGAGCCGACCCGGCCGGCCACGGTCGCCCCGGTGCCCCCGGCCGCCTTCGTCCGCCGCAACGGTGTCCCGCTGATCGAAGAGGTGACCCGATGACTGACCACCTGTTTTCCGGCGTGCTCTTCGCCGCCGGCCTCGCTCTGTTCTGCTGGGATCAGTACCGGCTTTACGTCGCCCGCTACGAGCTGGCCGCCCTGCACCGCGCCGCCCTCCGCGACCCGCTCACCGGCCTCGCCAACCGCGCCGGACTCGCCGACGCTTGGACCCAGCTCGCCCCGCTGCGGCCGTGGGTCGTGGTGGTCGACCTGGACGGCTTCAAGCCGGTCAACGACACCCACGGCCACGCCGCCGGAGATGTCGTGCTCACCGCCGTCGCCTCCCGTCTCCGGTCGGTTCACGGTGTCGCCGCTCGGCTCGGTGGGGACGAGTTCGCCGCGCTCCTTCTCGACCCGAACCCGGCCGCGGCTGCCCG
>NZ_FMCW01000076.1 GCF_900091595.1 Micromonospora haikouensis
CCTTCTACGACTTCCCCGCCGAGCACTGGGTGCACCTGCGCACCACCAACCCGATCGAGTCGACCTTCGCCACCGTCCGGCACCGCACCAAGGTCACCAAAGGGCCCGGCTCGAAGGCAGCCGGCCTGGCCATGGCGTTCAAGCTGATCGAAGCCGCTCAACAGCGGTGGCGGGCGGTCAACGCACCACACCTGGTCGCCCTCATCCGCGCCGGCGCCCGCTTCGAACGCGGCAAACTCGTCGAACGCCCCACCGCCGATCCGGTCACGACCGACACCGCAGCCGCCTGATCAAGATTCCTCATCCACAAGTCTTGACTATTGCTCCAGGACCCAGGACGTGTTTCCCTGCCCGCTCGTGGACACTGCCTCACGCCCGCCGCGCTACGCGCGATGACCGGCAAGAGTAGGCGAAGACCGACGTGAGGAGGGCTGGCCCGCCGTACGGTGGCCCGGGCGGCCCGCGGGCGCCTGTATCGAGGGCAGGTAACCGTGGGTGCGCAGGATCCGCTCGATGGAGTTGCGGACCATGAGGGTGGCCTGCGCAGCGTCGCAGAAGTCGTAGCGCCGAACGGGAACACCTCGTAGCCGTCCAGCCGCAACGCCCGGTCTTCGCGCATCATCTCCGCGTACCGCTGAGGGGCGGCGCGGTCGCCGCCGACGTAGTGGTGCTTGCCGTCGATCTCGATGACCAGCCGGCGGCGCCCGCGCAGCAGCATGAGGTAGTCCACGCGCTGGCGGGGCAGCGGACCGGGCTGCCCCGGACCAGTGGCGCCTGCGTGTACGGGTCGTAGTGCAGATAGACCTGCGGGTGGGGTTGACCCGGTTTGACGGACAGGGCGGTAAGTTGATCTCACGCTACCTTGCTCGCTGGCCTGCGGGAATAGGCCGTCGCCTCATACTCGGCCGGACTCATGTAGTCCAGGGTGGAATGGCGGCGGCGGGTGTTGTACCACCCCTCGATCCACTCGAAGATCGCCGCACGGGCGGCGGCCCGGGTCGGCCACGCCCTCCGGTCGAGCAGTTCGGTCTTGATCGTGGCGAAGAACGACTCCGCGACGGCGTTGTCCCAGCACTGACCCCGCCCACCGACCGACAACCGCACCCCGTTGCGGTCGGCGAGCCGGGCGTACTGCGCACTCGTGTACTGGCACCCCCGGTCGCTGTGGAAGATCACCGGCCCGGCCGGGCGTCGGACGGCGATCGCGTTGGACAACGCCTGAGCGGGCAGATCGGTCCGCAGATGGTCGGCGGTCGCCCAGCCCACAACCCGACGCGACGCGATGTCGATCACGGTGGCGAGGTACAACCAGCCCTCCCACGTGTGGACGTAGGTGATGTCGCCGCACCAGCGGGTGTCCACCCGGCCGGCGGCGACGTCGAAGTCCCGGCGGACAAGGTCCGCCGACAACGCCGCACCCGGGTCGGGCACGGTCGTGGTCCGCCACCGCTTCGGCATCCGACCACACAACCCGGCGCCCCGCATCAGCCGCGCGACCCGCTTGCCGGAGTGCCGCCTACCCTGCGCGGCGAGTTCCGCGCGGACACGGGGCGCGCCGTATGTGCCGGCCGAGTCGGCGTGGATCCGCGCGATGCGGGCGACAAGGTCGACGTCGTCGCGGTCCCGCCGCGACGGCCCGGCACGGTGCTGGTAGTAGGCGGACCGGGAGACCTCCAGCAGCTCACAGGAACGCTTCACGTTCCCGCCGGGCCGCGCTTTCTCCGCCTCGATGAACGGGTACACGTTCACCGGGTCTCCTTCGCGAAGAAAGCCGTGGCCCGTTTGAGGATGTCGACGTCCTCACGCAGCCGGCGGTTCTCCCGCCGCAGCCGCGCCAGCTCGTCGCGTTCGTCGCTGGTCAACCCGTCGCTGCGGGTGCCGGCATCGACGTCGGCCTGCCTGACCCACTCACGTACCGCGGTCTCGGTCAGGTCGAAGTCCCTCGCGACCTGCGCCACCGATCGGTCACCCCGCCGGCACACCTCGACGATCTCCGCCCTGAACTCCGGCGTGAACGCCCTACGCGGCCGGCGTGGTTTCTTGCCCATGCCTTCCATGATGAACATCCTCCCGAGGAGCACACAGCCCCCCAGAGCTGGGATGTCCGTCAAACCGGGTCAGGCCCAGTCTTACGGTAGAGACGAGAGGCCGAACACTTGACGCCCGCGCTGGCGCATGCCAAGTCGGCAGCGACCCCGTACGGCGTGTCTGACCACAGAACGCCGCAGGCGCGACGCCCGACAAGCTCATGACCCGCTCGTCATCGGCGCGGCATTGCTAGCTCGGCTGTTCGCGCGTCCAAGGCCAGGTAGGTGTCCTCCGTCGCCGCTTCCAGTACATTCTGTTCTGGTTCTGGGGTGAGTCGCGCTGGACGGTCGATCAGCGACCACCAGTTGCGGCTCTGCGCCGATTCGAACGCTTCGCGCGTACGGTATCGTGCCTCGGACCTGCCCACCTCCTGGTAGAGCAGCTGCCTCCGTGCGGCATTGATCTGATCAGCGACATCGTCAGCCTGGTCCCGGCGTGGGCGCGGAATCTCCTGGTCCACCATCACCGCGATCTGCTCCTGTTGCAGCGCGAGTTCTTCGCACGCAGCGTACAAGCGCCGGGACATGCCGAGGACGAGGTCGGTGCCGGGTACGGCGCCGGTGAGCATGTCGAGCCGATGCTCGCCAGGTCGTTGTAGATAGCTCGGATCTTGGCGGGCTCGCTGACGCTCCACCTGTGTGGACTCGTCGTCCTCGAGGAGCGTGACCATTGCGGCGCTGCCGCGCCGGCTGCGCCGATCCTCGACACCCGGTCCGATCGGAAGAACCCGAAGTGAATCCGTCGGCAACGCCCGCAGCGAAAAGTATGTCAACATGCGTGACTGCGCCAGCATGAGAATTCGATCGGTCTCTGCGGCCTCGGCCTGCCCCGGCCAGGGGGACATCCCTGGGTCATGATTCTCGACGTCGATTGTCATGAACAATCGATCGGTGAGGCTGGTGCCGCACAGGACTTTGACGTGCGGCCCCGTCATCAGATCGGGACGGCAAAGCTGCGCCGCGCCTTCGCGTAGACGAGGTAGACCGAGCCGGCGTCCTCCTTTAGCCTCGACGATCCAGGGGAGCCCGGTCGCGGGGTGATATCCGATGAGGTCTGGCAGGCCAAGCGACGGGGTCCACGCAGGTCCATGCCCGACTGGGGCCCGAGCCTCCGCGTGTAGCGTCGGCCCCAGGCCCATCAGTCCACGGCAGGCCCACTCTGCCATCGTCATCCCGATGCGATATCCGAACGCGGACTGGGCTGTGTCCTCCGTACCGCTTGTGTAGATAACGTTCGGTTCGACGATGTGCCGGGCAAGCGTACCTGCGGACAGAATCTCGCTGCGACACAGATAAGCGACCAGCGGCGATCTGCGAGCCACGATCTCGGACCAGGCAAGCGCCGGTACGGCGGTGAGCCATGCTGTCGGATCCCTGCCCACCGACAGCGCCGCGTCGAGAACATCCCGCCAGGTTGTGGTGACGAGGTAATCGCCGCTGGCCGGGATTTGCGACCCATCGCCTGGCCAAGGATGCCATACGCTCGCAACCCGCGAGGGCATAGGTCGACGTGCCGGTTCAAGATCCGGGCCTGACCAGCGTATGAAGACCGGGACGTCGAACGAGTCCTTGGCGGCGATGGGGCTTCCCGAGGCTCCCGGCGGCGGCAACATCCCTGCATGATCGCAGGAGTTGACCGTCGTGTGTGAAGTCTCGTTTCTTGGGCGATCTCGTGGCGGTCGCCGCCGGCCGTCTCGTCGATGTCGACGAAGTCCGCCGCGGTGGACTGGTTCCGACCGATGGATCCAGCGTGTTGGGCGTCAACGTGATCGATCATCTTCGCCCGGAGCGGGCCGCACCTGTGGAGCATTGGTCTCACGCAACCCTGGCACCCAGGGGCTGCGGTGCCCGGATATACTGTCCGGCAAGTGTCCACCCTCGGGGTGGCGTCTGACCGTCTGGCGATGCTTCACGGCGAACTCCGGATCCGACTACCGGATGAGCCACCTATAAATTTGCCAGACGGGAACACGAGCCGAATACATTGCGGTACCTACACAGAGCGCGTGTGTCAGAGCAGTGACGTGATCTCAACAAGAATTCGGTAGGTATCGGTGTTCGTAGTGGGTGAGGTGGAGGGCGGCACGGACGATGTCGCCGAGGCTGCGTGGGCTGGCGGTGCTGTGGCGTAGCGTGCGCCAGCGG
>NZ_FMCW01000007.1 GCF_900091595.1 Micromonospora haikouensis
CGTCCGTCGCGTCCGGTGACGTAGGCGATGAGGCGGGGGGTGTTGTTGTCGTCGCGGCGGGTGACGATGGCGGTGGTGACGTCGGGGTGTTGTTCGAGGGTGGTTTCGATTTCGCCGAGTTCGATGCGGATGCCGTTGATTTTGATCTGGTGGTCGATGCGGCCGAGGATTTCGAGGGCGCCGGTGGTGTTCCAGCGGGCGAGGTCTCCGGTGCGGTAGGCGGTGCCGCCGGTGTGGGGGTCGGTGACGAATCGTTGGGTGGTGAGTTCGGGGCGGTTGAGGTAGCCGTCGGCGATGCCGTGGCCGGTGATGAGGATTTCGCCGGGCATGCCGGCGGGGACGAGGTTGAGGTTGGTGTCGACGATGTGGATCTGTCGGTTGGGCATGGGCCAGCCGATGGGTACGTAGGGTCCGCCCCAGCCGGTGGAGGCGTCGTACCAGGTGCACGCCACGGACGCCTCCGCCGGCCCGTACGCGTTCAGGACCCGTGCGCCCGCCGCCAGCCAGCGCTGGACGAGTTGCGGCGGTGCGGCCTCGCCGCCGAGGACGACGCAGCGCAGGCTGGGGCAGGCCGTCGGGTCGAGCGGGGCGACGTTCGTCGCGGGCCCGAAGGTGTGGGTGACGCCGTGCCGCTCGATGAGCCCGGTGAGCCGTCGTACGTCGAGCAGGTCGTCGCGGGAGCAGACGACGACGCGTCCACCGGAGATGAGCGTGGCGAAGACCTCCCCGAACGCGGCGTCGAAGACCGGTGCGGCCGAGTGCAGCATTCTGCTGTCGGGGTCGATGGCGCATTCGTCGGCCATCCACGTCAGGAAGTTCGTCAGTTTCTCGTGCGTCAACACCACACCCTTCGGTGTGCCCGTCGACCCCGACGTGTAGATCACGAACGCCGGCCCATCCACCGCGACCGTCGGCAGGTCCACCGGATCGGACGCCTCGATCTGCGGCCACTCGTCGTCCAACGCGACCACCCGCACCCCACCCGGGCACGGCACCCGAGACGCGACCTCACCCACGGTCAACACCACCCGCGCACCATGATCCGCCAACAACACCCGCATCCGCTCCGCCGGCCACGCCACATCCATCGGCGTATACGCCGCACCCGCCCGCAACACCCCCAACGCCGCCACCAACGTCCACAAACTCCGATCCAACGCCAACGACACCACATCACCGGAACCCACACCCACCGACCGCAGAAACCCCGCCACCAACCCCGACCTGCGCTCCAACTCCCCATACGTCAACACCACACCACCCGCCACGCCCGCCACCGCCTCCGGCGACCGCTCCGCCCACCCCACCACCAGGTCATGGATCGGCGTGGTCGGCACCACCCGCACCGGACCCCGACCCCACCCCAACAACCGCTCCCGCTCCACCACCGACACCAACGTGAGCCCCGACAACGCCACCCCCGCCCCGGCGACGCCCGCCGACACCAGCGTCACCACCGCATCCACAAACCCCCGCACCCACCCCGCCGAAAACTCCTCCACCGCAAAGTCCACCCGCAACCCCGACCCATCACCGGCCACCCACACCACCAGCCCCGCGTCCACCACATCCGGGCCCACCTCGCCCACCGGCCCATCGGCCACGTGCACCACCACCGGACCAACCGGACCATCCGCCGCCGGCGACGGAGCCGCCAACGCAACCTCGACCCGACCCGTCAACTCACCGAACCCCGGGTCACCCGCCACATCCACCCGCACCACACCACCACCGGCCAGCCCGAGCACCACCTCCGACTGACCCGTATACCGCGCCAAAACACCCACCAACCCCGCCACCACCACACCCGAACCCGCCACACCCGCCGGCCACGACACCACCCCCGACACCGAACCCGCCCGCGCCGGCCACACCACCACCCGCCGCAGATCACCCACCAGGTCCAGACCCCCGGCGTCCACCGCGCCATCAGCGAACCCAACAGGCATGAGCCCAACCTCCGAGTGAATGGGGACGACCGGGAGAGGCGTGGGCCGAGGCGGCCGGTCGGCCGTGGTGCCGTGGGGCGGACGTACCGCAGCACGACATGCCGTGGCGGGGACGTGTCGCGGGTGGACGTACCGCAGGGTGCCGGGCCACCGCCGAACGACCCGCCCTCGCCATGTTCCGGTCGCGGACGGGCCCACGATCGCCCACATCCGTTCCCGGTCCGGTGCGGTGCGGGGGAACGACGACCCGACGGGGCCAGACGCTACGGAGCCTGGCCAAGCGGCGTACACCCCTAGAATTCGGGTGGGGTGGACCCCTAGCGCGGCGGTGGCGAAATGGGCCGGTCCGACTCGGCTGTCCGGCCCATCCGCGCGCCGGCAGGGCGCTGACTATGCTTCACCGATCATGATGTCGATCATGACGCAGTCGGTGACTGGTTGATCACACATCGGCTGCTGGTGTGCACCGCGCCGGCGCAGCGCTGACCACAAGCCAGCCGCTAGCTGACCGGCCCAGCCCGGATCCGTCCGGCCGGTGCACGCGGCACGCCCGACTCTCGCGGCCGAGCGGCCTCACCAGGACCGGTACGCCATTGCCTCACCCGCCACGTGCTCCGCAGCTCGCGGCCGGGGCGTACCGGGCTTCTCGCCACACCCCGAGGCCCCCTGTGCGGGGCCGGCATGTCAGGAGATCCAATGGATGGGCCTATCCAAGTACAGGTGTTCGCGCACGACGGGGTGGTCCTGGCCCGGCCGCCCAGCCCGGTGGAGACCGCCGGCAGCCGCTATCTGACCAGCGCGGGCGCGGGCCTGCACAACGGGCTGGACATGGTCACCGGCCTCCACCTGACCCTGCCGCACCAGTCGGCGGTCATCTGCAGCAGCGGGGCCAGCGCCGACAAGTCGCTGCGCCTGCTCAGCCGGTGCGGCCTCAAGACGCCCAGCGACCTGCGTGAGTATCGCTCCGGCGAGCAGGCGGTGCGGCTCGCCCGGGAGGCCGCCGGGCGGGGCGAGCTGCTGGAGTTCCAGTTTCCCCCGCAGGACCCGCAGCTGCGGGCCGCGCCGGCCCGGGTCGCCCCGGACCTGCTGGCCCGCCTCAATAACAAGACGGTCCTGGAGTCCCTGATCGCGCCGGACTACCTGCCGCGCCGGCAGGTGGCCACCCCCGCCGAGGTACGGCAGATCGTGCGGGCCGACCGCCGGCCGGCGGTGCTCAAGCCGGCCGGCACCGAGGTGTACAGCGGGATCGCGATCTTCACCCGGAGGCTGCAGGACCGGCTCAACCGGTCGTTGTTCCACCAGCTGGAGCAGGTGAGCGACCAGTGGATCGTCGAGGAGGAGGTTCCCTTCCAGACGGTCTGGGGTCTCCAGTTCGGCGTGACGGAGAGCGGTTCGGTCGAGTATTTCGGTTCTTCCGTACACCTGCCGCAGCCCACCTCGACGTGGGTCGGTTGCGTGCTCGACGACGACCAACCGCCGGCGGAGCTGGTCGAAGCGCTGACGGCAGGGGTCCGAAAGGCCAGCGCCCTCGGGTACCGGGGGTACTGCTCGTTCGACGCCGGGGTCGGCCGAAACGGCGAGCTACGGGTCATCGACCCGAACTTCCGGGTCAGCGCGGCCACCACGTCGGTGCTGCACCGCAGCTCCCTGCTGGGTCAGCACCCGTGCGCCATGACCACCTTCTTCACGCTCGCGCCGGGCCTCGACGTCGAGCCGGTCCTCGCCCCGTTCATCGACCGCGGGGAGCTCGTCGTGTTCATGCACTACGACCCGGCGGAGACGGACAACGGCCCGCATCCGGCGACCATCCTCGGCATGGTGGGCGCGGCCGACCGCTACGCCTGCGGCGTCCTGATCTCCCAGATCCAACGCGCCCTCCCCACCTGACCCACCCCGCCCCCGACCCCCGCCGCGCCTCCCGGCACGGGCCCCCGGCACGCGGTGATCAAGAGGTTTGCGTCAGGATCGGCCTCGCGGTGACGCAAACCTCTTGATCACGGGGGAGGGGGGTCGCGGTGGGGGGAGGGTTACAGGGCGAAGGTGCCCCTCGCCTTCCAGTTGTATTCGTTGATTCCGGGGGACCAGAGGGTCACCTCGCCGTTGATCTGCGTCGTGCCCGGCGCGTAGACCATCATCGAGTAGCTCGATCCGTAACCGGAGTCCGACTCGCTGTTCCAGCCCCCGAGCGACGAGAAGATGTTCTTGGTCGTGTTGCCGCCGTACGGGTTGCCGGTCACGCGAATCCAGTTCGACTGGCAGGACCAGGAGTAGAAGATCTGGAGGGTGGCGACCTGCTGGCCGGTGGAGCGGTCGGTGATCGGCCGGGTGGCGATCTGCGACGCGTTGACGTTGCAGTAGACGCCGGACGAATCCTTGGTGGTCGCCGGGTTCTTGCCGTCGTAGTAGTTGCTGCCGCCGCTGGCGCTGCCGGCGTGGGCGGCTGTCGCGGCGGACAGCAGCAGCGCCGTGGCGGTCACGAGCACGGCGGCGATCCGGCGCGGCGCTTTCCGGCTCCCGGTGACTGTTCTCATGCTGATTCCTCTCTGCGCCCACCGTGGGCGACGGCCGGGCTGGGACGACTCCTCCCATCGTCGGAGGACGGCACGGCCGACGCCATTGGCCCGCTGCGTATCTGCGCCGGTCGGGCAGGTACGACAAAGTCGTACGTCAGAAGGGTCTCAGCTTGGCGGCGACGGCCGATCGTTGGCGGACGCCGAACTTCCTGAGGATGCGGGTCACGTGCGTCTTGGTCGTCTTCTCGGAGATGACCAGGCGGGCGGCGATCTGTTCGTTGGTGAGGCCGTCGGCGACGAGCCCGGCGATCTCGCGCTCGCGGGGCGTGAGCGTCGCCAGCAGGTCGCCCCCCTCGGTCGTGGGCGCCAGCAGGAGCTCGGCGATGTCGGTCTGTAGCTGCTCGCACTGTTCGAGCACCTCGCGCAAGGCGCGAACGGCGGCGTCGTCGTCGGGGCGGTGCAGCGCTGCGGTGATCCGTACCGTCATGGCGTTCAACGCGTGGCTGACCATCTCGACGACGCCCGGAACGGAGCCGTGGGTCAGCACGGTGCGGCTCGCCCCGCTGGCGAGCCCGGCCAGCTCGTGCGCGTCCTCCCGCTCCCGGGCGAGGGCCCGCATCGTGCGGCGAGCGAGCCACTCGAACGCCCGGACGGCCTCGTCGCCGTACGCGTCGGGCTGGTAGGTCAGCATCGACGCGAGCCCGGCGACCCGCTGGCCGTCGGGCGAGGACTCCAGCAGCGGGACGACGACCGCGTCGCGCGACAGGCGCTCGTGGTCGCCGAAGGTGTGGCCCCGGTGGAGCAGGCGGCCCCCGTCGGACCCGTACCGGTAGGTGCGCGCGTTCTTCTTGATCCAGGCGGTGAGGCCGTTCGGGCCGTAGGTCTGGAAACCGGCGTGTTCGCGTTCGTGCCCGTCGTAGAGGTACGGGATCACCAGCATGTGTTCGTCGCGGAGGAAGGCCAGGTAGAAGCTGTCGACCGGCGCGATGGTGGACATCGTGACGCGGACGAGGTTGTAGAGCTTGCGGTGGTTCCCCGGTGCGACGTGTCGGATGGAGAAGTCGGCGGTTTCCAGTGCACGGGCGACGGCGAGCGAGAAGCGTGCGCCTTCAGCAGTCACGCATCGATTATGGGTGGTGACGCCGAGGCGGCCGGTACGCGGCGGGCGGCGCACGCGCTCGGGCCGATGACGACGGTGAACGACACCTTCACCTGCACCGCCGACACCGGCGCGGACGCCCTGTACCGGGCCGAGCTGGGCGACGACACCTTCGCCGGGTTCGCCGCCACGCTCACCGGCCTCGGCCTCGACCCGGCCGACTACCTCTACCTGCCCGTGCACCCGTGGCAGTGGTGGAACCGGCTCGCCGTCACGTTCGCCGCCGACGTGGCCGAGCAGCGGCTGGTCTGCCTCGGCCCCGGCCCGGAGGAGCACCTCGCCCAGCAGTCCGTGCGGACGTTCTTCAACGTCACCCACCCGCAGCGGCACTACGTCAAGACGGCCCTGTCCGTGCTGAACATGGGCTTCGTGCGGGGGCTGTCGGCGGCGTACATGGAGGCCACCCCGGCGATCAACGACTGGCTCGCCGACCTGATCGACCGCGACGAGGTGCTCGCCTCGACCGGCCTGACGATCCTGCGGGAGCGGGCCGCGATCGGGTACCGCAACCGCCGCTTCGAGGCGGCGACCGACCGGTACTCCCCGTACCGCAAGATGCTGGCGGCGCTGTGGCGGGAGAGCCCCGTGCCGGGCCTGGAGCCGGGGCGGCGGCTGGCCACCATGGCGTCGCTGCTGCACGTCGACTCGGCCGGCGGGTCGTTCGCCGCCGCCCTGGTCGCCGAGTCGGGGCTGCCCGCGCCGGTGTGGCTGCGCCGCTACCTCGACGCGGGGCTGCTCAGCGAGGAGGAGTTCTGGCGCACGGTCGCCGACTGCGCGGCCGACTACGCCGCCCGGGTGCCGCACCTGGCCGACCGGCTGGCCCGCCACGACCTGTTCGCGCCGGAGTTCGCGCACTCCTGCCTCAACCGGCTCCAGTTGCGCGACAACCAGCAGATGGTGGACCTGTCCGACCCGTCGGCGGCGCTCCAGTTCGCCGGCACCCTGGCCAACCCGATCGCCCCGTACGCCCGCCGCGCCTGACGCCCGCCGCCGCCCGTGCCGTCAGCCCTTGCGGGGGTACGGGCGGCGGGTCAGCGTCGCGTGCAGCATGGTGGTGAGCGTGACGATGTCGAACACCGGCAGGCCCAACCGGGCCTGGACGGCGTGCGCGAACGGCACCAGGTCGGTGCACTCGACCACCAGCGCCCCCAGCTCGGGGTGCGCCTCGGCGAGCCGGTCGACGCGGTCGAGCACCTCCCGTTCGAGCCGGTCGGCGTCGAGGGCGTCGCGGCGGCCCTCCAGCATCACCTCGGTGAACTCCGGCTGCCCGGCCATGCCCGTCACCCGCACCGGCACGTGTTCCGCGCCGATCGCGGCGAGGTGGCGCGGGGTGAGCGCGGCCTCGTCGGCGACGAGCAGCCCGACCGGCCGGTCGACCATCCGGTGCACCAGCGGAAGCTGCAGCAGGCTCGACGACCACAGCGGCACCGACACGGCGGCGGCCAGTTCGGCCTGGAACAGCACCAGGAACCCGCACGCCCCGGTGATCCCGGCGACCCCGGCGGCTTCCAGGTCCCGGGCCGCCGCCACGAACGGCTCCAGCAGCGTCGGGTCGGCCTCCCGCACGAGTCGCTGCGGCGTGGCCCCCTCGACCACCCGGTAGACGACGGGGAAGTCGAAGGTGGCCGGGTTGCGGATGTGCCCGGGGATCTTCTCGAACGAGGTGTCCAGGCAGAGCACGCCGATCGGGGCGTCGGTCATCGGTTCCTCCGCGAGTCGGTTGCGCCGCGACGGCATCATCGGTTCCTCCGGGCGAACGGGCGACGCCGCCACCGGTCCACGGCGAACGGCGCGAGGTCCAGCTCCGGGCGCTCGCCGCCGACGAGCTGGGCGACGAGCCGGCCGCCCGCCGGGGCCAGGCCCATCCCGATGTGCCCGTGGCCGGCGGCGACGACCACGTTGCGGTACGCCCCGGGCCGGCCGATCAGCGGCAGGCTGTCCGGGGTGCAGGGGCGCAGCCCGCTCCACACCGCCACCCGCCGGTCGGTGTCCAGCCCCGGCAGGTACGCCGCGACGGTGCGCACGATGCCGTCGATCCGGCGCGGTGAGACGCTCGTGTCCATCCCCACCAGCTCCAGGGTGCCGGCCAGCCGCAGCCGGTCGCCCAGCGGCATGACGGCCACCTTCCCCTCGCTGAGCAGGATCGGCAGCCGGGGCGGGTGCGCGCCGGCGGCGACGGTCACCGCGTACCCCTTGGCGGGCTGGAGCATCAGGTCGACGCCGAGCCGGCGGGCGCAGGCCACCGACCAGACCCCGGCGGCGAGCACCACCTCGGCGGGGCGCAGGTCGCCGCCGCTGGTGCGCACGGCCCGCACCCGGTCGCCGGACACCTCGAAGTCTCGTACCTCGGTGTGGGTGCGGATGTCGACGCCCGCGGCCCGCAGCGCGTCGGCGAACGCGACCAGGAACGCGGGGATGCGCAGCGCGGCCCCCTCGGCGTTGAGCAGGGCCCCGGCCACGTCGAACGCGACGCCCGGTTCGAGGGCGGCCAGCTCGCCGGGGTCGAGCACCCGCAGCGGCACGCCCCGGGCGACGGCCGCCGGCACGGAGGCGCGGGCCGCCGCGAAGCCCTCCGGGGTCCGGCAGGCCAGCAGCATCCCCTGGGCGGTGAGGGTGCCGGCGAGCGGGCCGGTCGCGCACACCTCGCGCAGGATGGCGAGGCTGCGCTGCTTGAGGGTGAGCAGCACGTCGAACGCGGCCCGCGCGTGAGACGCGGTGCAGCGGCGGCGGAAGTGCCACAGCCAGGCCAGCAGGGCCGGGTCGGGGCGGGGCCGGACGTGGAACGGGCTCTCCGGGTCGAGCAGGTAGCGCAGCCCTTTCGCGGGCACGCCCGGCTCGGCCAGGGGCGCGGCGCCCTGGGTGCCGACGAAGCCGGTGTTCCCCGACGAGCAGGCCGCCGGGTCTCCTATCTCGCCCCGGTCGACGACGGTGACCCGGTGCCCGGCGCGGGCCAGGAACCAGGCGCAGAACAGGCCGACGACGCCCGCGCCGACGACCAGCACGTCGGGGTCGTCGCCGGGTGGGCGCGGCGCGGGCGGCGTCGACATCGCGGCGGCCTAGAGGCTGACCACGAAGAAGCAGGTGGGCAGGTTGAGCACCACCCGCTCGTAGATCTCGGCGGTCAGCGCCACCCCGGGCTCGGCGAACGTGCCCGGCGGCGGCTCGGCGAAGGAGATCATCGACCGGCCGGCGTCGAACAGCAGCGCGCCGTGGCCGAAGTCGCCGACGATCGCCGTGCCCGGGTCGACCAGCCGGGTCCGGACGATGAACACGCCGTTCTCCTCGACGTTGCGCATCAGGGTGCCGGAGCCGAGCAGCCGGTAGTAGTCGGCCGGGTTGATGATCAGGCCGTCGGCGGTGCTGCCGTTCTGCTCCACCTCGTTGCAGGCCGACAGGATGGTGGAGCCGAACGGGCCCGGGTCGGTGAGCCGGGCGATGTCCGGCATGGTCAGCAGGCCGCCCTCGCCGCGCAGGATGGTGACGTTCTCGGCGGTGGCGAGCCGCACCACCAGGCGGTAGTTGATGAACTCGGCGAAGCTGGTCGGGTCGTCCCAGAGCCCGTCGGGCACCTGCACCCACGCCTTCGTGGTGAAAAGCGGCGGGATGGGGGACCGGTGGAAATGGTTGGCGGCCTCCCGCCGCAGGTCCGCGCCGTCCACGGCCGGGTCGCCGGGGCGGGCGGGGCTCTCGTGCCAGTAGAACTCCTGCGGGTCGCGGGACAGGTCCACCACCTTGAGCATGTTGCGCGACGGGTAGCGCGGCTTGCGCCGGGAGCTGGTCAGGGAGTCGGTGATGGTGACGTCGTAGTCGACGCGGGTGTCGAAGCCGCCCTCGGCGAAGGCGTCGACGAAGACCTGCCCCGGCGAGAGCTGCTTGCGGCGGTCCTCGACGACCTCGGCGATGGTTCGTTTGATGACGTCGGTTCGTTGCATCGGGCGCACACCTTCCGGTCGGGGTCGGGTCGTCACTGCGCGGCGGGCTTGCGGGCGACGAACATGCCCCAGCCGAACTCGCCCCGGTCGATGGCGGCCTGGATCTCGCCGCAGGACGCGGCGAAGCCGAGGATCCACTCCCGGGCGGCCGGGTCGTCGGTCGCGGCGGCCCGCCGCCGGGCCGTCTCGCCGAGCACCCGGTACGTCTGCCGGATGTGGGTGTCGAGGCTGCGGGCGGTCAGCACCTCGAAGCCGGCGGCGGTCAGGGCCTCGGCGTACCCGTCGAGGGAGTAGCCGCCGCTCCACCGCACCCGGTCGTAGACGTGCCGGCGGGCGGCCTCGCCGATGTCGGTGGTGGGCTGGAGGAAGTCGGTGACCGCGAGGATCCCGCCGGGGGCGAGGACCCGGTGCATCTCGGCGTGGCTGCGCGGCTTGTCCGGCACCAGGAACAACGCGTCCTGGCTGACCACGTGGCTGAAGGTCGCCGCCTCGTACGGCATCGCGGTGGCCGAGCCGTGCCGGAAGGTGACACCTGCGACGCCCCGCTCGGCGAGCTTGGCCTGGGCGAACCGGACCCGCTCGATGCTCAGGTCCAGGCCCTCGCCCCGGCAGCCGGTCTGCCCGGCGAGCCGCAGCAGGAAGTTGCCGCAGCCGCAGCCGACGTCGAGCACCGTCGACCCGGCGTCGATGCCGGCCTCTGCGGCCAGCAGGTCCGAGGTGCGGTCGGCGGCGGCGTGGTAGTCGGTGTCGGCGTCGTCGGCGAAGTAGCCGGTGTGCAGCACGCCCTCGCTGTCCCAGAAGCTGAGGTACGTCTGGGTGGTCTGGTCGAAGAACTCGGAGACGTCCCGCTCGGTGAACGTGGGGCTGGTCGTGGACATCGCGCACTCCTTCGTGCTGTGCCGCCGGCCGGCGAGGCCGCCGCCGGGATGGGGATCTCAGGCGTAGGTGTCTTTCCGGACGCCGGTGAGGTGCGGCAGGTCCGGTCCGGTGGCGCTCGCGCCGCCGTCGACCAGGTGCACCCCGGCGGTGACGAACGAGGCCCGCTCGCCGGCCAGGAACGCGGCCACCGCCGCGACCTCCTCGGGGCGGGCCAGCCGGCCCAGCGCGCTGTGGTGGCCCATGGCGGCGAGCTGCTGCTCGACGTCGCCGTCGTCGCCGGCGAGCCGGGCGGCGGCCCGCTCCATCGGCGGGGTGCGCACCGAGCCGGGGGCGAGCACGTTGACGGTGATCCCGTCGCGACCCACGTCCACGGCGAGGCCCTGGGCGAAGCGGACCAGCGCGGCCCGGGTCACTCCGGACAGCAGCAGCGGGGCGATCGGCACGGCGGCGGTCTCCGAGGCGACGAAGAGCAGCCGCCCCCAGCCGGCGGCGCGCAGGTGCGGCAGCGCCGCGAGGGCCAGCCCGACGGCCGGCAGCAGCACCCGGTCGACGGCGGCCCGGTAGTCGGCCGTCTCGAACAGGGTGGCCGGGCCGATCGGCGGGCTGCCGCCGCTGACCAGCAGCACGTGCGCCGCGCCGAGGTCGGCGGCCACCCGGTCGACCCAGCGGCGGGCCGCGTCGGTGTCGGTGACGTCCACGGCGGTGGCGCTGACCCGGCCCTTCGCCACCCCGGCCAGCTCCCGCTCGGCGGCGGCGAGCCGGTCGGGGTCCCGCCCGCAGATCGCCACGTGCGCGCCCTCGGCGGCGAACTCCTTCGCGCAGGCCAGCCCGATGCCGCTGGACCCGCCCGCGACCAGCGCCACCCGTCCGGTGAGCCCCAGATCCACGTCTCCTACCTTCCGTCGGTCGGTGACAGCCGGCCCGCCCCGGCCGACCGGTAGCCGTAGCGGGTGAACAGGGGCTGGGCCAGGGCGGTGGCGGCCAGCCGGTCGGCGGCCGACAGGGTGCGCCGCCACGCCTCGTCGCTGTCGCGGATCACGGTCGGGCCGCTGCGGAACCGGTCGGGGTTGCCGGTCACCGTGTGGTTGGTGCCCAGCTCGACGGTGCGCCCGCGCACCGGGTTGCCGGCCGGGTCGGCCCCGCACAGCCGCAGCAGCGCGTCGATCGTCCCGGCCGGGTCGGCGGTGAACGACTCGTAGCGCAGCAG
Organism: Micromonospora haikouensis; assembly: GCF_900091595.1. Classification (GTDB taxonomy): domain Bacteria; phylum Actinomycetota; class Actinomycetes; order Mycobacteriales; family Micromonosporaceae; genus Micromonospora; species Micromonospora haikouensis. The sequence goes on from NZ_FMCW01000007.1 coordinate 11,640, forward strand.
CGTCGACCGCTGCGGGTGCCGCCGGGTGATCGCCGCCGACGCCAGGTTGAACCCGTGCCAGTACGCGGTGCTGCGCGCCGCCGACATCGCGTAGACGTACTGCTTCGGCTCCCGCCAGGAGTGCGCCACGGCGCGCGGGTCGCGCACCAGGTGCACGTAGTAGGGGGTGATCCCGGGCAGGTGCGCCAGCAGCGCCGCCTCCCCGGGGATCTTCGTGGTGTCCACGATGGTGTGCGCGCCGGTGCGCTCGGCGACCGCCCGGTAGACCCGGCCCATCAGCTCGGCGTGGGCGCGGATCTCGCCGTCGTGCAGGCCCCGGCGCAGCACCCGCCAGGTGTGCCGGGTGCGCACCCGGGAACGCTGGCGGGCGATCACCTGTGCGGCGTGCGCGTCGGCCGACCGGCCGGCGGGCCGCCCGACGGGCAGCACCCGCGACCAGATGTCGCAGGCGGTCAGCTCCCGGCCGCAGCCGCACAGCCCGTTGACGCCCCGGCCGGTCGAGTTCTTCCACAGGAAGTGCAGCTCGCCGACGTGGAAGAAGCCGGGCACCTCGTTGAGGACGTTGCCGATGATGGTGCTGCCGTTGCGGCACCAGCCGGTGACGCACAGGACCGTCAGGTCGCTCATGCCGCGCGGGCCTCCGTCCGTTCGCTCCCGGGCTTCCCGGGCCTACCGGTGCCGCCGTGGCCGCCCGTCGGGCGGCCGATCCACGCCGCCATGGCCGCCGCCGCGACGGCGCAGGCCGCACCGACGCCGAACACGGCCGGGTAGTCGAGGGTCGCGGCCACCAGGCCCGTCACCGGCCCCCACACCGCGAGCCCCAGATCCCAGAACGAGGTGTACGCCCCGATCGCCGCCCCCTGCCGCGTCGGGTCGGCCCGGTTCATCACCATCAGCGCCAGCGACGGGTGCAGCAGCGAGAAGCCGACGCCGGTGACCACGCCGCCGGCCACGGCGACGGGCAGGTTCGGCGCGAGCGCGACGATCGTCAGGCCGACCGCCTCGCCGGCCGCCGACCAGGCCGCCACCCGGCGGGGGCCCAGCTTGTCGGGCAGGTGGCCGATGACCAGGCGGGTGCCGGCGTACACGGCGCTGAAGCAGCTCAGCACCAGCACGCCGGAGCCGATGCCGCGCGCGTCCAGGTGCAGCACGACGAACGCGGCCAGACCGGCGTACCCGGCGGCGCCGAGGGCGAGCGCCGTGCCGGGCAGCAGCGCCGGGCGCAGCAACAGCCCACCGCCGCCCCCGGATTTCCGTTGCGCGGCGGTCCCGGGCTCTCGTTGCGCGGCGGTCCCGGGCTCCTGGGGCGCTGCGGTCCCGGGCTCACCGTGCGGCACCGGGACCAGGGCGATCAGGGCGGCGGCCAGCAGGGGAGCGGCGGCGGCGAGCGCCCAGACGGCGGTGAAGGAGACCTGTTGCAGGGTCGCGCCGAGGAAGGTGCCGGCGGAGATGCCGCCCCACATGCTCACCCCGTACAGGCCGATGAGCTGGCCCCGGCGGTGGTGCGGGGCGAGCGCCACCGTCCACACCGCCCCGGCGGTGAACAGGGCGGCCTCGCCCGCGCCGAGCAGCAGCCGCACCGCCACCAACGCCGGCACCGCGAGCGGCAGGAAGTAGAGCAGCCCGCCGAGGGCCGCGACGAGCGCGCCGGTGAGCATCACCGTGCGGTGGCCGTACCGGTCGGCGAGCGCGCCGGCGACGGGCCGCACGAGCAGCGCCGTCCCGGCGGTGACCGTGACGACCAGCCCGACGACCAGGTCCCCGGCGGCGTGCCGGTCGCGCAGGAACGCCGGCAGCACCGGGATCACGGCGGTGAGGCCCAGGTAGCCGGCGAACAGCCCGCCGAAGATGCCGACCAGGGCGGGGCGCGGCACGGCGCGGGCGGGGTTGTCCGTCATCGGCCCACCGGCTCCGCCGCCCCGGCCGGCGCGACCACGGGGCCGGCCGGCCCGGTCGACGGCGGCCCGGCAGGTGCCGCGTCCCGCGCGGCAGCCACCTTGCGCACCGCCCGCACCAGGTCGTCGCAGTCCTCGGGGGTCAGGTTCGACGACAGCGGCACGTCGACGGCCTCGCGCAGGTAGCCGGCAGTGCGCGGCAGCAGCGCCCGGATCGCGTCCACGTCGTCGGTGTCGTACGCGAACCGCCAGTTCCAGAACGCGCGGACGTTGAGGTCGTCGTCGGCGCCGATGTTGCGCGCGTCGATGCCCTCCCGGCACAGCGCGCGGGCGAACCAGCCGGCGTCGCCGCCGGGCACCCGGAACACGAACGCCTCTCCGAGGTACGCCCCGGGGGCGACCGGCCGGCGGATCGCGATGCCCGGCACGTCGGCCAGCGCGGCGGCGACCCGGTCGTAGTTGCGGTGGAACAGCCCCAACCGCTGCGGCAGCCGGGCCATCTCGGCGCGCAGCAGCGCCGCCCGGATCTCGTCCATGCGCAGGCTGAGCAGGGGCAGGTCGAGGCCGGTCAACGGCGGCTCGGCGTCGGGGAAGTGCCGCCGCAGCCGCCCCTCGTACGCCCCGGACAGCGCCACCGCGCGGGCGAACAGCTCGGTGTCGTCGGTGACCAGGAAGCCGCCCTCGCCGCAGTTGAGCGCCTTGTCCGACTGGGTGCTGAACGCGCCGGCCGCCCCGAACGTGCCGAGCTTGCGGCCCCGCAGCTCCGCGCCGAGCGCGGGCACCGCGTCCTCGATCAGCGGCACGCCCATCTCGGCGGCGAACGCGGCGAGGGCCTCGGCGTCGGCGGCGAAACCGCGCATGTGCACCACGAGGATCGCCCGGATCCCCGGATGCCAGCGGCGGCGCAGGTCGTCGAGGTCCATCCGCAGGTCCTCGTCCACCTCGACGAGGAACGGCTGACAACCGGCCATGACGATCGCGCTCGGCGTGGCGACGAACGTGAACCCGGGGCAGGCGACCAGGGAACCCGGGGGCACCCGGGCCGCCATGATGGCCAGGGCGAGCGCGGCGGTGCCGCTGGACACCGCTAGCGCGTGCCGGGTGCCGAAGAAGCGGCACAGCTCGTCCTCGAACCGGCCGCACTCGGTCTCGTGCTGCGGGCGGTGGTCGTAGCGGAAGTAGAGGTGGCTGCGCACGGCCCGGCAGGCGGCCTCCTCGTCCTCGGGGTGGACGAAGACGGCACCCTTGTCGTACGTGGGCCAGGGGGTGTGCCGGACGGGTGCGCCGCCGTGCAGGGCGAGGCGGTCCTCCGGCCGATCAGGGCGCGCCGCCGGCAGTGGCCGGGGCGGCGCGGGAGCTTCGTCGTTCCCGTTCACCGGCGGACTCCTCGCTCGTTCCTGACGGGTGTTCCGCCGGCTTTTCTCCGACCTGCGGAACGGTGGCCGGCGCGCGTCGTGCGGACAGACCGAATAGCCCCACTGACGTGGGAGAATTCGTCGATCCGGAATCGCGTCAATCGCCGCCCAGTGACAGTCATGATTGCCTCGGGGGTGCGGCCCGTCAACCCGTGTCTTCGGTTCCCGGCGGGTTCCGTCCGGTCGTCGAGGAGGGGTCCGGTGACCGCCGGTCGTCGACCGTGCCGCAGTCGGCCGCTGGTGCGTCGTTGAGCTGGGCGGGCCTCCTCCGCTGCGCCCTCGCGATGATCACCCTCGGTAAGGGCTTCCCGGCGGCATTGCGTGGCGGTCGGAATGCCGACCCCGCAATTCCAATTCCCTAGTGGATAGGCAGCCTTTTCGCCTTCGGTTGGGCGCAAAGTTGGTCAACAGCCATCAATGGCGTGTTGTCCGAGCGGAACCGACTATCTGTCCCCACGGCGGCAGCCGAATGAATTGCCCGAGCGGCACACCCGACCAATGCCCCACCCCGTTCCACCCCCACCCCGTTCCACCCCCACCCCGTTCCACCCCCACCCCACCCCCGCTCGCGCTCGCGCCCGTGATCAAGAGAAAAGCGTCAGAGTTGATCTCCACGATGACGCAAACCTCTTGATCACCGGGGTGGGGGAGGGGTGTGAGGGGGTGGGGGTCAGGGTGGGGGCGGGGTTTACTGTTAAGAAAGTTTAATTTATGTTCATCGTATGCCTCCGGCGGGCGTGTCGGCCCAGCTCGGCGTGCTGCGCCGACGCCTGCCCCGAAACGAAGGAGCGTCACATGCGTCGAAGAGTCGTCCTCCCGCTGGCGTCGGCGGGGGCCGTCGTCGCCTCCCTGGCCGTCGCGGTGCCCGCCCAGGCGCACGGCTACGTGTCCGGACCGCCGAGCCGGCAGGCGCTCTGCGCCCAGGGCCGCGTCCCCGACTGCGGCCAGATCAGGTACGAGCCGCAGAGCGTCGAAGGCCCGAAGGGGCTGCGCAGTTGCAGCGCCGGTATCGGCCAGTTCGCCGTCCTCGACGACGACGCCCGGGGCTGGCCGGCCACCCAGGTCGGCAGCTCCGTCACGTTCACCTGGACCAACACCGCCCGGCACGCCACCAGCAACTGGGAATACTGGATCGGCGGCACCCGGGTCGCCGTCGTCGACGGGGGCGGGCGGCAGCCCGACGCCACCGTCTCGCACACCGTCAACCTGGGCGGCTGGTCGGGCCGGCAGAAGGTGCTCGCGATCTGGAACATCGCCGACACCGCCAACGCCTTCTACTCCTGCGTGGACCTCCAGGTCGGCACCGGCGGCACCCCGACGCCCACCCCGACGCCCACCCCGACGCCGTCGCCGACGAGGACGGCCACCCCCGCGCCGACCACCCCGGCCCCGCCCACCCCCGCGCCGGGCGGCACCTGGACGGCCGGTCAGGCGTACCGGGTGGGCGACCAGGTCACCTACGGCGGCGCGACGTACCGGTGCGTGCAGGCCCACACCGCCCTGCCCGGCTGGGAGCCGCCGAACGTGCCCGCCCTGTGGACCCGGCTCTGACCCGCTGGCGGGTGCGGCCCGGGCTCCCGGGCCGCGCCCGCCGTGCGGCGCTGGCGCTCGCCGCGCTCCTGGTCGCCACCGGCTGCGCGGCGGACCCCGGCCCGACAGTCCCCGCCCCGCCCGCCCCGCCGGCTGCCTCGGCGCCGACGCCCGGCGGGGACTGCGCGCGCTGCGCGCCCGCCCCGGCGGACGTGCCGTTCCTCCGGGCTATGGTGGCCCACCACGACCGGACCCGGGTCGTCGCCGCGGCGGCCACCGGCCGGATCACCGACGTCGAGCTGCGCACCCTCGTCGCCGCCGTCGACGTGACCGAGGCCGACGAGCTGGTCACCATGCGGCGCTGGCTCGCCGCGGCCCCCGACGGCGGCGCAACCGCACCGGCGGGCCACCATCCGCACCACGACGCCCACCACGACGTCCAAGGCACCCAGGGCGCCGCGGCGACCGCCGATCCCGACCTGGCGCGGCTGCGTGCCGCGCCCGTGGGCCGGTTCGACGCCGTACTCGTCGAGGTGCTCACGGCCCACCAGCGGGCGGCCGTCACGCTGGCCCGGGCCCACCTGCCGGTGGCGGTGGGTCCCGAGGTACGCGATCTCGCCGACCGCATCGCCCGCTCGCGCGCCGCGCAGCTCCGGCTGCTGGCCGGGCTCCCGGCGGCCTGACCGGCGGCAAACCGCCCGGGCCCGCCCACGTCACCTGCGGGACGTGTACGGTCCGGCCATGAGCAGCGGTGGGGGTGACGGCGGCGGCGCGGGGGCCGGCGCGTCCCGGGAGGATGCCGGGGTGACGCTGTTGGCGGAGGCCATCCGGGCCGACGGGGTGACGGCGCTGCGCCACGCCGTCACCGCCGCGGCCGGCGCCGCCGGGCTGGCCGACGTCGCCCTGGAGGACTTCGTGCTGGCGGTGCACGAGCTGGTGACCAACGTCGTCCGGCACGGCGGGGGCAGCGGCCGGCTGCGGCTGCGGCGCGACGGCGACCTGCTGACCTGCGAGATCAGCGACGACGGCCCCGGCCTCGGCGACGTACACGTCGCTCTGCCCGCGCCCCACGAGGTCGGCCACCGTGGCCTGTGGCTGGCCCAGCAGCTCACCGACGGCCTGGAGATCCGGGCCGACGGACGCGGCACGACCGCCTGGGTCAGCGCCCGCCTGCCGGCCCCGGCGGCCGACCGCCGCTGACGACCCGCCGGCCGCCCCCGATGCGGCTTGGGTGACCTTCCGGGCATACTTGCGCGGGTTTGGTGTCGCTGCCGGGCGGGCGGGCCGTCAGGCGGGTCGCGGTGCGGGGGGTTGCGATGGTCGAGCGGTCGGCGGCACGGCACGAAGGCGCGGCGCCCCACACGCCCCCCGGCCCGGTGACCGATCCCGGGCTGCGGCAGCTGCTGGCCGGCCTGACCGCGGTCCGCGACGGCGACTTCGGCACCCGGCTGCCGGAGGACGGCGACGGCCTGCTCGGCGAGATCGCCACCGTCTTCAACGGCATGGTCGACCAGCTGTCGCTGTTCACCTCCGAGGTGACCCGGGTGGCCCGCGAGGTGGGCACCGAGGGTCAGCTCGGCGGGCAGGCCGAGGTGCCCGGCGTGTCGGGCACCTGGAAGGACCTCACGGACTCCGTCAACGCGATGGCCGGCAACCCCTCACCGACCAGGTCCGCGACATCGCCGAGGTGGCGACGGCGGTGGCGCGGGGCGACCTGTCGCAGAAGATCACCGTGGACGTGCGCGGCGAGATCCTGGAGCTGAAGGTCACGATCAACACGATGGTGGACCAGTTGTCGTCGTTCGCCGACGAGGTGACCCGGGTGGCCCGGGAGGTCGGCAGCGAGGGCCGCCTCGGCGGGCAGGCCGAGGTGCCCGGAGTGGCCGGCACCTGGCGGGACCTCACCGACTCGGTGAACTTCATGGCCGGCAACCTGACCAGCCAGGTCCGCAACATCGCGCAGGTGACCACGGCGGTGGCGCGGGGCGACCTGTCGCAGAAGATCACCGTGGACGCCCGGGGCGAGATCCTGGAGCTGAAGAGCACGATCAACACGATGGTGGACCAGTTGTCGTCGTTCGCCGACGAGGTGACCCGGGTCGCCCGGGAGGTCGGTACCGACGGCCGTCTGGGCGGCCAGGCGCAGGTCAGCGGCGTCGCCGGCACCTGGCGGGACCTGACGGACTCCGTCAACTCGATGGCCGGCAACCTCACCGACCAGGTCCGCAGCATCGCGCAGGTGGCCACGGCGGTCGCGCGCGGCGACCTGTCGCAGAAGATCACCGTCACCGCGCACGGCGAGATCCTGGAGCTCAAGAGCACGATCAACACGATGGTGGACCAGCTGTCGTCGTTCGCCGACGAGGTGACCCGGGTCGCCCGGGAGGTCGGCACCGAGGGCCGCCTCGGCGGGCAGGCCGACGTCAAGGGCGTCTCCGGCACCTGGAAGGACCTCACCGAGTCGGTGAACGTCATGGCCGACAACCTCACCGCCCAGGTGCGCAGCATCGCCGAGGTCACCACGGCGGTGGCCAAGGGCGACCTGACGCAGAAGATCCGGGTCGACGCCCGGGGCGAGATCCTGGCCCTGAAGGAGACCATCAACACGATGGTCGACCAGCTCTCGGCGTTCGCCGACGAGGTGACCCGGGTGGCCCGGGAGGTGGGCACGGAGGGGCGGCTCGGCGGGCAGGCCCGGGTGCCCAACGTGGCCGGCACCTGGAAGGACCTCACCGACAACGTCAACTCGATGGCCAACAACCTCACCGGCCAGGTCCGCAACATCGCCCAGGTGACGACGGCCGTGGCCCAGGGCGACCTGACCCGCAAGATCGACGTGGACGCCCGGGGCGAGATCCTGGAGCTGAAGACGACCATCAACACGATGGTCGACCAGCTCTCGTCGTTCGCGGCCGAGGTGACCCGGGTGGCCCGCGAGGTGGGCAGCGAGGGGCGGCTCGGCGGGCAGGCCGAGGTCGAGGGCGTCTCCGGCACCTGGAAGAGGCTCACCGAGAACGTCAACGAGCTGCCGGCAACCTCACCCGGCAGGTCCGCGCCATCGCCGAGGTGACCAGCGCGGTGGCCACCGGCGACCTGACCCGCTCGATCACCGTCGACGCCTCCGGCGAGGTGGCCGAGCTGAAGGACAACATCAACTCCATGGTGGAGTCGCTGCGCGAGACCACCCGGATGAACCAGGAACAGGACTGGCTCAAGACCAACCTGGCCCGGATCTCCGGCCTCATGCAGGGCCACCGGGACCTGGAGGTCGTCGCGGGGCTGGTGATGGACGAACTGGCGCCGCTGGTCTCCGCCCAGCTCGGCACGTTCCTGCTGGTCGAGGACGGTGCCGGGGAGCCCACCCTGCGGGTGGTCGGCGGGTACGGTCACCGCGCCTCCGGCCGTCGCTTCACCCTCGGCGACTCCCTCGTCGGGCAGGCCGCCGCGAGCCGGCGGGCCATCGTGGTCGACGCCGTGCCGGCCGACTACGTCACCGTCTCCTCCAGCCTCGGCGCGGCGACGCCTCGGCACCTGGTGGTGCTGCCGATCCCCTTCGAGGACCAGGTGCTCGGGGTGATCGAGCTGGCCAGCATGAGCCGGTTCACCGAGACGCACCGCAACTTCCTCGACCAGTTGATGGAGACCATCGGCGTCAACGTCAACACCATCGTCGCCAACGCCCGCACCGACGTGCTGCTCACCGAGTCCCAGCGGCTCGCCGCCGAGCTGCGGGCCCGCTCGGAGGAGTTGCAGGCCCGCTCCGAGGAACTCCAGCGCTCCAACGCCGAACTGGAGGACAAGGCGGCGCTGCTGGCCCGGCAGAACGGCCGCAAGGGCATCGAGACGCTGATGCGCCACGACGACATCGACCTCGTGCTGATGGACGTGATGATGCCCGAGATGGACGGGTACGCCGCCACCGCCGCGATCCGCGCCATGCCGCGCTACGGGGACCTGCCGATCATCGCGGTCACCGCCAAGGCGATGCGCGGCGACCGGGAGAAGAGCATCACCTCCGGTGCCAGCGACTACGTCACCAAGCCGGTGGACGCCGAGGACCTGCTGCACTGCATCCACCGCTGGCTCGACGGCTGACGCCTCCGTCCCGTCCGGCGGGGCGCCGCGCGGGGGCGCTGGGCCGGCGCCGGGTCGCGCGTGCGGGGTCGCGCGCCGGTTCGCCGACATGGCGGCATCCGGGCGCGGGGATACCGCCACCTCGCCGACATCCGCGCCGGAGGTCCGGCGGCGCGGGCACAATGCCGGGGTGAACGAGCGACGGGTGAGCCTCGACGACCTGGGCGCGTGGCTGGTCAAGGGCAACGCCGACCGGGTCGACCTCGCGGCCCGGTTCCGGCGCGACCCCCGCGTCGAGAGTTGGTGCGTACGCCCCGGTTACCGGGCCCGCCTGATGCGACCCGGCCAGCCGGTGGTGCTGTGGGCCAGTGGCAGCCGGGGCCGACTGCCGTACGGGGTCTGGGGTGTGGGACGCGTCGCCGCCCCGCCGGTCGTGGACCGCGACGGGGGATGGTCCGTGCCGCTGGATCTGACCGTCCTCGACGAAGCGGACCGGGTGCCCCGGCACCGGCTGCGCGCCGACGCGCGGCTGGGCGGGCTGGAGGTGCTCCGCCAGCCGCAGGCGGCCAACCCGTCGTACCTCACCGTCGCCCAGTTCGCCGCACTCCGCGACCACCTTCCGCCCCACTGACCGCCCCGCCCGATCAGTCGGAAACCGGACGCGCGACGAAGATGCAGCGGGGTTACGGCGTGGCTACCATGTGTCGACGCCTTCCGAGCAGAGAGGTCGGCCCGCGTGCGTTGTCCCGCTGTCCGCTCCGCCCCAGCCGTGGTTGCCGTGGCGTCGCGGCGTGCCGGGGCCCCGTCGGCCCCGGGGGCAGCCCGACTGTGGCGGCGGGCCGGGCTGCTGCTGGCGGCGGTAGGTGCGGGCGTCGTCACGGCGGTCCTGTTCTCCGGCCCGGCGGCGGCACGTGAGGACTCGGGGCCACCCCGTCACGCCGACCCGCTCGCCGCCGCCCTCGCGCCCGGCGACGCCGGCCGACCGCGCCTCGCGTCGCCCGACCGGCCGCGTCCCGGCTCGTCCCTGCGGGATCCCGCGCGGCCCGACCGGGGGCGGCCCGTCCCGACCGGCCCGCTGCGCGGGGTGCTCCGACCGGCCCCGTCGCCTCCGGACGCCTCCACCCCCGCCCCGGCCGATCCCGCCCCGGCGAAGCCCGCCCCGGCCGATCCCGAGCCGGACAGGCCGTCCGGGCCGAGCAAGCCGTCCGAGCCGTCCGAGCCCGCCACACCGTCCGAGCCGTCCAAGCCAGCGCCCGCCACACCGTCCGAGCCCGCGCCGGCGTCGGACCGACCCGCTGTCGACCCCGTCTCCGGTGGACCGGGGGGTCCGGGCACGTCGTCCGGCGGGGTGGCGGTCACGCCGGGCGGACCGGCCGCGCCGGACGCCGCACCGCAGCACCCCGCCGTCCCGCCCGCCGGCTCGCTTCCCGCGCTGCCGTCCGGGGAGCCGGGGCGGGGCGGCGACGGGCGGCTCGCGCACTGCCTGCCGGAGGTCGTCCGCGACCTGACGAGTTCCCTCGGCGCCCTGCTCGCCTCGACCCTCTCCGGGGTCAACCAGCATCTCGTGGCCCCGATCCTGGGCCTGGTGGGCAACCTGCTCTCGCCGGTGCTGCCGGTGCTGCCCCTGGTCCCGTCCGATCCCGCCGACCCGACGGGGTCGGCGCCGCCGCGCGCGGGGCCGACACCCGGGGGCGGGCCGGTCGACCCGGTGGACGCCCCGGCGGTGGTACCCGGTGGTGAAGCGCCGTCCGCGTTCCCGCCCGTGCGGTCCGCCGTCGCGGCCGAGGCCCCGACCGGGACGTTCCTGGCCGCATGGCCGGCCGCCCCGGCCGGTGCGTCGTCGGATTCGTCGTCCGGGTCCGTCCGGGCGGCGGCGGGGCCGACGTCGGCGGGTGGCCCGAGCCGACCTGCGTCGCCCACGGACGACCGCGCCGACGACCCGCGCACCGGGTCCGGGCCCACGCCCGCAGCGGCCGAGGCCCCGCGCTCGACCGTGAGCGCGGTCGGTTACCACCGCACCGCCCTCCCGCCCGCCTTGGCCCACGGCCGGGCTCCGGGAGTCGCCGCCCATCCCGGCTGAGGTCTCGGCAGGGCCCGTCCCGCGGTCGCCGGCTCTGTGCCGTGCCGCACCGCCGACGTGGCCGTACGGGGCCTGTGGGCGTCCACCAGGGACCACCACGGGCCGACGCTGCCCGTTCCGCGCACACCGACCCCGCCCCGCCCGCCCCGAGCCGGCGTGGCCGGGCCGGCGTGCCGCGTATCCGAGATCGGAGATCCGTGGTGATCCACGTCGTCGTGGCCGAGGACATGGGACTGCTGCGCAGCGCGCTGTGCGCCGCGCTGTCGAGTGAGGAGGACATCGAGGTGATCGCCGACGCCGCCGACGTCGGCGACCTGTGGGCGGTGCTGCGCCGGGAACGTCCCGACGTGCTGGTGCTGGACCTGAAGCCGGAGCTGCCCGAGTCGGCGGAGGTGGTGGCCAAGGTGGTCGCCGAGGCGCCGGGGACGACCGTGCTGGCGATGAGCCACCGGTGGAGTCCGCCGCTGGTGGAGGCGGCCCTGGCGGCCGGGGCGCGCGGGCTGGTCAGCAAGGACGTCGCGCTGCCGGAACTGGTCCGCGCCGTCCGCACCACCGCCGCCGGGGAGCGGGTGATCGACCCGTCCGCCGCCGTCGCGGTGCTCAGCCCACCGGTCAACCCGCTCACCCGGCGGGAGCGGGAGGTGCTGCGGGAGGCGGCCGAGGGCGTACCGCTGAAGGAGATCGCCCGCCGGCTCTTCCTGGCCCACGGCACGGTGCGCAACCACCTGTCGGCGATCCTGCACAAGACGGGTGCCCGCAACCGGATGGAGGCGGTCCGCCTGGCGCACCGGGAGGGATGGTTGTAGACGTGCCGAACGGGGTACCGGCGAAGCGATCCGGTACCCCGTTCGCTCGTCGAGCGATGCATGGTGATTCGTGTTTGAATGTTCACGATCTGTGATGCGCCGAGACGCCTGGGAGAGGTCCAACGTGATCCGTACCCTGCTCGCCCTGGACGGTGCCCTGGTCCGGGGCGCGTTGTCGCTCGTCCTCGCAGCCGAGGAGGACATCCACGTGGTGGGGGAGGTGGGCCGCGGCGACGCGGTCGACCAGGCCGTCCGCGCCGGCCGGCCGGACGTCGCCGTGGTGGATTTCGATCTGATCAACGAGGGCCGGGCGATGGTGGACCCGGCGACGGCGCAGCCGTGTCCGCTGCTGGTGCTCGCCGACCCGCGCCGCGCCCGAGGGCTGCACGGGGTGTTCGCCCCGGGGCGCACCGTCGGCATCCTCGCCAGCGACGTGGCGCCGCAGCGGGTGGTCGACGGGGTCCGTCGCCTCGCCCGCCGGGAGTCGGTGGTCGACGCCGAGCTCGTCATGGCGGCGCTCGCCGCCGACTGCCCGCTGACCGCCCGGGAGACCGAGGTGCTGCGGCTGACCGCCGCCGGCGCACCGGTCTCCGAGGTGGCGGGGTCGCTGCGGCTGTCCTGCGGCACCGTCCGCAACCACCTCGGGCGGATCGCCCGCAAGACCGGGGCCCGCACCCGGATCGAGGCGGTCCGGTTCGCCCGCGAGTCCGGCTGGATCTGAGGCGCGCCGCCGGCCGGCCGCCGGCGGCCCGGGGCGGTCAGCTCCGGGCGGCGGCGGCCGGCCGGTCGTCCCAGTGGCCGACGAGTTCCCGGTACGTCGCCGACCGGGCCAGCAGCTCCTCGTGGGTGCCGAGCACCGGCCGCGCCCCGTCGAGCACCAGCACCCGGCGGGCCCGGACGGCCGAGCTGATCCGGTGGGCGATCACCACCAGCGTGCCGGGTCGCCGGGCGAAGGCCTCCTCGACCCGCGCCTCGGTCGGCGGGTCCAGGTGGCAGGTCGCCTCGTCGAGGAGCACCAGCGGGGCGGGGGAGAGGTACGCCCGCACCGCGGCGATCAGCTGCCGTTCGCCGGCCGAGAGCGCCGCCGGCGTCACCTCCCCGGCCAGCCCGCCGAGCCGGGCGGCGAGCGGGCCCGCGCCGAGGGCGTCCAGGGCCGCCGCGACCGTGGCGTCGTCGGCGTCGGGCCGCAGGTAGCGCAGGTTGTCGGCGAGTGATCCCGTGAAGACGTACGCCTCCTGGGGCACCAGCACCCGCAGCCGGGCCTGTGCCTCCGGCGGGGCGTCGGCGACCGGGACCCCGCCGAGGCGGACGGTGCCGGCCTGCGGCGCGAGCAGCCCGGACAGCAGCGCGGCCAGGGTGGACTTGCCCGCCCCGCTGGGCCCCACCACGGCGAGGTGCTCCCCGGCGGCCAGCGTCACGCCTGCGTCGTCGAGCACCGGCCGCGCCGCGACGCCGTACCGAAAGGTCAGCCCCCGGGCGCAGACGGCGGGCGTCCCGTCGCCGGGCGGGACGGGCGCGGCGTCGGGCCGCCCCACGGGCGGCTCGCCCGCCTCGTCGGGGCAGGTCCGCAGGATGCGGTCGAGGGTGACCACGTAGCGCAGGCCGCCACCCCCGACGCCCTGCACCAGCGCGTGCAGGGCGGGCTGGAGGCCGGTGGAGACGTACACCAGGGCCCCGAGCACCGCCCCGGCGGTGAGGCCCCGGTCGACGAGCCAGGGCGCGGCGAGCAGCAGCACCGCCAGCGGCAGCCAGCCGCCGAGGCCGAGGCTGAGGCTGCGCACGGCGGCCATCCGGGCCAGCGTCCGCTCGGCGGCGGCCTGGTCGGCCACCCGCGCGCCCACGTCGGCGACGACCCGCCCGGCCGCGCCACAGGCCCGCACGTCCCGGTGCCCGGCCAGCGCGGCGGAGGCGGCCCGGCCCAGCTCCTCCCCGGCGCGCACGTACCGGCGCTGCTGCCCCGCCATCGCCGGGAGCGCGGTGAGGAACACGACCACCCCCGCGACGAGGGGCGCGGCCACCAGCGCCGCGACCACCGGGTCGAGGGCGAGCAGCCCGATCAGGGCCGCGCCGGCGGCGAACAGGAACCCCCGGGTCACCATGAGCAGGCCGGCGAAGGTGTCGCGGACCAGCTCCACCTGGTGGGTGAGCCGGGCCGCGGCGGCGCTGTCGGGGCGTCCGCCGGGCCGGGTCGCGTCGTGCAGGGCGGCCCGGACCACCCGGGCGGCCAGGTCGTCGCGGAACGGTTCGACCACCACGCCGAGGCTGCGGTACGTCCGGCCGGTCGCCACCGCCCCCACGAGCACCGCCGCGCCCAGCGCCGCCAGCCAGCCGAGCCCCGCGCCGAGCCGACCGGCCAGGAAGCCCCCGTCGACGGCCCGCGCCACCAGGGCCCCCGACAGCAGCGCCGGCAGCGCCTCCACGGCCGACCAGCCGGCCAGCCGCACCACGGCCGCGCGCCGGGCGCGCAGCGCCGCCCACGTCGCCCGCCGAACCCCGGGCGTGCCCGCGTCGGAGGTGTCCCGCGCGCTCACCCGGCCTCCCCGTCCGCGCGGAAGACCGCCCGGTACGCCGGGTCCGCCCAGAGCCGGGCGTGCGGGGCGACGGCGCGCAGCCGGCCGCCGTCGAGCCACACCACCAGGTCGGCCGCCGCCGCCGTGGCGGCCCGGTGGGTGACCACGATGCGGGTACGCCCGCCCGGCCGCCCCGTCACCGCCCGGGAGATCCGGTGCTCGGTGACGGTGTCCAGGCTGGACGTGGCGTCGTCGAGGATCAGCAGCCGCCGCGCCCCGGCGAACGCCCGGGCCAGCCCGAGGCGCTGCGCCTCGCCGCCGGAGAACGGCGCGTCGGCCAGCGGGGTGCGGAAGCCCTGCGGCAGCCGGGCGACGACGTCGTCCACGGCCGCCGCCTCGGCGGCCCGCCGCACGGCGACCGTCGCGGGGGAGCCGTCGGCCGGGGGCGCGGCCTGCTGCGGGGGCAGCGCCAGACCGACCGCGTCGTGCACGGTCGCGCCGACCAGGGCGGGCCGGTCGAAGGCGTACCCGACGGCGCGGCGCAGCTCGGCCGGGTCGAGCCGGGGCAGCGGCACCCCGTCGAGCCGCACCTGACCGGCGTCGGGGTCGTGCAGCCGGCCGGCGACGGCGGCGAGGGTGGACTTGCCGGCGCCGGAGGGGCCGACCACCGCCACCGTCGCGCCGGCCGGGACGCTCAGGTCGACGCCGTCGAGGACGGGCCGGCCGTCGTCGCCGCGCACGGTCACGCCGTGCAGCCGCAGCGCCCCCGCGCCCGGCGGCAGCGGGGCGTCGCCGTCGGCCGGTGCCGGCAGGGCCAGCAGCTCGCCGACCCGGGCGGCCCCGGAGCGGCTGCGCACGAGCCGGTTCAGGGTGGCCAGCACCGCGCCCAGCCCCGCCCCGGTCGCCGCGTAACGGACCGCCGAGACGAGCTGACCGGGGGTGAGCCAGCCGACGGTCAGGGCGTACCCGCCGACGGCGACCACGGCCAGTTGCAGCAGCGGCGCCACGGCGGCCGTGCGGGCGCTGGCCCGGGCCAGCAGCTCCCAGCCGCGCCGGCCGTGCCCGCCCAGCTCCGGCAGGGCCGCGAGCACCCGGGCCTGCTCCCGCCGCCGGGTCCCGGCGGCGGCGATGGTCCGCGCGCCCGCGAGGGACTCCAGCAGCCGGCCGGCGATCCGGTTCAGGGCCTTCTGGTAGCCGGCGGTGGCCGCCGACGCGTCGGTGACGAACGCGCGCATCAGGCCGGCGAGCAGCAGGAGGCCGGCGAGCAGGGTCACCCCCAGCGCCGGCTCGATCAGGGTGAGCGCGACGACGCTGCCCAGCGGGGGCAGCAGCGCGATCGCGCCCAGCACGACGGTGTTGCCGGCCTGGCCGGCGTCGGCGGCCTGCCCGACCAGCCGGCCCACCAGGTCGCCGACCGGATACCGGCGGGCGGCGCGCACGTCGAGGGCGAACAGGTGCCGCAGCAGCCGGCCGCGCAGCCGGGCGGTGGCACGGGCGGCGCCGTAGCCGGCGGCCAGGTCACCGAGGGTGTCGGTGGTGACGAGCACGGCGACCAGGGCGCAGACGGCCACCGGCCACCAGCGGCTGCCGCCGGTCAGGGCGGCGTCGACGGCGAGGCCGAGCGCCGCCGGCAGCAGCAGCTCGGCGACGGTGCCGGTCAGGGTGACCGCGCCCAGCGCCCAGGCCCACGCCCCGGCGTCGCGGGCGGCCTGGCGGAACGGCCCGTCGTCCCTGCGCATCGGCGCCTCCCCGTGGAACGGCGGGCGGCCCCGGGTGGACACGTCTGTCCACCCGGGGCGCCGCGGAACGGTCTGGGTCAGTTGCAGGTGGTGACGGAGAGACCGCTGTCGCCGCAGAGCAGCAGGCTCGCGCTGGAGCCGCCGCCGGTGCGGTCGGCCGGGGCCATCTCGAGGCCCTGCAGGTCGAGGAGCGCCATGTCGATCAGTCCTTTCGAAGGTGGTGCGGTGGATGGGGGTCAGTTGCAGGTGGTGACGGAGAGACCGCTGTCGCCGCAGAGCAGCAGGCTCGCCCTGGAGTCGCCGCTGGTGCGGTCGGCCGGGGCCAGCTCGAGGCCCTGGAGGTCCAGGAGTGCCATGTCGAATCACCTCCTCCCGTCGGTTGGCGGGTCGTGGTCGCCCCCGGGGCTGCGGGGGAGTTCGGGCGCGCCGGCCAGCGGCGCGAGGAAGGGCAGGGTCGCCGGCTCGTCGTGCCGCGCGCAGGCCAGCGCGAGCAGCACCCCGGCGGCGCCGGTGCCCAGGTCCATGGAGAGGCGCAGCAGCTGCTCGCCGGGGAAGGCGGTCCCGCCGCCGTACGGCAGGGCGTGCCAGCCGAGCCGGCGCAGCTGCGTGTCCAGCTCCCGGCGGCTGTCTGGTTCGCCGAGCGTGGCCAGGTACGCGATGATCCCGGCCCGCCCGGCGAAGAGGCCGGACTGGGCGTAGAACGGGGACCGGGCGGCCCGGCGTGCCCCGGCGCTGGCCTCGGCGAAGCGCTCGTCGGCGCGGTGGCGCAGGTACTGGTCGAGGACCAGGCCGATGCCGACGCCGCCCTGCCCGAGGTACGGCATGGTGCGCCAGCCCTCGTTGACCTCCAGCGCCCCGTTCGGCCGGACCACGCACCGGCGCAGGTCCTGCCGCAGCGCGGTGGCGGCGTGCTCCAGCAGCGCCGGGTCGCCGGTCAGCTCGTGCATCCGCACCAGCAGCAGCGCCGCCCCGGTGCGCCCGCGCAGCAGCCCCGCGTACGGGTGCCGGCCGCCGCTGATGTCCGGGCCGGGGTCGTCGGCGAGCCGGTCGAGCACGGCGGCGGTGATCTCGTCGGCGGCGTCGCGCAGCGCGGTCTCCCCGGTGCGCCCGGCCAGCTCGGCGAGGTTCAGGGCGATGCCGGACAAGCCGTTGGCCAGGCTCAGGTCCAGCTCGGTCCACGGCTGGCGCAGGCAGACGTCGAGGACGTCGAGGGCGTCGGTGCGGCGGCCCAGGTGTTCCAGCGCGTACGCCACCCCGTGCAGGCCGTCGTAGAAGCCGATCCGGGTGCCCGACGCGGGGGCGGTGGCCCGCCGCGCGAGCCACTGTTCGTGCTCGGGGAACCGGCCCGCGCCGCTGACGGCGAGGGCGTGCAGCACCCCGGCCGCGCCGTGGGCCAGGTTGAGCCCGCCGCTGCGGAACTGCTCGATGTCGCCGGGGAAGAGCCGGTCGTCGCGGTGCGGTGTGGCGCTGGCGAGGATCGCGGTGGTGATCCGTCGGCGCGTGCCGGGCCAGTCGCCGGTCGCGTCGAAGGCGTCGTCGCCGCCCGCCTGTGCGCGACTGGTCACGGTGTCCCCGTCGCCGCCAGCGTTCTCGCGTCGGCCGGCGCCGGTGATCTCGGCGACCGCCTCGGCCAGCCACGCGCGGGGCACCGGGAAGCTCTCGGCGACGACGTCGGCGAGCTGGGCGGCCTTGTCCGGGGCGAGCCGGACGAGCTGGGTCAGCGGGAGGAACAGCGCCAGGCGCAGGCAGGCCAGCGCGTACCGGTCGACGGCGGTGCCGGTCCGGTCGTTCGGCGCGGCGAACCCCTGGTTGCGCAGGCCCGGGCGGCGGTGCCCCTCGATCGGGGCGGCCACCTCGAAGTCGACCAGGGCCACCCGGTCGTCGGGGCGGACCATGATGTTGAACAGGTGCAGGTCGCCGTAGACGAGGCCGCGCTCGTGGATCGCGGCGACGATCGCCTCGACCTGCGCCAGGACGTCGCGCGCCCAGCGGGCGTACTCGGCCCGGTCGGCGTCGGTGGCGTCGGCGTCGATCAGCGGGTACTTCTCGACGACCACCTTGTTTAGCGACCGGCCCTCGACGAACTCCAGGGCCAGGAACCGGTGGTCGCCGATGGCGAACTCGTCGTGCACGGCGGGCACCTGGGGCAGGTCGGCGAGCCGGCGCAGCGCGGCGGCCTCCCGGGCCAGCCGGGCCACCGCGTCGACGCCGTCGGCGTCGAGGCCGGCGTGCGGGCGGGCCTCCTTGAGCACCACCTGGACGTCGGTGCGCAGGTCCCGGCCCACGTACAGGCCGCCGCCGTTGGAGAAGTGGATGACCTTCTCGATCTTGTACGGCACCTCGGTGGTGCTGGTGGCGTTGCGGGCGGCCAGGTGCGGGGCCAGGAAGTCCGGCAGAGTCACCCACTCCGGCAGGTGGAACACCGGGTCGCGGCGGTCGGGCACCAGCGTGCCGGCGGCGTCGGCGATCGCGGGGACGACCTGGCCGTCCGGGGAGAGGCAGTAGCGGCGGGCGAATCCGCCGTAGCGCACGTGCACCGGCCCGGCGCCGTAGCGCAGGTCGCTGAGGATGTACGGCCCGGCCTCGCCGGCGAGCAGCGCGTCGAGCTCCTTGCAGGCCAGCTCCAGCTCGGCGGTGTCGTGCGGGTAGATGGTGACGAACTTGCCGCTGGCCGACCGCGACGCGTACTTCGAGTTGCGCAGCAGCAGGGTGCGCGGCCCGCGCAGGAACTTGAACGACAGCCCGCGCGGCACGCAGTAGTCCCACACCGCGTCGAGGACCCGCTCGGCGTTGTCGAGGGTCGCCGACACGTGGATCTTCCAGCCCTGCTGGGGCAGCGAGCCGCCCTCCGGCGCGTGGATCAGCCAGTCGTCGAGCGGCTCTCGACGCCAGCCGGCCGGCAGGTCCCGCTCGGCGGCGGCGAACGCCGGCTGCGCGACCGCGCTGCCCAGCGAGTCGTAGAAGAGCCGGTCCGCGGCGCAGTAGTTGTCGTAGCGCTCGTCCACCGTGACCCCCTCCGCGATCTCGGCCGGTTCCGTTGCCCGGCGACGGATATGAGTCTCGTGGACCGGACCCGTCCGCCCCCAGTGCAGTTAGTCATGACCGTGGATGCGGGCCGCACGGCCCGCGATGACAAAAGTCACCGGCGACCCGTGCCGCCTCGAAAGAAAGAACCGGCCGACGCCGCGGGGGCGTCGGCCGGTTCCGGGACCGCGGGCCGGTCAGTCGGTGGCGTGCCGCTGCGCCCGGTAGCGGGCGATCAGGGCACGGGTCGACGAGTCCAACCCGGACAGGTCGGCGTCGTCGCCGGTGAGCAGCGGCGCGAGCTGGTTGGCCATCACCTTGCCCAGCTCCACCCCCCACTGGTCGAACGGGTTGATGTCCCAGATCGCGCCCTCGGTGAACACGATGTGCTCGTAGAGCGCGATGAGCTGGCCGAGCACCGCCGGGGTCAGCTCGGCGGCGACGATCGAGGTGGTCGGGTGGTTGCCCGGCATCACCTTGTGCTCCGCCAGTTCCGCCGGGGTGCCCTCGTCCTCCACCTGCTCCCGGGTGCGCCCGAACGCCAGCGCGGCGGTCTGCGCGAAGAAGTTCGACATGAACAGGTCGTGCATGTCATCCAGGTCGTGCCGGGGCCGGCTGAACCCGATGAAGTCCGCCGGCACCAGCCGGGTCCCCTGGTGGATGAGCTGGTAGAAGGCGTGCTGACCGTTGGTGCCGGGCTCGCCCCAGAAGATCTCCCCGGTGTCGTACGACACGCGCGTGCCGTCCAGCGTCACCGACTTGCCGTTGCTCTCCATCGTCAGCTGCTGCAGGTACGCGGGGAACCGGTGCAGGTACTGCGAGTACGGCAGCACCGCGTGGGTCTGCGCGCCCAGGAAGTTGGTGTACCACACGTTGAGCAGCCCGAGCAGCGCCGGCACGTTGCGCTCCACCGGCGTGGTGCGGAAGTGCTCGTCGACGGCGTGGTAGCCGGCCAGCAGCTCCCGGAACCGCGCCGGCCCCACCGCCAGCATCACCGACAGCCCGACGGCCGAGGGCAGCGAGTAGCGTCCGCCCACCCAGTCCCAGAAGCCGAACATGTTCGCCGGGTCGATGCCGAAGTCGCGGACCCGCTGCTCGTTGGTGCTGACCGCGACGAAGTGCCGGGCCACCGCCGAGGCGTCGCCGCCCAGGCCGGCGAGCAGCCAGTCGCGGGCCTGCCGCGCGTTGGCCAGGGTCTCCTGGGTGGAGAACGTCTTCGACACCACCACGAACAGGGTGCTCGCCGGGTCCAGGTCGGCCGTCGCCTCGGCGATGTCGGTGGGGTCGATGTTGGAGACGAACCGGCAGGTGATCCCCGCGTCCCGGTACGCCTTCAGCGCCTCGTACGCCATCACCGGCCCGAGGTCGGAGCCGCCGATGCCGATGTTGACCACCGTGCGGATCCGCTCACCGGTGTGCCCGACCCACTCGCCGGAGCGGACCCGGTCGGCGAACGCCGCCATCCGGTCCAGCACCGCGTGCACGTCGGCCACCACGTCGCGGCCGTCCACGGTCAGCGCCGCGCCCGCCGGAGCGCGCAGCGCGGTGTGCAGCACCGCCCGGTCCTCCGTGGTGTTGATGTGCTCCCCGGCGAACATGGCCGCGATCCGGTCGGTCAGCCTTGCCCGCCGCGCCAGGGCGGCGAGCAGGGTCAACGTCTCGTCGGTCACCAGGTTCTTGCTGTAGTCGACGTGCAGGTCCGCCAGCTCGCCGGCCAACCGCTCACCGCGGTCCGGGTCGGCGGCGAACAGGTCGCGCAGGTGCGCGTTCCGCAGCTTCTCCGCGTGCGCCGCCAGCGCCCGCCACTCGTCGGTGGTGGTGATCTCCTCGGCCATTCCGGCTCTCCTCCCGCACCTGCTCACAACCGTTGCGCGGCCGTAACCGTACCTGCGTGCGCCCGGCCGCCCGGGCCAGCCTGCCACCAGCCGGGACGTGTCGCACCCCCGGCGCGCGCATCGCCGCCGCCCGTCCGGCCCGGCGGCGAACCTGTCGTACCCCGGGGGCATGATCTTTCCCAGGACGGGCGCTGCGGGGCCCGGTTCCGGCGGGCCACCGTGCTCCGCCATTCCCCTGTCGTCGCGCGCCGGCCCACGGCCGGCGCCCCAGTCGGCGCGCCCGCGGGCGCACCGGTTACGGAGGTCGCAGTGCCCCAGACGCAGCACGCACCGTGGGAGCGGCGCAGCCTCGCGCCGGTGCTGCCCGCGGTGCGTCCCCGCAAGCTCGCGAAGGTCCCCTTCGTCGAGCTGGCGGACGGCCGGTTGCAGGGGGTGGTGTCCAGCGGCTCCGACATCGAGCGGGTCTACGTCTCCTCGATCGCCGCCGGCAGCCACGCCTTCCACTGCTCCACCAACAACAACCGGCCCTGCGGCGGCCTGCGCGGCGCGCCCTGCAAGCACCTGCACGCCCTGCTCGACGAGGCCGTCCTGCAGTACGGCGTCGCCCGCGTCGCCCGCTACCTGCGCATCGACGCGCCCGACGGGGCGCAGACCGGCGGCGACCTGCTCTGGGGGATCGACGGCCACCACGAGCCCACCCCGGCGGCGGTCGTGTTCAGCCGGTTCCTGCGCCACCTGGCCTACCTGGAGCTGCCGGCGGCCGACGGGCCGCTGCCCGAGCTGCACTGGTTCCCGGCGACCGGGGCGGGCCGCTGATGCGCGGGGCCCAGCTCACCGCGCTGGTCGACGCCGCGCCGGCCGGCGTCGACGCGGCCCTCGACGTGGTCGCCGGCCTCGACGACGCCCTGGTCGCCGGCCTGGCCCGCCCCGGCGAGACGCAGCTCGCCGCGCTCGGCGACGTCGCCGCCGCCCTGGCGGTCACCCCGCTGGGCGGCCGGGTCGCCGAGGCGGTCGCGCAGGTCACCGCCGGGGCGCCCGCCGCCGAGCACCTCGCCGCCCTGGCCGGGGCCCGCGCCGCCCTGCTCGGCGCGGCCCACGACGCCCTGCTGGCCGCCGCCGACGCCGCGCTCGGCCGGGAGCGCGCCGCGCCGCCCGCCCCGGCGGCCGGTCCGCTGCCGGACGGGGCCGCCGCCCCGCTGGCCGCCGCCCGCTCCTGGCTGACCGAGCTGGCCATCACCGGCTGGCGCGGGGTCGGCCACGACCTGGCCGCGGCCGGGGGCCGGCCGGTCGAGGCGACCCTCGCCGTCGCGCCGCTGCGCCGCCTCGCCGTGCTCCTCGACGGCCTGGCCGGCGAGCTGGCCGCGTCCTGCCCGGTGGCCACCATGCCGGCGGTGCCGGCCCGGCGGTGGGCCGACCTGTGGGCCCGCGCCGTGCTGCTCGCCCAGGACACCGCGGGCGTGGCCGACCCGGCCGCCGTCGAGCGGGTCTCCGGCCGGCTGCTGGTGCTCGGCGTCGACGTGCACGAGCACGCCACCGCCGTCCAGGTGCAGGTGCACGGCGTCCTCGAACCGTCCGGCGGCGCCCCGGCGCGGCTGGTCCGCACCGCCGTCGCCGCGACGAAGGTCGACACGATCGTCGGCCCGGCGCTGTGGCGGCTGCTCGCCGACCACCCCGTCCTGCTGGCCGCGCTGGCCGAGCGCCGCGCCCTGGAGGTGACCGACCTGCCGCTGGCCGGCGGCGACCTGTGGTGGCGCGACGGGCAGGCCCGCGCCGGCGAGCCCGCCGACCCGTTCGCCACCGCCCGGGTGCTGCTGCCCGCCGCGCTGGCCGCGCCGACGCCGCCGCTGGACCGGCACCCCGTCGCCGTCGCCGAGCCGGTGCTGCTGGAGGGCTACGCGGTCGACACCACCGGCGACGACGTCCGGCTCACCGTCGACGGGGCGAGCATCGCGGTCGACATCGACCGGCTGCCGACCTGCGGCCCGCTCACCCCCGCCCTGGTCGCCGCCTCGACGGCCTGCCTGGGCCTGCTGCGCTGGGACGCCGGCCGGTGGACCGTGCAGCCGCTGGCCGTGCAGAGCACCGTCAAGCGGGCCACCGTCGCCGCGCACACCGGCGACTGGGCGCAGGGCCCCACCGACGCGAAGGTCGCCAAGGCCGAGGCGAAGGCCGGCGACTCCGTCGCCGTGCTGCGGGAACGCGCGGGACGGCTGCTGCGCCGATGACCACGACCCCCGACACCCCGCAGGGCACGCCCGCTCCCGGGCCCGGCGACGCTGCTGCGGGCCTGCCCGTTCCCGGGTCGGACGACGCCGCGCGCGCGCCCGTGAACCCCGACGCCAACCGCCGGCAGGTGCTCTACTGGCGGCTGCTGGCCCGGCTCTTCGACCCCGAGGAGCAGCCGGCGCTGGAGGCGGCGAGCGTCGCCGTCGTCGACGACCTCGGCCTGCCGGCCGCGCTGCTGGACCCGTCGGTCTCCGTCGACACCGTCGTGCAGCGCTTCCCCGACCTGGCTGGCGAGCTGACCGGCCTGCTCACCCCGCCCGAGCCCTCGCCTGGTCCCGAGCCTGCGGCGGGTGCGGGGTCCGCCCCGCCCGCGGATGAGGCGGTGCCACCGGGCGACGGGCCCGCCCCGCCGGCCGGCGGGGCGGAGGTGCGGCGGGCCGCGCTGGTGTCGAAGCTGCTGCTCAACGTGTTCGCCACCGGCGGCGGCAGTGTCAGCGCCACCCAGCTCGCCCGGTGGCAGTCCGACGCCGGCTGGTTCGAGCGGGCGCTCGGCTGCGAGCCCGGCGACCTGCGCCGGCAGGCCGGCAACGGGCGCGACGGCGGTGGCCTCGGCGGGGTGCTGGCCGGCCTGGAGGGCGACCTGGTGCGCCGGATGCACCTGCGCGAGGTCCTCGCCGACCCGAAGCTGGCCGCGAAGCTCACCCCGAGCATGTCGCTGATCGAGCAGCTGCTGCGCGACAAGTCGAACCTGTCCGGGGTGGCGCTGGCCAACGCCAAGGCGCTGATCCGCCGGTACGTCGACGAGGTCGCCGAGGTGCTGCGCACCCAGGTCGAACAGACCAGCGTCGGCACGATCGACCGGTCGGTGCCGCCGAAGCGGGTGTTCCGCAACCTCGACCTGGACCGCACGATCTGGAAGAACCTCACCAACTGGAGCCCGGAGGACCAGCGCCTCTACGTCGACCGGCTCTTCTACCGGCAGACCGCCCGGCGCACCACCCCGGCCCGGCTGATCGTGGTCGTCGACCAGTCCGGCTCGATGGTCGACTCGATGGTCAACTGCACGATCCTGGCGTCCATCTTCGCCGGCCTGCCCAAGGTCGACGTGCACCTCATCGCGTACGACACCCGGGCGCTGGACCTGACGCCGTGGGTGCACGACCCGTTCGAGGTGCTGCTGCGCACCAAGCTCGGCGGCGGCAACGACGGCCCGGTGGCGATGGCCATGGCCCGACCGAAGATCACCGAGCCGCGCAACACCGTGCTGGTCTGGATCTCCGACTTCTACGAGTTCGACCGCTCCCAGCCGCTGTTCGACGGCATCGAGGCGGTGCACCGCTCCGGGGTGAAGTTCATCCCGGTCGGCTCGGTCAACAGCTCCGGCACGCAGATCGTCAACCCCTGGTTCCGGCAGCGCTTCAAGGACCTGGGCACCCCGGTCATCTCCGGCCACATCCGCAAGCTCGTCTTCGAGCTGAAGAACTTCCTCTAGGAGACCCCTGACATGTCCGAGATGTTGCGCGCCCCCGCCGAGGTCACGTTCGCCGAGGAGCTGGCCTGGCTGGAGTCGGTCGACACCGGCCCGAAGCCGTTCTCGTGGCGGCTCAGCCCCCGGATGGTGCGGCTGTTCGTCCTCGGCTCCGAGCGGGCCGACGGCCTCGACCGGGAGGTCGCCCAGAAGTGGTTCGGCGACCGCAGCTTCGTCGAACGCGCCATCGTCACCCTCGCCTCCGACCGGGGCCTGCTGCTCATCGGCGACCCGGGCACCGGCAAGAGCTGGCTCGCCGAGCTGCTCGCCGCCGCGATCTGCGGCAACTCCACCCTCGTGGTGCAGGGCACCGCCGGCACCACCGAGGACCACATCAAATACTCGTGGAACGTCTCCATGGTCATCGCCAGGGGGCAGTCCCGCGAGTCGATGATCCCGTCGCCCATCATGACCGCGATGGAGCAGGGCGTCATCGGCCGCTTCGAGGAGCTGACCCGTTCCACCAGCGACGTGCAGGACGCCCTGATCTCCATCCTGTCCGAGAAGTACGTCGCCATTCCCGAGCTGGACGCCGACAACATCGTCTTCGCCAGGCCCGGCTTCTCGATCATCGCCACGGCCAACAGCCGCGACCGGGGCGTCAACGACCTCTCCTCGGCGCTGAAGCGGCGGTTCAACTTCGTCCGCATCCCCGTGGTGACCAACAAGCGCAGCGAGGCGGAGATCGTCCGGTTCCGCACCGAGGAGCTGCTGCGCCGGCACCGCATCGAGCTGGACGTCCCGCCCACCCTGCTGGACATCCTGCTGCAGAGCTTCGCCGACCTGCGGGCCGCCGCCGCGTCGGCGACCAGCGACGACGAGAAGCTGGAGTCGGCGCTGTCCACCGCCGAGCAGATCGGCGTGCTGGAGGACGCCATCCTGCACAGCCAGTTCTTCGGCGACCGCACCCTGCGCGCCGAGACCCTCGCCGGCTCGCTGGTCGGCTCGCTGGCCCGGCGCAGCCCGGAGGACCTGGCGATCCTCAACAAATACCTGCACGGCGTGGTGGAGCCCCGGGCCAAGGCCGACGGCGGCCCGTGGGAGGGCTTCCTCGACGGCGGCCGCCAGGCGATCGCCACCCTGTCGTGACCGGCCCGACGACCACCCCGCCCGGCGCGGCTCCCGGGGTGCACCCACCCGGCGTCGTCGCGCCGGTCCCCACCCCGCCCGCCGGCGTCGCTGTCCCGCTCGCCGGCGGCTCCGGCGCGTTCGACGCGCTGCGCGGACAGCTCACCGACGCCGCCGCGGCCTTCGCCGGCAGCCCCGGCGCGCTCGCGGAGATCCTCACCGGGATGATCGACGACGTCGACCGGGCGCTCGGCGAGCGGCTGGAGATCTTCCCGGTCTGCCACCACTCGCCGGCCTCCGCCCTGGCGATGGCGCGCCGGCTGCGCGCCAAACGACCGAAGGTGATCTACCTGGAGCTGTGCGAGGACCTGCAGCCCCTGCTGGGGGAGCTGCGCAACTGCCGC
Organism: Micromonospora haikouensis; assembly: GCF_900091595.1. GTDB lineage: Bacteria > Actinomycetota > Actinomycetes > Mycobacteriales > Micromonosporaceae > Micromonospora > Micromonospora haikouensis. The sequence goes on from NZ_FMCW01000007.1 coordinate 37,774, forward strand.
CTCCCGGTGGCCGTGCAGGCGTTCGCGTCGAAGCTCGACGGCTTCCCCGCCGAGTGGGCCCCGCTCAGCGTCGTCGCCCCGGTCACCGAGGCGTCGGCGGAATACCAGGCCATCGCGTACGCGCTGGAGACCCCCGGCGTGGAGTTGGTGCTGGTGGACCGCTCGGTCGACCACGTCTTCCAGTGGGCGCCCCGCGACCCGGCCGAGGGGCCGGCGGGCACCCCCGACGCCCCGGCGGCGGCCGAGGAGGAGGCCGCGCTGCACGGCGACGCCGTCGGCGTGGAGATCGGCGACCTGCGGCCCCGCTTCGCCGAGCTGGAGTCCTACCTGCTGCACCACGGCAAGGTCCGGCACTGGTCGGAGTGGTGGGACCAGTACGTCGAGCAGCCCCTCGTCGCCGCCGACCACGAGACGTACCGGCAGGTGATGGTCCTCATCGGCAGCCTGTTCCGGCGGCTGCGCCCGGCCGACGCCGACCGCCTCGACCGCGACGCCGACCGCGAGCGCTACATGTGGACCCGGATGCGGCAGCACCTCGCCGCCTCCGGCGTCGACCCGACCGACTGTCTCTACGTCTGCGGCGCGTTCCACGCCGCGAGCCCCGTCGAACAGTTCGGCACCGGGCCCGACGCCGCGCCGTACGAGATCAGCCCGCGCACCGCCACCCGCTGGCTGTACGGGCTGATCCCGTCCAGCCACTCCGCCATCGAGGCGCAGTTCGGGCTGGCGCCCGGCTCGGTCTCGATCGCGGCGGCCATCTGGGCCAAGGCGGTGTCCCGCTCCGGGGTGACCCCGTTCCGGCTGGCCGGGCAGGCCGGCGGCAGAGCGGCGAAGGGCCGGGCCCGCAGGGCCACCCCGGCCGAGGCCGCCGACGAGCCCGTCACCGATCGACTGTCGGGGTTCCTCGCCCGGCCGCCGGTCCTCGACGAGCTCGACGAGGCGGAGCTGCGCGGCTGGTGCGTGGACATCGTCCGGCTGGCCCGACGCAACGGCTACCTGGCCAGCACCGCCGACGCGATCGCCGTGTTCGAGACGTCGATCCTGCTCGCCGGGCTGCGCAACCGGGCCCGACCCACCCCGTACGACTTCGCCGACGCGGCCGTGACCTGCATCGAGAAGGACGTGGTCCCGGGCCGGCGCGACGTGCGCCGGCTCTGCGAGATCCTGCTCGGCGGCGACCGCATCGGCCAGGTCGGGTACGACGCCCTGCCCCCGCTGGCCCGCGACGTGCTCGACCGGCTCGCCCCGCTCGGGCTCGACCTGGACAAGCGCACCATCCAGCGGGCCCTGCTGGACCTGACCGCCGACCCGGCCGTGGCCGGCTGCTCGGACCTGCTGTGGCGGCTGCGCCACCTGCTGCCCCGCGACGCCGTCCGCCCGATCATGGGGGAGCGCCGGCTCGGGGAACGGTCGACCCAGGAGAGCTGGGACCTCGCCCTCGGCCGCAACCAGCGCGCGCTGATCGAGCTGGGCTACGAGGGCGTCACCGTCGAGCAGGTCCTGGAGCAGCGGCTGCGCCGCCGGGCGTGGGGGCCCCGGGCCACCGCCGCCGTCGCCCTCGAAGCCGTCGAGGACGCGCTCCTGCTGCTCGACGGCCGCCGGCTCGTCGACGAGCTGGGCACCCGGGCGGTGGAGCTGCTCGCGGCCGAGCGCACCGTCGACGAGGCCCCCGAGGTGCTGCGCCGCATCCGCCGGCTGCTGGCCCACTACCGGGCCACCGAGCCGACCCTGCCGCCCTGGTGCGCCGCGTTCGTCACCACCGGGTACGCCCAGTACTGCACGCTGCTGCCCACCGCGTTCGTCGACGCGGAGACCGGGGTGCGGCAGGTGGGCGCGATGCTCGGCTTCCTGTTCGGCATGGAGAGCCTCGCGCTGTCCCTCGGCTGCGACCGTACGCAGCTCGAACTGGCGGTGCGGCAGTCCCGGCCGGAGGCGCCGGCCCGGGTGGCGCTGCACTGGGCCGCCCAGCACCACCTCGGCCTGCTGCCCCTGGCGCAGCTGCGCGCCCGCAGCGCAGAGCTGCTGGCCAACCCGCTGGTGGTGCCGTCCTTCCCGCAGTACCTCAGCGGGTTCGTGCAGGCCCTGGAGCCCGTGCCCGGGCTGGCGCCGTTCGTGGTGGAGGTGATGTCCACGGCGTTCGCCCGGCTGCCCGACCCGGTGCTGCTGCCGTGGCTGCCGACGCTGATCACCACGCTGCGCGCCCAGGCCGGCGAGCTGGTGCCGACCCTGGTCCGCGAGGCCGGCCGCACGTTCCCGGCGGCCCTACCCGTCCTGGACGCCTGGGTGCCCCCGTGGGCGCCCCGGCCGGCGGGCGGGTCGGCGGCGGGCGGGTTGCTCGCCCCCGGGGCGCTTGTCCCGGGACCGGTGACGGCGGGATCGGCGGCTGTCGCGCCCGGCCCGCTGGTCGACCTGCTGGCGGGCCACCCGGCGACCTGCGACGCCGTGGCGGAGCTGCTCGGCTGCGCGGGCGGCTGGACCCTCGACCCAGCCGTCACCGGCTCGGGCGGCCTCGGGCCGGGCGGCCCCGGCTCGGCGGTCGCCGTCGGGGCCGGAGGGCTGCTCACGGCGTACCCGGCCACCGCCGCCGCGCTCGCGGCCCTGCTCGCTCCGCCGGCCTGACCGTTCCGACCCGGGCGGCCCGCCCGCCGCTCGGGCGACGAGCCGGATGATCGACTCCATGTCGGCGACATCGGGGCATCCCCGTCGCAGGACACCCCCGTGTCGCCGACATGGCGAGCCCGCTCCGCCCCGCCCCGCGAGCCGCCCCGGCAACAGGTGAGCCAGGGCGGGCGGTCAGGGGCGGCGGACCAGGTGGTGGCGCAGCGCCAGGTGCAGGGCGAGCCGGGCGTCCGGGTCGTCGAGGTCCGCGCCGTAGCGTTCCCGTAGCCGGCGCATCCGGTACCGGACGGTCTGCGGGTGCGTGTGCAGCAGCCGGGCGGTCTCCACCACCTGGCCCTGGGTGTCCAGCCAGGTGGCGAGCGTCTCGGCCAGGGCCCGGCGGGCGGCCGGCCCGAGGGGCGCCAGCGGGGCCAGGGCGCGGGCGACGAGCCGGTCGGTCAGCCCTGGCTCCCAGTGGGTGAGCAGGGTGAGCAGGTGCGCGTCGCAGTCCACGACGCCGTCGGCGGGAAGCGCCCCGGCGGCGTGCAGGCGCAGCGCCCGCCGCGACAGCCGGTACGACGCGCGGGCCTGCCGCACCGGCACGGTCGGGCCGAGGGCCGCCCGCCGGCCGGTGAGGGCCCGGCGCAGCGCGGCGATCCGGCCCGGGGCGTCCGGGTCGGGCAGCACGATCCGCACCGCGTCGTCGATGACCGTGGCCACGGCTCCGCCGCCGACGGCGCGGGCGAGGTGCTCGTCGTCGGAGCCGTCGACGCTGATCACGGCGACGGTGGCGGGCAGCGGCCAGCGGGCGGCCTCGGCGGCGGAGTGCAGCGCGGTGTCGGCGGGCGGGTCGGGCTGCACGAGCAGGGTGATCAGCCTGCGGCGGACGACGATCCAGTCGTGTGCGGCGTCGCGCTGCTCGTCGAGGTAGCCCTCGGCGGCGGCCCCGGCGAGGGTGTCGGTGTAGCCGAACAGGGCGGCGGCGATCACGTACAGCTCGTCGGCGGCCAGCCGGTCCGGTCGTTCGGGCGCGACGAGGAACGCCCAGATGGCCCGGGCTCCCACGGTGAGCACCGAGCGCAGCGCGTCGACGCGGTGCCCCTCCTGGTATTCGGTGCGGCCCAGCGCGTGGAACACCTGCCGGGTGTCGGCGAGCGGGAGGGTCGGCTCGGCGACGGCGGCCACGAACGCGTCCACGGCCGTCCGTACGCCCAGGGCAAGGCCCCGGCCCTGCTTACCGGTCAGCGACCGGCCCTGCTCGCGCATGGTGGCCCGGACCGCGTCGAGGGTCCGCTCGTGCAGCGCCGCCCGGACGGCCCGCAGCCGCTCGCCGACGTGCCGGGGCAGCCCGCCGAGGCGGGGCTCCAACTCGGCGAGGCTCTCCGCCACCGCGCCGCCCCCTCGCGTTTGTCATCCGGATGACAGTTCCGGGCGCGAAACCTGCTTCCGCGTACCACTGATTTTGGCACCCGGGTCCGTAGGGTTCCGGCATGGATGCGGATGTGATCGTCGTCGGGGCCGGCCTGGCCGGTCTGGTCGCCGCCACCGAGGCCGCCGACGCGGGCCGGACGGTGCTGCTGCTGGACCAGGAGCCGGAGCAGAACCTCGGCGGCCAGGCGTGGTGGTCGTTCGGCGGGTTGTTCCTGGTCGACTCGCCCGAACAGCGGCGGATGGGGGTGCGCGACTCGGTGGAGCTGGCCTGGCAGGACTGGCTGGGCAGCGCCGCGTTCGACCGCCCGGAGGACCACTGGCCGCGCCGGTGGGCCGAGGCGTACGTGCACTTCGCCGCCGGGGAGAAGCGGTCCTGGCTGCGGTCGATGGGGCACCGGCTCTTCCCGGTGGTGGGCTGGGCCGAGCGGGGCGGCGGCGCGGCGGACGGGCACGGCAACTCGGTGCCCCGGTTCCACGTCACCTGGGGCACCGGCCCCGGCGTGGTCGAGCCGTTCGCCCGCCGGCTGGCCGCCGCGGTGGACGCCGGCCGGGTGCGGCTGCGCTTCCGGCACCGGGTCGACGGCCTGGTCACCACCGGCGGGGCCGTCACCGGCGTACGCGGGGCCGTGCTGGAGCCCAGCGACGTCCCGCGCGGCGCGCCCAGCTCCCGGGTCGAGGTGGGCGAGTTCGCGTACGCGGCGCAGGCCGTGGTCGTCACCTCGGGCGGCATCGGCGGCGACCACGACCTGGTGCGGGCGGCCTGGCCGGCGCGGCTCGGCGACCCGCCGAAGCGGATGGTCTCGGGCGTGCCCGCCCACGTCGACGGGCGGATGCTCGGCATCACCGAGGCCGCCGGCGGGCAGGTGATCAACCCGGACCGGATGTGGCACTACGTCGAGGGGCTGCGCAACTGGGACCCGATCTGGCCGCAGCACGGCATCCGGATCCTGCCGGGGCCGTCGTCGCTGTGGCTGGACGCCACCGGCAGGCGGCTGCCCGCGCCGCTGTTCCCCGGCTTCGACACCCTCGCCACGCTGCGCCACCTGCGCGCCACCGGCCACGACCACAGCTGGTTCGTGCTCACCAGGAGGATCGTCGCCAAGGAGTTCGCGCTCTCCGGCTCCGAGCAGAACCCGGACCTGACCAACCGCAGCGTCCGGCAGGTGATCGAGCGGGCCCGCGCCGGCACCCCGGCCCCGGTGGCGGCGTTCCTGGAGCGGGGCGCCGACTTCGTCGTCGCCGACACCCTGGAGGCCCTGGTGGCCGGGATGAACGACCTCGTCGCCCCCGACGGCGGCCCGACCCTGGACGCCGCCCGGGTGCGGCGGACCGTCGAGGCCCGCGACCGCGCCATCGCCAACCCGTTCGGCAAGGACGCCCAGGTCGCGGCGATCCGGGGTGCGCGGGCGTACCGGGGGGACCGGCTGATCAGGGTGGCCCCGCCGCACCGGCTGCTGGACCCGGCGGCCGGGCCGCTGATCGCGGTGCGGCTCAACATCCTGACCCGCAAGACCCTCGGCGGCCTGCACACCGACCTGGACGGGCGGGTGCTGCGCCCCGACGGGCAGCCGCTGCCCGGCGTGTACGCGGCCGGCGAGGTGGCCGGCTTCGGCGGCGGGGGCATGCACGGCTACAACTCGCTGGAGGGCACCTTCCTCGGCGGCTGCCTCTTCTCGGGTCGGCAGGCCGGCCGGGCAGCCGCCGCGGCGACCCGCTGACGGACCGCGCCCCGAGCTGGGGTGATCAGCGGATCAGTATGACCATGATGGATATTGACCGCTGAATCGACGCGTGTAAGTGTTTCCTTCCCTGGAACGAACGTCGCGGCGCCCCCTCGCCACGCCGCCGGACCCCGCCCGCCCCACCCTCGCGAGCGGGGTCCGGTCACGCCCAGGTGCACGACACCCCCTACCTGCACCGAGGAGCACCCATGAGACGCACCACAGTGACAGCGGGCCTGGCGTTCGCCGCCGCCCTCGCGCTGACCACATCGACGGCGGCCCTGCCGGCCACCGCCGCCGAGGTCCCCGCCGCCCCCGCTGCCGCCCCGGCCGTCGCGGCGCTGGCCGCGCCGGACATCTCCGTGACGAACGTCCAGGCCCACCTGAGCCAGTTCCAGAGCATCGCCACCAGCAACGGCGGCAACCGTCGCTCCGGCTCCGCCGGCTACACGGCGTCCGTCAACTACGTCAAGGGCAAGCTCCAGGCCGCCGGCTACACGGTCACCGAGCAGACCTGCACCAGCTGCACCTACTCGGGCAACAACGTGATCGCCGAGTGGCCGGGCGGCGCCCCCGCCGACCAGGTCATCATGTTCGGCGCGCACCTCGACGGCGTCACCGCCGGCCCGGGCATCAACGACAACGCCTCCGGCTCGTCGGTGCTGCTGGAGAACGCCCTCGTGCTGGCCCAGCAGAACCCGAGCCTGACCAAGCGGGTCCGGTTCGCCTGGTGGAACGGCGAGGAGCAGGGCCTGCAGGGCTCGAAGTTCTACGTGAACTCGCTCAGTGCCACCCAGAAGGGCTACATCAAGGGTTACTACAACTTCGACATGGTGGCCTCGACCAACGGCGGCTACTTCATCAACCGGGTCACCTCCACCACGGCCGCGCCGCTGAAGGCGTACTGGGACTCCCTCGGGCTGTCGCCGGAGGAGAACGTCGAGGGCCAGGGCCGCTCCGACGACTACTCCTTCCAGCAGGCCGGCATCCCCACCTCCGGGTACGCGATGGGCGCCAGCGCCACCAAGACCTCCGCGCAGGCCACCAAGTGGGGCGGCACCGCCGGCTCGTCCTACGACCCGTGCTACCACCGGGCCTGCGACACCACCAGCAACATCAACGCCACCGGGCTCAACCGCAGCGCCGACGGCATCGCGTACGCGATCTGGGACCAGGCCGTCGGCGGCGGCACCCCGACCAATGACTTCTCCGTCGCGGTGAGCCCGACGTCCGGCAGCATCGCCCGGGGCGCCTCCACCACCGCCACGGTCTCCACCGCCACCACCTCCGGCAGCGCCCAGACCGTCGCCCTGTCCGCCACGGGCGCGCCCAGCGGGGTGACCGTGTCGTTCAGCCCGTCGTCGGTGACCTCCGGCGGCTCGTCCACGATGACGATCGCCGCCTCCGCGTCGGCGGCCCCCGGCACCTACGCCATCACGGTCACCGGCACCGGCTCGGCGACCCGCACCGCCACCTACAGCGTCACCGTGACCGGCACCGGCGGCTGTGCCGGCGGCCAGGTGGTCGGCAACTCCGGCTTCGAGAGCGGCGCCACCGTCTGGACCGCGTCCTCGGGCGTCATCACCAACTCGGCCAGCCAGGCCGCGCACGCCGGCTCGTACAAGGCGTGGCTCGGCGGGTACGGCGGCAGCCGCGCCCAGACGCTGTCGCAGTCGCTGACCGTCCCGGCCGGCTGCGCCACGTACACGCTGTCGTTCTGGCTGCACATCGACACCGCCGAGACCACCTCTATCAGGCAGTACGACAAGCTCACCGTCGCCGTCGGCGGCACCACCCTGGCGACGTACTCGAACCTCAACAAGGCCAGCGGCTACACCCAGCGCACCTTCGACGCCGCGGCGTACGCCGGCCAGACGGTCACCCTGACGTTCACCGGCGTCGAGGACTCGTCGCTGCAGACCAGCTTCGTCGTGGACGACGTCACCCTCACCGCCAGCTGAGGTGCAAGGAAGGGCCCCTTGTTAACGCCTGCGGTATAGCAGGGTTCCCTTCTCACCGGCGCGGGGTGGCGAGAGCCGCCCCGCGCCGGCCGGGGATCGGGTTGCGACACGTGTTCGACATGCCGATGACGTGCTGACATCGATCGGTCGCGCACAGTAGGCTCCCGGTGGTCGTCGGTGTGCCGCCGGTCGCGCGGCCCGCGCCCGCCTCGGAGGTGCCCGTGAAGAGAGCCGTCCGCCAACGCCGATCACCCGACGCCACCACCCCCGCCGAGCCCAGGCCGACGGCCCCCGGCACGGCCCCCACGCCGGGGGACCCCGCGCGGGAAAGCGCCGCGCCGGCGGGCGGAACGGCGGAGGGCGCCGCGCCGGCGGGCGGCGCGCCCGACACCGCCGAGGCGTCGGTGCTGCCCGAGCTGGAGGACCGGGCGTGGATGCACCACGCGACCGAGTTCGCCCACACCACCTTCTGGGCGGTGGCCCGCCGGCTGCCCCGGCTGGCCCGCGAGGCGGTCGCCCTGGCCTGGGCGACCAGCCGCCGGGACACGGCCGCGTCCATCGGGCTCAACGTGGCCGCCGGGGTGATGACCACCCTCGGCCTGCTGGCCACCACCGGCGTGCTGCGCGAGCTGTTCGCGGCGGGCCCGACGCCGGACCGGATCCGGGCGGCGCTGCCGGCCCTGGCCCTGGCGGCGGCGGCCGTGACGGCCAAGGGCGCGCTGACCATCGCGGCCGGCTGGGCGCAGGCCCGCCTCACGCCGCAGATCAACTACCAGGTCGAGCTGCGGCTGTTCGAGGCGACCACGGCCGTCGACCTCGCCGCGTTCGACGACGCCGGGTTCGCCGAGGAGATGGACCGGGCCCGCGAACGCGGGGTGACGGAGGCGGCGTTCGTCGTCGATCACACCGTCAACCTGATCACCGGTGTGGTCGGGGTGCTCGCCACCGCCGCGGCGGTCACCGTGATCCAGCCGCTGCTGCTGCCCTGCCTGCTGCTGGCGGCCGTGCCCGAGGCCGCGACCGCCGTGAAGACGGCCCGCCGGCAATACCTGGAGATGCTGGCCCGGTTCAACCGTCGTCGCCGGATGTGGATGCTGGCCAACCTGATGGCCAACCGGCACACCGCCGCCGAGATCCGGGCGTACCAGATGCGCGACTTCCTGCTCGGCGAATACCGCAAGATGATGGCCACCGAGACGCGGGCCCACCTGCGCCTGGTCCGCGTCCAGACCCGGACCAGGGTGCTCGGCACCGCCACCGCCGGCCTGGCCACCTTCGGCGTGTACGCGGTCCTCGCCGGCCTGCTGCTGGCCGGCATGGTGGCGCTGGCCGCCGCCGCGACGGCGCTGATCGCCCTGCAGTCCGCGCGGTCCAGCCTCGGCGTCGCGGTGTTCGCCACCAACTCGCTCTACGAGGACGCCCTCTACTACCAGGACTACCGGGACTTCCTCGACCGCGCGGTCGGCCGGACCGCCGCCGGGGGTGACCGGCCGACCGGCGGGTTCGACGTCATCGAGCTGGACCGGGTGAGCCTGCGGTACCCGGACACCGACCGGCCGGCCGTCGACGAGGTCAGCCTGGCCGTCCGCCGGGGGCAGGTGGTCGCCCTCGTCGGCGAGAACGGCTCCGGCAAGACGACCCTGGCGAAGCTGATCGCCGGCCTGTACCGGCCCACCGGCGGGACGATCCGCTGGGACGGGGTCGACGCGGCCGAGCTGGACCCGCGCCAGGCCGGCGCGCAGGTCGCCGTGCTCACCCAGGAGTGGTGGAAGTTCCCGTTCACCGCCGGGCAGAACATCCGCGTGGGCCGGCACGACCGGCCCGCCGGGCACCGGGGGCCCAGCGTGGAGGACGCTGCCCGGGCCGCCGCCGCGCACGACATGATCGTCGGCCTGCCCTTCGGCTACGACACGCTGCTCGACCGCGAGTTCAAGGACGGCCACGACCTCTCCGGCGGCCAGTGGCAGCGCCTCGTCGCCGCTCGTGGCCTCTACCGGGACGCCCCGCTGCTGATCTGCGACGAGCCGTCGGCGGCGCTCGACGCCCGCGCGGAGCACTCCCTCTTCCAGCACCTGCGGCGGCGTCCGGACCGGGCGGTCGTGCTGATCACCCACCGGCTGGCCAATGTCCGGCACGCCGACCAGATCTTCGTGCTGGAACGCGGCCGACTCGTGCAGCAGGGCACCCACGACGAGCTGGTCGCCGCCGACGGGCTCTACCGGGAGCTGTTCCACCTCCAGGCCAGCGGCTACGTCGCCGACACCGAGGGCGTCGCCCCGCCGCCCTGACCGCCGCCTTCGAAGGCGCCGCCGTGCCGGCCGGCGACAGGAAGGCTTCGCGCTCCGGCCGTCGACACCGGAAGCGCCGCGCACCGGCCGCCGGGACAGTGGCGTCAGCAGACCGTCACCGGGTGCCGGACGACGCCGTCGAAGAGGTACCCGAGGTCGTTGTGTCGGGCCCGGCCCGGCTGGCCGGCGCCGGTGGCGTCGGTGGCCCGCGCGCGCAGCATCACCGGGCCGGGCCCCGCCGGCCGCCAGCGGGCCGTCCAGCGTTGCCACGGGCCGCCCGCGTCGGCGCTGACCAGCTCGGCCGGTCGCCAGCCGCCGTCGCCGGTGTGCACCTGCACCGACCGGATCGGGCCCGCCCCCGACCAGGACCGGCCACGCAGCAGCACCTCCGCGCCGGCCGGGACGCGGGCGTCCCAGGGCAGCTCGAAGGCGCTCTTCACCGACTGCGCGCCCAGCGCCGCGCCGTCGGCCGGGTAGCCGGGGCCGAACATGCGGTAGAGCTGGGTGTTCCACGGCGAGAACAGGGCGGTCGCGGAGACCTCGACCGGGCCGACCCACTTGATCGAGGAGACGCCGATCCAGCCGGGCACCACCACCCGCACCGGGTGGCCGTGGTCGGGCGGCAACGGCTCGCCGTTCATCTCGTACGCCAGCAGCACGTCGTCGAGGGCCTTGCCGACCGGCAGGGGGCGGCGGACCCGGCCCAGGTTCACGCCGCCCGTGACGTACTCCGGGTCCAGTCCCTCCGGCATGACGTCGACGGCCGCGCCGGTCAGCCCGGCCCGGCGCAGCACCTCCGCGAGCCGCACGCCCCGCCAGTGCGCCACGCCGACGCCGCCGAGCCCCCACGCCACCCCTGGCGTCGGCCGGCCCTGCTGACCGGCGAAGAACCGGCGGCCGTTGCCGGCGCACTCGACGAGCGCGGTGACCCGTTCGGCGGGCAGCCCGCGCAGGTCGTCGTAGCCGAACTCGACGGGCCGGTCCCGGGTGGGCGCGCCGCGCAGGCCGTCGCCGAACAGGCTCAGCCGCCAGGTCCCGGCGTCGATCCGGGGGGTGTGGGTGTGGTTGCGGACGAAGAACCGGTCGGTCGGCACGACGTACCCCTGCCCGGCCATCGCCTCCCAGCGCATCTCGGCGTTGGTGTCGTGCCGGGCGAACAGCTGCGGCGGCAGCGGCTTGACGATGCCGGGCGGGCCGTCGCCCGCGTCTGCGGCGGGCCGGGAGTCGGGCGCGCCGGACCCGGAGCCGGGCCCGGCGGCCCCGGGGTCGGTCGCCCCGGGGTCGGTGCCGACCGGCTGGGGTGCGACGGCGACCGGCTCGCGCTCGGCCGCGGCGGCGGCGAGGGCGGTCATCGCCGCGCCGAGTTCGAGCAGGCGCGGGCGGGGGACTCCCGCGCCCCGGGCCCGCCCGGCGAGCCACTGGCGGGCCCGCCGGGCGTCGTGGTCGGCCTCGTCGTGCGACAGGTGGTGCGGCATCGGGGTTCCCTCCGGCTCGGCGACAACTAACTCCTATTGAACCAGTAGGAGTTAGCGGGGCGTCGCCGGCGGTGCTCCTCAGGTCGCCGCGACCAGCGTCACCACACCGGCGGCCACCAGCACCCCCGCCCACAGCCGGTCCACGTTGAACCACGCCCGCCGCAGCACGCCGACGCCGAGCACCTCGTACACGACCACGGCGGCGGCCAGCGCGACGCCGAACATCGCCACCGTGTGCACCCCGGCGGCGGCCAGCCCGGGCAGCGCCCCGGCAGCGGCCTGCCCCGGCAGCGCCCCGGCCGCCGCCAGGTGCCCGGCGTGCCCGCCGCCGACGACCGGCTCGGCGAGCAGCACCGGCAGCAGCATCAGCCCCGCCCCGTGCGCCGACGACATCAGGAACGACCAGCCGGCGAGCTGCGCGTTCGACAGCCGCATCCCGGCCCAGCGGAAGTGCCGGCGCGACAGCAGCCGCCACAGCCCGAACCCGACCAGCAGCACGCCGCCGGCGACCGCCACGGCGGTGCTCGCCGCGACCGACCGGGTGGCCGTGACCAGCGCGGCCACCACGCCGACGGAGACGAGGTGGCCGAGCGCGATCGGCGGCAGCGACGCCAGCAGCACCCGCCGGCTGCGTTCCTGCAACCCGCGGGCCACCGCGAACAGCCAGCCCATGGCCGGGTTCAGCCCGTGGAACGCGCCGAGCCCGGCCAGCGTCAGCCAGGTCGTCGCGGTCACGGGAAGCAGTACGAGTCGGAGGACGCGTCGCCGCCCTGCAGCCGGGTCTGGTGCACCCGCAGCCCCCGGAACTCCTCGCGGCGCGGGAAGAACCGGGCGTCGGGGGTGAGGCCGCCCGCCTCGGTGTCGACGTCCAGCTTGGCCAGCCACGCGCCCACCCCGTCGGGATAGAACTGGTCGTCCCACGAGCCGTAGAGCGAGTTCGACACGTACACCCGGCGGCCGTCGCGGCTGATCTCCACCATCTGCGGGCCGCCGGCCAGGGGCTCGTCGGGGAAGCCGGGGTGGGGGGTGCGCCGCACGATCCCGCCGAGGCGCACCGAGCCGGTCAGCACCGGGTGGAACGGGTCGCTGACGTCGTACTGGCGCAGCTCGCCGGTGCCCCAGCAGGAGACGTAGAGGAACCGGTCGTCCACGGACAGGTCGATGTCGGTGACCAGCGGCGGCACGGCCCCGAACGGCTTGAGCAGGTCGGGCAGGTCCGCCGCGTCGGCCGGCTCGGCGGGGATGTCGATCACCTTGGTCACGGCCCACGCCTCGCCGTCGCGGTGCTCGCCGTCGCGGTGCCACAACCAGATCGAGGCGGACAGGTCCTCCACGCTGATCACCACGCCGACGAAGCCGTACGTCTGCGTCGGGTCGTGCGCGGGGCGCAGCTCCAGGGGCATCTGGTACGCGTCGCCGAGGTCGACCCGCTGCACGTGCCGCCGCCTGGCCAGGTCCCAGAAGTGGATCGCGTGCCCGTACCGGCGGCCGAGCAGCAGCTCGCCGACGATCCCGTCCTCGATCATCGACGGGGTGCCCCACTCGCTGGTCACCAGCACGTCGTGGTTGAGGTGCCACCAGAAGTCGTACGCGAGGTGCTGCGGGCCCCGGTCGGCCTCCCACGCCCCGCGTACGTCGAAGGTGGTGTGGTCGAGGATCGCGATGCCGCCGGGGCCGTCGGCGTCGCCCGCCCCGCCGAGGGCGGACAGGTAGATGCCGTCGGGCCCGCAGTGCACGGTGTGCGGGCGGGAGTATCCGGCCCGCTCGGCCAGCTCCCCGGGCTCGATCACCTTGACCAGCTTCGGCGCGCGCGGGTCGGGCTTGGTGTCGTAGACGTGCACGCGCGACGAGCGCAGCCCGGGGACGATCAGGTAGCGGCGCTCGACGTGCGGGTGCGGCGCGGTGGGGCAGAGCGCGCTGCTGCAGGCGTTCCAGCCGAAGTGGTGCAGCTCGTCGCCCGTGTGCGGCAGGTCGGTCCAGCCGACCACCCGCCCGTACTCGGGGGAGTCGGGGTCGGTGTCGAGCACGGCGAGCGCGTCGGGCCGCTCGGCGGCGCGGTCGAACGCGGCGACGTACGCCAGCTTCTCGGCCGGGGCCTGCGCGGCCTCGCGCGGCGACGGGTAGAACGACGGGTCGGGGGTCCAGCGGGTCATCGGGTCTCCGGGTCGGGTGGTGGGCGGCTCCAGGTGCGGGCACGCCGAGGCGGCCGCGGGCGAGAGCAGCCTACTAACCCGATAGGTTATGTGGGTAGTGTGCCGGCGTGGTCGTCCCACCCCTCAGGAGGCGACAGTCGGCCGGATGCCCGTCAGGCTGGCCGGTGGGCGGCGAGGAAGTCGGCGAGCACTTGGGTGTGGGTGGAGAACGCCAGCTCCACCGGTTCGGTGACGACCAGCCACTCGGTCGCCTCCTCCGTCGGCGCCGACGGAGGCAACTGCCCGGCGGCCTGCTCCGGCAGCGTCCCGAAGACCATCATGGTGCCGCCCGCCGGCGCCCCGTGCACCGCGAACAGCTGCGCGTCGTCGGCGGACGCCACCAGCCCCGTCTCCTCCCGCAGTTCCCGCACCAGGGCCTCCTGCCACGCCTCGCCGTACTCGATGAAGCCGCCGGGCAGGGCCAGCAGCCCGCGCGCGGGCTCGATGTCCCGGCGGACCACGACCACGCCGAGGCCGGCGTCGGTGCGCACCGGCAGCACCGCGACCGCCACCGGCGTCGGGTTGCGCCACACGGTCTGGCCGCAGGCCGCGCACACCCGGGGCCAGTCGGCCGCCGCCGGGTAGCCCGCGCCGCAGTAGGAACAGTGGGAGTACGGTGCGCCGGTCACGCCCGGCACGTTACCGCGTCGGCCGCGCGCCTCCGGCCCGGGTGCCAGCCGGCTGGCCGGGGCAGGGCGGGGCGCTGGTGGGGGCGGGTCAGGGGCGCAGGGCGGCGCGGGCGGCCATCAGGGCGAAGCCGAGCAGGTTGTCGCCGCGCCAGCGGGCCGGGTCCTGCGCGTCGGGGTCGCCGGCGGCCAGGCCGATGCCCCACACCCGGTCCACCGGGCTCGCCTCGACCAGCACCCGTTCGCCCGTGCCGAGCAGGAACGCACGCAGGTCGTCGTGCGCGGCGAACTTCGCGACGCTGCCGGCCACGACGATGTCGTACCGGTGCGCCGCCCAGGTGGCCTCGTCGAAACCGCGGACCGCGCGCCCGAGGGCCTTGGCCCGCTGCGGGTGCCCGGCGGTGAGGACGCGCGCCGCCGTGTCGTGGTCGCCGAACAGGGCGGCCTTGTGCCACATCATCCAGTGCTCGGCGGTGGCGAAGACCCGGCCGTCCACCGTGAACGGCGCGGGCCACCACTGGCTCAGGCAGCCGGCCCCGGCCGTGCCGTCCGGCCGGGGGCGGTGCCCCCAGAAGTGCAGGTAGCGGACGCGGGTGCCGGCGTCGCCCAGGGCGAGCAGATCGGCGACGGAGCGGGGCGACATGGCCGACAGTCTGCCGAACGCCCCCGACACCGCGCCGCCGGTTTACCCGTGGCCGGCCCGAGCGCGTCGACCCGCCCGGCCGGTCCGGCCCTCGCCGGCCGTGGTACTTGCCGGCCCGGCCGACCTGCCGGGCCGATTTGCTGGGCCGACCTGCCGAGCAGACCTGCCGGCCGCCGGCCCGGCGGTCAGCCGGCCGGGGCCCCCGTGTACGCCTCCGTGGTCCGCCGCGCCGCCGCGGCGGCCTGGGCCGGATCGGTGCCGGCCGCCGCGCTCGCCTCGCCCCAGAGTCGGCTGACCGTCACCAGGAACTCCCGGCCCTCGGTCGAGGCGGCCCACTCTGCGCCCCGCGCGGCCGGGTTGTCGTCACCGCCGTCCCCGGAGTGCAGGTAGGTGGCCAGCCCGACCAGCCCCATGTCCCAGCCGACCCCGACCGCCCCCGGGCCGAACTGGTCCCAGATCGCGTCGTCGACGTGCGCGACGTGCTCCAGCGTGAACCGGGTCCGGCCGCCGGGCTCGGGGGAGAGCCGCACCTCGATCCAGCTCACCTGGTCGCCCATCTCCCAAGTGGCGGCGAAGCTCTCCGGCGGGTCGCAGCGCTGCACCTCGCCACCCGCGTTGCCCTCGAACTGGTACCGGCCGTGCAGCCGCAGCTCGCCGCTGATCGGCAGGAACCAGCGCGGGATGCGGTCGGCGTTGGTGCAGGCGTCCCAGACGTCCTCGACCGGCGCGTCGTACGTCTGACTGATGGTCATGACCCGGGCCTGCCCGGCGGGCAGCACGCGGCTGCCCACCCGACGTTCCACGGCGCTGATCTGGTGCGTCGCGTCGATCATCCTGGTCTCCTCTTCTCGGCTCTCTCGTTCTCGGGTGCGGCGGACGCCGGGGGCCCGGCGGCCTCCTGGGCCCCGGCGGGCTGCGTGGCTTCGGCGGACGCCGTGGCCCCGGTGGGCTCCCCGGGCCGGTCGGCTTCCGCGGCGAGGCGGCGTTCCCGGCGGCCCCGCGCCAGCTCGGTGGCCAGGGCGTGCAGGGGCGGGGTCCAGAACCGGCGGAAGTGGCCGAGCCAGTCGTCGACCTCGCGCAGCGGCTCCGGGTTGACCGCGTACAGCCGCCGGGCCCCCTGCGGGCGCACCGTGGCGAAGCCGCTGTCGCGCAGCACCCGCAGGTGCTGGGACACGGCCGGCTGGGAGATGCCGAACTCGGCCCTGATCACCTCGCAGACGGACCCGGCGCTCCGCTCGCCCTCGGCGAGCAGTTCGAGGATCCGCCGGCGTACGGGCTCGCCCAGCACGTCGAAGGCATGCACCCACCTTTTATATCAGAGCCGCCTTATATAAGCCGAGGTTGACAAAAAACTCCTCGGGCGGCGTGTCGATCCCGGCCGGTCCCGTTCGTATGGAGGGTGCAGGGTGGACGTGGAGGCCGGCAGCGTGCCGGCCGCGCGACCGAGGAGGACCACATGGGGCAGTACCTGATCAGCATCTATCACCCGGCCGACACGGGGCGGCCGGACCCGGAGTTCCTCGCCGGGGTGATGCGTGAGGTCGCGGCGATCCACCACGAGCTGGTGGAGGCCGGCTCCTGGGTCTTCGGGCAGGGCCTGCGCGCGCCGGAGACGGCCACCGTGCTGCGGGCCGACGGCGACGGGATGCTGGTGACCGACGGCCCGTTCGCCGAGGGCAAGGAGTACCTCGGCGGGATCACCATCGTGTCGGTGCCGGACCTCGACGTCGCCCTCGACTGGGGCCGCCGCTACGCGCGGGCCACCACCCTGCCGGTCGAGGTCCGTCCCTTCGCGGGCGGGTCCTGACCGGCGTGCCCGGGCACACCGACGTCGGGCACACCGACGTCGAGCGCGCCTTCCGCGCCGGCCACGGTCGCGCCGTCGCGGTGCTGATCCGCCTCCTCGGCGACATCGACCTCGCTGAGGAGGCGGTCCAGGAGGCGTTCGTCGAGGCGGCGCGGCGCTGGCCGGTCGACGGCACGCCGCCCAGCCCCGACGGCTGGATCATCACCACCGCCCGCAACCGGGCCGTCGACCGGCTGCGCCGGGAGGAGACCCGGGCGCGGCGGCACGCCGAGGCGGCCCTGCTGCACGCCCCCGCCGAACCGCCCGAGGAGGGGCCCGTGCGCGACGACCGGCTCCGGCTGCTCTTCACCTGCTGCCACCCGGCGCTCGCCCCGGCCGCGCGGGTCGCGCTGACCCTGCGGCTGCTCGGCGGGCTGAGCACCGCCGAGATCGCCCGCGCCTTCTTGGTGCCCGAGCCCACCATGGCCCAGCGCCTGGTCCGGGCCAAGGCCAAGATCCGCGACGCCGGCATCCCGTACCGCATTCCGCGCGACGCGGACCTGCCCGACCGGCTCCGCGGGGTGCTCGCCGTGGTCTATCTGATCTTCACCGAGGGGCACACCGCCAGCGCCGGGGAGCACCTCGTCCGCGACGACCTGTGCGCCGAGGCGATCCGGCTCGGCCGGCTGCTCGTCGAGTTGATGCCCGACGAGCCCGAGACGCTCGGCCTGCTCGCCCTGATGCTGCTCACCGAGTCCCGCCGCCCCGCCCGCACGGCCCCCGACGGGGATCTGGTCCCGCTGGCGGAGCAGGACCGCAGCCGCTGGGACCACGCCCTCGTCGCCGAGGGGCACGCGCTCGTGCGCCGCTGCCTGCGCCGCGCCCGCCCCGGCCCGTACCAGCTCCAGGCCGCGATCGCCGCCGTGCACGGCGACGCGTCGAGCGCCGCCGACACCGACTGGGCCCAGATCCTCCAGTTGTACGACCACCTCGCCGCCCTCGCGCCGAGCCCCGTCGTCGCGCTGCACCGGGCGGTGGCCCTCGCGGAGGTACGCGGCCCCGCCGAGGCCCTGGCGGTCGTCGACGAACTGGGCGGCGCAGCCTCGCCGCTGCTCCGCTACCACGTCTACCACGCCGTCCGCGCCGACCTGCTGCGCCGCCTGGACCGCCCCGAGGAGTCCCAAGAGGCGTACGAGACAGCAATCGCCCACACCGCCAACACCCGCGAACGCACCCACCTCGCTCGCCGCCTGGCGGCGCTCGCACCCCCGTGATCGTCTGTCGAGAAGTGAGCCGACACGCCGACGATCGTCTCCGAAATCAGCAGACGATCGAGGACGCCTTACCACATCCTCGCCCCGAGCGGGCCTCGTCCACAGCGGAGCCCCTGTCCACAGCCGGCGGCCGGCGGGGTTGCGGCGCGGGGACGGCCACCGACACCGTCCATGCCGTGGACGAACCGCTTCGAGCGCTGCTGGACCGCCATGACGGCCTGCTCACCCGGACGCTGGCGACCCAGGTGGTGCCCGCCTGGGTGCTGCGACACGCGGTGGACACCGGCGACCTGCTCCGCGTGCTGCCCGGCGTCTACGTCGAGTCGTGCCGGACGCGGCCGGGTCGTGCTGGGCTCGCCGCGCCCGCGCCTGGCTCTGCTGAAGTTGCCGTGCTCCCGCCCGGCTCGGCTGGGCTGGCTGCGCCTCTGTCCCGCTCGGCTGGGCTCGCCGTGCTCCCGCCGGAACTGCGGCACCGCGCCGCCGTGGCGTACGCGCAGGGGCGGGGCGCGCTCGGCGGACCCACCGCCCTGCACGCCTGGGGTGTGCGCCGGCAACCCGAGGACGAGGCCGTGCACCTCGACGTGCCGGCCCGGTCGGGCCTCCGCTCCCGGCCACCGCACCTGGTGCTGCACCACCGGCACGGCTTCCGCCCCGAGCCGCCGCAGGCGGTGACCCGCCGGGGCCTGCCCGTCGTCCCGCTGGAACGGGCACTGGTCGACGCCTGGCCGCTGCTGCCGGCCGTGGACCGCCCCGCCCCGCTGATCCGCGCCGTCAACGACGGCCTGACCACCCCGGCGCGCGTCGGGGAAGCGCTCGCGGAGGCGCCCCGGCTGGCCCGCCGCGCCGCGCTGCGCGTGCTGCTGGACCGACTGTCCGTCGGCTGCCGCAGCCCACTGGAGGTGTGGGGACACGACCACGTCTTCACCGGGGCGCAGCTGCCCCGGCTGCGCCGGCAGTTCCGGGTACGGATCGAGGGGCGCACCATGTATCTCGACGTCTACGCCGAGCAGGAACGGGTCGACTTCGAGCTGGACGGGGCGACCGCGCACGGTGACCCCCGGCAGCGGGAGATCGACCTGCGCCGCGACGCGCTGCTGGCGACCCGGGGCATCCTCGTGGTGCGCTTCGCCCACCGCCGGCTGGTGCGCGAGCCGGCCCGGGTACGCGCCGAGGTGCTGGCCATCCTCGCCAGCCGCCGGGCGGCCTGACGGGCCGGGCTGACGGGCCGGTCGGACCGGCCGGTCGGACCGGCCGGGCACAGAAGGAGGCGGGGCGGTCGGCGGTCAGTCGCGCAGGGTCCGCAGGATGCGGGCCAGGTGGGCCCGGTCGGCGGGGCTGAGCCCCCCGAAGAGGCGCTCGGCCTCGGCGTGCCGGGCGGCGCGGATCGCCGCGGCGACGCGTACCCCCTCGTCGGTGGGGCTGACCAGGGTGGCCCGCCGGTCGGCCGGGTCGGGGCGGCGGGCGACCAGGCCGCGCTCCTGGAGGCCGTCGACGACCTCGGTGGCGGAGCGCGGCGCGATGCGCAGGTGCTCGGCGAGCGCGCTGAGCCGCAGCGCGCCGTGCCGGGTGAGGACGCCCAGCGCCCGCGCCTGCCCGGGGTTGACCTGCCACGGTTCGAGGGTCTGCCGGGACAGGTGGCGCAGCCGGCGGGCGACGGCCCAGAAGCTCTCGGCCAGGCCCTCCTCGTCGGCGCTCACCGCAGTGGCGGGGCTCACCGGGATGTCGGCGCTCACCGGAATACGGTAGCAGAGAATGCTGTTGCTCCCTCATGATGAGGTAACCTCAGCATTGTTCCCGACGAAGGGCGGTCCCTTGGACACACCCACCACCCACCGCGAGGGCCGGGGCGGCCCCCGCACCGTCAGCCCCGCCGAGAAGGCCCAGGCCCGCCAGGTGCCGCTGCGCCGGGTCGGCCGGCTCTTCGCCCCGTACCGCTGGCAGCTCGCCACCGTCACCGCGATCATCGTGGTCTCCTCGATCGTCGCCATGGCCTCGCCGTTCCTGCTGCGTGCCGTGATCGACCGGGCCCTGCCCGAGCGCGACCTGCCCCTGTTGTCCCGGCTGGTCCTCGGCATGGTCGCCGTCGCCGTCGTGACCGCCGCCCTCGGCGTGGTCCAGACGTGGCTCTCCACCCGCGTCGGCCAGCAGGTCATGCACCGGCTGCGCACCGACGTCTTCGCCCACCTGCACCGGCAGTCCATCGCGTTCTTCACCCGCACCCGCACCGGCGAGGTGCAGTCCCGCATCACCAACGACATCGGCGGCATGCAGACGGTGGTCACCTCCACCGCCACCTCGATCGCGTCGAACCTCACCACCGTCGTCGCCACTGCCGTGGCCATGGTGGCGCTGTCCTGGCGGCTGTCGCTGATCTCCCTGGTCGTGCTGCCGCCGTCGATCTGGCTCACCCGCCGGGTCGCCCGGATGCGGCGCGAGATCACCGCCCAGCGGCAGCGCGAGCTGGCCGACCTCAACGTCACCATCGAGGAGGGGCTGTCGATCAGCGGCGTGCAGCTCAGCAAGACCCTCGGCGCGGGCGGCGCGCTCGTCGACCGGTTCGCCGCCTCCTCGGCCCGCCTCGTCGACCTGGAACTGCGCTCCGACCTCGCCGGCCGCTGGCGGATGGCCTCGATGAGCGTCATCTTCGCCGCCATCCCCGCGTTCATCTATCTCGGCGCGGGCCTGCCCGGGGCCGCCGGCACGCTCAGCATCGGCACGCTGGTCGCGTTCACCGCCCTGCAGGGCGGGCTGTTCCGGCCGCTCATGGGCCTGCTCGACGTGGGCGTCTCGGTCACCGCGTCGATGGCGCTGTTCGCCCGGATCTTCGAGTATCTCGACCTGCCCGTCGAGGTCGACGACCCCGCCGACCCGGTCGACATCGACCCGCGCCGGGTGCGCGGCCACGTGCGGATCGAGGGCGTCACGTTCACCTACCCGGGCAGCGACACCGCCGCCCTCGCCGGGATCACCCTCGACGTGCCGGCCGGCACCGGCCTGGCCGTCGTCGGGCACACCGGCTCCGGCAAGAGCACCCTTGCCGCCCTGGTCAGCCGCCTGCACGACCCGACCGCCGGCCGGGTCACCATCGACGGCGTCGACCTGCGCGACCTGCGGCTGACCGACCTGGCCGCCGTCGTGGGCGTGGTCAGCCAGGAGACCTACCTGCTGCACACCACCGTGCGGGAAAACCTGCGGTACGCCCGGCCGGACGCCACCGACGCCGAGATCGAGGACGCGGCCCGCGCCGCGCAGATCCACGATCTCATCGCCGCCCTCCCCGACGGGTACGACACCATGGTCGGCTCGCGCGGCCACCGGTTCTCCGGCGGGGAGAAGCAGCGCCTCGCCATCGCCCGCACCCTCCTGCGCGACCCCCGGGTGCTCATCCTCGACGAGGCCACCAGCGCGCTGGACACCGAGACGGAGCGCGCGGTGCAGCGGGCGTTCGACGAACTGGCCCGGGGACGCACCACGATCACGATCGCCCACCGGCTGTCCACCGTGCGCGACGCCGACCAGATCGCCGTGCTCGACCACGGCCGCATCGTCGAGTCCGGCACCCACGCCAGCCTGCTCGACCGCGCCGGCCGCTACGCCACCCTCGCCGCCTGACCCCCGACCCCCCTTCCCTCCCGTCCGCCCCACGTTCGCGCCGGTGATCAAGAGAAGAGCGTCAGATTTGATCTCGACGATGGCGCAAACCTCTTGGTCACCAGGGGTGGGCAGAACGCGGGGCCGGGCGATCGCGGGTGGGATCGGGAAGTTGACAGTTCCGGTGGGGACCTCGATCACCGCCTACCATCGAGCGACCGGTTTCACTGTTCGTTGTGCGGCACGACGGGGTGTTCCTTTCCGGCGAGGCGGCGGGACCGACGATTTCGCGGATTCTTCGGCGGCTTCGGGGCGGGGGACATGACCGAGGAGAGGGTGCCCGAGCAGGGCCGGCGGGCGTACGCCGAATTCCACCGGCTGGTGGAGCTGATCGAGTCGATGGTGCTGCGGCCCGCGCGGCGCGGCTGGCGGCTGCCGCTGCTGTGCCTGGTGTCCCGGCCCGGCACGCCGTCGCCGCTGGCCATGCTGGCGCACGTGTTCGCCGCAGAGGAGCGGCGGGTGCCGCACGTCCGCCTCGACGCCACCGGCCGGGACGTGCGCGCGCTGCTGCACGAGGCGTACACGGGGCTCGTCGCCGGGAACTTCGGCGGCGCGGACCGGCTGGCGTTCCGCCACTACGCGCTGGCCGACGGGCTCATGCAGGTGAACCTGACCGGCGTGGCGACCAACCGGCGACGCCAGGAGCTGATCCGGCAACTGCGCGAGCGGATCTCGCAGCGGGCGGCCTCGGACGGGCAGCAGGCCCCGCCGGACCCGGGCGGTTGGCTCGGGGTGCTGCTGTGGTTCACCCTGCGGGTCCTGCCCCGCCTGATGTTCTGGCTGCTGACCAAGGGCTGGCTGTTCGGGGCGGGCCGCCGGTTCCGCTGGTTCCTGCGCCAGCAGTATCTCGCCCCCGAGCTCGCGGCCGGCGACTTCGTCGCGTTCGCCAGCCGGCTCACCGTCCCGTCCCGCCAGACGGAGGACCAGGAGCAGATCGACCTGCTGCTCGTGCACGCGTTCCTGCAGGACCTGCGCGTGGAGTACCGCCGCCGGCCGTGGCGGCTCAAGCCGTGGCGGCGCACCTCCTGCCCGGTGCTCCTGCTCGACGGCCTCGCCCCGGGCAACGGCGGGTACGCCCTGGTCAGGCTCATCAACGCGGTGCGCGACGAGACGGGCCGCTCGGATCCCCTGCTGGTCATCGCGAACGGCCACGACGTGCCGCCGGACGGGCTGTCGCCCACCGACCCGGCCGTCGCCGGCCAGCTCGTGCCGCTGGACGGGGTGGAGGGGGCGTACCGGGCGTGGCGCAGCGGCCTGGCGCGGGCCCGGCGGGCGCGGGAGGACAACGCCTGGTATCTCCAGGTGGAGGTCCCTGCGGCCGACCTCACCCCGTTCCGCAACCGGCTGTCCCGGATCGTGCCGCCCCGCCCGCCGTGGCTGGCCCGGCCGGTCGCCCTCGTGGCGCTCGTCGCGGTCGTGCTGACCACCTTCGGCGTGTGGCAGATCCCCGGGCAGGTGCAGCGGTGGCGGGCGGACTGCGAGTGGCCGCCGTCGGCCACGGGTGGGCTGGTGCACACGGCGGTCCGCGACGGCCAGTGCATCGGCTACAGCGACAACGGGCGGCAGCTCTTCAGCCGCGACGCGTCCCTGCTCGCCGTGCAGCGGCAGATCTTCGACCAGAACCGGGAGGTCGAGGCGGCGTGGGCCGTCCGCCGGGACCGGCCCCGGGTCACCCTGGTCTACTTCGGGTCGCTGACCAAGCCCGACGCGCTGCCCGGGGAGGAGACGTTCGCCGGGGAGCGGGAGGAGTTGCAGGGCATGGCGGCGGCGCAGCGCCGCGCGTACCTGGAGGCCAACGACGACCGGGCCAACCCGTACCTGCGGATCGTGGTCGCCAACGCGGGCCAGGAGATGCGGTACGCCGCCGACGTGGTGCGGATGCTGGCCGACCTGGCCCGCGACGAGCCGACGGTGCTCGGCGTGGTCGGGCTGGTGGAGAGCCGCAAGGCGGTGCAGGACGCGATCAAGGCGCTGGGCGACCTCAATCTGCCCGTCCTCGCGCCGACCCTGTCGGCCGACCGGATCGCCGACGCCTCCAGCCGCTACCTGCAGATCTCCGCGCCGAACATCGACGAGGCGACCCTCGTGCACGACCACGTCACCGAGGTGCTGAAGAAGAAGCGGATCTTCAACTTCTACACGTACGGCAACGTCGACCCGGACGAGGGCGCGCGCGGCGACCTGTACGTCAACACGCTGCGCGACGGGCTGCGGTCCCGCTTCGGCGGCGACGCCTACCAGGAGACGTACTGGCGGCAGGGGGTCGACCTGACCCCGGTCTGCGCCGACCGCTTCGGCGACGGCGTGGTCTTCTTCGGCGGGCGCTACACCGAGTTCGGCGCGTTCGCCGCCCGGCTGGCCGAGAACTGCAGCGGCCGGGTGCCGCTGCTCATCGGCGACGACTCGGTCAACCGCTACCTGGCGAACACCGCCGCCCGCCGGCCCGCGCCGGACAACCTGCCTTTGGCGTACGTGGTCAAGGGCGAGCTGGCCTACTGCAACCGGGTCATCGGGGCGACCGACATCGAGCGCAAGCTCTTCCTCACCGACGTGCGGACGGTGCTGTCGCTGTGCCAGTCCAACTCGCCCATCGGGGAGCGGGTCGGGCTGGCCTACGACGCGACCCGGCTGCACCTGCGGGCGGTGCGCACCATCGCCGGCAACCTCTCCGCCCCCGCCGGCCGCGAGTGGAACCCCCGGGAGGTCACCCCCACGACGGTGTACGTCACCATCCGCGACGTCGCCGACCCCGCGTACCGGGGGGTGACCGGGCTGATCCGGTTCGACGCCAACGGCATCGCGGTCGGCAAGCGGCTCACGTTGCTCTGCGTGCCCAACATCCGCAGGGCGTTCGACTCGCCGTCGGACGTGCCGAGGGAGATCGACCGGTACCCGATCGACCCGGCGGAGAACAAGCTGTACGGCACCCCGCCACCCGACCGCCGGCCGTGCACCGCGCAGGGGTGAGCGTGGCTACCGCCGCGCCCACTGCTCGTTGGTGATCTCGTAGAGCACGCCGCCGTGCTCGGCGCCCTCGATCATCGCCATGTCGTCGGGGACGGGGGTGGTCTCCGTGAGCGTCATGCCGAGCTTCTCCATGATGTTGCGCGAGGCCCGGTTGACGGTCATCGTCTCCGCCCAGACCCTGCGCACGCCGAGTTCCGTGAACGCCTTGCCCAGCAGGGCCCGCGAGCCCTCGGTGGCGTAGCCGTTGCCCCAGGCCGCCCGCCGCAGGCGGTAGCCGAGCTCGACCTCGTCCAGCGGGCCCTGCGGTGCGGGGCGCAGGATGAACCAGCCGACGAACGCGCCGCCGGCCTTCTCGTGCGCGGCGAACAGCCCGAGGTTGCCGTTCCACTTCTGGTAGCCGGCGAGGATGTTCGGCAGGTAGCGCTCGCGGACGATCTCCGGCGGGGTCGGTTCGCCGCCGCTGAGGTAGCGCATCACCTGCGGGTCGCTGTCCAGCTCGATCAGCAGGTCCGCGTCGTCGGCGGTGAAGTGGCGCAGCGTCAGGCGCTCGGTGTCCAGATAGGTGTCCACGCGGTGATCGTGCCCGAGTCGCGGCGGGCAGCCCAACGGGTTTTCCCGACGCCGCCCTCTCACCTCCGCCGCCCGGAGACCCGACCGGCTCGCGAGGGGGTCGACGCGGACCGCTACGCGGGGCGTGACGACGAGCCACGCGGGACGGCCGCCGTCGCCGGGGCCGCAGGCCGGAGCCCGGCGAGCTGGACGTAGATCTCGCGCTTGGCGGTGGCCAGGCCGCGCTGGTCGAGGACGTAGCCGGCGAGCCAGATCCAGCCGTGGTAGGTCGGCAGGTCGGGCACCGACACGACGCGGAAGGTGACGGCCCGGTCCCCGGCGAACTGCACCGAGGCTCGGCCGTCGACGGTCAGCAGGTCACCGGGGGCCGGGCGCACCGCTACCAGTGACCCCGGTTGGGCCGGGCGTCGTCCGGCGGGACGCACTCCCGGGCGTGTATGACCTGCCAGTCGCGCAGCGCCCGTTTCAGCCGGTCGTTCTCCTGGGTCAGCAGCCGCACGTCCTCGTGCAGCCCGGCCAGCTCGTCGGCCAGCCGGGTCTGGAACTCGCGCACCTGGTCGGCGTCGACGCCCCGCCGACGCGGGTCGAACGCCCAGGTACGCACCTCGTGCGGGGTCAGCCGGTCGGGCCGGCCCGTTCCGTAGAGCCGGCCGCCTCGATACACGTGGGCCACGACGGTCCTTTCCGGGGCAGGGGGGCGGGCGAGGGCCGTGCGATGGGCCGGGGCGGGCGTGCACACCCGCCCCGACCAGGGAGAGAGCCGATCTCGTTGCCACGCGAGGAGCGGCCCGGCACCAACACTAACGGCTTAGCCGTTTAAGTCAACCACTGGCTGTTGTCGTTTCTGGGCGCTTCGTGATCGAATTGGCGAGCCACGCAAGGAGCGCCATGCCTACGACACCCGACTACATCCGTATCGCCGACGACATCGTTGCTGCCGTCAAGGCGCGCAAGCTCAAGCCCGAGGACAAGCTGCCATCGATCGCGCAGATGGCGGCAGACAACAAGGTCGGCACGTCCACCATCCAGATGGTCTACGTGCGACTGGAGGCGCTGCGCGTCATCCGGCGACACCAGGGGAAGGGCATCTTCGTCACCGACCCGAAGACCTGGATGCGGGAGCCTTGACTGCGACACGGAGTAGCGATACCTAAACGGGTCGTGTAAATCGTTGGGTGCGATGCGATGCTGGGGTCTGTGCGACGGAGGGAGGCGCAATTGATCGACAAGGTTCAGGACGCGCTTCTGACGCCGTCTGACACCGCCCGCTATCTGGGCATACCCCGCAGCACCATGCACTCGTGGTTGGCGGAGAAGGCAGCCGGAGCGCCCCTGGTGCACACGGTGCCGCCCGTCAAGCGCGGATGGCCCTCGGTGCCGTTCGTCGCCGTGATCGAGGCGTACGTCCTGCGGTCCCTTCGTGAGCTGAAGCTCGGGAAGGACAAGATCAGGGACGCGGCAGCCGAGATTCGCAACGTCTTCGGCAACCCGTACGGCCTGGCGGACCGAAGGATCGCCACGGATGGCATCGACGTGTTCGTCCACTACGTGGACACCGACGAGCTTGCGCGTGCCGGTGACCGGCAGATGCCCATCCGCGAAGTGATTTCGGACTACCTGAACTACATCGTCTGGGAGCCCTCCGACGCGTATCCCGCCCGGCTGCGGCTGCGTCAGTATCCCGACACTGCCCAGGTGGTCATCGATCCGCGATTCGGTTGGGGTGCTCCTGTCGTCGCACGCAACAAGGTCCCGGTCGAGGCGGTTGTGGGGATGTGGCGTGCTGGTGAGTCGTCCGAAACTGTTGCTGACGAGTACGGGCTGACCGTTGACGAGGTCGAAGCCGTCGTTCGAGTCGCTGCCTGAGTTCTTCGTCGATCGTTGCTTGGGTAAGACCACGCCTCGGACGCTGATCGAGGCGGGCTGGCCCCTGCACCTGGTGACCGATGTATTTCCTGCCGATGGCCAGTTCACCGGCGACGACGAGTGGATCGAGTATGGCCTGAAGCAGGGCTGGACGATGCTGACCCAGGACAAGCGCATCCGCAACCAGCTTCCGGTCCTCGACCGTCTGGCTGCCTCGGGGCTTACCATCCACTGCCTGAGCAGCGCCGAGTTGTCGCCGGCAAAGCGTGCCGAGCGCTTCGAGCGCCACCGCGACAGGATCTGGCGATACGGGACTGAGGGGCCACCCGGGTTCTATGTCGTCTACGAGGACTCAGTCGTTCGGCGTTGGCCATAGGTGGCGAACCACCGCCCACCCACGTTGGGCCTGTGAGCGTCTGCGTCGAAGTGGGGCTGGGCCGTGGGCCAAGGCAAGGCCGTCGTGTTCTCCGAGCAGCCGGCCGACTTCGCGACGCGCCCCGCCCGGAGGCCCGATGTGATCGCAGCCGCGCCCGGTTCGCCTCACGTGCAGGGGCGTGCCCCCAGGTAGGTGCTGCCGTCGCCGGTGCCGCCCTCCGGGTCGAGGGCGTAGACGTGGAGCTGGGTGCCCGGTGTGCACCCGGAGAGCGTGAACCGGAACCCGTGCACTCCGCTGATGCCGAAGTAGGCGTTCACGTCCGGCCGGTTGGTCGCGGTCGGGAAGTCGCCCAGGTGCGTTCCCACGCCCGCCGGCCCGCCCCGGTAGACGGCGACCGTCGAGGAGGTCCCCGGCTGGTCCGGGTCGACGGCCCAGCCCTCCACGGTGGAGCCGGTGAGCAGCTCGAAGTTGCCGCGCGGGGGCGTAGTCCAGCGGAACACCCGGGTGTCGCCCGCGTTGAACGGCAGGTTCGCCAGCTGCGAGCAGTTGCGGCACAGCTCGACGTCACTCGGGTACAGGGCGGTCTCGTACACCCGGGGCATGGCCTGCGGCAGCCGGACGGTCCTCGTGCCGGTGGTGCCGGCGTGCACCATCAGCGTGTTGCCGGCGGCCTCCACCGCGTCGCCGGCCGGCGCGAAGTGGTGCACGCCCGCGTCCTCGCTGATCCTGCGCAGCGCGGCCAGGGGCAGCTTGGGCGCGGCGGCGTACACCGACGTCCAGCTTCCGCCCGCGACGGGGATGGACTTGCGGGCCAGGGAGACCCCGCCCGCCTGGTACGTGCCGAGCGTCGTCGCGCCCGCGTCGGTGACGGTGAACCACGGCGTCAGCGGGTACGCCGGCCCGCCGCTCTGCCCGACGAACGAGTAGTTCTGCCCCAGGTTGGGGGTGCCGGTGCCCTTGGCGACCGTGATGCCGGTGAGCGCGGCCATCGAGGCGGTGGAGGCGGCCTGGTCGCCCTGCACGTACCCGGCGGCGTACAGCGACAGCACGGTGCGGCCGGGGGTCTTCAGCCTGGTGTCGATCGCCGTGCGCACCGTCGGGGAGACCGCGTAGGCGTTCGGCAGGACCGCGAGCTTGATCGCGCTCAGGTCGAGGTTGCCCTTGGTCAGGTCGCTGAGCAGGTAGTGCCGCACGGGTGTGCCCAGCCGGGTCAGGTCGTCCACCAGGTTGGAGAGCTGGTCGCTGGCGAAGGCGTACGAGTTCTCCCCGGCGGGGGTCAGGGCGGGCTGGTAGTTGGCCGACACGTCGTCGACGAACACCGCGACCTGGGGCTGGTAGGCGTTCGCCCCGCCGTGCTGGATCTTGTCGGCGGCCCGGAACACCGACTGGAGGTTCGCCCACATGGCCTCCGAGTCGCCGGCGCGCGCCGGGTCGCCGAACCAGCCGACGCCCTGCAGGTCGAGGAAGTGGAGGGCCCGGCCGCCGATCGCGGCGGTCGTCAGGTCGCGGCGCAGCAGGCGGATGCTGTCCCACAGGTTCGTCGCGGTCTGGAACGGGACGGGCTGGCAGTTCGTCGGCGCGCAGGCCAGCAGCGTACGCGTGTCGTCCTCGTCAAGCCACAGCTTGTTGGCCAGCCGCATGGTGTCCGGCGGCCCCTGCTGGACGAAGCCGTTGCCGAGGCTGCGGCTGTCGCCGTACGAGTAGGGCACGCCGATGATGTCCACGGACGGGCTGTCGACCAGCGTCGCCAGGTCGTTGCTCCCGCTCATGCCCAGTTCGGCGCGCAGGCCGTAGAGGTAGCCGTAGAAGACGGCGGTGAGGATGCGGTTGCCGGTGGCCTGCTTGGCCCTGGCCAGCAGGCGGGTGATGGCGGCGACGTTGCGCGACGACAGGTACTGCTGGTATTTGGCGGCCCGCAGCGAGTTGACGTCGGCCGGGTCCAGCACGGTGCCGCGTGCGGCCCCCGAGGTCGGCGGAGACTGGCCGGGGACGGCATTGTTGCGTTCGGTGGGGGTGGCCGACCGGCAGCCCGGGACCAGGCTCGCCGGCAGCGCGCTCCAGGCGCAGAAGCCGGCCTCGGCGCTGGCGGAGTAGTCGTCCAGGTAGAACGAGTGCCGTCCGCGCGGGCCGGGCCGGGTGCCCGCGTCGTTGGTCCAGGGGTAGAGCTGGCAGACCCGCACGCCGTCCGGGCCGGTGGCGCAGAGGTTCGGGCTGCCCCAGTCCAGCATCTTGTTGGTGGTGTCGTCGTAGCCGTACGGCCGGTAGAACCACTCGCCGCCGTTCTCGTAGGCGATCAGCACCGCCATGACCCGGCCGGGATACTGGGCGTCCATCCGCGTCAGCACCCGGCTGATCTGCTGTTCCTGGTAGGCCAGCCACGCCTCGCTGAACGTCCACGGGTGGCCCGCGCCGTTCGTGTCGTCGCGGACGTTGCCCTGGAGGTCCTTCATCCGCATGGGCTCGGCGCCGGGCGGCGCGTCCTGTAGGTACATGCGGACCATCAGGTACGGCCGGGGGTTGAGCTGGTTGAGCCGGCCGGCCAACTGGTCGATGAACGCGTCGCTGGTGTTGTTGAGGTGCACCTGGAGCATGGGTGCGACGTTCATCTCCGGCGCGGCCGTGTTCGCCGCGGCCAGTTGGGCCTGGTAGTTGAAGTACGACCAGTTGTTCTGCCCGATCGGGGTGCTCTGCGTGTTGAGCGCCATGAAGAACGGCGTGGTCGTCCGGCAGCCACCGCCCTGGTCGCACAACTGGATCACCTTGCGGCCGTTGCGGTTGACGATCGTCGACTGCGGCCCGGACCAGCCGTCGGCGTGGGCGTACGCGGTGGGCAGGACGGGGGTGAACGGCAGCACGATGAGCGCGGCCAGAACGGCGAGCAGTCGTCTCATGCGTCCTCCCGACGCGGCGTGGGGCGGTGGGGTCAGGTGGGACGGGCGGGGCGCGGCCACGGGACCGGGTCGCGCCCCGCCCGTCGGTCAAGGGGCGGGCGGGTGGGGCGGGCGGCTCAGAGGAGCAGGTAGCCGTGCGACCCCTCGGCGATCTGCCCCTCGCAGTTCGCGTCCGGCGAGTCGAAGTGCTCCCCGTTGCTGCGCACCCGGCACCGGTAGAAGACCTGGCTGGGGGCGGCCGGCGGCGCGTCGTAGGCGTAGCCGATCACCCCGAGGAAGGTCTTCCCCTCGCAGCCGGCGGACAGGGAGGTGAACCTGTCGCTGCCCACCTGGCACTGGTAGAGGGCGTGCGTGCCGGCGACGGCGCTGGTGTGCACCTTGCCGAGCGGGCCCTCGGCCTGGTAGCTGCCGCCGGGGTGGGTGGTGGAGCTGACGTGGTCGCCGGCCCCGTAGTACCGGGTGAGCGTGGCGGTGCCGGGGGAGGGCGGCGCGGAGCCGGTGTAGAGCAGGCGGTTCGGCGAGCCCGTGCCCGGGTTGGTGATCTTGCCGGGGGTCGAGGCGTCGAAGAGGGCGCTGGCGACCTGGGCCGGGGTCAGGCCGGGGTTGCCGGCGAGGACCAGCGCGGCGGCGCCCGCGACGTGCGGGGTGGCCATCGAGGTCCCGCTGAGCGTGGCGGTGGCGGTGTCGCTGCCGTTGGACGCCGAGACGATGCCGTCGCCGGGGGCGAAGATGTCGGTGCAGGTGCCCCAGTTCGAGAACGACGCGCGGGCGTCGGCCGTGGTGCTGGCGTTGACGGTGATCGCCTCGGCGACCCGGGCGGGGGAGTAGTTGCACGCGTCGAGGTTGCTGTTGCCGGAGGCGATGGCGTAGACGATGCCGTCGGCGATCGAGTTGCGCACGGCGTCCTCGAGGGCGCCCTGCGCGCCGCTGGCGCCGAGGCTCATGTTGGCCACAGCCGGCACGCCGGCGGCGTGGTGGCCGGTCACCCAGTCGACGCCGGCGGTGACGCCGGCCAGGGTGCCGCTGCCGCCGCAGTTGAGCACCTTGACCGCGACCAGGGAGACCGCCTTGGCCACGCCGTACTGGGAGCCGCCGATGGTGCCCGCGACGTGGGTGCCGTGGCCGTTGGTGGAGCAGTCCGAGTCGAGGCCGTCGCCGGTGGTGTTGGTGCCCCAGGTGGCCCTGCCGCCGAAGGTGGTGTGGGTGGTCCGGATGCCGGTGTCGATCACGTACGCGCGCACGGTGGACGCCGTCGTCGGGTACGAGTAGCTGCCGTCCAGCGGCAGGTCGCGCTGGTCGATCCGGTCCAGGCCCCACGACGGCGGGCTGGGCTGGGTGTCCAGGGCCCGCACCGCGCGGTTCTGCTGGACGTACGACACGCCGGACTCGGCCGCCAGGCGTCGGGCCGCGCCGCGGCTCATCGTGCCGGCGAAACCGTGCAGCGCGTGCCCGTAGGTGTGTTCCACCCCGACGTCGTACTTCGCGGCCAGCCGTCCGGTCAGGGCGGCGATGTCCGCGCGATTGTCGGCGGCGACCCGGTCGTCGAACACGACGAGGTAACTGCCGTCGATGGCACCCGGATCTCCGGTTCCCCGCACCTGTCCCGCAGCAGTTGCCGGAGATGCGATTCCCATTGCCAGGATGGTTGTCGCTGCCGCGAACGCGGCGAGACCGACCACATTCGGTCGACGCACTCGGGA
Organism: Micromonospora haikouensis; assembly: GCF_900091595.1. Taxonomy (GTDB): domain Bacteria; phylum Actinomycetota; class Actinomycetes; order Mycobacteriales; family Micromonosporaceae; genus Micromonospora; species Micromonospora haikouensis. The sequence goes on from NZ_FMCW01000007.1 coordinate 69,790, forward strand.
ATGATCCATGGTGGTGCATGATTCAGGACCAATAGCCAGGTGTCAATATTTTAGAATGACTTTGCTGGTCAGGTGTAGGAACACGATGCACTGACGATGCCGGCTAGATCCTTTTCGCAGGGCATTGCCGCGTGCAGGGCGATCGGTTATGGTCCATGTCTGCATTGATGGATATTGCTGCCGATCCCGGCGATCCAGGCCACGTAACCGCCATCCTCGTCATAGCTGGAGTAATGCGCGATGGCCGTGAACAATCGTCACCTGCTGCTGATCCACACCAGTCCGTTCCATGGTTGTGAGAACGAGTTCAACCACTGGTACGACGACGTTCATCTCGCCGAGGTTCTCGCCGTTCCCGGTTTCGTCGGGGCGCGGCGTTTCGTCCTCCCGGAGACCGCGGGCGAACGCCGGCGGTACGTCGCGATCTACGAGGTCGAAACCGACGACATCGCGGCCACCATGAAGCGGTTCGAGAAGGCCCGACCGGCCATGTCGACCACGCCGGCCCTCGACCCGTCCAGCGTCGCCATCGAGCTGCTGACCCCAGTGACTCCGCCGGTGACCCCAGGGCAACCGCAGTGACGACGGAGGAGGGACTCATCGAATCGACGACGCCGGTATCCGCAGGACAGGCCGCCACCGGCAACGGGCTGTCGACCCTGGGCCACGACGGGGACCCGGGGTGGCGGGTCGACGCCTCCCAGGCCGTGAGCTACGAGGTGCGCCTCTGCCGGGGGCTGCTCGACCCGGCCTCCGACCTGATGGTGACGGCCGCGAGCACGGGGGACGGCCCCGGCCGCCGCCGCCTGGTCGTGCTGGACTCCCAGGTGGACGTCCTGTTCGGCGAACGCATCAGGGCATACCTGGAGGCGCACCGGGTGACCTACGAGCTGTGCGTCGTCGAGGCCGACGAGCGCCGCAAGACGATGACGTCGGTGTTCCGCGTGGTGTCGGCCATGGACGCGTTCGGCGTGGCCCGCCGCCGCGAGCCCGTCATCGCGGTGGGCGGGGGAGTGCTCACCGACATCGTCGGGCTCGCCGCCAGCCTCTACCGCCGCTCGACGCCGTACGTGCGGGTGCCGACCACCCTCATCGGCATGGTCGACGCCGGGATCGGCTCGAAGACCGGCGTGAACTTCAGCGACCACAAGAACCGGCTCGGCACGTACCACCCCTCCGCGACCACGCTGATCGACCCGGGTTTCCTGGTCACGCTGCCCGTGCGGCACCTGCGCAACGGGCTCGCCGAGGTGCTCAAGATGGCGCTGATCAAGGACCGCCGCCTGTTCGAGCTCCTCGCCGTCCACGGCGCCCGCATCATCGCCGAGCGGATGCAGTCCGCCGGCAGCGCCGACGGCGGCGCGGCGGCGCTGGCCGTGATCCGCCTCGCGATCGGCGGCATGCTGCAGGAGCTGCAGCCGAACCTCTGGGAACACCAGCTCGAACGGGTCGTCGACTACGGGCACTCGTTCTCGCCGGTGATCGAGATGCGGGCGCTGCCGGAGCTGCTGCACGGCGAGGCCGTCGCCGTGGACATGGCGCTGTCGCTCGTGCTCGCCCACCACCGGGGCCTGCTCTCCGCCGAGGACCTGAGCCGCGCGCGCCTGGTCATGGGCGAACTCGGCCTCCCGACCTGGCACCCGGTCTGCTCCACCGAGCTGCTCACCGAGGCGTTGGCCGACACCGTGCGCCACCGCGACGGCCGGCAGCTCATCCCCCTCACGGCCGGCATCGGCCAGGCCCGCTTCGTCGACGACGTGACCCCCGCGGAGCTGGCCGCGGCCCTGGCCCGCCTGGAACCCAACTGGACGTCGATGGCGGCGGCCCCGTCCGCGCCGACGCAGGGGAGCAACGGATGAACGGCGTACGCGCGGTGCTGCTGGCCGGTGGCCGGGGGGAGCGCATGGGCCCGCTGGGCGTCGGCCGGCTCAAGCCGCTGATCCCGTTCGGCGGGACGAGCCGGCTCATCGACTTCAGCCTGCGCAACGCCTGCGACTCCGGCCTCGACGAGGTGCTGCTGCTGTCGCAGTACGAGGAACGCATGCTGATGGACGACCTGCACCGGGTCTGGAACCGGACGCCGGGGTTCCGCGTCCACTTCGGGCCCTACGACGAGGCGTACCGCAGCGTCCCGCCCGGGACCGTCCCCGGCGCGTTGCCGGAGCGGACCTGGCCCGCCGAGCGGGGCACCGCCGACGCCCTGATCAGCAAGGAACGCTGGGTCTTCGGCGGCGCGCCCCGCGACGTCCTGGTGCTGCACGCCGACCACGTCTACCGCTTCGACTACCGGGACATGCTGCGGGAGCACCGGGCGTCGAAGGCCGCGCTGACGGTCGCGTACCAGCGGATCGAACGCCGCTTCGTGCACCTGTTCGGCATGGTCGAGTTCGACGACGCCGGCCGCCTCACCGCGTTCGTCGAGAAACCCGCCGACCCCACGAGCGACCTGGTGTTCGCGGCGTTCTGCCTGTTCGACGCCCGGATCCTGCGCCGCTACCTGGAACAGCTCGCCGGCACCGCCTGGCAGCACGACATCAGCCGCGACGTGATCCCCGCCATGCTGGCCGGCGGGGAGCTCATCCGCGGCCACCGGGTGCCCGGCTACTGGGAGGACATCGGCACCGTCGACCGCTACCACCTGGCGCACCGCTCGCTGCTTCGGCAGCCGCCGTCGATCCCCCTCGCCGACCTGCCCGCCACCGTGCGGCCGGAGGTCGCGCGGCGGATGGTCGATGAAGCGCCGGGGATCCGCCGCTCGCTGGTCCCGGCTGACCTGGTCAACCACGGCCAGATCACGCACAGCGTCGTCTACCCCGGGGCCCGGGTGGGCGCGGGCGCGGTGGTGCACGACAGCGTGCTGCTGCCGGGGGCGGCGGTGGCGGCCGGCGCCCGGATCGACGGGGCGATCGTCCTGGAGGACGGCACCGTCGCGCAGTGCGCCGCCGGAGGCGACGCCGTCGCCGAGGCCCACCGATGACCGACCGGGACGACACGTTCGTCGTCGCCGACATCGGCGGGACGACCCTGCGAATCGGGCACGTGACGGCGGGCGATCCCGTCGTACGGGGGGTGCGCCGCGTCGCGACCGAAGGGTTGGCCCGCCATCCCGGCGCGCCCGTGGCCGAACTCCAGCAGCGGGTCCTGGGCCAGCTCACCACGGAACTCGCCGCGTACCTGGTCAGGTCGGAGGCCGCCGGCAGCCGGGCGGTGGGCCTGTCGTTCGCCGGGCCGACCACCGCCGACGGAGTCGCCCTCGCCGCCCCCACCATCTGGGGCGAGGGCGGCGGGTCCGTGGCGCTGAACGCCCACCTCGGCGCGCGGCTCGGGGTCCCGGTGCTGACCGTCAACGACATCACGGCGGCGGCGTGGCGCTACGCCCGCGCCGCAGACGACGCCTTCTGCCTGTTCACCGTCAGCTCGGGCGTCGGTAGCAAGGTCTTCCGCCGGGGCGAGGTGCTGGTCGACGACGCCGGCTTCGGCGGCGAACTCGGCCACTGGCGGGTCGACTGGAGCGGCACCGGGCCGCCGTGCGACTGCGGCGGGCGCGGGCACCTCGGCGGCATCGCCTCCGGACGCGGCATCCTGCGGGCCGTGCGGGTCGCCGCCCGGCAGCGGCCCGGCGAGTTCGGCGTCTCCGGGCTGGCGGCGTCGTCGGCGGGCCGCCCGGAGGGCATCACGAACGAGGCCGTGGCCCTCGCGGTGCGGGGCGGGGACAGCTTCGCCGTCGACGTCCTGCGCGCCGCGCTCCGGCCGCTCGCGCTGGCGGTGGCGAGCGTCTTCTCCTCCATCGGCATCCGCCGGTTCATCTTCATCGGCGGCTTCGCGGTGGCCGTGGGGCAGCCGTTCGTGGACATCCTCGGCGACGAGCTCACCGAGCTGGGCTGTTTCGGCCTGACCCCGACCCAGGTACGCGCGATGCTCACGCTGGGCGCGGCCGACGACGACCACAGCCTGATCGGTGTCGGCCGGATGCTCGCCGCGGCCGGCGCGGATCCCCGACTCGCAGCGGAGGCCGCGCATGCGTACGTTGATCGTCGGTAGCGGGTTCGTCGGCAGGGCGGTGGCCGACCGGCTCGCCCGCGCGGGCGAGCGACCCGTCCTCGCGTCGAGGCGGCCGCCGCCGCACGCGGCGGCGCCGTGGACCCCGCTGGACGTGACGCGCCCGGCCTCCTGCGCCCGCGCGCTCGCCGACACCGCCGCCGAGCAGGTCGTGCTGGTCCACGGGCCGTCCGACGTGACCTGGTGCGACCGGCACCCGGCCGAGGCGATGGCCGGCCACGAGACGGCGGCCCGCAACATGCTCGCCGCCGCCGGCGACTGCCGCCTGGTGCTCATCTCGACCGACAACGTCTTCGACGGCAGCCGGCCCGACTGCGCCGAGGCGACGCCGACGGCCCCGCCGAACGCCTACGGCCGGGCCAAGCTCGCCGCGGAACAGGTGTTCGCCGGGCACGCCGCCGCGACCGTGCTGCGGGTCAGCCTCGTCTACGGCTGGGAGCCGGCGGACAGCGCCAAGTGGCTCAACTTCTTCGCGGCCTGCGCGCACCGCCTGCTCGCCGGGGAACCGGTGGCCGTCCCCCACGATCAGTGGACCACCCCGGTGCTGGTCGACGACGTCGCCGCGGTGACCGCCGCCGTGCTGACCGCCCGCGACGTCCCGCTGCTGCACCTCGGCGGACCGGACCGGATCTCGCGCGCCGACTGGGCGCTGCTCATCGCCGCGGAACTCGGCGTCGACCCGGGGCTCGTCGTCGCCGAGCCGCGCGCCGCCGGACGCTACGCGGGACGGCCGGAGAACACCTGCCTGACCAGCACCCTGCTGTCCCGGCTGCCCGCCACCGCCGGCGTGCCCGTCCGGGGCGTCCGCGAGGCCGCCCGGCTGTTGGTCGCCGACGGCGTGCGGGCGGCGCGGTGAGCGCCGCGAACGGCCCGGTGACCCGCCGGATCACCGGTCGCACCGTCTACCGCAACGCCTGGATGACGGTGCGCGAGGACGCCGTGGAACGCCCCGACGGGTCCCGTGGCGTCTACGGCGTGGTCGACAAGCCGGACTTCGCCCTCGTCGTCCCCGCCGAGCCGGGCGGATTCCACCTCGTCGAGCAGTACCGCTACCCGGTCGGCGGCCGGTACTGGGAGTTCCCGCAGGGCTCGTGGTCCGAACCGGCCGGCGGGCGCGGCGCCGAGGAACTGGCCGCCGCCGAACTGCGCGAGGAGACCGGCCTGACCGCCGGCACGATGCGCCACCTCGGCCGGGTCCACGTGGCCTACGGCTACGCCAGCCAGGGCTGCCACATCTTCCTCGCCACCGACCTGGTCGCCGGGCCGCCCGCGCGGGAGGCCAGCGAGAGCGACCTGGTGCACCGGTTCGTGACCCACGCCGAGCTGCGGCAGCTCGTCGCCGACGGCAGCTTCACCGACGCCGTCTCCCTGGCGGCGCTCACCCTGCTCGACGGGAGATACCGATGACCGGCCCCGGCATACCCGGCGCGCAGCGGGTCGACCACGTGGCGCTCACGGTCGCCGACCTCGACGCGGCCACCGCGTTCGCCGTCGACGTCCTCGGCGGCGAGGTCGTCTACCGCCTGCCGCCGCTGGCCCGCACCGACGACTGGATGAGCGAACACCTCGACGTGCCGCCCCGGGCCACGGCGGAGATCGCCTTGATCCGTCTCGGCCCCACCACCAACCTCGAACTCTTCCAGTACGCCGTGGCCGGGCAGGTCACCGCGCCGCCGCAGCGCCACGACCCCGGCCACCAGCACCTCGGCTTCCTCGTGGCCGACGTCGCCGAGGCCACCGCCGCCGTCGGTCGGCTCAGCGGACTCACCCCGCAGGACCCCGGCCCGGCCGCCGGGGGGCGGTCACCGCTCGCCGGGGCGTGCCGCGCCCGCTTCCGTACGCCGTGGGGGCTGGCGTTCGAGCTGCGGTCGCCGCCGGAGCCCGCGCCGCACGGGCCACCCGCCCCGGCGGCCCGGCACCGCCCGGACGGGCCCTGGACCAACCGGGGCGCCCGCCCGCCCGGTCCGCCGCCGATCACCGGGCTGCGCGGGGTGGACCACATCGGCTACACCGTCGCCGACCTGGACGAGGCGCTCACCGTGTTCGCCGACGCGCTCGGCGGCGAGCTGCTGCACCGGGGCGTCGAGGCCGACCCCGACGGTCCGGTGGAGGTCGCCGCCCTGCGGATGGGCCCCACCGACAACGTGGAACTGCGGACCTTCGCCCACACCGACCGGGCCGCCCCGCCACCGCGCAACTGCGACGTCGGCGGCCGGCACCTCGCCATCCACGTGCGCGACGTCGACGCCGCCGCGCGCCACCTCGCGGCCCGTCCCGGGTTCACCGTCCTGGGCGCGCCCGAGACCATCGACGACGGGCCGATCGCCGGCGACCGGTGGGTCTACGTGCGCAGCCCGATCGGCCTGCACGTCGAGGTCGTCCGGATGCCCGACGGCGCGCTGCCCTACGAGCGGACCACTGCGGCCCGGCGGGCCCCGGCCGGCGCCCTGAGCTGGACGGACCGGTGACCCGCGCCGCCGGGATCGACGCCGCGCGCCCACGCCGGGGCGCTGGCGGCGGGGGCCCGCCGACCGGCCCGACCTTCGGCCACTACCCGGGGAGTTGACGATGTCCCTCGTCCAACCGTCGCATCCGCAGACCCTCGCGTCGGCCGTCGCGGACAGCCTCGTCGTCGCCGCCGACCCGCAGGCACCCGAGTCCAGCATCTTCTACTGGGAACGCGGACGCCCCTACACTCAGGCCGTGGTGGACGCGGTGCGCGACGTCGACGACGCCGAGGTCCGCCGGCTCGCCGAGGCCCTGCTCGCCGACACCCGCAACCCCCAGGCGTACGCCGCCCTGCACCGGGCCCTGACCGCGCTGGCCGCCGCGCCACCGTCGGACACGGTGGCCGCGCTGTTCGCCCACGGCTGGCGGGCCGAGTCCAACTGCCGCCTCGGCAGCCACCTCGGCGCGTTGTACGGCACCCGGCCGGTGCGGTGCTGGGCGTCCTTCGAGGAGCTGCGTGCGCTCCCGCCGGGGCCCCCGCCCGGCGACCCGGCACGGGCCCAGATCCTCGTCGTCGTCCCGTTCCGGGACCGGACGCCCGACCGGACCCGGCTGCGTAACCTGCTCGCCTGCCTCGCCTCGCTGCGCGACCAGTCCGCCCCGCGCGACGAGTACCGCGTCCTCGTCGTCGAGGCCGACACCGAGCCGCGCTCGCAGCAGGTGATCGAGCCGTACGCCGACGACTACCTGTGGGTGCACAAGGACGGCCTGTTCAACAAGTCGTGGGCGGTCAACGTCGGCGTCGTCAACGCCCCCTGCGACCCCGAGGTGGTGTGCATCCTCGACGCGGACGTGCTGGCCGACCGCGACTTCGTCGCCCGCAACGCGCGCAGGTTCAACCGTCCCGGCACCATGGGCCACCTCAGCTACCGCGACATGTGGTGCCTCGACGCCGAGTCCACCGCCCACGCCATCGAGCAGCGGCTGGCCCAGGGCAGCGCCCAGGTCGACCCGGACCGGCTGCGGGCCTTCGTGCTGCGCCGCCCGCCCGGCTGCTGCGTCTGGGTGCGCACGTCGGCGTTCCTGCGCATCGACGGCATGGACGAACGGTTCGAGGGCTGGGGCGGCGAGGACAACGACTTCAGCTACCGCATGGACACCAACTCGGCGTTCGACTCCTACGACGACCCACTGCTGCACATGTACCACCCGTCGTCGGCGCTGCTGCGCGCCGACGGCGAGCTCATCAACGCCCACATCCCCGCGCTGACCTGGCGGGCCGAGACGCCGATCGGCGACCCGAAGCGCTTCGTCGACGGCGACGCACCCGCTTCCTACAGCGGCGAGGTGCGGCTCGCGACCCAGGTCATGACCGGCATCACCGAGTGAGAGGCGAGCAGCACATGACGACCGCGATTCCCACCCTCGACCTGCCGCGCTGGCGGGCGGCGGGCCCGGACGAGCGCGCCCGGACCTCGGCCGAGCTGGACGCCGCGCTCCGGCAGACCGGCATGTTCCTCCTCGCCGGCCACGGCGTGCCGGCCGACCTGACCGCGCGGATGCGCGCCGTCGGGCATGCGTTCATGCGGCTGACCCCGGAGCAGAAGCGCCGGTACGCGGTCAGCCGCCCTTACGACAACGGGTGGCGGGGCCTCGGCGCGCTGCAGGCCAGCGCGGTGGACGGCATGGCCAGCGCCCCCGACCTGCACGAGGCGTACCACATGGGCCCCACCCACCGCACCGGGGACGCGAAGTTCGACTGGCTCTACTATCCGGACAACAAGTGGCCGGCGGAGCTGCCGGAGCTGCGCGAGGTCGCCACCGAGTACACCGGCCACCTCAACCGGCTCGCGCTGGAGGTCCTGGAGGTCCTCGCCGTCACCCTCGGCGTCCCGGCCGACCACTTCACCTCCCGCTCCCAGCGGGCGACGTGGACGCAGAACGTCAACTGGTACCCGCCCCTGACGGCGGTGGGGCGGCTGGAGGAGGGCCAGATGCGGGTCGGGCCGCACGCCGACTTCGGCACCATCACCTTCCTCGACCGGCAACAGGGCGTCGGCGGGCTGGAGGCGTGGAACGCCGAGGACGGCTGGTTCAAGCCCCCGTTCGTGCCCGGCACGCTGGTGGTGAACCTGGGCGACATGATGAACCTCTGGACCGACGGCCGGTGGCGGGCGCTGCGCCACCGCGTCCTGGCGCCCCCGGCCAGCGACCCCGACGAGGAGCTGGTGTCGCTGGTCTTCTTCTTCGAGGCGGACCCGGACGCCGAGGTACGCCCGCTGCCCGCGCCCGCCGGCGGCGGCGCGGGCATGGCGCCGGTCGTCGCCGGCGAGTCGATCCTGGAGAAGGTGGGGGTCACCCTCACCCTCGCCGACTGACGCGCCACCGACGGCCGGGGGCGGGGCGCGGGCCCCGCCCCCGGCCGGGTGTCAGCCGGTCGTGGCCGCGACCGGGGCGCCGGCCCACACGCAGCGGCCGTCGCGGCAGGTGACCAGCACGGCCACCGGGCCCGCGGTCGCCGGGCCGGTGCCGGCGAACGACCCGTCGTCCTGCCGGGCCAGCGCGATCACCTCGACGGGGTCGCCCGGACACACCAGCTCCACCCGGACCGCCTCGGGGTGGGCCCAGCGCACCGCGACCCCGTCCGGGCCGGCGACCGCCGTGCCGGCGCCGCCGTCGTCGCCGGGGGCGGGCGGCGGCGACAGGGTCGCGGGGCCCGACCGCCCGCCGGGCCACGTGCCCGCCACGCACGCGGCGAACACGGCGAGGAACCGGTCGGCGGCCCGGGACCAGGTGAACTCCCGGGCGGTCGCCACGGCCCGCGAGCGGAGCGTGTCCACCAGCGGCGACCCGGCGCGGACCAGCGCCAGCATGCGGGCCAGGCCGTCGTGCACCGCGTCGGTCAGGTCCGGGTCGGCGACCCGGAAGGAGCGGGGCAGGGCGAGGCCCGTCGCCGTCGGCGCGTCCAGGTCGAAGGAGTGCCGGAAGTGGCGCATGCCCCGTTGCGCCGTGGCGACCGGCACGGCGCCGCTGGCCATGGCCTCGCCCATCGCCATCAGGAAGGTGTCCATCTCGAACTTCGCCGGGAACACGCACAGGTCGCTGGAGGCCGCCCAGTCCATCAGCTCCGCGGGCGGCATCGGCCCGGTGCGGATCCGGACCTGCCCGGGGTGGTCGGCGGCCAGCGCGGCGAGGTCGGGGTCCTGCGGCGGGTGCGGGGCCAGGCAGTGCAGCAGCAGGTTGAAGCGCTCGCCCTCGTCCAGCAGCCGCCGCACCCCCCGGAACAGCTCCCGCAGCCCCTTGTGCTCCACCGAGTACCGCCCGTTGTGGTAGACGGTCGGCAGCGCCGGGTCGAGGCCGAGCGCGGTCAGGGTCCGCCGCCGCTCGTCGCCGCGCGCCACGTCCAGCCACTCGTCGCCGATGGCGCACCCGCCGACCGTCAGCCGGTCCGCCCGCGACCACAGCTCGCGGCGGACGGCCAGCTCGGCGAAGAGCTGGGCGAACGGCGTCTCGGCCTGGGTGAGGGCGTGTTCGAGCTGCCCCTCGGAGAGGAAGTCCACCGCGTCCGCCGAGCGGGCCACCAGGGCCAGCGCGCTGACGTAGTCGTGCCCCGGCCGCTGCGGCTGGTCGCGGTAGAGGAGGGTCTGCGGCAGGAACGCCCGCATGGCCCGGTGCAGCGGCGAGTCCAGGGGTGGATCCGCGAGCCCGTCGACGACCGTGGGGTCGGCGCCGAGGTCGCGCAGCAGGGCCCGGGCCTGCGGCGCGTAGACCTTGGTGTTGACCGGCAGGTTCGTCTGCACGGTCGACACGACGGGGAAGCCGTACGCCGACAGCGCCGCGGGCAGCAGGTGGTGCAGGACGGGCTCGTGCAGGTGCACGACGGTCTGCGCGGTTTCCTGGCCGGAGAGGAAGCGGGCGGCGAGGACCTGGAACACCAGCGGTTTCAGGAACGTCGGGTCGGTCCCCTCGGCGCCCGCCGGTGGGTGCAGGGTGTCGGTGTGGCTGTCGAGAATCTCGTTGCTGAGCAGGACCACGTCGATTCCCTCGACGGTCATCCGATAGGCGCGTGCGGATCCGTCCACCGTGACGCCGTCGGGGTGCCCCGGCCATCTGTCGGGGTCGACCGGAATGGTTATCTCGCCGGTGGACCGCCAATCCGTCTCGACGACGTCGTGGTCACGCCGCAGGAGTGGGATCAGCCCGTGCGCCGCGGTCAACGCGGTGACCCGGTGCCCTCGGTCGCGGAACTGACGGACCAGATTCCACAGGTAGACGGAGGTGCCCGCCTGCACCAGAGAGTCGTCGAATCCGGTGCACTCGAAATGGCATTCGATGATGTGCAAGCGCGGTTCCTTCCAGGTGACATCCGTCCCCGGCGGACAACCGTCAGCGCTCGACCCCCGCTGACGGGACCGGGGCATTGTCCTGCTTTTCGCCGGAGCGGCTCGGTGCCCGCATCGCGGTGGCGCCCGCCGCGACGAAAACTGCGAGCACCACGGGAATCCACAACGCCGACGGCAATCCCACCACGGTCGCCGCGGCGCCGATGAGAATAGGCCCGAACAGGAATCCCAGATAGCCGATGCTGACCACGGTCGACAGGGCCCGGCCGGCGCGGCTCGGGTCCTGGTTTCCGGCGGCGGAGTAGACCTGCGGGGCGATGCACGACAGGCCGGCGCCCAGCAGCCCGAACCCGACGACGCCGGCGACCGGATGGTGCACCAGCAGGGCCGCGCCGAGGCCGCACGCCGCGAGCGCGCCGCTGAACCGCACCAGGGTGACGGGCCCCAGGGCGCGCACCAGCCGGTCGCCGAAGAGCCGGCCCACCGTCATCATGATCGAGAACGCGGCGAAGCCGTACGCGGCGAAGCCGGGGCTGGTCTCCAGGTTGTCCCGCAGGTAGACGGCGCTCCAGTCGGCCGCCGCGCCCTCGCCGACGAGCGTGCACAGCACCAGCACGCCGAAGAAGACCAGCAGCAGGGACCGGCGGGAGGGCCCCTGCCCGGTGTCCGGTGAGCCGGCGGCGGCCTCCGGGGTGCTCGTCGCGGGCAGCACCCACAGCGCCGCCCAGACGGCCAGCACCAGCACCCCCGCGCCGACGGTGAGGAAGGTGGTGCCGACGCTGGCCCCGCTGCGCGCGAAGAAGCTGCCCACGATCGCCCCGAGGAAACCGCCGATGCTGTAGATGGCGTGGAACGACGACATGATCGGTTTGCCCCAGGCCCGCTGGACCTCAAGGGCATTGGCGTTCATCGCGATGTTGAGCGTCCCGTGCGTCGCGCCGAAGAGGAACAGGGCGACGCACAACACCACCAGGGTGCCGCTGTATCCGGGAAGGACGAGCAGCAGCCCTTCCAGGATCGCCGAGGGGATGAGCACGCGGGTGCTGCCGAAACGGTCGGTGAGTCGACCGAGCAACGCCATGCCGACGATGCAGCCCGCCGCGAAGGCCAGGAGCGCGAAGCTCAACCGGCCGTCACTGAGCCCGAGCTTCTCCTTTACCGCCGGAATCCGCGCGGTCCATACTCCCAGCGCTGTGCCGAACAGCAGGAACGCCAGGGACGTGGCGATTCTTCCGCGACGAATCCGACGGCGATCGACTGGTGCGTTGTCCACAGGGCCCCCTACCCAAGGCGGGCCCCGACACTACCGTGCCCGCCAGGGATACGCCATGAGGGAGAAAGCGGGGCGTCGTTGGCGTATCCGGGTGACGGGAATGAACAGGTTGGCGGGAATGGATCGGAGGGCGGGTCGATCCCGGCGTGGGGCACGACCCGGGCCGGGGCGTGGCCGCCCGCCACTCCGGACGCGCTCGCGGCGCGGCCCGTCGCCTTGCTATCCATCGGCGAACATCACTAGATTGGTCGTCGGGCGCCGCCGTGCCGTCGATCGCCGACCGGCCCGACGGCTGATGGTCCGCCCGGAGCCGGGCATCCGCGTCGCGTCGCCGGTCGCGTCGCCATGCGAGCGTTCCCGCAGTTCCCCGTGCCCCCGTCGGCCGCGCCCGTGCGGTGGCACACCCTCGGAAGGAACCCGATGAGGATCTCCCGCGCCCGTCTCACCCCGATCGTCGCCGCCGGGGCGGTCCTGGCCGCCGCCCTGGCCGGCGTCGGCCTGCCCACCGCCCCCGCGACGGCCGCCGCCGGCTGCCGGATCGACTACGTGCCCAACCAGTGGACCGGCGGCTTCACCGCCAACATCCGGATCAGTCCCGGCGACACCGCCGTCAACGGCTGGACCGTCACCTGGACGTGGGGCGGCGACCAGCGGATCACCAACGGCTGGAGTGCCGAGGTCAGCCAGTCCGGTGCCACGGTGACCGCCCGCAACGTCGCCTGGAACGCCTCGGTGCCGGCGGGCGGCTCGACCGAGTTCGGCGTCCAGGGCACCGTCGGCGCGAACACGGCCGGGCCGACCGGGTTCGCGCTCAACGGCGTACCGTGCAACGGCGCGACCCCGCCCCCGACGACGACCGCGCCGCCGACCACCCCGCCCCCGACGACGCCGCCGCCCACCACGCCGCCCCCGACCACGCCGCCCCCGACCACCCCGCCGCCCACGACGCCGCCGCCCACCACCCCGCCGCCCGCCGGCTGCGGCACGGCCGTGCTCTGCGACGGATTCGAGAACCAGACCGGCTCGGTGCCGTCGGGCGACTGGACGGTGGTCAACCCCGACTGCTCCGGCACCGGTACGGCGGCGATCGACACCGCCACGACGCACAGCGGCAGCCGCTCCCTGCGCATCAACGGCACGGTCGGCTACTGCAACCACGTGTTCGCCCGGACCACCCGGGGCCTGAGCACCCTCGGCGCGGTCCGGTACGCCCGGCTCTGGGTGCGGCACACCACCGCCCTGCCCACCTCGCACGTCACGTTCCTGGCCATGGCCGACTCCGCCGACGGCGGCAAGGACCTGCGGATGGGCGGCCAGAACGGCGCGCTGCAGTGGAACCGGGCCTCCGACGACGCGACGCTGCCGGAGCAGAGCCCGTCCGGGGTGGCGCTGAGCCTGCCGCTGGCCACCAACCGCTGGTCCTGCGTCGAGTTCATGGTCGACGGCGCGCAGGGCCGGCTGAACACCTGGGTCGACGGCACGGCGGTCACCGGCCTGACCGTGGACGGCACCCCGACCCACGACATCGACGGGCAGTGGCTCAACCGCACGTGGCGTCCGCAGCTCACCGACCTGCGGCTGGGCTGGGAGAGCTACGGCGAGGGGGCCGACACCCTCTGGTTCGACGACGTCGCGGTCGGACCGAGCCGGATCGGCTGCTGACCGGCCGGGTCGGGCGGCCCGGACCGGGCCGGGCCGCCCGACCCGCGTTGGCGAGGATTTCACCGCCGCGTGCGGATCCGTTCCACCGCCACCCCTGGCCCACGCCGGCCGCCGTGCCCAGACTGTTCCTCGCGCCGGTCCGCGCGGTCCGGCCCCGCGCCGGGGAGGGCACCATGATCGAGGGGTACGCCTTCGGGCTGCCGTCGTGGCTGAGCATCGCGGATGCCGGCCCCACGGACGCGTCGGGGGAGCGGACCGTGTTGCCCGCAGCGCGCGCCCGCAGCCGGGCCGGCCTGTTCACGGCGCTGGTCGGCGCGCTCGACCTGCCCGGCCACGTCGGCCGCAACTGGGACGCGCTCGCCGACAGCCTGCGCGACCGGCTCGACGCCGGCCCGCTGACCCTGGTGGTCGACGAGGCCGCGCAGTTGCTCGCCGACGAACCCGTCGGACACCTCGGCCTGCTCCTGGCGGTCCTCGGCGGCGCCGCCGGTGACGCCCCGCACCCGCTGCGGGTGGTGCTGCGGGACGCGCCGGAACGCGTGCCGGACGTGCGCCGCCGCACGGCGCGCGCCCTGCCGCGCCGCTGAGCCGGTCGGCGCGCCGCCGCGCCGCCGAGGCGACTGCGCACGGCCGCCGCCGCTGAGCGGGTCGCGCCGGAGCCCGCGCCCGCCGGGGCCCGCGCGCTCACCGGCCGGTCGGGGCCCCGGCTTCCCGGCTGGTCGAGGATCGCGGCGAAGCGTTCCTCGGCGAGGTCGAGCTGGCCGAAGATGTGCTCCTTGACCGCCGGCGCGAGCGGGGTGTCCGGCCGGGCGACCAGCTCCCGCAGGACCGGCACCAACGGGCGGTACTTCGCCGCCAGGGAGTGCACCTTCGGCCCGACGGTGTGGATCAACCCGACCCCGTTGTCGGTGAAGTCGGAGACCTTGACCACCCGGGCCCACGGCTCGCGGTCCAGGCTGGCCGCCACGTGCTCCCGGTACTGCGCGTGCCGGTCCCGGCCCGGGTCGTACACCGGATTGGTGACCGCGCCGACCAGCCGCGCGACCCGCGGGCCGAACCGCTCGGCGAGCGCCGCCAGCGCCGCGGCCGTGGGGTCGCCGCCGGCCGCCGGCCCCGCGCGGTGCTGGCCCGCCAGCTCCGCCGGGTGGTCCTCCACCGCGTCGTGCAGCAGGCCGGCGACGATCACGTCCGCGTCGCGCACCTGGTAGTGGTGCATCATCCGGATCGCGACCCGCAGCAGGTGGTTCAGGTACGGCTCGCGCACCCGCCGGTCGTCGCGGTGCAGCTCGGCGGCGAGGTCGAGGGCGGCGGTGAGCCGGGCGCGATCGTCCTCGTCGAACGCGCCGATCTCCAGCCGGAACCGTTCCCGCAGGCCGGGCTCGCCGTGGATCTCGGTGATCGCGTGCATGGGCATCGAGGCCAGGTACGGCGGGAAGTCCATCCACCACTTATAGCTGATCTTCACCGTCCGTGGGCCTCGTCGTCGGTGTTGCGACGGCACGGTCGACACCTCAGCGCCGCCAGGTGGGCAGCTGCCGTTCCGACATCTGCTGCCAGAAGCGTCTCAACGATCGCCGGTTGGCGTTCTGCCACGGCGCCCGGGCCTCGAAGACGTAGCGCAGGGTGGCCAGGTCCCGTTGCCGCGCGCAGAAGTTCTGGTCCATCTCGTGTGGCATCCGCTCGCCCCGGGTGGGCAGCGGGCACAGCCGGAAGTCGCAGTCGTCCAGGCAGGTGGCCCCGGGGTCGCACCGGTCGCTGGCGTGCAGCGTGCGCGATGGCTGCATCGCCGAGCGGTCGTTGGTGAGGCAGGGCGGCAGGTCGCAGCGGTCCGCGCGGGCCAGCCGCTCCTCGCGTGCGGCCAGGGTGTCGCCCCGGTCGGCCAGGTTGAGCAGCAGCATGATGTCGGCGATCAGCCGCTGTGCCCTGCGGTTGAGTTCGCTCCATCCCATGGAATCGGGCACCCACAGCCGCTGTTCGCTTCGAACGTACGCGGAACCGCTGCACGAGCCGACCCGGCTGGCGATCTCCCGCTCGTCGATCCAGCAGTATCGTTCGGGCATTCGGGTCAGGAGGGCGTACGTGCACAGCCGACCCACCTCGAACACGAACGGGTGTCCGACACATCGCTCACGCCCGGGCACCGCCCTCCCCGCGGCATGGATCCACTGCTGGACCAGGCCGTACGGGTTGGAACCGCGCCCCCGTCGAGGCACGGGTTCCAGCGGATCGTCGGGGAGTGAGAGCAGGGTCAGGGCCTGGATGAGGGCCAGATGGCTGTACCAGAAGCGGGAGTTCCGCAGGGCGAACTCCGCCTTCTCGATCAGGAAGCTGCGATCCCAGTGCGGTCGGCCGACGGGCAACCGACGCATGTTGGCCGCGAGGCGAAAGCCCTGTGCGAGCGCCATCTCCGACGTGATCGACATACTCCTGTGCCCCGGCTCGTGGGCGGCCAGCTCACCCAGCCATTCGGCGAGGGCGGCTCGGCTCTGCCTCTCCCGCAGCTCGCCGGGCACCTCCGAGCCGGCGTCCTCGACCGTGGACAGGTACAGCAGCGGCACCACCCAGCCACGGAGTTGCTGTTTCTTCATCGCTCTCTTCTGCTGCTCGGGGCTGATTTCCGAGTGCAGACTCATGCTTACGGGGCGCAGCAGGTCAGACCGGAGCAGGGAAGCACTGGCATCCACTCCGCCGAGCCCCAGCTCCCGGGCTGCAGCCCACCGCACTCGGTACGATCGTTCCCCGGCGGCCAGCCCGAAGAGGGCCTCGTAAGGCGGCGCGAGTAATGGGCGACGTTGGTCGATCGCCGAGTGTCTGCGTCGGTCGGTCACCAGCCGGGCTGCCTCCCCTATGCGCCGCACCACCTCCAGCTTGGCCTCGTCGAGCGGGCGGTCGCGGACGCCGTGCTGATACTGCGGCCATCTGCGGGCCAGTTCCCTGACCAGTCGGCAATGCTGGGGCAGGGAGGCACTCGTGTCGATCTCCAGGGCTGCGGCGTAGAACTCCAGTTGCCAGCAGGGGTTGGGCTTGCGGGGGGGGGGGGGCTTCTTGCCAGAGTCGCTGCACCATATCGGCGGCGTCGTCCGTTCTGCTACGGGTATTGGACCAAACCGCTCGCAACGCGGATGGTCTGGTGAGAAGCGGCTTGTGCGTCGAACGGTCGTGCTCGAGGCACCGGGAGAGCAGGCGCATCGCGGTCAACCCCTCACGGCTGGGTGAGCCGGTGACGAGCAGGGGCAGCAGCCAGCTCCGCAGTTCGGGATCGGCGAGCAGTCGTCCGCCAAGGTATGCCTGGATGTCTCCGTGCTGGAACCGAATCCCGTCGCTCTGCGCATCGACGAGACCCAACTGGCTGCCCTCGGTCGCGGCATGCGCGAGGGTGTCGCGTTCCCGAAGGTCCCATTCGCCGGTCAGTTTCCGCGACAGCAAGTCGAACAAGGGCCTGTTGCGCGATTTTGGATCCGCCCAGTGGCCGTGGTCGGTGAGGTCGTCGTATGTCACCTGGAGCGAGTCTCGTAGGAACCCCGCGCAGGCGAACGCGGAGATGACCAAGAGGGTGTCCTCGCGTTCCCGTCTGTCCCGCGCGAAGTCCTCCCGGAGGTAGCCGTCGAGCAGCGCGTCACGCCAGGCGCTGAGCAGTTCCCAGCGGGCGGCGTAACGGTCCACTGGACGACTCACCACGTCGGGATCCGACTGGTAGCCCGTTCGGTAGCGCAGGCGACCCTGCTGGTTAAGATCCCGGATGATTCGTAGGAACAGCGGGGATTCCGTGACGTCGGCGGCGAGCACCATGTCGATGACCGGCGCCCAGGCGGCCGGATGCGACCGGTCCTTGCTGGTGAGGGCGTAATCCAGGGCGGCGCCCTCGCCCAGCGACTCCACGGCCACTATTATCGCGGGCATCCCGCGCAGCGGGTCGTAGGGACGTGACGCGATGACCAGCGGCAGGTGGTCGTCGGCTGCCTTTTCGATCGCGGCCCGGATGACGCTCTCGCCGCTGCGTGACTTGTCCGCCTTCGTCGTCTCCTCCAGGCCGTCGGCAAGGACCGCCAACCGGTTTCCCCAGCGCAGCATGCGCCAGAGCCGAGCACCCTGCGAGTCGCTGTACAGGCGCGCGTTGATCTCTTGGAGGAAGCGGTCCCGGGCCATCTGCTCGAAGTCCAGGTGGTTCTTGTCCTGGGCGTCGTGCAACCGGATCGGGATCGGCAGGATCCCCCGGCGCGCCAGCTGCCTGGTGAGCGCGACCAGGGTGGCCGTCTTGCCGCTGCCGACCCCGCCCACGATGATCGTCGGGCAACGCACCCGATCGTCGCGGATCCGCTCGATCAGCACCTCGCACAGCTCGCGTCGGCCCACCACCTGGTCGATGTCGTCGTTCGCGGTCTGCACCAACTCGTACGGCCGCGTCTCCGCGCGCCTGCGGTACCAGCGGCGAACGTGAAAGCGGGTAAAAAGGTAGAAAACGAAAAGAGTTAGGGCGATGGAGCTAACCGGGCTTAGGAATCCGGTGATCGAGGTGCAGGCCGCGCGTGCCGGGTCGGCCGTGTCGCCGGGTTGCCCGGAGGCCCGGCAGAAGTTCCACCACCCCGGCACGTATCTGCCGAGTCCCGTCCAACCGAAGATGTGGTGAGCGAACAGGTGGAACAGCGGCTCGATCAACTGGGTGATGGTGCAGACCAAAACGACGATGGTTACGAGCGCGAGGAGGAAGATCCAGTGCCACGGATAGTGCCACCAGCGTGCCCTGGTCGGGAATGCCGTCGCCCGCTGGAGCTGCTGTTCGCGTAGATCGCCGCCCAGTATCGTCTGGGTGCGGCGGGACAGCCGCGATCACCAGATCCTGGGCATCCAGAGCCACCCGCGGAAGAGCGGACCGCGCATGCGCCGAACCCCCCGTCCGCCGTCCACCCGGACCCGAGGGTGAGCGGCGCTCACATGACGTCTTGACTGAGGCTAGTCAGGCGCTACCGGGGCGCGGGCCGTAATCACGGAACCTGGCGGCCGGGCTGAACATGTCGCGTGGCGCGGTCGCGGCGGCGTGCACTGCGGCGTCCGGAAAACATGATCGCCGTCGACTGGCATGCCGGCTGGGCAGAATGATCGGGTGGACCGGGTGTTGGCGGTGCTGGTGGCGTTGCCGCCCGCGCTGGTGCTCGCCCTGGTCTTCCTGCTGCCCGCGCTGGAAGCGTCGACGTTCCTGGGGCTGTTCGTGCCGGGGGAGATCGCCGTGCTGGTCGGCGGGGTGGTGGCGCACTCCGGCCGGCTGCCGCTGTGGGCCGTGATCGTGGCCGCGGTGGCGGGGGCGGCGCTGGGCGACCAGGCCGGCTACCTGGTCGGCCGCCGCTACGGCCGCCGGCTGCTGGCGCGTACGCCCCGGCGGTTCGTCCGCTCGGGCGAACTGCGGCGTGCGCTCGACCTGGTGCGCCGCCGGGGCGCGCTCGCCGTGGTGATCGGCCGCTGGGCGGCGGCGCTGCGGGCCCTGGTGCCGGGGATCGCCGGGCTCAGCGGGATGCCGCAGGCCACGTTCACCCTGGCCAACGTGGCCGGCGGGCTGCTCTGGTCGGTCACGGTCGCGGTGCTCGGGTTCCTCGCGGGCGCCTCGTACCGGCTGCTGGAGCGTCGTCTCGGCCTCGGCGGGGAGGCGGTGCTGGCCGTGATCGTGGTGGTGGTGGTGGCGGTGCGGCTGTGGCGGCACCACCGGGCGGCCCGCCGGGGCTGACCCCTGTGCGCCCTGATCGGGTGGTCGACGTGCCGGGACGGGGAAGAGAGGGGGCCCCCGCCCCGGCACGCCGAGTCAGGTGAGAAGGGGACCCTTCTCTACCGTATGCGTTAACAAGGGGCCCCTCCTTTCACAGCGGCAGGCGGTTTGCGCCGGCGAGCGCGCCGACCACCAGCGGGACCAGCGGCGCGGGCAGCACCTGACCGTGGCGCAGGGCCGGCGTCCAACCGGCGTCGGTGCCCAGGTCGGGGTCGTGGGTCGCGTTGTACGCGGCCACCAGGTCGACCGGGCGGGCCCGGTCGCCGTCGGCGCGCACCCAGTTGCCGCGGGTGGTGACGGCGGTGCCGCCCCAGTCGTAGAGCAGGTCCTCGGCGGCGATGCCCGCGCCGAGGGTGAAGTGGTTGTTCTCCACGTACGCGGCGGACTGCACCCCGACGCCGACGGCGTACTCGAAGCCCTCGCCGGAGAGCCGGTACCAGTTGTTGTAGACGTCGACCTGGCCGAACCGGACGCGCGGCAGCCGCTGCAGCACCCGGTCGAACATGTTGTGGTGCAGGGTCACCTTGAGCCGGCCGACGTCCGGGCCGACGGTGTTCGACGAGCCGATCAGCATGAGCTTGTCCCGGCCGACGAACCGGTTGTACGAGGCGGTGACCAGGCTGGCGGTGTGGGTGATGTCCAGGGAGCCGTCGTGCACCTGGTAGGGGCGGCCGAAGTACACCGGCTGCGCGCTGTCGGGGTTGTCGCCGTCGGTGAACGTGTTGTGGTCGACCCAGACGTGTTCGCTGCGGCGCACCGAGACCTGGTCGTACTGGGAGTTCCAGTTGCCGGTCGCGCCGTCGGTCGGTGACCAGGCCGGGAAGCAGTCCCGGGCGTCGTCGAAGGTGAGGTTCCGCAGGATCACGTTGTTCGCGGTGTCGATCATCAGGGTCAGCCCGGTGAGCGTCGCCCCGCGCAGCCCCACGATGGTGGTGTTCGGGCCGACGTTGATCTGGGTCTGCTTCGTCTGGTTGGCCACCGAGCGCACCCGCGCGGCCTCCAGCGGCCCGGTCGGGGGCACCATGCCCCAGACGGCCGGATCGTACGCGGTGAGGTAGGCCGCCTGCGAGTACTCCGGGTCGGCCAGGTCGGCGCAGCCGAGCAGGCCGCCGTCGGCGGCCTCGAAGCCGTCGATCACGCCGTCGACGACGATCACCTTGGGCGTGGTGTTGGTGCGGTTGGTGGCGTTGTCGCCGCCGAGGGCGTCGACCAGCTCGGCGCGGGTGCGCACGAGGTGGACCTGGTCGGCGGCGGCGGCGGAGCCGCCGGTGGTGCCGACGCCGTCGGCCGCCCAGCCGTCGCCGGCGGGCAGCGTCTGGCGGGCGAACCGTTCGACGGGTCGGGGCACCGGGCCGCCGGCGTCGGCGGGCGCGGCGGCCGCCGCGCCCGGTGTGACCAGCAGGGACAGGGCGACCAGGGCCGCCCCGGGAAAGCGGTGGCGCATGAGGACTCTCCGAAGGGGTCTGTCGGTGCGGCGGATTCCGTAACGGGTACGAAATGCCGGTACGACTGACCGTAAGGAAAATCACTCAAGTGAGTCAATAATCTCTATATGCAGCTATGTTGCATCAAATCGTGACAGGCGGCATTTGCCCGACCGATCGCGGTCGCGAACGCGGTGGTTGCGCCCGATTTGCGGGTGCGGCAGTCGCCCGTCGTTTGCAGTGCGTTTTCACTGGCCCGGCACGGGCCCCGCCTCAGGCCTCCTCCTCCCTCGTCAGCTCGGTGCGCACCGGCGGCACCGCCCACGGCACGCCCAGCTCCGACAGCAGCGCCCCGGACCCGGCCGCCTCCCGCAGCGCCGCGTTGACGCCGCGCACGGTCAGCACCCGGTCCGGCCCCTGGCCGGCCGCGGTCACCAGGTCGCCGCCGAGCAGCGTCGGCTCGGGCGCGGCCTGGACCGCCTCCAGCACGGCCGTGAACGGCGCCGTGCGGGCCAGCGGGGCGATCAGCGGCGTCCCGGCCGGGTCGGCCCGGTGCGCCAGCAGGTTCTCCAGCAGGCCGCGCCGCCCCGGCACCTCGCGGGGCGCGTCGTCGCCGGGCAGCAGCAGCCGGTCCGTCGGATATTCCAGCACCGCCCGCCCGGCCGAGCCCGTCACGATCACCTCCCCGGCGACGAAGTCCTCGCCGGCCAGGGTCACCGCCGCCACGATCGGCGGCCCGGAGCGCGGCACGACCCGCAGGGCCGCCGTGTCGTCCACCTCGATGGGGCGCACCCGGTAGCGCTCCAGCTCGATCGTCGCCGGCCGCACCGGCGTGCCGGTGACGGCCTCGGCCACGGCGAGGCACTGCATCACGGCGTGGGCGAGCGGGTTGGCCAGCGCCCCGTCGAGCACCGGCCGGCCGTGCAGCGTGCGCCGGCCCGCCCAGGGGGCCCGCGCGTAGTAGCCGTCCGAGCGCTGCCAGGCGGCCACCGTGGCGATGCCGGTGACGGTGCCGAGCCGCCCCGCCGTCACCGCCGCCGTCAGCTCGGCCAGCGCCGCCGAGCCGAGGGCCTGGAAGCCGACCTGGCAGGCCCGGCCCGTCTCGGCCACGGCGGCGGCCAGCAGCCGGTGCTCGGCCATCGACAGCACCGGCGGCTTCTCCAGCAGCACGTCCGCCCCGGCGGCCAGCACGTCCCGGGCGATCGGCAGGTGGGTGTGCGGCGGGGTGCAGACCACCACCACGTCCGGCCTGGCCACCGCGAGCATCTGGGCGTGGTCGGTGAAGACCGCCGCGTCGGCCGGCAGCGGCGCCGCCGGCTCCGGCTCGATCGGGCGTACGTCGACAAGCGCGACCAGGCGCACCCGGCCGGCGTCGTGCAGCGGCGCGATCACCCGGCGGTGCCAGCGGCCGTGCCCGTTCGCGCCGATGACCGCCACCCGGGGCGGCGCGCCGGTCGCCCCCGCGCTCACGCCGGCCCCGCGCTCATGCCGCCCCCGCGAGGGTCGCCGTGACCCCGTGCCGCTGCAGGGCGGTCAGCCAGTCGGTGACGTCGGCGCGGACCTCGTCGTCGCCGGCCACCTCGGCGGGGAAGACCTCCCGTAGCCCGAACAGCGCCTCGACCACCCCGGCCGGGGTGCCGCCCGCGGTGGCCAGCGCGCCGGTGATCCGCTCGGCGAGCGGGTCGGCCAGCGGCAGCGCCGTGCCGTCGTCGGCGGTCCCGCACACGAACCGCATCCACGCGGCCACCACCAGCGCCGACCAGCGGGCCGACCGGCCCGCCGCGCGCAGGTCCACGATGGTGTGCAGCACCCGCTGGGGCAGCTTCTGCGAGCCGTCCATGGCGATCTGGAGCGTGCGGTGGCGGATCGCCGGGTTGGCGAACCGCGCCAGCACCTCGTCACCGTACGCGACCATCGACACCCCGTCCGGCGGGGTGAAGCTGGCCGCCACCTCCTCGGCGACCAGCCGGCGCAGTATCCCGGTCAGCCCGGGCACGCCCAGCGCGTCGGCGACGGTCTCCCGCCCGGCGAGGGCGCCCAGGTAGGCGGTGGCCGAGTGCAGCCCGTTGAGGCCGCGCAGCTTCACCCGCTCCCACTGCCCGGCGTCGTCGGTGAGCACCGCCCCGGCCGCCTCCCACGCCGGCCGGCCGCCCGGGAAGTCGTCCTCGATCACCCACTGGCGGTACGGCTCGGCGGCCACGGCCGCCAGGTCGGCGAAGCCCAGCGCGTCGCGGGCCGCGGCGAGGGTCTGCGCCGTGCTGGCCGGCACGATCCGGTCCACCATCGTGCCGGGGAACGTGACCTGCTCGGACACCCAGGACAGCACCCGGTCGGCGGCGCCGGAGCGGGCCAGCGCCTGCTCGACCAGCCCGCGCAGCCGGGCGCCGTTGGCGGGCAGGTTGTCGCAGCTGACCAGCGCGACCGGCCCGGCGTCGGCCGCCGCCCGGGCGGCCAGCCCGCGCACCAGCAGGCCGGGCACCGTCGTCGGCGGCGCGTCGCCGGCCAGGTCGGCGGCGAGCGCCGCGTCGGGACTCAGCCGCCCGGTCACCGGGTCGAGCTGGTACGCCTTCTCCGTCACGGTCAGGGTGACCACCCGGATCGCCGGGTCGGCCAGCAGCGCGACCACCGCGTTCGGGTCGCTCGCCGCGTGTCGGACCCCGGCCAGGGCCCCGATCACCCGGGTGCTGTCGCCCTCGCCGGACAGGGTGGTCACGCTGAACAGGTTGTCCTGCGCGGCGAACGTCTCGACGAGGTCGGTGCTGCGCGGGGCGACACCGACGATGCCCCAGTCGCCGCCGGCCGCGCCGACCGCCGCCTCCGTGTAGACGGCCTGGTGGGCGCGGTGGAACGCGCCGAGGCCCAGGTGCACGATGCCGGCCGGCACGGTGCCGGGGCGCAGCAGCGGTCGGCTGGCTTCGGGCAGTCGGCGCAGCGCGGCCAGCCCGAGGCGGGACGCGCCCACGGTCACCGCCATGCCGGGCCGTCCGGGAAGCGGAACTCGACGATCGACTCGGGGCGCATGGTGGCGCTGTAGCCGGGCGCGGTGGGCAGCAGGTAGCGCCCGTCCCGGGTGCGGACCGGGTCGACGAAGTGCTCGTGCAGGTGGTCGACGTACTCGACCATCCGGCCGTCGAGGCTGGTGCCGACGCGCAGGAAGTCGAAGACGGCCAGGTGCTGGACGTACTCGCAGAGGCCGACGCCGCCGGCGTGCGGGCAGATCGGCACGCCGAACTTCGCCGCCATGACGATCTCCGCGAGCACCTCGTTGACCCCGCCGACGCGGCAGGCGTCGATCTGCATGACGCCGATCGCCTCGGCCTGGAGCAGCTGCTTGAAGATCACCCGGTTGGCGGCCACCTCGCCGGTGGCCACCCGGCACCGGCCGCCGGTCAGCTCGGTCACCGCGCGGGCGATCCGGGCGTGGCCGAGGATGTCGTCGGCGTGCGTCGGCTCCTCGATCCAGTACGGGTCGACCTCCGCCAGCGCCGTCATGTTGGTGATCGCCTCGTCGACGTCCCACACCTGGTTGGCGTCCATCATCAGCAGCGCGTCCGGGCCGATCTCGGCGCGGATGATCCGCGCGCGGCGCAGGTCGTCGGCCGGTGGGCCGCCCACCTTCATCTTCATCGCCCGCCAGCCCGCCGCGTACGCCTCGCGGGTCAGCGCCCGGACCTTCTCGTCGGGATAGCCCAGCCACCCGACCGACGTGGTGTACGACGGAAAGCCGTCGCGCTCCAGCAGGGCGACCCGGTCGGCCATCCCGTCGCGGCCCTTGTCGAGGATGGTGGCCGCCTCGTCGGGGGTGAGGGCGTCGGTGATGTGGTGGAAGTCGATGCTGGCCACGAGCTCCTCGGTGGGCAGTTCGGCGAGGAACCGCCACATCGGCTTGCCGGCGAGCTTGGCCCGCAGGTCCCACACGGCGTTGACCAGCGCGCCGGTGGCCATGTGGATGACGCCCTTCTCCGGGCCCAGCCAGCGCAGCTGCACGTCGGCGCTGAGCGAGCGCCAGAACGTCACCGGCTCGGCGACGATCTCCTCGATCGTGCGGCCCCGCACGTGGTGGGCCAGGGCACGCACGGCGGCGCAGGTGATCTCGTTGCCCCGCCCGTTGGTGAAGGTGAAACCCGCGCCGACCACCCCGGCGTCGGTGCCCAGCTCGACGTACGTCGCCGAGTAGTCGCCCTTGTTGATCGCGTCCGAGCCGTCGCCGGCCGCCGCGGTCGGGAAGCGCACGTCGTGCACATCGACGGAGGTGATCCTGACACTCACAGCTGTTCCCCGATCTTGTAGACCCTCTTGGGCAGGCGGTAGGCGAGGTCGACGATGGTCTCCGCGGCCTCGTCCTCGGTCAGCCGGTGTTCGGCGACCAGCCGGGCGAGGAAGCCGGCGTCGACGCGGCGGGCCACGTCGTGGCGCACCGGGATGGAGCAGAACGCCCGGGTGTCGTCGACGAACCCGGCCGTGTTGTAGAAGCCGGCGGTCTCGGTGACCGCCTCCCGGAACCGGCGCAGCACCTCGGGGGAGTCCAGGAACCACCAGGGCGCGCCCAGGTAGAGGGCCGCGTAGCCGCCGGCGAGCGGGGCCAACTCCCGGGTGAAGGTGTACTCGTCGAGGGTGTAGACCACCACCCGCAGCCGGGGGTCGTTGCCGTGGGCGTCCAGCAGCGGGGTGAGCGCGTGCAGGTACTCGGTGGCCTGCGGGATGTCCCCGCCGACGTCGCGGCCGTGCCGGGCGTACAGCCAGCGGTTGTGGTTGCGCACCGAGCCGGGGTGCAGCTGCATCACCAGGCCGTCGTCGAGCGACATCCGGGCGAACTCCAGCAGCATGTGCGCCCGGAACGCCTCCGCGTCGGCGGCGTCGGCCGTGCCGCGCAGGCCCCGCTCGTACAGCGCCGCGGCCTCCCGGGCGTCGAGGTCCAGGGTCTGCGCGGTCGGGTGGCCGTGGTCGGAGCAGGTCGCGCCGGCCGCGATGAACGCCTCCCGGCGCCGCCGCAGGGCGGCCAGGAAGCCGGCGTACGTGCCGGTGTCCTCCCCGGCGACCGCGCCGAGCTGCTCGACGTTGCCGGCCCAGTTGTCGAACTCCATGTCGACCACGTTGTCCGGGCGGAAGGTGGTGACCACCTTGCCGCCGGGGCCGCCCCAGCCGTCGGCGGCGAGCTTCGCGTGCTGGGCCAGGTCGTCCAGGGGCGACTCGGTGGTGGCCAGCACCTCGATGTTGAACCGGTCGAACAGGGCCCGGGGCCGGAACTCGGGCTCGGCGAGGCGGGCCGCGACCTGGTCGTACACGGCGTCGGCGGTGGCGGGTGACAGGGGGGTGTCGACCCCGAAGACCTCGGTGAGGGTCTGCTCCAGCCACAGCCGCGACGGGGTGCCCCGGAACAGGTGCCAGCCGTCGACGAAGCGCCGCCAGATCTTCCTGCCATCGGTCTCCACCGGGCTGCCGTCCACCGTGGGGACGCCCAGCTCGGCCGGGGGCACGCCCTGGCTGAGCAGCATCCGGGTCAGGTAGTGGTCGGGCACGATGATCAGCCGGGAGGGGTCCGGGAAGGGCCGGTCCTCGGCCAGCAGGGCCGGGTCGACGTGCCCGTGCGGGGAGATGATCGGTTGCTCCGCCGCCAGCGCGTACAGCTGCCGGGCCAGCGCGCGCAGGCCCGGGTCGGCGGGGAGGAGCAGGTCGGGTCGGGAGGTGGTCGGCACGTCGGATGGCTCCTCGGATGCGGTCGATGGTGCGGGGACGGGCCGGCGGGGCCGGGCAGCGCCGGCCGGCCCCGGCGGGGCGGGCCGCTGAGGCGGCGCGCCCCGGGCGCGGTCGGTCAGGGCAGGGAGAGCAGGTCGGCCACCCGGACGGCCTGGCCGGTCTCGAAGGACCGGTTGGCGGCCAGGCCGGTGAGCAGCGCGAGGGCGCCGTCGCGGGCGGTGGCCGCCCGGCGCAGCGGGTCCGTCGCGCCGCCGAAGAGCACCTGCGTCATCCGGGCGTCCGCGCCGCCGTGGCCCTGCCGGGTGTAGCCCTCGACCTCGATGCGCTGCGGCGGCTGCCAGTAGGGGCGCAGCGTGAGCGTGGCCGAGCCGCCCTCGGCGGCGGCCTCGGTGCCGTGCAGCGCCGCGCCCTTGAGCGCGCCGGCGGCCTGCGGGCTGACGAACTCGCTCTCCACGACCTCCAGTTCGAGGCGGCCCCGGCTGCCGTTGACCATCACCCGGTAGCCTTCCCAGGGGGCGTACGCGGTGAGATGGTAGGTCATCGTCGCGCCCGTGGAGTAGCGGGCCAGCACGGCCATGTCGTCCTCGATGGTGACACCGGGGGCGAAGACGTTCTGGTCGCGGTGGTAACCGTCCTCGGCCTCGGCGTCGAGGTACAGCTCGCGCAGCCGGGGGTGCTCGGCCATCCGCAGCGCGAACGGGTCGTCGGCGGCGGCCGGGGCGTCGTGCGCGCGGGCGTAGTCGCGGGCGTAGCCGTGCCGGCGGCCGGCGTCGCCGTAGAAGAACAGCCGGCCGGCGGCGTAGACCTCGACCGGGGTGGCGTCGAGCCACCAGTTGACCAGGTCGAAGTGGTGGCTGGCCTTGTGCACCATCAGCCCGCCGGAGTTGGCCTTGTCGCGGTGCCAGCGCCGGAAGTAGTCCGCGCCGTGGCGCACGTCGAGCAGCCACTCGAAGTGCACCGACCCGATCTCGCCGACCGCGCCGTCGGCGAGCAGCCGGCGCAGCTGCTCGTGCAGGGGGTTGTAGCGGTAGTTGAACGCGACCGTGACGTGCCGGCCGGTCTCGGCGACCGCCTCCAGGATGCGCCGGCAGCGCGGGGCGTCGACGGTCATCGGCTTCTCCGAGACCACGTCGCAGCCGGCGTGCAGGGCCGCGACGATGTACTCGTCGTGGGTGGCGTCGACGGTGGTGACCAGCACCGTGTCGACCCGCTCCTTGGCCAGCATCGCGGCGAACTCGTCGGCGCGGTACGTCGGCACCGGCGCGTGGCCCAGTTCGCCGAGCCACCGGTTGTGCGCGTCCATGCGGGCCTGGTTGACGTCGGCGAACGCGACCAGCTCGGCGGTGTCGGCGTGGTCGCGCACCAGCGCCCGGACGAACATCTCGGCCCGGGCACCGGTGCCCACCACCGCGTGACGGGTCCGTCCACCGGTTCTCGAAGACATCGCGGGGGCCTCCTGGCTGGCTGCAAAGGTTTGCAGTGAAGAAACCACGATCGATCGCGGCGCGTCAACGACGGAAACAAAATCCGCGTGCCTTGCCCCACTTTGGCAGCATACGAACGCATGGTGCGTGCCCGTTCGAAACCTGGTCGTAATCTTCGAGCGTTGACACTGGAGCAACCGTTTGCATTAATTGGCGGCACCCACGTGACCGCAGCCACACCGGACGAAAGGGCCGCCGTGCCAGTCACCATCAGGGACGTCGCGCGGGCCTCCGGCGTGCACATCTCGACGGTATCCCGCACGTTCTCCGCGCCGCACCTGGTCAACCCGGAAACCCGGGTCCGGGTGCTGGCCTGCGCGGAGGACCTGGGCTACCGGCCCAACCGCGCCGCGCGGGCCCTGATCACCGGCCGCACCCACAACATCGGCCTTATCATCGCCGACATCGCCAACCCGTTCTTCCCGCCACTGATCAAGGCGGCGGAGGGACAGGCCCGGCACCGCGACTACCACATCTTCGTCGCGGACACCAACGAGGACCCGATGGCCGAGGAGGAGCTGGTCCACGCCCTGGCCAAGCAGGTCGACGGGGTGCTGCTGTGCAGCCCCCGGATGAGCAACAGCCTCATCGAGCAGCTCAGCCGCGAGGTCCCGCTGGTGGTGATAAACCGCCAGGTGACCGGCCTGCCCTGCGTGGTGATGGACGTCGGTCAGGGCGCCCGCTCGGCGATCGAGCACCTCGCCGGCCTCGGCCACACCGCGATCGGCCTGCTCAGCGGGCCGCGCGGCTCGTGGACCAGCCGGGAGATCCGGCGCGCGGCCGCCGCCGCGGCCCGGGCCGGCGGCGCCGAGCTGACCGTCCTCGGGCCCAACCCGCCCACCGAGCACGGCGGCCTCGCGCTGGCCGAACATGTCCAGCGCAGCGGCGTCACCGCCGTGCTCGCCTACAACGACCTGATGGCGATCGGGCTGATCGAGGGCCTCGACGCCCTCGGCGTCCGGGTGCCACAGGACGTCAGCGTCGTCGGCATCGACGACATCGCCCTGAGCCGGCTCACCCGGCCCAAGTTGACGACGGTGGCCACGCCTACCGCGGCCGCCGGCCGGACGGCCGTCGACATGCTGCTGCAACAGGATACCGACGCGCCGCGGGGACCGCGGGGCGCCGGCAGGGGCACGGCAGTCGGCGCCCGTCGCACCACCGCACAGGTAATGCTCCAGACCGAGTTGGTCATCCGCGACTCCACCGGACCCGCTGCAGGGACCGGTAGCCCCGGTGCCGTCCGTGTCGGCCCGGATCCGCATCGCCCTGCGGACCCGGGCCGCCCGAGGGCGGCCACCGGTGGCGCTGTCGCCTCCTAACGCCAAGGAGTTGAGCGCACATGCACCCCGCCACGCCCCCCACCGCCGGCGCACCCGCCGGGCGTTCCCACCGTACTCCCCGCCGTCGGCTGCTGCGCGGGCTCGTCGCCCTCGCCGTGGCCGCGCCGCTGGTCCTCGGCGCCGCCGCCTGCGGTGACGACGACTCCGCCGGCGACGACGGCAAGGTCAAGCTCTCCATCTTCTGGTGGGGCGGCGAGGCCCGCGCCAAGCTGACCGAGGACGCCCTCGCTCTCTACACCAAGAAGAACCCGAACGTCACGTTCGAGAAGACCTGGCAGGCCAACCAGGGCTACTTCGACAAGCTGGCCACCCTCACCGCCGGCGGCAACCCGCCGGACATTTTCCAGATCGACGACAACTACCTCGCCGAGTACGCGGCCCGCAACACCACGCTCGACCTGACCAGCTACTCCGACTCCGGCAAGCTCGACGTGTCGAAGTTCCCCAAGAGCCTCTGGCAGTACGGCGTGGTCGACGGCAAGCTCGCCGGCCTGGCCGCGGGCGAGAACACCCAGGGCCTGGTCTACAACAAGACCCTGCTCACCAAGAACGGCCTCCCGGAGCCGACCACCGGCATGACCTGGGAGGAGCACATCGCCTGGGCCGAGCAGGTGGCGAAGAAGACCAAGATCCCCGGCACCATGGACCCCAGCGCCGACTACAAGGCGTTCTGGGTGTGGCTGCGCCAGCAGGGCAAGGACATGTACAAGGGCACGGAGCTCGGCTTCACCGTCGAGGACGTCACCAAGTGGTTCGAGCTGTGGAAGGGCGCCCGCGACCGGGGCGCGACCCCGACCCCGGACGTGATCCACGAGGGCAACGCCACCGACATCACCAAGCAGCTCGTGGTCACCGGCAAGGCCGGCACCTCCTGGGTCTGGGTCAACCAGATGCCGGAGCTGAAGAAGAACACCAAGGACGAGCTGGGCGTGGTCGCCTACCCGGGTGACCCGAGCGCCCAGTGGGCCCGCGCCTCCATGTACTGGTCGGTGTTCAAGGGCAGCAAGCACAAGGACATCGCCGTCGACGTGCTCAACTTCCTCGCCAACGACCCGGAGGCCGTCAAGATCCTCGGCACCGACCGGGGGCTGCCGTCCAACCTGGACCTGCGCCGCGTCGTCAGCGACGACACCACCGACCCCGCGATGAAGCAGTCGATCGCGGTGGAGACCGAGCTGGCCCAGAAGTTCGGCCAGTCGCCGCAGGTGCCGATCAAGGGCCACAGCAAGGTCCGCGCCGAGCTGATCAAGGCGGCCGAGGAGGCGCAGTACGGCCGGCTCGCCCCGGCCGCCGCCGCGGCCCTGTTCATGGACGCCTGCAAGTCCGCCATCGCCTGAACCGCCGCACACGCTCGGAAAGGAGCCGGCTCGTGGCCCTGACCACGGTGCCCGACCCGACCCGACGCGGCACCGGATCCGCCCGCGCCCACGCCCCCCACGGCGTGGCCGGGCGGATCCGGCAAAGCGAAGGTCTCGCGGGGTACGTCTTCCTCTCGCCCTGGCTCATCGGACTGATGGCCATCACGGCGATTCCCATGCTCTTGTCCCTCTACCTCAGCTTCACCAACTACGACATCCTCACCCCCTTCTCGGAGGTCGAGTGGGTGGGCTTCGCCAACTACGAGCGGATGTTCACCAGCGATCCCTCGTACTGGCACGCGGTGCGCGTCACCCTGACCTTCGCCCTGGTGGCGGTGCCGCTGAAGCTGGCCGCCGCGCTCGGCGTGGCGCTGCTGCTCAACCGGGCCTGGCGCGGGGTCGGGCTGTTCCGCAGCCTGTTCTACCTGCCGTCGCTGCTCGGCGGCAGCGTCGCGCTGGCCATCGTCTGGGTCAACATGTTCAACCGCGACGGCGCGTTCAACTCGATGCTGGCCCTGTTCGGCATCGAGGGCAAGCCCTGGGTCAACGACCCCGACTGGGCGCTGGAGACGCTGATGGTGCTCGCCATCTGGCAGTTCGGCGCGCCCATGGTGATCTTCCTGGCCGGGCTCAAGCAGGTGCCGACCGAGCTGTACGAGGCCGCGTCCGTGGACGGGGCCGGCAGGTGGCGGCAGTTCCGCGCCGTCACCCTGCCGATGCTCTCCCCGGTCATCTTCTTCAACCTGGTGCTGGAGACCATCAACGGCTTCCAGGGCTTCACCGCGGCCTTCGTGCTCAGCAACGGCACCGGCGGCCCGGTCGACTCCACACTGATGTACACGCTGAACCTCTACATCAAGGGCTTCACCGACCTGGAGATGGGCTACGCCTCGGCGATGGCCTGGGTCTTCCTGATCGCCATCGGCGTCATCACGGCGGTCTTCTTCAGCACCGGACGGTTCTGGGTGCACTACTCCGACGGGGAGGACCGGTGACGACGGCTACCGCAGAAGCGCCGGTGACCGGGCCGCGCCGCCCGCGCGCCGGACGGGGGCAGGCCGTACGCCTGCTCGTCCTGATCGCGATCGTGGTGGTCGTGCTCTACCCGCTGTTCTGGATGATCGGCACCTCGGTCAAGAGCCAGGAGGAGATCGTCAGCAACATCGGCCTGCTGCCGAAGGAGTTCACCCCCGGCAACTACGTCGACGGGTGGACCAACTTCGACCTCAGCTTCGGCCGCTTCTTCCTCAACAGCGCGATGGTCAGCCTGCTGACCGTCGTCGGCAACGCGGTCTCCTGCCTGCTCGCCGCGTACGCCTTCGCCCGCCTGCGGTTCCGGCTGCGCGGGATGTGGTTCGCGATCATGATCGGCACCCTGCTCCTGCCGGGGCACGTGCTGATCGTGCCGCAGTACATCCTGTTCCGCAGCCTCGGGCTGGTCGGCGGCGAATGGCCGTACCTGCCGCTGCTGATCCCGCAGTTCCTGGCGACCGAGGCGTTCTTCGTCTTCCTGATGGTGCAGTTCATGCGGGGCATCCCGCGTGAGCTGGACGAGGCCGCGAAGATCGACGGGGCCAGCGCGTTCGGCATCTTCCGGCACGTCATCCTGCCGCTGAGCCGCCCCGCGCTGGTCACCACCGCGATCTTCTCGTTCATCTGGACGTGGAACGACTTCTTCCGGCAGCTGGTCTTCCTGTCCAGCCTGGAGGACTACACGGTGCCGGTGGCGCTGACCCTGTTCATCGACTCGACCAGCCAGAGCGCGGTCGGCCCGATGTTCGCCATGTCGGTGCTGTCCCTGCTGCCGGTGTTCCTGTTCTTCCTGGCCTTCCAGCGGATGCTCGTCGAGGGCATCAACACCAGCGGCCTCAAGGGATGAACACCGTGCCGCAGGACGTGCCGGCCCGCCGGGACTGGCGGGACGTGCTCCGCGACGCCGCCGACCTGGCCCTGGTCGGGTTCGCGCTGGTGGTGGGCGCGCTGCCGGTGGTCACCGCCGGCGCCGCGCTCGCCACCGCCAGCGCCGCCGTGCACGACCGGATCACCGACGGCGGCTGGCCCGACGCACGGACCACGCTGCGCCGGTACGTGCGGGGGTTGCCGGCCGGCGTGCCGGTCACCCTCGCCGTGCTGGCCGGCGCGGTCCTGCTCGGGGCGGACCTGGCCGCGCTGGCCACCGGCCGGGTTCCCGGCGGGGCACCCGCGTTGCTGGTCACCGGCGTCGTCACGGCGGCCCTGGCCGGATACGCCGGTCTCGTCGTCGTCGAGGTCGGGCGGGCCGGCGGGCGGGGGTGGCGGGCCGCGGCCCGCGCCGCCGCCCGCGCCTGCCTGGTCCGCCCGGGCGGCTGGGCGGCGGCCAGCGGCGTGTGCTGTGTGGCCGGTGTCCTGACCGCGCTGGTCATCCCGGTCGCGCTGCCGATCCTCGCCGGGTACGCTCTGGCCGCCCTGCATGCGGTCGCCCGCCGCCCCGCCGTCGCCGTGGAGCCCTCGTGACCGACCAGCACCCCCGCCCCCGCACCGACGACGCGGGCCCCGGCAGCCCCGACGACCCCCGGCTGCGCGTCGGCGGCGTCGAGGTGGCCCGCTACGTGCTCGCCCCCGACCTCGACGCCACGCACGGCCCCCGCCCCTACCTGCACCCGGTGCGGACGCTGGGCG
The DNA here is from genome assembly GCF_900091595.1 of Micromonospora haikouensis. Classification (GTDB taxonomy): domain Bacteria; phylum Actinomycetota; class Actinomycetes; order Mycobacteriales; family Micromonosporaceae; genus Micromonospora; species Micromonospora haikouensis. The sequence goes on from NZ_FMCW01000007.1 coordinate 103,294, forward strand.
GGACGGTGGTGACCGACGAGCTGCCGGCCGACCACGTCTGGCACCTCGGGGCGTCCCTGGCCGTGCAGGACGTCGCCGGCACCAACCTGTGGGGCGGGCGCACCTACGTGCGCGACGCCGGCTACACCTGGCGCGACGACCACGGCCGGATCGTCCACACCGGATGGGACGAACGCGCCGACGACGTGCTCGCCCACCGGCTCCAGTGGCGCGACCCGGCCGGCGCGGTGCTGCTCACCGAACGCCGCCGCCTCGCCGCCGACCCGGTGCCCGGCCACCCCGACGCCTGGCGGCTGGACGTGCGGTACGCCCTGACCGCCCCCGCCGACCGGGACGTCCCCCTCGGCAGCCCCGCCACCAACGGCCGCCCCGGCGGCGCCGGCTACGGCGGGTTCTTCTGGCGGGCGGTCGCCGCCGAGCCGCCGCACGCCTTCACCGCCTCCGCCGACGGGGAGGAGCACGTCAACGGCAGCGCCGAGCCGTGGGTCGCCTTGACCGGCACCGGGCCGGGCGGCGGCGCGTACACTCTGGTCTTCACGGGCCTGGGGCCCGGCGACCGGTGGTTCGTGCGCACGGCGATGTACCCGGGGGTCTGCGTGGCGTTCGCCTTCGAGACCCCGGCCGTGGTGCCGGCCGGCGGCAGCCGGCACGGGCGGCACGGCGTGGTCGTGGCCGACGGGGTCCTCGACCGCGACGCGGCCGCCGCCCTGGCCGTCACCGAAGCGGCGGTACGGGCGTGACGGGCGGGCCCGGCCCCGAGGTGGTCACCGTCGGCGAGACCATGGTGGTCATGTCGCCGACCGACGCCGCGCCGCTGGAGCGTGCCGACCGGCTCCGGCTCGGCGTTGGCGGCGCGGAGTCCAACCTGGCCATCGGCCTGGCCGGGCTCGGCCACCGGGTGGCCTGGGTCAGCCGGGTCGGCGACGACCCGTTCGGGCGGATGGTGCTGCGCGAGGTCGCCGGCGGGGGCGTCGACGTCGCCTCGGTCGCGCTCGACGCGCACGCGCCGACCGGCGTCTACTTCAAGGACCCCCGGCCGGAGGCCACCGGCGTGCACTACTACCGGGCCGGCTCGGCCGCGTCCCGGCTCGGCCCCGGGGCGCTGGACGACCCGCGCCTGGCCGGCGCGCGGCTGCTGCACCTGTCCGGCATCACCCCGGTGCTGTCGGAGTCCTGCCGTGCCCTCGTGGCGCACGCGGTCGACGACCGGCCGCTGCGCGGCGCGCTGGTCAGCTTCGACGTCAACCACCGGCCCCGGCTCTGGCCCGCCGACCGGGCCGCCGACGTGCTGCGCGACCTCGCCGACCGGGCCGACATCGTCCTCGTCGGGTTGGACGAGGCCGAGCGGCTGTGGGGGACCGCCGACCCGCAGGCGGTACGCCGGCTGCTGCCCCGCCCCGCGACGGTGGTCGTCAAGGACGGGGCCGTCGGCGCGACGGCGCTGCCGCGCACCGGGCCGGCGGTGTTCGTGCCGGCGCTACGCGCGCCGGTGGTGGAACCGGTCGGGGCGGGGGACGCCTTCGCCGCCGGCTACCTCTCCGCCGTGCTGCGTGGGCTGGACCACGCCGCCGCGCTGCGTTGCGGCCACGTCGTCGCGGTCCGGGCCCTCGCGGTGCCCGGCGACTGCGCGCCCCCGCCCCGGCGGCGGGACCTCGACGGGGTCGTGGACCTGACCGCCGACGGGTGGGCGGCGCTCGACCCGGTGGGGGCCGGCCTGCTCGACGGCCTGGCCGGCTGCGACGGGACGGCCGTCGCCGATGACGGGGGCGCACACGTGGGGACCGGCGCCGCCGGCCCTGGAAACGGAAGGGGCAGCCGGTGACGGCGCACGACTTCGCACCGATCTTCGCTGGCGCGCGGGTCATGGTGATCCTCCGCGACCTGCCGCCGCAGGAGACGGTCCGGCTCGCCAACCGGGCCTGGGACCTCGGCATCGACGTGGTGGAGGTGCCGGTACGCACCCCCGAGGCGGTGACCGCGCTGCGCGCGGCCGTGGAGGCGGGGCGGGAGCGGGACCGGATCGTCGGGGCGGGCACCGTGTTCACCCCGGCGCAGGTCCGGCAGTCCGCGTCGGCCGGCGCGGCGTTCACCGTCGCGCCCGGGCTCGACCTCGCGGTGGCCGACGTGGCCCTGACCTACGGGATCCCGCACCTGCCCGGGGTGGCCACCCCGACCGAGGCGCAGCGCGCCCGCGACCACGGGCTGACCTGGCTGAAGGCGTTCCCGGCGGTGAGCCTCGGGCCGCAGTGGTTCAAGGCCGTCGCCGGGCCGCTGCCCGAGCTGCGCTTCGTCGCCACCGGCGGCATCGACGCCGGCAACGCGGCCGACTTCCTGGCGGCCGGCGTCAAGGTGGTGGCGGTCGGGTCGGCCCTGTCCGATCCCGCCCAGATCGACCGCCTCGCGGAACTGGCCCGGGGCGACCGGGCGGCCTGACCGCCCGGCGTGGCGTGCGGCGGCGGCCCTCGGCGGCGGCCCTCGGCGGCGGCGGCCACCCTGACCGGGCGGGGCGGGCCGGGTTGATGGCGGGCGGGGCCTGGTTGATCGCGGGCGGGGCCGGGTTGATCGACTCCATGCCGGCGACATTGCGGTATCCCGGCGAGTTGATCGCGCGATGTCGCCGACATGGCGGCCGGGCCTGAGCCCCGCCCGGGGCGCGGCGGGCCGGGCCGGGTCAGGCCGGGGCCGGGCCGGTGCTGTCCCGGCGGACCAGCTCCGCCGGCAGGGTCTCGACGCGAGGGCTCCCGCTGGTCGGGTCGAGGGCGAGGGCCATCGCCCGCACCCCCATCTCGACCAGGGGCAGCCGCACCGTGGTCAGCGTGGGGGTGACGTCGGCGGCGATCGGCATGTCGTCGAAGCCGAGGACGGAGACGTCCTCGGGCACCCGCACGCCGCGCGCCCGCAGCAGGGCGAGCGCGCCGACGGCCATCGAGTCGTTCAGCGCCACGATCGCGGTGGGCGCAGGGCTGGTGTCCAGCAGCTCGGCCGTGGCCCGGGCCCCGCCGTCGCGGTCGAAGTCGGCGTACCGGATGCGTTGGTCGGGCAGTTCGACGCCCTGCTCGGCGAGCGCCCGCCGCAGCCCGGTCAGCCGGTCGGTGATGGTGGTGAGCACCCGGGGGCCGGCGACCACGCCGACGCGCCGGTGCCCGAGGCGCAGCAGCTCCCGGCCGATCAGCTCGCCGCCGGTCGCGTTGGCCGGCATCACCGCGTCGCCGAAGTGGTCGTGCCGGCCGATCACCGCGACCCGACCGCCCGTCGCCTCGTACGCGGCGAGCTTCTCGTTGAGCAGCGTGGTGAACGCGGCGTCGTGGTAGCCGGACCCGGCGAGCACGATCGCGGCCACCTGCTGGCCGCGCAGCAGCTCCACGTACTCCAGCTCGCGGACGGGGTCGCGGTAGCTGTTGCAGATGATCAGCAGGCGGCCCCGTTCGGTGGCGACCCGTTGCAGGCCCCGGGTCACCTCGGCGAAGTACGGGTCGGAGACGTCGTGGACGACGACGCCGACCACGCTGCGCTGCGGCCGGGCCAGCAGTTGGGCGTGCGCGTTCGGCACGTACCGCAGGTCGGCGACGGCGCGTAGCACGCGTTCGCGCAGCTCGTCGGCGACCGGCTTGCTGCTGCCGTTGATCACCCGTGACGCCGTGGCGGGGGAGACCCCCGCCCGCCGCGCGACATCGGCCAGCGTCGCCATCCGCCGCCCCTCATGGTCCGCCCGCGCGGCCGGACCCCGCGCGGTCGCGGACAGGTTACCGCAGTCGCAACGGAAAGCCCTTGCCCTGCGGGGCGGCGGCCCCCTACGCTCCCAGGAAAGCGCTTGCCTGGCGCGACGGCCGTCCCTGCCCGCCGGGCGGGTGCCGGCCGCCCGAAGAGAGGGAAGAGAATCATGAGCCGTAGGCCGATAGGGATCATCGTCAATGGCGTCACCGGCCGGATGGGCTACCGCCAGCACCTCGTCCGTTCGCTGCTCGCCATCCGCGAGGAGGGCGGGGTGCCGCTGGCCGACGGCACCCGCATCTGGCCCGAGCTGATCCTGGTGGGGCGCAACGAGAGCCGGCTGCGCGACATCGCCGAGCGGCACGGGCTCACCGACTGGACGACCGACCTCACCGCCGCCCTCGCCCGCGACGACGTCGACATCTACTTCGACGCCCAGCTCACCCAGCAGCGGGAGAAGGCCGTCCGCCAGGCCATCGACGCCGGCAAGCACATCTACACCGAGAAGCCCCTGGCCGAGGACAGCGCCGCCGCCGTCGAGCTGGCCCGCGCCGCCGACGCCGCCGGCATCCGCACCGGCGTGGTGCAGGACAAGCTGTTCCTGCCCGGCCTGCGCAAGCTCAAGCGCCTCATCGACGGCGGCTTCTTCGGCCGCATCCTCTCCGTGCGCGGCGAGTTCGGCTACTGGGTCTTCGAGGGCGACTGGCAGCCCGCCCAGCGCCCGTCCTGGAACTACCGCGCCGAGGACGGCGGCGGCATCGTGATGGACATGTTCCCGCACTGGCACTACGTGCTGGAGGAGCTGTTCGCCCCGGTCCGCGCCGTCACCTGTGTCAACGCCACCCACATCCCGCGCCGCGTCGACGAGGCCGGCCGCGCCTACCCGGCCACCGCCGACGACGCCGCGTACGGCATCTTCGAGCTCGAAGGCGGGATCATCGCCCAGCTCAACTCGTCGTGGGCCGTCCGGGTGCACCGCGACGAGCTGGTCGAGTTCCAGGTCGACGGCACCGAGGGCAGCGCCGTCGCCGGCCTGCGCAACTGCCGCGTGCAGCACCGCTCGGTCACCCCGAAGCCGGTGTGGAACCCGGACCTGCCCTCCGGGGAGAGCTTCCGGTCCCAGTGGAGCGAGGTGCCGGACAACGACGAGTTCGACAACGGCTTCAAGGTGCAGTGGGAGGCGTTCCTGCGGCACGTGGTGGCCGGCGAGCCGTTCCCGTGGGACTTCATGGCCGGCGCGCGCGGCGTGCAACTCGCCGAGCTGGGCCTGCGCTCCGCCCGCGAGCACCGCCGCCTCGAGATCCCGGAGCTGGGCCGATGAGCGGCGGCGTCGTCCTGCCCGACGGCACCCGGCACCGGCTCACCGGCAGCGGCGGCTTTCCCCGCCCCGCCGCCCCGGCGACCTCCCGCATCGCGTACGCCGCCGCGCACGTGGTGGCCGACCCGCGCGCCGAGAACGTCCCCGGCGCCCCGGCCGCCGTCGACTGGGACCGCACCCTCGCCTTCCGGCATCACCTGTGGTCGTACGGGCTCGGGGTCGCCGAGGCCATGGACACCGCGCAGCGCGGCATGGGCCTGGACTACCCGGCGACCCGCGAGCTGATCCGGCGCAGCGCCGCCGAGGCCCGCGCCGCCGGCGGCCGGATCGTCGCCGGGGTCGCCACCGACCAGCTCCCCGTCGGCCCGGCCAGCATCGCGCAGATCCGCGACGCCTACGCCGAGCAGCTCGCCGAGGTGCTCTCCGCCGGGGCCCGGCCGGTGCTGATGTGCAGCCGGCACCTCGCCGCCGCCGCCCGCGGCCCCGAGGACTACCAGCAGGTGTACGCCCACCTGCTGGCCGCCTCCGACCAGCCGGTCGTGCTGCACTGGCTCGGCGACATGTTCGACCCGGCGCTGACCGGCTACTGGGGCTCGGCCGACCTGGACCTCGCCGCCGACGCCGTGCTGGACCTGATCAAGGACCACGCCGAGAAGGTCGACGGGATCAAGGTGTCCCTGCTCGACGCCGACCGGGAGGTCGCCCTGCGCCGCCGGCTGCCCGCCGGGGTGCGCCTCTACACCGGCGACGACTTCCACTATCCGGAGCTGATCCGGGGCGACGAGGCGGGCCACTCCGACGCGCTGCTCGGGGTGTTCGCCGCCATCGCGCCGGCCGCCGCCGCCGCGCTGGCCGCCCTCGACGCCGGCGACCTCACGACGTACGACGAGGTCTTCGCCCCGACCGTGCCGCTGGCCCGGCACCTCTTCGCGGCCCCGACCTGGCACTACAAGACCGGCATCGTGTTCCTGGCCTGGCTGACCGGCCACCAGGACCACTTCACCATGGTCGGCGGCCAGCAGGCGGGCCGGTCGCCGGCCCACCTGGCCCGGCTGCTCGTCCTGGCCGACGCGGCCGGGCTGCTGCCCGACGCCGAGCTGGCCGCCGCGCGGGCCCGGGCCTACTTCACGGTCGCCGGGGTGCCCCAGTGACCGCCGTGGACGGGCCGGCGCTGGCCACGCCGGGCGGGCCGGCGGCGCGCACGGCCGACGGGCCGGCCGCGATCACCGTGGACGGCTCAGCGGGCGACCGGTTCGGCGGTCGGCTGGCCCGGTTCTCGTTCAACCAGGCCACCGCCACCGGCTGGGGCCTGGAGGAACTGGTCGCCGGCTGCGTGGCTGCCGGGGTGCCGGGCGTCGGGCTCTGGCGGGAGCCGGTGCGCGAATACGGCGTCGAGAGGGCGGCGCGGCTGGTCCGCGAGGCGGGGCTGGCCGTCACGTCGCTGTGCCGGGGCGGGTTCTTCACCGCCGACGGCTGGCGCGACGAGAACCTGCGGGCGATCGAGGAAGCCGCCACCCTCGGCACCCGCGAGCTGGTGCTGGTCTCCGGGGGCCTGCCGGCCGGCAGCCGCGACGTCGACGCCGCCCGCGAACGGGTCGCCGACGCGATCGGCGAGCTGGTGCCGCACGCCGAGGCGGCCGGGGTGCGGCTGGCCATCGAGCCGCTGCACCCGATGTTCTGCGCCGACCGGTGCGTGATCTCCACCCTCGGCCAGGCCCTCGACATCGCCGAGCGGTACGACCCGGGCGCGGTCGGGGTGGTGGTCGACACGTACCACCTGTGGTGGGACGACACCGTGTTCCGGCAGATCGCCCGCGCGGGGGACCGGATCGCCGCGTTCCAGGTGGCGGACTGGATCACCCCGCTGCCGGAGGGCGTGCTGCTGGGCCGGGCGCTGCCCGGCGAGGGCTGCGTCGACATGCGCCGGTTCCGCGACGCGGTCGACGCGGCCGGCTACCGGGGGGCGATCGAGGTGGAGGTCTTCCACGCCGCCCTCTGGGCCCGCCCCGGCCCGGAGATCCTCGCCGCCGCGATCACGGCCCACCTCACCCACGTGGCCTGACCGCAACCCGTCCGCCCCCGCGCGTCCGCCGGCCGTGCGGGGGCGGACGAGGGCGCGCGCGAGCCTAGGCTGGACGGGTGATCGAGATCGCGTGCGTGCTGTTGGTGGACCGGGGCGGCCGGGTGCTGCTGCAGTTGCGCGACGGCAACGCGCCGCGCCACCCGAACGTCTGGGCGCTGCCGGGAGGACACCGCGAGCCGGGGGAGACCGTCGACCAGACCGCCCTGCGGGAACTCCGCGAGGAGACCGGGCTGGGCCCCGCCTCCGCCCTGCGGCTCTACGCCGTTCAGGATGGGCTGGAGAGCGACCGGGTGAAACACTACTTCTGGGCCGGAACGACGGCCAGACAGGAGGACGTGGTGCTCGGGGAGGGAGCGGCGATGCTCTTCGTCGCGCCCGACGAACTGATCGACGGTCGGCCGTACACCCCCGGCACCGCCGAGGTGCTCGCCCGTTTCCTCGCCGCCGAGGAGTACGCCGCCGCGCGCCGGTCAGCCGGCGGGTAGCTTCACCCGGCGCCCTCGTCGGGCCGCCTCTTCCACCGAGGAGCACCATGGGCGGTGGTGCGACGGGCAGGGGAGGCGGCCATGGTGCGGTGGAGCTGGTTCCGGGAGGCCGCCGCTCGGGTCCGGCAGGGCTGGCTGCCGGTGGTGGAGGGGACGGTAGCGGCCACGGTGGCCTGGGTGCTGGCCACCCGGTTGGTCGGGCACCCGCAGCCCTTCTTCGCCCCGGCCGCCGCGCTCATCGTCCTCGGGCAGGCCCGGGGCCAGCGGATGCGCCGGGCGGTGGAGGTGGTGCTCGGCGTCGCCGCCGGGGTGCTCGTCGCCGACGTCGTGGTGCAGGCCCTCGGGCCGCGCACCAGCTGGACGGTCTTCACCGTCATCCTGCTCACCATCGTGCTGGCCGTGGCGTTCGGCGCGAGCAGCGTCTCCGTGGTGCAGGCCGCCGTCTCCGCGCTCTACCTCGTGGTGGTCGCCCCGCCGACGGAGTCGCTGATCCCGTTCCGGTTCGTCGACGCGCTGATCGGCGGGGCGGTGGCCCTCGTGGCCAGCCAGCTCGTCGACGCCCGCCGCCCGCTCGCCCCGCTGGTCGCCGAGTTCCGGCAGACCTTCGAGGACCTCGCCGGGCTGCTGCACGAGGTCGCCGACGCCCTCGACGGCCGCGACGAGCAGGCCGCCCTGGCCGCCCTGGACCGGGCGCGGGGCATGGACGCCGCCGTGGAGCGGCTGCGCGACGCCGTGCTCGCCGCCGGGGAGGCGCTGACCCTGCACGTACGCCGCCGCCGGCACCTGGGCCGGCTGCGTACCGTCGACGCGTCCATCGGGCAGATCGACTACGCCGTGCGTAACGTGCGGGTGCTGGCCCGGGCCGGGGTGACCCTCACCCGGCTGGCGACCCCCGTGCCGGCCGACCTCGGCGGGGCGGTCCGCTGCCTCGCCGACGCCGTGCAGGCGGCCGGGGAGGCGTTCGCCGCCGACCTCGACGGTCGCGATACCGCCGCCGACGAGCACGCCGGCCGCGCCGAGACCGCCGCGCTGGACGCGGTCCGGGGCGCCGGGCGGCTCTTCGCCTCCGGCCAGCCGCTGCCGCTGGCGATGATCGTGGGTCAGGTGCGGGCCACCGCGATCGACCTGCTGCGCGGGGTCGGCGTGGACGACGACGCCGCCGTTCTCGGCCGGGTCGACGAGGCCCTCGGCCTACCGGCCGTGTGACCCCGGCACCCGCCGCCTTGCGGTAGTGGGCCGGTCCGGATGACGGTAAGGGGCGGGGGTCATGATCGGTGCTGTCGCGCCAGGGTGTCCAATGGGCGGTCGACGCCCGTGGAACCGAGAGGAACTCGCCGTGAGCAGCACCGACGCACCGCCCGCCGAGCCGGAGGCCGGTCGGGCCGGCGCGCAACGGGAGGTACTGTCCGCCCGCAACGGCGTGGCGGCCGTGTTCGCCCTGAACGGGCTCGCGATCGCCACCTGGTTCGCCCGGGTGCCGGCGGCCCGGGAGGCGCTGGACCTCAGCGCCGGAGGGCTCGGCCTGCTGCTGCTGTCGATGTCGGTGGGCTCGCTGCTGGCCATGCCGACCGCCGGGCTGGTGGCCCAGCGCCTCGGCACCGCCCGCGCGGTGCTCCTCGGCACCGCGCTGGTCTCGGGCGGGTTGGCCGTCGCCGGCACGTCCGCCGGAGCCGCCGGGTTCCTGCCCGGGGCCGCCGTCGGCCTGTTCGCCTTCGGCTACGGCGCCGGCACCTGCGACGTGGCGATGAACATCGAGGGTACGACGGTCGAGCGGCGGCTGGGGCGTACCATCCTGCCCCGGTTCCACGCGGCCTGGAGCCTCGGGTCGGTGGCCGGGGCGGGGATCGGCGCCGGTGCCGCGCGGGTCGGGGTGCCCATCGCCGCGCACCTGAGCGTCCTCGCGGTGGTGGTGCTGGTCGGCACGCTGCTCGGGGTCCGGACGTTCCTCCCCAGCGCCGGCACCGCGCCGGCCGGCGGGGAGAAGGCAGCCGCCTCGGCCCGGCGCGCGTCGCTGCTCGCCGCCTGGCGGGAGCCGCGCACGCTGCTCATCGGCCTGCTGGTGCTGGTGATGGCGTTCACCGAGGGCAGCGCCAACGACTGGCTGGCCGTGGCCTTCGTCGACGGGTACGGGCTCAGCGAGGCGGCCGGCGCCGCCGTGTTCGGGGTGTTCGTGGTCGGCATGACCATCGGGCGCACCGCCGGAACGGTGGCGATCGACCGCTGGGGCAGGGCGCCGGTGCTGTTCGGCACCATCCTGCTCGCCGTCGTGGGTGCCGGTCTCGCGGTGCTGGCCGGCGGCGGGCCGGTGGCCATCGTCGGCGTCGCACTGTGGGGGCTGGGCGCGTCGCTCGGCTTCCCGGTGGGACTCAGCGCCGCCGCCGACCAGGAGGACGGGGCGCCGGCCCGGGTCAGCGTCGTCGGGGTGATCGGCTACACGGCCTTCCTCGGCGGTCCGCCGCTGCTCGGCCTGCTCGGCGACCACGTGGGCACCCTGCGGGCGCTGCTGTTGGTGCCGCTGCTCCTGGTGCCCGCCCTCGCCCTGGTCCCGGTGCTCCGGCCGCCGGCCGGCACGCGCAGTCGCCCGGCCTAGCCCCGACCCACGGGGCGACGTCCCGTGCCGACCGTCGACCCCCACTGCCGGCCACGGGCCCCGGCCACCGCCCACCGCCGGTCACGGGATCGGCCGCCGGAGCCGCCTGCTCCTCAGCCGCCCTCATTACGCAAGGTGATTCGCCGGTCGTCGTCGGTGCCGGAAGGCACTAACCCATCGGGGCGCTTTGCTCTGCACCCACATACGCATTGCTCGCGCAGCGTGACCGCGTCGGTGCGTCGTCATTCATTCGTGATCTACTATTCGGCCAGCTCGACCGAGATGCTGCGTCGGTGGGTGCAGAGCAAAGGGCCGAATGTGAGTGGGAGGGGCGAAACTGGTGGTGACGGAGGGGTAGGCGGGTGCACGGGCGAGCGCGCCGGTGTGCGGCGGTTGCGCAGAGTGGTCACTCGGTGGCGGTCCGGGTCGCGGTGGCGGTCCGGGCGCAGCCAGACGCGCAGCGGACCGACCCGCCGGAAACCCGCCTCCTCGGCCGGCGGCAGGCCGCCGCCGGATTCGTAGCCGACCAGCGGTCGGCCCGGGCAGGCGGCCACGACGCCGCGCCACACCCCGGCGAGATCCCCGTCGGCGGCGAGGACGTTGGAGACCCCGACCGCCGGGCCGCAGTCGGTGAGCACGGCGCCTGCGGTGACCGCGCCGTCGCCCGCGCGCCGGGCGAGGATCGTCACCCGCGGGTCGGCCAGCAGCGCCGGCCGGTGCAGGGCCTCGCTGCCGGCTGCGGCGGACCAGGCGGCCAGCCCTCGCGCCGACGTGACCGGAGCCAGCGCCGTCGGGCCCGCCCCAGGCAGCGCGACGAGCGGCGTGCCGGGCGGCGTGAGGGGCGACGCGACGAGCGGTGTCGCGGGCGGCCCGGCGGGCGGGCGGTGGATCCACTCGGCCGTGAAGAGCACCCGGAAGCCGTGCGGGGCGAGGTCCAGGTCGGCGAAGCTGTCCTTCACCGACGCGCCGGGCCCGGCGTCGATCCGGGCCAGCAGTCGGGCGGCGTCCACGCCGGGGCGCAGCGTCACCGCGTCCGGATACCACGGCGGGGAGCGGCGGGGCACCGTCCAGGCGTCCGTGTCGCGCGCCCCCGCGAGGCCGTGGGCCCGGCCGACCAGGTCGCACCAGTCGGCGTTGTCCCGCGCCGCCACCGCCCGCCACGCCACCACCGGGCGAGTGTACGGGGAGGCCCGGGCGGGGTCAGCTTCCTCTCATCCCGCGTCCAGCAGGCTGCCGGGCGGGGGTGGTCCACTGGAGCGTACGCCGAGGAGAGGAGCCGGGCATGGGCTGGTTCAGCCGCCGCCGACCCGCCGCCGACGGAACCCCGACGAAGCTCGACCGCGAGGCGACGCCGGACGACCTCGCCGCCCTGGAGGCCTTCGTCCGCAGCCGCCGGGGGGTGGAGTTCTATCTGGAACCGGAGACCACCGCGACCGACACCACGGTGATGGCGATCGCCCACGACGGCGAGTGGATCCGTCGGCGGACCGGGTCGCCGCGGGCCGCCGCGAAGATCGCCCAACGGCACGCCGTGCCGTTGTACGAGGCCGCGCGCACCGGATACCCGGAGCGCATGCGGGCCTGGAACCGGGCGCACCCGGAGCGCCGGGCGCACTGACCCGCCGGGCCGGCGCACGGACCCGCGTCGGCGCGCACCGGCCCGCCGCGACGGCCGGGGCACACCGCGCACCCCGGCCCACAGCACCTCGAGACCGGTCAGGTAGCCGCGGAGGCGCTCCTGGGACGCGCCGCCACCGAGGAAGACCTCGTCCAGGACGATCCGCGCCCCGGCGCCCGCCATCGCGGCGATGCCGACCAGCCAGGCGTGCTGCACGGCGAGGAAGTCCTCCCCGACGTCGACCTCGCCCCGCCGGCCGAAGCTCAGCCCGGCGGGGGAACCCAGCATGGCCGGCGGCACCGGACGATCGCGGACTTGCCCGAGCTGGAGCCGCCGTTGAGCACGATGACCTGCGTCGCCACCTGATCGGTTTCCCTTCGGGCAATTCCCGTCTCGCGCGAGCGGGTGATGATCGGAATCAGCCTGACCAATCCGCGGGTCGGTCGGCGGGAAAAGACGCGCGAAGCGACCCGGAGCCATCGGCGTACGACAATTGCTTGTGCCGCATCCGATTCCTTGAGCCATTGGCGTCACTCGATGTCGAGCGGGGTGGGAGTGGCCGGGAGCCCGGCGTTGACCGGCGGCGGTCGGGTGTGGCAGCATTCGCGGCCTGACGGCAGTGAAGGAAGCCGGTGCGATTCCGGCGCGGTCCCGCCACTGTCACCGGGGAGCGATCCCCCCTCGTGAGTCACGGCCGTGTGTCTGCGGTTGGAAGGCCGGGGGAGAGCGTCGATCCGGGAGCCAGGATACTTCGGCCGTCGGAGCGACCCCAGGGCGTGGACACCCGAGGAGGACCCGATGACGCACGGCGTCTCGCACATCGACGACCATCGTCGCCGCCTGCTGGCGCGCGGCAGCCTGCCCGCGCCCCGTCGCCGCACCTGAGCCCGCGCACCGCGTACCGCGCCATGCTGCGCGCCCGGCGCCCCGGCCGTCGCCGGTGAACCGGCCGCAGGCCTGCCGTACCCGCTGAACCCGCGCCCCTGCCTGCCCGCCGGCGGCCCACCCGCCGCCCGGTGTGTCACTCTCCGGAGCCTTCCGTGCGCATCCTGCTGCTCTCCACCGCCGACACCGACCTGCTCGCCGCCCGGGCCAGTGGCGCCGGCTACCGGCTGGCCAACCCCGCCCGGGTCGCCGCCGACGCCGTGCCGGCGCTGCTCGACGGCGTCGACCTCGCCGTCGTACGGCTGCTCGGCGGCCGGCAGGCGTGGCCGGACGGCCTCGCGGCCGTGCTCGGCTCCGGGGTGCCGACGGTCGTCCTCGGCGGCGAGGCGGTCCCCGACGCCGAGCTGATGGCCGCGTCCACCGTGGCCTCCGGGGTGGCCACCGGGGCCCTGGCGTACCTGGTCGAGGGCGGGCCGGGCAACCTCGCCGAGCTGGCCCGGTTCCTCTCCGACACGGTGCTGCTCACCGGCGAGGGCTTCGCCCCGCCCGCGCCCACTCCCGGGCACGGCGTCCATGGCGAGCGCCCCCACAAGCCCGAGCGGCCGACCGTCGGGATCGTCTTCTACCGGGCGCACGCCCTGGCGGGGAACACCGCCTTCGTCGATTCCCTCGCCGACGCGGTCGACGCCGCCGGGGCGAACCCCCTGCCGATCTTCTGCGGCTCGCTGCGCGGGCTCGCCCCCGGCGACGGGCCGCTGGAGCTGTTCGCCCGCTGCGACGCCCTCGTCGTCACCGTGCTCGCCGCCGGCGGGACCGTGGCCGCCGACGCCTCCGGCGGGGGCGACGACGACGCCTGGGACGTCGGCGCGCTCGCCGCCCTCGACGTGCCGATCGTGCAGGCGCTCTGCCTCACCAGCACCCGCGAGCAGTGGGCCGGCAGCGACGCCGGCCTGTCCCCACTGGACGCCGCCATGCAGGTGGCCATCCCCGAGTTCGACGGCCGGATCGTCACCGTGCCGTTCTCGTTCAAGCGGATCGACGCCGACGGGCTGTCGGTCTACGAGCCCGACCCCGAGCGCGCCGCCCGGGTCGCCGGGATCGCCGCGCGCCAGGCCCGGCTGCGGCACGTGCCCAACGCCGACAAGCGGCTGGCGATCGTGCTCAGCTCCTACCCGACGAAGCACTCCCGGGTCGGCAACGCCGTCGGGCTGGACACCCCCGCCTCGGCGGTGCGGCTGCTCGCCGCGCTGGCCGCCGCCGGCTACCACCTCGGGGACCGGCCGGTGCCCGACGACGGGGACGCGCTCATCCACGCCCTGATCGCCGCCGGCGGCCACGACGTGGAGTGGCTCACCCCCGAGCAGCTCGCCGCCGCCGACGCCCGGGTGCCGCAGGCAAGCTACCGGCGCTGGTTCGACGCGGTCCCGGCCGGGCTGCGCGACCGGATCCGCGAGCACTGGGACGAGCCGCCCGGCGAGCTGTACGTCGACGACGGCCACGTCGTGCTCGCCGGCCTGCGTTTGGGCAACGTGCTGCTGGCGATCCAGCCCCCGCGCGGCTTCGGCGAGAACCCGATCGCCATCTACCACGATCCCGACCTGCCGCCCAGCCACCACTACCTCGCCGCGTACCGCTGGCTGGCCGCGCCGGAGGCCGACGGCGGGTTCGGCGCGGACGCCGTGGTGCACCTCGGCAAGCACGGCACGCTGGAGTGGCTGCCCGGCAAGGGCCTCGGCCTGGCCGCCGACTGCGCCCCCGACGCCGTCCTCGGCGACCTGCCGCTGGTGTACCCGTTCATCGTCAACGACCCCGGCGAGGGCACCCAGGCCAAGCGCCGCGCCCACGCCGTCGTCGTCGACCACCTCGTGCCGCCGATGGCCCGCGCCGAGACGTACGGCGACCTGGCGAAGCTCGAACAGCTCCTCGACGAGTACGCCACCGTGCAGGCCCTCGACCCGGCGAAGGTGCCGACGGTGCGGGCGCAGATCTGGGACCTGGTGCGCGCCGCCGAGCTGCACCACGACCTGCACACCGCCGACATGCCCGCCGCCGACGACTTCGACGACTTCGTGCTGCACCTCGACGGGTACCTGTGCGAGGTCAAGGACGTGCAGATCCGCGACGGCCTGCACGTCCTCGGCGGCGCGCCCACCGGCGATGCCCGGGTCAACCTGGTCCTCGCCGTGCTGCGCGCCCCCCAGGTGTGGGGCGGGGTGCGCGCCCTGCCCGGCCTGCGCCAGGCGCTCGCCGCCGCGTACGGCCTCGACGAGGCCGCCCTGCTCGCCGAGCCGGGACGGCGCATCGCCGTGCCGAAGGAGCTGACCGCCGTGGCCGACGGCCCCGCCGGCACCGCCGCCGACGCCGTCGACCTGATCGAGGGCCTGGCCCGCCGCCTCGTCGTCGCCATGGAGACCCTCGGCTGGGCCGCCGCCGAGGCCAGCACCACCACCGACGCCGTCGCCAGCACCACCACCGACGCCATCGCCGACCGTGTCGATGCCGTCGTCGCGGAGGTCGCCGGCCGGGCGATCCCCGACGCCGCCGACGTGCTGCGCTTCGCCGCCCGCGAGGTGGTGCCCCGGCTGGCGCGGACCACCGACGAGGTCGACCGGGTGCTCGGCGCGCTCGACGGCCGGTTCGTGCCGCCCGGCCCGTCCGGCTCGCCCACCCGGGGCCTGGTCAACGTGCTGCCCACCGGCCGCAACTTCTACTCCGTCGACCCGAAGGCCATCCCCAGCCGCAACGCCTGGGACGTCGGCGTGGCCCTCGCGGACTCGCTGCTGGCCCGCCACCTCGCCGACACCGGCGCCTACCCCCGGTCGGTCGGGCTCACCGTCTGGGGCACCAGCGCCATGCGCACCCAGGGCGACGACGTCGCCGAGGTGCTCGCCCTGCTCGGCTGCCGCCCCACCTGGGACGACCGGTCCCGCCGGGTCACCGGCGTCGAGGTGGTGCCGCTCGCCGAGCTGGGCCGGCCCCGCGTCGACGTCACCGTCCGCATCTCCGGGTTCTTCCGCGACGCGTTCCCGCACGTCGTCGCGCTGATCGACGACGCGGTGCGCCGGGTCGCCGCCCTCGCCGAGCCGGCCGAGCAGAACTACGTCGCCGCGCACGTCGCCGCCGACCTCGCCGAGCACGGCGACGAGCGCCGGGCCACCGCCCGCGTCTTCGGCTCCAAACCGGGGGCGTACGGGGCGGGGCTGCTGCCGCTGATCGACGCCCGCAACTGGCGCAGCGACGCCGACCTCGCCGAGGTGTACGCCGTCTGGGGCGGCTACGCGTACGGCCCCGGCCTGGACGGGCGGGAGGCCCGCGCCGACATGGAACGCTCCTTCGCCCGCATCGCCGTGGCGGTGAAGAACCAGGACACCCGCGAGCACGACATCGTCGACTCCGACGACTACTTCCAGTACCACGGCGGGATGGTGGCGATGGTGCGCCACCTCACCGGCGTCGCCCCCGCCGCGTACGTGGGGGACTCGGCGATGCCGCACGACGTGCGCACCCGCACCCTCGGCGAGGAGACCCGGCGGGTGTTCCGGGCCCGGGTGGTGAACCCGAAGTGGATCGCCGCGATGCGCCGGCACGGCTACAAGGGCGCGTTCGAGCTGGCCGCCACCGTGGACTACCTGTTCGGCTACGACGCCACCGCCGGCGTCGTGGACGACTGGATGTACGAGCGTCTCGCCGCCGAGTACGTCTTCGACGACACCACCCGGGCGTTCCTGGAGCAGTCCAACCCGTGGGCGCTGCGCGGCATCACCGAGCGGCTCCTGGAGGCCGCCGACCGGGGGATGTGGGCCGCCCCGGAGCCGGCCACCCTCGACCGGCTCCGCGAGACGTACCTGGCCAGCGAGGGCGACCTGGAGGACCGGCAATGAGTGTGTTCCCCTTCTCCGCCGTGCTCGGCATGGCCGACATGCGCCTCGCGCTGCTGCTCAACGCCGTCAGCCCGGCCATCGGCGGGGTCCTCGTGCGGGGCGAGAAGGGCACCGCGAAGTCCACCGCCGTGCGGGCCCTGGCCGCCCTGCTGCCGCCCGTCGATCAGGTCGCCGGTTGCCGGTTCGCCTGCGACCCGGCGGCACCGGACCCGTCCTGCCCCGACGGCCCGCACCCGGCCGCCGTGGCGGGCCGGCACCCGGCCGCCCCCGATGGCCCATCCCCGGTGGAGGCGGCGGGCCCGGACCGCGCGGCCGCGTTCGTCGAGCGTCGCCCGGCCCGCCTGGTCGAGCTGCCCGTCGGCGCCGCCGAGGACCGGGTGGTCGGCTCGCTGGACCTGGAGCGGGCCCTCGCCGAGGGGGTACGCGCCTTCGAGCCCGGCCTGCTCGCCGCCGCCCACCGGGGCGTGCTCTATGTCGACGAGGTCAACCTGCTGCACGACCACCTCGTCGACCTGCTCCTCGACGCCGCCGCGATGGGCCGCAACCACGTCGAGCGGGAGGGCGTGTCGGTCAGCCACGCGTCCCGGTTCCTGCTGGTGGGCACGATGAACCCGGAGGAGGGCGAGCTGCGCCCGCAGCTGCTGGACCGGTTCGGCCTGACCGTGGAGGTGGCCGCCAGCCGCGACCCGGCCGTGCGGGTGGAGGTGGTGCGCCGCCGGCTCGCCGCCGACGCCGACCCGGCCGGGTTCGCCGCCCGCTGGGCCGACGCCGACGCCCAGGTGGCCCGGCGGGTCGCCACCGCCCGGGACCGGCTCGGCCGGGTGCGGCTGCCCGACGCCGCGCTGCGCCAGATCGCCGAGGTGTGCGCCGCGTTCGACGTGGACGGGATGCGCGCCGACATCGTCACCGCCCGCGCCGCGGTGGCGCACGCCGCCTGGCAGGACCGGACGGTGGTGACCGCCGAGGACGTCCGGGTCGCCGCCCGGCTTGCCCTGCCGCACCGCCGCCGCCGCGACCCGTTCGACGCCCCGGGGCTGGACGAGGACCGCCTCGACGAGGCGTTGCGGCGGGCCGCCGACGCGCACCCCGACGACGACCCGCCCGCCCCCGACGGTGACGGCCCGGGCGACGGCGGCGGCCCCGGGGGCGGCCCGGATGGCGGCGGTGGCCCCGGGTGCGGCGGCGGTCCCGACGGGAGTGGCCCGGACGGCGGTGGCCCGGCGGGCGGCGGCGGCCCCGGGAACGGTACGGCGGGTGGCGGCCCGGCGAGCGGCCGGCACGACGGCGACGGCTCCGGCTCCGGCGACGGCACTGCCGGGTCGACCGCCGACACCAGGGATCCGGGAGAGCCCGGGGACCAGCCCGCAGCCCGGCGCGGGGACCAGCCCGGCGGTCGGCCCGACGACCGGCCCGCCGATCAGCCGGTCGACCGGCCCGGGGAGCAGGGGGGCGGCGGGCGGCAGCGGGTGGCCGTGCCCCAGCGGGGGTTGACGGCCCGGCTGCTCACCGCGCCCGGCGTCGGCGACGGGGTGCCCGGCCGGCGGTCGCGGGCCCGCACCGGCCGGGGCCGCACCACCGGGGCGCGGACCCCGCGCGCCGGCCGGCCCGGCCCGCTGCACCTGCCGGCGACGATCCGCGCCGCCGCCTGGCGTCAGGCGGCCCGGGGCCGGGCGGGCGGGCCGCTGCGGTTGCGCCCGGCCGACCTGCGCGAGGCGGTCCGCGAGGGGCGCGAGGGCAACCTCGTGCTGTTCGTCGTCGACGCCAGCGGCTCGATGGGCGCGCGCGAGCGGATGTCCGCCGTGAAGGGCGCCGTGCTGGCCCTGCTCACCGACGCCTACCAGCGGCGGGACAAGGTGGCCGTGGTCGCGTTCCGGGGCGTCGGCGCGCGGACCCTGCTGCCGGCGACGTCGTCGGTGCTGGCCGCGTCCGCCCGCCTCGCCGACCTGCCCACCTGCGGGCGCACCCCGCTCGCGGAGGGCCTCGCCGCCGCCGCCGAGCTGCTGCGGGTGGAGCGGCTGCGCGACCCGAAGCGGCGTCCCCTGGTGCTGGTGCTCACCGACGGCCGGGCCACCGCCGGGCCCCGCCCGCTGGAGCGGGCCGACCGCGCGGCGGCGCTGCTCGCCGCCACCGGCGCTCCGTGCGTGGTCGTCGACTGCGAGTCCGGCCCGGTCCGCCTGCACCTGGCCCGCCGCCTGGCCACCCACCTCAACGCCCCACACCACCCCCTCACGGCCCTCACGCACAGCGATCTTGCACTTCGGGCCCGGACGAAGGGGGCGAAAGCGGTGCAAGCGGGGGCCGCAACTGCACGATCGCGGAGAGCCGGCGGGACGAGCCAGCAGGACAGGAGTGTGCGCTGATGCCGCAGGGTAGGCCGGAACGGGTGCCCGCCGACGGGCTGACCACGCGGCAGCGGCGGCACCGGCCGCTGCTGATCGTCCACACCGGGCAGATGAAGGGAAAGTCGACCGCCGCGTTCGGGCTGGCCCTGCGCGCCTGGACCGCCGGGCTGCCGATCGGGGTGTTCCAGTTCGTCAAGAGCGCCAAGTGGCGGGTCGGCGAGGAGAACGCCTTCCGCGCCCTCGGCGAGGCGCACGAGCGCACCGGCCAGGGCGCGCCGGTCGCCTGGCACAAGATGGGCGAGGGCTGGTCGTGGATCCAGCGCGGCGGCGAGGCCGATCACGCCGCCGACGCCCTGGAGGGCTGGCGGCAGATCCAGCGCGACCTGGCCGCGCAGCGCTACGGCCTGTACGTGCTCGACGAGTTCACGTACCCGATGAAGTGGGGCTGGGTCGACGTCGACGAGGTCGTGGCGACCCTGGCGGACCGGCCCGGCTTCCAGCACGTCGTGATCACCGGCCGCGACGCCGACCCGCGCCTGGTCGCCGCCGCCGACCTGGTCGCCGAGCTGACCAAGGTCAAGCACCCGATGGACGCCGGCCAGAAGGGCCAGAAGGGCATCGAATGGTGAGCACCGGGTGGGCGCTGCCCCGGGTGGTGGTCGCCGCCCCGGCCAGCGGCCACGGCAAGACGACCGTGGCGACCGGCCTGCTCGGCGCGCTGCGCCGCCGCGGCCTGACCGTCAGCCCGCACAAGGTGGGCCCCGACTACATCGACCCCGGCTACCACGGTCTCGCCGCCGGCCGGCCGGGCCGCAACCTCGACCCGTGGCTGGTCGGGCCGGAGCGCGTCGCGCCGCTGCTGCGCCACGGCGCGAGCGTCCCCACGCCCGCCGACGTCGCCGTGATCGAGGGGGTGATGGGCCTGCACGACGGCGCGGTCGGCCGCCGGGGGTACGCCTCCACGGCCCACGTCGCCACCCTCGTCGACGCCCCCGTGCTGCTGGTGCTCGACACCACCGCCCAGGGCCGCTCCGCCGCCGCCCTGGTGCTGGGCATGCGCGCGTTCGACGAGCGGGTGCGCGTCGGCGGGGTCATCCTCAACCGGGTCGGCTCGCCCCGGCACGAGACGCTGCTGCGCGACGCCCTCGCCGAGGTGGGGGTGCCGGTGCTCGGGGCGGTCAGCCGGTCCGTGGAGGTCGCCGCCCCGTCGCGCCACCTGGGTCTCGTGCCGGTCGCCGAGCGGGCGCCGGAGTCCCTGGCGGTCGTGGCCGCCCTCGCCGACCTGGTCGCCGCCACCGTCGACCTCGACGCGGTGCTCGACCTGGCCCGCAGCGCCCCGCCGCTGACCGCCCCCGCCTGGGACCCGGTCGCCGCCGTCGGTGGCCCGGCGAGCACCGCCGCCGTCGGCGGTCCGCCCGGCACCGTGGCCGTGGGTGGCCCGGCGAGCACCGGCGGACCGACGGTCGCGGTCGCCGCCGGGGCGGCCTTCACCTTCTCGTACGCCGAGACCGCCGAGCTCCTCGCGGCGGCCGGGGCGACCGTGGCCCCGTTCGACCCGCTGCGCGACCCCGGCCTGCCGGCCGGCACCCGCGCGGTGGTGATCGGCGGCGGCTTCCCGGAGGCGCACGCCGACGCGCTCGCCGGCAACGCCGCGCTGCGCGCCGAGCTGGCCGCGTTCGACGGGCCCGTCGTCGCCGAGTGCGCCGGCCTGCTCTACCTGGGCCGCTCCCTCGACGGCGCGCCGATGTGCGGGCGGCTGGACCTGACCGCCCGGATGACCGGCCGGCTCACCCTCGGCTACCGGGAGGCGGTGGCCGCCGCCGACTCCCCGGTGACCCGGGCCGGCGAGCGGGTACGCGGCCACGAGTTCCACCGCACCGTCACCGACCCCGGCCACGGAGACACCCCGGCGTGGCGCTTCGACGGCGCGGCGCACGGCTTCGTCGACGGTCGGGTGCACGCCTCCTACCTGCACGTCCACTGGGCCGGCCGGCCGCACGCCGCCCGCCGCCTCGTGCAGGCGTGCCGGTGACCGCCCCGGCGGCGCGCCCCGCCCCGGCGGCGCTCCCCGACGGGCCCGTGCTGACCGGCGTCGGGGTCGGGCCGGGCGACCCGGAGCTGCTGACCGTGAAGGCGGTGCGGGTGCTGCGCGAGGCCGACGTGGTGTTCGTCCCGGTGATGGCCGAGCGCCCCGACGACGCGCCCGGTCCCGACCCTGACGCCCCGGCCGGTCCCGACGGGACCGGGACCGACCCGGGGACGGCGGACGGCGGCGGGCGGGCCGAGGCGACCGTCCGGTCGTACGTGGACGGTGGCCGGGTGCGACGGCTGCCGTTCGCCCTCGACGACCGGGGCGGCGTCACCGCCCGCCGCCGGGCCGCCTGGGACGCCGCCGCCCGCGCCGTCACCGCCGCGTTCGACGCCGGTGCCGCCCGGGTCGCGTTCGCCACCATCGGCGACCCGAACGTCTACTCCACCTTCGGTTACCTGGCCCACGGCGTGCGCGCGCTGCGGCCGGCGGTGCGGGTCGACACGGTGCCCGGGATCACCGCCATGCAGGACCTCGCCGCCCGCAGCGGCACCGTGCTCTGCGAGGGGCGCGAGCCGCTGACCCTGCTGCCCGCCACCGCCGGGCCGGAGCTGTTCGCCGCCGCCCTGGCCGGGCCGGGGACGGTCGTCGCGTACAAGGGCTGGCGGCGGCACCCCGAGCTGGTGGCCGAGCTGCGCCGGCAGGGCCGCCTCGGCGACGCGGTGCTGGGCCGGGGGCTCGGCCTGCCCGGGGAACGGATCGGCCCGGCGGACCCCGACGACGGCGACCTGCCGTACCTGTCGACGCTGCTCGTCCCGGCCCGCCGGGACACCCGGGGAGGCAAGCTGTGACCACCGCAGGAGACACCGACGGCACGCCGGCGACCACGGGGAAGGTGTGGTTCGTCGGCGCCGGGCCGGGCGCGGCCGACCTGCTCACCCTGCGCGCCGCCCGGGTGATCGGCGCGGCCGACGTGGTGGTCTGGGCGGCGAGCCTGGTGCACGCCGACGTGCTCACCCACGCCCGCGCCGACGCCGAGATCGTCGACTCCTCGCAACTGCCGATGGAGGGCGTGCTGCCGCTCTACGAGCGGGCCGCCGCCCGGGGGCTGACGGTGGCGCGGATCCACTCGGGCGACCCGGCGCTGTGGGGGGCGGTGCAGGAGCAGCTCGACCTGTGCCGGGCCCTCGGGCTGGCCGTCGAGGTGGTGCCCGGCGTGTCCGCGTTCACCGCCGTCGCCGCGCTCGTCGGCCGGGAGCTGACCATTCCCGAGGTCGCCCAGTCGGTGATCCTCACCCGCCTCGAAGGCGGCAGGACGCCGATGCCGCCCGGCGAGCGGGTCCGCGACTTCGCCCGGCACGGCACCACCATGGCGCTGTTCCTCTCCGCCGCCCGCTCCGGGCAGGTGCAGGCCGAGCTGCTGGCCGGCGGCTACCCGGCGGACACCCCGGCCGTGGTGGCCTACCAGGCGACGTGGCCGGACGAGCTGGTGGTGCGCTGCACCGTCGGCACCCTGGAGGCCACCGTCAAGCGGCACCGGCTGTGGAAACACACCCTGTTCCTGGTCGGGCCGGCGCTGGCCGCCGCCGGCACCCGCTCGCACCTCTATCACCCCGGGCACTTCCACACCTTCCGCCGGGCCGAGCCGGCCGCCCGCGCGCAGCTGCGCCGCCGCCGCGAGGCGACCCCCGGCGACGACGGCGGGGCCGCCGGGACAGGGCGGGCCGGATGACGTACCCCGAGCCGGAGCTGCGTGAGCCGGACCTGCCGCGTACCGCGAAGGTCCGGCCCACCGCGCTGCGCACCGGCTGGACGACCGGCGCGTGCGCCACCGCGGCGGCGAAGGCGGCGGTGACCGCGCTGGTCACCGGCGTGCCGCAGCGGCAGGTGGAGATCGGCCTGCCCGCCGGCAGCCGGGTGGCCTTCCCCGTGGCCCGCTGCGACCTCGCCGACCCGCCCGGCGCGGGCGCGGAGGCCGTGGTCGTCAAGGACGCCGGGGACGACCCGGACGTCACGCACGGCGCGCACCTCACCGCCACCGTCGGCTGGCGCGACGCCCCCGGCCTCGACCTGGCCGGCGGGCCGGGCGTCGGCACCGTCACCAAGCCGGGCCTCGGGCTCGCCGTCGGCGGCCCGGCGATCAACGAGACCCCGCGCCGCATGATCGGCCAGGCCGTCGCCGAGGTGGTCGACCTCACCGAGGTCGGGGTACGGGTGGTCATCAGCGTCCCCGGCGGGGAGGTGATGGCCCGCAAGACCACCAACCGGCGGCTCGGCATCCTCGGCGGCATCTCCATCCTCGGCACCACCGGGATCGTGCGGCCCTTCTCGACGGCGTCCTGGCGGGCCAGCGTGGTGCAGGCCGTGCACGTCATGGCCGCCCAGGGGGAGCGGACGGTGGTGCTGTGCACCGGCGGGCGCACCGAACGGGCCGCCCGCGCCCTGCTGCCCGACCTGCCCGAGGTGTGCTTCGTCGAGGTCGGCGACTTCACCGGCGCGGCCGTCACCGCCGCCGTCGGCGACGGCCTGACCCGGGTGGCGTTCGTCGGGATGGCCGGCAAGCTGGCCAAGCTCGCCGCCGGGGTGCTGATGACCCACTACACGCGCTCCAAGGTGGACCTGTCGCTGCTCGGCGCGGTCACCGCCGACGCCGGCGGGGGGCCGGCCCTGGTGGCCGAGGTGGTGGTGGCGAACACCGGACGGCACGCGTACGAGCTGTGGGAGGCCGCCGGGCTGCTGCGCCCCGCCGGGGACCTGCTCTGCGCCCGGGTCCGCCAGGTGCTGCTGCGCTTCGCCGGGCACGCCGTCGACGTCGACGTGGCGATGGTCGACTTCGCCGGGGAGCGCCTCGTTGCCTCCTCGGGCCGGTGGGCGCCGTGATCCCGCGGAGGGGCCGGTGGGCGGCGTGACCGGCAGCGGGTCCCCCGGGGCCCGTCTCGCCGAGGCTCTCGTGACCGTCGTCGGCATCGACACGGGCGGCGCGTCGCCGCACCCCGCCGCCGCCGGGGCCCTCGCCGGGGCGCGGCTGGCCGTCGGCGCGGCCCGGCACCTCGCCGCCGTCGCGCTGCCCGCCGGCTGCGCCACGGTCACCCTCGGCCCGCTCGCCCCCGCGCTGGCCCGGGTGGCTGCCGCCGTCGCCGCCGGCACGCCCACGGTGGTGCTGGCCAGCGGCGACCCGGGGCTGTTCGGCATCGTCCGCCGGCTGCGCGCCCAGGGGCTGCCCCTGCGGGTGCTGCCCGCCGTGTCCAGCGTGGCCGCCGCGTTCGCCCGCGCCGGCCTGCCCTGGGACGGCGCGGCCGTGGTCAGCGCGCACGGCCGCGACCTGCGGCCCGCGCTCAACGCCGCCCGGGCGCTGCCGGCGGTCGCCGTGCTCACCGCCCCCGGCGCGGGGGCCGCCGAGATCGGCGCGGGCCTGGTCGGCTGGCCGCGCCGGCTCGTCGTCGCCGAGCACCTCGGCACCCCGGCCGAGCGGATCGTCGAGACCACCCCGCAGGCCGCCGCCGTCACCACCTGGGCCGACCCGCACGTGCTGCTCAGCCTCGCCGACCCGGCACCGGCCGACCGGCCCGGCCCCGCCGCCGATCTCGGCACCGGCCCGGCGGCGGCCGGCGCGGCGGCGATCGGGGCGGTCGCCGGGGCGCGCGCCGACAACCAGCCGGCCGCCGCGCCCGCCGGGGGCTGGGCGCTGCCCGAGGACGCCTACGTCCACCGCGACTCGATGATCACCAAGGCGGAGGTGCGGGCCCTCGCCGTGGCCCGGCTGCGGCCCCGCCTCGGCCGGCTCGTCTGGGACGTCGGCGCGGGCAGCGGCTCCGTCGGCATCGAGTGCGCCCTGCTCGGCGCGGCCGTGATCGCCGTCGAACGCGACCCGGACGCCGTCGACCTCGTCCGGCGCAACGCCGCCGCGCACCGGGTCGACGTGCGGGTCGTCACCGGGGCCGCCCCGGCGGCGCTGGCCGGGCTGCCCGACCCGGACGCCGCCTTCGTCGGCGGCGGCGGCCTGGCCGCGCTCGCCGCCGTGGCCGCCCGCCGGCCCGCCCGCGTGGTCGCCGCCCTCGCCGCCCTGGACCGGGTCGCCCCCGCCCTCGACCTGCTGCGCGGGCACGGCTACCGCGCCGAGGGCGTGCAGCTGTCCGCCGCCCGGCTGGCCGACCTGCCCGGCGGGTCGGTGCGGCTCGCCGCCACCAACCCGGTGTTCGTCCTCACGGCCGACCGCCCACCCCTCACCGCCGACCGCCCACCTTCCCCCGGGGAGCGCAGATGACCCGCATCGGACTCGTCGCGGCCACCGCCGCCGGCCGCCGGCACGCCCGCACCCTCGCCGCCGCCTGGCCGCACGCCCGGCTCGTCGAGGCCGACACCGCCGCCGACGCGCTGCGCGCCGCGTTCACCGGCCACGACGCCGTGGTCGCGTTCCTCGCCACCGGGGCGGTGGTGCGGATCCTCGCCCCGCTGCTCGGCGACAAGCGCACCGACCCGGCCGTCGTGGTCGTCGACGAGGCCGCCCGGCACGCCGTGGCGCTGCTCGGCGGGCACGCCGGGGGCGCGAACGCCCTCGCCGCCGACGTCGGCGCGCTGCTCGACGCCCGGCCGGTGGTCACCACCGCCACCGACGCGGTCGACCTCCCCGGCCTGGACACCCTCGG
The DNA here is from genome assembly GCF_900091595.1 of Micromonospora haikouensis. GTDB lineage: Bacteria > Actinomycetota > Actinomycetes > Mycobacteriales > Micromonosporaceae > Micromonospora > Micromonospora haikouensis. The sequence goes on from NZ_FMCW01000007.1 coordinate 128,882, forward strand.
CTGGCCCGTCGAGGGGGCGGTCGCCGCCGTGACCCGGGCCCTGCTCGACGGCGAGCCGGTGCGGCTGGTCGCCGACGCGGCCTGGCCGCTGCCGGCCCTGCCGCCGCACGTGCGCCCCGACGCCCCCGCCGACGCGCACCGGCTGCTCGTCACCGACCGGGTGGTGCCGCCCGACGGGCGCACCGCCGTGCTCCGGCCGCCGTCGCTGGTCGTCGGCGTGGGCGGCAGCCGGGGCGTGCCCGCCGGGCAGGTGCGCGACCTGCTCGACCGGGTGCTCGCCGCCGCCGGCCTGAGCCCGGCCAGCGTCCGCTGCCTGGCCAGCGCCGACATCAAGGCCGACGAGGCGGGCATCCGGGCGACCGCCGACGCGCTCGGCGTACCCCTGGTGACGCATCCCGCGGCGGACCTGGCGGCCGTTGACGTGCCGCACCCCAGCGAGGTGGTCCGCGCGGCCGTCGGCACGCCCAGCGTCGCGGAGGCCGCCGCGCTGCTCGGCGAGCCCGGCCGGCGCGCCGACGCGGCGCTCGTCGCGCCGAAGACCGCGTCGGCGATGGCCACCGTCGCGGTGGCCCGGCACGCCCCGCGCGGCCGGCTCGCGATCGTCGGCCTCGGCCCCGGCGCGGCCGACCTGCGCACCCCCCGCGCCCTCGCCGAGCTGCGCCGCGCCGCCGTGGTCGTCGGCCTCGACCAGTACGTCGACCAGGTGCGCGACGTGCTGCGCCCCGGCACCCGGATCCTCGCCAGCGGCCTCGGCGCGGAGGAGGAACGCGCCCGCGTCGCCGTCGCCGAGGCGACCGCCGGGCACGCCGTGGCGCTGGTCGGCTCCGGCGACGCCGGGGTGTACGCGATGGCCAGCCCCGCCCTGGAGCACGCCGACGACCGCATCGACGTCGTCGGCGTCCCTGGGGTGACCGCCGCGCTCGCCGCGTCGGCGCTGCTCGGCGCGCCGCTGGGCCACGACCACGCCTACCTGAGCCTGTCCGACCTGCACACCCCGTGGGAGGTCATCGAGCGGCGCGTCGCCGCCGCCGCGGAGGGCGACTTCGTGGCGCTGCTGTACAACCCGCGCAGCCGCGCCCGGGACTGGCAGCTCGCCGCCGCGCTGAAGACGTTCGCCGCGCACCGGCCGCCGAACACCCCGGTCGGGGTGGTGCGCAACGCCAGCCGGCCCGGCGAACGGGTGCACCTGGCCACCCTCGCCACCCTCGACGCGGCCGTGGTCGACATGTACAGCGTGGTGGTGGTCGGCAGCAGCCGCACCCGGCTCGTCGCCGGCCGGATGGTCACCCCGCGCGGCTACCGGTGGCGCGCGTGACCGCCCCCGTGACCATCGACGGCTGCCAGGGATGCGGCGCGTGCCTGCTGACCTGCCCCACCCACGCGATCCGACCCACCCCCGGCGGGCTGCTGGTCCGCGCGCAGGCGTGCACCGGCTGCCTGGAGTGCCTGGAGATCTGCCCGGTCGACGCCATCCGCGTCACCGGCACCGACCCCTGTGGAGGAACCCGATGAGTTCGACCGTGGTCAGCGCCGCACCCCCGGCGGGCCGGTGGAGCCGCGCCGAGCGGGTACGCCTCGGTGGCATCGTGCTCGCCGTCGCCGTGCTGCACGTCGCCGGCTGGAGCCTCTACCTCTACTGGAACGGCCAGCCCGCGGCGGCCGGCGGGCTGGCCGGCGCCGGCACCCTCGCGTACGCCCTCGGGGTGCGGCACGCCTTCGACGCCGACCACATCGCCGCCATCGACGACACCACCCGGCTGATGCTGCTGCGCGGCCGGCGTCCCGTCGGGGTCGGCTTCTTCTTCGCCCTCGGCCACAGCGCCGTGGTGCTGCTGCTCGCCCTGATCGTCGGGCTCGCCTCGACCAGCCTCGCCGGCCCGGGCCTGGCCCAGGCCCGCGAGGTGGGCGCCACCGTCGCGATCGTCACCGCCACCCTGTTCCTGAGCCTCGTCGCCGGCCTCAACGCCGTGGTGCTCGGCGGCCTGGCCCGGCTGTGGCGGCGGCTGCGCCACGGCGACCTCGACGAGCGGGAGCTGGACCTGCACCTGCTCAACCGGGGCCTGGTGCAGCGGGTGCTGGGCTCCCGGGCACGTTCGCTGGTGCGCTCGTCGTGGCACATGGCGCCCGTCGGGTTCCTGTTCGGCCTCGGCCTGGAGACGGCCAGCGAGGTGACCCTGCTCGCCCTGTCGGCGAGCACCGCCGCCGCCGGTGGGCTGCCCGTGCTGGCCCTGCTCACCCTGCCGCTGCTCTTCGCCGCCGGGATGTCCGCCATGGACACCGCCGACAGCCTGCTGATGAGCCGGGCGTACTCGTGGGCGTACCGGCAGCCGGCCCGCCGGCTCTACTACAACCTCGCCACCACCGGCATGACCGTGCTCGTCGGTGCGCTCGTGGCCAGCGTCTACCTCGCCGGGCTGCTCGTCGACCACCTCGGGGTGTCCGCCCTGGCCGGGTACGCCACCCTCGCCGAGCACTTCGAGCAGCTCGGCTACGCCGTCGTGGCGCTGTTCGCCCTGGCGTGGGTCGCCGCCGCCGCGCTGTGGAAGCTGCGCCGTTACGACGAGCGCTACGGGGCCCCGGCCGCCGACCTTCCCGCCGAGCGGGGCGAGCGCGCCGAGCTGGGGGAGGCGGGCCGGGTCGACCGCGCCGTGCCCGGGACGGCGGACCGGTGAGCCGCGTCGTGCACCCGATCGAACGGCAGTCGTACGCGATCCTGCGCTCCCGGGTGGACCTGACCGGCCTGCCGCCGCTGACCCGGGCCGTCACCGAGCGGGTGGTGCACGCCAGCGCCGACCTGGACTACGTCACCGACCTGGTGTGCGACGAGGACGCCCTGGCCGGCGGGCTGGCCGCCCTGCGCGGTGGCGCCGCGGTCGTGACCGACGTGGCGATGGTCGCCGCCGGGATCACCCGCCCCGGCCCCGGGCCGGTCTGCCCGATCGCCGAGCCGGCCACGGCCGCCCTGGCCCGCGCGGCGGGCATCACCCGCTCGGCGGCGGCCGTGCGGGTGGCGTACGACCGGGTGGGCCCCGGCGCGGTGTGGGTGGTCGGCTGCGCGCCCACCGCGCTGTTCGAACTGCTCGACCTCGGCGCGCGGCCGGCGCTGGTGGTCGGCCTGCCGGTCGGGTTCGTCGGCGCCGCCGAGAGCAAGGCGGCGCTGCGCGCCAGCGGCCTGCCCGCCGTGTCCAACGTCGGCGAGAAGGGCGGCTCGGCGGTCGCCGCCGCCGCCCTCAACGCCCTGCTGTACCTGGAGGAGACGTGACGAACCGACCCGAAGAAGCGCGGGGGCAGGACCGCACCCCGCTGCTGATCGTCGGCCACGGCACCCGCAGCGCCGCCGGGGTTGCCCAGTTCGCTGCCCTGGTCGACCGGATCCGCCGCCGCCGCGCCGTCGACGACGTCGAGGGCGGCTTCATCGAGCTGTCCCGCCCGCCGCTGACCGACGCGGTCGGCGCCCTCGCGGGCCGGGGGCACCGCCGGCTCGTGGCGCTGCCGCTGGTCCTCGCCGCCGCCGGGCACGGCAAGGGCGACATCCCGGCCGCGCTGGCCCGGGAGAAGCAGCGCTTCCCCGGCCTGCGCTACGCCTACGGCCGCCCGTTGGGCCCGCACCCGCTGCTGCACGACACCCTCGCCGACCGGATCGACGCCGCGCTGGCCGGCGTCGACCGGGCCGGCACGTGGGTGGCCCTGATCGGCCGCGGCTCCACCGACCCGGACGCCAACGCCGAGGTCGCCAAGGTGGCCCGGCTGCTGTGGGAGGGGCGCGGCTACGCGGGCGTCGAGCCGGGCTTCGTGTCGCTGGCCGAGCCGTCGGTGCCGGCCGTGCTGGAGCGGCTGCGCCGCCTCGGCGCGCGCCGGATCGTCGTCGCCCCGTACTTCCTGTTCGCCGGGGTGCTGCCGGACCGGATCGTGGCCCGGTCGGCGGAGTTCGCCGCCGCCCACCCGGACCTCGACGTGCGGGTGGCCGAGGTGCTCGGCGACTGCGACGCCCTCGCCGACCTGGTCCTGCAACGGCACGCCGAGGCGCTGCGCGGGGACATCCGGATGAACTGCGACACCTGCGCGTACCGGGTGGCGCTGCCCGGCTTCGCCGACAAGGTTGGCCGGCCGCAGACCCCGCACGACCACCCCGACGACCCGGTCGGCGGCCACCACCACCACCATCACCACCACGTGTAAGGAAGGGCCCCTTGTTAACGCATTCGGTAGAGAGGGGTCCCCTTCTCACCCGCCGGCCTGCGTGGTGGGCCGGCGCAGCACGAACACGAACGGCCGGTCGGTGCCGCGCAGGTCCATGACGCCGAGCAGGGTGCGCTCGTCGACCCGCCGGAACACGTCGTGGATGGGGAGGCGGTCGTAGCACATCGTCGCCGACACGACCCCCCGGTATTCGGTCATCCGCAGCCGCGCCGCCGGGCGGGTCGTGGTCAGCAGCGGCAGGGCCAGCGCGAAGGCCCTCGCGGCCAGGGGCGTGCGTGCCGCGCCGGGCGGGCGGAGCAGCAGCCCCGTCGGCACCAGCGCCGGGTTGACGCTGACCAGCCTCCCGCCGGCGGCGAAGACCAGCGGGTGCACGTCCTCGGGGCCGTCGAACCGCTTGCCGTGCCATCCGTAGCGCTCCAGCAGGCCGTCGAGCGGGTGGCCCGTGGCGAAGCCGCTGCCCCGCCAGGAGCCGAGCATCTCCCCGACGGTGACCGGCGGGAGGCCGTCGAAGCAGGCCAGGGCCGTGGCCAGGTCGCCCGGGGCCGGCAGGGCGGCCGGGTGTTCCGGGGCCGGCAGGGCGGCTGCGGGAGCGGGGTCCGCCGCGCTCGACATGGTCGCATCTCCTTCGTCGCGTGGCCGGGTGGCCGAATTGCGTGGCCGGGTGGCCGACGTGGTGCCGTCGACGGTACGCCCGGATCGTGCCGGCTGCGGGCGTACCGGGCCGCCGGCCGAGCCCCGGCGGTCACGAACGCCCTTCATATTCGCCCCGATCGGGCCTACGCTCGGTGCAGTTCCGCAGTGATCACAATGGAGGTTCACATGAGGAAGATGACCGTGCGTCGCACGAGCACCCTGCGCCTGCTGTCCGGTGCCCGCCGGCTCTGGATCGAGTGGTGCTGGTAGAACCCGGCGCGGCGGGCGCCCCCGGGCGCCCGCCCCTGCGGGGCCCGGCCGCCGACCTGGGCCTCTACGACTGCCACCGCGACCACGGCCCGTACGCCGGAGTCGCCGAGTTCCTCGGCCGGATCGCCGTCGCCCACCCCCGCCTGGCGTCCCGGCACGCCGTCGAGTTGCACGCCATCGCGCCCGGCCTCGACAACGCCGCCCGACCCGCCGCCGACGAGGAGCCGATCCGGTTCCACCCCGCCCGCCGCACGGCCTGCCTCGCCTACGGCGCGACCGAGTTCGTGATCGCCTGGGCGGGCACCCTCCGCCGCCCGGTCACGGTGCGCTTCGACCACGTCGACGCCGCCGACGAGACCACCGGAGAGCTGCTGGACGCCCTGTCGCGCCGGGTCGGGCCGTACCCGCTGCGCCTGGACCTGCGCGACGGCGGCGACGCCCGGCGCGACGTCGCGGACCCGACGCCTGCGGCGCTGCGCGCGGCCGTGGGGGAGTCCCTGGCCCGCGGCTTCTACCACCACGCCGCCCGCACCGCCCGGCGCGGGCGCGCCGCCGTCACCGCGACGGGCGACCTGCGGCACTGGTGGGCGTTCACCACCTGCCTGGCCACCGCCCTGGCGGCGCTCGACCGCGCCACCGAGGCGCTCGACCTCTACGACGAGGCCCGCGCCGCCACCGACGACCCGAAGATCACCATGTCGGCCGCGTACGCCACCGCCATGCTGTACGCCCGGCACCTGCCGCCGGCCGACCAGGACCCGGAGCGGGCGCGGCACTGGCTGCACGAGGCGCTGCGCCTCGCCGCCGGCCTGGCCGACCCACGCCAGCGGGTGCTGTCCACCGTCTTCTACGAGCAGGGCGTGGCCCTGCTGGACAGCAGGGCGGGCGAGCCCGCCCGCGCGCTGCGGCTGATCGACGACGGGCTGGCCCGCCTGGCGTCGGTGCTCGCCCCCGGCGAACGCCCGCAGGACCTGGCCCGGCTGCGGCACAACCGCGCGCAGGTGCACCTGGCGCTGGGGGACGCCGACCGGGCCCTGACCGAGCTCGACACCGTGATCGCCCACGACCCCGACAACTGCGAGTACTACGTCGACCGGGCCGCCCTGCACCGGGCGGCGGGCCGCACCCGCGCCGCGATCCGGGACTACGACGCGGCGATCCGCCTCGGGCCGCACCTGCCCGAGGCCTACTACAACCGGGCGGTGCTCCAGCAGCAGCGGGGCCGCCCCGGGCGGGCGCGCGCCGACCTCGACCGGGTGCTCGCCATCGAGCCGGGACACCTCGACGCCCGCATCGCCCTGGTCAACCTGCACCTGGAGCGCGGCGCGCACGACGCGGCCGAGGCGGGCGCGCGGGCGGGGCTGGCCCTGGCCCCGCAGGAACCCGCGCTGCTGTGCACCCTCGGGCTCGTGCGCTCCGAGCGCGGCGGATCCGCCGAGGCCGACGAGCTGTTCACCCGGGCCCTGGCCGGCGACCCGGGGCTGGTCGAGGCGTGGACCAACCGGGCCGCCGTCCGGTTCGAACGCGGCGACGTCGCCGCCGCCGTGGCGGACCTGGACCGGGCGGTGGCGCTGGCCGCGTCGGCGCCGGTGCCCCACTACAACCGGGGCACGGCACTGATGCGACTCGGCCGCTGGGACGACGCCGCCCGCGACTTCGCCCACGCGCTCGCCCAGCCGGGCCTGGACCGGGCGTTGCGCCGCGACCTGCGGGCGGAACTGGCCCGCTGCCGCCGCGCCGGGGCCGGCTGAGCGGAGGACGAGGGGGCGCCGCCGCCGGGTCGACCCCGGCGACTGTCGGCTTTCGGACAGCGGCCGTCGGGGGCAGGCGGCACCGCGTCCCGGTGCCCCGGTGACCAGCGCGGTCACGGCGATCCGGCCACGGACACACCCCTATTCCACGGGCCGAGCCGGGGCCGGTCCACTATGTACCTTGACGGTTCACTCCCGCTCGCCGGTGGCAACGCGGGGGGCGGTCCGTGCCCCGTGCCGGTCCGCCGCCGCACGAAGGCCCGGCCGGCGGGGCAGCCGGACCTCATTCGAAGGACTACGAATCATGTACGACGCGATAGTCGTCGGTGGGCGCTGCGCGGGCGCCTCCACCGCCCTGCTACTCGCCCGGCAGGGCCACCGGGTGCTGGTGGTGGACCGGTCGTCCTTCCCCAGCGACGTCATCTCGACGCACTTCCTGTGGCCGCACGGCATGTCCTACCTCAACCGGTGGGGCCTGCTGGACCAGGTCACCGCCGTGACCCCCACGCACACGGTCATCGACATCGTCAACGACGGCATCCCGCTGAGCGGCTCGGTGCCCACGTCGCTGCTGCGCGAGCACTTCCGGGACCTGCACGGCGACGACTCGGGCGTCGTGCAGAGCTACGCCTCGGTGCGCCGCCGCGTGCTGGACCAGATCCTCGTCGAGGCGGCGGCCAAGGCCGGCGCCGAGGTCCGCACGCACTGCACCGTACGGGAGCTGATCACCGAAGACGGCCGGGTCGTCGGCGTGCGGGGGCGCGCCGCCGACGGGCAGGAGTTCGAGGAGCGGGCCCGCATCGTCGTCGGCGCCGACGGCCGCAACTCGTTCGTCGCGCGCACCCTCGACCTGCCCCGCTTCGACGAGCGGCCCCGCTGCACGTTCGCCTACTGGAGCTACTGGTCCGGCTTCGACCCCGGCCGGGGGCAGATCCACCGGCGCGGCCGGCTCGGCTGCGCGGTGGTGCCGACCAACTTCGGGCAGAACATGGTCCTCGTCTGGGGGCCCAGCGAGTGGGCCCGGGAGTTCCGCGCCGACGTGCCCGGCAACGTCCAGCGGGCGCTGGACTTCGTCAGCCCCGAGCTGGGCGAGCTGGTCCGCACCCAGGGCACCCGGGAGGAGCGGATCTACGGCACCCTGGACCAGTCGGGGTTCCTCCGGCCGCTGCACGGGCCCGGCTGGGTGCTCGTCGGCGACGCCGAGTCGGCCAAGGACCAGTGCACGGCGATCGGCATGACCCACGCGTTCCGCGACGCGGAGCTGGCCAGCGCCGCCCTGCACCGGTGGCTGACCGGCGAGTCGTCGCTCGACGAGGCGATGGCCGCGTACGAGGGCCGCCGGCGCAGCCAGAACTCCGCCGCCTACTACGACTACGTGTGCACCCTGAGCGAGATGCGGCCGTACCGGCACGACGAGCTGCAACTGTTCGTCGCGTTGCGCGGCAACCAGGAGGAGACCGACCGGTTCATCGCCACGCACGCCGACATCGCGCCGGTCTCCGAGTTCTTCCAGGCGTCCAACCTCTTCCTGCTCAACGACGCCGCCAAGGAGTCCTCCGCCGGCTACTCCGTCTTCGACGACTTCGCCGCGACGTCGCGCACGTACCAGCAGAACCTCTTCGCCTGATGCCGCACCAGGGAGCCGAGACCGTGACCAGCACCGACCTGCACCAGCGCGACGACGGCGAGCTGATCGAGGCCATCCTCGACGCCGCCGGGCGCGGCGACGTCGAGACCATGGCCCGCGAGGCGGCCGAGGTCTCCGAGATGACCCGCAACTGGGCCACCCACATCCCCTGGGACGACCTCGCTACCCTCGACGCCTCCGGGGCCGACGGCGAGCTGGCCCGGGTCGTGGCGGACCTGACGGAGATGTGGGAGCCGGCGCACCTGCGCAACCCCGTCGACCCCGACGAGGAGTACGCGCTGGACAAGAACGCCTACGACTTCTACCGCCCCGCCGGCCGCGACCTGCTCGCCCGCACCGAGGACTTCTACGACTGGGTGCAGGCCCGCCGCCGCACGGAGACCTGGCAGTACTCCCGGGTGCTGGAGGCGGCCCCGGACAGCGTCGCCGAGATCACCAACGACCTGGGCAAGCGGACCCGGGGCATCAACTTCAACTCGCAGGACTACCTGTCGTTCAACACCCACCCGGCCATCCGGGAGGCGGCGGTCCGGGCGATGCGCGACTACGGCCCGCACAGCGCCGGCTCGCCGATGGTGCTGGGCAACACCCGCATCTCCGACGAGCTGGAGGTGGCGCTCGGCGAGCTGGTGGGGCTGGAGCACGTCACGCTCTTCCCGACCGGCTGGTCGGCGGGCTTCGGCGCGATCGTCGGCCTGGTCCGCCAGTCCGACCACGTGGTCATCGACCGGCTCGCGCACTCCTGCCTCCAGCAGGGCGCGCGGGCGGCGACCCGCAACGTGGTCCGCTACGAGCACCTCAACGTCGAGGCCGTGCGCCAGCACCTGGCCGACATCCGGTCGCACGACAGCCGCAACGGCATCCTCGTCGTCACCGACGGCCTCTTCTCCGTCGACGCCGACTGGCCGGACCTGGTGACCCTGCAGCGGGTCTGCCGGGAACACGACGCGACCCTGCTGGTCGACGTCGCGCACGACCTCGGCTCGATGGGGCCGGGCGGCACGGGCGTGCTGGGCATGCAGAACCTGCTCGGCGAGATCGACATCGTCATGGGGGCGTTCTCGAAGACGTTCTGCTCCAACGGCGGCTTCGTGGCGTCGCGCTCCCCGGCCCTGAAGCAGTACGTGAAGATGTTCAGCAACTCGCACTTCTTCTCCAACGCGCTGTCGCCGGTGCAGACCGCCGTGGTCCGGGAGGCCGCCCGGATCATCCGGTCCCCCGAGGGCGACGAGCTGCGCGCCCGGCTGTTCACCGCCATCCACGCGCTGCGCGACGAGCTGACCGGCCGGGGGCTGACCTGCATGGGCGAGCCCTCGCCGATCGTGCCGCTGCTGATCGGCAACGAGAAGCTCGCCCGGACGGCCAACCGGCTGCTGTTCGACCGGGGGGTGCTCGCGTTCATGGTGGAGTTCCCGGTCACCCCGACCGGGTCGTCGCGGTTCCGGCTCCAGGTGCAGGCCGGCCACCGGCCCGAGGAGGCCCGGGAGGCGGCCCGCATCATCGAGGGGGCCATCGCCGACTCGCGGGCGTACCTGTCCAGCGCGTTCGGCAGCGCCGCCCGGTAGCCGCGGCGGGGCGGCGGGCCGGCACCGGCCCGCCGCCCCACCCCTGCCGGTCAGCCGCCGGCGGGGGCGGGCGAGACCGGCGCGGCCCGGCGGCGGCGTCGGGCCAGCGCCCCGAGGACGACGTCGACGACGACGAACGCGAGCAGCGGCCCGCCGAACCAGGGCAGCGCCCACCCGACGGCCACGGTGAGCGCGAGGCCGGGCAGCAACGCCCACCACGGCAGGCCCCGCAGTCCGCCCCGCGCGGGCGGGGCACCGACGGCGGCGCGCCGGTCGGCCCGGGTGGGGCGGCGCTGCCACCACATCCGGTAACCCCAGACGACGACGCAGAGCAGGCCGAGGGCGAGCGCGGCGAGCAGGACCTGGTTGACGAGGCCGAACAGCACGCCCATGTGCGCCTGGACGCCGAGGGCGCTGAGCTGGGCCAGCAGCGGCCAGTCGGCGAAGTCGCTGCGGTCGGTCACCGTGCCGGAGACCGGGTCGACGGCGATCCGGTCCCGGGCCACGGGCCAGGTGTTGTCGGTCTGGGCGACCGTCCACGCGTCGCCGGGCTCCTCGGCGGGGGAGATCCGCATCGGGCCGGCCAGCCCGGCGCCGGTGGCGGCGGCCAGCACCCGGTCGAACGTCGCGGGGTCCGCCGGCCCGGCGGTGGCGCCGCCGTGCTGGTGCTCCCCGCCACCGGAGGGCGGCGCGCCGGTGAGGCTGGTGGAGATCTCCGGGGTGCCGGCGCGCAGCGCGTCGAGCGCGCTGCCGAAGTGCCCACCGGCGTACCGCGACCAGGTCAGGCCGGTCGCGGAGAGGAAGAGCAGGCCGACGGCGAGCCAGACCCCGGTGGTCGCGTGCCAGGCCCGGGTGCGCCGCACCCCCCTGCGGGCGGACAGGTCGGGCACGAGCAGGTGCCGGACGCGGGTACGGGCGGCGCCGCGCCGACGCCACCACAGGACGACGCCGCCGCCGACGAGGAGCCACAGCCAGCTCGCGGCGATCTCGGAGTAGTGGCGGCCGAGGTCGCCGAGGTGCAGGTTGCGGTGCAGGTCGTCCAGCCAGGTGGTGACGGGCGTGGAGTCGAACCAGGTGGTCAGCTGCCCCTCGACGGTTGCGGTGTGCGGGTCGACGTAGACGGTGTGCTCCCGGTCGCCGAGGTCGGGCTGGGCGAACACGACCCGGGTGGTGGCGCCGTCCGTGCCCGGCAGCACGGCGGCGACGGTGCCCTCGGGGTGGGCGGCGCGGGCGGCGGCGACCTGCTCGGCGAGGGACTTCGGCGGCCCACCCGGTGCGGCGGTCAGCACGTCGCCGTAGACGACCCGGTCCAGTTGCGGGGTGACGGTGTACGCCAGGCCGGTCAGGGCGGCGACGAACAGGAACGGTGCCACGAGGACACCGGCGTAGAAGTGCAGGCGGAGCAGAAACGCCGCCCACGCCGGGGTACGGCGCGCCGCCGGGGCGGGCGCGTCGGCCGGGGTGAGCGGCTCCGGCGTCGAGCCGCCGTGCAGTTCGGTGATGGACATATGCTTTCGATCGGAATAGCCGGGATCGTTCCCGGTGGGACTGCCCCCGTACGACAGGGGTGGGTCCCGTCGTGCCGGTGTCGCGGGGCCCACCGGTGAGGTGGTCGGGCGCGGAGCCGGGGAAGTTCCCGGCCCCGTTGGCGTGACCGCCGTGGGCTACCGGGCGCGCCGCCGGCGCAGCACGCGCCCGGCGGCGAGCGCGCCGCCGACCAGGGCACAGGCGAGCAGGGCGACGCCGGCCGCCACGGTGAGCGGCCCGGGCCCGCCGTCCCGGCCGGCGCGTCCGGCCGCCCCGCTGGCTGGCGCGGCGGTGGGCGGGGGGCTCACCGGGGCCGCCGCGGTGGCGGCCGGGTCGGCGACGGTGAACCGGTAGGAGCCCTGCACGGGGTGCCCGTCGGTGGACACGACCCGGTAGGCCACCGTGTAGGTGCCGTCGGGCAGCGGCTCGGCGACGGTGACGGTCGCCCGCGTGCCGGCGACGACCGGCACGCCGGTGGGCACCACCCGCCGGGCGGCGTCGCTGAGCACGACGGTGGTGAGATCCGGGTTCAGCTTCTGCAGGAACCGCACCGTGATCTCGGACGGCGGCGTGGCCAGCCGGGCGTCCGCGGCGGGGGTGGCCGAGGCCAGGCTGTTGTGGGCGGCGGCCGGCGCGGCGGGCGCGACCAGGACCGCCAGGGCGGCCAGCGCGGCGGCGGCTCCCGCGACGCGGGGGTGGCGGACGGGTCTGCGCATGCTGCTCCCTTTCCTGGTGGTGCCGCTCGGGCAGCCGGTGCGCCGGTTGGCGGTCGGCAGCCGGTGCGGTGGTGCCGCTCGGGCGTTCGGTGGTGCCGGTCAGGCGAGCAGCTGCTGGCCGATCCAGCCGCCGTCCGGGCACCCGGGCGGCACGGCGAACACGGCGGAGCCGATCGGGGTGGTCCACTCGTTGAGCAGGTCCCGCTCGGCGAGGCGGCGCTGGATGGGCAGGAACTGCGTCGTGACGTCCGCCTGGTACGAGGCGAAGATCAGTCCGCTGTCGGCGGTGCCGTCGGCGGCCGGTACCCCGTCGTAGTTGTACGGGCGGCGCAGGATGCGCAGCCGGTCGTCGGTGACCCGGGCGCGGGTCAGGTGGGAGAAGTCGGGGATGACGGTGAGCCCGGCGGCGTCGACGGCGGCGAAGTCGGGCTCGTCGTGTTCTGCCGTGCCGGTCAGCGGGGCGCCGGTGTCGAGCCGACGGCCGACGGCCAGCTCCCGGTCGGCGCGGCCGAGCAGGTCTCAGGTCTCCAGGTTCATGCTGATCCGCCGCACGACCAGGGTGCTGCTGTCCCGCAGCCACGCCGGGCCGTCGGGCACCCACACGGCGGTCTCCAGCGGCCCGCCGGGACGGGGGTTGGCGGTGCCGTCGAGCTGGCCGAACAGGTTGCGCTGGGTGCGCCCCGGTTCCGCGCCGGCCGCCCGGCGGAAGCCCTGCTGCACCCACGCCACGGTCGCGAACGGCCGGCTGTCCTTGACCAGGACCCGCTGGGCGTGGGCCACCGTGACCGGATCGTCGGCGCAGATCTGCAGCAGCAGGTCCCCGCCGGACCAGCGGGGCTGGAGGCGGTCGACGCGGAAGGCCGGCAGCGCCGCCACCGACGCCGGCCGGCGCTCGTCGAGGCCGGCGGCCCGGTAGAGGCCGGGGCCGAAGCCGAACGTGACGGTCAGCCGCGCGGGCAGCAGGCCGAGCTCGGGTTCGGTGTCGGCGAGGGCCGGCCGGCCCTGGGTGAGGCGGGCGGCGTCGTCGGTGAGCAGCCGCAGCAGCCGGCCCAGGGCGGCCCGGTCGGTGGCCGGGGCGAGGTTCAGCGCGACGAACGACGCGTGCGCCTGTGGCTCGGTGTCCACCCCCGCCTGGCGCGCGCCGTGGAACGGCACCACCGCGCCGCCGACGTCGGCCACCGGGACCGCCCCGCCGGGGCGTACGTCGGCGTCGTCGGAGCGGGCGGCGGCGATCGCGGCGGCGGCGGCGAGCGTGCCCCCGGCGGCCAAAGCCCCGCCGGTGAGCAGGGCGCGCCTGCGCACCGGACGGCCGGTGGCGGTGCCGGTCATGCGGCGGGGCTCGTGGTCGCCTGCGGCGTGCCGCTCATGCCCGGCATCGGGGTCGCGCCGTGGCCGGGGGCGTAGCTCTCCTGCGCGCCGGTGAACGGCTTGGCCACGGCGGTGAAGGTCTGCGTGCGGCCGTCGGCGAAGGTGAGCGTGAAGGAGAGTTCGTCGCCGGCCCGCACCGGCTGCCGGAGGTTCATCAGCATCAGGTGCTCGCCGCCGGGCTCCAGGACGTGGCTGCTCTTCGCCCTGACCACGATGCCGCCCTGTTTGGCCTGCATGACCATCTTGCCGTCCTTCATGGTCATCTCGTGCAGCTCCATCGGGGACACGTCGGTGGCCGCGCCGGTGATGGTCACGTCCGTGTCCCCGTCGTTGACCAGGGTGCCGAAGGCCGCGGTCATGCCCTTGTCGGCGGCCTTCACCCACGGGTCGCGCACGGTCAGCACCCCGGCGGCGGCGCTCGCCGACACCGACGGTGACGGTGACGGGTTCGGCGCGGCGGTGGACGTGTCGTCCGGCGAGCCGCAGCCGGCGGCGACCGCCGCCGTGAGGGCGGCGGTGAGCAGGGCTGCCGTGCGCCGGGTGCGGCGGGGTGCGGTGAGGCTGGGCATGGGTTCCCCTTCGATGATCGATTGCAGGTGGATGGTCGGCGTCACGGGGGGTTAAGTTCCGCGGCTGTCCGTGACCCACGCCACTCGGGGATCCGGTCGGGGCGGACGCCGCGACGGGCCGCCCGGTGGACCTGCGCGCGGGCGGGGAAACTTTTGCCATCTGCGGAAAAAGTTCGCAGAGGCTTGACGGAAGTCCGGGTGCGGCGAGGATGATCCAATGCGTCGTCCCCCTCCGGTCCCCGGCCGCTGCGTCTCGGGCCTGCTCGCTGTCGTCCTCGCCGCGGCGGTCGCCGTCCTCGGGGCCGCCCCGCCCGCCGCGGCGCACGGCACCCTGGCCATGTCCACGCCGGCGACCGGCGCCACGGTCGCCGAGCCGTTGGCGACCGTGCAGCTCTACTTCACCGAGCGGGTCGCCGACAACGCGTACTTCGCGGTCACCGCGCCGGACGGCGGCCGGGTCGACGACGGCTGGACGCACGGGTCGCCCGCGCCCCTGGACAAGCCGGTGCGGGAATACCTGCTCGTCGACGGGAAGTTCGAGCCGCGCGAATACGCCACCGGCTTCCCGGCGGTGGTGAAACTGGCGCACCTGCCGGCGGCCGGGCAGTACACGGTCAGTTACCTGTCGGTGGCCTCCGACGGCGAGCCGGTGCGGGGCACGATGAGCTTCCGGTACACCGGCCGGGCCACGGCCGCCCCGCAGGGCTGGCGCCCGCCGACCACGGGACCCGACCCGTCGCTCGTCGCCGCCGCCGAACAGCACGAGACGTCCGGACACGGCTCACCCCGGTCCGCGGGCGCGTCGGCCGCGCCGGCCGTGTCCCCGGCCGCCCCCGGCGCGGCGGCCTCTCCCGCAGCGGCCCCCGCCGACGCCGGGGACGCCGGCGGGCCCGGCTGGCTCGGCTGGCTCGGCGTCGTCGTGGCGGTCGCGGCGGTGGCCGGCGTCGTCGGATGGCGGCACCGCGCCGCGCGGGCAGGTGGCCCGTCAGCCCGCTGGCCGTGGACCCGCCGCCCCGCCGCCGGTCGGGCGGTGCGCCGCGCTTCGGCTGCCCGGGCGGCGGGACGGGCGAAGTCGCCCGGGGAGAAGCCGCGCCCGGCGACCAGGGGCGGCGGCCCCCGACGCGGCCCGGCCGGGCCGGGCGAGGCACCCGAGCCCGCGCCGTCGGGCGGGCCCCGGCTCGGCGACCGGGGCCTCGCCGTGGTCGTCGGCGGGCTGGTGGTCGCCCTGCTGGCCGGGTTCGGGCTCGGCCGCGTCGGTGCCGGCGACGGGCGGGCCGCCACGGCGGCCGTCGGCGGGTCGCCCGCCGCCGGAAGCCCGGTCGCGGCGGGGGACGGCCACCAGCACGCGGCGGGGGCCGGGGCGCACACGCATCCCGGCGACGGCGACCCGGCGCAGGCGCAGGTGACCGGCACCACGGTCAGCGCCGGCGGCTACACGCTCAAGCCGGTGACGCGGTCCCAGCCGGCCGGCGTGAACGCGGACTACCGGTTCCGGATCGTGGGCGCCGACGGGCGGCCGGAGACGCGCTTCGCGGTCGTGCACGACAAGCCGCTGCACCTGGTCGTGGTGGGCCGGGACCTGGGCGGCTACCAGCACCTGCACCCGACGATGGCCGCCGACGGCACCTGGAGCGTGCCCCTGACGCTCAAGCGGGCCGGGGGCTACCGCGTCTACGCCGACTTCGCCACGACCGCCGCCGACGGCACCGCGCGGCCGCTGGTCCTCGGCGTCGACCACCAGGTTCCCGGCGCGCACACCCCGGCCACCCTCCCGGCCGCCCAGCCGAGGGCGACGGCCGGGCCGTTCGAGGTGGAGATGGTCGGCACCCCGACGATCGGGGCGACGGTGCCGCTGTCGTTCCGGGTGGGCCGGGCCGGCGCGCCCGCGCGCCTGGAACGCTACCTGGGCGCGTACGGGCACCTGGTGGTCGTCCGCGAGGGCGACCTGGGCTACGTGCACGTCCACCCGGATCAGGAACTGGTCGACGGGGCGCCCAGGTTCTGGCTGACCGCGCCGGGCCCGAGCCGCTACCGGGCGTACTTCGACTTCCAGGTCGACGGGAAGGTCCACACCGCCGAGTTCACCCTCGACCTGGGGTGAGACCCGGGGGCCGGCCCGCACCGCTGCCGATGTGGGCCGCCCCCGACGAGCCGGGCCGCGCTAGCCCTCGATCCGGACGATGTTGCGGATCTTGTTGGACGCGTCCAGCGCCGCCACCTTGTACGCCTCGGCGAGGGTCGGGTAGTTGAACACCGCGTCGATGAGGTAGTCGACGGTGCCGCCGCAACCCATGACGGTCTGCCCGATGTGCACGATCTCGGTGGCGCCGGTGCCGAACACGTGCACGCCGAGCAGCCGGCCGTCGGCCGGTGACACCAGCAGCTTCAGCATGCCGTACGAGTCGCCGACGATCTGGCCGCGGGCCAGCTCCCGGTAGCGGGCGATGCCGACCTCGAACGGCGTGGAGCTCTCCGTCAGCTGCTCCTCGGTCTTCCCGACGAAGCTGATCTCCGGAATGGTGTAGATGCCGATCGGCTGCAGCTCGTTGAGCGCGCGGACCGGTTCCCCGCAGGCGTGCTGCGCCGCGATGCGGCCCTGCTCCATCGAGGTGGACGCCAGCGCCGGGAACCCGATCACGTCGCCGACGGCGTAGATGTTCTCCACCGCCGTGCGGTAGTTCGCGTCGACCGTGATCCGGCCGCGCCGGTCGGCCTGCAACCCGGCCGCCTCCAGCGCCAGCTTGTCGGTCTGGCCCTGGCGGCCGGCCGAGTACATGACGGTGTCCGCGACGATCTTCTTCCCGCTCTTCAGGACGCACAGGGCGGCGCTCTCGTGCTTCTCGACCGCCGCCACCTCCTCGCCGAAGCGGAACGTGACCGACAGGTCGCGCAGGTGGTACTTGAGCGACTCGACGACCTCCTCGTCGCAGAAGTCGAGCATCCGGTCGCGGCGCTCCACCACGGTCACCTTGGTGCCGAGCGCGGCGAACATCGAGGCGTACTCCATGCCGATCACGCCCGCGCCGACCACCACCATGCTGCGGGGGATGGCTTCCAGGTTGATGACCCCGTCGGAGTCCACGATCGTCCGCTCGTCGAACTCGACGCTGTCCGGGCGGGCCGGCCGGGTGCCGGCGGCGATGATGGCCTTGTCGAAGGTGACCCGCGACTCCTGCCCGGACTCGCCGTCGACCCAGATCGTGTGCGGGTCGGCGAACCGCCCGGTGCCGGTGATCAGCGCGACCCGGTTGCGGGCCAGCTGATTGCGGATGACGTCGGTCTGCCGACTGATCACGTGCTGGGTGCGGGCGGCCAGGTCGCCGACCGTGATCTCCTCCTTGAGCCGGTAGCTGCTGCCGTACAGGTCCCGCTGGCTCATGCCGCTGAGATAGAGCACGGCCTCGCGTAACGTCTTGGAAGGGACGGTGCCGGTGTTGATGCACACCCCACCGATCATGTCGCGGCGGTCGACGACGCCGACCCGCCTACCGAGCTTGGCGGCGGCGATCGCGGCCTTCTGACCGCTGGGCCCGGAGCCCAGCACCAACAGGTCGTAGTCATACACGCCGTAAGCCTCGCAAGATCCCGCAACCCGCGCCACCGCACGTTCGGCGGCGGCCCCCGGCCCGTCGGCGCCGACAGGCGTACGCTCCGGCACGCCGACCGGTGGGCCGACGTGCCGGGGCGCGGGTGCGAGCCGGGTCAGGGGGTGGTGATGTTGAAGCTCCTGACGGTGGCGCTGCCGCCGAGGGCCTGGGTGGCGTAGTTGAAGACGCCGAACCGGTAGCCCATGAAGAACGGCCAGTTGTTGTCGAGGGTGAGCGCGTTGCCGAGAGAGACGAAGTTGGTGCCGTCGGTGCTGTAGGAGAAGCGGGCCTGCCGACCCGCGCCCGGTCTGATGTCGGCGTTGACGCGCAACCAGATGCGTCCGCCGCTGATCGCCGCGCCGGCTATCTCGGTGCCGGTGTTGGTGGTGTTCCAGTTGCTGTCCATGGTGATGTTGTTGGTCATGACCACCCGGTTGGCCCCGTTGTCGCGTCTGACGCCGATCCAGGCGGACGAGTTGCGCAGCATGGACAGGCCGCTGCGGTCACCGTCGCGCATCGTGGAGTAGTCGAGCTCGATGGTGGCGGTGCTGGTCGGCCCCTGGATGCGGTGCGTCAGGGTGTTGCGGGCCTTGTAGAGGTCGTTGGTGACCGTGGCGGTCTGCAACCGCAGCCCGTTGTTGACGGACCACTTGGTGTCGTCGGGGTTGTGGTTCCACTCGTACTGCGGGCCGAGCGTGGTGCCGGGGAACGTGTCGTTGCCGATCATGGGCTTGACCGGGCGGGTGGGCAGGGGGTTGGGGTAGGAGGCGCCCCAGGCGCCGTTGACGGTCTGGATCTGGGGCCAGCCGTCGGAGGTCCAGTTGATCGGGGCGAGGGCGGGCACCCGGCCGCCGGGGTACGCGTCGATGAAGCTCATGTAGTACCACTGGCCGTTCTGGGTCTGCACGAGCCCACCCTGGTGGGGGACGCCGCCGCCGGAGATCGGGCCGGGCATGTTGAGCAGGACCTGGCGCATCTCGTACGGGCCGAACGGGGAGCTGGACTTGAGCACGTACTGGCCGTTGGCGGGGCGGGTCAGCCAGATGTAGTAGCTGCCGTTGCGCTTGTAGAAGCGGGCGCCCTCGAGGGTGCCGACGCTGGACGGCGTGGAGAAGACCTGCTGCGAGCGGACCTGGGTCTTCCCGTCGGCGGAGAGCTGGGCGACGCTGATCTGGCTGTTGCCGTACGCGACGTACATGGTGTCGTTGTCGTCGACGAGCAGGCCGGCGTCGTAGTAGCAGTTGTTGATGGTGGAGATGCGGTTCCAGCCGCTCTCGACGCTCGTGGAGCTGTAGACGTGCGTCTTGGAGAAGTCGACGCAGCCGAGCCAGTAGAACGTGTTGTTGCTCTTGCGGTAGTTCATGGCCGAGGCCCAGATGCCGTCGACGTAGGCGTTCGACCCGTTGAGGTCGTACTTGGTGCCGAAGTCGAGGCGGGGCACCGAGTGGCCGGCGAACTCCCAGTTGACGAGGTCGTACGAGCGCAGGATCGGCGCGCCGGGGGAGTAGTGCATGGTGGAGGCGGAGTAGTAGTAGGCGTCACCGACGCGGAAGATGTCGATGTCGGCGAAGTCCTGCCACAACACCGGGTTCGTGAACGACCCCGAGGGCGGCGGCGTGGTCGGCGGCGGCGTGGTGGGCGGGGGCGTGGTCGTCGGCGGCGGCGTGGTCGGGTTGCCCGTGGGGGCCGAGCCGGTGCAGGTGACGCCGTTGAGGGCGAAGCTGGTCGGCGCCGGGTTGCTCGACGTCCAGGTGCCGTTGAAGCCGAAGCTGACGTTGCCCCCGGTGGGGATGGAGCCGTTGAACGAGGCGTTGGTCACCGTGACCTGGGCACCCGACTGGCTGACCGTGCCGTTCCACAGCTGGCTGATCGTCTGCCCCGCGGCGAAGGACCAGGTCAGGCGCCAGCCGTTGACCGGGTCGCCGAGGTTGTCCACCGTGACGTTGGCGCCGAAGCCGCCCTGCCACTGGCTGGACACCGCGTAGGTGACCTTGCAGCCGGCGGCGGCCTGGGCGGAGACGGCCATGGTGGCCCCGGCGGCGCTGACGGCGATGGCCGTCGTCGCGGCGAGCCAGAGCCGAAGACGCGAGCGTTTCACTGCCTTTCCTCTCCTCTGTGCGATCCTGGATCTGCTGGTCGTGGCACGTCGGGCGGGGTGCGTCGGCCTGGCGTGCGGGGCGCGACGCCGGGGAGGCGGAGAACCCCGACCGCCGCGACGCCGCACCCGCCGGCACGCGCCGGCGGACGGAGTTCGGTCGGATGGCAGCCCGGCACGGTCGCGGCTGGTGAGACTGGACGATCGTGGCTGCGGAACGTCACGGGTCTGTCGACATCAGCCCGAGGCCCGGCCGACAGAGGCTCCCGTCCCCGACCGGCACCTGGCATGGTGCAGCGCTCGGCGGACGGCCCCGGACAGCTGTCGTCGGTGCCGCTCGTGCTTGCGGCTCCGGTCCCGGATCGGAGGCCGTACTGCCGGTCGGAGCGCGCCCTTCGCTCCTGCAGCGGACACTAGCGTGTTACCGTTCACATCGGCAAGTCATCGACCTGAAACGATGTTCGGGGATCTCGCCGTCGGCGGGACCGGGCTCGTCGGCGCCCCGGGTCGGGTGCGGCGTGGGAACTCAGAAAGCGAGGCCGATCGCCAGGGCGGCGATGCCGAGCAGTGGCGGCACGAGCTGCTTGAGGGCCGCGCCGGCCTTCGACGGGGCCGAGACGAGCAGGACCACACCGGCGGCGACCATGCATCCGGCGCCGACGAAGACCAGCGTCGCCCCGACGGTCCGCGAGCCGGACGCGAAGAGGACGATGCCGAGCGCGACGGCGATCGCCAGGAACAGGTTGTAGAACCCCTGGTTGAAGGCGAGCGCCTTCGTCGTCTCCGCGTCCGCCCTGCTGGCGATGCCGAAGATCGCGCGCGCCCGGGGGCCCGTCCAGGCGATCGACTCCAGGTAGAAGATGTAGACGTGGACGAGGCCGGCGAGGCCGGCCAGCACGAGTCCGGCGATGATCATGATGCCGCTTCCTCCGATCGCGCCCCGCCGGCCGGGTGGGCCACCGGTGGGACCATTCTCCCCCCGTCCTTCGGCGGCACGGGCCCGGCCCCACCAGCCGAGGGGTCAGGACGACCGAGGCGATCACGCTGATTCCGGCCACCACGGAGCCCCAGCCGCGCGCGGCTGACGCTCCGTGGTGCCACCCGACGACGATGCGCCCGCCAGCGCCCCGCCAAATTGGGCCTTTCCGCCCGCCTCGGACTGCGGACCTGGCATCCTCGGCAACGGGGCGGCCCGCCCTGCCGGCGGCAGGGCGACGGGGACCCGCCACGGCCGCGCCACCGGGCGCGCCCGGGACGCACCACGGTGGGGCAGCATGCGAGGGCAGCAGTCGAATCCGAACGGACCCGCTCCGCGCCGGGTCGGGCCCCCGGCCGGCGGGGCCGGGTCGGCCGACGCCCGGCGCAGCCGCCGGCTCGTCGCCGGGCTGCTACTCGGCGTGGCCGGCGCCATCGACGCGTCGGTCGGCGCGGGCGCCGTCCGGGTGGACCCGTACGTGGTGATCGACGAGGGGTTCCGGCGTCTCGACGTCACGGGATGGGCGTGGCTCCAACTGGCGACGGGGCTGGCGGTGATCGCGGCGGCGCTGGCGTTGACCGTCGACCGGCGGGCCACCGCCTGCGCGGCGATCGGTGCCGGCGCGTTCGGCGTCCTGCTCACCGTGGCCCTGTTCGCGTACCAGCCGGTGGAGCGGGTGATGTCGGGGCTGCTGGCCGCCGTGGCGGTCTGGCTGCTCGCCGGGCACCTGCGGGCGACGCCCGGCCGGCGGCCCGGCCCGCCGGCCGGGCGGGAGGTCAGCTGACCGGCGCGCAGAGCTGCGACTGCAGGAACGGCTTCGTGCCCGGCGGGACCTGGCCCCGCCACGCCGGGTTGAGCGTGACCGTCAGGGGCGGCGCCTGCCAGGCCGCCCCGAGGCGCTGGAGCACGCCGTACTCGGTGCGCGGCTTGTCGAGGTTCTGGCCGGAGAGGAAGCCGATCATCTCGTCGGCGATCATCCGGCGGCCGAGGAACCCCGCGTGGAGGGCGGGGACCTCGACGACCGGGATCCTGGTGAACGGTCCCGGCGGTGCCTCCACGGAGCTGACGGTGGGCAGGAAGGCGATCATCCGCACCCCGGGGACCGGGCACATCGTCTGGTAGCGGTAGAAGGGCGCGTTGTCGATGAGGGAGCGGACGAACGGCTCGTCGGGATTGCTGGTGCCGTTGCCGAGGCGGTTGGCGAACCCGAACATGGCGCGCAGCACCCACCCCGCGCCGATCCCCCATCCGCTGCTGGCCTCCGCCGGCGGGTAGTAGGCCCGCCCGGAGCGGACCAGCGGGCTGAACATCAGCAGCGCGCGCACCGGTGAGCCCGGCCGGCCGCGCAGGTAGGTCCGCGCCACCATGGCCCCCTCGCTCTCGCCGAGCAGCGCGATCGGCCGCCCGGTGAGCCGGTGCAGCGCGTCGACCTGTGCGGCCAGGCGCTCCGAACTGGTCGCCAGCGACTGGTGGGTGTCCAACGCCTGGTAGGGCAGCGGCCGGCCACCTGCGTCCACCCCGGCGTAGGAGTAGCGCCGCACCCGGGGGTCCGCGGCCGGCCGACCGTCGTAGGTGCTGTCGTGCCCGGCGAGCAGGAGCACCGCGTACGGGACGGACGCCGCCAGGGGTTGCGAGAAGACGGGTGGGCCGAACGTGTCCCGCATGCCGCTGCGCGGCACCGCGAGGATCTGGATGACGAGGGGCACGGCCAGCGCCAGGGCCACCACCACCGGCGCCACCGGCACCCGCGGCAGCCGCACGTGGGCGGGCCGCAGCGCCGCGCGTACCGTCTGGTGCCACAGCAGCCCGTTGCACAACCCCGCCGCCAGCGCGACCAGCGGCGTCCAGCCCGGGGCGGCGCTCCACACCAGGCCGCCGGCCACCGAGAGCACCACCAGGTCCAGCAGCGACCAGCCGAACAGCTCCGCCGACGGCAGCCCCCGCCACCCGCGGGGGACGACGGCCATCCGTTGCAGGAAGGGGGCGAGCAGGATCATCGGACCGAGCGAGACGAACAGGTACCAGGACAGGGCCACCGCCGACGCGGCGACCGACAGCGCGGCGAAGGGCGTGACGATGACGGCGGTGAGCGCGGCCACCCCCAGGTTGCGCCGCACCAGCACGCCCGTGGCCGGCCGGGGCGCCCGCGCCGGCCAGGAGAGCAGGACCAGCAGCGCGGACAGGGCGCCCCGGAGCGCGACCGCCGCGACCAGACCGAGGGCGAAGGTCAGCCAGGAGTTGTGGTAGACGAAGAGCCACCGCAGGTCGTGGTAGGTGTCGTACGGCCAGACCGCGGTGACCTGCGGCGCGAGCGCCTGCGGCGAGACGAAGCCGATTCGCGTCAGGATCGTGGCCTCGACCAGCGGGACGCCCCCGGCGACGGCGAGCAGCGCCGGCAGGCGACGGGATCGTGGCACGGTCCTGCTCCTTCACCGGGTGGGGTCGGCGCCGACTGTCTCGGCATCGACTCTCTCGCGAGCGACGCCGCCCCGGGGCGATACCGCCGAATCGGGACCGGTCGGTCGGACGGCGGTCGCGGTGTCCGGTATCCGGCCGACCGGCGGGCGGATGGCGGCTCGCCGTGCCTGCCGGCGGTGGCTCACAATGGAGGGCCGGTCACGTGGCCGTGCGGCGGGGGAGGATGCAGTTGACTCAGGCAAGCGAGCCGAGCCCGGCCCGGCCGGCCACGGCGGAGACCACACCGCCGCGCGTCACGCGGGCCCGGCAGGTCCGGCTGGTGGGGCTGACGGTCACGCTGGCCGTCCTCGCGGCGGCCCTGATCCCGATCGTGCTCGCGATCGGCCCGCCGACCCGCGACGAGCTGCTGGAGCAGGCCGGGCTGAAGGGCAGGCAGCAGCTCCTGATCGGGGTGAAGGACGACCAGCCCGGCATCTCCCAGCGGTTTCCGAACAACGTCTGGAAGGGCTTCGACGTCGACATCGCCTACATGATCGCCGGCTATCTCGGGTTCGACCGGTCCCAGGTGCGGTTCCTGCCGATCGAGAGCGAGGACCGGGCCCGCCGCCAGGCCCGCGACGGGGACGGGTTCGTCACCGTCGACCTGGTGATCGCCTCCTACAGCATCACCAAGCAACGGGAGGAGGAGGGCGCGGTCTTCTCCGCCCCCTACCTCTACACCGAGCAGTCGGTGATCACGCTGGACAGCGTCGGCGAGGCGGAGCAGGTGAGCAGCCTGGAGGACCTGAGTGGGAGGACGGTCTGCACGCTGACCACCTCGACCTCCGCCCAGCGCCTGCGGGAGGCCGGCGCCAAGCCGATCGGCCGCAACCGGATCAGCGACTGCGTCCAGATGCTCTACGACGGCAAGGTGTACGCGGTCACCACCGACGCCGCGATCCTCGCCGGCTTCGTCACCGGCGACCGGCCCGACGACGACGGTCAGCGCTTCCCGGTCGAGCTGCGGGGCGTCAAGCCGCTGCGGCACTGGGACATCGGCTCCTCGGCGCAGGAGAGGTGGGGCGTCAACACCGGCTCCAACGAGGCGTTGCGGGACCTGGTCGACCTCGCCCTCTACGCCTCGGCCGAGGACGACGAGAACTCGACCTGGGAGAACGCGTACGACGCGAACCTGCGCTGGCAGCAGCGGTACAACCTCCCGCAGTCCGTCGCGGAACAGCGACAGCCGGAGCCGAGGAAGGTGGAGGTACGGCAGTGGCCGTGGGAGAGGATCGCGCTACCGGCCCCGGCGCACCCCGGATCGCCGCCGGCCCCGGCAAGACGGGCCGACCGCGCCGCATGGCGGGGGCGCGGCAGGCGCAGCAGTGGCTGCTGACGCTCCTGCCGGCGTTCCCCGTCCTGCTGCTGGTGCTGCGGCTGTGGCAGCTCAGCCGGCAGGACATGTCGACCATGCTGCTGCTGGTGCAGTACGTCAGCCCGCTCGGCCTGCTCAGCGCGCTGCTGATCGCGTTGGTCTGGGCGTTCCCCCTGGTCGTGCTCACGTTCGGCGTGCTCGGTCGGCTGCTGCGGCTCAGCGCCCCTGACCGCTTCGACCCGGAACGGTCGCTGTTGGCCTCCGGGACGGCGCGCACCCCGGGCTGGGTGCTCACCGGCGCCGTCGCGCTGGGGGCGCTGACGTGGCAGCTGCGCTTCCTGCCGACGCTGTTGATGCTGGGGCTCTGGCTGCTCGCGCTGCGCACCCGCTACCTGCACCCGGACCAGCCGACCCGGATCCTGCTGGTGAGCGTGGCGCTGCCGCTGGCGGCGGCCGTGCTGGCGTACACCGCGTTGGGCCCGGCGATCTGGGCGGCCCTGCGGCAGGACGAACTGGCCACGGCCGCGCTGCTGGCGGTGCCGCCCGCCGCCGCGGTGCTGCTCACCGGCCCGATCCCCGGCTGGAGCGCCCCGGTGCTGACGCACGGCCTGGCGTACGCGGTCGCCGCCGTGCTCCCGCTGGTGATGGGGGCGGTCTTCCTCCGGGTCCCGGTGCTGCCGACCGCCGCGGTCGAGCTGGCCCCGCCGGGGGCGGGCGCCGCCGCCGCGGACACCGACCCGGGCACGGACCCGGGCGGGGATCCGACGCCGGCCGACCGGGCGGGGCCGGAGGTGGTGCTCGGCGCGCTCATCACGGTCACCGACACGTCGACGATCGTGCTGGACCGGGCCGAGGGGGTGCGGTTCCTGCCGAACGGCCGGGTCCGGTCGCAGGTGCTGTGCCCGGAGGCGGCGCGGGTGCCGTACAGCGTGGTGACGGTGCACGGCTGGCCGGTGGAGGAGACGGTCCTGGACTGGATGATGCCCCGGCGGCCCGTCGCCGACCCGGACGTCCGCTGCGACGGCCGGCTCCCCGCCGCGCGGTGACTGCCGGCTCGACCGATTGACGGGACGGGCAGGCGTCACTAGCCTGGGCAAGCGCTTTCCTGTGACGCGTCCCGCCTGCACACCGGCCGGGCACCGGTGGCGGCATCCCCGTGCGCGGGGTCCTGCACACCTGTGAAGGAGCACCACCATGCACAGCAGAGAGCGCCGCAGGGCGCTGTGGGTCGCCACGGTCGCGGCGGCGACGCTCACCGCCACCGCCGGCGTCGTGGTCACCGCCGGAACGGCCCAGGCCGCGGTCGGCTGCCGGGTCGCGTACTCGGTCGCCTCGCAGTGGGGCGGCGGCTTCAGCGCGAACGTCAACCTCACCAACGCCGGCGACCCGCTGACCTCCTGGACGGTCACCTGGTCGTTCACCGCCGGGCAGACCGTCACCCAGGGCTGGAGCGCCAACTTCAGCCAGAGCGGCAGCACCGTGCAGGCGTCGAACGTGAGCTACAACGGCAACCTGGCGACCAACGCCACCACGTCGTTCGGGTTCAACGGCACCTGGAACGACAGCAGCAACCCCGTGCCGACGAGCTTCGCGGTCAACGGCGTGACCTGCACCGGCGGCGTCACCCCGACCACGCCGCCGGCCACCACCGCCCCGCCGACGACCCCGCCGCCCACCACCCCGCCCCCGACCACCCCACCGCCGACGACCCCGCCGCCGACGACCCCGCCCGCCAGCGGCGCGGTGTACGCCTCGCCGCAGGGCACCGACGGCGCGGCCGGCACCCAGTCCAACCCGACCACGATCACCTCGGCGATCACCCGGGTCGCGGCCGGCGGGACGATCTACCTGCGCGGCGGCACCTACAGCCTCGCCAGGACGGTCACCATCGCGCCGGGCAACAACGGCACCTCCAGCGCCCGCAAGAAGCTGATCGCCTACCCGGGTGAGACGCCGGTGCTGAACTTCTCGGCCATGAGCGAGGACCCGGCGAACCGGGGCCTGGCGCTGAACGGGTCCTACTGGCACGTCCAGGGCCTGGTCGTCGAGCGCGCCGGTGACAACGGCATCTTCGTCGGCGGCAGCAACAACATCATCGAGCGGACGATCACCCGCTTCAACCGCGACAGCGGCCTGCAGATCTCGCGGATCGCCTCCGACACGCCCCGCGACCAGTGGCCGGCCAACAACCTCGTCCTGAGCGCCGAGTCGCACGACAACCGCGACTCCGACGGCGAGGACGCCGACGGGTTCGCGGCCAAGCTGACCGTCGGAGGCGGCAACGTCTTCCGCTACGCCGTGTCCCACAACAACATCGACGACGGCTGGGACCTCTACACCAAGAGCGACACGGGGGCGATCGGCCCGGTGACCATCGAGGACTCCCTCGCCTACAACAACGGCACCCTCAGCGACGGCAGCCAGGCGGGCAACGGCGACCGCAACGGCTTCAAGCTCGGCGGCGAGGACATCGCCGTCAACCACACCGTGCGCCGCACCATCGCGTTCCGCAACGGCAAGCACGGCTTCACGTACAACCGCAACCCGGGCTCGATGTCGATCTCGAACAACATCAGCATCGACAACACCGAGCGCAACTTCTCGTTCGACGCGGGCACCTCGGTGTTCCGGAGCAACACCTCGTGCCGCAGCGGCAGCGGGTCCAACGACAAGACCGTCGGCAACGTCGACACCTCGAACCAGTTCTGGACCGGCTCGAACGGCTCGCGGTGCGCCAACTACTCCGGCGCCCTGAAGTGGTCGTTCGCCTCCGACGGCCGGCTCGTCGTGACCCTCGGCGGCCGTACCGTCACCTTCTGACCGGTCCCGTCGCCCGGTGGGCCGGGTCGGCGCGTCGCCGCACCGACCCGGCCCGCCGCGGCTCGGCCACCCGTGCCCCGGCGCGGTCCGGTCACGGGCGGCGCGGCCGCGCGGGCGAGCGCGCCCAGCGGATCGGTTAGCAGCCGCGCGAAGCCGAGTTCGGCGGCGCCGACGAGGGTGGCGTCGTCGCCGAGGGCCGACGTGCGCAGCCGTACGCGTTCCCGGGCCACCGGCAGCACGTTGCGGGCGATGCGGCCGCGGACCGGCTCCGCCGCGCCCGGATACACGTCGCGCAGCATCCCGCCGAAGATGACCACCCCGGGGTTGAACAGGTTGATCAGGTTCGCCACCCCGATGCCGAGCCAGTCGCCGACGCGGCGCAGCGCCTGCCGGGCCACGGGGTCGCCGCCGTCGGCGTCGGCCACCACGTCGCGTAGGGCGGCGCGGCCGAACAGCCCGGCGGGCCGCCCGGCGGCGTCGAGCAGGGCACGCTCGCCGACCTCCGCCTCCAGGCACCCACGGGAGCCGCACCCGCACGGCCGCCCGTCGTACGGGTTCACCACCATGTGCCCCAGCTCGCAGCCGTAGCCGCCCTCGCCGTCGAGCAGCTTCCCGCCGACGATGATCCCGCCGCCCACGCCGACGTCGCCGTGCAGGTAGACCAGGTTCCGGAAGCCGACGCCCGCCCCGCGCTGCTGCTCGGCCAGCGCCCCGAGGTGCGCCTCGTTGCCCACCGACACGGGCGGACCGAACCCGAGCCGGCGGCCGAGCTCGGCACCGAACGCCTGGTCCACCCAGCCCAGGTCCGGCCCGAACCGGACCATGCCGTCGCCCGGCCGGATCATCCCGCAGTACGACGCGCCGACGCCGACGCACGTCGAGCCCGGCGGCGCCGCCTCCCGCAGTTGCCGACCGAACCGGGCGAGCACCTCGACCACCCGGTCGAGGTCCGGGCCGGCCCGGGGCCGCGCCGCCCGCCGCCGGTCCAGGATGACCCCGCCCAGCCCGATCCGGGCGGCGAACAGCCAGTCCACGGCGACGTCGAACGCCAGCACGTACGCCCGGCTGGGCTCGGGCCGCACCAGCAGCGACGGCCGGCCTGCGCGCCCGGTCTCCGTCGGCGTCTCCTCGCGGACCAGGCCCGCGGCGACGAGTTCGGCCGTCAACGCCCCGATCGTGCTGCGGTTGAGGCCCATCCGTTCGCCCAGCGTCGCCCGGGACACGGGGCCGTCCAGGTGGACGTGGCGCAGCAGGGTGCCGAGGTTGTGTCGGCGGATGTCCTCCTGGCCCACCTTGACCTCCGGGTTCGCGGCGTCGCGGCACCCATTATCCCGGCGGGCGAGCGCGGGGCCGCCCCGCGGTCAGCCGGGGCGGACCTGCGACCAGTCGAGCGCGTCGAGGTTGACGACGATCGCCTCCTGGGTCGTCCGCGCGATCACGACCACCGCCTCGACCTCCGGGTCCGGGTTCTCCTCCCGGTGCGGCACGTACGGCGGGACGAAGATGTAGTCGCCCGGTCCGGCCTGGACGTGCCTCTCCACCGGCTCCTCGCCCTCCAGGTCGAGGAAGACGAAGGCCGGCGTCCCGGAGACCACGAAGATCGCCGTCTCGGAGGCGCCGTGGTGGTGGTTGGCCGACGCCGTCGCCCCCGGGACGTGGGTCTGCCCCATCCACAGGTTGCGGGCGCCGACGGTCTTGCCGCTGACCGCCTCCAGACGCCTCATCCCCGGCGTCTGCGTGGTCTGCCCGACCAGCCCGTCCGGCGCGATCCGGTGCAGCCGCCGGTGGAACGGGTCGATGTCGGCCGGCAGCAGGACGCCGCTCGGCGTGCGGACGAGGTCGCCGCCGGCGGAGCCGGCGGGAACGTGCACGATGCTCATCGGGCTCCTTGCGGGGCGAGGACGGGCGCGCCCGGAAGCGGACGCCCCGGGGGTGCGGACAGCAGGCGGCGCAGCGCGTCGGCGGCGCCGTCGGGCACGTCGGAGCGCAGCCCCCGGCGCGCCCACACGGACAGCTCCAGCGGTTGCGGGGTCGGCAGGTCGTCGCGGGCGACGAGGCCCTGGGGGGTCTGCCCGAGCGTGGCCATCAGGCCGACGCCCAGCCCGGCCTGCACCGCCGCCTGCACGCCGGCCAGGTACGCCGCCTCGGAGCCGACCTCGGCGGGCAGGCCGTGCGCGGCGAGGGTGTCCAACGCCCGGGTGCGCAGCGCGCAGGGGGCGTCGAAGGCCACCAGCGGGATCGGCTCGTCCCGGGGCGGCCACCGCCAGTCGGGGGACGAATACCAGGTCAGGTCCAGCTCGCCGACGATCTGCGCCGCGGGCTGCTCCACGCGGCCGAGCAGCAGCGCGAGGTCGATGCGGCCGTCGGCGAGCGCGGTGCGCAGCGGTGCGCCCCGGTCGATGCGGAAGCGCACGCGCCAGTCGGGGAACGTCTGCGACAGCGCTGCGGTCAGCTCCGGCAGCAACTGCGCGGCGGCGTGCTCGGTGGAGCCGATGACCAGGGTCTGCTCGGGCTCGACGCCGAAACCGCGCAGCGTCTCGTCGTGGGCGGCGAGGATCAGCCGCGCCTGGCGCAGCAGGACCTCCCCGTCGGGGGTGAACCGCGATCCGCGCCCCTGCCGCTGCACGAGCGGCCGCCCGATCGCGGCCTCCAGCCGCCGCACGTGCTGGCTCACCGCCCCCTGGCTCAGGTAGAGCGCGGTCGCCGCGCGCTGGAAGCCGCCACAGTCCGCGACAGCGACGAAGCTGCGCAGCGGGGCGATGTCCAGGATGCGGCTCATGGCTGGCCAGTCTAGGAGCGGGGGAGCCGCAGATTATGAACAGTGTTTCACAGAACGTGAACAACGATCAGGAATCGTGATGGGTCCCCATCACGATCCGTTGTTGGACATCCGCCCTGCTCAGGGGCCAGGCTTGAGCCCATGAGTCGGAGAGCCGTCGTGAAGCTGACACGTCGCCGCTGGCTCGACAACGCACGCAGCCGCGCAACGCTCTGTTGCTGAACCTGGCGACGTCGCTGATCGAGCGAGTCGCACCGCCGCGCCCGTCGTACGAGGCGCCCGCACCGCCTGCGCGTTGATTCTCCGGGGTGCCCCGCACCGTCGCGACCGCCCCGTTCACCCGTACCGCCCGCCGGCCCCGGCGGGCCGACGGCTCGCATCCCCACGACCGTTCCGCCCCGACGCCGGGTCCCACCCGGCGGGCGGCGGCGTGCTCCCCGCTGCACCCTCCCGACCGAGAAGGCAACCTCATGACCGACAAGACCCTCAAGCTGGGCGCCGTACTGCTCGGCGTCGGCGGCCCCGGCCAGCACCACACCTGGCTCGACCCGGAGATCCCCGGCGACGCCAGCGTCGACATCCACTGGTACATCGCCCGCGCCCGGCAGGCCGAGGCGGCCGGGTTCGACCTGGTCTTCATCGTCGACAGCCAGTTCATCACTCCGGACTCGCCGCACCACTACCTCAACCGGCTGGAGCCGCTGACCCTGCTGTCCGCCGTGGCCGTGCACACCACCCACATCGGCCTGGTCGGCACGCTCACCACCTCCTACAACGCCCCGTTCAACGTCGCCCGCCGACTGGCCTCACTGGACCTGATCAGCGGCGGCCGGGCCGGCTGGAACGTCGTGGCCACCGGCGACGGCGGCACCGCCGGCAACTACGGCCGCGCCGAACACTACGACTACGCCACCCGCTACGGCCGCGCGCTGGAGCACGTGCGCGTCGTGCAGGGCCTCTGGGACTCCTACGAGGACGACGCCTTCCCCCGCGACAAGGAGCGGGGCGTCTTCTTCGACCGGGCCCGCCAGCACGCCCTGCACCACGTGGGCGAGCACTTCTCCGTCGCCGGGCCGCTCAACATCGAACGGTCCCCGCAGGGCCAGCCGGTCATCTTCCAGGCCGGCGACTCCGACGAGGGGCGCGACCTGGGCGCCACCGTCGGCGAGGCGATCTTCACCCACGCCCAGACCGTCGAGCAGGGGCAGGCGTTCGCCCGCGACATCCGTGCCCGGGCGGCGGCGAAGGGCCGCGACCCCGAGCACGTCCTCATCTTCCCCGGCATCAGCCCTGTCGTCGCCGACACCGACGCCGAGGCCAGAGAGAAGGAACGCGCGACCCGCGACGGCAAGAGCTTCGACCGGGCGCTCGCCGAGCTGGGCCGTCCCTTCGGCTGGCACGACTTCTCCCGCTACGACCTCGACGCGCCCTTCCCCGAGGTCGGCGACGCCGGGGACCGCAGCTTCAAGACCCAGGCCGAGCGGATCAAAAAGCTCGCCCGGGACAACGGGTTCACCCTCCGGCAGACCGTGCAGCACCTGCTCGACGCCCAGCGCTCACCGTTCGTCGGGTCGCCGCTGACCGTGGCGAACGAGATCGAGCGGTGGTTCCGCGCCGGCGCCCTCGACGGGATCAACATCAGCGTCACCGTGCCCAGCGAGTTCGCCCGGTTCACCGATGCCGTCCTGCCCATCCTGCGCGAACGCGGCGTCGTGCGCAGCGGCTACGCGGCCACCACCCTGCGCGGCAACCTCGGCCTGCCGATCCCCGAGAACAGGCACACCGCCGCCCGCGGGGCCGCCGCCCAGCCCGCCCCCGCCGACCTCAGCCTCGTCCCGTGACCATCCCCGAAACCATCCGGAAAGGCACCACCATGACCATCGCACGACGTACGAGATGGGCCGCCGCGCTCGGGGCGGCGCTCGCCCTGGTGCTGGCCGGCTGCGCCACCGACGCCGGCAGCTCCGGCGGCGCGCCCACCCTGCGGTGGGCGGTGGCCCTGCCGGCCCACTGGGACCCCGTCGTCAGCGGCAGCGGCGCCCAGTTCCGCATTCTCTCCCTGGCCTACGCGTCGCTGACCGAGATCGACGAGGCGGGCAAGGCGGTGCCCGGCCTCGCTCAGGGCTGGGACTACAACGCCGCCGGCGACGAGGTGACATTCCACCTGCGACCCAACCTGACGTTCACCGACGGTGAGCCGCTCGACGCCGAGGCGGTCAAGCGCTACCTCGAACGCGCCAAGACGCAGCAGAACTCGGCCCTGTTCGGCGACCTCACCTCCATCAAGGAGGTCACCACCCGCGGCGAGCTCGACGTCGTCGTCCGGCTCACCCAGGTGGACTACCAGATCCCGCTGCTGCTGGGCCAGCGCGTCGCGCAGATCACCAGCCCCAAGGCGGCCCAGGATCCGGCCAAGCTGGACCAGTCCCCGGTCGGTGCGGGTCCGTTCGTCGTCACCGAGAACGTCCCCGGCTCGCACGTCTACCTCGCGAAGAACCCGGACTACTGGAACGCCGCCAACGTCCACATCGACCGGGTGGAGCTGCACGCCGCGCCCGACGCCGCCACCGTCGTCTCCAGTGTGCAGACCGGCGTCTACGACCTGGCGTACCTCGAGCCCACCCAGGTCAAGCCCGCCAAGGCCGCCGGGCTCGACGTGGTCTTCCAGCCCGGCTTCAACGCGTCGAACATCAGCATCAACGTCAACAAGAAGCCGTTCGACAACCCGAAGATCGTCGACGCCGTGCGGTACGCCGTCAACCGCCAGGAGTTCGTCGACAAGGTCACCTTCGGCTACGGCAAGGCCACCGACCAGCCGTTCCCCCCGGGCTACATCGCCTACGACGAGCAGTCGGCCAACCGCTACCCCTACGACCCGGAGCGGGCCCGCGCGCTGCTCGCCGAGGCCGGCTACGCCCCCGGACAGATCAAGCTCGACCTGGTCGTCCCGGCCCAGTCGACGGCGGCGGAGATCGTCGAGTCCCAGCTCGGCGCGGTCGGCATCGGGGTCGCCATCAAGGTCGACCCGAACTGGTCCACGCCGTTCTTCGCCAAGGACCTCACCCTGTCGCTGTACGGCACCACCGGCCGCGAGTCGCCGGTGCAGACCCTGACCGCCCACTTCGGCCCGAACGGACCGCTCAACCTCAGCACCCCGTACGAGCCCGACGGTTTCGCCGAGGCCGTCTCCCTGGCCCGCCGCACGCCCCTGGAGTCGCCCGACTACGCCCGTAACCTCCAGGCGGCCACCCGGGCCGGGCTGGCCAGCCGGGCGCTGGTCTTCACCTACTCGCAGCCGAACATCCTCGTCAAGAGCACCAAGCTGTCCGCACTGCCGGCCATCCCCGGGCAACTGCACTGGGCCGGCGTCAAGGTCACGCCGTGACCGCGATCCGCCTGCGCCGGGTCCTGGGCCGCACCGCGGCCGTGACCGCCCGCTCGGTCGCGATCTTCGTCCCCGTCTTCGGAGTGGCGACGTTCGTGACGTTCGCGCTGCGCGCCCTCAGCGGCCTCAGCCCGGCGCAACTGCAACTCGGCGAATCGGCCACCCCCGAGTCGATCGCCCGCATCGAGCACCAGTGGGGCCTCGACCGGCCCTTCCTCACCCAGTACCTCGACTGGTTCGGCGACGTGCTCACCGGCAACCTCGGCACCAGCTGGCACAACGGGGCCGACATCTCCCGGCTGCTCGTCGAGGGCGCGGTGATCAGCCTGTCCGTCGCCGGGCTCGCCCTGGCCATCGGCGTCGTGTTCGGGTTCGGCTTCGGCGTCCTCGCGGCGCTGCGGCGCACCACCTGGGTCGACCGGACCATCACCGGGTTCATGACCGTCGTGTCGGTGATGCCGTCGTTCGTCGTCGGCATCGTCCTGGTCGCGGTGTTCGCGGTCGGGCTCGGCTGGTTTCCGTCCGCCGGCTACGCGCCGGCGGACCGGGGGCTGAGCGTCTGGCTGGCGCACATCACCCTGCCGGCGATCGCGCTCAGCTTCGACACCGTCTCCGACGTCGCCCGGCAACTGCGGGCCGGGCTCGTGGCGGCATACCGGGAGAACTACGTCACCGGGGCCGTGGTGCGCGGCCTCGGCCCCCGCCGGATCTTCTTCCGGCACGTGCTGCGCAACGGCATCGGGCCCGCGCTCACCGTGCTCGGGATGAAGTTCCCCAACCTGCTCGGCGGCGCGGTGGTCACCGAGGCCATCTTCGGGATGCCGGGGTTCGGCCAGTTCGCCGCCAACTCGGCCCAGCGCGGCGACGTCCCCGCCGTGCAGGGCGTCCTGGTCGTCTCGATCGTCCTCGTCGTCGTGTTCAACCTGCTGGTCAACATCGTCCTGAGCCGGGTCACCCCGGCGTCGGCGAGAGGGGTCTGACGTGCTCCGCCGCATCCTCGGCCTCACCTCCGGCCGCATTGCCGTGGGCATCCTCGCCGCGGTCGCGCTGCTGGCGGTGTTCGGGCCGCTGCTGGCCCCGCAGGACCCCCTCGCCGGCAGCACCGACATCCTCGCCTCGCCGTCGGCGCGGCACCTGCTCGGCACCGACTACCTCGGCCGCGACGTGCTCAGCCGGTTGCTGGCCGGCTCCCGGCTCAGCGTCCTGGGCGCCGTGCAGGTCACCCTGATGGCGCTCGTCGTCGGCGTCGTGCCCGGCATCCTGTCGGTCTACCTCGGGCGCGGGTTCGAGTGGGTGACGCTGCGGCTGGCCGACACCCTGATCGCGCTGCCGTTCCTGGTGTTCGCCGTGGCGGTGACCGCCCTGCTCGGCAACGGCATCCCGCAGGCGATGTTCACCGTCGGCATCATGGTGTCGCCGCTGTTCTTCCGGGTGTCCCGGGCCGCGACGCTGTCGGTCGCCCGCTCCCCGTACGTCGAGGCGGCGGTCATCTCCGGCGCGTCCATCGCCTGGATCGTGCGCCGGCACCTCTGGGCCAAGGTGCTCCCGCCCATCGCGATCGCGCTGGCCAACACCGCAGGCGTCGGCTTCGTCGTGGTGTCCAGCCTGACGTTCCTCGGCATCGGCGTACGCCCACCCGCCCCCACCTGGGGCGGGGTGCTCGCCTCCGACCTCGGCTACCTCAGCTACCGGCCGTGGGCGCCGCTCGCCCCGACCGTGCTGATCATGGCCACCGTGTGGGCGTGCAACCTGCTCGCCGACGCGGTCCGCGACGTCTCCGGCGAGGCCGGTCGCGCGCTGCTGCACACCAGGACGATCCGCGGCCGGCTGGCCGCCGCGGGAAGGGACGCCTGATGGCCGACGACGTGCTGACCCTGAGCGACGTGTGCATCCACGACGCCGTGACCGACCGGGACGTCGTGCGCGGGGTCTCCTTCTCCCTGACCCCGGGCCGGGCGGTGGGCATCGTGGGGGAGTCCGGCAGCGGCAAGACCCTCACCTGCCGCGCCGTCCTCGGCATCCTGCCGGAGCACTTCACGGTGGCCGGCGGCACGATCCACCTCGCCGGCCGGGACGTCGCCGGCCTGACCCGGCGGGAGTGGACCGGCCTGCGCGGCGCGACCGTCAGCGCCGTCTTCCAGGACCCGGCCTCCTACCTCAACCCGTCGCTGCGCGTCGGCTCCCAGATCGCCGAGGTGCTGCGGGTCAAGCGAGGGCTGAGGCGGCGGGAAGCCCGGCGGCGGGCCGTCGAGCTGCTCGCCACCCTGCGGCTGCGCGACCCCGAGGGGGTCTACCAGCAGTACCCGCACGAACTGTCCGGCGGCATGCTGCAACGCGTCCTGATCGGCACGGCGATCGCGGCCGACCCGCAGGTCCTCATCGCCGACGAGGCCACCACCGCGCTCGACGTCACCGTGCAGGCCGAGATCCTCGACCTCCTCGCCGAGCTGCGGGAACGCGCCGGGCTCGCGCTCGTCGTCATCTCCCACGACCTGGCCGTCGTGGCGCAGCTCTGCGACGAGGTGCTCGTCATGCGGGCCGGCGAGGTCGTCGAGCAGGGGCCCACGGCCGACATCCTGTTCCGGCCCCGGCACGAGTACACCCGGCTGCTCATCGCCGAGCACGAGCAGTACGGCCTCGACCGCTTCCTCGACGAACGCGAGCCGGCCGGGCCCCGCGCCCCCAGCCCTCGCGCCTCCGGCCCCCGCGACGACGTCGACGCCGACCACGCGAAGGAGCTCGACCATGTCGGCTGACCCGACCCGGCCCGTTCTCGACGTGACCGGCCTCGACGTGTACTACCGCCGCCGACACGGCCGCCTGCACGCGCTGCGCGCCGCCACCCTGTCGGTCGCGCCCGGCGAGACCGTGGGTGTCATCGGGGAGACCGGCTCCGGCAAGTCGACCCTCGCCCGCGCCGTGCTCGGTCTGGTCCGCCCGTCGGCCGGTCGCATCGTCGTGGCCGGCGAGGACGTCACCGGCCACTCCGCCCGTCGGTGGCGCGCCCTGCGCCGCCGGGGCGTCCTGCAGTATGTCTTCCAGGACCCGCTGCGCAGCCTCGACCCCGACCTGAGCGTCGCGGAGTCCCTGGTCGAACCGCTGCTCATCGCCGGCCGGGCCCGCGCGGAGGCCGCCGAACGCGTCCGCGCGCAGCTCGCCCGCGTACACCTGGACGCCGCGCTGTCGTCCCGGCTGCCCGGCGAGCTGTCCGGCGGCCAGCGCCAACGCGTCGCCGTGGCGCGGGCCCTGGTCACCGACCCGGAGCTGGTCATCCTCGACGAGCCCGTCAGCGCCCTGGACTCGGCCAACCGGGTACGGGCCCTCGAACTGCTCAAGCAGCTGCGCGACGCCGGCACGGCGCTGCTGTTCATCTCGCACGACCTCGGCTCCGTCGCCGGCGTCGCCGACCGGATCGCCGTGCTCTACCAGGGCGAGATCGTCGAGGTCGGCCCCGCCCGGTCCATCGTCAACAAGCCTCGGCACCCCTACACCCGCCTGCTCGTCGGCTCCGCGCCCACGCTGCGCTCCGCCGCCGCCGACCGTGCCCGCCGCGACGCGCTGCGCGAACTCCTGCACGCCTGACCAGGGAGAGGACCCCTCACATGACCCGCCAGATCAAGCTCGCGCTGCGCGCCTACGGCGTCGGCGGCCCCGGCCAGCACAGCCTGTGGAAGGACCCCCGCGTCCCGAAGAACTCCAGCATCGACGTCAACTGGTACATCGCCCAGGCGCAGGCGGCCGAGCACGCGAAGTTCGACGCCCTGTTCGTCGTCGACAGCCAGTTCATCGACGCCACCTACCCGCCGCACTACCTCAACCGCCTCGAGCCGCTGACCCTGCTGTCCGCCGTCGCCGTGCACACCAGCCGCATCGGCCTCGTCGGCACCCTCAGCTCCACCTACAACGCGCCGTTCAACGTGGCCCGCCGGTTCGCCTCGCTGGACCTGATCAGCGGCGGCCGGGCTGGCTGGAACGTCGTCACCAGCCTCGACGCCGGCACCTCCCGCAACTACGGGCTCGCCGAGCACCTCGACTACGCCACCCGCTACGGCCGGGCCCTGGAGCACGTCCAGGTCGTGCGCGGGCTGTGGGACTCCTACGAGGACGACGCGTTCCCCGCCGACGTGGAGCGCGACGTCTTCCTCGACCCGAGCAGGCTGCACGCCCTCGACCACACCGGGGAGCACTTCACCGTCGCCGGGCCGCTGAACATCTCCCGCTCGGCGCAGGGCCAACCGGTGATCTTCCAGGCCGGCGTCTCCGAGGAGGGCCGCAACCTCGCCGCCCACGTCGCCGAGGGCATCTACGCCCCGGGCGGCACGCTCGCCGACAGCCAGGCGTACTACGCCGACATCAAGCGCCGCGCCGCCGCGCTCGGCCGGGACCCGGACCACGTGCTGATCTTTCTCGGCGCGCAGCCCGTGATCGCCGGCACCGACGCCGAGGCGCACCGTCTGTCCCGGGAGATCTTCGACGCCGACAACGACTTCGACCGCAAGCTTGCCGCCTTCGGGCGCAGCTTCGGCGCGTACGACTTCTCGCAGCACGACCTCGACGCGCCCTTCCCCGACGTCGTGGCGCTGGCCGAGCGGGGCGGCCGCACCCGTGGCACCGAGATCGCCCGGCGGGCCCGCGAGAACGGGTTGACCCTGCGCGAGACCGTCCTCGCGTTCACCGCCTACCAGCCGTCGCCGTTCACCGGCGACCCCCGCACAGCCGCCGACGCGATCGAGAGCTGGTTCGCCGCCCGCGCGTTCGACGGCCTGAACCTGGGCTTCCGCACCCCCGACGACCTGCACCGGTTCGTCGCCGACGTCGTACCGCTGCTGCAGGCGCGGGGCCTGTTCCGCACCGAGTACGCCGCGGACACCCTGCGCGGCAACCTCGGCCTGCCCGTGCCGGTCAACCGGTGGACCGCCGCGCGTGACCTCGTCACCGCCGACGCCTGAAGGAGAACCGCCATGCCCGAACAGCACTCCGTCACCGGCGGCCGCGACGTGCACACCGTCGGATTCCCGACGACCACCCCGCCGGAGCGCACCGGCGTCCTCGTCGTCGGCGCGGGACCGGTGGGCCTCGCCGCCGCCGTCGAGCTCGCCGCCCGGGGCGTGTCGGTGGCCGTCGTCGACGCCGCCCGTTCCGCCGCCCTCGTCCGCGCCGGCGCGATGGGACACTCGCCCCGCGTCGTGGAACACTTCCGCCGGTGGGGCCTGCTGCACCGCATCCGCGCCGCATGGACCTTCCCACCTGAGTGGAACCGGGGCATCCGCCTGGCCACCTCCCTCGTGGGCCACGACCTCGTGCCCCGCCCGGCCGGCGACGCCGAGCGAGCCCGGTTCTCCCTCGCCTGGCCGATCCGCCGCCCGCAGACCGCCCTCCAGCGGGTCTTCCTCGACCACCTTCGCCAGCGCGACGTGCCCGTCAGCGGCGGCTGGCGGGTCGAGGCGCTGCGCGACACCGGCGACGGCGTGGACACCACCGTCGTGTCCACGGACACCGACGAGACCCGCACGATCCGGTCCGCGTACGTCGTCGGCGCCGACGGCGGCCCCAGCACCGTGCGCCGCCTCGCCGGCATCGCCCGCGCGGGGGAGTACGCCGCCGAGAAGATGTTCCGCCTGGTCGTGCGCACCGGCGCCGGCACCGACCGCCTCGGCCCCGCCCCCAGCGGCACGAACATCGTGTTCAACCAGCGGGCGTCGGGGTTCCTCGCCGCGATCAGCACCCGTGAGTGGCGGGTGTACGCCGGCCCGTACCCGCTGGACGCCCAGCCCGCCGACGCCGAGCTGCTGGCCACCGCCCGCGCGGCGTTCGGCGTCGACCTCGACCTGGAACTGGCCTCGGTCACGTCCTTCTACCAGGCCACCCGCATCGCCGAGACGTTCCGCGCCGGCCGGGTGCTGCTCGCCGGCGACGCCGCCCACGTGCGCACCCCCGGCGGCAACCTCGGCGAGGGGTTCGGCGACGTGGTCAACCTCGGCTGGAAGCTCGCCGCCGTCCTCGCCGGCCACGGCGGCGACGCCCTGCTGGACTCCTACGACCACGAGCGACGCCCGCACAACTGGCGCGTCGCCGACCACGCCCTCGACCGGGCCCGCCGCGCCCGCGACACCCTGCGCGCGATCCGCGACATCGGCGTACCCGACGACGCGGACACGAGCGCCGACGCGGCCGGCCGCCGCGCCGAGATCGGCGCGCTGCTGGGCGACGGCCGGGGCGGCGACGCGCCCGGCGTCACCTACGACGAACGCTACGACGCCTCCGGCGTCATCTGGTACGAGCCGGACCAGCTCGCCTCGGAGACGCCCTGGGCGGCCGACAGCTACGCCGACGACCCGCGCCCCGGGCACCGGGCCCCCGACGCGTACGTCGACCCGTGGGGCGACACCCTCTACGACCGGCTCGGTGACGACCTCGGCCTGCTGGTCGGCGACGGGGGCGAGGGGGTCGCGCCCGCGTTCGCGGCCGAGGCCGCCGCGCGGGGCCTGCGGCTGTCCGTCGTGCACCTCACCCACGGCGCGGTCCGCGACCTCTACTCCGGTGGTGCCGTGCTCGTCCGCCCCGACCAGCACGTGGCCTGGCGGGGGCACACGCTGCCGGCCGGCGCCGCCGCCGTGCTCGACCGCGTCCTCGGCCGGTCGACCGCCGCGCCGGACGCCGCCGGAGCCCTCGTCGCCGCCGCCCCCGCCACCTGAGCCCGTACCCGGAGAAAGGGCCCGTCATGGCCGACTACCTCGACTTCACCGCCCCCGCCGAGCTGCGGACCCGAGGCACCGTCCTCGTCGTCCCCGGACGCGGCGAGAGCCAGGCCAGCTACGCGCGCCTCGGCCGCCGGCTCGCCGCAGACTCCTACCGGGTACGCGTCCTGCCCAGCCCCATCGTCGACGACACCGACGTCGCCGGCTCCCTGGACCGGTTCGCGTCCGTGCTCGCCGACGCGGTCAAGGGCACCGGCGGCGACGCGGCCGAGGCAATCGGCGCCGACCCGGTGCACCCGCTGGTGCTCGTCGGCGCCGACACGGGCGCCGCCGTCGTGGCCGCCCTCGTCACGCGCGCCGCCCCCGACGCGGTGTGGTGGCCGGCCGCCGTCGTGCTGGCCGGGCTGCCCGGCCAGGCCGCCCACCGCGCCAGCGACTGGGACGACGAGCTGGACACCCGCACGCACTGCGCGGTGCACCGGGGCGTGCTCAGCAACGACCCGTCGGTGCATCCGGGCGCCCTCGCCGAGCCGGTCGCCGCGCCGTTGCTCGACGCCGCGTACGCCGGCCGGGCCGGGGTGCCGCACCTGCTGCTGACGGGGGACGCCGACCCGTACGCCGACCCGGACCGGCTGAACCGACTGGCGCGCGCCCTGCCGCTGGCGCGGCTGTCGGTGATCCGGGGTGCCCACCACGACGTCCTCAACGACCTGCACCACCGCTCCGTGGCCGCGGAGATCGTCGGCTTCCTCGAACGCCTGCGCCTCGGCGCGCCGCCGGTGCCGATCGTCGCGGTGCAACCGATCGTCGCGGTGCAACACAGCGCCTGGTGACCAACCGCCCCCTCGCACCGGAGGCCACTTCATGACCACACCCCTGGACGCCCCGCCGACCGACGCCGACACCGCCGCGCTGCGTACGCTGCTGCGCCATCAGGCCAGCACCGTCGTCGTGGTCACCGCGCCCGGCCCGTCGCCGGCCGGCTTCACCGCCACCTCGTTCACCTCGGTCTCGCTGGCGCCGCCTATCGTCTCGTTCTGCCTGAACCTGCGCTCGTCCAGCTGGCCCGCCGTCGCCGAGGCCCGGCACGTGGGGGTGCACCTGCTCGCCCGCCAGCAGCAGGAGCTCGCCCGGACCTTCGCCACCAGCGGTATCGACCGGTTCGCCGCGCCGACCCGCTGGCGTGCCGGGCCGCAGGGGGTGCCCATCCTCGACGACGCCCTGGCCTGGCTGCTGTGCCGGGTGGTCGACCGGGTGACCGTCGGCGACCACGCCATCGTGCTGGCCGAGCCGGAGCTGCTCCGGCACGCC
This sequence comes from Micromonospora haikouensis, assembly GCF_900091595.1. Lineage (GTDB taxonomy): Bacteria > Actinomycetota > Actinomycetes > Mycobacteriales > Micromonosporaceae > Micromonospora > Micromonospora haikouensis. The sequence continues at coordinate 170,552 of NZ_FMCW01000007.1, forward strand.
GACGTCGGCTCGCCGCTGCTCTACCACCAGGGCCGCTACACCGGGCTGACCGGCGGGGGAGAACCGGTGGCCACCCGTGCCGCTGGACTGTCGAAGTCCCCGCCGACCGGCTATATTGACGTCACTCGCTGACTGTTTTGGAGGTTTTGTCGTGAGAGTCCGGTCGATGATGGTGGCGGCGGTCGTGGCGGGACTCGCGGTGGGCGGCGCCGGTGCTGCAGCCCTGGCCGACCCGCCGGCCGGCAACCCCCGTCCGGCGGCCGGTGCCGCCGCCCTGGCCACCGGTGACTTCGACCTCAGCCGCCCGCAGGTCGCCGCCAGCGGCCTGACGGTGCCCTGGGGGATGGGCTTCCTGCCCGACGGCAGCGCCCTGGTGACGCTGCGCAACTCCGCGCAGGTGCTGCGGGTGCGGCCGGGGCAGCCGCCCGAGACGGTGGCCCAGATCTCCGGCGTCACCCCGGTCGGCGAGGGCGGCCTGCTCGGCCTCGCCGTCTCGCCGACGTACGCCCAGGACGGCTACGTCTACGTCTACCTCACCACCGCCACGGACAACCGGATCGTCCGGTTCCGGCTCACCGCCCCGCAGACCCAGACGCCGATCCTCACCGGCCTGGCCCGGGCCAGCAACCACGACGGCGGACGCATCGCCTTCGGGCCGGACGGCCTGCTCTACGCCGGCGTCGGCGACGCGGGGCAGACCGCCAACGCGCAGAACCCGCAGAGCCGCAACGGCAAGATCCTGCGGATGCGGCCGGACGGGTCGGTCCCGCCGGACAACCCGTTCCCCGGGTCGCTGGTCTACAGCCTCGGCCACCGCAACGTGCAGGGCCTGGCCTGGGACGCCCAGGGCAGGCTCTACGCCACCGAGTTCGGGCAGAACACCTGGGACGAGGTCAACCTTGTCGTCGCCGGTGGCAACTACGGCTGGCCGACGGTGGAGGGCCGGGGCAACGACCCCCGCTTCCGCGACCCGCTGCTGGTGTGGACGACCGCCGAGGCGTCCCCGAGCGGCGCGACGATCGCCGGCAACCGGCTCTTCGTCGCCGCGCTGCGCGGGACCCGACTGTGGAACGTGCCGCTCGTCGGCGCGGGCGGCGCGGGCACCCCGGTCGCCGAGCTGGTCGGCGCGTACGGGCGGCTGCGCACGGTCGAGTACGGCCCGGACGGCTGGCTCTGGGTCGCCACCAGCAACCGCGACGGGCGCGGCTCGCCGGCGGCGACCGACGACCGGATCCTGCGCTTCCCGCCGCGCGACACCACGCCCCCGCCCACCACCACGCCTCCGCCGACGACCGCCCCGCCGACCACCCAGCCCACCACGCCCCCGCCGACCGGTGCGCCAGCCACCTGCCTGGTCACCTGGACGCCCAACCAGTGGACCGGCGGGTTCACGGCGGAGGTGCGGCTCACCAACCGCGGGCCGGCCCTCAACGGGTGGGCGCTGACCTGGTCGTTCGCCGCCGGGCAGCGGGTCACCAACGCCTGGAACGCACAGGTCACCCAGTCCGGGGCCGGTGTCACCGCCCGCAACGTCGACTGGAACGCCGGTCTGCCGCAGGGTGGCACGGCGAGCTTCGGCTTCCAGGCCAGCTACGGCACGAGCAACCCGCGCCCCGACGACTTCGCCCTCAACGGGGCCGCGTGCCAGGTCGACCCGTAGCCGGCGGCACCGGGATTCCCCACTGGACGGTGGGGCCGGAATGATGCGGGGGTGACCAACCCCGGATCGATCCGGCACCCTGGGTGGCGGTGGTCGGCGGCCGCGGCCACGGCGATCACGGTCGTCGCCCTCGCCCTCGCCCCCGGCGTCGCGGCGGCGGGACCCGTCACCGCGCCCGCGCCGCCGGCGGGCCGGCCGGTGTGCGACATCCGCGACGACCGGCTGGCCGAGATCTCCGGCCTCGTCGCCACCGACGACGGGTTCGTCGTGGTCAACGACGGCGCCGACGAGGAGTCCCGCCGCCGGATCTTCTTCCTCGACGACCGCTGCCGCGTGGTGCGGACGGTGCGTTACCCCTCGCGGCCCCGCGATACCGAGGACCTGGCCGTGGGCGCGGACGGCACGATCTGGGTCGCCGACACCGGCGACAACGACCGGGCCCGCCGGACGGTCGCCCTGTGGCGGCTGTCGCCCGGCGCGGGCCGCCCGGTGCTGCACCGGCTGACGTACCCGGACGGGGCCCACGACGCGGAGGCCCTCCTGGTCGACGCGGGCGGGCGGCCCGTGATCGTGACGAAACAGGGCGGCAGCGCGGGCCTGTACCGCCCGGCCGCGCCGCTGCGGGCGGGCGGTACGGTGCCGCTGGCCCGGGTCGGGCAGGTGCGGTTGCCGTCCACCACGACCGGCAACCCGTACTCCTTCCTGGGCCGCAGGGTGGTCACCGGCGGGGCGAGCGCGCCCGACGGGCGGCGGGTGGTGCTGCGCACCTACGCCGACGCCTTCGAGTTCGACGTCGCCGACGGCGATCTCGTCGGGGCGCTCACCACCGGCCGGCCGAGGAGCATCGCCCTGCCCGACGAACCGCAGGGGGAGTCGGTCAGCTACAGCCCCGACGGCCGGTCCCTGCTCACGGTCTCGGAGACGGCGAACCAGCCACCCGGCACGCGGCCGCGGATCCTGCGCTACGCCCTGCCCCCCGGCCCGACCCCGTCCGCGCGCCGGACCGAACCGGGGCCGACCGGGCGTGCCGCCGACCGGGGCGCGGCCGACCGGGCCGGCGACCGCGCCGCCGGCTCCCGGGACCGGGCCGGGCGCGGCGGCACCGCATCCCTCGTGGTGGGCGGCGTCGCGGTGGCGCTGGCGTTGGTCGCCCTCGCGATGGTCGGCGTGCGGGGCGTCCGCCGTAGCGGCGGACGGTGACCGTCCCCGCCACCCCGCCCACCCCGCCCACCCCGCCCACCCCGCCCGCCCCGACCGACCGCCCCGCCATCCGCCCGGCTCGACCGCCCGGCCCGCCACCCGACCGGGAGCCGCCGGCCGATCGGCCGCGCCGACGCTCGGCCGATCCGGCGAACGCGCGGGCGGTGTCGGTCAGCCGACACCCCGCCCCGCGCCGCTCTGCCACGCTGCCCCTGACTCCGGATTCAGGGGAGAGCGCGGTGCCGGTCACAGAACAGCGCAAGGTCATCGACATCGCCCGCGACATCGTCGCGGAGGTGGCACCGGACGAGTTGTCGGACTTCGACTTCGTGGCGACCGCCTACCTGCGCGATCCGGCCGCCGCCCGCCGGGCGGGCCGGGCCGGCGCGGAGCCCACCGCCGCCGGCTGGGAGGAGGCGGGCCACGCGGTGGGCGTGCTCGCCGCCGCGGTGGTCGTGGACATCTGCAAGGACCTCGTCGTCACCGGCGCGAAGGCCGCCGGACGCCGCTACCGGGCGGCGGGCTGGTGGCCGTTCCGCGGCCCCGCCGTCGGCGAGGACAGCACGGCCCCGCCGATCCCGCCCGGCCAGGAGGAGCGGATCAGGGCGCTGGCGGCCCGGCGCGCCGCCGACCGGGGCGCGCCCGAGGCCCTCGCCGCCGACCTCGCCGCCGCGCTGGTGCAGCGGTGGAACGCCCGGCCGTAGCGGACCCGGCCACCGACCGGGCACGGCTGAACCCGTTCACCCTCCCGCCCGCGACCACCTCGCTGTTCCTGCTGCTGATGACGCTCACCCTCAGCGCCGCCGCCTACACCTACGACGCCGTGGCCGGCGGCCTGACCGGCTGGGAGAGCAGCTACCGGCGGTGCGTCGTCGCCGCCGACACCGCCGCCGCGACCGGGCCGCCGCAGCGGGTCACCGACGGTTACCTGGCCTGCAACTCGGCGGTCGACGTCCGCCGGGCGGGGGTCGGCCTGGGCGCGGCGGCACTGGTGGCGACCGCGATGTTCGTCGGCTACCGGCGGCACCCGCGTCGGCTGATCCGCCGGCAGGGGCTGCGACCCCTCGACCCGGCCGTCTACCCGGTCGCGGCACGGGAGATCGCGCGGCTGGTCGACGAGGCGCGGCTGACCCGGCCGCCCCGCTTCGTCGTCAACCCGTACCGCACCGGGCCGGGCGGCCGGGCCTTCGGCTGCCGCCCCCACTACCACGTCCGTCTCAACCGGGGACTGCTGCACGACACCAGCGACGACGGCCTGCTGGCGCTGCGGGCGGTGGTCCGGCACGAACTCGCCCACCTGCGCAACCGCGACGTCGACCGCACCGTCCTGGCGCTGCTCAGCGGCTGGGCGTTCGTGCTGGTGGTGGCCGTGCCGCTGCTGGCGTTCGTGGCCGTCCGGACGCCCGCCCTGCTGTGGCCCGTCGGGTGGCGGCTCGCCGTCGCGGTCGCCCTGCTCTGGCTCGTCCGGGCCGCGGTGATCCGCGCCCGGGAACACCACGCCGACGTGCGCGCGTCCGTGGCCGGCCCCGACCGCACCGACCCGCCCTTCCACCCGCAGGCATTCCCGGAGCGGGAGCCGCCGGCGGGCGGGCCGCTGGGGCCGGCGCGGCGCGCCTGGTGGCGGCTGCTGCGGCTGCACCCGACCAACGGGGACCGCGCCGACGTGGTACGCCGGCCCGAGGCGCTGCTGCGCGCCGGGGCCGTCGAGGCGCTGGCGGCCGGCGTCACCGTCGGTGTCTCGCTGCCGTACCTGAGCACCATCACCACCAACCTGCTCGGCGGTGACCGGCTGCACGGCCTGTTGCTGGCCTCGGCGCTGCTCGGCGCGCTGACCGTGACCGTCGTCGGCACCGGCCTGTGGCGGCAGACCCTCGTGTCCCTGGTGACCGGCACGCCGCTGCCCACCGGCGCCCGGCCCGGCCTGGCGCTGGCCGCCGGCATCGCCGGTGGCGAACTCGTCGCCGCGCCGCTGAGCGACGACGCGACCTGGCCGTCGATCCTGCGGCAGTTTCCGGCGCCGGGCGTGCTCGCGCTGGTGCTGCTCGCCCTGGGCTGCCTGCTGGTCGCCCGCTGGTCGGTGGCCTCGGCGGCGGCGTGGCTGCCGTCGGCGGCCGGCCGCACCCTGACCCCGGCCGTACGCGCGGGCCAGGCGCTGGCCGCGCTCGCCTTCGGCGCCGGCCTGACGGCCTGGTCCACGGGGACCTCGGTGGCCGGCACGGGTGTGCCCGTCGCGCTGCCCGTCGGCGTGTTCGGCAGCGCGCTGGACCCGTGGGTGCTGCTGCCGCTGCTCGCGGCTGCGGCATACCCGCTGACGGCCGCCGTGCGGCGCGGCGGGGCCCTGCGGGCGGTGCGCCTCGACCGCGCCGACGGCGCGGCCCTGCCCCGGCCGCGCATCCGGCCCGCGGCGGCGCTGCTGCCGCCCGCGCTGGTCTTCGTCGTCGCGCTGGCCGTCAACGAGGCCAGCTCCGGTCGGCTGCTGGTGGCGGCGGCGACCTGGTTGGGCCGCGAGCTGGACCCGGGCAGCTACCAGCGGGCCCTGCTCAACGTCTACGCGCTGCTCGGCGCGGTCGCGCTCGGGCAACTCGTGGTCGCGTTCGTCGCCGCGGCCCTCGGCGGCCGGTCCGGCGTCGGGCTCGGCCCGGCGCACGCCCTCGTCGCGGCGGTGCTCACCGGCTACGCGCTGGTGTCGGTGCTGCTCACGCTCTCCTTCGTCGAGTTGTGCCTGGGCGCCGGCTGCGGCAGCGTCTACCAGGGCGTGCTCACCATCGGTGGCGCGTACACCCTGGTCGGGGTGTTCGGCCTGGCGGCGGCGGTCGTGGCCGGCACGGTCGTGGCGTCGGTGGGCCGGCTGGTGCGGTGGCGTCGCGCGCGGTGGCCGCAGGGCCACCCGGCCGCGCCCGCCGGTGCCCGCCGGGCCCGGCGCTGGCCCCGCGTCGTCGTGGTCGCCGTGACCGGGCTGGTCGTGCTGGGCTACGTCGGACCGGTCGTCGGGTTGTGGCTGTCCGCGAACGAGTTCATCCCCGGCCGCGGTGGATCATGGGTGCCGGAGCAGGTCGCCGCCGCCGCACCCCCGCCGGCCGCCGGCACCGTGGCCGCGGCCGACGTCTGCCGGTTCGCGCAGACCGCGGCCGGTCGCCCGCTGCTGCTGGACCAGCAGGCGATCACCAACGTCGAGGTGGGCCGGCGGGCCGCCGGCTCCGACGCGCCGGGGCTGCGCGCCTTCGGTCAGGTGCTCTACGACGGGACCCGGCGCGGCGAGGTGCGCCGCCCGAGCCGGGCCCAGGTGGCTCTCACCACCTACTGCCGGTGGCTGCCCACCGGCGGCCGGCCCGGCCCGGACACCCCGCCGCCGCCGGAGGCCGGCCCGACGGGACCGGTGCCGGCGCCGGCCCGGCTGCCCTTCGGGCAGACGTACGCCTGGCCCGACGGCGTCACGCTCACCCTCGCCGTGCCGCAGCGGGTCCAGCTCCAGGGCACCTGGTACGCGGTGGTCATCGCCAGCCTCGCCAACGGCCGCCCCGGGGCGCTGGACGTCAACGAGTTCTCCTTCCGGGGGCTGGTCGACGACCGGGTGACCCCGGCGATCGTCGTGCCCGACCCGGAATACCCGAACGCCGGCCCGACGGTGGAGGCGGGGGCGGTGCGGCGGCTCAACTACGCGTTCGCCGTCCCCGCCGACGCGGCGCGGCTGCGCATGGAGGTCTTCCACCGGGTGCGCGACGCCGAGCGGCCGGCGGTGGTGTTCGACGGGCCGCTGGGCACTTCGCCCAGCCCGACCCCGCAGGTGTCCACGCCCCCGTCGCCCACCCCTCGCTGACGCCGGTCCCGCCGCGCCTCCTCCGCGCCCGGCACGCGCTGTTCCGCCGGCGCAGCCGGTGCCCGGACCCGCCCGCCGCGCGCCTGGAAGTATCGCCAGCTGACGATCCATTGTGGGTGTCAGCGGTAAACCGTTATGGTGTCGGCGGCCAGGGTGAAGGGCACGCTCCAGCCACGGGCCGCCGGTCGTCCGCCCGGACGCCGGGGCCGGCGGCGCAGCCGCACGGGCACTGCTGACGGTTGGCCTTCCCATGCCATACCCGGCAGTTGCGGTGGTGCTCCGACCCGCCGCGCCTCCGTTCACCCTCGTCCGCCCGTGGGCGGACCTCGACGGGGCCGCCGCCGCGCCCGGATTCCGCACCTCGCCTCGGCGCGTCCCTCGCCCGGGCAACCACCATCGGGAGGATACGCATGACACGAAGAACTCGCCTGTTCGGCGCCGCGGCGGCCGTCATGGCGGTCGTCGCCACCGCCGTCACGTTCGCGATCGCCCCCGCCAACGCCGAGTCCAACGGCGGCGTCCGGGTGATGCCGCTGGGCGACTCGATCACGGACGGCTTCAACGTCCCCGGCGGCTACCGCATCGACCTGTGGCAGAAGTTCGCCGCCGGCGGCTACCGGATCGACTTCGTCGGCTCGATGTTCAACGGGCCGGCCAGCCTCGGCGACCACGACCACGAGGGCCACTCGGGGTGGACCATCTCCCAGGTCGACGCCAACGTCGTCAACTGGCTGCGGGCGACGACGCCCCGCACGGTGCTGCTGCACATCGGCACCAACGACATGTACGGCGACCCGACCGCCGCCGCGTCGCGCCTGTCCACGCTGATCGACCGCATCACCTCGACCGCGCCGACGGCGGACGTCTTCGTCGCGACGATCATCCCGCGGTCCGGCACCGAGAACGCCGTGCGGACGTACAACGCGGCCATCCCGGGCATCGTGCAGGGCAAGGTCAACGCCGGCCGCCGCGTGCACCTCGTGGACATCGGCAGCGCGCTGACCTACGCCGACCTGGCCGACGGCATCCACCCCAACGCGACGGGCTACGGCAAGATGGCCACCGCCTGGTACAACGCGCTGCGGGCGGTGCCGGGCAGCATCGGTGGCACGCCCCCGACGACGACGCCTCCGCCGACCACGCCCCCGCCCACGACGCCCCCGCCCACCACCCCGCCGCCGACCACGCCTCCGGCGTCCGGGGCGTGCCGGGTGGCGTACACGGTCAACGCCTGGAGCACCGGCCTGACCGCCTCCGTCACGATCACCAACACCAGCGCCGCGGCCGTCAACGGCTGGACCCTGGCGTTCACGCTGCCGACCGGGCAGAGCATCACCAGCGGCTGGAACGCCACCTACTCGCCGACCAGCGGCGCGGTGACCGCCCGCAACGTCTCCTACAACGGCAGCCTCGCCCCGAACGGATCGGTGGACATCGGGTTCCAGGCGAACCACACCGGCAACGCCGGCAAACCGTCCTCTTTCACCCTCAACGGCGCGACCTGCTCGACCGTCTGACGCCCGGCGGGCCCCCCGCGCCCGTACCCTTCGTGGGGGGCCCGCCGGCCTGTGACCTGCGTTACCTGTCGCCGGGCGGGGAATCAGATGCCGGGCTCCGGATTTGGAGCCTGTTGTGACCGTTGCATCATTTCCCGCCCGGCCGCGCGCCGGCCGCGCCGGGGCGTCCCGATGAAGGCCGCCACCGTGGCACCGGCAGCCCCGCCGACGCCGGGCGACGCGATGGGTCGCCGGCAGCGCCTGCGGCTCGTCCTCGTGCTCGGCTCGCTGATCGCGGTGGGCCCGCTGACCATCGACATGTACCTGCCGACCTTCCCGGCACTCGTCGCCGACTTCCGGACCACGTCGGCGGCGGTGCAGATGACCCTCACCGGCACCCTCGCCGGCCTCGCCGTCGGCCAGTTGCTGATCGGCCCGCTGTCGGACGCGGTCGGCCGCCGCAAGCCGCTGATCGCCGGCATCGCGCTGCACATCGTGGCGTCGGCGCTCTGCGTGGTCGCGCCGAACGTCGCCGTCCTCGGCGCGCTGCGGGTGGTGCAGGGCCTGGGCGTCGCGGCGGCCTCGGTGGTCGCGATGGCCGTGGTCCGCGACCTGTTCAGCGGCGCGGCCTTCGCCACGCTGCTGTCCCGGCTGCTGCTGGTCATGGGGGCCGCACCGGTCCTCGCGCCGACCCTCGGCGGCGGGCTGCTGCGCTGGACGGACTGGCGGGGCGTGTTCGTGGCCCTGGCCGTCTTCGGGGCGGTGCTCGTCGTGGTCGCCGTGTTCGGCCTGCGCGAGACGCTGCCGGCCGAGCGGCGGCGGCGCGGCGGCGCGCTCGCCACCCTGGCCCTGTACGGCTCGCTGCTGCGCGACCGCACGTTCGTCGGCCTGGTGCTGGTCGCCGGCCTGGCCATGGCGGCGCTGTTCGCGTACGTGGCCGGGTCGTCGTTCGTCCTGCAGCAGCAGTACGGCCTCGACGAACAGCAGTTCGGGCTGGCCTTCGGGGCGGGCGCGGTGGGGCTGATCGGGGCGACCCAGTTCAACGTGCGGCTGCTGCGTCGCCACTCCCCGCAGCGGATCCTCGTCGCGGCCCTGGGCGCGGGGACCGTGGCCGGGCTGGCGCTGCTCGTCTTCGCCGCGACCGGCCTGGGTGGGCTGCCGACCCTGCTGGCGTCGCTGTGGGCGGTGCTCGCGGCGGCGGGGCTGGCGATGCCGAACGCGCCGGCTCTGGCGCTGTCCCGGCACGGCGAGGCGGCGGGCACGGCGTCGGCCCTGCTCGGCGCGGTGCAGTTCGGCGTCGGCGCGGTGGCCGCGCCCCTGGTGGGGATGCTCGGCACCGGTGCGGTGGCGATGGCCCTGGTGGTGGCGGGCGGGATGGTGGCGGCCATGGCGGTCCTGCTCGTCGTCGTGCGGCCGGCCCGGCTCGCCGGCCTGCCGGCCGACGCGGTGGTCGTGGCGGCGCACTGACCGGCGGCACGCCCTCGTTGTCACCCGGTGAGGCGAGCGTTAACATCGAGTAACTTCGATTGTTGGCGTGGGGGTGGCAGATGGTCCGAACCGTCCGTCGGTCGTGGCGTCGGGCGGCGCTGACGGCCGCGACCGTCCTCGCGTCGCTCGTCGCCGCGCTGCCGTCCGCCGGGGCCGCCCCGGCGTCGGCCGCCGCGCCCCCACCGGGGCAGACCTCCCGCTACACGATGACGGCGTTCACCAACAGCAGCGAATCCAACATGTACGTCTACGAGTCGGCCGACGCCACCGGCTACCGGCTGCTGCGCGGGCCCGCCTACACGCCGCCGACCGGGCTGATCCGCGACCCGAGCATCATCCGGCACACCGACGGGCGCTACTACGTCGTCTACACCACCAACTGGACCGGCAACACCATCGGCTTCGCCACCAGCACCGACCGGGTCAACTGGACGTTCCTGCGCAACCACACCATCCCGATGACGGTGCAGAACACCTGGGCCCCCGAGTGGTTCGTCGACAGCGACGGCAGCGTCAACGTGATCGTCTCGCTCTCCACCAACGGGGCCGACTTCAAGCCGTACCGGCTGCGCGCGACCAACGCCTCGCTCACCGCGTTCGGGGCGCCCACGCTCCTTTCCGGGATCGGCCCCAACCACATCGACACGTTCGTGGTGAAGGTCGGCGCGACGTACCACGCCTTCGCCAAGCAGGAGACCACCAAGTACATCGAGCACGCCACGGCGAGCAGCCTGAACGGCCCCTACACCTTCGTCGGCACCGGCGACTGGGCCGGCTGGGGCGGCCCACGCGAGGGCCAGGCGCTGGTGCCGCTCGACAACGGGGGCTGGCGCATCTACTTCGACGGGTACACGGTCGGCAAGTACTTCTTCAGCGACAGCTCCGACGGGCTGCGCACCTGGACCCCGCCGGTCGAGCTGCCCGGGTTGTCCGGCTTCGCCCGGCACTTCACGGTGCTCCGCGAGACGGTTGCCGGCGGCGTCACGCTGCCCACCGGCACCCGGTCGTTGCAGTCGGTCAACTTCCCCGACCGGTACGTGGCCCGCCGCGCCGACAACCTCGGCTACCTCGACCCGGTCTCCACGGCCAGCCCGGCGCAGGCCCGCCAGGACGCCACCCTCACCGTCGTCGCCGGGCTCGCCGACGCCAACTGCTCCTCGCTGCGCACCGCCGACGGCAGGTACCTGCGGCACTACGACTACCGGATCCGGGCCGACGCCAACGACGGCAGCGCGATCTTCGGGCGGGACGCCACGTTCTGCGCCCGGCCCGGCTCGGTCACCGGTGCGGTCTCGCTGGAGTCCTACAACTACCCCGGCCGGTACCTGCGGCACTACGACTACGCGCTGCGGATCGACCTGTACCAGGACACCGCCGTCTTCCGGGCGGACAGCTCCTTCCGCCCGGTGGCCCCGCTGGCCTGAGCGCCCGGCCCCACCGGGCGGGCGAGGCCGGGACGCCGTCGCGGCGTGGGGCAGGGCGCCCCACGCCGCGACCGGTGGATCGGTGGATCAGCGGTTCAGTGGATCAGCACCGGGGCCGGCGCCTGCTCGTCGTCGAGCAGGTGGGACACCTGCCTCCGGCGCGGCAGGAAGAACGCCGGCACGAACGTCACCAGCACCAGGGCGAAGCCCACCCAGAACGTCGTGGCGAACGAGTCGGCGACGAACTCCAGGCCGCGCTGGAGCAGCCCCGGGTCGACCGGGAACTGCTGGGCCAGGTCCGGGTTCTGCTTGACGGCGATGGCCAGCCCGGCCTCGGTGACCGGCGCGCCCGTGTTCGGGTCGACCACCCCCGGGATGACCGGCGCGTCGTTCAGCTTGCTGGTCAGGATCACCGACATGATCGCCGAACCCACCGACCCGGCGATCTGCTGGAGGATGTTCAGCAGCGTGGAACCCCGGGCCACCTCGTGGTTGGTCAGCGTCTTCAGCGCCGAGGTCATGATCGGCATCATCGTGCCGCCCATGCCCAGGCCCATGACGAACAGCGAGCCGCACAGCAGCAGGTAGGACGTGTCGGTGTCGACCTGGGTGAACGCGAAGAAGCCCGCCGCGATCAGCACCAGCGCGAACGGCACCGTCCGGCCCACCGGGATCTTGTCGGCCAGCATGCCGGCGATCGGCATGGTGACCATCGCCCCGATGCCCTGCGGCGCCATCAGCAGGCCGGCGTCGAGCGTCGACTCGCCGCGCACCTGCAGGAAGTAGCTCGGGAACAGCAGCCCGGCGCCCATGAACGCGACCATGAACACGGCCATCGTGACGGACGCGACGGTGAGGTTGCGGTCGCGCAGCAGCCGCAGGTCGAGCAGCGGGTGCTTCGGCTTGAACGAGTAGACGACGAACGCGACGACCAGCAGCCCGCCGACGAGCATCGGCAGCCACACCTTGCGGTCGGCGAACGTGCCGGTCTCGGGCAGCGACGACACCCCGTAGAGGAAGAGGGCCAGGCCCGGCGAGAGCATCAGCATGCCGACGAAGTCGAACGACTCCGACGGCTCCGGGGCGTCCTTCGGCAGCGCCCACTGCGCGTAGGCCAGCGCGACGACGCCGATCGGCAGGTTGATCAGGAAGATCCAGTGCCAGCTCGCCACGTCGATCAGCCAGCCGCCCAGGATCGGGCCGCCGATCGGGCCGAGCAGCATCGGGATGCCCAGCACCGCCATCAGCCGGCCGATCCGCTCCGGCCCGGCCGCCCGCGTCATGATCGTCATGCCGAGCGGCATCAGCATGCCGCCGCCGAGGCCCTGCAACACCCGGAAGCCGATGAGCTGGCCGATGGAGTCGGCGGTGGCGCACAGGCCCGAGCCGAGCGTGAACAGCACGAGCGCCGCCATGTAGAGCCGCTTCGTGCCGAACCGGTCGGCGGCCCAGCCGGTCAGCGGGATGACCGTGGCCAGCGCGAGCGTGTAGCCGGTCATCGTCCAGGCGACCCGGGCGTAGGAGGCGTCGAACTCGGTCTGGAACGTGGGCAGCGCCACGCTGACCACGGTCACGTCGAGGATCGACATGATCGCACCGAGGACCACGACCCCGGCGATCTTCAGTACGGCGGCGTCGAGCTTGGCCGGCGCCGCGGGTTGACTGCTCACAGAATCTCCTGATGAAGCCGGCGGGTGCCGCCGATCGGCCGCGTGCCGCACCTCGGGCGGCAGCACGTTGTGGGTTACCTGTCGGGCGGGGCTGTCGCACACGGCGGCCCCGTGCGCCCGGTGGGATGCAACCGCCCTCCTGGTGGACGCGCGGCCACACGAACGCACCGCGAAACGTTAACAAGGCGGTCCACGGTTTCACGCGCCCAATTCGGCCGCGTGAACTGTGGTTACGATCACGGCAGCCGGGCCGTCAGCCTCCAGCCGCCAGGAGAGGACCTGCCGCTGGTCGGACTGCGCCCGCACCGGCAGCACCGACGCGGACCGGCTGCGGCGAGCGGGAATCGGACGCTCCCGGTCGGGCGGGTGCGGCGTCGAGGCCGAACCTGCGGGAACCCGGGCTGGCGCGGGGCGGCGGCCGGGAAGCTGTCACATGACTGACAGCCCGCCGCCTGCGTTCAGTGGATCGTCCGCCCGCGCACGTCCGGCACCCCTGACTTGCGGAGGAAGTACGTGTTGACCTGGTCGCGCCACTCGATGGCGCAGCGCAGCTGCTCGTCGAGGCGCTCGGCCACCCGGGCGTGCACCGCCGGGTCGATCACCCCGGTGAGGCGTCGCCACCGCTGCCGCATCTGCGCCACCTGCTGCGCCCCGGCGAAGTGGGTGTCGTAGATGTGCTGGATGACGGTCGACCCGCTGCGCAGCACGTGCCCGTACGGGACGTGGTGGAAGAACAGGAGCAGCTCGTCCGGGCAGTCGGACAGCGACTCGTACACCTGCGACCACGGCTGCGGATACTGGCCCGTGAAGCCGGTGCCCGTGGCGCGGGTGCGGTCCACGCCCACCCCGTCGCGGTCGGCGAAGTGGTAGGTGCCCCACCGCGAGTACTCGTAGCCGTCGACGTCGGGGCCGTAGTGGTGGCGGGCCGGGCTGACCATGAAACCGACGCCCAGCGGGGCGGTGTACCGCTCGTAGGTGCGCCACGAGTCGTCCATGACGGCGTGCAGCGTCTCGCGTACCAGCGCCGGGTCGCCGACCGTCGACGCGGGGAAGGTGAGGTCGATCCACTCGTCGAGGACCGCGATCGGGTCGAGGCCGGGATCCCAGGCGAGCCGGCCGTAGGCGTACAGGTTGGCCTGGGAGAGGGGGTGCCCGGTCCAGAACGGGTCGTCGCCGACGTTGGCCACGGCGGCCAGGCCGCCGCCGGTCGCCGGACCCGGCCCCGAGCCGGCGGCCACATCGGCGACCGTCGGCCCGCCGGGCCCCCACGGCGCGAACGTCAGCACCTCGCTCCAGCAGGGCGCGAGATAGCACACGTGCTGCTGCTGGCCCGTGTACTCCTGGGTGACCTGGAACTCCACCGCCAGCCGGGTCGCCGGCATCGCGGCCAGCACCGGCGACACCGGCTCCCGGGGCTGGAAGTCGATCGGGCCGAACTTCGCCTGCACCACCACGTTGTCGCGGAACCGGCCGTCGAGCGGGGCGAAGTGGTCGTACGCGGCTCGCGCCCGGTCGGTCGAGCGGTCCCGCCAGTCCTGCCGGTGGTTGTAGACGAACGCCCGCCAGTGCACCACGCCCCCGAACGGCGCGAGGGCCTCCGCGAGCAGGTTCGCGCCGTCGGCGTGGTCGCGCCCGTACGTGAACGGGCCCGGCTGCCCCTCCGAGTCGGCCTTCACCACGTAGCCGCCGAAGTCGGGGATGCGCTCGTACACCTGGCGGGTCGCGGCGGCCCACCACGCGCGCACCGCCGGGTCGAGCGGGTCCGCGGTCGGCAGGCCGCCGAGGACGACGGGCGCGGCGAAGGTGACCGACAGGTGCACCCGCACGCCGTAGGGGCGCAGCGCGTCGGCCAGCTCGGCGACGTCGCCGAGGCGGTCGGTGAGCAGTCGCGCCTCGGTCGCGTGGACGTTGACGTTGTTTACCGAGATCGCGTTGACGCCGCACGCCGCCAGCAGCCGCCCGTACGCGCGGACCCGGTCGAGGTCGCGGCGCGCCGCCCCGGCCCGCCAGAAGATCGACCCGCCCGCGTAGCCCCGCTCGACCTGTCCCATCACCGGGTCCACGTCGACGTTGTCCCAGTGGTCGAGCATGCGCCGCGCCATCGCCGGCGCGTGCCGCCGCGCCATCGCCGGCGCGTGCCGCCGCGCCGGGTGGTCCCCCTCGAACGCCGCCGCGCCGAGGCGCACCACGTGGAACAGCCCGTAGAGCAGGCCGGCCGGCGCGTCGGCCAGCACCACCGTGACGCCCTCGGCGCGGGCCAGCGCGAACCCCTCCGCGCCGAGCGGCCCGCCGGCGCCGGCCGTCCGGGCCAGCGCCGCCGCCGGCGCGGGCAGGGGCCCGGCGTCGCGCAGCGCGAGCACCAGGTCCACCTCCCGGTCCCCGGCGGTCCGGTCCGCCCGCCCGCCGTGCCGGGCGCAGGCCCGCTCGACCTCGTCGAAGACGGTGTCGACGAGCATCCCGTCGCCGCGCACGAGGACGCGACGCGAGCCGAGCGGGGCGAACGCCTCCGGCGGCAGCCAGGCGGCGTGCACGCCCCCGCCGTGGCCCGTCGTGTCGTGGCCGGCGGTGGCGGGGCCGGTCGTGGCGGGGGGCAGGCTCATGCGGTGAACTCCTTGCGGATCGTGTCGACCATCGGGGCGGCGACGCGCAGCAGCGCGAGGGCGCCCACCGAGCCCGCCAGCGCGAGCACCGCCTCCGAGGTGACCGCCGTGACGGCGGCACCCGCCACCAGCACCAGAGCCGTGCCGATGCCCACCCCGGGGGCGCGGACCACGAAGTGCAGGGCGAGGCGGGCCACGTCGCGGGCCCGGAACGCGAACAGGGAGGTGATCACCAGCGCGTTCGCCCCGACGAGGGCCGCCAGCGCGGCGACGCCGACCAGCGGCACCGCCCACCACCGGGGCACGCCCGCGACGTCCAGGTGGGCGAGGTTCACCGCGACGACGGTGAGCAACGCCAGCAGTGGCAGCCAGATCCGCAGCACCCCCGCCAGGTTGGCCCGGTAACCGCGCCGGAACGCGGCGGCGGGCCGCAGGTCGGTCAGGTCGGGGCGCTGGTGGTGCAGCGCGTACAGCGCGGCCGACAGCGCCGGGCCCAGCGGCAGCGCGCAGGCGGCGTAGAGCGGGATGTTGCTCGCGTCGGCGTCGAGCAGGACCAGCGGCACCAGGCCGGGCAGGCAGGCCAGCAGCAGGAGCAGCTCGACGACGAGCAGGGTGTAGACCCGCGCGGCGGACCGCGACAGCGGGCCCTCGCCGAACTGCCGGGCGGCGCGCGCGGCGTCGCCGCTCACGGGCGGTCGCCCCCGCCGGCCGGGTCGCCGTCGCGTCGCCCGCCGTCGGCTCGCCCGTCGCCGCCGTGGCCGGTCCCGTCGCGGCCGGGCAGGCCGAGCAGCCGGTCGCCGTCCCACCACGGCGGGGTCTCGTCGCGCACCGCGTCGATCTCCACCAGGGTCACCTCGTGCCGGGCGAGGGTGAGGTCGACCTCCACCCGGCCACCCGCCACCGGCAGGCTGCGGTGGGCGCGGGCCGGCTCGGCGGCCTCCCGCAGCGCGTCGAGCTGGCGCGGCAGCGGGGACCGGGGCCGGCCCATCTCCGCCCAGGCCGCGTGGACGTTGCCGGCCTCCTCGCTCACCGACGAGCGCGCCAGGTACGCCGACGTCGCCCCGGGCGCGTCCAGCGGCACCGACAGCGCCAGGGTGTGCCGCTGCGGCACCGGCTCGCGGCCGGTGACGTCCACCGGTGCCCACGCCAGCACGGTGACCCGGCCGTCGGCGTCGCGGGTGACCAGGTGGTCCGCGCCGCGGGCGAGGACCTGGTCGCCCATCCGGGCCAGGAACGCGTACAGGTGGTAGGTGGGCTTCTTGAGCTGGCGGTGGGTGAGCAGGCCGAAGCCGCCGTGCAACAGCGCCGTCGGGATCCCCACCTCCTCGAACATGTCGCTGAACGTCCAGTACGAGAAGGAGTCGACGAGGTCGCCGCCGGCGGCCACCACGGGGGCGAGGTACGCGGCGTGGAACGCGGTGTCGTGGATCGGGTTGTCGGGCCGGTAGGAGGAGTTGAACTCGGTGATGTGCACGGGCAGCTCCGCCAGGGCGGTGCCGGCCAGCAGCCGGCGCGGCGTGGCGAACTGCTCCAGCAGGTGTTCCGCCGGGGCCAGGGTCTGGTGGGTGCCGAACGGCACGTGCTGCGCCGGGCCGGAGGTGTAGGCGTGCCGGCTGACGAAGTCGCACGGCACGTCCCGCGCGGCGACGAACTCGGCGAAGGGCACCAGCCACTCGTCGGAGCCGGGGGAGATAGCCGGGCCGCCGACCTGCAGGGACGCGTCGACCTCCTTCACGGCGTGCGCCGACACCTCGTACAGCCGGTGGTAGACGTCGCGGTCCGCATCCTGCCAGAAGGCCGTCAGGTTCGGCTCGTTCCACACCTCGATGGGCCAACCGCGCACCTCGTCGAGGCCGTACCGGTCGACCAGGTGCGCGACCGTGGCCCGGACCAGGTCCGCCCACTCGGTCCAGGACCGCGGCGGGGTGACGTTGCCCTGCCACCAGAACACCGTCTGGTCGCCGGAGGCCAGGCCCGAGGGCATGAAGCCCAGCTCCACGAAGGGCCGGATCCCCAGCTCCAGGTACGCGTCGACGACCTGGTCGACGTACGTGAACGAGTGCCGCACGCGCCGCGACCCCGCGTACTCGTAGGGGCGGTGCACGCCGACGCCGTCGCTGAGCAGGCCGTGCCCCCGGATGTGCCGGAAGCCGATGTCCCGCTGGACGAGCGCCAGCGAGTCCTGGTAGTCGCGCCGCAGCGCCAGCTCGAACCGGCCGGTGCCGACGCAGGCCCGCCAGGCGTCGGTCAGCCGGCCCGCGGGCCGGTCTGGAACGTGGATCCGCATGTCGTCCTTGTCCTGCTCGTCGTGCCGGCCGGGCCCGCCGGTCCCGGCCGGCCCCCGGTGGTGGGGGCCGGCCGGGACCGGACGGTCAGCCGTTGTCCTTCTTGAACCGCTCGTACGCCTTGTTGACCACCTCGATGTACTGGTCGGCGTTCTTGGCCTTCAGCTCGCCGACGTAGGCGTCCCACTCGGTCAGTGGTCGCTGGCCCAGGATGAACTTGAGCGTGTTCTGGGTGACGTAGTCCTTCAGCGGCGTCTCCCACAGCGACACCTGCTCGCGCTCGGCGTCGGTGAGCGGGGCCGGCGGCGGCACGTCGACCGGCTTGCGCGTGTTCATCACCTTCTGGAACTCCAGCTCCTCCGGGGAGAAGAAGGACTGCATCAGGTCCAGCTTGCCGCCGTAGGCGAAGACCCCGTTGGCGAAGCCGAAGTCCTTCTGCAGGTGCTTGGTGCCCTTGGGGTTGAGCCCGATCATGTCGACGTCGGGGGCGGGCATCCGCTTGCCGGCGGCGTCCTTGACGAACGTGGTGCCCTCGATGCCCCACTTGGCGAACTCCTGGCCGGCGTCGGAGTAGTAGAGCCAGTCGATGAACTGCATCATCGCCACGAAGTTCTTGCTGTCCCGGGCCTTCTTGGAGATCATGACGCCGTTCTCCAGCCGGGAGGCGGGGTTGATCTCGCCGGCCGGGCCGACCGGCAGCGGGATGTTGACCAGCTTCGCGCCGGGGATGGTCTTGGCCAGGTCCGGCCGGTAGTCGTTGACCAGGGTCTGGGCGTTGCTAGAGATGACGAAGGACTTGCCGTTGGCGAGCTTCTGGCGGGCGGCCTCGTCGCTCTGGGTGAAGCTCTCCGGGTCGAGCAGCCCCTCGGTGACCAGCTTGTTGAGGTACTGGATCATCTGCCTGTACTGCTCGGTGGCCCCGGTGTAGACGAACTTGCCGGCGGCCGGGTCCCAGGTGCTGTGCTGGAAGGACCAGCCGGCCTGGGTGCCGAAGGAGCTGCCGGCGATCCGCAGCAGCGCGCCGCCGGGGGTGGGCTTGCTCCACCGGTCCGAGTACGGGTACGAGTCCGGGTACTTCGCCTTCATCGCCTTGAGCACGGTGTAGAGCTCGTCCCACGTCTTCGGGACCGGCTGCTTGAGCTCGTCGAGGATGTCGGTGCGGACCGCCACCGTGTATTCCTGCCAGGGCTTCTCGTGCAGGCCCGGCAGCAGGTAGAACTTACCGTCGGACTGGCGGAGGGTGTCGATCTCCGGCTTCAGCCCCCACTTGTCGATCTTCTCTTTGAAGTTCGGCATCAGGTCCAGGTAGTCGCTCACCGGCAGGATCGCCCCGGAGGAGACGAACTGGTTCTCCGCCGGGTGGTAGGTCTTCGGGATGATCAGCGGGGCGTCGCCGGCGCCGACGAGCAGGCTGCGCTTCTGCTCGTAGTCGCTCAACGGCACGGCGACCGGTTCGAGCTTGACGTTGGTCCCCTTGGTCAGCTCCGACCAGAACAGCCACTCGTTCTTCAGTGGATAGTTCGGGTGGTTGTTGTAGAGGATGGAGAAGGAGAGCGGCTCCGTCGCCGTGAACTGGGTGCCGACGTCATAGTCCGCCATGGCGCCGGCCCGGTTGCCGGACAGGTCCTTGGCGTCGCTGGCTTCCTCGGAGCAGGCGACGAGGGTGAGGGTGAGCAGGCTGGCCGCGGCTATGGCCGCGCGCCGCCACGTTCTGTGGAGCACGGCTCGTCCTTTCCGAACGGTGGTGGGGTGGTGGGGGAACATCGCCGGGCTACCCCTTGACCGCGCCGAGCATCACGCCCGACACGAAGTAGCGCTGGATGAAGGGGTAGACCGCCAGGATGGGCAGGGTGGTGAGCACGATGGTCACCGCCTGCAGGGTCGCGGCGGCCTGGACGGCGTCGGACTCGGCGACGCCGCCGGCCGACTGGGCGCCGGTGGCCCCCGCGATGAGGTTGCGCAGGTAGACGGTCACCGGAAACATCTCCTGCTGGTCCAGGTAGAGGAACGCGGTGAACCACGAGTTCCAGAACGACACGGCGTAGAACAGCACCATCGTGGCGATGATGGCCTTGGACAGCGGCAGCACGATCCGCAGCAGCGTCCCGTACGTGTTCAGCCCGTCGACGGCGGCGGCCTCCTCCAGCTCCTCCGGCAGGCTCTCGAAGAACGCCTTCATCACCAGCAGGTTGAACACGTTGATGGCGTTGGGCACGACGACCGCCCAGATGGTGTTCTTCATGCCCAGGCTGGTGATCAGCACGTAGTTGGGGATCAGCCCGCCGGAGAAGAACATGGTGAACACGGCGATGCCGACCAGCGCACCGCGCCCCTTGAGCCGAGGCTTCGACAGCACGTACGCGTAGCAGGTGGTCAGCACGATGGAGATGACCGTGGCGACCACCGTGTACACCACCGTGTTGCGGTAGTTCGTCCAGAACAGCGCGTCGGACATCACCAGCTTGTACGTCGTCAGGTTGAACCCGCGCGGGACGAGGTTGACCCGCCCGGCGATGATGTACGCCTCGTCGCTGAGCGAGCGGGCCACGATGTTGACGAACGGGTACAGCGTCACGATCACGACGCCGGTGAGGATGACGGCGTTGACCGCCTGGAAGACCCGGTAGCCCCGGGTCGGGCGGATCCCCTTCGGCCGGCGGGTCACCCGCCGGGTCTCGCCGGTCTCGGCGGCTTCCACGGTCACCACAGGCTCGTCCCCACCGTGCGCTTGGAGATGGCGTTCGCCGACAGGACCAGGGTCAGCCCGATCACGGCCTCGAACAGGCCGATCGCGGCGGCATAGCTGAAGTTGCTGGACTCGAAGCCCATCCGGTAGAGGTACGTGGAGATCACGTCGGCGGTCGGATAGGTCAGCGGGTTGTACAGCAGCAGGATCTTCTCGAACCCGACCGCCATGAACGTGCCGATGTTGAGGATCAGCAGTGTCACCATCGTGGGCCGGATGCCGGGCAGCGTCACGTGCCAGGTCTGCCGCCACCGGTTCGCCCCGTCGATGCGGGCCGCCTCGTAGAGGTTCTCGTCGATGGTGGTCAGCGCGGCGAGGTAGAGGATCGTGCCCCAGCCGACCGTCTGCCAGACCTCGGAGGAGACGTAGATGGTGCGGAACCACTCCGGCTGTTGGAGGAACGGCACGGCCTCGCCGCCGAGGCCGCGCACGATCTGGTTGACCGTCCCGTCCATCGACGTCAACTGCATGACCATGGCGGCCACGATCACGATGGACAGGAAGTGCGGCAGGTAGGACACCGACTGCACGAACCGCTTGAGCCGGCGGGCGCGGACCTCGTTGAGCAGCAGCGCCAGGACGATCGGCAGGGGGAAGCAGAACAGCAGGGTCAGCGTCCCGAGCACGAGGGTGTTGGTGAACACCTCCCAGAACGTCGGGTCGGCCAGGAACAGGCGTACGTAGCGCAGGCCCACCCAGGTCTCGCCGAACAGGCTGCCGCCGGGGGAGAACTTGCGGAAGGCGATCACGTTGCCGGCCATCGGCAGGTAGCGGAAGACCAGGAAGAACAGCAGCGGCGCCACGGCGAGGGAATAGAGCTGCCAGTCCTTGCGCAGCGCCTGCCGCCAGGTGCGGCGCCGCGCGGGGCGGCCCGCCGGCCGGGCGGCGTCCCGCGTCGGGGGCACCGGCGGCGGGGTGAGGGTGTCGGGAGTGGTCATCGACGGCCTCCAGGACGGGGCGGAGGTGCCTAGGCGGACTGCGGGACGGCGGCGGGGGCGATGCGTGCGGTCGACACCAGCCGACGCTGGTGCCCGACGGTGCGTTCGGCGCCGACGAGGCGCAGCGGGAGGGCGGCGGCGAACTCGCCGCTGGACCGGCCGAGCCGCAGCTCCACGTCGCCCGGCTCGACGACGCGCCGGCCGTGCGCGCCGGTGAAGGACGTGACGTCGGCCGGCACTGCGAACGTCACCCGCGCGCTCTCGCCCGGCGCGAGCGGGACGCGGGCGTAGCCGACCAGGCGGACCACCGGCCGGGTGGTCCGCGCGACCGGGTCGTGCAGGTAGAGCTGGACGACCTCGGTGCCGGCCCGGTCGCCGGTGTTGCGGATCGTCACGTCGACCTCGACCTCGCCGTCGACCGCCCAGTCGAGGCGGTCGCCGCCGGTGGCAGGGGCCTCGTCGACCCCGCGTACGCCCGCGTCGTGCCACTCGAACGTCGTGTAGCTCAGCCCGTGGCCGAACGGGAACGCCGGGGTGGGATCGACCGACGACACCTCCGACCGGCGGCCCAGCGCCGGGTTGAGGTAGGTCGACGGCAGGGCGCCGGCATCCCGGGGCACGCCGACGGGCAGCCGCCCGGACGGGTTCACCGCGCTGGTGAGCACCTCGGCGATGGCCTGCCCGCCGCGCTGGCCGGGGAAGAACGCCTGCACCACGGCCGCGGCGGAGTCGACCTCGGGCCCGAGAGCGTACGGTCGCCCGGCCAGCAGCACCAGCACCACGGGCGTGCCGGTGGCGAGCACCGCCCGGATCAGGTCGGGCTGGACCCCGGGCAGCCGCAGGTCGGTGGCGTCGCAGCCCTCGCCGGACGTGCCACGGCCGAACATGCCGGAACGGTCGCCGACGGCGAGCACGCACACGTCGGCCTCGGTGGCCGCCGCGACCGCCGCGGCGAAGCCGGAGGTGTCGTCGCCGGTGACCGCGCACCCGGGGGCGTGGGTGAGCCCCGGGAGCAGGCGGCCGAGGGCCTCGCGCAGGGAGGCCAGCTCCACGCCGAGCCCGTGCTCGGGGTGGCGCACCCCCACGTGGGAGGGGAACGTGTAGCAGCCGAGCATCGCCATCGGGTCGTCGGCGACCGGGCCGACGAGGGCGACGCGGCGGCCGGCGGCCGGCGGCAGCAGCCCGCCGTCGTTGCGCAGCAGGACCACGGACTCGCGGGCCAGGCGCAGGGCCACCTCCTGCGCGCCCGCGTCGTCGAGGCGTAGCCCGTCGACGCCGTCGGGCAGCGGCTGCCAGCCCTGGTCGAGCAGGCCCAGCTCGGCCTTCTGCGCCAGCACCCGGCGCAGCGCGCGGTCGATCAGCGCCTCGTCGACCTCGCCGGCGCGGACCGCCTCGACCAGCGGGGGACCGAACGCGTCGATGGTGGGCAGCTCCACGTCGATCCCGGCGCGCAGGGCGAGCCGGGCCGCCTCGACGCCGTCGGCGGCGACCGCGTGCAGCGTCTGGAGGAAGCGCACCGCGAAGTAGTCGGCGACCACGGTGCCGGTGAAGCCCCACTCGTCGCGCAGCAGCCGGGTCAGCAGTCCCTCGTCGGCGGCCACGGGCAGGCCGTCGATCTCGGCGTAGGAGTGCATCACCGAACGGGCGCCGCCGAGGCGCAGCGCCATCTCGAACGGCGGCAGGATGACGTCGGCCAGCTCCCGGCGGCCCATCGACACCGGGGCCAGGTTGCGTCCGCCGCGCGAGGCCGAGTAGCCCGCGAAGTGCTTGAGGGTGGCGACGATGCCGGCGGCCTCCAGGCCGCGCACGTACGCCGCGCCGGTCGTCCCGACGAGGTACGGATCCTCGCCGATGGTCTCCTCGGTGCGGCCCCACCGGTGGTCGCGGGTCACGTCGAGCACCGGCGCCAGGCCCTGGTGGACCCCGGCCGCCCGCATGGACCGGCCGATCTGGCCGGCCATCTGCGCGACCAGCTCAGGGTCGAAGGACGCGCCCCAGCTCAGCGGCGTCGGGTAGACGGTCGCGCGCCAGGCGGCGAAGCCGGTGAGGCACTCCTCGTGCACCTGCGCCGGGATGCCGAACCGGCTCGCCGCCGCGATCTCGGCCTGGGACGCGGCCAGCGAGCGCGCGCCGGCCACGGGGTCGACCGGTGCGGTGCCGAACGGCCGGGTCAGCTGCCCCAGCCCGTGCCGGATGACGTCGCTCCACCGCAGCTCGCCGTCGACCATGTCGGCCTGGTGCGGCGCGACCCCCTCGCCGGAGGGGTCGGCGCCGACCCACACCCCGACGAGCTGGGCGACCTTCTCCTCAAGCGACATCAGCGGCAGCAGGGCGTCGGCGCGCTCGGTCGGACTCAGCCGCGGGTCGCGCCACCGCGCGGCGTCCGGGGACGCCTCCGCGTCGTGGACGGGCAGCTGACTGTTCATGCCACACCCCTTCAGCCGGGCCCGGGAGGCTCCCCGGTGGCCCGCGACGACTGGCGACGGCGAGCCGGCCCGAAATTTTCGGAAATCCCCGCGTGACCTATTTCGGGCAACTTAAGGGCCCTAAATGGGCATGTCAAGGCTCGTCGTGCCCGGAGTGGATCGACGGGGGTCATCGTACCTGGGCGTCGCGCGTGTTACAGTCCTCGAAAATTTCGGAGAGGTTCCATGCCCCACTTCGACCTGCCCCTCGACCAGCTCCGGCAGTACGCCCCCACCGTGGCCGAGCCTGCCGACTTCGACGCGTTCTGGCAGGCCACCCTCGCGGCGGCGGCCGAGCACCCCGTGCTCGTCGACGTCCGGCCCGAGCCGACCCACCTGCGACTCGTCGACACCTGGGACGTCACGTTCGCCGGCTACGGCGGTGACCCGGTGCGGGCCTGGTACACCCGTCCCGCCGGCGCGGACGGGCCGTTGCCCCTCGTCGTGGAGTACGTCGGCTACGGGCGCGGCCGGGGCCTGCCGCACGAGCGCCTCACCTGGCCGGTGGCCGGCTACGCGCACCTGTTGATGGACGCCCGGGGCCAGTCCGGCCACTACGCGGCCGGCGACACCCCCGACCCACGTGCTGGCGCCCCGGGCGGCCCCTGGCCGGTGACCTGGGGAATCCTCGCGCCCGAGGACTACTACTACCGGCGGCTGATCACCGACGCCGTGCGGGCCGTGCAGGCGGCCCGTGCGCTGCCGGGCGTCGACCCCGGCCGGGTCGTCGCCGCCGGCAACAGCCAGGGCGGGGGGATCGCCCTCGCGGTGGCGGGCCTCGTCGACGACCTGGCGGCCCTGATCACCACCGCGCCCTTCCTGTGCCACGTCCAGCGGGCCATCGAGATCACCGACGCCGAGCCGTACGGCGAGATCGCCCGCTACCTCGCCGCCGACCGGACGGCCGAGGAGGCGGTGCGGCGCACCCTGTCCTACGTCGACGGCGTCACCTTCGCCCGCCGGGCGGTCGCGCCCGCGCACTTCGGCGTCGGCCTGCGCGACACCGTGTGCCCGCCGAGCACCGTGTTCGCCGCCCACAACCAGTACGGCGCCGCCAACGGCCGGCCGGAGCCGCCGCAGCGGGTGGTGCACGTCTACCCGTTCAACGGCCACGAGGGAGGGGAGGCGGTGCAGGTCCGCCGGCAGCTCGCGTGGCTCGCCGGGGTGCTCGCCGCGCCGGCCGACGCCACCGGCCCCGCCACCGACACGACGGAGGAGAGCGCGTGAGGATCGTCGACGCCCGGGTCATCGTCACCTGCCCCGGCCGCAACTTCGTCACCCTGAAGATCATCACCGACGAGGGCGTCACCGGGGTCGGCGACGCCACCCTCAACGGCCGCGAGCTGGCCGTCGAGGCGTACCTGCGCGAACACGTCGTGCCGCTGCTGATCGGGCGCGACCCGGCCCGGATCGAGGACACCTGGCAGTACCTCTACCAGGGGGCGTACTGGCGGCGCGGCCCGGTCACCATGAGCGCCGTCGCGGCGGTGGACACCGCGCTGTGGGACATCAAGGGCAAGGTCGCCGGCCTGCCGGTCTACCAGTTGCTCGGCGGCCGGTCCCGCGAGGGCGTCACCGTCTACGGCCATGCCAACGGCGAGACCGTGGACGAGGTGCTGGCCGAGGTGGCCCGCTTCGTCGACCTCGGCTACCGGGCGGTGCGGGTGCAGAGCGGCGTGCCGGGCCTGGCCAAGACGTACGGCGTCAGCGCCGACAAGATGTTCTACGAGCCGGCCGACGCGGCGCTGCCCACCGAGACGGTCTGGTCGACGGCCCGCTACCTGGCCCACACCCCCGGCGTGTTCGCCCGGGTCCGCGAGGAGTTCGGCCCGACGCTGCGGCTGCTGCACGACGTGCACCACCGGCTCACCCCCATCGAGGCGGCCCGGCTCGGCCGCAGCCTGGAGCCGTACGCGCTGACCTGGCTGGAGGACCCGGTCCCCGCCGAGTTCCAGGAGGGCTTCCGGCTCATCCGGCAGCACACCACCACGCCGATCGCCACCGGCGAGGTGTTCAACTCCGTCTGGGACGCCACCACGCTCATCCGCGAGCAGCTCATCGACTACGTCCGCACCACCGTGGTGCGGGCCGGCGGCATCACCCACCTGCGGCGCATCTTCGACTACGCCGCGCTGCACCACGTGCGCAGCGGCTCCCACGGCGCCACCGACCTGTCGCCGGTCTGCCTGGCCGCCGCCCTGCACCTGGACCTCGCGATCCCGAACTTCGGCCTGCAGGAATACATGCGGCACACCGAGGAGACCGACGCGGTGTTCCCGCACGGCTACCACTTCGCCGACGGCTACCTGCACCCCGCCGAGACGCCGGGGCTCGGGGTGGACATCGACGAGGAGGCCGCCGCCCGCTACCCCTACTCGCCGGCGTACCTGCCGGTCAACCGCCTGGAGGACGGCACCCTGCACCCCTGGTGACCCAAGGGCGCGAGAGGCCCGGCCGGGGCGCGGTGTCGGGGGGATCTTGTACCCTCCGGGCCCGTGAGCGCCCAACAGACGTACAGGTACCTCGGATCCTCCGCCCTGAGCCGGTCCGGCCTCGCCCTGTCCACCAGCGGCGGGCCCGCCCCGAACCCCCGCTTCTTCAGCGGCTTCCTCACCACGCCGCAGGCCGCCGCCGTCGGGCTGCTCGCGGTCGCCGAGGTCGCCCGCACCCGCTACTTCCGGCCGGTGAGCCCGGCCAGCCTCGACCCGGTGGTCACCGGCAGCCGCGACCGGCTGCGCTTCGAGTCGTTCTCCGGCTGCTGCGGCGTCTACGCCCGCCTGGACGCCCTGCCCGACGGGCTCGACGGCGACGTGCTGGAGCACGGCACCACCAACGTGGACGTCAACAACCCGCTGCGCGAGGCGCTGTCGCGCGTCGGCGGCCTCGACCCGCTGCGCCTGTCCGTCGGCCCCGACGACCTCACCGTGGAGACGATGGACGGCGCGGTCGTGGAGAAGAAGGTGCCCCTGCCGCAGCGGTGGCTGCGCGGCTTCGCCGAGGTGCAGGTGCTCGCCGCCGGGTTCGAGCCGCGCGCCCAGCTCCCGGCGGCCGAGGCGGCGACGTTCCTGCGCCGGCTGCCCACCGCCGGGGACCGGTCGGTGCTCTGGGCCGTGCCCGCCGGGCGGAGCCTGCGGCTGACCTCCCGGCCCGTGGCCGGCGCGGTCTGCCTGGCCGGCGCGGGCCGGCTCGCCGCCCTGCGCGGCCTGCTGCGCCACGCCCGCACCCTGACCGTCTACGGTCCGACCGTCGCGCCCGGCGCCGGGGCGCTGCCCAGCACCTGGGAGCTGGACACCGGGGCGCTGCGGCTGTCGCTGACCCTGTCGCCGGAGCCCTACCGGGGCTTCTCCGGCGAGGGCGCCGCGCTGGCCGCCCTCGCCGGCGACGACGTCGCCGACGACGCCGAGCTGGTCTCGGCCCTGTTGGCCTGGGACCCGACGATCGACGTGGACGCCCTGGCGAGCGCCGCCGGCCTCGACGCCACCCGGGTGCGGGGCGCCCTCGCCCAGCTCGGCACCGCGGGACGGGTCGGCTACGACGTCGCCGAGGCGGCGTACTTCCACCGCGTCATGCCCTACGACGCGGGCCGGGCCGAGCGCGACAACCCCCGCCTGGTGGGCGCGCGGGCGCTGGTCGAGTCCGGCGCCGTCGACGCGGACGACGCCGGGGCCACCGTCCGCAGCGCAGACCAGGTCTACCGGGTGCGGCGGCTCGCCGACGACGCGTACACCTGCACCTGCCCCTGGTGGGCCAAGCACCGCGGCCAGCGCGGGCCGTGCAAGCACGCGCTGGCCACCCGGATGGCCGGCTCCGTCGCGCGGGAGGCGGTGTGAAGTCCACGGTCCGGCGTCGGTGGGAGCTGGCGGCTGGCGGCAGCAGCGACCTGTTCGACCTCGTCGACGCCGGGTCGGCCGACCTCGTCGCCGCCGCCCTGACCGGGCTGCCCGAGCAGCGCCGCCGCGCCGTCGGCGGCGAGCTGACCGAGTGGTTCAAGACGCGCCGGTCCACCTTCTGGGGCAGCGCCAAGGGCACCGCCCTGGCCGTCGCCGTGGTTGGCTGCCTGCCCACCGCCGCCCAGGCCGCCGCGATCCTCACCCGCCGCTCCGTCACCGTCGACGGCGACCGGGCGGCCCGGCTCGTCCGCGTCGTCGCCGCCGAGCGGGGCATC
The DNA here is from genome assembly GCF_900091595.1 of Micromonospora haikouensis. Taxonomy (GTDB): domain Bacteria; phylum Actinomycetota; class Actinomycetes; order Mycobacteriales; family Micromonosporaceae; genus Micromonospora; species Micromonospora haikouensis. The sequence goes on from NZ_FMCW01000007.1 coordinate 198,506, forward strand.
GACTGGCTGCCCGAGCTGGCCCGCCGGCTGGCCGACAGGCTGGCCCGCGACGCCTGGATCGGGCACTGGCGGTTCGCCGCCGGGCTGCTGCCCGCCGACGCCGCGCCGCCGACGGGGGAGCGCTTCGTCGAGCTGTGGGTGCAGTCGCTGGCCACCCCCGACCGCCGCCGCGGCGCGCCCGTGCCGCTGCTCGACCGGCTACGCAACGACCCGCTGCTGCCCGCGCTGCTGCCCCGGCTGTTCGAGATCGACGGCATCGGCGCGCCCATGATTTTCGACGAGGTCCACACCGACTGGGAGAGCCGGCACCGCCACGTCCTGCCCACCGCGCTGGCGCGGCTCGCCGCCGACGGGGTCGTCGACCGGGCGGCCCTGCTCGACGGCGCGCTCGGCCGGCTGCTGCGCGGCGACCGCCCGGCCGCGCTGCGCGCGTTCACCGTCCTGCTGCACGAGCTAGCGCCCAGCGCGCAGGAGGTCGCCGCCCGCGCCACCGACTACCTGCGCCTGCTCGCCGACGCACCGGCCCCCGTCGCCGTCATGGCGCAGAAGGCCCTGCGCGCCCTGCCCGACCCGGAGCCGGAGGCCGTGCTCGCGGCCTCCCGCGAGGTCCTGCTGCGCCCCGACAAGGCGCTGGTGCGCGGCCAGCTCGCCTGGCTCGACCGGCTCGCCCGCCGGCACCCGGACCGGGCGGCCCAGATCGCCGAGGTGATCGCCGTCGCCGCCGGGCACCCCGCCGTCGACGTGCGCGACCGGGCGGCGGCCCTGGCGGCCCGGCACGGCCCCGCCCCGGCGGTCGGCGGTCCCGTCCCGGCCGGCGGCGACACCGCGCCGGCGGTCGCCGTCGCGCGCGGCGACGACCTGCCCCACCCCGGCCCGCCCGCGCCCGCGCCGGCCCCGATCACCGACCTCGACGAACTCACCGAGGAGGTCGCCGCGCTCGTCGGCACCGAACACCGCGGCGAGCCCTTCGACCGGATCCTCGACGGGCTGGTCCGTCTCGCCCCGACCGACGGCCCGCGGCTGCGCGCCGCGCTCGACCCGGTCCTCGCCCGCCGGCACTGGGCCTGGGCCGCCGAGCACCAATGGGACCCGTGCTGCCTGTGCGGCCTCGTCAGCGACCTGCTGGAGACCGCCGGCGAGCCCCGCCCGGCCGTCCCGCAGCGCGGTCGGTGGGCCGCGCTGCTCGCCGCCGTGCGACGCACCGGCCCGCAGGGGCCGCCGCGCGAGCTGGTCGTCACCGATCCCCGGGTGCCCGCGCCGCACGCGCTGCTGCGCGCCCGCCTCGCCGAGGTCGGCCACCACCTCGGCGAGCCCGGCCACGCCGGCCTGCTCGCCGCCCCCACCTCGGCCAACGGCGCGCTCGACCCGCTGGCCCTGCTGGAGCGGCTCACGGCGCTCGGCGAGCGCCAGCCCTGGCGGTGGGACCTCACCCAGGCGCTGCTGCGGCTGCCCCCCGGCGTCGACGACACCCTCGCCGGCAAGGCGGAGGCGCTGCGCACCCCGGCCGGCGACCGGCTCGCCGCCTGGCTGCGCGCCGGCGGGCTGCCCGACCCGGTCGCCCGGATCATCCCGCTCGCCCGCCGCCCCCGCAAGGTCGGCTACGACTGGCAGCACGACCAGCTCCCGCCCCGGCGGATCGCGGTCGAGCTGCGCCCGCCGGCCGGCTACCCCGACCCGTACGGGCTGCTGACCGTCGACCCGCCGCCGATGGAGACGGACCACGCCACCTGGGCGCGGATGTGGCCGTCGGTGCTGCCGCACCACCTCGGCGTCGTCGCCGCGTACGTGCTGCCGCAGGTGACCGCCGCCGCGGACCTGGACCGGCGCGACGGCGCGCTGGCGCTGCCCCTGCTCGCCGAGTGCGGCGGTGCCGGCGGGCCCGCCGTCGACGTGGCCCTGGCCTACGGGCTCGGCGCGCGCCACGGCGCCGACCGGGTCGCCGCGCTCGACGCCCTGCTCGGCCTGGCCGCCACCGGCCGGCTCGACGCCGCCGGGGTGGGCGCGCGGCTCGGCGACCTGGTCGCGGGCAACCTGGTGAAGCTGACCCGCGCCGTCGAGCCGCTGCGCGACGCGGCGGGGGCGGGCGCGCCGCTGAGCGTGTGGCGGCTGACGGCCGCGGCGCTGCCCCCGCTGCTCGCCGCGGCGACCCCGCCCCGGGGCCTGCCCGACCTGCTGACCCTGGCCGCAGAGACGGCCACGGCCACCGGGGTGCGCGTCGAGGTGCCGGGGCTGGCCGAGGTGGCCGGCCGGCGCGGGACGAGCCGGGTGGTGACCGAGGCGCGCCGCCTGCACCGGGCGCTCACCGCCGGTTGACGGGGCTCACCGCCGGTTGACGGGCGGCCCGGCCCGGCCCGGCGCGTGCTGCCGCCGGTCGGGCAGCGCGGTCGACCCCAGCCGACGCGGGGCTGTCCGGCGTCGGGCTCGGTCGCCCGGCCGAAGCCGGTGCCGGGCCTGGCCTGGGGGCGCTCAGCCCGGGGCGGGCGCGGCCAGCGGGACGCTGTCGCGCAGCGCCCAGTCTCGGCTGATGTCGGCGGCGGTGCGCAGCAGGCGCGGCAGGTGCTCGTCGACAAGGGTCTCCACGGTGGTGTCGGCCGCGTGCACGGTCACGTTCAGCGCGGCGACGATGCGGCCGTCGCCGTTGTGCACGCCGGTGGCCACGGAGCGGATGCCGGGGGCGAGGTCCTGGTCGGCGAGCGCCCAGCCCTTGGCCCGCACGTCGCGCAGCGCCCGGTCCAGCTCGGCGCGGTCCGGCTGCCACCGGGAGACGACCCCGGAGCGGCCCGGCTCGGCCAGCGCCCGGTCGAGGCCGGCGGGGTCGAGCGCGGCGAGCAGGACCTTGCCCATCGACGTGGCGGGGGCGGGGAAGCGGGTGCCGATGGTCACCGCCAGGGTGACGATCTTCGGTACGGCGACCCGCGCGACGTAGACGATGTCGCCGCCGTCGAGCTGGGCCATCGAGGTGGACTCGCCGGTCTGCGCGACGAGCCGCTGCATGTGCGGCCGGGCGACGTCCCACATGGTCAGCGAGTTGATGTAGGACATGCCGAGCTCCAGCACCCGGGGGGTCAGCGCGTACCCCCGGTCGGCGACCCGGACGTAGCCGAGCTCCTCCAGGGTGAGCAGGATGCGGCGGACGGTGGGCCGGGCCAGGCCGGTGACGCCCGCGACCTCGCTGAGCGTCATCACCGCCTGGCCCGGCCGGAAGCAGCGCAGCACGTCGAGCCCGCGGGCCAGGGCCTCGATGAAGTCCGGTCCCGCCTCGCGTGCCATCGGGCTCCCTCCGTCCGTGCTCGACCGGCCGCCCGGGCGGTCACCCGGGCGGCAGGCTCATGCTTCCACTGGGCCGAGCCGGCGTCCCACTCGGTGTACGTGTACGGGTTGTCGAGCACCGCCGTGGCCGGGATGTCGGGGTTCATGCCCCTGCGCCAGGCCTCCTCGCTCATGGCGTCCATCAGGTACGACACCGTCGCCTCGACCCCGCGCCCGACGGCCCGCCCTACCGGGCCGGCATCTCCGTGTTCGACGTGATGGCCGGCCTGCACGCCAGCATCGGCATCCTCGCCGCCCTGCACCACCGCGACCGCACCGGCACCGGCCAGCACGTCGAGGTCAACCTGCTCTCCTCGGCCCTGTCCGGCCTGGTCAACCACAGCAGCGGGTACGTCGCCGGCGGCACCGTGCCGTTCCGGATGGGCAACGCCCACCCGAGCCTGTTCCCCTACGAGCCGCTGCCCACCGCCGACGGCGAGCTCATCGTCATCGCCGGCAACGACGGGCAGTTCCGCAAGCTGTGCCAGGTGCTCGACCTGCCCGACCTGCCCGACGACCCCCGCTTCGGCCGCAACCAGGACCGCACCGCCCACCGCGAGGCCCTGCGCCCGATCCTCGTCGAGCGGCTGGCCCGGCGCACCAAGGACGAGTGGTTCCGCGACCTGCTCGCCGCCGGGGTGCCCTGCGCCCCGATCAACACCATCGACGGCGGGGTCGCCCTGGCCGAGGAGCTCGGCCTCGACCCCGTGGTCACCGTCGGCGACGTGCCCGGCGTCCGCAACCCGATCACCTTCTCCGACACCCCGGCCCGGTACGAGCTGCCGCCGCCGGGTCTCGACGAGCACGGCGAGGAGATCCGCGCATGGCTGACCAGCTGAGCTTCCCCACCTCCCTCGGCACCTCCGACCCGACCACGATCCGGCTGCTCGGCCACGACCTCGCCGCCGAAACATGCCGCAGTTCCTCGTCGGCAAGGCCCCGTTCTACGACGCGAACTGGCACAACGAGGAACGCGAGTTCGGGCTGCCGCGGATGCTGCTCACGGGCCAGGAGGACCTGTCCGGGCACATCCTGCGCGCCGGCCTCGACGCCGGCTTCGACCTGGCGTTCAGCAACGAGCTGCGCATCGACCACAGCATCACCTGCCCGATCGTCACGCTGCGCCCCGAGGCCGACCTGCCGATCGTGCCGATCTACACCAACATCTTCGCCCCGCCGCTGCCGCAGCCGAAGCGCTTCGTGCAGCTCGGCCAGGCCATCCGCGAGATCGTCGAGTCGTGGCCGTCGCACCTGCGGGTGGCGATCATCGGCACCGGCCACCTGTCGCTGGAGCTCGGCGGGCCCCGCCAGTCCGGCCCGCACGGCCCCGACCCCGAGTTCGACCGCCGGGCCGTGGAGTGGATCGCCAACGGCGACCTCGACGGCTGCCTGTCGGAGGTGACCCTCGACAGCCTGCACGCCCCCGGCAACGCCACCCACGGGTTCATGGACTTCATGCTCATGATGGGCGTCGCGGGCGCGGGCGCGAAGGCCCACCACGTCGACACCCTCGACCTGTTCCACACCATGGAGGCCTACTTCACCTGGTACCCGAGCCGAGCGGGCCAACGCCGTGCTCAACTGCCACACCGGCGAGGCCAGCACCTGGCTGCGGTTCACCCCGGCCGAGCGGGCCGCCCTGATCGCCCACGACCACGTCGCGCTGTTCCAGCTGGGCGCCCACCCGTTCCTCACCCTGACGCTGTTCATCGCCATGTTCGAACGGGACAACACCGAGCCGCTGGAGTACCAGAAGGCGTACGCCGCCCGGCTGGCCCACTTCGACCTGCCGTACCCGGACATCGCGACCTGACCGAGCCACCGCCACGCGCCGGTCAGCTCAGCAGGAACGTCGTCCGGTTCCCGGCCGCCGGCCCGACGATCAGCCGGCCCCGGTCGTGCCGCAGGTACGCGGTGGCGTCACCGGCGAGCTGGAGGGAGATCCCGCCACCGTCGCGGGGGACCCGACGGAAGCTCGCCGAGGTCGCCTCGGGGCTGCCGGCCGCCACCGGGACGATCTGGACGGTCCCGTCGACGACGCGGACGTACCGGTCGGGGAAGTTGACCGACCGCAGCGACTCGGTGCCCGCGCCGGCCAGCCCCGGCACGAACCGGAACTGGGTGTCGGCCAGCTCGCGCACGCCGGAGTCGACCCGCAGCACGTACTCCCAGTGCCGCACGTACGCGGTGCGGGCGTCGGCGGGGGACAGGCGCACGATCGGGCCGCCCTCGCCCACGGGCACCCCGAACAGCGGCGAGCCGTCGCCGTGCCAGTACAGCCGCTGCACCCGGGTGTGCCGGTTGGGGTCGTAGAGCGGGTCGCCGGTGATGTCGCGGTAGTCGCGGGCGTGGTAGACGAGCACGTCGGTCACCCCGTCCTCGGCGACGGTGAACGAGTTGTGCCCCGGGCCGTACCGCCGGGTCTGCTCCCAGGTGGCGAAGACCGGGTCGGGGGTCTTCACCCACGACCGGTTGTCCAGCAGGTTCGCGCCCGCGTCGGCGCTCAGCAGGCCCATGCAGTAGCGGGCGTCGGTGGCGCTGGCGGAGAAGGTCAGGAACACCCGCCCGTTGCGTACGAGCACCGCCGGGCCCTCGTTGACCGCGAAGCCCTGCGTCTCCCACGCCCGCGTCGGGGTGGCGATGCGCACCGGCTTGGTGCGGATGGACCACGGCGTGTTCATCTCGGCGATGTACAGGCTGGTGTTGACCGCGATCTCCGGCTCGGCCTGCGCCCACACCAGGTAGCGCCGCCCGGCGTGCGCGAAGGTGGTCGCGTCGAGGGAGAAGTCGTCCCACTCCGTGGCGATCTGGCCGCGCAGCGTCCACCCGGCGGGGTCGCGCGGGTCGGCCAGCCCCGACTCCAGCACGTACATCCGGATGCGGAACACGTTGTCGGAGTCGCCGGCGGCGAAGTAGACGTACCACCGCCCGTCGATGCGGTGCAGCTCCGGTGCCCAGATGTGCCCGGCCATCCGTCCGCTGGCGGGCCGCCGCCAGATCACGGACTCGGCCGCGGTGGCCAGGCCGGCGATGGTGGACGCGCCCCGCACGACGATCCGGTCGTACTCCGGCACGGAGCCGGTGAAGTAGTACGTCCCGGCGACCGGCCGGGTGATGAACGGGTCGGCGCGCTGGGTGATCAGCGGGTCGACGGTGGTGACGCCGTAGACCTCGGCGTCGGTGCGGGCCACGCCCGGCCGGGGGCCGGCGGTGGCCGCGGAGGACAGCCCGGCGACCATGCCGGTCGCCGCCACGCCCAGCCCGCCGCGCAGCAGGACACGTCGGCTCATCGGGTACGTCATCGTGGCTACCTCACTTGGTCCGGATGCGCAGGAAGGTGACGGAGTTCGGCGCGAAGGTGCGGGTGAACGTGCCGGCGATGCCGCCGACGGTCCGGGTTACCGGCTGGATCGGCTCGGCCGAGCGGGTGTTCTGTTCGCCCGGGTCGCCGGTGATCACGGTCATCCGGGCCCGGTCGTGCACCCGCAGCCCGCCCAGGTCCACCCGGGTCACGGCGGGCCTGTCCTGGGCGTTGACCACCTTCACGATCAGCTCGCCGGTGGCGTCGTCGCGGGTGACGACCTGAGTGAACGTGCGGGTGACCCGGTCGTCGGTGAAGCTGGCCCACTCCTGGCCGTCGAGGAACAGGGTGACCTTCGTGCCGCGCACCTGCACCCGCACGTCGTACGTGGTGCCGGTGGTGATCCGGTTCGGCTTGGCGAGCAGGGTCTCCTTGGCCCCGTTGGTGGCCTTCTCCACCGCGCCCTGGGTGTTGTTCCAGCCGCCGAGGTTCCACCAGTAGAAGTTGCCGGAGTCCTTCACCCCGAACGCGATGAGGAAGCCCTCCGCGCCGGCGTTCTTGCGGGCCCTGAGCGTCAGGTCGTAGTCGCTGGCCGTGACGTCGGCGGCCCTGACCAGGGTGTCCTGCGCGCCGGTGTCCGACTGGGTGTACGCGCCGTCGATCACCGACCAGGCGCCCCGGTTCGCCAGCGGCGTCCAGGCGCCCGCCCCGGCGGAGAAGTCGTCGGCGAAGAGCACGGTGCCGTCGGGGGCGGTCACCCGCACGTCGTCGTACGTGGCCGAGGTGGCCCAGGTCGACAGGCCGATCGCGCCGGTGATCGGCGCCGGCGCCGTGGACGGGCCGGTGACCCGGCTCGGCACGGTCCGGTCGCCGACGTTGTTCATGAAAAGCTTCTGCACCTGGTAGCTGGTGGAGCCCCACGACTCGTCGTTGTCGAACCAGATCAGGTCGGGCCGCCACTGGACGTTGTCCACGTTGGCCAGCAGTGGCGCGTACGAGGCCATCCGCACCACGTCGGCGTTGCGTTCCAGGCCGGTCAGGTACGACGCCTCGGCCAGCGAGTTGGCCAGCTTGTTGCCCTGCGAGGCGTACTCGCCGAGGAAGACCTTCGGGCCGGCGCGGTCGTAGGAGTCGTAGCGGGTGTTGTTCTGCAGGAACCACGCCGGGCTGTTGTAGTAGTGCTCGTCGACCATGGCGACGCCGGCGTCGCGGTTGAGCTGCCAGAGCCGGTCGAAGGTGCCGCCGGCGTCGTCGGGGCCGGAGTTGCCGATCACGGTGATCCCCGGGTGCGCCGCCTCGATCGCCGCGCGGAACCTCTGGAAGTTGGCGAAGTACGCGTCCGGCAGGTTCTCCTCGTTGCCGACGGCGAGGTGGGTCAGGCCGAACGGCCTGGGGTGCCCCATCGAGGCGCGCAGGCGGCCCCAGGTGGAGCTGGTCGGGCCGTTGGCGAACTCGATCAGGTCGAGGGTGTCGGCGATGTGGCGTTGCAGCAGCGCCTCGTCGACGGTCGCCTGGTTCTGGCCGCAACCGGTGACCAGGGCGGGCACGACGGGCAGCGGCATCGCGCCGATGTCCTCGGCGAACTGGAAGTACTCGTAGTAGCCCAGGCCGTAGGACTGGTTGTAGCCCCAGAAGTTGGCGTTGGTGGCGCGGGTCTCGACCGGGCCGACCGTGTCCTTCCACTGGTAGGAGCGGGCCCGGGGCCAGTTCGAGGCGGCGTCGTAGCCGGACATGCTGCCGGTGTTGACCAGGCAGCCGCCGGGGAAGCGGACGAAGCCGGGCTTCAGCGCCGCGATCTTCTCGGCGAGGTCGCGGCGCAGGCCGTTCGGGCGCTGGCGGAAGGTGTCGCGGGGGAACAGCGAGACCATGTCCAGCCGCAGGACGCCGGTGCCGCCCGCGCGCACGGACAGCCGGCCGGCGTCGGTGGTGCGGGTCGCCTTCAGCGTCCCGGTGTACCGCGTCCAGCCGTCGCCGCGCACGGCACGCCTCAGGGGCGCGGCGAGCGGCCGGCCCGCGGCGTCGTGCAGGGTGACGGTCAGGGGGGGTCCCGGCGGCGGCGTCGGTGCGGGCCCACACCGAGAAGTCGTACGCGCCGCCGGCGCGCAGCGCGATCCCGGTGTTGTAGCCCGCGTTCGTCACGCCGTACCGGCCGTCGCCGGGGTTGGCGAGGTCGAGGCGCAGGTAGGTGCGGTTGCGCTCGTGCAGCCGGGCGGCGTCGTCCGCCGTGGACGCGGTGCCGACGCCGCCGGCGTCGGCGGTGGACGTCCAGCCGGTCAGCGGCGTGTAGGAGCGGTTGTCGGCCGGGCCGAATTCGAAGGAGCGGTTGCGGACCAGTTCGGCGTGGAACCCGCCGTCGGCGGCGAAGTTGATGTCCTCGAAGAACACCCCGTACATGGAGTCGCTGATCGCGGTGCCGGCGGCGGCCGGGTCGACGGTGATGGTGTATTCGGGCTCGGGGGTCGGCGTCCTGGCCAGGCCGGGCGTGGCGGTGGCGACGGTGGTGGCCACCAGCGCGGCCGCCGCGAGGCCGAGCAGTGGGTGTGGTCGGAACATGTGTGCCTCCTGGACATCGGCACTGCCCCCGGCGTGCCGTGGCCGGGGCCCGACGCGCCGCGCCCCGGTCGGACGGCCCTGCATGTGAGCGCTAACACGGGCGAGTATTGCCGGCCGATGAAAACCGGTCAATAGCCGGGTTACCGGGAAGTACCTCCGGAGCCCCTTCTCGCCCCGCCGATGCGCGTCCCGTCGCGCTGCGGTTGCGGGCGACCACCCGGCGCGTCCGCGTCGGCCCGGTCCCGGCGGGGTGACCGCGCTCACGGCCGCGACCGGTCCGCGTGAAAACGGCGTCAAGAAACGGCCCGTCGCCGTCACGGTCGCGTTATGGCCCCTGTCCCCGGGCCGCGCGGCGGGTTGTGATGGCACGGCGACCGGCCCCGGTCGCGACGACCGTGTCCAGTAGGAGGAACCGACCGTGTCCGACCTGGTGTACGTGCTGGTGACGGCGGCGCTGTTCGCGGCGCTCGCCCTCGTGGTGAGGGGCGTGGAGAAGCTGTGAGCGCCGTCGACGCCGTCGGCTTGGCGCTGGCGATCGGCCTGGGCGTGTTCCTGGTGATCGCCCTGCTGTTCCCGGAGCGGTTCTGATGACCACGACGACAGCCGGCGTGCTGTTCGCACTCTCGCTCGTGGCGGCCCTGGTAGCCGTCCACAAGCCGTTCGGCGACTACCTCTACCGCGTGGTGGCGGGCACCCGGCACGCCCGCGTCGAGCGGGTCGTGTACCGCCTGGTCGGGGTCGACCCGGCGGCCGGGCAGACCTGGGGCGTGTACGCCCGCGCGGTGCTTGCCTTCTCCGCGGTGTCGATCCTGTTCCTGTACGCGTTCCAGCGCGTGCAGAACCACCTGTGGCTGTCCCTCGGCTTCGCCCCGGTGGTGCCGCACGGGGCGTGGAACACCGCGGTGTCGTTCGTGACCAACACGAACTGGCAGTGGTATTCGGGCGAGTCGACCATGGGGCACCTGGTGCAGATGGCCGGGCTGGCGGTGCAGAACTTCGTCTCCGCCGCCGTCGGCATCGCCGTCGCGGTCGCCCTGGTCCGTGGGTTCGCCCGCGGTCGTACGGGCGAACTGGGCAACTTCTGGGTCGACCTGACCCGGATCGCGCTGCGGGTCCTGCTGCCAGTCTCGGTGCTCGGGGCGCTCGTGCTGATGCTCGGCGGCGTGGTGCAGAACCTGTCCGCCGGCACCGACGTCACCACACTCACCGGCGCAGCCCAGACGATCACCGGCGGGCCGGTGGCCAGCCAGGAGGTGATCAAGGAACTGGGCACCAACGGCGGCGGCTTCTACAACGTCAACAGCGCCCACCCCTTCGAGAACCCGACGGCCTGGACGAACTGGCTGGAGATCTTCCTGCTCCTGGCGATCCCGTTCAGCCTGCCCCGGGTGTTCGGCCGGATGGTCGGCCAGAACCGGCAGGGATACGCCATCGCCGCGGTCATGGCGATCCTGGCGGTGGCGAGCATCGCCCTGACCAACGTCTTCGAGCTGGCCGGCCACGGCACGGTGCCGCAGGCGGTCGGGGCCGCGCTGGAGGGCAAGGAGGTGCGCTTCGGGGTGTCGGACTCAGCGACCTTCGCCGCGGCGACGACGCTCACCTCCACCGGCGCGGTGAACTCGTTCCACGACTCGTACACGGCCCTGGGCGGGATGATGCCGCTGGTCAACATGATGCTCGGCGAGGTGGCTCCCGGGGGTGTCGGCTCCGGCCTCTACGGGATGCTGGTCCTCGCGGTGATCACCGTCTTCGTGGCCGGCCTGATGGTCGGCCGGACCCCGGAGTACGTGGGCAAGAAGATCGGCGCGCGGGAGATCAAGCTCGCGTCGCTGTTCTTCCTGGTCACCCCGGCGCTGGTGCTGGCCGGGACGGCCGCGGCGTTCGCCACCGGCAACAACTCCACGGCCCTGAACGCCGGCCCGCACGGCCTGTCCGAGGTGCTGTACGCGGTCACCTCGGCGAGCAACAACAACGGCTCCGCGTTCGCCGGCATCACGGTCGGCACCCCGTGGTGGAACACCGCCCTGGGCCTGTGCATGCTCCTGGGCCGGTTCCTGCCGATCATCTTCGTGCTCGCCCTGGCCGGCTCCCTGGCCCGCCAGGTGCCCACCCCCGCCACCGGGGGAACCCTGCCGACCCACCGGCCGCTGTTCGTCGGGATGGTCGTCGGCGTCACGGTGCTCCTGGTCGCGCTGACCTTCCTGCCCGCGCTCGCGCTCGGTCCCCTCGCCGAGGGGCTGTGACCACTGTGAGAGAGAAGGACATGACAACGTCCACGCCGGCACCGCACGGCACCGCCGACGCGGGGACAGCCGGCACGCCCGCCACCCGGGGCAACCCGGCCGGCGGCGGCCTGCTCGACCCGGGGCAGCTCCTGGCCGCCCTGCCGGACGCGCTGCGCAAGCTCGACCCGCGCACCCTGTGGCACAACCCGGTGATGCTGATCGTGGCGATCGGCGCGGCCTTCACCACCGTTCTCGCCGCGACCGACCCCTCGGTCTTCGCCTGGGCCATCACCGGCTGGCTCTGGCTCACCGTCGTCTTCGCCAACCTCGCCGAGGCGGTCGCCGAGGGGCGCGGCAAGGCACAGGCCGCCACCCTGCGCCGGGCCAAGCAGGAAACCATCGCCACCCGGCTGGTCGGCTGGACCCCGGGCGCGCCCGCCAACACCTACCGGGACGAGGCGGTGCCCGCGCCAGAGCTGCGGCAGGGCGACGTCGTGCTCATCTGCGCCGGCGGGATCATCCCCGGCGACGGGGACGTCGTCGAGGGCATCGCCAGCGTCGACGAGTCGGCCATCACCGGCGAGTCCGCCCCCGTCATCCGAGAGTCCGGTGGCGACCGCAGCGCGGTCACCGGTGGCACCAGGGTGCTCTCCGACCAGGTCGTCGTGCGGATCACCCAGCGGCCGGGGGAGAGCTTCATCGACCGGATGATCGCCCTGGTCGAGGGCGCGAACCGGCAGAAGACGCCGAACGAGATCGCGCTCAACATCCTGCTCGCCGCGCTCACCGTCATCTTCCTGCTGGCCGTGGTCACGCTCCAGCCCCTCGCCGTCTTCTCGAAGGGCTACCAGGGCGCGGCACCGGACACCGGCGCGATCACCGACGCCGGCGTCAGCGGCGTGGTCCTGGTGGCGCTGCTGGTCTGCCTCATCCCCACCACCATCGGCGCGCTGCTCTCGGCGATCGGCATCGCCGGCATGGACCGTCTGGTGCAGCGCAACGTGCTGGCCATGAGCGGCCGGGCCGTCGAGGCCGCCGGTGACGTGAACACCCTGCTGCTGGACAAGACCGGCACCATCACCCTCGGCAACCGGCAGGCGGCCGAGTTCCTGCCCGTCGAGGGGGTCACCGCCGCCGAGCTGGCCGACGCGGCCCAACTGTCCAGCCTCGCCGACGAAACCCCCGAGGGCCGGTCCGTGGTCGTCCTCGCCAAGAACGACTTCGGGCTGCGGGAGCGGGAACCGGGCCTCGTGCCACACGCCGCGTTCGTGCCGTTCACCGCCCAGACCCGGATGAGCGGCGTCGACCTCACCCCGGACGGCGACGCCGGCCCCGCCCGGCGGGTCCGCAAGGGCGCGGCGGCAGCCGTGCTGAAGTGGGTCCGTGAGCACGGCGGCCACCCCACCGAGCAGGTCGGCCAGGTGGTCGACGAGATCAGCGGGCTCGGCGGCACCCCGCTCGTGGTGGCCGAGCACGTCCAGGGCGAACCGGCGCGGGCGCTCGGCGTGATCCACCTCAAGGACGTGGTCAAGTCGGGCATGCGGGAACGCTTCGACGAGATGCGCCGGATGGGCATCCGCACCGTCATGATCACGGGCGACAACCCGCGCACCGCGAAGGCGATCGCGGACGAGGCCGGCGTCGACGACTTCCTCGCCGAGGCCACGCCGGAGGACAAGCTCCACCTGATCAAGCGGGAGCAGGAGGGCGGCCGGCTGGTCGCGATGACCGGCGACGGCACCAACGACGCACCCGCCCTCGCCCAGGCCGACGTCGGGGTGGCCATGAACACCGGCACGTCGGCGGCGAAGGAGGCCGGCAACATGGTCGACCTCGACTCCGACCCGACCAAGCTCATCGAGATCGTCGAGATCGGCAAGCAACTCCTCATCACCCGGGGCGCCCTGACCACCTTCTCCATCGCCAACGACATCGCGAAGTACTTCGCGATCATCCCGGCCATGTTCGCCGGCATCCACCCGGGCCTGGACACGCTGAACGTCATGCGGCTGGCCAGCCCGGAGTCCGCGATCCTCTCGGCCGTCGTCTTCAACGCGATCGTCATCGTCGCGCTCATCCCACTGGCCCTGCGCGGCGTGCGGTACCGGCCGGCGGCGGCGGCGACACTGCTGCGCCGCAACCTGCTGGTCTACGGCCTCGGCGGCATCGTCGTGCCGTTCATCGGCATCAAGCTCATCGACCTGCTCGTCCAGCTCGTCCCGGGGATCTCGTGATGCGTCTACCCACCTGGCTCGCCCAACACCTGGCCGCCCTGCGCGCCCTGCTCGTCTTCACCGCCCTGCTCGGCCTCGCGTACCCGCTCGCCCTGGTCGCCGCAGGCCGGCTGCCCGGCCTCGACGCCCGCGCCGACGGCTCGCTCGTCACCGCCGACGGCCGCACCGTCGGCAGCGCGCTCTTCGGCCAGGCGTTCACCGACGCCGACGGCGACCCCGTTCCGCGCTACTTCCAGTCCCGCCCCTCGGCGGCCGGCGACGGCTATGACCCCACCTCCACCGCGGCGAGCAACCTCGGCCCGGAAAGCGTCGTGGACACCCTCGCCGCCGACCCCGCCGAATCGACGCCGAGCCTGCTCACCCAGGTCTGCGCCCGCAGCCGGGCCGTCGGCGCGCTGAACGGGGTGGACGGGCGGCGGCCGTACTGCACCGCCGACGGGGTCGGCGCGGTCCTCGGCGTGTTCCACCGCGACGGGTTCACCGGCCCGGTCACCCGGGTCGTCAGCGTCAACCAGACCGCACCCGCCACCCCGTTCGTGGCGGCCTGGCAGGGCGTCGCGGTGGAGCTGGCGCGGCCCGGCGAGGACTACGTCGCGGCCGGGGCGGTGATCGTCCCCGTGCGCGGCGACGCCCCGGCCGACCCGGCTGTGCCCGCCGACGCGGTCACCGCCGGCGGCAGCGGACTCGACCCGCACATCAGCCCCGCGTACGCCGAACTGCAGGTCGCCCGGGTGGCCCGCGAGCGCGGCGCGGACCCGGCGGCGGTGCGGCGGCTGGTGGCCGAGCACACCACCGGCCGGGTGCTGGGCTTCCTGGGCGAGCCCGGCGTTAACGTGCTGGAGCTGAACCTCGCCCTCGACCGGCGGCTGCCCGCTCGTTGAACCCTCGCCGGGGCGGACCACCGACGACCCGCCCCGGCCGGCCCGCCGACGATTCGCCCCGACCCACGTCGACCCACGGAAGGAGGAGCGCCGTGCCCACCGGAGAGCTGCGCGTCTACCTCGGGGCCGCGCCCGGCGTCGGCAAGACGTACGCGATGCTCGAAGAGGCCCGACGGCGGGCCGCGCGCGGCACCGACGTGGTGATCGGGCTGGTCGAGACCCACGGCCGCCCGCACACCGCCGCCATGATCGGCGACCTCGAACTGGTGCCCCGGCGCGTGCTCACCCACCGGGGCGTGGAGTTCACCGAGCTGGACCTCGACGGCGTGCTGGCCCGCCGCCCCGAGGTCGTCGTCGTCGACGAGCTGGCCCACACGAACGTGCCCGGCTCCCGCCACGACAAGCGCTGGCAGGACGTGCGGGAACTGCTCGACGCCGGCATCACCGTGCTGACCACCGTCAACGTCCAGCACCTCGAGTCGCTCAACGACGTCGTCGCCCGGATCACCGGCACCACCCAGCGCGAGACCGTCCCCGACGCCGTGGTCCGCGCCGCCGAGCAGGTCGAACTCGTCGACATGACCCCGGAGGCGCTGCGCCGGCGGATGGCCCACGGCAACGTCTACGGTCCCGACCGGATCGACGCCGCCCTCGGCAACTACTTCCGGGTCGGCAACCTGACCGCCCTGCGCGAGCTGGCCCTGCTCTGGCTCGCCGACACCGTCGACGACCAGCTCGGTGCCTACCGCGCCCAGCAGGGCATCTCCGACACCTGGGAGGCCCGCGAACGCGTCGTCGTCGCGCTGACCGGCGGGCCGGAGGGGGACACGCTGATCCGCCGCGCCGCCCGGATCGCCGCCCGGGGCCGGGGCGCGGACCTGCTGGCCGTGCACGTCGCCCGCAGCGACGGCCTGGCCGGCGCCGACCCCGCCCGGCTGGCCCGCCAGCGGGTCCTCGTCGAGGGCCTCGGCGGCACCTACCATCAGGTGCTCGGCGCGGACGTCCCGGCCGCGCTGCTCGACTTCGCCCGGGGCGTCAACGCCACCCAGCTCGTGCTCGGCGCGAGCCGGCGGGGCCGCTTCGCCCAGCTGTTCTCCCGGGGGGTCGGCGTCACCACCACCGCCCTGTCCGGGCCGATCGACGTGCACCTGGTCACCCACCCCGAGGCCGGGCGGGGTCGGCGGGCCGCCACCACGCCGGCCGCCCTGTCGCGGCGGCGCAGGCTGCTCGGCTTCGCCCTCGCGGCGCTCGGCATGCCGGCGCTCACCCTGGCGCTGCGCACCCTGCCGGATCTCACCCTCACCAACGACATCCTGCTGTTCCTCGCCGGCGTCGTGGGGGTGGCCCTGGTCGGCGGCCTCTGGCCGGCGCTGGTCGCCGCCCTCGGCGGATCGCTGCTGCTCAACTGGTTCTTCACCCCGCCGTACCGCACGCTGACCATCGCCGAGGCCGACAACCTGTTGGCGCTGGGCGTCTTCGTCGGCGTCGCCGTCGCCGTGAGCTGGGTCGTCGACGTGGCCGCCCGGCGCACCCGGGAGGCCGCCCGGGCCTCCGCCGACGCGCAGACCCTCGCCACCGTGGCCGGCGGCGTGCTGCGCGGTGAGCGTCCGCTGCCGGCCCTGCTGGACCGGCTGCGCGAGACGTTCGCGCTGCGCGCGGTCAGCGTGCTGGAGCTGGTCGCCGAGGCGCGGGGCCGCCCCGACCGGGCCCGCGACCGGGCCGCCTGGCGGGTGGTGGCCAGCGTCGGGGACGCCCCGGCCGGCAGCCCCGACGCCGGGGAGACGGCCGTGCCCGTCGACGACACGCTCACCGTCGTGCTGTCCGGCCGGCGGCTGGAGGCCGCCGACCGGCGCGTCGTCGAGGCGTTCGCCGCCCAGGCCGCCGTCGCGCTGCGGCAGGAACGCCTCGCCGTCGCGGCGGCCGCCGCCGGGCCCCTCGCGGAGGCCGACCGGATGCGCACCGCGCTGCTCGCCGCGGTCAGCCACGACCTGCGTACGCCCCTGGCGTCGGCGAAGGCGGCGGTGAGCAGCCTGCGCAGCCCCGACGTCGAGTTCGACGCCGACGACCGCGAGGAGCTGCTCGCCACCGCCGACGAGTCCCTCGACCGGCTGGGTCGCCTGGTGGCGAACCTGCTGGACATGAGCCGGTTGCAGGCTGGCGCGCTCGGCGTCACCGCCACCGCGGTCGGGCTGGAGGACGTGGTGCCCCGGGCACTGGACGAGCTCGGCCCGGCCGCCGCCGACGTCGGCACCGACCTCCCCGCGGACCTGCCCGCCGCGTTGGCCGACCCCGGGCTGCTGGAACGCGTGCTGGTCAACGTCGTCGCCAACGCCCTGCGGCACAGCCCGCCCGGCCGGCCGCCCACCGTCGCCGCCAGCGCCCACGCCGGCCAGGTCGAGCTGCGGGTGGTCGACACCGGCCCCGGCATCCCGGCCGACCAGTGGGAGCACGTCTTCCTGCCGTTCCAGCGCCTCGGCGACCGGGACAACCAGACCGGGGTGGGCCTCGGCCTCGCCCTGTCCCGCGGCCTCGTCGAGGCCATGGGTGGCACCATCACCCCCGAGACCACCCCCGGCGGAGGGCTGACCATGGTGCTGCGCCTGCCCGCCGCCGGTCCGCCGGGCCGCCCCGGTCCGCCGGAGGCGGGGGAGCCGCACGGGCCGCCGGAGGCGGGGGAGCGGCACGGGCCGCAAGCGCAGCGGGAGCCGGAGGGGCCGCAGGAATGAGCCGCATCCTCGTCGTCGACGACGAACCCCAGATCCTGCGCGCCCTGCGGATCAACCTGCGCGCCCGCGGCTACGAGGTGCGGGTCGCCGAGACCGGCACGGCCGCGTTGAAGGCCGCCGCCGCGCACCCGCCGGACCTGGTGGTGCTGGACCTCGGGCTGCCCGACCTCGACGGCGTGGAGGTGATCCGGGGCCTGCGCGGGTGGACGAGCGTGCCGATCATCGTGCTGTCGGGCCGGGCCGGCAGCGAGGACAAGGTCGCCGCCCTCGACGCGGGTGCCGACGACTACGTCACCAAACCCTTCGGCGTCGACGAACTGCTCGCCCGCATCCGCGCCGTCACCCGCCGGCTCGCCGCGCCGTCGGCGGACGGCGCGACCCCGGCCCCCCGGGTGGGGCGGCACACGGTCGACCTGGTCGACCGCACCGTCACCCGCGACGACGGCGCGCCGGTGCGGCTCACCCCCACCCAGTGGGCCGTGCTCGACAAGCTGCTGCGCCATCCCGGTAAGCTGGTCAGCCAGCGGCAGCTGCTGCACGACGTGTGGGGCCCGGAATACCAGAACGAGACCAACTATCTGCGGCAGTACATGGCCCAACTGCGGCGCAAGCTGGAGGACGACCCGGCCCGGCCCCGGCACCTGATCACCGAGCCGGGCATGGGCTACCGCTACCGCCCCTGATCCGGGGCCCGACGCCGCAGGTCATCCCCGAACCGTCGGCTCGGCGGCCTCGCGTTCCCACGGCGCCGGACCCCGCACGCCTGCCCCGAGCAGGCGGCCGTGGTTCCACCAGTCGTCCTCGGCGGCGGGGAGCTGGTCCAGCACCAGCCGGGCGGGCGGGAACGGTCGGCCGGCGCGCAGCTGCGCCAGGTCGGTCAGGTGCCGCCGGGCGGCGGCGGGATCGCCGGGCTGGTCCAGGGCGGCCAGCCCGGCGCGCAGGGTGTCGTAGAACTCCCGCTCGTCGACCAGCACGGCGATCTCGTAAGGATCGACGGTGACGAACCGGCCCGGCATGGCCGCCACGCCCGCGCGCAGCAGCGCGGCGTGCTCGTGCAGCGGCCCCTCCGCGGCGAAGATCCGGGCCAGGGCCGGCAGCGCGGCGTCGAGCTGGTCGAGGGCCCGCCGGCGGGGCGCGATCGGGGCGGTGACCGCCACGTCGCCCTCGTCCTCGTCGTCGGACGGGAACGTGGCCGTCACCAGGTCACCCGGCCGGAACATGGCCAGCCACAGCAGCGGCACGGCCGCCACGTCCTCGGCGAGGACCTGCTCCGCGACGCCCGGGGCCCCCGCCCAGGCGGGGCAGATGCCGTCGTGGTCGGTGACGAAGAGGTACGAGAGGTTGGCCATGCCAGGGAACGTACCGGCCGGCACCGACAGCCGGCGGGCTACGGCGCGTCGACGACCTCCCGCCCCAGGGGCCAGAACGCGGCGGGGACGAGCTTGAAGTTGGCGATCCCGAACGGGATGCCGATGATCGTGACGCAGAGGGCGACGCCGGCGACGATGTGGGACAGGGCCAGCCACCAGCCGGCGAGCACCACCCACAGCACGTTGGCCAGCCCGGAGCCGACGCCCGCGCCCGGCTTGGGCACCACCGTCCGGCCGAACGGCCACAGGGAGTAGCTGGCCAGGCGCAGCGACGCGACGCCGAACGGGATCGTGACGACCAGCACGAAGCAGATCAGCGCCGCGATCCCGTATCCGACGGCCAGCACGATCCCGCCACCGAAGACGAGCCACAACACGTTCAGCAGAAAGCGAATCACCCTTCGAGCATGACCGACGCCCGCCACCAGCCGGTCGGGCGCGGGCCCTCAGCGCCCGGCGCGGGACACGCGGCGCGGTGGCCGGCCGAGCAGCGCGTCGATGCGCGCGCCGAGCTGGTCCGGGTCGCGCATCGGCCGGGCGAAGGGCAGCCGTACGTCGTGCGGACGCGCGGCGGACCCGGCGGGGGACTGCACCCGCAGGACGATGCCGGCGCGGTCCAGCCGCAGCAGGTGGATCCGGGCGCCGTCCTGCCGCAGCCGCGCGGGGAGCAGCCCGGTGAGCTGCTCCACGGTGCGGGCGTCGGCGTCGAGGCGGCGCAGCAGCTCCGTCTCGGCGGGGGCGATCGGGTCGGGCCGGGCCGTGGCGAACGCGTCCGGGTCGACCGGGGCGGTGCCGTCGGTGTCGGTGATCCCGGCCGTGGCGAGGTGCAGCACCGCGACGAGGTCGGGCCGTCGGCCGCGCAGTCCCTCGACGGTCAGCCAGCCGGTGAGGGCCGCCCGGCCGCGCACCCGGTCCGGCATCGGGATCGGGGCGAGGTCCACCACGTGGACGACGGCGGGCAGGTCCCCCTCCCGGGCCAGCTCGTGGGCCGCGCCGGAGTCGGCCGGCACCTCGACGCGGAGCCGGCCGTCGGGGCCGACGCGGTGCCGGCCGGTGAGCTCGGCCCGGTGCGTCGGGGTCAGCAGCGTCACCGAGTCGGCGGCCACGAGCAGGGTACGCAGCCGCTCGGCCGGTGTGCCGGCGGCCACCGCGACGGCGGCCGGGGGGATGTTGCCCGACATCTGCACCTCCTATTAGGTTAGCCTTACCTTACCTGAGAGGCAGATTATGAATCAGTCCCGCCCCAAGGCCAAGCGGTCGCGTCGACTCGGCATCGCCCTGACCCCCAAGTGCGTGCGGTACGTCGAGCGCCGCCCGTTCCCGCCCGGAGACCACGGCCGGGCCCGGACCAAGGACAGCGACTACAAGGTCCGGCTGCTGGAGAAGCAGCGCCTCAAGGCGCAGTACGACCTGCGGGAGGGGCAGCTGCGGCGCGCGTTCGACCGGGCGGCGCGCCGGCCGGGCAAGACCGGCGAGGAGCTCGTGGTCGACCTGGAGACCCGGCTCGACGCCCTCGTGCTGCGCGCGGGGTTCGCCCGCACCATCTACCAGGCGCGGCAGCTCGTCACCCACCAGCACCTGACCGTCAACGGCCGGCGGGTGGACCGCCCGTCGGCGCGGCTGCGCCCCGGCGACGAGATCGCGGTGGCCGCGCGCAGCCGGGGCAAGGCGCCGTTCCTGCTCGCCGCCGCGGGAGCGCACGCCCCGCACCGGCCCGCGCCGTACCTCGACGTCGACCTGGCGGGTCTCGCCGCCCGGCTCACCCGGCTGCCCCGGCGGGCCGAGGTGCCGGTGGTCTGCGAGGAGCAGCTCGTCGTCGAGTACTACTCCCGCTGACCGGCGCGTGCCGGCCCGCCGGCGGGTGCTCAGCCGGTGAGCTCGAGGTGCCGGTCGATCATCGCGTTGACCTGGTCCGGCACCTCGAGCTGCACGAAGTGGCCCGAGCCGGCGGCCTGACCGATGTTCGCCTGCGGGGCCAGCCGGGCGAGCCGGGCGTAGTCGGCGAACGGCGCGTTGCTGCCGACCAGGAGCAGCGGGCGGTCCCACCGGGTCAGGGCCGCCTCGTCGCCGCCGGAGCCGACGTACGCGGCCAGGGCGGCGATCGGCGCGTACGCGACCTCGGTGGAGGGGCGCGCCATGGCCGAGACCACCCACTCCACCAGCCGGGGATCGGACTGCGGCAGGAAGTACGACCGGACGATCGCCTCCCGGGCCGCGCCGGAGGTGTCGTCGCGCAGCGACCGGGCGACCTCCTCGATCGCGGCGGCGGCGCCCGGCGGCCCGGCCACCGCGGAGTCGAGCATGACCAGGCCGGCGAAGCGCTCCCGGTCGCCGGCGGCGGCGGCGAGCGACCAGACCCCGCCCAGGCTGTGCCCGATCACGACGACCCGCCGCAGGTCGAGCTCGGCGGCCAGGGCCCGGAGCCGGGCGGCGAGCTGCTCCACGCCGTAGCCCTCGGGTGGTGGCGGGCTCTCCCCGTGCCCCGGCATGTCGACCGCGATCACGCGGGCGGGTCGGCCGGCCAGGTGTCGGGCGATCGGCTCCATGAACCGGTGGTCGCAGCACCAGCCGTGCACCAGCAGGAACGTGTCGCGCCGGCCGCGCCCGTACGTCCAGTAGCGCATCCCGGCGGCGGTGTGTCGGTCTGTCATCGGCCCTCCCGGGCGGTGGGTGGGTGGAGGGTTCTCGTTCCACTGAAGCGCGGCCGTCGCGGGCCGCCATAGCGTACTGTGGCCTTCGTGCAATTACATCCGTTTCGTCGGCTATAGCGAAAGGGGTGTGCGGGTGCGTGGCGACAGGAGCACCCCGTGAGCGCGGAGATCGACCGGTTTTTCGCCGGCCTCCCGGAGGCCTCCCGGGGTCGACTGCCCACCACGCCCGCCGGGCTCGTCGCCTTCCGCTTCGTCACCGACGACGGGCCGGCCAGCACCTGGTTCGTCACCCTCGACGGCGGGCGGGCGCGGGTGGACCGCCGCGGCCACGACCCGGACTGCCTGGTGGAGATGCGGCCCGAGACGTTCGAACGGCTGGTCGCCGGCGCCGACCACAGCGTGGCGATGCTCTTTCGCGGCGTGGTGTCCGTCGAGGGCGACCTGCCGTTGTTCCTGGTGTTCCGCCGGCTGCTGCCGATCCACGCCGACAGCGGCGCCACCGAGCCGATCGCCGACGTCCGGCCCGGCGTCGAGCACGACGGCGTCGGGTCGCACGACACGACCAGCATCTTCTACGGCAACATGTTCATGATCAGCTCTCGCAACGGCGACGTCGCGGCCGAACCGGTCACCCCGCTCGGCCTCTTCTTCTTCGACACCCGCTTCCTGTCGACCTGGCGGCTGAGCCTCGACGGCGAACAACTCACCGAGCTGTCGATCGACGACGTGCGCTCCTTCGAGTCGAAGTTCGCCCTGGTGCCCGGCCAGCCCACGCACTACGTCAACGCCACCACGTCGATCCTGCGGCACCGCTCGTTGGGGGAGACCTTCGAGGAGGAGGTCACCCTGTTCAACTACGGGGCGGAGCCGGTGCGGTACACCGTCCGCCTGGACGTCGGGGCGGACTTCGCGGAGGTGCAGGACATCCGCGACGGCCTGCGGCGGGAGCGCGAGGTGACCACCACGGTCGACGACAGCTCGCTGCGGCTGCACTACCGCAGACACACCCTGCACCGCGAGACGGTCGTCTGCGCCAGCGCGCCCGCCCACGTCGACGAGCGCGGATTCACCTTCACCGTCTCCGTCGACCCGCACGACACCTGGACGGTCCGGCTGCGCGTGCTGACCCTCGTGCGGGACCTGCGCCGGCGCGACCTGCGGGAACGGCTGCGCAGCTCCACCCACCGGTCCCGCGCCGAGGCCGGCCGGGAGATCGACGACATCGTCGCCGGGGTGCCCGAGCTGCGCGCCGACCACGGGCCGTTGGCCGAGGCGTACCGGCGCAGCGTGCTCGACCTCGCCGCCCTGTACTACCAGGGCCTCAACTACCGCGACCGGCTGCCCGCCACCGGGCTGCCCTGGTCGATGACCCTGCTCGGCCGGGAGAGCCTGGTCAGCAGCCTCCAGGTGCTGCCGTTCCTCCCGCACCGGGCCGTCAGCACGCTGCGGATCTTGGCGCTGAGCCAGGGTGCCCGGATCGACCCGTTCCGCGGCGAGCAGCCGGGCCGGATCGTCCAGGAGAGCCGGTACGGCGAGTCGGCCGCCTTCGCCGACACCCCCGACGCGGCCGACTTCTCCGCCGCCGACACCACCCCGCTGTTCGTCATCCTGCTCGACGAGTACGAACGCTGGACCGGCGACGCCGAGCTGGTCCGCCGCTACGAGTTCGAGGTCCGCGCCGCCATCGCCTGGCTCGACGACTACGCCGACGTGGCCGGCGACGGCTACGTCTGGTCCACCCGCCGGCAGCGTCGGGCCGGGCCGGTCAACGAGAGCTGGCGCAACTCGGTGCAGGCCGTCTGCTTCCGCGACGGCCGGCTCGCCACCTTTCCGCAGGCGATCTGCGAGATCCAGGGGTACGCCTACGACGCCCGGCTGAGGGCGGCCCGGATGGCCCGGCTGTTCTGGAACGACCCGGCCTACGCCGACCGGCTCGAACGGGACGCCGCCGCGTTGCGGGAGCGGTTCGACCGGGACTTCTGGCTGCCCGAGCGGGGCTGCTACGCGCTGGCGTTGCAGGCCGACGGCCAGCGGGTCGACGCGCTGGCGTCCAACGTCGGGCACCTGCTGTGGAGCGGGATCGTCGCGCCCGAACGCGCCGAGCGCCTGGTGGGCCACCTGCTCGGGCCGGCGCTGTTCTCCGGCTGGGGGGTGCGGACCCTGGCCAGCACCGAGGAGCAGTTCAACCCGCTGGGTCACCACACCGGCGCGATCTGGCCGGCGGACAACTCCCTCATCGTCTGGGGGCTGCGCCGCTACGGCTTCCGGCAGGAGGCCGCCCGGATCGCGCTGGCACTGCTGGAGGCGGGACAGCACTTCCAGGGCGCACTGCCCCCGTACTTCGCCGGCTACGACCGGGCCGTCACCCGCGTCCCCGTGCCGCACCACTTCACCGACAGCCCGTACGCCCCCTCCGCCGGGGCGCCGCTGCTGCTGCTGCGCGCCCTGCTGGGCCTCGAACCGCACGACGACCACCTGGCGATCGACGCCGGGGTGCCGGAGGAGATGGGCCAGATCGAGCTGCTCGACATCCGGGGCCGCTGGGGGTACGCCGACGCGCTGGGCCGGGGCCGGCCCTTCCGCTGACCCGACCCGGCGGCCCTCACAGGCCGGCGCACGGGGTGTCGGCCACCGCGCACGCCTCGGGCGCCTTGACGAACGGGTCGGCGTCGCGGACGTCGAACCGGACGGTCTGCGATCCGCCGGCCGGCACGGCCGGCCCGGTGATCGTGACGGACCGGCCGTCCTGCTGCCATTCGCCGCCCTCGACGTCGCCGATCGTGCTGCCCGAGGGCAGGCTGAGCACCACCGTCCAGTCGCGGGCCGCCGCGCCGGCCGCGTTGTCGACCACCACCTCGCCGGTGTAGCCGAAGATCCGGGTCGCCACGGTCTCGTACCGGGCGGCGAGGGGCGCCTGCGGCGCCGGTGACGGGGTGGCCGTCCGCGACGGCGTGGGCGAGGCGGAGCGGCTCGGGCGGGCGCTGCTCCGGCTGGCGCCGGGGGTGGGCCGCGCGGTCGGCGTGGCCCGGGGCGGACCGCTGGTGGCGGCGGTGGTCGCGACGGGCGGGACGGTCGCCGGCTCCGGGGCGGCGGCGCGGTCCGGGTCCGACGGCAGCAGCACCCACGTCGCCAGCCCGGTGACCAGCACGCCGCCGCCGAGCGCAGCGACCAGCGCGGTGCGGCGGCGACGTCGCGGCGGGGCCGCGTCGCCGGGCGTCTCGACGATCGGCATCTCGGCCGTCGGCGGGCCCTGGTCGCGGAGCAGGTCGACCTGCTGGAAGGCCAGCCAGTCGAGGATGGCGGGCAGTCGGCCGGTGAGCGCCTGCTGGTAGAACTGCTCGCGGCGCACGCGTTGCTCGACGGGCCAGGAACCGTGTTCGAGGGTTTCGTGGACCGTCAGCCGGCAACCCTCGGCGGTGGGGGTGACGGCGCAGCTCAGCAGCGTGCGCCGGCCGGCCTCCTGGCAGCGCAGGGCGATCGCGTCCGGCTCCCGCCGCTCGGTCACCTCCGCGTCGACGGCGGCGTCGAAGCCGGGCAGCCCCGCCGTGTAGAGCAGCAGCCGGCCTGGCCGGCCGGCGGCGGGCTCGACCTCGGTGTACCAGCGGGCCAGCAGCGTCGGATCCGTCAACGCGCGCCAGACCCGGCCGGTGGGATGGGGCAGGTCGATCCGGGCGCCGATCTCGATCACGGCGAGACTCTACGGGTCCCGGCGGTCGCCGGTCCGCCGGGGCGACGCCCCGGGGTTCCCCGGTGACCCTACGGCACTGGCAACAGTCTTGACGGAGAGGATCCGCATCGACAGACTTCGCTAGAGAGAGCGCTCTCTGCGCGCCGCCGCCGGTCGGCCCGCCGCACCCCGCGTCGCCGTCCGGACCGTCCACCGAGGAGACAATGTGACCAGACGCCGATCCGTCCCCCGGGCGCTCGCCCTCGCCGCCGCGCTCGTCGCCTCCAGCGTGGCCCTCGTCCTGCCCGGCCACGCCGAGCCCGCCGCGGCGGCCATCGGCTCGATCACCTGGCAGGACGAGTTCAACGCGCCGGCCGGCACGCCCGTCGACCAGAACCGGTGGCGGTTCGACATCGGCGGCAGCGGCTGGGGCAACGACGAACGGCAGTACTACACCAACAGCACGAGCAACGCCGTGCACGACGGCCAGGGCAACCTGGTCATCACCGCGCGCAAGGAGAACCCCGCCAACTACCAGTGCCACTACGGCCGGTGCGAGTACACCTCCGCCCGACTGCTGACCGCCGCGACGTTCACCCAGGCGTACGGCCGGTTCGAGGCCCGGATCAAGATCCCCCGGGGCCAGGGCATCTGGCCGGCGTTCTGGATGCTCGGCAACGACATGGGCAGCGTCGGCTGGCCGAACGCGGGCGAGATCGACATCATGGAGAACATCGGCCGCGAGCCGAACACCGTGCACGGCACCATCCACGGCCCGGGCTACTCCGGTGGCGGCGGCATCACCAACAGCCGTACCATCGGCGCCCCGCTGGCCGACGCCTTCCACACCTACCGGGTCGACTGGGAGCCCAACTCGATCGTGTGGTACCTCGACGGCGTCGAGTACCACCGCGTCGACCCGAGCCGGCTCGGCGGCAACCGCTGGGTGTTCGACCACCCGTTCTTCATGATCCTCAACGTGGCCGTCGGCGGCACCTGGCCGGGCTACCCCGACGCCACCACGCAGTTCCCGCAGCAGATGCTCGTCGACTACGTCCGGGTGTCCGGCTACACCTCCGGCGGCAACCCGCCGGCCGGCACCACCCGGCTGCGCGGCGCGCAGAGCGGGCGGTGCGTCGACATCCCCAACGCCGACCCGGTCGACGGGGCCAAGCTGCAGATCTGGGACTGCAACACCACCGCCGCCCAGGCCTGGACGTTCGCCTCCGACGGCACCGTGCGGGCGATGGGCAAGTGCATGGACCCGGCCTGGGCCGGCACCGCCAACGGCACCGAGGTCAACCTCGTGACCTGCAACGGCAACCCGGTCCAGCGGTTCACCCTCAACGGCAACGGCGACCTGGTGAACCTCAGCGCCAACCGCTGCGTCGACGTCCGCGACCAGAACCCGGCCAACGGCGGCAAGCTCCAGCTCTGGGACTGCACGGGCGCGGCCAACCAGAAGTGGTCGCGCTACTGACCCGACCCGCGTCCCGCCGCCGCCGGCCTGCCGGCGGCGGCGGGGCCGTCCGGTGAAGATCGGAACGCCGCGCCCCGGCGTCGATCGATCCCGGCCCCGGATCCGTACTCCCCGGTGCCGTTCACCGGACAGAGAGGTCAGCGCATGTCCGCACCCGAGGCGCGTCCCGCACCGTCCGACGTCGACGGTCGCCGTCCGCGCGTCGTCACCGGCGTCGTCGTGGAGCCCGATCCCCACGTCGGCGTCGGCGCCGCGCACCCGGCCGACGCGTACGCCGGGTCGGGCTTCTTCGCCGGCCCGGTGATCGACGTCGAACCGGCGCGCGGCGCGACGCCCCGCCGGCGGCGCGTCGTCGGCATCGTCGGAGTCGGGGTGATCCTGGCCCTGCTCGCCGCCGCCGCGCTGGCCCTCGCCTCGGGGCCGCCCGGCCTGCGCGCGGCCGGGACCGCGCCGGCGCCGGCGGTCGACGGCGGTGGCCCCGCGGCCGGCGGTGGCCTCCCGCACACGGTCACCGCGCCCCTGGGTGGCCGCGCGCGGGCGGCGTTCGAGCTGGTCACCGGCACCACCGCCGTCGACCTGCGCCTCGTCGACCTCGGCGCGGACCTCTACCGGATCAGCACCCCGGCGGACGGCGACAGCGCCCCGCGGCCGGTGCGCACCGCCGAGGGCGTCGCGCTGCACCTGACGCCCACCGGCCGCGCCGGACCCGGGGCGGTGCAGATCCGGCTCAGCTCGCGGGTCGCCTGGCGGCTGGTGATGGGCGGCGGCGCGAGCACCCAGCTGCTCGACCTGCGCGCCGGCCGGCTGATCGGCGTGGACCTGGCCGGGGGCACCGACCGCACGGAGCTGCGGCTGCCCGCCGGGGACGGCAGCCTCGCCGTGCGGCTGAGCGCCGGGGTCAACCAGCTCACGGTGTCCGTGCCGGACCTGCGGCCGGTGCGGGTGCGGGCCGTCCGCGGCGCCGGCTCGGTCACCGTGCACGCCGACCGCCGCGTCGGCGTGGCCGGCGGCACGGTCATCACCACCCCGGGTTGGGAGGCCGCCACCGACCGCCTCGACCTGGACCTGGTCGGCGGGGCCGACGCGGTCACCGTGCTGCGGCGCTGACCGGGCCACCCGCCGCGGCCCGCCCGGCGGGCCGCGGCGGGGCGGTCACCGGAGTGTCAGGGGCCGCAGTAGAGCATCCGGTTCGGCGAGCCGACGCCCGGGCTGCCGACGACACCGACGGTGGCGGTGGCGGCGAGGTGCGCCGCCACCTGCGCCGGGGTCCAGGTGGGATGGTCGGACAACACGAGGGCGGCGCAGCCGGCGACGTGCGCGGCGGCCATCGGGCTGCCGCTGACCGTGTTGGTGGCGGTGTCGCTGGTGTGCCAGGTCGAGGTGATGCTGCCGCCGGGGGCGAAGATGTCCACGCAGGTGCCGTAGTTGGCCGAGCCCATCTTCGCGTCGGTGGCCAGGGTGCCGGAGACCGTGAGCGCCGTGGGCACCCGCGCGGGCGAGAAGTTGCAGGCGTCGCTGGACGAGCTGCCCGAGGGCACCGCGTACGTGACGCCGGAGTTGATGGAGGCCGTCAGCGCGGCGTCGACGGTGCTGCTGGCGCTGCCGCCGAGGCCCATGGTGGCCACGGCGGGCTTCACCGCGTACCGGGTGACCCAGTCGATGCCGGCGATGACCTGGGCCCAGGTGCCGCTGCCGGTGCAGTTGAGCACCCGCACCGGCACCAGCCGGGCGTCCTTGGCCACGCCGTGCAACTGGCCGCCGACGGTGCCGGCGAGGTGGGTGCCGTGGCCGTTGCAGTCGTCGGCCGGCAGGGCCCCGTCGACCGCGTCGTACCCTCCGGTGACCGAGCCGCCGAAGTCGACGTGGCTG
This sequence comes from Micromonospora haikouensis, assembly GCF_900091595.1. Classification (GTDB taxonomy): domain Bacteria; phylum Actinomycetota; class Actinomycetes; order Mycobacteriales; family Micromonosporaceae; genus Micromonospora; species Micromonospora haikouensis. Next base: position 226,772 of record NZ_FMCW01000007.1, read on the forward strand.
GCGCGGATGCCGGTGTCCAGGACGTAGGCGTGCACGTTCGGCGCGGTGTTCGGGTAGGCGTACCGGCCGTCGAGCGGGAGATTGCGCTGGTCGATGCGGTCCAGCCCCCACGACGGCGGGTTGAGCTGGACGCCCGCCGCCAGCGCCGTCACGTGGTTCTGCTCGACGTACGCCACGGCCGGGTCGGCGGCGAGGCGTCGGGCGGCCCGCTCGGGCAGGCGGATCTCGAAGCCGCGTACGGCGGCGTGGTAGACGTGGCCGCGTACGCCGCCGAACCTGCCGGCGAGGCGGTCGGCGGTGGCGGCGACCGCGGCGGCCGACCCGGCGGTGGCCCGGTCGTCCAGCAGCACGAGGTAGCTGTCGGGCACGGCGGTCGCGCCGCCGGCGTGCCGGATGGGTCCGGTGGCCGCGGCGGCCGGCGACGCGGCGGCCGGGCCCGCGCCGAGCGCGAGGGCGACGCCGAGGGTGGCCGCCAGCGACCGCCGGCGTCGGGTGCCAGGAACGATCATGTCCGGTCCTTTCCTCCGACGCGCCGGCCCCGGGGTGGTCACCCCGGGGCCGGCGGCTGGTCGTCCGGTCAGCTGGTGGGGGCGAGGTAGAGCAGGCGGTTCGGCGAGCCGCTGCCGGGGCTGCCCACCGTGCCGGTGCTGGCGGTGGAGGTCAGGTACGACGCCACCTGCGCCGGGGTCCACGACGGGTTGTTCTGCAGCACGCGGGCGGCGCCGCCGGCCACGTGCGGCGAGGCCATCGAGGTTCCGCTGATGGTGTTGGTGGCCGTGTCGCTGGTGTACCAGGCGGACAGCACGGCCGAGCCCGGCGCGAAGATGTCCAGGCAGGACCCGTAGTTCGAGTACGACGCGCGGGCGCCGTCGCTCTGGGTCGCGCCGACGGTGAGGGCCGTGGGCACGGCGGCCGGGGAGGTGTTGCAGGCGTTGGCGTTGGAGTTGCCGGCGGCCACCGCGTAGGTGACGCCGTCGGCGATCGAGTTGGCCACGGCGGTGTTCAGGGAGGTGTTGAGGCCGCCGCCGAGGCTCATGTTCGCCACCGCCGGCTGGCCGGCCTGGTGGTTGGAGGTCACCCAGTTGATGCCGGCGATGACGCCCGCGGTGGTGCCGCTGCCGGCGCAGTTGAGCACCCGCACGGCCACCAGCCGGACGCTCTTGGCCACGCCGTAGGTCGACCCGCCGACGGTGCCGGCGACGTGCGTGCCGTGGCCGTTGCAGTCGGCGGCCGGCAGGGCGTTGTCGACCGCGTCGTAGCCGTCGACGGCCCGCCCGCCGAACTGGCTGTGGGTGGTCCGGATGCCGGTGTCGATGATGTACGCGGTGACGCCCGAGCCGGTGCTGACGTAGCTGTAGGTGCCCGACAGCGGGAGGGCGGCCTGGTCGATCCGGTCCAGGCCCCACGGCGGGTTGGTCTGGGTCGTGGTGGCCGTCACGGTCTGGTTCTGCTCGACGTACGCCACGGCCGGGTCGGCGGCCAGCCGCTTGGCGGCCCGCTCCGACAGCCGGACCTCGAAGCCGTTGAGCGCCTCGCCGTACACGTGGCCGACGGTGGCGCCGTACCGGCCGGCGAGGGTGCCGGCCGAGTTCGCGACGGCGGCGGCCCGGGTACCGGCCCGGCCACCGACGGCGCTGTCCTTCAGCACCACGATGTAGCTGTCCTTGACCGCCGTGGCGCTGCCGGCGGACAGGATCTCGCCGGTGGCGGGTGCCGCGCTGGCCGGCGCACCGATCGTGGCGGCGGCCAGCGCGGCGGTGGTGAGGACGCCGAAGGCGGCCAACCGGCGGGGGCTCGTGCGGGGGAGTGTCATCTCCCGGTCCTCCCTTGTTCTGGCCGGCCCAGGGCTTCCTGAACCCGTAGGGCCGGTCCGAGCGGTTGTGGGGAGCCTAAGGTCAATCCGCGAACATCGATATATACCGAACGGTTCATAGCGTGGCCCTATGGCCGGCGGGTCGGATCCCGGGCTCGCCCGCGCGGTCGGCCGCGGCGTGGCGGCCCGGCGACGCCGCCGGGAACAAAAGCCCCATGTGGTACGAAGGCCACGGGGATCATCTTCGCAAAGGAGGCCTAAGCCTCCTTTCGGCGCTGGTCGGCGCGTTTCCAGGTTGCGGGAATGTTGCGGCGAAATGTCGGCGCAGCCCTTGACACCGCCCTTCGGCGATCCTTACGGTCCCCTGAGTTGTACATGGTTGTCCATGAACATGGGGTCGGGATGAAGATAGCAGTGATCGGCAGCTACGGCGCCGGGCTGACCATGCGGGTGCCCCGGGTGCCGGTGGCCGGGGAGACCCTCTCCGGCGGCAGCTTCGCCTCGGGCCACGGCGGCAAGGGCTCGAACCAGGCCGTCGCCGCCGCCCGGCTCGGCGCGCGGGTCAGCCTGCTGACCGCCGTCGGCGCCGACCAGTTCGGCGCCGCCGCCCGGGAGCTCTGGGCGCGGGAGGGGGTGGACGCGGCGGGCGTGCGCACCACCACCGCGTCCGCGACCATGGTCGGCGTCATCCTCGTCGACGCCGACGGCGAGAACCGCATCGCCATCGCCCCCGGCGCGCTCGACGAGCTGACCCCCGCCGACGTGGCGGGCTTCGCCGACCGCATCGCCGAGGCGGACCTGGTCGTGGTCTCCCTGGAGATCCCGCTGCCGGTGGCCCTCGCCGCGCTGCGCACCGCCCACGAGCGCGGCGTGCGCACGCTGCTCAACCCCGCCCCCGCCGTCGCGCTGCCCGACGAGGCGTGGGCCTGGATCGACGTGGTCACGCCCAACGCCAGCGAGGCCCGGGTGCTCACCGGTCGCGCCCCCGCGGATCCGGCCACCGGCGACGAACTGGTGGACCTGCTGCGCACCCGGTACGCCGGGACGATCGTGCTCACCCTCGGCGCCGACGGCGCCCTCGTCGACCACGACGGGCGGCGCACCCGTGTCGACCCGGTCGCCGTCGCCCGCGTCGTCGACACCACCGGCGCGGGCGACGCCTTCACCGGCGCGCTCGCCGTGGCCCTGGCCCGTGGCGACGCCCTCACCGACGCGGTGCGCTTCGCCGCCGCGGCCGGCGCGCACGCCGTCGGCGTCGCCGAGGTGATTCCCGCCCTGCCCTACCCGGACGACGTCGCGGCCCTGCTGAGGAGATGAGACCGATGGCCCAGACCACCACCCCCGTGGCGCCCCCGGTGGCGAAGCCCGCCGCCGCCCCGCCCGCCCGTTCCCCGCTGCGCCGCTTCCTGCACGCCCGGGAGGCCAGCACCTTCCTCGCCCTCGTCGTGCTGTTCGCCCTGGGCACCCTGATCGCCCCGGGCTTCGTGGGGACGGGCAACTTCCTCACCGTCGGCCAGCAGATCGCCCAGATCGGCATCATGGCCGTCGGCGTCACGTTCGTGATCATCAACGCCGAGATCGACCTCTCGGTGGGCTCGATCTACGGCCTCGGCGCCGTCGTCTGCGGGCTGCTCATGACCTCCGACGTCGCCTGGCCGCTGGCCGCCCTCGGCGGGATCGCCGCCGGCGCGGCCGCGGGCCTGCTCAACGGGCTGATGACGGTCGGCTTCGGCATCCCGTCGTTCATCGTCACGCTCGGCACGCTGAGCGTCTACCGGGGCGTGACGCTGCTGCTCAGCGGGGGCGCGCCGATCTCGCTGTCGGCCAAGGACCCCGCCGTGGCCGAGTTCAACCTGCTCGGCCAGGGCAAGCTGTTCGGCGTCGTGCCGATGCAGCTCGTGCTGTTCGCGCTCGTCGCCGTCGTCGGCACGATCGTGCTGTCCCGCTCCCGCTACGGCTTCAACACCTACGCCGTGGGCGGCAGCGCCGAGGCCGCCCGGCTGTGCGGCATCGACACCGGCCGGGTGAAGGTCGCCGCTTTCACCCTGTCCGGGACGCTCGCCGGCCTGGCCGGCGTGCTCGGCCTGTCGTTCCTGTCCTACGTGCAGGGCGTCACCGGCACCGGCATGGAGCTGACCGCGATCTCCGCCGTGATCATCGGCGGGGCGGCCCTGTTCGGCGGGTCCGGCACCATGCTCGGCACCGTCATCGGCGTCGCGTTCATCGGCGTCCTGCAGAACATCCTCAACCTGCGCGGCATCTCCTCGTTCTGGCAGACCGTGGCGACCGGCGCGGTGATCATCCTCGCCGTCGCCGCCGACACCTGGCTGCGCAGACGCTCCGGGCGTCGGTGACCGTCCCCGGCCCGCGCCTTCCCTCCTTTCCCCCCACACCCAAGGAGCCACCCCGATGAAGCTGTCCCTCCGGCGCCGGGTCGCGGTCGTCGCGACCCTCGGCCTGGCGCTGCTGGCGAACTCCGCCTGCGGCGCGGTCACCCCGGCCAGCACCGCCTCCGCCGAGAACGGCGGCGGGTTCACGCTCGCCGACTACATCAAGGAAGCCGTCGAGAAGGGCGAACCCCTCAAGATCAAGCTCAGCTACCACGACCCGTCGCTGGCCTTCGCCGTCCCGATCCGGCAGGGCATGGAGCGCGGCGCCAAGGAATTCGGCGTCGACGCGCAGATGATCGGCCCGTCCGGCGGCAACCCCGCCGACCAGGTCGCCGAGCTGCAGACCCTGATCAACCAGAAGCAGATCCACGGCCTCGCGGTCTCCTCGGCCAGCAACGACGCCCTCAAGCCGGTCATCGCCCAGGCGTACGACGCCGGCATCCCGATCATCTCGTTCAACACCAACAACCCCGAGTCCAAGCAGATGGGCTTCGTCGGCCAGGACCTCGTCGCCTCCGGCCGGTCCCTGGCCAAGGAGCTGCTGGGCGTGCTCAAGGGCAGGACCGGCAAGGTCGTCGTCGCCTCGGTCGACTCCGGCGCCGGCTGGTCCAACGACCGGTTCTCCGGCTTCCAGGAGGGGGTCAAGGACTCCGGCCTGCAGATCGTCGGCCCGGTGAACACCGGCAACGAGCCCAGCGCCGCGTACAACACCATCGAGTCGACGATGGCCGCGCAGAAGGACGCGATCGCCCTGGTCTCGCTCGACTGCTGCAGCTTCACGGCCGGCGCCAAGTGGCTCCAGCAGTCCGGCAACGTCGGCAAGATCCACTCGGTGGGCTTCGACGTGCAGCCGCAGACCGTCGAGTACCTCAAGGCCGGCGTGGTCGACCTGACCATCAGCCAGGCTCCGGCCGAGCAGGGCTACCAGGCGGTCAAGCTGCTGGCCGAGTTCCTCAAGAACGGCACCCCGATCGCCGGCGTCGACACGGGCGTCCTCGTCGTCACCCCCGCCACCGTCGACGACGTGCCGGTGGAGGGCTGACCGATGACCAGCCCGGCCACGATCGCCGCACCGCCGACGGCCGCCGTCGAGGTGACCGGCCTGTCGAGGCACTTCGGCGTCGTCCGCGCCCTGCAGGACGTCACCCTGAGCGTCCCCGCCGGCAGCCTCACCGCCGTGATGGGGGAGAACGGCGCCGGCAAGTCGACACTCATGAAGATCCTGGCCGGGCTGGACACGCCCACCACCGGTACGGTCCGGGTGGCCGGCGAGGAGGTACGCCGCTTCGACCCGGCCACCCTGCTCAGCCGCCACCGCGTCGCGCTGGTCCCGCAGGAGCTCGCCCTGGCCCAGGACCGCACGGTCGCCGAGAACATCATGCTCGGCGCCGAGCCGGGATCTCGGCCCTTCCCGCACCGGCGGCGGATGGACGAGCGCGCGGCCGAGCTGCTGGACCGGCTCGGCCTGCGGGTCGACCCCCGGCGCACCGTCCGCCACCTCGACGCCGCCGCGCAGCAACTGGTGGTGGTCGCCCGGTCCCTGGCCCGCGAGGCGCGGGTCGTCATCCTCGACGAGCCGACGTCGATCCTGTCCCCGGCCGAGTCGGACCGGCTGTTCGAGGTGATCCGCTCCCTGCAGGCCGACGGCGTCACCCTGCTCTACGTCTCGCACCGGATGCCCGAGGTCTTCGCGCTGTCCCAGCACATCCACGTGCTGCGCGACGGCCGGCACGTCGCCGACTGGCCCACCGCCCGGGTCAGCCCCGACGAGGTGGTCTCGGCGATGGTCGGCCGCGAGCTGGCCGCCGAGTTCGCCCGCCACGACACCGTCGCCCCCGCGGCGACGGCCACCCCACGGCTGCGGATGCGGGCCGTGACCGGGGCCGGTTTCACCGGCGTCGACCTCGACGTCGCGCCCGGCGAGGTGCTCGGCGTGGCCGGCCTGCCCGACAGCGGCCGCGTCGAGCTGCTGCGTGGCGTCTTCGGCGCCGACCCGGTCCACGGCGGCGAGCTGCGGCTCGACGGCGAGCCGTTCGCCGCGCGTACGCCCCGCGACGCGATCCGCGCCCGCGTCGCCTACCTGCCCGGGGAACGCCGGCAGCAGGGCATCCTGCCGACGATGAGCGTCGCCGACAACGTCAACGTCCTGACGCTCGGCCGCCGGCAGCGCCTCGGCCTGCTGCGGCGCGGGGCGCTGCGCCGCGACGCCGACACCCGGGCCCGCGAGCTGACGGTGAAGACGTCCGGCACCGCGCAGGGCATCACCCAGCTCTCCGGCGGCAACCAGCAGAAGGCCCTGCTCGCCCGCTGGCTGTCCATCGAGCCCCGGCTGATGCTGCTCGACGAACCCACCCGCGGCGTCGACGTCGGCGCCAAGGCGGAGATCTACCGGCTGTTCCGCCGCCTGACCTCCGACGGCGTGTCGATCGTCGTCTCCTCCTCGGACCTGCCCGAGCTGCTGACCGTCAGCGACCGGATCGCCGTCATGGCCGCCGGGCGGCTGGTCGGCGTGCTCCCGGCGGAGCAGGCCACCGAGGAGAAGGTCATGGCGCTGGCCACCGGCGCGCACACCATGAAGGAGAACGCATGAAACGCACGGGCCTGCTGCACGCCGAGCTGTCCGGGGTGCTCGCCACCCTCGGCCACACCGACCTCCTGCTCGTGGTCGACGCCGGGTTCCCGATCCCCCGCACGGCGCACCGCATCGACCTCGCCGTCGCCGAGGACCTGCCCGGGCTCACCACCGTGCTCGACCTCGTCGCCGACGAGATCATCGTCGAGGGCGTCGTCGTGGCCGAGGACGTGACCACCCACAACCGTCCCCTCGCGGACTGGCTGGGGCAGCGCTTCCCCGGCGCGCCGCTGACCACCCGCCCGCACGCCGAGATGCTCGGCGAACTGGCCCACCAGGCCAAGGCGATCGTCCGCACGGGCGCGTTCAACCCGTGGGGCAACGTCGGGCTGGTCTGCGGCGTGGACGTGCCGCGCTGGTTCGACGAGCCCGGCGTCGTCGTCCCCGACTACTACCGGGACCGCATGTAGCCCGGCATCCGCCCGCACCACGACGCACCGACTTGGAGAAGAACGTGAGCACAGCCATCCTGCCCGACGCCGAGATCACCCCGGCGGCGCTGGCGCCCTACATCCAACACACGCTGATCGACGTCGGCGTCACCCGCGACCGGATGGTCGCGCACGCCGAGGAGACCCTCCGGTACGGCTTCGACGCCGCCATGGTGCCCGGCTCCTGGGTCGCCGAGGTGGCCGAGGTGCTGCGCGGCACCGACGCCGGCGTCGCCTCGGCCCTCGACTTTCCCACCGTCGGCGTGACCACCAGCGCCGGCAAGGCCGCCGAGGCGGAGAGCCTGGTCCGGGCCGGTGCCACGCAGATCGACATCGGCGTGCAGATCGGCTGGCTCAAGAGCGGCCGGTACGACGCGTTCCGCGACGACATCGCCGGCGTCGTCCGGGCGGCCGGCGTGCCGATCAAGGTCATGCTGGAGCTGCCGCTGCTCACCCCGGCCGAGCGGGAGGCCGCCGTCGAGCTGTCCATCGAGGCCGGCGCCGCGTTCCTGAAGAACGCCAGCAGCGGCGCGGTGGAGATCGCCAACCCCGACAGCATCGCCTGGCTGGTCGACCGCGCCCCGCAGGGGGTACGGGTCAAGGCCTCGGGCGGCATCAAGTCCTTCGCGCAGGCCGTGTCCCTGCTGCGGGCGGGGGCGGTGCTGCTGGGCACCAGCGCCGGGGTGGCTATCGTCACCGACGAAGTCAACGAGCGCACCACGAGCTACTGACCGTCCGTCGCCCCTCGACGGCGGTGGCGGCACCGGCCACCACGTCGAGGGGCGACGGCCCCCACGGGAAGGCACCATGTCCGACCAGTCCAGCCCGCACGAGGCGACCGAGCGGCTCGACCGCGACGCTCCGGCGCCCCTGCACGCCCAGGTGTCGGAGCAGATCCGGGCCCGGATCCTGGCGGGCGAGTGGCCGCCGCACTACCGGCTGCGCAGCGAGCCCGAGCTCGCCGCCGACCTGGGCATCTCCCGGGGCACCCTGCGCCGGGCCCTGTCCACGCTGATCCGCGACGGCCTGCTCGTGCAGGTCCGGGGGAGGGGCACCTTCGTCACCTCCACCGCCATCGAGCCGTCGATCGCGCAGAAGCTGACCACGCTGTCCGAGGACTTCGCCCGGCAGGGCGTCTCGTACACCACCCAGGTGGTGACCCAGCGGGTGATGGCGGCCCCGCCGCCGCTGGCCACGCTGCTCGACCTGAACCCCGGGCAGTCCGTGCTGCGGCTGGAGCGGCTGCGCTGCGCCGCCAGCGGGCCGGTGGCCTGGCTGGTCAACTACGTCCGCACCGACCTGGCCCCCGGCCTGGAACGGGCGGACCTGGCCGACCGGTCCCTGTTCGGCCTGCTGGAGAACGACTACGGGCTGAAGATCACCACCGGCCGGCGGACGTTCACCGCGACCGCCGCCACCGGGCGGATCGCCGAGGCCCTCGGCGTGCCGGAGCACTTCCCCCTGCTCTACCTGGAGCAGATCACCTACCTCGACGACGGTCGCGCGATCGAGTATTCCGACGTGTGGATCCACAGCGAACGGATGCGGGTCACCTCTCTGCTCAGCCGCCGCTGATCGCGGGAGCACATCGGGTCGGCCCGATTCTTGGCACCCCGCGCGGAGTCCGCCAGGTGGAACGTGACCGTGGTCTCATTGTCATGCCTCGATGTGTTGCGCGCGCGTTGCAATCCTGTGTGTGAGCTGTGGAAGGCTGCCGGCCGTCTTCCCGGTGGCGCGGCGTGCGAGGTCGGCGAAGGGTCGTGCCAGCAACGGGGTGCCGGGCCGCGTCGGATGCCGGGAGGTCGTCCCGCGGAATTGTCGTCCGTGGGATTCGCGCGGCGCATTGCGGTGCCGGGTGGCCGCCACGTCCCCGGGCGCCGGTGGCGGTCGCCCGAGGCCGGGGATCGGACGGTGTCACTCGGGAGTGACATGGGGATCGCGGCTGCTGAGGCGGCGGTTCGCCGGGGCGCCGGGGTCCGCGCCCGGCGTCGCCCGGCTGCGCGGCGGAGTCCTCCCCCGGGGGCGCGCGCCGTCGCCGCCCGGCGGGTGAGGGCGATTCGTCCGCGCGTTCTCGTGGGCCTGCTGGCCGCGCCTATCCGTCCACCGGTCGGCGAATGTGATTCGGTGATCGCCGAGAACTGTTCTGCGGGCAATCGTCCACCGGTGCCCGGTCCCGTTCAGCGCGCGCGTCGTCGCGTCCGGGGCGACGCCCCCTCCGCCGTTCTCGCGGCGGCGCGGCGGAAACGACTCATTCGGGCGCGCGTCGGATCTGCCAACGGGCGGCAAATGTCGCCGGCGTGTTTCCTCCCATTGCGCGTTCGGCCCGCCGAATTGCGATTCCGCCCTGATTCCGTTCTTCGATTCCTCGGTCCGCCGGCTCGGCGGCGCGGCTGAGGCAACTGCGGCGCGGGGGTGCGGACGGGCCGGGCGGGCCGAGGCGGAACGGCCCGCACCGACGCCCTGTGGTTATCCAGGGCAAATGTTCTCCGAGGCAATCACATGTCGGTGCAGAAATCGCCAAAGGCAACCGAACTGATTCCGGGTGACCGGCGGGCGTCGCGTCGGTTAATTGTCGTCGATCAACCAAACTAGCCGCATCGCCGCCATGTCGTCGCAGCTCAGAGGGGTGATGACCGGAATGTAGCGTTCGGTGGGAACGGCTGGCCTGGCCCCCGTCTTTGCTCGTTCGCCGCCTTATGGGGCTGATCCGCCCGCCTGCGGGCTTCGCCGGCAAGGATCCCTTCCGTCGGGATCAGCCGAGGTGTGGACCGGCTCAGCGCTGCGGTTTCCGGTGCCGTTACGTATTACTGATAGTGATTGCCGCTGGTCAGCCGCATTCCCAGCTTGCTCTCAGGAAACTCTGCGCATGTGATACACGTCACACTTCGTTCGGGTATTTGTCGGGGTTCATGGTCAACATGCAGGGGCTTGCCGCGTCGGAGGCCGTTCCGATAGGTGCCTGTGGCAACCGGGTGCGCTGCCTATCCATTGACCGAATGGAACGCCGTAACTAGCCTCTTGGCCATCCCACACCCGCATTGGACGGTTGCTTTATCTCGGGCTGACGACTGATCGGAGCAAGCCCCATGTTCGATGTAATCGTTGTCGGTGCACGCTGCGCTGGTTCGCCGGTCGCAATGCTATTGGCCAGGCGTGGCCACCGGGTTCTGATGGTCGACCGCTCCTCCTTTCCGAGCGACGCGGTGTCGACCCACTACATCCACCAGTCCGGGCTGGCCCGCCTCCAGGCATGGGGTCTGCTCGACGAGGTGATCGACGCGAAGACGCCGGCCATCCGCAAGATGAACTACGCCAACCACGGCATCCCCCTGGTGGGCTTCGCCGATCCCATCGACGGGATCGACGCGGTCTACTGCCCCCGGCGCGTCGTGCTCGACGAGATCCTGGTCAACGCCGCCCGCCGCGCCGGCGTCGAGGTCCTGGAGCAGTTCACCGTGTCCGACCTGGTCTTCGCCGACGGCCGGGTGGTCGGCATCCGCGGACGCGAGGGCGACGGGCCGGACCGGGAGTTCCGGGCCAGCGTCGTCGTGGGCGCCGACGGCTTCCACTCCACCGTGGCCAGGAAGGTCGGCGCGGAGCTGTACAACGTGCGACCCGCCGCCGGGTTCACCTACTACTCCTACTACAGCGGGCTCGACTGGGGCCTGCACCACAAGACCGGCTTCCACGAGCAGTGGTACGGCACCTGGCCGACCAACGACGACCTCAACATGGTCGCCGTCATCTGCACCCGGCGGCAGCTCAAGGAGTTCCGCCAGGACCCCGAGGCCCGCTTCCTGGCGGTCCTCGACGACGTCGAGCCGGAGATGGCCCAGCAGCTGCGCGACCAGGGCCGGCGCGAGGAGCCGCTGCGGCCGATGCGCTACCCGGACAACTACTACCGCCAGTCGCACGGGCCGGGCTGGGCGCTCGTCGGCGACGCCGGATACCACAAGGACCCGATCACCGGTTGGGGCATGACCGACGCCTTCCTGCACGGCGAGCTGCTCGCCGACCGCATCCACGAGGGACTGTCGGGGGCGCGGACCATGGACGACGCCCTCGCCGACTACGTGAAGGTGCGCGACGAGGAGACCGCCCCCGTCTACGACTACACGACGAGCGTCGCCGAACTCACCCTCACCCCCTACCTGGAGACCGTGCTGGGCGCGATCAGCACCAGCCAGCAGTGGACCACCAAGATGCTCGGCATCATCGCCGGCGGGGTGGAGGGCTACGAGATCTTCGCGCCGGACAACCTGGACCGGCTCTACGACGACGCCGGCGTGCCCCAGCACAAGCGCATCTACGAACCGTCCTGACCTGAGTGAGGCCGCGCCGGGCGAGCGCGGCACGACGGGGGAGGGCCGCGGCCCTCCGCCCCTCGTTCGGTGCACTTCATCCTCGAGGAGTCAAGCAGATGACGCGCGCGTCCAGCATGTTCGACCTCATCGGCCAACAGGACGACCAGCGGGCCTACTACGACACCGGCGGCCGTGGCCGGTCCCACGCGTTCTACACCGGCGAGGAGCAGTACCGCCGGGAGATGGAACGCATCTACGGCCGCCGGTGGCTGCCGGTGGACCACGTCTCCCGGTTCCCCGAGAAGGGGTCCTATGTCACCCTGACCATCGGCACCGGCTCGGTGCTGATCATCAACGGCGACGACGGCATCCAGGCGTACCACAACTACTGCCGCCACCGCGGCTACCGGCTCGTGGAGGAGGCCGCCGGCAAGCGGCAGAGCCTCGTCTGCATCTACCACTGCTGGGTCTACGACCGCAACGGCAAGCTGAAGAGCCTCAACGGCACCTACTTCGACCACTTCTTCGACAAGGAGAAGAACGGCCTGCTGCCGGTGCGCACCGAGGTCCGGTACGGCGTCGTCTTCATCACCTTCTCCGACGACGCCCCCGACCTCGACGCCTCCCTCGGCGAGTTCGGCGAGTTCGCCCGGGTCTACGAGCTGGCCGACCTCAAGTGCGTCCAGGCCAAGGACTACCCGGTCGCCTCCAACTGGAAGCTCGTGGCGCACAACGTCAACGAGAGCCTGCACTTCCCGACGGCCCACAAGGACCTGCACCGCATCACCGACTTCGACGACGCGGGCACGTACGAGCTCAAGGGCGACATCGTCGGCGCCTGGCAGGTCATCCGGGACAGCTACAACTCGGTCTCCATGACCGGGCGCAGCCAGCGCTCGCCCATGCCGCTGGTCCCCGAGGCCGACCTCAAGAAGATCAACTGGATCACCATCCTGCCGAACCTGCTCTTCGGCTTCACCGCCGACTACGTGATGATGCAGTGGGTCTGGCCCGAGAGCCCCAGCACCTGCATCGTCCGGCACTTCTGGCTGTTCCACCCCTCCGAGACGGCCAAGAGCGACTTCTCGCACGAGGCCGTCTTCGCCCTCTGGGACAAGGCCAACTACGAGGACTGGGAGCTGTGCGAGCGCACCCACCGCGGCCTGTCCAACCCGCTGTGGTCGCCCGGCCAGCTTTCCCTCGACGAGGAGGTCGTCTCCCAGATCGACGCCTGGGTGGCCCGGGAGACCGCTGACTCCGTCGAGAACGAGGGATGACCGCCGTGGTCAACTGCTTCGTCATCGGTGGCACCCGGGTCCTCGCCCGCTGCGCCGACCAGCTCGTCGCGGCCGGCGTACGCGTCGAGGGCGTCTTCACCGACGACCCGGCCGCCACCGCCTGGGCGGCCGAGCACGGCGTGCCCGTGCTCGACCCGCGCGCCGACCTCGTCGCCGCCCTCACCGACACCCCCGTCGACTACCTGTTCAGCATCGTCAACTTCCGCATCCTGCCCGGCGCCGTGCTGGAGCTGCCCCGGGTGGCCGCCGTCAACTTCCACGACGGCCCGCTGCCCCGCTACGGCGGCAGCAACGTCGCCGCCTGGGCGCTCTACGAAGGCGCGTCCCGGCACGCCGCGACCTGGCACCGGATGACCGAACGCGTCGACGCGGGCGCCGTCCTGCTCGAACGGTGGTTCCCCATCCGGACCCACTCCACCGCGCTGTCGCTGACCTACGAGACGGCCGAGGTCGGCATCGCCCTCTTCGCCGACCTGGTCCCGCACGTCGCGGCGGGGACGCTGCCCGAACCCGTCGACACCAGCGGCCGGGAACGCCGCTTCTACCTCCAGTCCGACCGCATCGCCGACGGCGGCCTCATCCACGCCGGCACCACGGCCGCCGAGGCCGAACGCATCTCCAAGGCCCTCGACTACGGCACCTTCCCCAACCCGCTCGGCGTGCCGACCCTCGTCACCGCCCAGGGCGCGGTCTTCACCCGCCAGGTCCGCCGCATCCCCCGCGAGGACCCGCTGCCCGAGACCGTCGCCACGGCCGTCACCGACTCGGCCCTGACGCTGTCCGCCCCCGACGCCGACCTGCTGCTGAGCGACTTCGTCGCCGTCGACGGCAGCGCGCTGTCCGCGCGGGCCGCCGCCCAGCGCCTCGGCATCGCCCCCGGCCGGCCGCTGCCCGCCGCGCCGCCCGAGCGGCTCGCCGCGATCGCCGGGGCGCAGGCCCCGCTGCGCCGGCACGAGCCCTGGTGGAAGGCCCGCCTGGCCGACCTGCGTCCCGCGCCGCTGCCCGCCGACGACTTCTCCGCCGCCGCCGCGCACTACGGCCGCTACGAGCTGGCCTACCTGCCCCGCACCCGGGCCGAGACCGTCAGCGTCGTCCGCGCGTTCCTCGCCGTGCTCGCCGAGCGCATGGAGGCGCCCACCTTCGACTTCGCCTGGTCGCCGTCGTCGGCCCGTGCGCTGGCCGAGGCGACCTGCGGGCTCGCCGCCGCGCGCGTGCCGGTCCGGTTCGACGCCGCCGCCGCCGAGGCCCTCGCCGACCGGCTCGACGAGGCGGCCGCCCGCCACGGGTACGCCACCGACCTGGAGGTCCGTCTCGGGCTGGCGTACCGCCCGCCCGGCTCCGACACCCCGACCTTCACCCGCGTGATGGTGCTGGAGCGCGACCCCGACGAGGAGGCCGCCACCGACCCGGACACCGAGATCGCCCTGCTCTGCCTGCACGACGGGCCGCCGATCGTGTTCGTCCGCGAGACCGCGATGACCGCCGACGACGCCCTCGACTTCGCCGAGCGGGTGGAGGACATCGCCCTCGGCGCGATGCTCCCCGGCGCCGCCAGTCCGGCCACGCCGCGCGCCGCCACGCCGGTGCCGCCGGCCCCCGAACCGGCCGCCGCGTCCGGCAGCACCGCGTCCGACAGCGCGGCGGTCGACGACGTGGCGTCCGGCAGCTCCGGGTCCGACGCCGCCGCCCCCGTCGCCGCCGTGGCGGAGCCGACGCCGACCGGCCCCACCGTGCTCGACCTGGTCGCGGCCACCGTGGCGGCCCGGCCGCACGCCGTCGCCGTACGTGCCGGCGACCGCAGCATCGACTACACCACCCTGGACGCCTGGGCCGACGCCGTCGCCGCCCACCTGTACGACCAGGGCGTCGAGGCCGGCAGCGTCGTCGGCCTGCTCACCGAGCGCGGCCCCGACCTCGTCCCCGCGATGCTGGGCATCCTGCGCGCCGGGGCCGCGTTCCTGCCGCTGGACCCCAACTACCCGGTGGAGCGGCTGCGCCGCTACGTGGAGGTCGCCCGCTGCGACCTGATCCTGGCCGACGCGCCCAGCCACGCCTTCGGCGAGACCGTCGGCACCGTCCTGCCGATCCCCGGCCCGGACGCCTCCGCGCTCGCCGTGCCGCCCACCGTCACCGGGGCGGACCTCGCCTACGTGCTGTTCACCAGCGGCTCCACCGGCGAGCCGAAGGGCGTGGAGATCGGGCACGCCGCGCTGGCGAACTTCCTCACCGGCATCGGGGAGCGACTCGGCTCCTCCCCGGCCGACGTGATGCTCGCGCACACCACCGTCGCCTTCGACATCTCCCTGCTGGAGCTGCTGCTGCCGCTGACCGTCGGCGGCACGGTCGCGCTGGCGTCGCGGGCGGTGGCCCGCGACCCGCACCGCCTGGCCGAGCTCATCGGCGAGGTCACCGTCGCCCAGGCGACCCCCAGCATGTGGCGGCTGCTGCTGGAGACCGGCTGGACCCCGGGGGCGGGGCTCACCGTCCTGTCCGGCGGCGAGGCCCTCGCGCCGGCCGTCGCCGAGCGGCTGCACGCCACCTCCCGCGCCCTGTGGAACCTGTACGGTCCCACCGAGGCGACGATCTGGGCGTCCGCCCACCGGGTCGACGCCGTCGGGTCGTACCTGCCGCTCGGCGAGCCGCTGCCCAACCTCGACCTGCACGTCCTCGACGCCGAACTGAACTCGGTCGCCCCCGGTGGCACCGGCGAACTCTACCTCTCCGGCGTCGGCCTGGCCCGGGGCTACGCCAACCGCCCCGACCGGACCGCCGAGGTCTTCCTCACCCACCCGGCCACCGGCCTGCGCCTCTACCGCACCGGCGACACCGTGCGGCTGCACACCGACGGCACGATCGAGTGGCTGGGCCGCGCCGACTCCCAGGTGAAGGTCCGGGGCAACCGGATCGAGCCGGCCGAGATCGAACGCGTCCTCGGCGGCTACGACGGCGTCACCGCCGCCGCCGTGATCGCCGTCCCGTTCGAGGGGCGCGGCGAGCCGCGGCTCACCGCGTACCTGGTCGCCGACCGCACCCTCGTCAAGGCCGACCTGGACGAGTTCGTCGGGCAGCGCCTGCCGGAGTACATGGTGCCCGACGCCTACGTGCGCCTCGACGCCATGCCGCTGACCGACAACGGCAAGATCGCCCGATCGCGGCTGCCCGAGCCGTCCCGGGACACGATCATCCGCACCGGCGTGCCCTCCGTCGCCGCCGTCGAGCAGCCGACGACCGAGTCGACCGAGCCGCCGGCGCAGCGCATCGCCCGGATCTTCGCCGCCGTCCTCGGCCACGACGTCTTCCTGGCCACGGACAACTTCTTCGACCTCGGCGGCGACTCGGCCAACGTCACGATCGCGGCGGCGGCCCTCACCGAGGAGTTCGGCGTCGAGGTGACCCCGCCGGCCATCTTCGCCACCGGCACCCCGCAGCGACTCGCCGAACTGCTCCAGCCCGGCGCCGCCCCCGCCGACCGGCCCCGCACCGGCGCCGGCACCGTGCGCAGCGGCGCCGGCAAGACCCCCGAGCAGGCCGTCGTCGCCGCCGCGGAGGCCGTCGTCGCCGCCGAGGCCGCGACCGACCCGGCGGAGCAGCCGGCGAGCACCGCCGTCACCCCGGCCGCCGACCGGCCGGAGCCGCCGCGCCCCCGGACGCCGGCCGCGCCCCCGGCCGCCCCGGCCGACGGCGACACCCGTACCGACCAGGCCGGAGCCCGCGCCGATCACGGCACGGTCCGCGCCCGCCACGGCGAAGGCACGGCCGGGGCCGCCGACGCCCCCGCCGACCACGGCGACGCCCTCGCCGTCATCGGCATGGCCTGCCGGTTCCCCGGCGCGGCCACCCCCGACGAGTTCTGGGCCAACCTCGCCGGCGGCGTCACCAGCGTCGGCGACGCGCCGCCCGGACACCGGGGCTGGGCGCACCTGTGGACCGACGCCGACGAGGTGCCCACCGGCTGGGTCGACCGCGTCGAGTACTTCGACGCCGCCCGCTTCCACCTCACGGACCGGGAAGCCCGGCGACTGGACCCGCTGCAGCGCATCCTGCTCAGCGTCACCGACGAGGCGCTGGAGAGCTGCGGCCACGACGCCGCCTCCCTCGGCACCGCCACCGGCGTCTTCGTCGGCACGATCGCCAGCGACTTCCCCGAGCTGGTGGCCGGCAGCATCGGCCACGGCGACCCGCACGTGGCCACCGGCACCGCCGTGTCCATGGTCGCCAACCGGCTGTCGCACGCCTTCAACTGGACCGGGCCGAGCTTCGCCGTCGACACGGCCTGCTCGTCATCGCTGGTCGCCCTGCACCAGGCCGCCATGTACCTGCGTACCGGCGAGATCGACGCCGCCGTCGTCGGCGCGGCCAACCTGGTGCTCACCCCGACCAAGACCCGGTCCTTCCTGCGCAACGGCATGCTCTCCCCGAACGGGGTCTGCCGCACCTTCGACGACGACGCCGACGGCTACGTCCGCGGCGAGGGCGCCGGCGTGCTCGTCCTCAAGCGGCTCGCCGACGCCCAGCGCGACGGCGACCCGATCCTCGCCGTCGTGCGGGGCGCCGCCGTCAACCACACCGGCGCCGCCGGGTTCCTCACCGCGCCGAGCAGCACCGCCCAGGAGGCGGTCATCCGCACCGCCATGCGGCGGGCCGGCGTCGACGCCGACGGCGTCGGCTACGTCGAGGCGCACGGAACCGGCACCCAGCTCGGCGACCTCATCGAGCTGGAGGCGCTGCGCGCCGCCCTCGGCGGGTCCGGCCGCGCCACCGTGGCCGTCGGGTCGGTGAAGACGAACATCGGCCACCTCGAACCGGCGGCCGGCATCGCCGGTCTGATCAAGACGATCCTGGCGTTGCAGGCCGAGCGCATCCCGCCCTCGGCCAACCTCACCTTCCCCAACCGCGGGTTCCGCTTCGAGGACTCGCCGCTGTTCGTCCCCGACCGGCTCGTGCCCTGGACGGGCCCCCGGGTCGCCGGGGTCAGCAGCTTCGGCTTCGGCGGCGTCAACGCCCACGCCGTGCTGGCGGCGGCGCCGCAGCCCGCCCCGGCCCCCGCCGACGCCGGCCCCGGCCTGCTCACCCTGTCGGCGGACTCCGCCGACGGGCTGCGGACCCTCGCCGGTCGGCTGGTCCTGCTGCTGCGCTCGCCGTACTGCCCGCCGCTGGCCTGGCTCTGCGTGGCCAGCCGGCAGCGCCCCGCGGCGACCCACCGGCTCGCCTGCGTCGTCGACACCGTCGAGCAGCTCGACGACAAGCTCATGCTGTTCCTCGCCCGCGCCGAGGGCACCCGCAACCTCCACGTCGGCGTCGTCGACCCGGCGGCGGCGGGCGGCACCATCGCACCGCTGGGCACCGACCGCGACGCCCTCGATGCGGCGGCCCGTCGGTTCGTCGCCGGCGACACCCTGCCGACCGGGGAACGCGCCCCCGTGCGCTTCCCCACCGCGCCGCACGAGGAGAAGCACCTCTGGCTCGAACCCGCGCCCGCGCAGCTCACGGCGGGCCCGACGGCCCCGCCGCGTACGCACGGCTGGACGTGGGGCGAGCACCCCGAGGCCGCCGAACACGTCGTCCTCGGCAACCCCACCCTGCCCGGCTCCGGCTACCCCGGCAAGGTCGCCGAGGTCGTCGGCCGCGCCGCGTACGCCCTGCGCGACCTCACCTTCCGGGCGACCGTGCAGCCCCCGGCCACGCTCACCGCCGAGCGCACCGGCGACCGGATCACCTTCCGCGACGACACCTCCGGCGTCGTGGCCGACCTGGAGCTGACCGAGCCGACGCCCGCCGACCCGGCGCTCACGCCACCGGCGAGCGCCGTCGGGTTCACCCCGGTCGGCCTCGACGAGATGTACCGCGACTTCGACCGCAACGGCCTGCGCTACGGCCCCGGCTTCCGCTGCGTACGGTCGCTGTCCACCGCGTACGGTCAGGCGCTCGGCACCCTGCGCGCCGACCGCGACCCCGCCGGAGCGGTCGACGCCCGGCTGCTCGACGGCGCCTTCCAGGTGGCCCTCGCCGCCTGCGGGGCCCAGGGCCTGTACGTGCCGTTCACCATCGCGCGGCTGACCGTGCACGCCCCGCTGCCGGCGGCCGTGCGCGTCTACGCGCGCCGCGACCGCGGCAGCGCGCCCGACGCGGGGCTGCTCACCGCCAGCCTGGTCGTGCTCGACGGCGACCGGCCCGTGCTGACCGCCGAGGGCATCACCTGGCGGCGGATCTCCCCGGCCCCGCCGCCCGGTCAGCCCGGCTCCGCCGGCGCGCAGGACCGGGCCCGGCACGACGGCGCCGCCACCGCGACGACCGCCGCCGGCAACGGCCGCGCCCCGGCCGCGCCCGCGCACCCCGCTGTGCCGAGCGGCCACCACCGCGCCAACGGCTCCGCCGCCTCCGCCTCCCTCGGGCCGGCGCTGGCCAGGTGGATCGCCGAGGGGCTGGAGACCGACGTCGAGTCCCTCGAACTGGACCGCCCGCTGGAGGCCCAGGGCCTCGACTCGATGCTCGCCGTCTCCCTGGCCCAGGACATCCGCGCTCGGCTCGGCGTCGACATCCCGGTGACGCTGCTGCTCGAGGTGGGGACGGTGGAGAACCTCGTCACCGAGCTGCGCGACACGTACGGGGTCACCGCCGTGCCGGGCGCCGAGGCCGCGCCCCCCACTGTCCCGGTCGACGCCCCGGTCGTCGAATCACCGGCACCCTCGCCCATCCCGGCGGCCGCGCCGGCCCCTCCCGTCGCGGCTGCGCCCTCCGTCGCCGCGGCCCCCGTCGCACCGGCGGTCGCGGCGACGGAGGGGCCCACGGACCGGCACGACATGGCGATCATCGGCTTCGACGGGGTCTTCCCGAACGCCGGCAGCCCGGACGAGCTGTGGGAGGTCGTCACCAGGGGCGAGGACTGCCTGCGCGAGGTGCCCAAGTCCCGCTGGGACATCGACGACTACTACTCCGAGGACGCCGAGCCCGGCACCGTCTACCTGCGCCGCGCGGGCTTCGTCGACGAGCTGACCGGCTTCGACGCGGCGTTCTTCCGGATCTCGCCCGCCGAGGCACAGTGGATCGACCCCCAGCAGCGCCACCTCATCCAGTCCGCCTGGCGGGCCCTCGAGGACGCCGGGCTCTCCGGCCGCGCCTCCGAGCGGCCGACGGGCGTGTTCGTCGGCGCCAGCTACCAGCACTACCGCGACATGGTCGTCGGCGACGTCGTGCAGACCGCCGCCGGCCTCGGCAACCACAACGCGATCCTGGCCAATCGGGTGAGTTATTTCCTGGATCTGTCGGGTCCGAGCATGACGATCGACACGTTGTGTTCGTCGTCGTTGGTGGCGTTGCACACGGCGGTGCGCAGCATCCGTAGCGGCGAGTGCGACCAGGCCATCGTCGCCGGCGTACACCTCGCGATGTCCCCCCAGCACTACAACCCCAGCCCCAACCTGCGCGCCCTCTCCCCGACGGGTGCGTCGCGGGCGTTCGACGCGTCGGCGGACGGGTTCGTGCCGGGTGAGGGTGTGGTCACGGTGGTGGTCAAGCCCCTGGTCGACGCGGTGCGGGACGGGGATCGGATCCGTGGGGTGATCCGGGGAACGGCGGTGAACCACGGTGGTCGCACGAGTGGGTTGACGGTGCCGAGCAGTGCCGCGCAGCGGGAGGTGATCGTGGCGGCGTTGCGGGACGCCGGGGTGGGTCCGGACGGGATCGGTCTGGTGGAGGCGCATGGCACCGGTACGAGTTTGGGTGATCCGATTGAGGTGGAGGGTTTGACGCGGGCGTGGCGGGAGTTCACGTCGCGGACGCAGTTCTGTGCGAT
>NZ_FMCW01000078.1 GCF_900091595.1 Micromonospora haikouensis
AACCCGGCATCCCACGACTTGACCAACTCCGCATCCACCACAACCAGCCAACGAGCGATCACCACCCGAAGCCACGACCCGCCGTTGCAGTACTAAGCGCGAAACTCGCCGCCCTCAGCGCCGGCATCGACCAGCGCCGCGAGCGCGTCACCTTCCTCGAAGCCCGCCACGGCGAATGGCAGCGCTGGTACATCGACGCCCTGCCCACCCGCTACGCCGGACTCGCCGCCGCCGCCGAACAAACCCGCCGCGCCGCGTACCGCCGCGCCAACCTCGCCGACGCCGTCGCCGCCACCACCGCCCGGGTTCGCGCCATCGACGACACCCGCCCACAACCTCACGCCGCACCCGTCACCCCGCGCCTAACCCAGCAGGCCAATGCCGCCCGCCGCCGCGTCAGCCCCACACCCGACCAAACGGTCGCCGAGGAAACGGAACTCGACTGATGGCCGCTCAACCCCACCCGATCGCGTTCGTCGACGAATCCTGGTTACAGCAACGCGGCAGCCCCGGCGCCTACCTCATGGCCGCCGTCATCATCGACCAAGACGACGTCGCGCCCGCAATCGCCGCAGCCAACGCCGCCGCTGCAGGCCACTCCTACCACTCATCCGAGCTGTATCACCGCGGCCACGTCGGCACCATCGAAGCGATGCTCGACGTCGTCGACGAACACGCCGGCTGGTCCGTCGTGTCCGCCCAAGTGCCTCTCGACAACGGCAGGCAAGCCCTTGCGCCCGACAACCCACAGAACATGCGCGGCCACCTCGAAGACCAGCGCGAATACGCCCGACAAATGAGCCTCGAACGGCTGCTGCGCTACCTCAACACCCAACGCGTCCAAGACGTCTACCTCGAAAGCCGCGCCAGCATGCGCGAGTGGCAGGAAGCCCGCGACGCCGGCAGCCGCCTACCCGCCACCGACCGCACGGACATCCGCGCCTACCGGCGTCTACTCGACCAGAACGCGATCAACCACCGCATGCGCCTCGTACACGTCAAAGACCGAAGCCACGCCGGACTGTGGATGGCCGACGCCGTCGCATGGTCGGCCGGCCGCGCCATCCGCGCCGACGAACCACAATGGTTCAACCGCATTGCCGACGTCGCCACCGTCCTCGAAGCAACGACCGGCGCGGAACTACGCCTCAACGAGAGAGGGGCCGCTCCACCAGAAGGCGAACGCGACCCCCACAACCTGAGCCAGAGTGCCCAGGCCATGTCCTCACCGACACTCTACTCCGCCAGCCCCGAACTGCACCAGAGCGGTGCCATCCTGCAAAGCCTCATTGCCCAAGCCGACCAAGCCAGAACACCAGCTTCCGATCAGCTGACCCGTCAGGTACTCGGCTACGTGCAGCACATCGCCGAACGCGTGGAACAGCTCAGCAAGACCGTCAACCAAATGCTCCCACCAGCAGCCGCAACACCCAACCCGCCGGCTGCTCCCCGACCACGCCCTGATCTACACGACGAGGTCCAGCCTGCCAACCAGCCCGACATCGCAGAGTGAAACCGCCCGTACATGCCTCCGGCACCTCACAGACAACGACGCCGCGCCCGAGCCGGCGCAACGCGTATGGCAAGGCTATCGGTCAGCCGCCGGCGGCTGCTCCGGATCGGGATCCGAGTGCGGGCCCTTCCGGACCACCGATTGATATGCACAGCAGATTTTCGATGCGAGTCACCCGGAAACGGTCCCCTAGCAGCCGTGCGCGGCCCGGATAACTCAGCCGCGGCGGATCGCCGGGGTGAGCGTTCTATCGCCTGCGACGATGGCGTCCGACCGATCCACGCTCTACCGGGCCCCAAAGGGGGTGTCGTGACCCGCGTCACAAAAGATTGATCGACACGGATTGTTATCAAGCGGTTGCAGCGTGCGAGTGCTGCTCGGGCATGCTGTTGACTCTGAGCTACGTCCATCGCCAACGCCGGGTTGGTCGCCCGACAGGCAGGGCAGCGGAACTTGTCAATGGTCTGATACGAAGGTCGTGCCCGCATACATGGGTGGCTGCGGTGATTTGGACACCGCAGCCACCGTATGCGCCGCGAAGCCCAGCCCTGTCCAGAAGGAGGACCTATGCGGTTCCGAGCAAGTCTACGTGCTGCCGTGGTGGTAGCCGGTATGGCGGTGGCCGCCGGCTTGACGCCCGCCGCCGCTCACGCGGCCGCGCCCGCAGCGCAACCTGACCCGGCGTCCGCCTACATCGTCACGCCGATGAAGCGTATCGGCGTCGACCACAAGATCGCCAAGGCCAACGGTTACGAGGTTCGCGTCGACAGCAACGGCGTCGAGTACGCCGCCAAGAAGGGTGAGATCACCCCGCTCAACGAGGTGCCCGGCGAGTGCGGGAGCTCGTTCGTCTACCTCACGGCGGTTGACACGAGCAAGCACTACACGTCCATCTACACCGGCTACTCCATCCGCAGCGACTGGCCGGGTGCGATCTACACGCACTGGGCTGTCAGCATGATCGACAACTACGGGTCGAGCACCAAGGACTGGGATGATCCCTCCACGCCGACGCACTTCTGGGCGAAGACCAAGGGCTTCACCTCCAGTGGTCCTGGCTGGGCCTACGCCGACGTCATCCTCGGTAGCATCGCCACCCTGTCCAACGGCACCATCTGCTACTCCCACGGCCCCTCCGCCAGCGCATACTTGTAGCCACCCGAGCTGCGGCAACGGGTAGGCTGCGGCACGAGACCACGGACAGGTGAGGGAGCCTCCAGCATGGCGCACACCCCCGGACAGCCAGGTCCACACGACCCCAGCGGAGCGTTCACACCGCCCACTGCGGAGGAGATCTACGGCTGGCTCGGCGTCCGGTTCGCCATGCTGGAGGCCCCCCACTACCGCGCCCACATGGTCGGCTGGCACAGGGAGACCACCCACGCCGA
The DNA here is from genome assembly GCF_900091595.1 of Micromonospora haikouensis. Classification (GTDB taxonomy): domain Bacteria; phylum Actinomycetota; class Actinomycetes; order Mycobacteriales; family Micromonosporaceae; genus Micromonospora; species Micromonospora haikouensis. The sequence goes on from NZ_FMCW01000078.1 coordinate 2,902, forward strand.
CGCGCACGGAGTCGCCCGCGACCTGGGCCGACCGAGGCCCGTCGAGGTCCGCATCGGCCACGAACTCGACGACGACACCACCATCGATGTCACCACAGTCCGCGACGACACCGGGGGCGCCTCGGTGGTGCACCACCTGTGGACCAGCCTGATCAACTACCAGCTCGCACTGGCAGGGCGTCGAGGCGCGCCCCCCTGGGGCAGCGGTCCGCCACCACCGCAGTACGTCGACCGGCTCGACACCAACAACCCGCCCGAGCCCACCGGAACGCGCACGCTGTCTGTGGACGGCGGAGACACCACGGAGTGGGTCTACCTCGCCTGCCCGGACATGGCCACCGGAGCACCACTCGCCGCATGCGGGGGCCACATCGGAACCTCGCTGGTCATGGTCACCGGACCGCAGGACGCCGCCTTGACCGCGGGACTGCGTATGTTGCCCCAGCCCAACCTGCTCACGAGCGTCTGAAGCCGCCCTCCTGCGGCGGTAGCCCCGTATATCTCGCTGTTCGCGAACCTGCTGCCCGCAGCGACATCTACGCCGTCACGCAGACGATTCTCATGTGCCTCACGTGATCCATCGCTACCGCCTAGTACTGCAACGGCGGGTCGTGGCTTCGGGTGGTGATCGCTCGTTGGCTGGTTGTGGTGGATGCGGAGTTGGTCAAGTCGTGGGATGCCGGG
>NZ_FMCW01000068.1 GCF_900091595.1 Micromonospora haikouensis
CCACGCAGCCTCGGCGACATCGTCCGTGCCGCCCTCCACCTCACCCACTACGAACACCGATACCTACCGAATTCTTGTTGAGATCACGTCAGTGGGCGGGTGTGCCCGCCGCAAGAGTGGATCGCCATCGGGGGCGGACGCGTGAACGGGCCTCACGAACTCCTGCGCGGGTGAGTAGTTGGCTCCCCGAGGCGAGGCCGCCTCGGGGAGCCTGTCACCGTTGGGTTAGTCGGCGGTTCTGCTGAATTCTGGTTCCCGGGGATCGGCGGCTGCCGACAAGCGCAGAAGGAGATCCCCCAGGGCTCGTAGGTCCTCGCTTGTCATCTCTGTCCGCAGCGACTCCGCGATCTTGTCGGGTGTACCGCCGAGGCGTCTGATGGCGGATGCTGCTGCTGATCGCCGCGTTCTTGGTGCGCTGGTCGAGGACTCTTCAGGGATGGTGGGCTCTTCTTGGTTAACCGTGGTTAATCCCGGCTGCTCGGTTGGCTGCTTCCGCTGCTGCAGCTCGGCGAGCTGTCCATCAAGAGGGAGCTGGTGGAGATCACGGACGTCTCGGAGGGGAAGATCTCCGGACCTCAGCAGCGCCTGTACCTCCGGTGCCAGCTTGAGCAGGTTGAGTCGCTGCGTCACCCAGGCCGGGGTGCGGGACAGCCGCTCGGCTGCGGCCTTTCCTGTCCCGCACTCCTGTACCAGTAGCTGGATTGCCCGGGCTTCCTCGATCGGGTCGAGGTTCTCGCGGTCGAGGTTCTCGGCGGCTGTGGCGCTGACCCATGCCTCTCTGTTGTCGGCCAGGCTGTTCTTGACGACGATGTCCAGCGTCGGTTGGTTCGCCAGCAGCGCCGCCGCGCGTCGTCTGCCGCCGGTGACCTGTACCCATGCGGCCTTCCCGATCGCAGCCTCGTGCTCCGGGTAGATGCGCAGGAAGGCTTCCCGGGACACCACGGCACACGGCTGGAGTTGCCCATGCGTCCGCATCGAATCGGCGATGCTCTCGATCTTCGCGTGGTCGGCGCCGAGGTCTCGGGTGTTGAGGGGGTTGGCCGCCACCTGATGCACCCGGGCAGTCCGTGGTGCCGACTCGGCGAAGGCAGGCACCCGCGCCTCAGGCAGCGCTGGCTCGGTGGCGAGGTCCGATAGATTGACTCGCTTCCCGGCCACGTCAAACCTCCTGGAGGTTCGGCGAGCCGGCCTGCGGGGGCACTGTCGCTCCCCCGCCGTAGCCCATCTCCAGCGCCAGTCGGAAGAAGTCTTCGCGCGCTTCCATGGCCACCCTGTTTCGGGGGTACTGGGTGACGACCAAGCCTTCGGCGGAGGCTCGGGAGTGCAGCTTGTATCGCCTGACGACTGTGTTGCACATCGGCCAGCCCTTGCGCTGGATGAACTGGGCGGTCTGCTGAAGGTCGGGGAGCCCGTCGCGTGGGTCCCAACTGTTGACAACCACTCGGTACGGGATTCCGCGCGGCGCGATGACGGCCTCGATGGTGCGGGTCGTGGGGTCGTAGCAGAGCGGTTCCGGCACCATCGGTACCAGGACGTCGTCGCACTCGTCTAGCGCGGCCTGCAGGATGCGCTCGTCCTCAAGCGAGCCCGGCGTGTCAACGAAGATGTGCTCGTAGTGCAGGTTTCGCAGCTTCCGGAGATCGCGGGGATCGTCGACCTGGGCGAAGTCGAACGGCAGCCCTCCTCCTTGCTGCTCTACTCGTCGGGACCACCACACCGACGAAGCTTGAGGGTCCGTGGATGCAACCATGACCGGACTTGCCGGATCGCCGATGGCCTCGGCAGTCGATCTGAGAATCGGCTCTGGGTTGACCAGAACGTCGTAGGTCACCGCTCCCAGGTTGACGGCGAGGGTGGTCTTACCCACGCCGCCCTTCTGGTTGGCGACTACATGGACCTGAGTCATGCGTGCTCCGTTCCGTTTGCTTCCCGGGCCGGGTCGTGGCCGCGGTACTTCGGATGCTCGTCATGCTAGGGCCGCTGCGTGCCTGCTCAGAAGTCCAGACGCTTGGAGTGTCCTGGTTAACCGCGGTTAATCGCCCACCCCGCAGCATGGCGCGGTCGTAAGCCCCTACGTCCTTGTCGATTGCTCTCCTTCCCTAAGAGGTCTTTAAGGTCTTAGGGTGTTTGCATGGCAAGTGGTCCGCGTTACCAGGAGATCGCCGACGACCTGCGTCGGCGGCTCTCCAACGGGGAATGGCTGGTCGGCGCAATGCTGCCCAGCATCAGTGAACTGCAGGAGGAGTACAACGTCCCCGGGCTGAACACCATCCGTCAGGCGCAGCGTGTGCTGGTCGCCGACGGGCTGCTCAACCCGGTCCAGGGGCGAGGAACGTTCGTTACCGCGCTGCCCAGCCCGTCGGGAAGCCCAGCCACCCTCAAGGAGGCGCTTGGGGAACTCCGCGCCGCGCTGATGCATACCCAGGCCGCCCTCGACCTCGTCATGAGGCACCTGGACTGACTCATCAACAAGCTTGGCGGACCCTAAGTCGGCTGGACGATGACCGCTGCCCGTCGGCCCGGGTGGCTGCTGCTAGCCGACGAAGCCACGCGTTTGACGAGGGCAGCCTGGCCTCCGCTGAGGGGTGACTAAGGCGTGTCAATGGGCCAGTACGTGCCGGCCGACGGGCTGGTCTGTCACGGCTGGACCGACCGCGCCCACCTCGACTGCGGCGTCGAGTACCTCGCCGACCTGAGCGGAGAATGCTGATGAACCTCGAAGTGGCCGGGCCGGACGAGATTCGGGCCGCGTTCGGCCAAGCCGTGACTGCGGCCGCCGACTGGGCCGACGAGGTCGCTGGCGTGGCCGGTGTGCTGGCAGAGGCTGCTGACTGGTACGAGGGCCTGCAGATGGCCGCCTCGACCATCCGGTACCTGCATAGCGCCGCGCATCGATTCAGCGCCGCGCAGACCGCGCTGACCACCGCTCAAGAGCAACTACTCGCCGCCCTGACCGATTTCAGCACCCACGACGGGCAAGTCGCCGAGGCCGTCGCCGATGCTGGTTACAACCTTGCTAGCGCCCATGTCCTGGTCGGCGATGGTGCCGGGCGGCCGGCGCTGGACCTCGTAGAGGAGAGGCTCATGACTGCGACACGAGCGGCCCAGCGGGGTGAGGGCACGAAGGAGGGAAAGGACAGGCTGCGGGTGTCTGGCCAGATGGCGCTACGGCCGGGGGAGCGGGTGGCGGGCAGCGGATCCGTCGCCGACATCAGCGGCGCCCTTGCCCTGGCCGCTGCAGTAGACGGCCCCGAGGGGCGGCAGGTCCACCTCGGGCTGCCGATCTACCCAGAGGACAAGCCGTCATGGCGTGGCGGCCACGCACCGTCGCGGGAGGTCGTCGTCAACGAGGACGGCGAGGAGTGCGCGGTCGACACCGGGGCCGATGCCACCGTCGTCTTGGCCGCCGCCGACGCGGCCCGCCTGCCGGAGGTGGTCGAGGACATCATCGCCCGCGCCGTCAAGGCGGATAGGCGGTTCCAGCAGGTCGTCAAGGACTACGAGCGGCTGCACGCCGCGCGGACTCTGCTGGAGGGTGCCCGGCACCCCGGCCGGGCGCAGGAGGCGATCGGCCTGGACGAGCGGGTACGGCAGGAGGCGCGAACCCAGCAGCAGCGTCGGTACCACATTGAGCGGGCCGTCGAGCGGCTGAACCCGGCGGATCGGGCGGTCTACGACGAGCGGCAGCGGCGGATCGACGCCAGCGGCCGGGACGCCTGGCACCCCGACGCCGATGCCGAGGCGGCCGAGGTGTGCGGCCTGACCGTTGACGAGTACCACGAGATGCGCGACCTCGATCGGATTCCGTACCAGCAGCGGACCGCCGCTCAGTCGGCGCGACTGGACCAGCTCAAGCACGGCGGCGGAACCGCGCTCCACCCGGGGCTGCCCCCGCTGCTGGCCGAACAGGCCGCGCTCGTGTGCGGCCTGACCTTGGCCGAGTACCGCGAGATGGAGGCCCTGGAGCGGATTCCGAAGCGCAGCAAGGTCGAGCACTACAACCGGGGGCGGCGCGTCCGCACGCACGCCGAGCAGGCCCGGCTCGACGAGCTGGACGCCGCACCGGGCGGGGTGACCGGCGCGACCCCACGTGCGACGGACAAGCTGCGTGGTGAGTACCTGTCCATGCTCCGGGCGCACCACGCGTCCAAGGCGAAGCTGGCCGACGCCAAAGCGGCGCAGGCCGCGATGGACGCCACCGCCCGTCCCCTCGACCAGACGACCGTCGCCGAGCTGGACAGGGTCACCGCCGAACTGGGGGTGGTCAGCGTCCGCCACGACGAGATGGCCGGCTGGGCGAGCGCGTCAGCGGAGATCCCCGCCCGCAACGGCGGCACCCTGGTGGTCGAGGCCCTCCAGGAGGAAGACGGCGGCGTGAGCTACCGCGTCGACCGCCAGCCGGCAGATGCCGACGAGGACTGGAGCGTCGGATCGGCCACCGACCCGTTCACCACCACGGCGGGCGGGCTGCGCAAGGTCGCCAAGCTGGCCCGGGAACTGGCCGGTGCGGGCGAGAGCCCAGGAGCGTGAGCGCGGTGACCGCACTGCGGCTCGGCTCAGGTGATGGCCCACCCGTCGTTCCAGCACGGGAACTTGGTGGCGAAGACGTCGCCGGTCAGGTCGAGAGTGTGCGCGGCCGGCGCGAACAGCGCCGCGTACTCAGGGTCGGGGGAGTACAGCGTCCAGTGGTGGCCACGGCCGTCGACGACGAACAGCAGCCCCCACTCGTCCGGCGTGGTGCCTGCCATCTCACTGAGGCGCCGGCGGGACCGCTCGGACAGGCGGGCGTGATGGACTCGGCCGTGACCGGCGACCGTCATCGGGAACCGGGGCTCACCGCGCCACCGGCGCCGCAGCGATCCGAGCATAATGCCGTCACCACCGACCATCCGGGCCGCCGACCGGTAGCCAGCAGTCGCCGCTCACCCTAGAGGCCTCGCCGTAGTTTCCAGCGAAGAAACAACTCCAGCCCTGGCCAGCGGCCCTGCGCGAACGCCTGGAGCCCGGGATCGTCATCCTGTCTTTGACCGGCGCTGGAGTTGTTTTTGGTCCGGAAGCTACCGGCGAACCAGTCGCGTTACGCGGACGCGCTTGGCCGGACGTTTCAGGGAAAGCGTCCGGCCAGGACGTTGGCTCGCTGTCAGTTGTCGCCCGCGAATGGTCCGTTGGCGTCGTACCAGTCGATGAACCTGCTGACCGACCCGCCGAAGTCGGCCCGGATACGGTCGTGGATGGCTCGTTGGTCGTGGCCTTGCAGCCACTCGCCGCGTGAGACAGTCGCGCCGCAGCCACAGCGGCAGGTGGCTTCGTCGACCGGATCGGCGAGATACAGGACCGGGAACCGGCTGGTCGAGTCAGCCGGGTCGGGCTTGCCGACGAACTTGTCGTGCACCAGGTCTCCGGGGCCGAGGATGTCTCCGGCGAAGGCACGCCGGTCGCCTTCCTGCTGCCACTTGTTGATGCGGATCGCCAGCTGGCACTGCCCGCCGGCGACCACCACCGCGTACCGCTCCTGCTCGGCGCGCTGGTTGAGTCGCCACCATCCCCGGGCAGCGTCGTAGACCTCCTGGGCCGTCATCGTCGGGTCCCACCCCGCGTGCATCCGCGGTAGGAACTTGTGCGCGCCCTGCTCGTCACCGACGTACGTGCGCTGCCCCAGCTTGATACGAAGCAAGAACACCACCCCTTCGGAGGGTTGCTAGGTTCTTTGAACAAAGACCATGTAACCACTGGATGGTTTTAAGTGCAAGATTCGTTCTCGCGCTAGCCGGTCACCGTTCTTGTGAGTAGAGGGCTTCGGCCTACGTACTGCGCGGATCCACCAGCGCTATGCGGGGAGAGGGCTATTCGGCGTACAGCACGGCTAGGCGGTGGGCGGGGGAGCGGTCGAGGCTGCCGCGGTTGCGGTCGTAGCGGCGGGTGGTGCGCGGGTCGGCGTGGCCGAGGAGGTCCTGGACATCGCGTAGCGGGGCACCGTCGTCGAGGGCGGCGGTGGCGGCGGCGTGGCGCAGGCTGTGCGGGGAGACCTGGTCGGCGGCCGCTAGTCCGGCCACCCGGGCGAGTCGGCGGACCAGGTGCCAGACGCTCGACTGCCTGAGTCGGTTGCCGTACAGGGTGGTGGTGAACAGCGGCCCGTTGACGCCCCGGGCCACGAGTTCGCCGTCAGTCATCGCTTCAAGCCGAAATGTCTCGGCAGCATGCCGCGAGGTCATCCCAGAGAATCCCGCGCGATCGAACTGTCTTGGCTGGCCAGGGGCGGGCCACTCCCGGCGATCGAACTCTTCCATCTCGCTCAGGTGCTTGCTCAAAAGCAGGCGCCCCGCGATGAGCCGGCGTTGCCGGGGCAGGTACGCGTCAAGGAGCCGGCCCAGGGCTGCGGGCACGGGGAGTTCCCGGTCGCGGCCGCCCTTGCCCCGGATGAGCACGGTGCGGTGGCCGGCGTTGTGGCGCAGGTCGACCAGATCGAGGCCGGTGGCCTCGGAAACGCGCAGGCCGAGGCTGGCGAGCATGGCGACCAAGAGTCGGTTGCGTTCGGCGCGGGGGCGCAGCGGGGAATCGGGGCCGAGGCGGCTGACCTCGGTGTCGGCGGCGTGGAGCAGGGCGCGGACCTCGGTGACGGTGAGGCCGATGGTGGTGGAGTGGTCGCGGTTGACCGGGGCGCGGTCGATGGTGGCGGCGGGGTTGCGGGTGGCGATGTCGGCGTCGACGAGGTACCGGTACCAGCTGGAGATGCTGGCCAGTTTCCGGTTGAGGGTGGCGGCGCTGAGTGGGGGCCGCGCGTCGCGCAGCTCGGCGAGATAGAGGTCGACGTCGGGGCGGGTGGCCCGCAGGGGGTCGAGGCCGGCCTCCTGGAGCCAGGCGAGGTAGTCGGCGAGGTCGCGGAAGTAGGCGCGGCGGGTGTGTGGGGAGCGGCGGCTGCGCAGCCAGGCGGCGGTGACCGCGGCCGGATCCCACCGGGTGTCGGGGTCGCCGGCGGGCAGCGCGAGGGCGGCGACGGAGGCGGTGATCTCCTCGATCAGCGTCTGCTTCGGGTCGGCCGCGGGTGTCGTAGGTGATGCCGGCGGCATCACCTTGGGGATCAGGGCGCCGAGGCCGCGGCCGAGCCCGTCTCGGGGTCGAGGTGGGACGACGGCGTCGGCGGGGGTGGTCACGGGGTCGAGAGTAGAGCCTGAACGCTGGTGATAACCGTGATTATCAAGCGGCAGCTTGAAGGCGTCGGAGGCCGGCGGGATCCTGCGGAGCAGGGCGGAGTCAGCCGACCGTCCACCTCTCAAATGGAGAGGTGTGACCACGAAAGGCTGCCCCCTGTTGACCGACCCGACCGCCCGCGGCCTCTGGCTCGCGATCGCCACCCTGACCGCCGTCATCGTCGGCGCCACCGCCGGCCTGCTCGCCTGGGCCGGCGGCCTCAACCCGCCCACCGCCATCCTCACCGCCGGCGGCGCCTTCGCCGGCACCATGCTGCTCTTCCTCACCATCGTGCGGTTCACCGCCGGCCAGGCGGAGTAGCTCGCCTCGCTCGCCGAATGCGCTAACACGGTGCCCCCTCAGGCCTTCTGGCCTGAGGGGGCACCGTGTTAGCGCAGAGATCGTTTACACGATCTCGACGATGCGCTCCTTGCCGGTCTTCGGGTCACGGAAGACCATCTCGTTGCCGTTGCGGATGTTCTCGTCGACCATCGCGTAGATCGAGATGGCCCGGTTGACCACGTCGGTGCGGTTGAACCGTGTTCGGGTGATCAGCTTCTGCAGGTCAGTCCAGACCTTGGGGATGATCCCGACCGTGATCCTATTGATCACGTACTCCTCGGTCTCAACCGACTCGTTGTCCGCACCCGCCCGGGGCTGAAGCTGCGTCCGGCTGCCCATGTTCGCCTCCTTTCGCCGTCAGCTGCAGCTGGGGTGCGTCAGCGCCCTATCCAGGCACTTCACGGCGTCCCCGTGCATCCATTCTGACACACAATGATGTGTCAGACCAGCCAATCTGATGCCCTGACGCATCAGAATCGCGACTCTAGGGAGTAGAGTGGTCGTAACCCCTCACACGCGAGGGGCTTCCACAACTCCTGGAGGCACTTGGATGTCGATCAACCTCCCTCGGGCCCGGGAGCGCGTGCACGCGCTACCCGGAGGCGTCCCACTGCGCATCGGCGGGGTCTATGCGGTCCGCCTGGTCCTCGCCGTGTTGAGTCTCCTCAGCACCTCGGTCCTGTTCACGGACCGGGTCACCGCTCCCCAGGCGGCGACCTCGAAGGGACACCGCAGGGGATCCGCAACCCGATCGACCCCGGCATCGGCGAAGGCCCGACAGGCCAACGCCCGCCCCGGTCTCAGGCGGCGCCGTGCGGCGCATCTGCGCCTTGCCCTTTCCCGACCAGGGCTTCAAGCCCTGACGGCAGGGCAGTCTCCTTCGATGGCCTAGCCTCGGTCTTTCACGGCTGCCGTGATCTTGGGGGTTGGGAAGGGTCTGCGGAGACGGCGAAGTGCCTGCCGCGTAAGGAAAACTGACCGGT
>NZ_FMCW01000081.1 GCF_900091595.1 Micromonospora haikouensis
TGTCGGCGTACGAGTTTGTGTCCCCAGGTAGGTACGGATGAGCGTGGCCAGGCTGTCCTGGGAGGTCAATCGGGCTGGGGCAGCGTCGGCGGGGACGACCGGGGGCGGCTTGTGGCGTAGCTTGGTTCGGTGTCGTTGGCCTACCCCGCTGTCGATCTTGTTGATGAGGCTGTTCGTCTTCGTTGTTGGCGGGAGGATGATCTGGACTGTGTTCGAGCCGCGGCCCAGGATCTGCGGATTGTCGAGGCCACCACGGTTCCGGGAGTGTTCTCGGTCGATGCGGGACGGGCGTTCATCGCTCGGCAGTGGAGTCGAGTCGACAGCGGTGAGGGGATCTCGCTTGCGATTGCTGATGCGGTGACTGATCAAGCGCTCGGTTCGGTCGTGCTCATGCTTCGGCCGCAGCCGGAGGTGGCTGGCCTCGGCTACTGGCTCGTCCCGCCGGCGCGAGGGCGAGGAATCACCACTCGTGCGGTGGGGATGGCGTCGTCGTGGGCGTTGGACGTCGCGGGCATGGAGCGGGTGGAGGCGTGGGTGGAGCCGGACAACGAGGCGTCCCGGCGGGTCCTCACCGCGGCTGCCTTCGAGCAGGAAGGTGTGCTGCGCAGCTTCCTGTCGTTTCCCGGCCGTCGCGCTGACGCGGTGGTCTTCTCCAGGATCCGAGGCCCTCGTCCTCGAACAGCGTGACCGTGGCCTGGCCCGGGCTCAGGCGACGTTGGCTTGGCCGTCGATGGCGGTGAGGCGGTTCTTGAGCCGGTAGCTGGGTCCGTTGATCGCGACGACGTCACAGTGGTGCAGAAGGCGGTCGAGGATGGCGGTGGCGAGGACTTCGTCGCCGAAGACCTGGCCCCATTCGCCGAAGCTCTTGTTCGAGGTGAGCAGCGTGGAGCCCTTCTCGTAGCGCTTCGAGATCACTTGGAAGACGAGGTTGGCCTGGGCCCGTTCGAGGGGCTGGTAGCCGACCTCGTCGATGACCAGAACATTGGGGCGCAGGTAGGTGTGCAGCTTGCGGGCTAGCCTTCCGATGTCGTCGGCGGCGGTGAGGTGACGGACCATGTCGTCGAGGCTGGTGAAGTAGACGGTGAATCCGGCTCGGCAGGCGGCGACGGCCAGGGCGACGGCAATATGAGTCTTGCCGACGCCGGGAGGTCCGAGCAGGGCGACGTTGGCTTTGGCCTGCACGAACGCAAGGGTGGCCAGGTCCCGGATCTTGCGCGGGTCCAGCTCAGGTTGGAACGCGAAGTCGTATTCGTCGAGGGTCTTGTGGTGCGGCAGCTTCGACAGGCGCAGCGCTGAGCGGAAGCGACGCTCGTCGCGGACGGCTTGTTCTTCTTCGAGGACCAAGTCGAGGAAGTCCAGGTAGCCCATGGACTCCGTGTCGGCGCGGGCAGTGAGGTCCGCGAGGGTGCGGGCCAGGTGTGGCAGGCCGAGCCTGGTAGCGGTGGCCCGGATGCGGTCGGCGACGAGGTCACTCACGAGGTCGTGCCCTTCGGATAGCTGCGTGCGGTGGTGAACGGTGCGGTGCCGGCGATCTGGTCATAGACCGACAGCGGCCGGCGGTCGACGGTGACCTGGGCCGCGGCGGCCCGGTTCAGCAACGCCTGCAACGGGCCACCGCCGGGTGCGGGCCGGCTGCGGTGGGGTGGGGTGTCGCCGGTGGTGGTTGCCCGGGTGTGTCCGTCGGGCAGACCGTCCCAGTGGCCCGGGTCGACCACGCGGGCACCACGTCCGACCGCCCTCGGGTGGCTGGCCAGCAGGGTTTGGCCGTGCTGGTCGGCGATGGTGGCGTGGATAGTGACGGTCGCGGCGGTGGCCCGAACCTCGACCAGCTGCCGATGACGGACCCTGCGGGCCGGGACGGAGTAGAGGTTCGCGTCGTAGGCGACCAGGCAGTCCTTGCCGACATGCCGCAGATGCCTCGCGGCGACCACATACGGCCGAGCCGGCAGGGGCCGCAGGGCGGCGTGGTCGCGGGCGGCACGGACGCCGATGACCTCGCCATGAGTGCGGTGGGTTCGAGCCCGGCGCATCGGCACCCACGCGTGGAACGCGGCGTCCAGGTCGGCCAGCGACGAGAAGCCCCGCCCAGCCAGGACGTGGTCGCGGACGATGGCGACCTGCCGCTCCACGCGGCCCTTGCCGGTGGGTCGGTAGGCGGCCAGCACGTCGATATCAAAGTCGTAGTGCCCGGCGAACGCGACCGCCTCCGGGTGCAGTGGCACCGCCTGCCCGGGGGCGACGTGCCGGCGCACCACGGTTTTCGTCCGGTCGTAGACGATCGACTTGGGCACCCCACCGAAGTGGGCGAACGCCCGCCGGTGGCACTCCCAGAACGCCGACAGGTCCTGACTGGTGGTGAAGCAGCAGAACGGGTCCCGCGAATACGACAGCACCATGTGGAACGAGTAGACCTTGGCGATCCCGACGTGGGCCAGGATTCCGCCTTCGTCGCCCCAGTCGACCTGCGCCTGCGCACCGGGCACCACCTCGAACCGACGGTGCAACCCGGCCAGTTCGTCCGGGCCGATGCCCAACTCCGCCGCGATCCGCGGCCGGGCTTCCTGCAGATATAGCTTGACCCGTTGGTAGTTGCCGGTGAACCCGTACTGCTCGACCAGCCGCTCATGGATCACCGTGCCCTTGAGCAGCAACTCCGCCCGCAACCACGAGTCGATCACATGCGCGAACGGGCTCAACACCGACGCCCGGGCGTCTCGACGCGGTGACCGCTGCGGCGGCGCCGGAGCAGCGTCGCCCGCCAGGTACTTCCGCACCGTCTTGCGATCCAGACCGGTCTCCCGAGCGATCTGTGACAGGCTCAGCCCCGCCTCATGCAGCGCACGGAACCGGCGCAGCTCCAGCCACCGCTCCGACCGCAGAACCATCGCCGCCCTCCGCCCAGCTCATACCGGGCGAAGTCTTACTCATCGGACACCCCGCCGGCCCGTCGCCACGCCGCGACCTGGCCACGTTCATCCGTACCTACCTGGGGACACCAACCCGTACACCGACAG
>NZ_FMCW01000085.1 GCF_900091595.1 Micromonospora haikouensis
AACCTGGCGCCGCCGCCGTCAGGAACAAGCCCGAGCCGCCCACTACCGCAAACGACTCGAACCACCATAAGTCACGACCCGCCGTTGCAGTACTAACTGCGGCGGGGCTGCTGCTGACAATTCAGTCCGCCACACTGCACTTCCCACCGCTAACCATCCTCGGTCTGGTCACGGGCGCCTGCGCGCTCGCGATCCTGCTGAACCGGCACCGCCGTCGGCACCCCGATGGCTTCATCCCCGCTGTGATCAGCCAGCGACGGTTTCTCTTCGCCGGCCTAGCCGGCGCCGGTATCTACGGCGGCCTGTTCGGCTGCATGTTCGCCGTCCCGCAGATGCTCACTCGCCTCGGGTACACCGCCCAGAGCATCGGGTTGCTGCTCCTGCCGGGCGCGGTCGTGGCGGCGGCGGCTGCCCGCCTTGCTGGCCACGCCACGGCTGATCTGTCTCGACGCTGGGTGCTGGCTGCCACGAGCGCGCTGTTCAGCGCCAGCCTTCTGCTCGCCGCCTGGGACCAGCGACCGGTAACACTTGTCTGCGCGACAACTGCCGGGTTCGCCGTCTTCGCCATCGCCCAGACGACTCTGGCCGCCGCCGTCACGGTTCATATCGACCCTCGCCAACGGGGCGGGGCGCTCGGCCCGCTGAATCTCATGCTCTTCGTCGGCGGCGCGCTGGGCGCCGCGACGTGCTCGGCGTTGTGGCAGCCATGGGGACTGCGCGCAGCCCTAGCCGCCATGGCCGCGTTCCCAGCAGTCAGCGCGGCAGCGGCGCGTGCGGCGCTGCGGGAACCGCGGCGAGGGAGCTGAGCGGATGAGCAGTGGTGTGCGCCCTCGGGCAGGAGACCGGCGGGGCGCGCCTCTCGTAGCATCTTGTAGCTCGCCCTGACTGGTTCGCGCGGTGGCCGGTTGCTGAATGTACGCGGATTGCTGTCGCCGCAGGTAACCTGCAGAAGGCTATTATCCGGGTCAGGCTTCAAAGGCTGAAAAGGGCGACGCGGTGGCAAAGCAGATCATTCATAAGCTCATCGACGACCTGGACGGAGGTGACGCTGACGAAACCGTCAAGTTCGCTCTCGACGGTGTCCAGTACGAGATCGACCTGTCGGCTTCCAATGCCGAAGAGCTTCGGGCCGTCCTGGGGCCGTACACTAGCCATGGGGCAAAGGTTGGCCGTGGTGGCGGCGCTGTTGGCGATCGAATGGTCCGGACTTCTGCGACTCCTGCCGGTTCGCGTCGTGTTGGCAGCGCCACCGCCGTCAACCGAGAGCAGAACAGGGCGATCCGGGATTGGGCGAAGAGGGCTGGTAAGAATATCTCTGACCGGGGACGGATCCCGCAGGATGTGGTGGTTGAGTTCCACCAAAACGCGGGGCGTTGACTAACTTCCACGGCATGCCGACATCCGCCTGCGCATCAATCCTGCATCGGGCGATGATGCGCCTGTAGTGGCGATGGCATGACGGCGACCGCTTGACGGCGAGTCGCCGCTAGCGGAGCGGCTTTGGTTAGGCGCAGACTCGCGTTCCTCCTCGCGCCATCATCCTGCGGTTTCAGCGTGCAGGAGTCGATCAACCATCGCTTCGGCCTCGTCGTGGAAGTTGGTCGTCCACCGCAGTAGCCGCTGGGGTCGGTGGGGTGTCCTAGTACTGCAACGGCGGGTCGTGACTTATGGTGGTTCGAGTCGTTTGCGGTAGTGGGCGGCTCGGGCTTGTTCCTGACGGCGGCGGCGCCAG
>NZ_FMCW01000084.1 GCF_900091595.1 Micromonospora haikouensis
GACGAGTACGCCCGGCTCCACGACGCCGCCGACCTGCCCGCCCAACGCGCATACTGGCGCGGCCAACTCCACGGCCTCCCCCGGCAGGGCGACGGTGGGCCGACCGTGTCGCTAGAGCAGGCTCTCGCCTGGGGCCCGAAGGCGGGGCACACCGTGACGGTGCCGCCCGAGGTGATGCAGCGGTGGGACCGGGCCGCCCGGGAGCACCGGTTCAGCCGCTCCAGCTACTTCGTCGCCGCCTTCGCCACCGCCCTGCGCGCCGTCCACCAGCAGGACGACATCGGCCTGCTGATGGTGGTCGCCAAGCGCGGCAGCAGGGTGCTCGACTCCGCGTTCACCACCCGACTCAACCTCAACTGCGTGCGGGTGCGCTTCGACGGGCCGCAGGACGACAAGCTCGTCCTGCGGGTCCACGAGACGGTCGCCGACCTGATGCGGGCGCAGGACGTGCCCTTCGCGGAGACCGCCGACGATCCCGCGGCCGGGCTCTCCAGCGAGGTGGTCGCCAGCCTGCCGACCTTCGTCTACCAGGACAACGTGGTGCTCCCGCTGGACCTGCCCGGCTGCCGCACCGAGGAGGTCGTCGACCCGTACGCCCGGGAGGTGTCCAACGGCCTCACCGTGGAGGTGCTGCCCCGCGCCGACCACGCCCTCCTGCGCGTCACCATCCGCACCGACTACCTGCCGTACCGCTTCGCCGAGGAGCTGAACGGCCACATGCTGCGCTTCCTCGATGCCGGTCCCGCGCCGGCTCCGGGTCGCTGACCGCACGTCGTACCCCCTCGTGCCGGTGGGCGCGGACGACCGCGTCCACCGGGTTCACCTGGGTCTTTTCGCACCGGCCCCGCCTACGGGCGACGCCGGTCCTGATCGGAGGTTTGGCTCATGTCCGTCGGGTTCGTTGGTGGTCCGGCCCAGGCTCCGGGGCTCGCCGCCCCCGGCACCGACTTCGAGACCCTCGATCTGGTGGGTGATCTGCGGCGGGTGGTGGTGTGGCCGGCGCGGGCGGGTTCGGTGTGGCAGGCGGTGCAGTGGCCGGCCGGTGCGGCGGCCTCGGGCGCTGCCGTGGTGGCGGGGCTGGTGGGGGTGTTGGCGCGGTACACGGGTCAGGAAGAGGTGGTCCTCGGGCTGGCGTCGGGTGGCGTGTTACGGGTGGAGGTGGCCGGTGATCCGGGGTTCGGTGACCTGATCGGTCGGGTGGCTGCGGCGTTGGCGGCTCCGTTGTCGGTGTCGGCTGCGGAGTCGGCGGGTCCGGTGGTGGTGGGGTTGGCCGATGGGCCGGTGGCCGAGGTGGGGCCGGATGTGGTGGATACCGGTCTGGTGGTGTGGATGGCCGGTGACGGGTCGGCTCTGCGGGTGGACTTCGCGGTGGAGGAGTTCTCGGACGGTTGGGTGCGAGGGCTGCTGGACGCGGTGGTGACGGTGGTGACGGCGGGATCGGGCGAGCCCGACCGAGGGCTGTCGGGGTTGGCGCTGGTGTCGGCGGCGGAACGGGATCGGTTGCTGGGCTGGGGCCGAGGCCCGGTACGTGATGTGCCGACCACGCCGATTCACGAGTTGGTAGTGGGCTGGGCGCAGCGGTCGCCGGAGGCGGTGGCGGGCGTGGCCGGTGGTGAGGTGTTGACGTACGGGGAGTTGGAACGCCGATCGGCGGTGCTGGCGGGATACCTGCGATCGGCGGGCGTCGGTGTGGGCGATGTCGTGTCGTTGGCGTTGGATCGGAGTTTGTGGACGTTGGTGGCGGCGTTGGGGGTGTTGCGGGCGGGTGCGGCGTATACGCCGATGGATGTGGCGTG
>NZ_FMCW01000087.1 GCF_900091595.1 Micromonospora haikouensis
GTCGAGTTGGGCGCGCCATTGGATGCGTTCGGAGATGGCGCGGAGGACCCGGTGGCCGAGGGGCGCGACGTCGGGGTCGGTGGGTTTGGCGAGTTCCCAGGCATGCCGGACACTGTCGGATCCGGCCGGGGCGGTGTCGGCGTCGGTGGTAACGCCGAGCAAAGCTTTGACCCACTCGCGGCGGTCGGCCCGGTGGTCAGCCAGGGTCTTGCCGGACCACTGGCGGGAGATGAGGACGCGCCGGCCGCCGATGCCGAGGGTTTCCCGCTTGTGGACCTTGTTCTTGCAGTTGCCCGGCTTCAACCCGGGCCGGGCCTTCTTCGGTTGGATCCCGTAGAGCAGCCAGTTCGCGCACCGCTCCGAGCACGGCGTGTGCCGCAGCTCAGCCCAGAGCCGTTCCAGGTGCGCCCGCTGCCGGCCGGTGGTGGCCTCGTGGCAGTCGGCGGCCTGCTTGGTGAGGTACTTGGTGATGTAGCCGACGCACCGGTCGGCGTCCTTGGTGCCGGCGAGCACGCCCTTGGCGTCGACCTGAACGCCGAACCGGACGACGTGCACCGGGGCGGCGTCGGGGTCGGCGTCGACCAGGTCCAGGGCGTCATCCCACGACGGCAGCAGCTCGCCCGAGTCCGGGTCGGTGTAGCCGCCCGCGTCGGCGTCCCATTGCGGCGCCCTTCCCGGTTCGTAGACCAGCTCGGCGGCGGGCGGCCACCACACCTGGTGATAGGTCGCGGCGGCGACCTGGCGGACCAGGGCGCGGGGGATGGTGCCGCGCATGGCGAAGTGCGCGTGAGGGGCTAGCCGGCGCTGCGGCTCCACCGCCCCGGCGTACTGGACGTTCCAACCGACCGCCCGGCGCAGGTTCTGCCAGAACCGATCGAGCAGCCGGGGGAAGTGCACCGCGTCCCAGGCGGCCCGCCGGTAGTCATAGCTGTCCGGGTCGACCGGCGTGCCGTCGGAGTGCACGCGCCCGTAGGAGCCGAGGGTGAGGGTCAGGAACATCGACGGCCGAAACACCATCCCGCCGTGACCCTCGTAGGCGCGGCCAACCGTCCGGTTCTCCACCGTCAGGCGGGGCAGGTCCGGGGCATCCTGCCGCCGCTTGGTCGACCGCACCCGCCGCTTGCCGTCGCCGTCCTCCTGATCGTCGCTGCCGTGCGGTGGGGCGGGCCGGCCCCGGAGCCCTTCCGTGGTGATCTGGCCTTCCAGCTCTGCGATGGCGTCGTCCAGGTCCGCCACTTGATCCCACTGGGAGGCGCGGGCGGCTTCGTCGCGGGCGAATTCCAGGTGAGCGCGGGCCACGATCAGGCCGCGTTGGGCGTCGGTGGCGGGTTGGGGGCCGGGGTCGGGCTCGTCATCGCGGTGCCAGCCCTCGCGGATCTGCTGCTGCCGCAGCCTCCGTGCCCGCTTGGCACAGGCCGGGCACTTGGCCTCTTGGGTGGCGCCACAGGGCATGTCAATGACCTCGGTCTGCCCGCTGTCGAGGTCGGTGCGGCGCAGGGAGACGGGGCGGGTACAGACGCCGTAGTCGGCGGCGAGGTCGGCCACCACGTCGACGGAGCGAGGCATGAGCATCCGGGCGGCCCGGGAGCCCGGCCTCGGCCCCTCACTGGTGGTGGGGGTGAGGCCGGGCAGCGTCGGAGTGAGGGTCATCGGCCCACCCCCAGCGAGGCGGTGAGGTCACGGACCCGGAGGGCGGGGCGGGGGTCGGCGGTCGCGTG
>NZ_FMCW01000025.1 GCF_900091595.1 Micromonospora haikouensis
CCGCATGTCGTTCACACAGGGCGTCCGGGTCGTCCGCCGCCAGGTCACCGACCAGGCGGCCATCACCCCCTGAGCGCCTGAACACCGCCATTGCCGACACCATCGCCGAACTCCTGCACCACCGGCTACCGCCACGCCGACACCGCACCTGCCCCCGCGCGATCAAACGCGCCCGCCACAACTCCTACCGCGTCAAACGCCCCGCCGACCGCAACACCCGCCACCCCAGACCACCCACACCCCGCCTGGCCTGCCCAAACACCCTTATCTGAACGGCATTGCGTCAGGAACCGGCTACATGGTCGACGTCTCCCGGGGTGATCAGGAGTTCTCCTGGAGTGGCCTGGCCGGAACGATGATCGAGGGTGGTCTCGACGGTGCCGCGTCCGCTGGTCTCGGGCGGCTCGGGGGAGCGCTCGGGACCCGGGCGCTCGGCGGGGCGGCCGGCCGGCTGCCGAGCCTGGGCAGTCGGATGCCTGGCGGCAGCGGGGTGAAGGCTGGTGGGGGCTCTTCGGCCCGTGCCGCAGCGACCAGGAGCGGCGGGGGCCGGGGCCGGAGCGGTGGCGGTGGTTCGTCGGTGCGTACGGTCGATCGGTCCTCGGGTGGTGGCTCGCCGTCGGCGGGTTCGGGTCGTCGGCAGGAGAACTGCCACAGCTTCGACCCGTCGACCCGGGTGCTGCTCGCTGACGGCAGCGGCCGCCCCATCTCCGCGCTCAACACCGGCGACAAGGTGGTGGGTGCGCCCTGGTCGCCGAGGCCGACCCAGCCGACGGTGGAAACGGTGTGCCGGTTCAGGATTCTCCTCCCTGACTTCGCGGTCTGACGGCCGATCAGCTCAGGTACTGCTCGGAGGCCGTCCAGAGCCGGTCGGCCGCCTCGGGGTCAAGGGCGTATCTCGCGACCGTGGTGACGAGAACCCGGGCGTCGGCGGGACGCTTGTCGACGGGGACGGCCTCGGTGTTGTCGTTGAAGTACCGCCCGCCGATGCCTTCCAGCAGGGGGGACACCGCGGCGAAGATGCTGGTCGCCGCGCCCTGATGGACGTCCTTCTGCTGATCCTGCGGGGTGGCCAGCTTGCCGCCGATGTGCCGCTGCAGACCGGTTCTGATCGCGCCGGGATTGACGGCGTTGACGAGGATGCCGTCACCGGCCCAGCGTTGGGTGGCGCCGACGGCGAACAGGATCCCGGCGGTCTTCGACTGTGCGTACGCCGACAACGGGTCGTAGACCCGGAACCGGTAGTCGATGTCGTCGAAGACGACCGGGCCGAACAGATGGCCGGAGGAGCTGACATTGACGACGCGGGCGCCGTCCGGCGCGGCGGCCAGGGCGGCATGCAGACGCGTGGTGAGATCGAAGTGGCCGAGATGGTTCGTCGCGAACTGCATCTCGCGGCCGTCGGCGTTGCGGGTGAGTTCCTGGATCATCATGACTCCGGCGTTGTTGATCAGTAGGTCGAGCGGCCCGGTCCAGGCATCGGCGAAGGCGGCCACGGACGCGCGGTCGGTGAGCTCGAGCTCGGCGGCGTGCACGTTCGGGTGGCCGGTGTCGGCCTTGATGTCCTCCGCGATCCTGGTCGCGGCGTCGAGCCGCCGAGCCGCGATCGTGACCTCGGCGCCTCGCCGGGCGAGGGTGCGGACCGTCTCGACGCCGATGCCGGACGCGCCCCCGGTGACGATCGCCCGCCTGCCGGTGAGGTCGATGCCCGCGCTGACCTCGTCGGCGGTATTTTCCCTGGTGAAAGGGCTGATGATGGACGTGCTCACGAGTTCCCTCCTGGTGGCGCCGACGGATTCCGGCCACTCCGGGAGCGGCGCCGATCACATGGTGCAACGGGTCCGGGACCTGATCGGAGGCCCCCGTGAGGCAGGGCCCTGTCAGGACCAGGATGAGAATCCGGGTCCGAGTGCCTGCTGCGGTGGGAAGTCGGCGGTCACGCCGCGCAGCGGACTACGGTCGGTGGGTGGACGGTAGGAAACGGCTCGGGGCATACCTGAAAGCGCGTCGCGAGCTCGTCACGCCGGAGGAGGTGGATCTGCCCCGGGGCAGCCGGCGCCGGGTGCCCGGCCTGCGACGCGAGGAACTGGCCCTGCTTGCCGGGATCAGCCCGGACTACTACCTCCGCCTTGAGCAGGGCCGCGACCACAACCCGTCCCCGCAAGTGCTGGACGCGCTCGCCTCGGTCCTCCGCCTCGACTCCGACGCCACCGGTTACCTGCACCAGCTCGCCCGGGCCACCGCCGCTCGCCCCGCCCGCCGGGAGACGGAGGAACGAGTGCCGCCCGGGGTGGCCGAGCTGATTGAACAGCTGACCGTGCCGACCTTCGTTCAGGGGCGCTTCATGGACGTCCTCGCCGCGAACCCCCTGGCCCGGGCGTTGTCTCCGCAGTACCGGCCCGGCGTGAACCTGCTCCGGGCGGTGTTCCTCGATCCCCGGGACAGGCAATTGCACCAGGACTGGGACAGGGCGACGGCGGAATCGGTGGCCGGGCTGCGGGCTGCGGCCGGCGTCGACCTCGACGATCCACGGCTCGACGAACTCGTCGACGAGCTGTGCCGGCGAAGCGACCGGTTTCGCCGGCTGTGGGCCCGACAGGATGTGCGGCCCAAGGTCGGCGGCTTCAGCCACATGCTCCACCCGGTCGTGGGGCCGCTGAAGCTGCGACACGAGAAGTTCACGGTGAACGGCGCCGACGGCCAGCTCATGGTGATGTACCACGCCGAACCCGGTTCTCCGTCACACGCCGCGCTCCGCCGCTTGGAGGAGCCGGGAGCAAGATAGGCGTGGCCCGCTCGTACCGCTGGTGGTCTACCGCTGCGCGAACGCGGATCCGGCGCGTATCGCGCGGCGTCGGCCCGGTGGCGGTCGGCGAGTGCGTCGGCCAGATCGCCTCCGCCGAGGTTCGCCAACTGCGCGGCATGCATGACGAGATCGGCCAGCGCGGGAGCGGGATCGCTCCGCAGGGCACCGACGTCCACGGGCGCGCCGCGATGACTCCGGTGATCTCCCGGTTCGATCGGATCGGCGATCCGGCCGCTGGTGGCCGACAGCTGCAGGTGGGTGTGACGCCTCGACGACGTCATCGGACGTGTGGCGCAGTGTGGGCGCATTGAAGGGCAACGCCGGGTAGGCCCCGCGGCCGTCCTCATCAGGTGGCAGTGAGCGTCTCGGCCAGTCCGACAGCGGTCGACTGCAGCAGCAGTTGGAGCCGGGGACGGAAGTCGAAGGCGACGTGGCCCCATTCCGGCACCTGCTCGTACAGCGCCGCGAGGGTGGGAGTGGGGTGCGACACCTGCCAGAAGTTGGCGGCGAAGGCGAGTGTGGCCGCCAGCAGCGCCTGGATCTGGTCGACGGTCATGCTGCTCGCCCGGTCCAGGGCGGCCACGATCTCGTCGTAGGCGGCGAAGGCCCTGGTCTTGTACTGCCGGGCGCGCTCGATGTCGACGTCGCCTTCCAGGCTCAGCGTCACGTGGGTCAGCAGGTCGCAGAACACCGGCAGGGACGCGATGGTGTCGGCCAGCACCAGAGCCACCTCGCGCGGCCCGAGGCCGTCGCTGTCGCGCACCTTGTCGGTGATCGCGGCGCTCCACTGCTGCCAGCCGCGTTCGGCCAGCTCGAGAAGCAACTCCTCCTTGCTGGCGTAGTAGCGCCGCACACCCGTGCGGTGCAGGCCGGCTCGCTCGGTGACCGGGGTCAGCGTCACGAACCGGACGCCACCCCGCTCGAGGGCCACCGCTTCGGCGGCCACCAGCAAATCCTCGGAACGACGCTGCTTGTCGTCGATCGACCGTGCCCGCTGACGCATGACCCCACCATAACGCACCTTGCGCTGCGCTACGCCAGGTGCATATGCTGACACCACTTAACGCATCACAAGGTGCGTTAAGCAGGGAGGGCCATCATGAGGGTCGTACAGGTCACTGAGTTCGGCGACGCGAAGGTCCTGGCGCTCACGGAGCTGCCGGACCCCGAGCCCGGGCCCGGCCAGGTGGCGATCGACGTGACCCACGCCGCGGTCGGGCTGATCGACGTCTACCTCCGGCAGGGCCTGTACGACGGTGTGCCTGGCCTGCCGCAGCCGCCGTACGTTCCTGGCCTCGAGGTCGCCGGGACGGTCCGGGCCCTCGGCGAGGGCGTCACCGATCTGACGATCGGGGAGAAGGTGGTGACCCTGTCGGCGTCGGCCACCGGCGGCTACGCATCGGTGTATGTCAGCGACCGGGCCAGGGTGCTGTCGACCCAGGCCTACGACCTCGACCCCGCGCTGGCGGTGGCCGTCGTGCCCAACGCGCTGATGGCCCATGTCGCCCTCACCGGCCCGATCCAGCTGCACCCGGGGGAGCGGGTCCTGGTGCACGGGGCGTTCGGCGCGCTCGCGGCGGCGTTCCCCGGTGTCGCCAAGCAGCTCGGGGCGTCCCGGGTGGTCGGCACCGTGCGCGGTGATCGGGTGGCCGCGGCGACCACCAGCAGGCTGCCGTACGACCAGATCGTCGACTCGGCCGCCATGCTGAGCGTCCTCGACGACGAGAAGTTCGACGTGATCGTCGACCCGGTCGGCGGGCAGGTCCGCACCGAGAGCCTGCAACTGCTCGCCCCGGGCGGCCGGCTGCTGCTGGTCGGCAACGCCAGCGGAGAGTGGGAGCACGGCGTCAACGGCAACACGATCTGGCAGGGCAACGTCATCGTGGCCGGCTTCAACGCCGGTGGCTACCTGCCGGCGCACCCGGAAGCCGTCCCCGCCGCCGCAGCCGCCGCCCTGACCGCCGCGTCCTCCGGGCTCGCCGACACCGAGATCGAGTTGCTGCCCCTCGCGGAGGCGGCGACCGCTCACCAGCGGCTGCAAGAGCACACGGCCCAGGGCCGCGTCGTCCTCGTCCCGTAAGACCGCTGCACGCCTCGGCCCCCGCACCGCCTCGTCCGAATCAACAGGAGACCATCGTGAGCACCCGCCCCAAGAATGATTTCGTCACGAAACTGGCCGGTCGGCTCGGACAGCGGATGCTGAAGCTTCCGCCGGCCGTCACCCGCGAGGTGACGGTGGAACGGGACATCCCGATCACGGTCGAGGACGGCATCACCCTGCTCGCCGACCACTGGGCGCCCGCAGGCTCCGCCGGCATCCCGCTGGAGCAGCTGCCCACCGTGGTGGTGCGGACCGCGTACGGGCCGGGTGGTCCTCTGGGGTGGATGTACGGCCGGGCCATCGCCGAGCGCGGCATGCATGTGCTGATGGTGCGCAGCCGGGGCACGTTCGGCTCCGGTGGCACGTTCCTGGCCATGCGGCACGAGCGGGAGGACGGGCTGGCCACCTTGCGCTGGCTGGCGGACCAGCCGTGGGCCAGGGGCGGCGTGGTACTGGCCGGCTCCAGCTACTTCGGTTACACCCAGTGGGCGGTCGCCGCTGAGACGCCGGTGCAGGTCAAGGCGATGGTTCCGCACATCACGTCGTCGCGGCTGGCGCTGACCCTGCTACGTCCCGGTCGTTTCGAGCTCGACACGCTGACCAACTGGGTGTGGAACACCGAGACGCAGGAGCGACCGCGGGCGTTGCTGCGGTCCATGCTGGGCCTGGACCGCAAGCGCGTCGCCGCGGCGATGAACACGCTCCCGTTGACCGGTGTGGACAAGGCGCTGCTCGGTCGCGAGTCGCCGTTCTTCCAGGAGACGGTGCGTTACGACCAGAACGACCCGTACTGGAAGGACGAGGACCACAGCGGCGCCGTCGGTGACGTGACCGTGCCGGTCAGTTCGATCACCGGGTGGTACGACATCTTCCTGACCGACCAGCTGCGCGACTTCCAGGCCCTGGCCGCCGCCGGCCGCAACCCCCGGCTGACCGTCGGCCCGTGGTGGCATGCCGACCCCGTCGGCATGGGCGCCGCGATCGAGCAGGTGGTCGATTGGGGGGCCGCGCTCGCGCGGGGAGAGCAGCCAGCCGACCGGGCGCCGGTGCGGTTGTTCGTGATGGGTGTCGGCCAATGGCGTGACTTCGACCAGTGGCCGCCGGCGGGGTACCCGCGGCAGCGCTGGCACCTGCGCTCCGGCGGCGCGCTGGAGCGGGGTGTGAACCCGGCCTCGCCGCCGAGCACCTTCACCTACGACCCGAACGACCCGACCCCGTCGGTGGGCGGGCCGAAGCTGGACGGTAACGGTCCCGGCCCCAAGGACAACCGGTCGCTGGAGAAGCGGGCGGACGTGCTGACCTTCACCTCACCGGTGCTCGAGTCCGACCTGGAGGTTGTCGGGCAGGTCACGGCGCAGGTGTGGCTGCGCGCCGACCGGCCCAGCAATGACCTGTTCGTCCGGCTGTGCGACGTCGACGAGCGCGGCAAGTCGATCAACGTGTGCGACGACCTGGTCACCGTTCGGCCCGACGGCACGACCGAGGTGACCGTGGAGCTGTCCCCCACCGCGTACGTCTTCCGGCGCGGTCACCGCCTGCGCGTTCAGGTGTCCGCCGGGGCGTTTCCCCGGTTCGCCCGCAACCTCGGCGGGGACGAGCCGATCGCGACCGCCACGACCGCCCACGTCACCCACCTCGAGATCCTGCACGATGGCGTTCACCCCTCCGCGATCCTGTTGCCGGCGAAGGCCTGACCCGGCCCTCAGCCGGTGGTCTCGCGTGCCTGGCTCGCGCACGGACCGGTCGGACGCGCCGGGCTCGCGTTCACCGTCCGCACCGGCGTGGCAGGCGTCCGCAGCCCCGGCGGGAAAAGACTGCGGACCGTGACGGCCACCGCCGTAGGCGACGATCTCGGTCGCGCCCACACGGCCCGCAGCCTCGCCGGTGCGGAACTGATGCGGGGCCGTGCGGACTCCGCGGCGCGGTTGCTCCGCCAGTCCCCAGACCCCCGCGTCAGGGGTCGGCGTGACTCCGACCGGCCTCCTTGACCCTCCCCCGGAGGGAGACCTGATGGTTGGGGCATGGAGATGCGCTCGAAGCGGGCAACGGCGTTGAACTGGGACGATCTGCCGGCGGCGATCACGGGGTTCCTTCCCACGCATGAGGCCCGGGAGGCGGACGCCGCCGTCGGCGCGTTCGCCGCGGACGCGGTGGTGACGGATGAGGGCCGTAGCCACCGGGGTGCGGCGGAGATCCGGAACTGGCTGGTCAACGGGGGAAGTGAGTACACGTACACCACGGAGTTCGTCGGTGCTCACCAGGTCGGTGAGGGGCGGTTCGACGTGGCGCAGCACCTGGAGGGTGACTTCCCGGGCGGCTCCGCGGATTTGCACTACCGGTTCGTCCTGGCCGGAGACCTGATCGCCCGGCTCACGATCGAACCGTGAGCCCCACACCGCCCGACAGGTGCGCAAGATCGGCGCAGCACCGCGGGCCCGCGTCCACCCCGGCGCCTGCCGTACCTCGGGCTGACTGTCGAATGACCTGACCGCGCCATGCCGGACTGCCGCGCGCGGACACAGGCGAATGACTGATTCGGCACGAAGCCCGAGAGCCGACTCTGGGTTCGGCAGCGCCCGTCGCGACCGCGGCGCCCGCGGAACCCGGGACCCGCGAAGACGAACGGGCTGAGCCCACCGGCACGGTCCGCACCTTCTCGGGAGGCGAACCGCAGGCGGATCGGAGCCGGACTCGACCGGTTGCGCGAGTCCGTCGCCCCGGCGTACGGAATGATGAGATGCACGCCTGGTGCGAGACGGGTGCGGTGGTGATGCGAAAAGGCTTGACCATCGGCGAGTTCGCCACCATGAGTCACCTCAGCGTGCGAACCCTGCGCCGGTACCACGAGGCCGGGCTGTTGGTGCCGGCCACCGTCGACCCGTACACGGGTTACCGGTACTACCAACCCGAGCAGATCGCGACCGCGCAGGTCATCCACCGGCTCCGGCAGCTCGACGTGCCCCTGGCCGAGGTCAGGTCGATCCTCGACACCGACGACCCGCAACGGCGCACCGAACTCGTCGCGGGCCACCTGCGGCGACTCGAGGCCGAGTCGGACCGCACACGAGCCGCCGTCGTGTCGCTCCGCCAGCTGCTGCGTCCGGACGCGGCCGTACCCGAGATCGAACTGCGTTCCGTCCCCGCCCGGACCGTGGTCGCCATCCGCGCCCAGGTCCGACAGGAGAACGCGCTCGCCTGGTTCGACACGGCGATGACCGAGCTGGACGAGTCCTTCCCGCCGACCGAACGCACCGGGCCCCCGGCGGGCGGTACGCCAACGAACTGTTCACCGACGGCATCGGCCGCATGACGGTCTTCCGGCCGGTCCGCAGCCCGCGCGCGAGTGGCCGGATCGAGGTTGTCGAGTTGCCGCCCGCCGACCTCGCCGTCACGGTCCACCAGGGGTCACACGACGACATCGACGTCACCTACGGCCGCCTGGGCGGCCCTACTCGCCACAGCCTGATCGGGCGTCGTCGGGAGCCCGCCGCCGTTCGGCGACTGCGGGACCGCGCGGTCGCCGGTGCGGGCGGACACCTGACCCTGGCCATGGCCTTCCTGCCCCGGCTTCGGTCGTGCTCGGACCTGGGCCCGCCGAATCTGCCTTGAGGACGCCGAGGGTCGCATCCAGCCGGCTGTCGAGCGGTCCACTCAGCTCCAGGACAGGAGTGTCATTCCAGGCGTCAAGCGGGTCGTCGTACACCAGTTCCAGGAGCGCGTCGTTCATTCGCGAGCGAAGGCCGGGCAACTCCGCGGCGGGCAGGATTCGCTCGCTCTCCGGCGTGATCACCGCGATGATCAGTAGATCGAGAGTCGCGAACGCGAGGCGCAACGTGGAGGCATCGGCCTGCTCCGCCGGGTCCGCTCCGTTGGCGGCCAGGTATGCGAGATAGTCGAGCGGTGTCCGGTCGAAGACGGCCCTGGATGTTGACGGCGACTGCAGGCTCCGAATCGAGCAGGCCAACATCGCCCGGTAATCCTCCGATGACGGTGGGAGAGCGAAGTCGTACCCCTGCTCTTCCAGGAGGTAATACGGCTCGTCGACCATGACGTGGCCCGGCAGGCGCGCACACAGCGCTTCGGCCAGGGTGGTCTTTCCGATCCCATGCGTCCCGGAGATCGCGACCCTCATCCGCGCTACCACCCTTCGACGATTCTCGGCGATCATAGGCTCGCAGCAGCACGGTTGAACCTTCGTGCCGGCACGACGATGTCGAGGCGGAGCATCCGGTCGCTACGGCCGGAGGTGGCCCGGTGCTTGTCGGGCGGGATGGCCGCGACCAACGAGTTCCTCGACGGTGCCTTGGTCGAGGAACTCGACTGGGCATGCCATGCACTCACCGCGTTGGCGGAATTCCGGCTCGACCGCCAGGAGCCGCAAGATGTGGACGAAGGCATTCTGAGGGAGATCAGCTTGGCGCGGTACCAACTGCCACGAGAGTGGGAGGGGCGATGTCTGGGCACCTGGCGCGCAATCTGAGCCGAACGCTCTGCCGGGAGTTCGTCGATCCGGTTATGGCAGAGCACGGCCTGGTAAGCGGGGCGGGACACGTCTACCGCCGGGTCGAAGACGACGGGGATGCTCTCGTCGTGGAGTTCCAGCGTTCCTCGTCGTCGACGAGGAACGCGTATCTCTTCTACGTCAACGTGGCTGTCGTGCCGTATCCGTGGTTGCTGCACAGGCGAGGCGATTCGACGGCGACCGACGCCGAACTGCCGGAAGTGACGGAGGGCTTGGTCCGCACCCGGTTGGTCAAGCCGAACTCGCTCTGGGCGTTGCCGCGTGAGGAGATGCTCCGCATCCTGACCAGTGGCAGGGTCCCGGCGGGGATCGACTCCGGCGATCACTCCCTGTGGTTGATCGATTCCCCTCAGGCGGTGGTGGGGAAGGGGGCGACCCTGCGCACCCTGTTGGCGGAGAAGATCGCGGAGTTCGCTCCGCTGCTGGACCGCGGCGTTCTCAAGGAGCGGCTCCGGTCGGGCGCCACGCTGCCAGGTGACTGTCCCCGCGATGCAGCGCTCGCTGTCCTGCTCGCCGATGAAGGACCCAGCGCAGAGTTGGATGGTGTGCTGAGCCTCTTGGGCGACCCCGACTTCTCGTCCTTCGTCGACTGGGTACGACGGTACGCAGCCAGAGCCGAGTCTCGGTGATGGAGGCAGGGGCGCGGCTTGCAGGCCGCGCCCCTGCGCCACGATGACCGCCCCCGGGCTGCGGGGGAGGATCGGCTGTGGTGTTGGCGCCTTCGGGGCCGCCGTCGTGGAAGAGGTGACCACCGCGCCCACCGTCGTCTGCGGCTGCGAGGGCGGCGTCACCACGCGTCTGGGCAGCGGTTCTTCCTCGGGTGGCTCACCCTGGCGACCACCTGCCGCGACGAGCAGTTCGGCCGGTCAGTGCCGCCTTTGATCTCCGGGGTCCTGCTGGCGTAGTCGGTCGGCGTATTCGGCGATGGGGCCGAGGCCGACGTTGCGGCGGCGTCCTTACCGACGTCGCGGCGGGCAGCGGCGAGCCGCCGCGTCGGACGGTCGCCCGGTCCGGGTACGCCACGATCATCGGCAGCCGGTCGCTGGCCGTGTCGTGGTAGCCGTACCCGTTCAGGGTGTGGTGGGCTACTCGTCCTGCCGCCAGTTCTTCTCCGGCACCGCGCAGTGTGCCGCGCCTGGGCCCGCCAGGTAGGCGGCGACCGAGGTCGGCAGCACGTCCGGAAAGTCCACCATGCCGATCTCCGGCGGCGAGCACTTCCACAACCGCTACGAGTACGCCCGGCTGTCGCCGCCGAGGCCGTCGACATCATCCAGCCCGACCTCTCCATGGCCGGCGGCTTCACCGAGGTGCGCAAGCTCGCCGCCATCGCCGACCAGCACGCCATGGTGGTCGCCCCGTACAACTCCAACTCGCCGCTGTGCACCACCGCCTCGGTGCACGCCGTCCTCGGGATGCCGAACTTCAAGATCCTGGAGACCTTCGACGGGCTGCTGGAGGAGTACGTCTTCGACGCCGTGCGGGGCGCCCTGCCGGTGGTCGACGGGCACATCGACCTGCCCACCGCGCCCGGCCTCGGCGTCGAGCTGGTGGACGAGGTGTTCGCCGAGCACCCGCCGAGCCACGGCTTCTGGAACATGTTCGCCGAGGGGTGGGAGAAACGGGACCGCCGATGATCGTCGACGTGCACTCGCACCTGTTCGACTGCCCCGACCACGTCGGCGACCCGTTCGCCGCCGAGGCGGCGCGGGCCCACGGCGGCGAGGTCGACCTGACGGTGCGGTGGTCGCAGTACGCGGCCACCGCACCGGCGGACACCCGCACCGTCGTCGTCGGTGGCAAGGCCCGCCGGTCCGGGCTGTGGGTCGACGACGCGGCGGTGGCCGCGTACGTGGCCGCCCGGCCGGACCGGCTCGTCGGCTACCTCGCCCTGGACCCCACCCAGCCCGGCTGGCGCGACGAGCTGGAGCACGGGCACCGCGACCTGGGCCTGCGCGGCATCAAGCTGATGCCGATGTACGCCGGGTTCGACCCCGCCGACCCCGCCTACGACGACCTGTACGCCTACGCCGAACGGCACGGGCTGCCGCTGCTGGTGCACACCGGCACCACGTTCGTCTCCACGGCGCCGCTGCGCTACGCGCTTCCGGTGCACCTCGACGAGGTGGCCATCCGCCATCCCGAGCTGCGCATGGTGCTCGCCCATCTCGGCCACCCGTACGAGGGGGAGTGCATCGCGGTCGTCCGCAAGCACCGGCACGTCTACGCCGACGTGTCCGCGCTGCACTACCGCCCCTTCCAGCTCTGGCACAGCCTGCGGCTCGTGCAGGACTACGGCGTGTGGCACAAGATCATGTTCGGCAGCGACTATCCTTTCACCACCGTCGACGCCTCGATCGAGGGGCTGCGGGCGGTCGGGCGGGTGCCCGGCATCCCCGGCCTCGACCCGCTCGACACCGAGCAGATCGAGCGGCTGATCCACCGCCCGTCCCTCGACCTGCTGGGGTTGGCATGACCTCCTGCGTACCGCCCTCCTTCGACCTGTCCGGCCGGCTGGCCGTGGTGACCGGCGCCGCGCGCGGGCTCGGGGCCGCGTTCGCCGCCGGCCTCGCCTCGGCCGGCGCCGACGTGGTGGTGGTGGACCGGCCCGGTGTCGACCTCGACCCGGTCGTGGCCGCGGTGACCGGGCGGGGCTGCGCCTGCCACCCGTACCCGTTCGACCTCGCCGACACCGAGGCGATCGCCGCCTGGTTCGACGGGATCCGCCGCGACCGCGGCCCGGTGTACATCCTGGTCAACAGCGCCGGCGTGGCCCGGCTGGAGCACTTCAACGAGATCACCCCGGCCGCCTGGCGCGAGGTGATGCGGGTGAACGTGGACGCCGTCTTCTTCCTCGCCCAGCGCGCCGCCGAACACATGATCGCCGACGGCGTGGCGGGCCGGATCGTCAACGTCTCCTCGAAGAACGGGCTGGTGGCCGAGGCCGGGTTGGCCCACTACAACGCCTCCAAGGGCGCCGTCGAGCTGCTCACCCGGTCGCTCGCCGCCGAGCTGGGGCCGCACGGGATCACCGCCAACACGATCGCCCCCGGCATGATCGCCACCCCGATCGACGGCGGGTTTCCCCTGGACCGGCAGGCGTTCGAGGCCGCCTGGGCGGAGCGGATCCCGCTGCGCGGCGGCTACGGCACGCCGGCCGACTGCGTCGGCGCGCTGCTGTTGCTGGCCTCCGCCGCCGGCCGTTACGTCAACGGCACCCATGTGGTCGTCGACGGGGGAGTGCTCGCCGACCAGATGCCCCGGCTGCGGTTCATGCCGCCCTACCGCAGCAGCCTCTGACCGCCACGGCCGGGGCCGTCCGGGCCGTCACTTCCTCCGAGCCCCGGGTGTCGTGCGGCGCGAGCGGAATCGGCGCGCGGCGAAGGCCGGGCCGGACAATGCGGTCCCTATGGCACGGAACGTGTCCGTCAGGCGACGCCGGGAGAAGGACTTCTTGTCGTTCTTCCGAGGGAAGTCCGCGGCTGGGACGGCGACCTCCAGGAACGAGCACAGCGGGTGCCATCCCTCCGCGACATCGAACACGAGAGGACGTTCGCTGGGAACGGTTCGCCGGACCTCGCTGATGTGGGAGTCGAACGTCGCCAGCGCGTGGTTGCGGTCGAACCGGCTGCCACCGAAGACGCGGTCTGCGATCATCCGATTGAGTGTCGCCGGGAAGTAGCGGTAGGCCGGATTGCGCAGGGCCATGGCGCCGAGGAGGACCGAGGCGAACGGCGAGCGGAGGAAGCGCCAGGCGGCGAAGACGGTCTTCGTCGCACTGGCGTACCATCTTTCCGGATCGCGTACGGTC
The DNA here is from genome assembly GCF_900091595.1 of Micromonospora haikouensis. GTDB lineage: Bacteria > Actinomycetota > Actinomycetes > Mycobacteriales > Micromonosporaceae > Micromonospora > Micromonospora haikouensis. The sequence goes on from NZ_FMCW01000025.1 coordinate 13,235, forward strand.
AATATGATCTTGGCTTCCGGGTAGGCGACGACAAGATCTCGCCAATAGGCGGCGCCGGGCCAGTCCACGGTTGCCTGGTATCCCGAGAAGATGGCGTCCCAGGCGGGCCGAGTGGGGTCTTCGAGGTCGACCCAGGCCTTCGCCCGTTCGGGTTGGTCGGCGATCTCGAGCATGTGGTAGCAGGGGCCGAAGCCAACGTTTCGAGAGCCGCCTTCAACGACTCGGTGCCGGTCCTGCCGAACCCGACCCCGATCACCCGCATCGACATCTGCATCATCCTTCAGCTCGGACAGCCTCATGCGGCTGGACCGGTGAGGCCCACGGCTGCCACACCCGAACTGACGGACGCCGGGTGGATCTCTTCACCGGATGACAGCTCGAACGCCGGAATCTTGGCTTTCCACACCGCCACCGGGGATCCGCTCCGTCGTCCAGAATCGGCCCCAGCGGAGCCTCAGCCGGGCGGCCGATGGCGCGCAGCGGCTGGCGGTGAAGGCGACGGCGACGGCGAAGACGACGAACATGCCCGGCGCGAGCGCTTCCGCGACTGCGCCAAGCAGGTCACGCCGCCGACCGGCGGTGGAAGCCGCCCACGGCGACCCGCCGGCGACGCCCGCACCGGGGGCGGCCCGCCCGGCTGGGCGGTCATTGTGGCCTGACGAACCGTGTCCGACGGTCATGGTGAGACCTCCTGGGTCGTGGATCTGCGAGCAACTCTGCGCGGCGCCCACCGACGGCACATCGGTCATCTGACTTCGATCACGGCCGGCCCTCGCCGTGCCGTGCGGACCGAGCTTCGGAGTTGTCCAGGCGGCGATGGCGGGCGCCGTTGCCTGGTCCCCCGAGGAAGGGAAGCGCCGGCGCGGACTCGCGGGCGTCGAACATGCCGTTTCCGGCTGACGCCGGGTCGAGGCACGCCATCGATCGAGACGTACGAGGCGGGGAAGTCGGCGCGGCTGCCGGGCTGGCGAACTGCCGGAGCGGCGACTGTCGCGTCCAGCGCTGCGCAAACGAAGGTCATGCGTTGTCTTCCGGGACGCACGCCTTTCGTGGCTACTCTGTTCATGTGGCAGGCTGGTCGCCTGGTTGACCTGCCAGGCGTGGGCCCAGGAGGGCGATCATGACGACGAAAGCGACCACGGTGGCCGAGGGCTTCCACTTCTTGGAGGCACCACGTTGGCGCGATCAGCGGCTCTGGTTCGTCGACTTCTACGGCCCTCAGGTCTGGTCCATGCGGGAGGACGGCGCTGATCTGCGGGCCGAGGCCGACGTGCCAGGGCAACCCTCCGGACTGGGCTGGCTCCCCGACGGACGCATGTTGGTCGTATCGATGCGCGACCGCAAGGTGCTCCGCAAGGAGCCGGGCGGAACGCTGGTCGTGCATGCCGATCTGGCCGGTCACGCCACCGGGCACGGCAACGACCTGGTTGTGGACAGCCACGGCCGCGCGTTCGTCGGCAACTTCGGCTTCGATCTCATGGCCGATGATCCGCTACGACCGGCCGGGCTGCACCGCGTGGATCCCGACGGCTACGTCACGCAGGTGGCCGACGACCTGTGGTTTCCCAACGGCAGCGTCATCACCCCCGACAACGTGCTTCTCGTGGTGGAGACGTTCGGCAACCGGGTCACCGCCTTCGACATCTCCGACGACGGGGACCTCAGCGGCCGGCGGCCGTGGGCGACGTTCGGGCCCCTCCCGGTCGGCCACCGGCTCGACCAGGTGCTGGCCGAGCTGCAGGTCGCTGGCGACGGTGCCTGCCTCGACGCGACGGGCGGGCTGTGGATCGCCGATGCGGTCGGCAGCCGGCTCGTGCGGGTGGTCGAGGGCGGCACGATCACCGACGAGATCCGGCCCGGCTCGCCGGTGTACGCCTGCGCCCTCGGCGGTGCCGCAGGGACGACACTGTTCGCCTGCGCGGCACCTGACTTCCACGAGAAGGCTCGCAGGTCGGCCCGCGAGGGCCGCATGCTGGCAGTGCGGGTCGCTGTTCCAGCGTGCACACCGTGATGACCGCATTGAGACGACCGGTTGGCTGACGGAAGGTCTCCGGCAGTCCTGCGGTCAGCCGGTCACGCTGCCCGGATGTTCGCTGCCAGCGGGGCCCACCCGCTCCCTCAAAGCGGGGGGAACTCGAGCGAGGCGAGGATGAGTTCCCGTGCGGTGTGGACCGTGGCCGAGTAGGTGGCCGGGTCCCGGCCGATGCGTTCTGCGCCCGCGCGCATGACGCCGGAGAGCAGCTCCACCGTGAGGTGCACGTCGCCGACATCGCGGAACTCGCCGCGTTCGATGCCGTCCTGTACGACGTTCTCGACCTCGACGACGATCGCGTGGAACGGGCTGTCCGGCCCCTTGGGTAGGTCGACGAACGGCGGACCGGAGCCGGGCCGGAACATCAGCTGCAGGATCTGGTCCTGGAACGCGGTCAGGACGGTCTCGATGATCTCCCGCATCCGATCCGCAGCCGGTTCGGTGGAACGTGTGGCGATCGTGGCCACCCGTTCGACCGTGGGCTGGCCCACCCGCTGGGTCAGTGCCAGGACCAGCGCTGTCTGGTCGCGGGCGTAGTTGTACAGCGTGTTGCGCGCGAGCCCGGCCCGGGTCGCGATGTGGCCCATGTTGATCGAGTCGTAGTCGCGTTCGAGTAGTAGCTGCCGCATCGCCTCGGCGAGATCGGCCCAGACCAGCTCGTGGTGTTCCCCGATGCTGGTTCCCCGGATCCGCGGCATTCGGTCATCCTTCCCTACGGCAGGGGGTCATCCGGTGGCTGCCTTCGGGTGGTGGCGGCGTAGGTTGGCGGCGATGACGTGGTCGAGCATCCGGTCGGAGAGCAGCCGGGTCAGGCCGATGACCAGGGCGGCATCGCGGCCGATGGTGTAGCGGGTACGCGGTCTGCGGGCCGTCACGGCCTTCGCGACGACCCGGGCGGCGGCGTCGGCGGTCACGCCCGACGCCGTGCCGGTCTGCATCAACGTGTTGATCGCCTGGACCAGGCTGCCGTACCGGGCGTCCTGCTCCGGCGTCATCTCGGCGGCCAGTTGGTTCGCCGTGGCGATCCCACGGGCGGCCATTTTCGTGCGGACGCCGCCGGGCTCGACCACGACCACGGGTACGCCCAGCGGCGCGACCTCGCGCCGCAGCGAGTCGCTCACCGCCTCCAGGGCGAACTTCGCGCCGGCGTACGCCCCGTAGGTGGGCATGGCGGCCTTGCCGCCTATCGAGCTGATGTTGATCACGCGGCCCTTGTCCTGCAGGAGCGCGGGCAGGAGCGCCTGGGTGACGGCGACGTGGCCGAACAGGTTGACCTCGAACACCCGCCGCCACTGCGCCATCGGCGTGCTTCGACCGGCGCGTTCACCTGGATTCCCGCGTTGTTGACGAGGGCGTGCAGCGTGCGCGGGTCGGCCGCGACCCGCGCGGCGAGTGCCGCGACCTGCTCGGAGCTGGTGATGTCGAGGATGACCGGCTCGATGTCGGTCGTGCGGATGGCGTCGGCGTCGTGGTCGCGTCGCACGCCGGCCAGGACGTGGAACCTCTGGCGGGCCAGTTCGCGGGCGGTTGAGGCACCCATGCCGGTGGAGGCGCCGGTGACCACGATCAGCTTCTGCATGGCCGCACTCTGCCTTATGCGACACCCTGTCGTCAAGTTTGCGACATGGTGTCGCAAACAGTGTCGCGCTGTCCATGCCCACGCGGCGCGCTGTCCGGGATCACCCGCGCCAGCTTCGGTCGGCGTGGGGAACTGCGGGCGTCGTCAGTAGGGCACGGCGGCCGGGAACTCCTCGACCCCCAGCACGCGCAGCAGCTCGAGTTTCTCCCGGGCCTCGGCGTCGGCCGGGGTCAGCACCAGTAGCTGCTGGCCGAGATCGGGGGTGACCAGGGTTTCGCAGTCCATCGTGACGCGGCCCACGCGCGGGTGCATGAATGTCTTGCGGTCGGCCCGGCGCACCGCCACCTCGTGCTCGGCCCACAGCCGCTGGAAGTCGTCGCTCGCCGCCCGCAACCGTTCGATCAGGCCGGTCACGGCCGGGTCGCCGGCCCGCCGTCCGGCCACCGCGCGCAGGTCGGCGACCTGCTGGCGGGCGTGCCGCTGCCATTCCTCGGGGCCGTGGAGGTCGCGGATGGCCGGGTCGGTGAAGTAGCGGTAGGTGACGTAGCGGCGGTCGCCGGTCAGCCCGGTGTGGTCGCCGGTGAGCAGGATCGACATGCGGTTCTGCGCCAGCACCTCGCCGAGGTCGGACAGGACCATGGCGGGGGTGTCGCCCACCAGGTCGAGCAGGCGGACCAGGCCGGCCCGGGCCAGGCGGGCGATGCCGTCGGCGGGCGGCGGCTGGTGGCCGGCCAGGTGGAACAGGTGGCTTCGCTCGTCGTCGGTCAGGCGCAGGGCCCGGGCCAGGGCGCCGAGCAGCTGGGTCGACGGCTGGCTGCTGCGGCCCTGCTCAAGGCGGACGACGTAGTCGACGGACATGCCGGCGAGCATGGCGACCTCCTCGCGGCGTAGGCCGGCGGTGCGGCGGCGGGGGCCGTCGGCGATGCCGGCCTCGGCGGGGCGGATGGCCTCGCGCCGGCGACGCAGGAAGTCGGCGAGCTGCTTGCGCTGCATGCCTCCATGCTGCCCGGGGACTGGGCGTCGAGCCAGGGAGTGGCGCTCCCACGACAAGCGCTCCGCTGCCGACGGGCCGCAAAGCGGCGCAAGGTGGAGCCGAGATCGACCGACGAGGGAGAGTTTCGATGCAGACACGCACTCTGGGCAGCACGGGTCCCACGGTTTCCGCGGTGGGGCTGGGGGCGATGAGCATGTCGGGCGCGTACGGTCCGGCCGATCGCGGGGAGAGCATCGCCACGGTGCGGGCCGCGCTGGACGCGGGGGTCACGCTGGTCGACACCGGTGACTTCTACGGCATGGGGCACAACGAGCTGCTGCTGTCGGAGGCGTTACGGGGACGCGACCGGGACAGCTATCTGCTGAGCGTGAAGTTCGGGCAGCAGGTGGGGCCGGGCATGCGGTTTTCCGGTCAGGACTGCCGACCGGCTTCCGTGCGGAACTTCCTGAGCTACTCGCTGACCCGGCTCGGCGTCGACCACGTGGACATCTACCGGCCGGCCCGGCTCGACCGGTCGGTGCCGATCGAGGACACGATCGGCGCGATCAAGGAGATGATCGACGCCGGTTACGTACGGTATGTAGGGCTCTCCGAGGTCGACGCGGAGACCGTCCGGCGGGCGCACGCCGTACATCCGGTTGCTGATCTTCAGATCGAGTATTCGCTGCTGTCGCGGGCGGTCGAGGCCGACGTGCTGCCCACCCTGCAGGAGCTGGGCATCGGGCTGACCGCGTACGGGGTGCTGGGCCGTGGCCTGCTCTCGGGGAACTGGGTGCCGGGGCGGGCGGACGATCCGCGTAACCACAGTCCCCGCTTCTCCGCCGAGAACGCGTCGCACAACCTCGCCCTGGTGGACGCGTTGCGCCGGGTCGCCGACGCGAAGGGGTGCACGGTGGCGCAGCTGGCGATCGCGTGGGTGGCGGCGCAGGACCCGTCCATCGTTGCGCTGGTCGGTGCGCGTACCCGGCAGCGACTGGCTGAGGCGTTGCCGGCGCTGGACGTGAAGCTGTCGGCCGATGATCTCGAAGAGATCGAGGCGGCCGTGCCGAAGGGCGCCGCGCGCGGTGACCGTTACCCGGCGGCGTTCATGTCGAGCCTCGGCGTCGGCAACTAGTAGTGCTTTGTCATGCAGCCGTGGACGGGTGATCCGAGTGGCGGTTCTCGGGGCTGGTGGCGAGTCCGGGCTGCGGTAGGGGCGGGGCCTGACGGTGCTGCGCCGCCGTCAGGCTGCCGGTGTCCCCCGCGGCCCGTGCGGGGACCGCAGGGACGGCAGCGCCCAGAGGAACGCGAGCAGGCCACCGGCCGTCGCGAGGACGACCGCCGGCCGCAGCGCGACCGACTGCCCCACCAGCCCGCCGAGCACCGCGCCGACCGGGCGTACCCCGAAGCTGATCGTCTGGTAGGCCCCACGGACCTGGGTACGCAGCGGCACCGGCACGGTGGAGACGAAGGTGGCGGCGACGCTGATGTCCTGCACCGAGCGGCCCACCCCGGACAGGAACGAGGCGACGAGGACGACGGTCACGACCACCGCCGTCGGACCGGCCGCGACCGCGACGGCCGTCAGCGGCGCGGCGGAGAGCAGACTGCCGGCCACCAGGCTCCGGGGCATCCCGAGGCGCCGGGCGACCGCCGGGAGCGCCAGGGATCCCGCCAGGGCCCCGGCGGCCTCGGCGCCGAGCACGAGCCCGGTCACGGCGGCGGACAGGTGCAGCGTCCGGGTGAGGAACAGGACGAGGAGGGCGTGGAACATCAGGTTGAAGAAGTTGGCGGTGGTGGTGACGCCGAGCGCGCCACGTAGGGCGGGGTTGGCCGCGATGAAGCGCAGCCCCGTGGTGGAGACCGGTGCGGTCCGTGGTGGCGGAGTCCGTGCCGCAGGGCGGTCGATCCTGGTCAGCAGGGCGGCCGACCAGAGGTAGGACAGCGCGTCCGCGGCCACCGCGACGGGGGCGGAGAGGACCGGGACCAGGAGACCGCCGGCACCGGATCCTGCCACGGACGCCACCGTGCGGGCGCTGTAGACCAGCGACTGGCCGGCGACGAGGCGGTCGTCGTCGAGGAGGGTGGGGAAGAGAGCGGCATCGGCCACGACGAACACCACCGACGCGCTCGCGACGATCGCGGTGAGCGCGTACAGGGCGGGCAGGTGCAACCAGCCCAGCCACCAGGCCGCTGGCAGCGCCGCGGTCGCCGCGAAGCGGACGAGGTCGGCGCCGATCATCGGGGCCAGCGGGTGCCGGAAGCGGGCCACCCACCCTCCCGCCGGAATGGCGAACAGGACGCTCGGGATCCACGCCAGCGCCGTCAGCCAGCCCATCTGGGCCGGGCCCGCGCCGAGCAGCACTGCGGCGGCGACGGGCACCGCCACCGACAGCACCCCGTCCCCGGCGGTCGAGACGCTCACGGCGCCCCAGTAACGCCGGAACGCCGGCACCCGCAGCGGCGCCACGTGCGACGGGAGGTCGGTCCGTGCCCACCGGCGTCCCCCTTCCGGACCACCCGGCCGCCCTGCTCGGGCCCGGTCCGTGGCGGGCCGCTCCTGAGGCCGACGCAGGAGGCGGCCCGCCACGGGGCCGCGGGTCACTCGCTCCAGTCGGCGATCTTCATCGGGCACCTCCTCTCGCCTCCAGGGACTCGTCGGCACCGGCTCCGACCCGGTGCCGCGCACGGCATGCGGGGCCCGGGCAAACCGTCAGCCCGGCTTGCGCGCGACGACGAAGCTCTTGCGGTGCAGCTCCTCGTCGGCGTCCTCGGCCAGCTCGCCGAGGTGCAGCCCGTGGGTGGCCAGGTGCGTCAGGCCCGCCTCGCCCAGCAGCCGCCCGACCACGTCCGGCGCGAAGTACGAGAACTCGTGCCGCTGGTGGAACCGCCGCCAGGTGATCCCGTCGTGGGTCGTGAACCGGTCGATCAGGTAGTCCGAGCCGTGCGGGTCGCGCCGCGACGACGCCCCGCGTACGACGGTGAACTCGTCCTCGCTGTCCTCCACGACCACGCGCGACGGGTGCCGCCGATGGAATCCGGCGGTGCCGAGGTCGAAGACGAACAGGGCGCCCGGCGCCAGCAGGGCGGACACCCCGCGTAGCGCGGCGGACAGCTCCTGCTCGTCGCGCAGGTAGACGAACGGCTCGCCCAGCGTCACCGCGACGTCGAACACCCCGAGGTCGGGCAGCTCCCGCAGGTCCGCGACGACGAGGCGGACCTGCTCGGCGCCCGGCTTCGCCCGTGCCTGCCGGAGCATCTCCGGCGAGACGTCGACCGCGGTGACCTGGTATCCCGCCTGGGCGAGGCGGATGGCGGCCTGGCCGGTGCCGGCGCCCAGGTCGAGCAGGCGTCGTCCGGCTGCGCCGTGCCGCCCGATCAGGTCCAGGTAGAGCGCGACCCAGCGGTCGTAGTCGTTGCGTCGGGTGACGTGGTCGTACGTGCTCGCGATCGAGTCGTAGATCGTCTGCACCGAGCGACCCGTCGAGCGTGGCTCTGTCACCGTGAGCTCCTGTCGTCCACCGTGCGCGAAGCACTGGTGAAAGGCTAGGCGTGCCTTGTGGACAACGAATGGACGACGGATCGGGGCAGCTCAGGAGAAGGGTGGGACGGTGCGGTGGCAGCCGCGCTGGCCGTGCCCGTCAGCGGCTGGTCGCCGGGGCGGGCTCGGGCTCCAGGGTGACCTGGCTGCGGTGCGCGACCGGGACGATCAACGCCGACGCGGCGAGCGCGGCGAGGGCGATGCCCAGCCACCCCCAGAACCCGAACGTGATGACCAGGCCGGAGAGCACCGCCGGGCCGACGATGTTCTGCGTGATGACGTGCAGGTCGAACGCGCCCAGGTATTCGCCCTGGGCGTGCTCGGGGGCGAGCCCGAAGGCGAGTCCCCAGCCGGAGGCGGCCTGCATCACCTCGGCCACCGAGAGGATCAGCACGCCGGCGACGATCGCCACGCAGGCGAGCGCCACGTTGTCCTCCAGCGCGGTCAGGGCGATGACCAGGCATCCGCCGGCGAGCCAGTAGCCGGAGCGTCGGGCGAGCCGGCCGGCTCCCGCCACGGTGTCCGCGCCGCGGCTGGCCCGGACCTGGAACAGGATGACGAACACGGTGTTGAAGATCAGCAGCAGTGGCACCAGGAAGTGCGGCAGCGTGGTGCGGTTGAGTGCCCAGAGCGGCATGGTGACCAGGATGACGCTGACGTGCGAGGCCAGGATCGTGGAGACGCCGATGACCGCGAGGAAGCGCGGATCGCGTACGGCGGCGAAGCGCTTGAAGCCCACCGGCACCGGCCGGGACGGCGCGTCGGGCAGGCGGGTGACCAGCAGCGCGGCGCCGACCATCAGCGCGGCGGTGGTGAGCGGGATGAGCACCAGCAGCCGCTGGCTGAGGGCGGCGACGGCGGCCACCCCGATGCCGATGCTGAAGCCGATGTTGAACACCGAGCGCATCATGGCCTTGAGCTTGACCCGTTCGTCGGCGGGCACGAGGTTGCCGACCAGGGCCCCGTTCGTCGGTCCGGTGCCGTACTCGATGAACCCGACGGCGACCACCAGGGCGTAGAACTGCGCCGCGCTGCCCACCAGGGTGTAGAGGCCGAAGCCGACCGCCAGGGTGGTGAACAGGACGATCAGCAGCCGCCGCGCGCCCACCCGGTCGGCGATCACCCCGAAGAGCACCGACGACACGAAGGCGGAGAGGCCGGCCGCGGAGAGGCCCAGGCCGACCTGCTTGGCGTCGAGCCCGACGCGGAGTGTGAAGTAGACCACGCTGCCGCTGAGGAAGACGCCCTTGCCGATCGACTCGGCCAGCCGGATCGCGATCAGTTTCCTGCGCAGCGGATCGGTCGGCACCAAACGGAACGAATAATCAATCAATCGCGAAAAGGGCATGTTCCCACATCCTGGTGTAATGGCGCGGTCGTCATCAATAATCGTGATCGGGGTGGCGGATGGACAGGGCCTGCGGGCGGCGGCGGGCGGGACGACTTCCCGGCCGTCCGGGAAGTTTTCCGCTGGACAACCCGGGGCCGCTGCGCTAGGCGTACGCGCAGATCGGGGCGGATCCCGCCGGCCGGACGACCGTAGGCGCAGGTCGTGACCTTGGGATCCGCCATCGGCGCTGAAATGTTTCTGACTGACAGTAGCTGCGATCCATCTTCGTTTACGTAATTGACCTCGGAAAATAGGTCGGATGATTGACAGGGGGGCCCGCCGATCGTGTATATGTGTTGTTCTAGTAGATGTAGGTAGCTGTTCATGCCGATGAGGCGATCCGTTCCCGCGACGCCCTCCCGCCGGGAGGCGTCGCGGGCTGCTTGGGGACGGGGTGAGGTGTGGCAATGGTCGGCGTTGGCTCGTCCACGGACCTGGCTCATACGATGAGTCGGGATCCGGAGGAGGTCGCGGACGGGGCACAACCCCGGGTCGTGACGGTGGTGCTGGCCGACGCTCAGCCGGTGGTGCGCAGGGGGCTCATCGCCCTGCTGTCCACCTCGACTGAGATCGACGTGGTGGCCGAGGCGGGAACGGCGCAGGCGGCGCTGCGGAGCGCGGCGTCGGTCCGCCCCGACGTGCTCGTGCTCGACATCGCGATGCCGGACTTCCAGGCCGGCACCCTTCAGGAGATCACCCGGGTCTCGCCGTCGACCGCGGTGCTGGTCTTCACCGCCGTCGAGGACGAGGCCGTCGTGGTCACCACCATGCGTGCCGGCGCCCGAGGGTACGTGCTCAAGAGCTGCCCCGGCGACGGCATCGTGCGGACGGTCCGGGGCCTGGCCACCGGCGAGGTGATCCTCGGTCCCCGCGTCGCCGACCTGCTCATCGGGCAGCTCGGCCGGGAGCCGCGCAACCAGCAGATGTTCCCGGAGCTCACGGAGCGCGAGCGGCAGGTGCTGGAGCTGATCGCGGCGGGCATGCGCAACGCCGCGATCGCCGCCCGGCTCAACCTGTCCCCGAAGACGATCAGCAACCACATCTCGACGATCTTCAACAAACTGAACGTGTCGGACCGGTACGAGGCGATCGAGATGGCCCGCGAGGCCCGGTTCGCCCGACCGCGGCCGTACCGGCCGGGGCTCGACCTGGTGGCCGGCGGCGGGAGTCCCCGGCTGCACGGCGCTGGCGCGATGCCGTTGCGCCGGGCGGGCGGCCCGGCGGCACTGGCCAGCCTGCGCTCGGTGGAGGGAACGGCATGAACGGCATGACCCTGGACCTGGAGACCATCGCCAACCGGCTGGAGCCGCGCTTCGGCAAGGCCGCCCACCGCTGGGCCGGCACCTTGCCGCAGCGGCTGACCGATCTCGTCGCCGAGTGGGGGCTCGACCTCGGTGAGCAGCTCAAGTCCGGCAACTCCTCGGTGGTGTTCCGCTGCACCGGCCCGCAGGGCGAGGCGGTGCTGAAGCTGTCACCGGACAGCTACGCGGTGCGGGAGGAGGTCGACATGCTGCGCCAGTTCGGGCCCAGCGGGCGGGTGCCGGTGGTGCTGGCGGCGGCCCGGGGCGCGGTGCTGCTGGAGTCGATCCGGCCGGGCACGCTGGTGGAGAAGATGGCGCAGCCGCCCACCCCCGCCGACTACGCCGACTTCCTCACCGACCTGCACGCCGCCGGTGACCCGGCCGCCGCGCCCCGGCAGCTCACCGACTGGATCGACGTGCTGTTCAACTCGGCGGTCCGGCGGGGCGCCGACCTCGCCGGGTCGAAGCGGCTGCGCGACGACCTCTTCGCGGTGCCCACCGAAACCGTGCTGCTCCACGGCGACCTGCACCTGGGCAACGTGCTCAGCGGCGGCGCCCGGGGGTTGGTGGCGATCGACCCGATGGCCTGCGCCGGCGACCCCTGCTTCGACGCCGTCGACTACGTGCTCGAAGGACTGGATCGCGCGGAGATGGTACGCCGCCGCGACGAGCTGGCCGCCGCCGCCGGGATCGACGTCGACCGGCTCGACATGTGGTGCCGGGTCACCGCGCCGATCGGCGCCACGTACGTCAGCAACCCGGCACACTCCGCCGAGCTGGCGGCCTTCGGGCGCGGCGAGTATTGACCCCCGGTCGGGTCGTCAGGTCGGGGTGGCACCGCGCGCGGTGCCACCCCGACCTCGCGTAGCCCTGGCTCCACGGCGGTGGCCGGGACGGTGACCGTGGGCCCGCCGGCGGGCCGGGCCCGGCGGAGCTGTCTGCCAGCCGACCGGGAGGTTTTCCCTGCCGGGGCGGGAAAGCCCGCTCTGTCGGGCGGGGTGCCCGGACGGCCACGATCGGTGCATGGTTCGTACCGGTCGTGCTTCGTTCGCTCAGGAACGGCTCTACTTCCTCAACCAGCTGCAACCCGGCAATCCGGCCTACGTGGTGGCCTTCGGGGTGCACCTGCACGGCACGCTTCGCCCCGAGGCGCTGCGCGCGGCCCTGCTGCGCGTCACCGCTCGGCACGAGGCGCTGCGTACCACGTTCGCGCTGGTGGACGGGGTGCTCGTCCAGCGGGTGGCGGACTCCCCGCAGGCGGAGATCGAGATCGAGGCCGGGGAGTGGGCCGACCGGGACACCCAGGAGGGGTTCCTGCGGACCCTGGTCGCCGAGCAGGCGCGTCGGGCGTTCGCGCTCGACGAGGGCCCGGTGCTGCGCGCGTACCTGCGTTCCTGGGGGCCCGACGAGCACACCCTGGCGGTGCTGGTCCACCACATCGCCTGCGACGGCTGGTCGGTCGGGCTGCTGCTGCAAGACCTCGCCGCCGAGTACCACGCCGCGCTGGCCGGGGCCGACGGCGTCGGCCACGCCGAACCCGCCGAGTCCTACCTGGCGTACGCGCAGCGGCAGCGCGCCGACTGGGAGCGGGACGGCTCCGGGCTGGACTTCTGGCGCACCGAGCTGCGGGACGTCCCGCAGCTCGCGCTGCTCACCGACTTCCCCCGGCCGAGCGTGCTCGGCAACCGGGGCGCGGTGCTGCGCCGGCCGGTCGACGCCGGGCTGGTCGACCGGCTGACCGCGTGGGCACGGGAGCGCGGGGCGACGCTGTTCGCGGTGACCCTGGCCGCCTACGCCGCGGTGCTGTCCCGCTACGCCCGCCAGGACGACGTGGTGATCGGGGTCCCGGTGGCCAACCGGATGGACGAGGCCGAGGAGCGGCTGGTCGGCTGCCTGGTCAACACCCTGCCGATCCGGCTCGACCTGGCCGACCGGCCCCGCTTCGCCGAGCTGGTCGACCGGGCCCGCCGGGCCAGCATGGCCGCCTTCGCCAACCAGGACGTGCCGTTCGAGGAGATCGTGCGGGCCACCGTGGGGGAGCGGCAGCTCAGCCACGCGCCGCTGTTCCAGACCTCGCTGACCGTGCAGAACTTCCCGTTCGCCTTTCCCGAGTTCGACGGGGTGAAGCTGACCGAGGTGGACGTCGAGGTCGACGTCACGAAGTTCGACGTGGGGCTCACCCTCGACGTCTCCACCGACGCCCCGTTCCTGCGCGCCGAGTACAGCACCGAGCTGTTCACCGAGGAGACCGTCGCCACGCTGCTCCGGCACTACCTGACCTTCCTGCGCGCGATCGTGGACGAGCCGGACGCCGAGCCGTCCATGGTGGACGCGGCCGAGCACCGGCTGCTCGTCGAGGAGGTGAACCCGCCACTGACCGCCGAGCCGATCGGGTACCCGTCGGTGCTGCGCCGCTTCGACGAGCACGTGGCGCGTACCCCGGAGGCGGTGGCGGTGCGGCACCGCGACGCGACGGTGACGTACGCCGAGCTGGATCGCTGGGCCGGGCGGATCGCCGCCGGCCTCGCGGACCTGGGGATCGGCCACGGCGACCGGGTGGGGCTGCTGCTCGGCCGCTCGCCCGCGGTGATCGCGGCCATCGTCGGGGTGTGGCGGCTCGGCGCCGTCTACGTGCCGCTGGACCCGGAGTATCCCCGGCAGCGCCTCGACCTGATCACCGCCAGCGCCGGGCTGCGGATCATGCTGGCGGAGCCCGGGACCGCCGACACCGCCGGGGCGCTCACCGCCGGCCGGGGCATCCGGCTGGCCGACCCGCACACCCTCGACGGGGCCGCCGAGGTGCCGCTGGCCTACCCTGCCGGGGACGACCCGGCCTACGTCATCTACACCTCCGGCTCGACCGGGGTGCCCAAGGGCGTGCTGGTCGGGCACGGCGGCCTGGACGCCCTGAACACCCCCACCCCCGGTGGTCTCGACGTCACCGCCGCCGACGTGTGGCTGGCGGCCAGCTCCTTCTCGTTCGACGCCTCGGTGTGGGAGATGTGGGGAGCGCTGACCACCGGCGGCCGGCTGGTCGTCGCCGACCAGGCGGACCTGGTCGACCGGGAGCGGCTCGCCGCCCTGGTGCACCGGGAGGCGGTCACGGCGGTGTTCCAGACCCCGGGCGCCCTCTACCGGCTGCTGCCGCCCTACCTGCGGCAGCTCGGCGGCGGGCGGTCCCGGCTGCGCTACGTCGTCCTCGGCGGCGAGGCGTTGAGCTGGGCCCGGCTCACCCAGCTGGTCGGCGGGGCGCCCCGGCTGGACACGGTCTTCGTGAACATGTACGGCATCACCGAGGGCACCATCCACTGCACGATCTTCGCCGCGCCCGCCGCCGAGCTGGCCCGGGTCCGGGAGGGCACCATCGGCGTGCCGCTGCCCTCGGCCCGGTGCTACGTCCTCGACGAACAGCTGCGCCCGACCGGGGTGGACGTGCCCGGCGAGCTGTACTGCGGCGGGGTGCTCGTCGCGCACGGCTACGTGAACAACCCCGAGCTGACCGCCGCCCGCTTCCTGCCCGACCCGTACGGGAGGGGGGTCATGTACAAGACCGGCGACGTGGTCAAGTGGGGCGCCGACGGCACCATGGTCTACCTCGGCCGCAACGACACCCAGGTGCAGCTGCGCGGCTACCGGGTGGAGCTGGCCGAGGTCGAGGGCGCGTTCCTGACCCACCCGGCGGTGCGCTCGTGCGCGGTGGCGGCCGAGAACGACCAACTGGTCGCCTTCGTCGTCGGCGGGACCGGCCCAGACACCGAACGCGAGCTGCGCGGCCACGTCCGGCGGACGCTGCCCGCCTACATGGTGCCGGCCCGGATCCTCGCCGTCGAGGCGATCCCGCTCACCGCACACGGCAAGGTGGACACCGCCCGCCTGCTGGCCGAGACCCGCGCGGCCCGGACGGCCGCCGCGCCGGCCCCGGCCGCCGACCGCGCCGCCGGCACGGACCTCCAGGAGCGGGTACGGGCCTGCTGGAGCGAGGTGCTCGGCCGCTCCGACGTGGGGCTGCACGACAACTTCTTCGACCTGGGCGGGCACAGCTTCGCGCTGATCGCGTTGCAGCAGCGGCTCGCCGACGACGGGCTGGAGGTCTCCGTGACGGACCTGTTCCGGGCCGGCACGGTCGCCGGCTGCGCGGCGCAGCTGCGCGAGGCCGCCCCGGTGCCGGCCGATGCGCGGGTCACCCAGCGCCACCAGGGGCGGGCCCTGCTCGCCGGCCGGCGGCGCGGTGCCGGAGGCGGCCGTGGCTGAGCCCGACGACGACGCCGCGGTGGCCGTGGTCGGCCTGGCCGTGCGCGTCCCCGGCGCGGACCGGGACCTGGACCGGTTCTGGCACCACGTGGTGCACGGCATCGACGCCGTCAGCTTCTTCACCCCGGAGCAGCTGCTCGGCTGGGGCGTGCCGAAGGACCTCGTCGAGCATCCCGACTTCGTGCCGGCCCGGGCGGTGCTGGCGAGCGCGGACCGCTTCGACCACCGGCTGTTCAGCTACTCGCCGTCGGACAGCGCGCTGATGGACCCCCAGCAGCGTGTCCTGCTGGAGTGCGCGTGGGCCGCGCTGGAGCACGCCGGCCACCCACCGGTCGCCGCCGACGGCAACCGGATCGCGGTGTACGTCGGCACCGGGCTCAACGTCTACCTGCTCGACAACGTCTGGCCCAACCAGCGCGCCGTCGAGGCGGCCGGCGGCCTCGGGCTGATCATCGGCAGCGACAAGGACTTCGCGGCCACCCGGATCGCGTACAAGCTGAACCTGCAGGGCCCGGCGGTCACGGTGCAGGCCGCCTGCTCGACCTCGCTGGTCGCGGTGCACCAGGCGGTGCAGGCGCTGCTGACGTACGACGCCGACGTGGCGCTGGCCGGGGCGGCGACGGTGGCGCCGCCGACGCGGCGCGGGCACCGGTACGAGCCCGGCGGCATCTTCTCCGCCGACGGCCGGTGCCGGGCCTTCGACGCCGCCGCCGACGGGACCGTGCCCGGCGACGGGGCGGGCGTGGTGGTGCTCAAGCGCCTCGCCGACGCCCGCCGGGACGGCGACACCGTGCACGCCGTCGTCCGGGGGTCGGCGATCAACAACGACGGCCTGCGCAAGGCCGGCTTCACCGCGCCCGGCCCCACCGGCCAGGCGGCGGTGATCTCGGCGGCGCTGGAGGTGGCCGGCGTCGACCCGGACACCGTCGGGCTGATCGAGACGCACGGCACCGGCACCGCGCTGGGCGACCCGATCGAGGTGGCGGCCCTGCGGCAGGTCTTCGACAGCGACCGGCCCGACCGGGCCCCCTGCGCGCTCGGCGCGGTCAAGTCGGTCGTCGGGCACCTGGACACCGCAGCCGGCGTGATCGGGCTGGTCAAGGCGGTGCTGGCGCTGAAACACCGGACCGTCCCGCCGATCGCCCACCTGAGCACCCCCAACCCCCGGGTCGAGCTGGCCGGCTCCGTCTTCGACCTGCCGGTGGCGGCGCGGCCCTGGACCCCGATCGACGGGGTGCTGCGGGCCGGGGTCAGCGCCTTCGGCATCGGCGGCACCAACGCCCACGTCGTCCTCGAAGCCGCCCAGGACCCCGCGCCCCGCCGCCGTCGGCACGTCACCGAGCTGGTCCTCGTCTCCGCGAAGACGGCCACCGCGGCCCAGGACAGCGTCGACCGTGCGGTGGACGTCGTGGCCCGGACCGCCCCCGGCGACCTGGCCGACGTCGCGTACACGCTGCGCACCGGCCGCGCCGAGCTGCCCTGGCGGGCGGCGTTCCTCACCGGCCGGCACGCTCCGGCGGCCGGGGCCGGCGTGCCGGGGCCGGCGGTGCGGCAGGTCGACGCGAAGGCGCGGGCGCGGGGCGTGGGCCTGTACCTCACCGCAGCCGGCGAGCTGACCGGCAACCGGCCGAACTACGACGCCGACCCGGCCTACCGGGCCACCGCCGACGAGGGGGCGGCGCTGCTGCGCGGGCAGCCCCTCGACGAGCCGGCCCGCGAGCGGGTCAACCGGCTGGTCGCCTGCGTCGGCCTGGCCCGGTCGCTACGCGGCCGGGGGATCGCGCCCCGCGAGCTGGCCGGCACCGGCCTCGGCCTGCTGGCCGGCGCGGTGGTGGCCGGGGTGGTCACCCTGCCGGAGGCGGTGGCGCTGCTGCGCGGCGACCGCGACCCGGCCCGGCTCCGCCCCGCCGAGCTGCCGCTGCGGGCCGCCGGCGGGGAACCGCTCACCGACGCCGAGTGCGCCGATCCGACCCGCTGGCGGGCGGCGGCGCTCGCCCCGGCCGCGCCGCAGCCGCTGCCACCCGACGCGGACCGGCTGCTCTGGATCGAGGTCGGCACGAGCGTCACCCCCCGGTTCGGGCCGGACCCGTCGGCGCTGCCCACCGACCGGCACGCCCGGCTGCTGGCGACCGTCGGCGCGCTGTGGCAGCTCGGCCTGGCCGGCCCCTGGGATCCCGCGTACGACACGGGGCGGCGGCGGGTGCCCGCCCCCACCTACCCCTTCGCCGCCACCCGGCACTACCTGGACGCCCCCGCTACCCACCTGGACACAGAGAGGCACCACTGATGCGCGACGTAGACGACCGGACCTGGGTGGCCGAGTTCGAGGAGCTGTGGAAGGAGGTGCTCGGCGTCGACACGGTCGACGACGACGACGACTTCTTCGACCTCGGCGGCCACTCGCTGAGCGCGCTGCGGCTCAGCACCCTGATCCGCCAGGAGCTCAACCTCGCGGTGATGTTCGGTCACGTCCTGGAGAACCCCCGCTTCGCCGACCTGCGTACGGTGGCGGGCCAGGTGCCGGCGGACCGGCCGGCGGCGGAGGCACGGTGATGGACCGCCCCGACCTGGCCGCCTGGACGCCACTGGCCGCCCAGGTGCTCGGCGTCGCGCCCGAGCACCTGCGTCAGGCGGCGGCCGCCGAGTCCTTCGTCGGGCTGGGCGGCACCTCGTTGCAGGCCATCGCGCTGGTCTCGCTCGGCCAGCGGGAGCTGCGGGCGCACGTGGAGGCGGGCCGGCTGCTGTCCGCGCTGCCGCTGGCGCAGGTGCTCGCCGACGCGGTCGAGTACGTCGACACCGCCCCGCCGGTGCTCGCGCGGCGGCCCGCCGAACGGGACCTGCTGCCCGGCCAGCGGTCCATGCTCGCCGCGCACCTGCTCGACCGGGACGCGCCCTACCACCTGATGTTCACCCTGGAGGCGGACGGCCCGCTGGACCCGGCCCGCGTTCGCCGGGTGCTGGGGGAGCTGGCCGCCCGGCACGAGGCGCTGCGCACCCGCTTCGTCCACGAGCCCCGGCAGGCCCGGATCGTGCTGCCCGCGCCGTACCAGCCGCGGCTGCTGCACCAGGCGCTGCCCGGCGACGACGCGGTCCGCGCCGTGCACGACCTGTATGGCACCGCGGCGGGGCGGCTGCTGCGCCCCTTCGAGGAGCCACCGGTCGTGTTCGTGCTGACCCGGGCCGGGGACCGGGATTTGCTGACCCTGCTGGTGCACCACGTGGTCAGCGACGGCTGGAGCATCGGGCTGCTGTGGCGGGAGTTCACCGCGCGTTACGCCGCCGACGCGGCGGGCGGCGCACCACCCGGTGACGACGCGCCCGCGCCCGCCCCGGACTGGATCGGCAGCCGGCTGGCCGCGCGGGAGGCGGCCGGGGAGGTGGACGCCGCGCTGGCCCGGATCCGGACCCGGCTGACGGGCGCGCCGAGCACGGTGGCGCTCGCCACCGACCTGCCCCCGCTGGCCGAGGCCGACGGGCGGGGCGCGCGCCTGCACTTCCACCTCGACCCGGCGACGGCCGAGGCGGTGACCGACCTGGCCCGCCGGTGCGGGGTGACCGTGACGTCGGTGGTCATGGCGGGCTGGGCGCTGGCCGCGTCCCGCCACGCCGGGCTGGACGACCTGGTCCTCGGGGTCCCCGCGGCGGGCCGCTTCGAGGCGGGCATGGCGGACATCGTGGGCCTGTGCACCCGGGTCGTCCCGGTGCGCTGCGCGAGCGGCGACGCGCTGACCGTACGCGAGCACGTCCGGGGCGTGGCCGGGGCGGTGGGCGAGGCGGCCGCCGACGCCGACGTGCCGTTCGAGCGGGTCGTCGCGGCGCTCGACGTCCCCACCGACCCGGCGCGCAACCCGCTGGCGCAGCTCGGCTTCGCCGCCCACCACGAGCTGGTCCCCGACGAGCTGACCGGGGGCGGCCGGCGCTGGCGGCTGCACGAGGGGCACTGCCACGGCGCGGTCTTCGACGCCCTGCTCTACCTGCAGTCTTGGTCGGCGCGCCCGCGGCTGGCCCTGGAGTACGCGACGTCGGCGCTCACTGCCGCCGAGGCAGGCGAGCTGGTCGAGTCGTTCCGGGCGGCGCTGGCCGCGCTCGCCGCCGACCCCGACGCGCCCCTGGGCGAGGTCGGCACCCTCTCGCCGGCCCAGCGGGACCGGCTGCGCACCCTGGGCGGCGGTGGCCCCCACCACACCACCGACGACGTGTGGCACCGGTTCGCCCGCCACGCCCGCGACGCGGGCGAGAAGATCGCGCTGGTCGATCCGCAGGCCGGGCTCACCCTCACCTACCGCGAACTGCACGACCGCGCCGTGGCCCAGGCGGGCCTGCTGCACGCCCGCGGGGTGCGCGCCGGCGACGGGGTGCTGCTGGAGCTGCCGCGCTCGGCGGCGGAGGCGGTGGCGGTGCTGGGCGTGCTGCGCCTCGGCGCGTACTACGTGGCGGTCGACCGGGACGCCACCGACGAGTGGCGGGCACACCTGGTCGAGGCGGTCGCACCCCGCGCCCGGCTCGGCGTGGACGCACCGGGGCCGCACCGGTCCGGCGTGGCCGACTGCCCGCTGGTCGACCTCCACGACCCGGCTCCGGTCCTCGACGCCGGCCCCGAGGCGCCGGCCGGGCCGGACCGGACCGCGTACACCTCGTTCACCTCCGGCTCGACCGGCGTACCGAAGGGCGTCGTCGTCCCGCACCGGGCGGTGCTGCGCCTCGCCGACGACCCGGGGCTCTTCGTCGACCGGCCGGGCATGCGGATGCTGCGCCTGTCGCCGCTGGCGTTCGACGCGTCCACGCTGGAGCTGCTGGTGCCGCTGGCCAACGGGGACACCGTGGTGGTCTTCCCGGCCGGGGAGCCGACGCCCAGCGCGCTGACCGGGTTCCTGCGCGCCGAGGCCGTCAGCCACGCCTGGCTCACCTCGGGCGTCTTCCACCTGGTCGCCGACCACCGGCCGGACGCCTTCGCCGGGCTGCGGCAGCTCTTCACCGGCGGCGGCGTGGTCTCCCCGGCGCACGTGCGCCGGGCGCTGGCCGCCTGCCCGGGGCTGCGGCTCACCAACGGCTACGGTCCGACCGAGAACACCACGTTCACCACCACGTACTCGATCGACCACGCCGAGGCCACGCCGGACCCGCTGCCGATCGGCGGGCCGGTGCGCGGCACCGACCTGCACGTCGTGGGTCCGGGCGGACGCCTCGTCCCGCCCGGGGCGGTCGGCGAGCTGTGGGCGGCGGGGACCGGGCTCGCCGACGGCTACCTCGACGACCCGGCCCGCACGGACGCCTCGTTCGTCCGCTCCGCGGAGCTGGGAACGCGCCTGTACCGCACCGGTGACCTGGTGCGCTGGGGCGCGGACGGGCAGCTGCGGTTCCTCGGCCGCAACGACCGCCAGGTGAAGATCGCCGGCCACCGGGTCGAGCTGGTCGACATCGAGCGCCGGCTGCGCGCCCGCCCCGGCGTACGCGACGCGGTGGTCTTCACCGTCGGCGACCCGGCGACCGGGGTGCGCCTGTGCGCCGCCCTGAAGCCCGACGGGGACGGCGTCGACGTGGCCGACGTGCGCCGGGCGGTGGAGCCGGAGCTGGCCCCGTACGCCCGCCCGCAGCAGTGGCACACCGTGGCCGAGTTTCCGCTGGACCGCAACGGCAAGGTCGACCTGCGGGCGCTGGCCGCCCTGGCCACCGTCGCGCCCCCCACCGCGGCGAACTCCTCGGCCTCCTCCTCGGCGTCGTCCCCGGCCTTGTCCTCGGCGTCGCTCACCGAGTTCGAGGAGCTGGTCACGGGGGCGTGGGTGGAGGCCCTGGGCACCGACGACTTCGACCTCGACGAGGCGTTCTTCGACGTCGGCGGGGAGTCCCTGCGGCTGGCCGTGGTCCGCCGGCTGCTCCAGGAGCGGCTGTCCGGCCGGACGATCCCGCTGACCGACCTCTACCGCTTTCCGACCGTCCAGACGCTGGCCCGGCATCTGCACGCACAGACCGAAGGAGCAGGCGCACCCTCATGAACGGCGACATCGCGATCGTAGGCATGGCGGGCCGGTTCCCCGGCGCCGCCGACGTCTGGCAGTACTGGTCCAACCTGGCCGCCGGACGGATCACCATCAGCTCGCTGACCCGCAGCGAGCTGCTGGCCGCCGGGGTGCCCGCCGACCGGCTGGACGACCCCGCGTACGTGCCGGCGCGCGGGATGCTGGCCGACCCGGAGCTCTTCGACGCCGCCTTCTTCGGCATCACCCCCCGGGAGGCGGAGACCACCGACCCGCAGCACCGGCTGCTGATGCAGACCGCCTGGGCCGCGCTGGAGTCGGCCGGGCTCACCACCGACGCGCCCTTCGGCCGGGTCGGCGTCTTCGCCGGCGCGGGCTTCAACTACTACGCGCTGCACCACGTCTTCGCGCGGCCCGGCCTGGTCGACGCGCAGGGGCTGCTGTCGGTGGTGCTCGGCAACGAGAAGGACCACCTGGCGGCGAAGATCGCCTACCGGCTGGGCCTGGGCGGGCCCGCCGTCACCGTGCAGACCGCCTGCTCGACCTCGCTCGTGGCGGTGCACCTGGCCGCGCAGAGCCTGCGCGCCGGCGACTCGGACGTCGCGCTGGCCGGCGGGGCCTGCGTGGCCGTGCCGCAGCACTCCGGCTACCTGTACGAGACCAAGGGCATCATGTCGGCCGACGGCACCTGTCGCCCGTTCGACGCCACCGCGGAGGGGACCGTGCCCGGCAACGGCGTCGCCCTGGTGGTGCTCAAGCGCGCCGAGGACGCCCGCCGCGACGGCGACACCGTCTACGCGGTGATCAAGGGCTCGGCGGTGAACAACGACGGCAACCTGAAGGTCGGCTACACCGCCCCCGGGGTGGCCGGCCAGATCGACGTGCTGACCCGCGCGTACGCTGCCGCCGGGGTGGACCCCGCCACCGTGGGCTACCTGGAGGCGCACGGCACCGCCACCGAGGTCGGCGACGCCATCGAGCTGTCCGCGCTGGCCGAGGTCTTCACCCGGGGCACCCGGCCCTGCTCGCTCGGCTCGGTCAAGGCCAACGTCGGCCACCTCGACGCGGCGGCCGGCGTCGCCGGGCTCATCAAGGCCGCGCTGGCGCTGCACTTCCGCCAGATCCCGCCGCTGGCCGGCCTGAAGCAGGCCCGGCCCGAGCTGCTCGACGGCTCCACCCCGTTCACGGTGGACGCCGTGGCCCGGCCCTGGGAGACCGACGGCACGCCGCGCCGGGCCGGGGTCAGCGCGTTCGGCCTCGGCGGCACCAACGTCCACGTGGTGCTGGAGGAGGGGGACGGGCCGGACGTGCCGGACCCGACCGTCCCGCCCGGGGAGCGCACCGAGCTGGTGGTGCTCTCCGGGCGCACCCCGGAGGCGGTCCGGGCCGCCGCCGAGCAGCTCGGCGAGCACCTGCGGCAGCGCCCCGACCTGCCGCTGGCCGACGTCGCCCGCACCCTGCAGTCGTACCGCCGGCACTTCCCGCACCGGCTCGCGGTGGCTGCCCGGGACCTCGCCGAGACGGCGACCCGGCTGCGCCGCGCCCCGGCCCGGGCGGCGGCCCGCCGGCCCAGCGTGGTCCTGCTCTTTCCCGGCCAGGGCACCGAGTTCCCCGCCATGTCCCGGGGCCTCTACGACCGTTACCCCTCGTTCCGGGCCGACCTCGACCGGGGGGCGCGGCTGCTCACCCCGATCCTCGGGCTGGACCCGCGCGACGTGCTGGTCGACGACGACCCGCACGACGTGGTGCACCGCACCGACGTGACCCAGCCCGTGCTGGCGCTGCACGAGCTGGCCCTCGGCCGGCTGCTGCTCTCCTGGGGGGTACGCCCGGCCGCGCTGGTCGGCCACTCCGTCGGCGAGTTCGCCGCCGCCGCGCTGGCCGGGGAGCTGGCCGGCGACGACATGCTGCGCCTGGTGGCGACCCGGGGCCGGCTCATGCACGACGCACCCGAGGGCGGCATGCTGGCCGTCCTCGCCTCCCCGCCCGTTCTCACCCCCCACCTGGCCGGCCTGGACGAGCTCGACGTGGCCGCGCGCAACGCCCCCGACCTGACCGTGGTGGCCGGGCCGGTGGCGCAGCTCGACGCGCTACGGGAGCGGCTGACCGGGGCGGGCGTGCACTGGCGGGCGCTGCCCGCCCGGCGGGCCTTCCACAGCCGGATGATGGCCGACGCGGCCCGGCGGTTCGGCGTCGAGGCCGACCGGGTGGACCAGCGTCCCCGCACCGTTGCGGTGATCAACACAGTGGACGGGGCGCTGCTGGGCAAGGGGCTGTCCCGCCCGGCGGGCTACTGGGCGACCCAGCTGCGCAGCCCGGTCGGCTACCACGACGCGCTGCTGACCGCGCTCGGCCTGCCCGACCCGGTCCTGGTCGAGGTAGGGCCGGGAAGCGCGCTGACCGGCGCCGCCCGGCAGACCCCGCAGGGCCGGCCGGTGCCCGGGTACGCCCTGCAGCCACGGCCAACGGCCCGCCCGGACGCCGGTGACGTGCTGGCCGGCATCGGCGCGCTCTGGACGGCCGGGGTGGGCGTGGACTGGCCGGCGCTGCGCGGCGACACCGGCAGCCGGCGGGTCGCGCTGCCCGGCTACCCGTTCGCCCCCACCCGGCACTGGCTCGACGCCGCACCACCGCTCCCGGACGTCCCGCCGCCGGTCCCGGACATCGCACCGGACGTCCCGAACGTCGCACCGGATGTCCCGGCGTCGCCGGCCGGCGGGATGGACGCCCCGGCGTCGCCGGCCGGCGGCGAGGACGGCCTCGTGGGGGAGCTCGTGGCGCTCTGGACCGACCTGCTCGGTGTCCCGGAGATCGGCCCGGACACGAACTTCTTCGCGGTCGGCGGCGACTCGCTGCTGCTCATCCGCATGATCAGCCAGCTGCGGCGCCGCTACGGGGTGCGGGTGCCGATCGACACCCTCACCGCGGACGCCACGCCGCGCGTGCTCGCCGGGCTGGTGACCGCGTGACCGCCCGCCACGACGACCTGGATCTCGCCGCCGCGGTGGCGGCCGTGCTCTGCCACCGGCTCGGCGGCGCGACCGAGGTCGCGGTGCACGGCCCGCGCGGCGAGCTGCGGCTGCGCGTGGGCCCGGAGCACACCCTCGACCAGGTACGCGCGCAGGCGCGCGGCCTCCCCCCGGCGGCGGTGGAGCCGGATGTGCCGCCGGCGGCGGTGCCGGACGTGCTGCTGTCCGCTCCGGCCGCCGACGACGGTGTCGTGGCCACCCTGGGCGCGCTGCCGGTGCGCTTCCTGCGCCACCACGGCGACGCCCGGTGGCTGCCGGAGCGCCTGCACACCCTGCAGGCATGGCTCACCGCCCACCCGGACCGGCCGGTGCGGGAGGCGACGCTCGTCGGCCCCGAGGAACGCCGGACCCTGCTCGGCTTCAACCCCGCGCCGACGCCCACCCCGCGCACCCCGGTGCACGAGCTGATCTGCCGGCAGGCGGCACGCACCCCGGACGCCGTCGCGCTGCGCGGCGGCGTCCGACACCTCAGCTACCGCGAGTTCCTGGACGAGGCGGCGGCGCTGGCCGGACGGCTGCGCGCCGACGGGATAGGCCCGGGGTCGGTGGTCGGGCTCTGCGCCGAACGCAGCCCCGAACTGGTGGTCGCGGTGCTCGGCGTGCTGCTGGCCGGCGCGGCGTACCTGCCGGTCGACCCGGCGCACCCGCGTCCCCGGCTGGACCTCATGCTCGGCACCGCCGGGGCGGCGCTGGTGCTGGCCGACCCGGCGGGGCAGGCCGCCCTCGGCGTCGAGCCGACCGTGCCCGTTCGCCCGCTGGACGGCGGCGACCGGCCCGCCCCGCCGGTCGACTGGCGCGGCTACCGGACGCCGGAGGAGGTGGTCCACGGCCTCTCGTACGTGATCTTCACCTCCGGCTCGACGGGCGCGCCCAAGGGCGTGCAGATGACGCACCTGTCGCTGGCCAACCGCCTGGCCTGGATGCAGGACACCTATCGGATCGGCCCGGGTGACGTGGTGTTGCAGAAGACGCCGTACACCTTCGACGTCTCGGTGTGGGAGCTGCTCTGGCCCTTCCTCGCCGGCGCCACCCTGGTGACGGCGCAGCCGCAGGCCCACCGTGACCCGCAGGAGATGGTCGAGGTGATCGCCCGCGAGTCGGTGACCACCGTCCACTTCGTGCCCTCCATGCTCGCCCTCTTCGTCGAGGAGGCGGGACTGGAGCGCTGTGCCGACCTGCGCCGGGTGATCTGCAGCGGGGAGGCGCTGCCGCCGAAGCTGGTCAACAAGCTCACCGCTGTGCTGCCCGGGGCGCAGGTGCACAACCTGTACGGCCCCACCGAGGCGGCCATCGACGTCACCGCCTGGCAGTGCCGCCGGCCCGAACCGGCCGACACCGTGCCGATCGGCCGGCCGATCAGCAACGTCGTCGCGTACGTGCTCGACGACCGGGGCGAACTCGCCCCGCTGGGCCAGGTGGGGGAGCTGGTGGTCGGCGGGGACTGCCTCGCGCGCGGCTACGCGGGCCGGCCCGACCTGACCGCCGAGCGGTTCGTCGAGGTGACGGTAGCCGGCCGGCCGCAGCGGGTGTACCGGACCGGGGACCTGGTCTGGTGGTCGCCGGAGGGCCACCTCAACTACGTCGGCCGGGTCGACACCCAGGTCAAGATCCGCGGGCAGCGGGTGGAGCTGGGGGAGATCGAGTCGACCCTCAACCGGCACCCGCTCGTGGCCAACAGCGTCGTCCTGCTGCGCGAGGACGTGGGCGCCGCGCCGACCCTGGTGGCGTACCTGGTCGCCGAGCGCGACGCCGAACCGGCCCGGCTGACCGAGCCGGCGCTGCGCGGGTTCCTCGCCGAGGCGTTGCCTGACCACATGGTGCCGGCACGTTGCGTCCTCCTGCCCGAGCTGCCCGCCACCGCCAACGGCAAGATCGACCGGCGGGCGCTGCCCCCTCCGCCGGCCCGGGTCCGCCGCCGCGCCGCCGTCCGGGCGGGCCGTCCCGATCACGTCGCTCTGCCGTCTGGCGCCTGATCCGTCGCGGTTCCGGCTGGTCGGTGGTCAGGTACGGGGGCGAACCTGACCACGGCCCCCGATCGGACAGATCGCCGCGCCGACGCCTGCGCCTGGGCGCCGCCTTCTGACAGAGACGACGCGCGCTCCGGCTGCCCGAGCTGACCCGGCCGTCGTTCATCCGGAGCGGCGGCTCCGCCCGACGTGGCGCAGCGGTTCCGGCCGCCCGGCTCCACCACGGCGACGACGACGCCGGCTCCCTGCCTGCTGCCCTGCCCGCCGAAGGTCAATGGCTCTTTGGTGCCTTCCAGTATCCGCAGAACATGATGTGCTCCTTGGGTATCCCGGCCGCGATCCAGTGCCGGCGCAGCGCCGTTGGCAGTGTCTGCTCGCCGACGGTCCACGCGTATGCGTCCGGCGGCGGGGCCGGTAGCGCCTGTGCTGCGGCGAGCGCGGCCCGACCGGGCAGCGCCTGCGGGTCCTCCCGGGCGAGCCAGATGACCTCGACTCCGGCTGGCGCATCGAGTTCCTGGCGGTCCGCATCGGACGGGATCTCCACCACGGCCTGACCCTGCACGTGTGGCGCCAGTGAGGCGAGAATGCCGGCCGTAGCCGCCAGGCCGGTCTCGTCGGCGACCAACAGCACCCGGTCGGTGCCGCCCGGGGGGTTGAACATGATGCCCTCGTCGAGGATCGCGACGCGGTCGCCGACACGGCACCGGTCGGCCCAGGTCGCTGCCGGACCGGCGGTACCGTCGTCGGTGCTGCCGTGGATGACGAAGTCCACGTCGATTTCCGGCCCCTTCGGGCGGTAGGCACGCACGGTGTAGTTGCGTAGTACCGGGCGCGACGCCTTGGGGATGGTCAGGAATCGCAGGTACGACAGGGCGTCGAGCTTGGCCGGCAGGCGCTCAAGCGAGTCGTCGGCGACCGGGAGAAACAGCCGGAACCACTGGTCAAAGCCCATGTACCGGAATCGCTCGATGTCGCCGCCACTGAAGGTGATCCGGACAAAATGGGCGGACAGTCGTTCGCGGCGGACGACCTGGATCGTGAGCGGCTCCACCGCTTCGGGCTTGAGTCGAGCCTGCTTCATGTTCGTGCGCGCCATGGTAAAAGGTTAGGCTAACCTAATTCGGCGGTCAATCGCCGGGGGGCGGCGACCTGGCCGAGTGGCTGGGCGGGTCCCGCCAGGGCTGTCTCAGCCAAGCATTTGCATCCATGGGTCTATCCGGGGGCGTCGAAGCGTGCGAATATCATCGATGCCTCGGCCCGGGCGCTCTCCGAACCCGTGTCGCTTCCCAAGTCGCCGATGAGCTGGCCGGTGTCCGGCAGAAGGGCAAGTGAGCATGAGCAGCGCCGGTAGCCCGTCGGCCAGCGGCCGAAACCTGCTGGCCGCCGTCGTGGTCGCCGTCACGGTGGCGACCGTCGTGCCCGCCACTGCCTCACGGGCGGTCGCCGCCGGAACCCGAGGCGGCCGTCCGCAGGCCCTGGTGCAGTACACCGAGTACGGCATCCCGCACATCTCGGCTACCTCGTACACCGGCCTCGGCCTCGGCTACGGATACGCCTCGGCCAAGGACAATGTCTGTCTCCTCGCCGACATCTATCTGACCGTACGTGCCGAGCGGGCCCGGTACCTCGGCCCGGACGCGCCAGCGTCGGGCCTGGTCACCGCTGCCAACAGTCTTGACAGCGACCTGTACTTCGCGCGGACCAACGCCAGCGGCGTCGTCGAACGGCTGATCCGCGCTCCGGCGCCGCATGGGCCACATCCCGAGGTCGTCGACCTTGTCCGTGGATACGTCAGCGGCTACAACCGTTATCTGCGCCAGACCGGCGTCGGCGGTATCACCGATCCGGCCTGTCGCGGGGCCGAGTGGGTACGGCCCATCACCGACCTGGATGTGTACCGCCACCTCTACGCACTAGCCACGATGAGCGGGACCGGCAGCCTCGTCACCGACATCGTGACGGCCGCGCCACCGGCCGGCGCCACTGCCGCGCCTGCCCTGATCGATCCCGCCGCCACCGCGCGCCAGATCACCGCGGCGGTCGAAGCGCGGCGCACGGGCCAGGAACTCGGCAGCAACGCCATCGCCGTCGGCGACCAGGGAAGTCGCGGAGCACGCGGCGCCCTGCTCGGCAACCCGCACTTCCCCTGGCAGGGCGCACGCCGGTTCTGGCAGAGCCACCTCACCATTCCCGGACGGCTCGACGTCTCGGGGGCGAGCCTGCTCGGCCTGCCCATGGTGCTCATCGGCCACAACCGGCACGTGGCGTGGAGCCACACCGTCTCGACGGCCGCGACGATCGGGCTCTTCGAGATGCCGACCACCCCGGGGCGCCCCACCGAGTACGTTGTGGACGGGGCCGCCGAAGCGATGACCACCCGGGCGGTCAGCGTCGAGGTCAGGCAGCCGGACGGCACGCTGCGGACGGTCGGGCGGACCTTCTATGAGACCCGCTACGGACCGGTGGTCACCAGCGCGTACGGTACCCCGCTGCCCTGGGGAACCACCGTGCACGCGGTACGCGACGCCAACGCCACCAATGTGCGCCTGCTGAACACCTGGCTCGGCATCGCGACCTCGCGGGACACCGCCGGCATCGCGCGGGCGCTGGCGGCCAACCAGGGAGCGCCCTGGGTCAACACCGTCGCCGCCGACCGCGACGGCCGCACTCTCTACGCCGACTACCAGGCCGTCCCGCACGTGACCGACGAGCAGGCGCTCAGTTGCGGTACCCCGCTCGGACGCCAGATGTTCCCGCTTGCCGGCATCTCGGTACTCGACGGCTCACGGGGCGACTGCGCGTGGGGCACCGACGCGGACGCGGTCGAACCCGGGATTTTCGGCACCGCCCGGCTGCCCAGCCTCGTTCGGCGCGACTACGTTGCCAACTTCAACGACAGCCCGTGGCTGACCAACGCGCGGGCACCGCTGACCGGATATCCGCGTGGGGTGGGCGACGTCGGTACCCGGCGCTCCTTCCGCACCCAGGAGGGGGTTCTGTCGGTCGAGGCCCGGATCGACGGTACCGACGGCCTGGCCGGTCGCGGGCACTCGCTGGAGACGCTGGCCGGAGCCTTCTACGGCAACCACGGTCGGGTCGCCGACCTGGCCCGCGACGGCATCGCCCGGATGTGCGCGGCGTTCCCGGGCGGGAAGGCGCCGGTCAGCGGTGGTGGCCTGGTCGATGTCGGCGACGGCTGCGCGGCACTGTCCGCCTGGGACGGGTCGTTCCGCCTCGACAGCCGTGGCGCACTGCTGTTCAGTTGGTTCATCTCGCTCGCCGGGCGGGTACCCGGCGGGTACTGGCAGCAGCCGTTCGACCCCGCCGCGCCGCTCACCACTCCGCACACGCTCGCCGCCGACCGGGTGGAGGTGCAACGCGCGTTCGGCGACGCCGCGCTGCGACTGGAGGCTGCGGGCATTCCCCTCGACGCCCCGCTCGGTGATCACCAGAGCGTGACCCGGTCCGGTACGACGATCCCGGTACACGGAGCCGGGCCGCACGTCGGCCTGCTCAACGTCGTGCAGCCTGTCTGGGATGCCACGCGCGGCAACGTCGAGGTTTCGTCCGGGTCGAGCTTCGTGCAGGTGGTCGAGTTCCGCGCGGGAAGCGGGCCCCGGGTGAGAACGGTACTGACCTACTCACAGTCGGCCGACCCGACCTCGCCGCACTACGCGGACCAGACCCTGCTGTACTCGGCGAGCCAGTGGGTCACCGGCCGCTTCACCGCCCAGGAGATCAGGTCCTCACCCGCCTGGCGGGCCGAGGTCGTGACCGGTTAGCGGGGCGGACATGGCGGAGAATGGCATCGGTTGGGCGGCTCTCGGCTCACTGGCCGGCAACGGGCCGGCGGCCCGCGGACCGGCCCCCGGAACACTGCGCCGAATTCTCCGTTACGCCCACCCGTACCGTGGCGGGCTACTCGCTCTCTGCCTGCTCGTGCTGGCCGGGTCGGCGGCGATCGTGGCCACTCCGCTGCTGCTGCAGGCGATCGTCGAGGTGGGCATCGCCCGCCGGGACACGGACACGGTGGTCCTGCTCGCCGGACTCGCCGCGGCCGTCGCGGTGGGAGAGGGACTGCTCAGCTACGCCCAACGGATGGTGTCCGCCCGGATCGGCGAGTCGATCATCTACGATCTGCGGACCGAACTCGTCCGGCACATCCAGCGCATGTCGCTGACCTTCTTCACCCAGGTGCACACCGGCGCGCTGGTGTCCCGACTCAACACCGACGTCATCGGCGCGCAGCGGGCGCTCACCTCGACCCTGGCCGGTCTGCTGGCCAACGTGGTCGCGGTCGTCTCGGTGGTGGCCACCATGTTCGTGGTCTCCTGGCCGGTCGCGGTGATCGCCGTGCTGCTGCTGCCCGCCTTCTTTCTGATCGGGCGGGTGGCGGCCCGTGGCCTGCGCTCCGTCGCCCGGGCCCAGATGGGCGTCAACGCCGACCTGGCGGCCACGGCGGTGGAGCGGTTCAGCGCGGCCGGGGCGATGCTGGTCATGCTCTACGGCCGCGACGACGACGAGGCCGGCGCGTTCGCGCGGCACGCCGGCCGGGCCCGGGACCTCGGTATCGTCTCGGTCCGTCGGGGACAGCTACTGATGGTCACCCTCACCGGCGCCGCCGCGATCGCCACCGCCGCCGTCTACGGCGTCGGCGGGGCACTGGTGGCCGGGGGGGCTATGCAACTCGGGGCGCTCATCGCGCTCGTCGCCCTGATCGGCCGGCTCTACGGCCCGGTTGCCGGGCTGGTCAACGTGCATGTGGACGTGATGAATGCGATGGTCAGCTTCGAACGCGTCTTCGCCGTCCTCGACCTGAAGCCGCCGGTCCTCGATTCGGGCCGGCGGGGACCGATCGAACCGGCCGTCCCGCCGCGGGTCAGCTTCGATCAGGTCAGCTTCGCCTACCCCACGACCGACCAGCTCACCGCCGCTGGTTTGGACGAGGTACGGCTGCCCGGCCGACGCGGCGGCACCGGCGTGCTGCACGGAGTGTCGTTCGAGCTGCGGCCCGGTACGGTCACCGCGCTCGTCGGGCCCTCCGGGGCGGGCAAGACCACCATCGGGCACCTGCTGGCCCGCCTGTACGACCCGGACAGCGGTGCGGTCCGGATCAACGACGTCGACCTGAGGGAGTACCGCCTCGGGGCGGTGCGTGAGGCCGTGGGCGTGGTCAGCCAGGAGACGTTCCTGTTCCACGACACCATCCGGGCCAACCTGCACTACGCCCGTCCGGACGCCGCCGAGGCCGACCTCGAGCGTGCCCTTGAGGCCGCGCAACTCTTGGAGTTCGTCCGGGGTCTGCCACTCGGGCTCGACACCGTGGTCGGGGACCGGGGACAGCGGCTCTCCGGGGGCGAACGGCAACGGCTCGCCCTGGCCCGGCTGTTCCTCAAGAGCCCGGCGATCGTGGTCCTGGACGAGGCGACCGCCCACCTCGACGGGGTGTCGGAGCGGCTGGTCCAGGAAGCGTTACGTGAGATCCTGCGCGGCCGTACCGCCCTGGTCATGGCGCACCGGTTGTCGACCATCCGATCCGCCGACGCGATCGTGGTGCTCGCCGACGGCCTGATCGTCGAGGAAGGCGGCCACGAGGCGCTGCTCGCCCGCCAAGGGCTGTACGCATCCCTGTACCTGAGCCCCGGGGGGTGAGGGGGCAACCCCGACCCGCCGGCAACCCGGATCCACCGTGGTGAGGAGATCGGCCTTGAGTATCCCGACCACCACCCGCGCCGACCTCGTCGGGCGGATCGCGGAGTTGGCCCGGACCTGTCCGGACACCGTTGCGTTCGCGGTCGCCGCGCCCGACGGTCGCCTGGAGTCGCTGACCTACGCGGAACTGTTCGCGACCAGCTGTCGTTTCCGAGACCACCTGCGCGAGCTTGGCGCCGGTCCCGAGATGCTGGTCGTCCTGGACCTCGACAACGAGCCGCTCTACCTGAGCTACCTGTTCGGCACGTGGATGCACGGCGGCGCGGTGCTGCCTGTCAGCACGACCCTGCCGGCCCCGGACAAGCGGTCACTGCTCGGTCTGGTCGAGACAGCGATCGGCCCGACCCTGGTCGTGGACGCGGCCGCCAGCGCGGGCCTGCGAGAGTCGTTGCGGACCGGGCCGGTCACCCCGCCCGGAGAGTCGCCGGGCGACGGCGAAGGCGCGACGCCGTACCTCTACCTCACCTCGGGCGGGTCCACCGGCCTGCCGAAGGTGGTGTCGTACACCTTTCGAGGTGTGGGCCGGTCGAGTTCGCCGCACGCGACCGGCGGGCGTGAACCCGTCGGCCTGGACGGTACCCGCCTGGTCTGCGGCGACCTGCACAGCACCGGCAAGCTGACGCTGGCGTTGCACGTCGTGCTGACCGGCTGCCGGGTCGTCACCATGCGGGACTTCGCGGTGGACACGGTCACCGCCGTCCTACGGGAGCAGACCGTCTACTCCTTGTGTCTGTCGCCGTTCCACATGGGCCGGATTCTCGTGCATCCCGACCTGGACACGGCGGCCTACCGCCGCCTCGGCCGGGTGT
This sequence comes from Micromonospora haikouensis, assembly GCF_900091595.1. Classification (GTDB taxonomy): domain Bacteria; phylum Actinomycetota; class Actinomycetes; order Mycobacteriales; family Micromonosporaceae; genus Micromonospora; species Micromonospora haikouensis. The sequence goes on from NZ_FMCW01000025.1 coordinate 45,794, forward strand.
CGCACGGCGGAACCCATTGCCCGCAATGGGTCAAGCGCGGCTGGATCGGGCTGGTCGGGGCAAAACGCGTGCACGAGGTGTACTCCAGCAGCGAGGTCGGCGGATCGGCCCGACCGATCATGTGCGATGGACAGGAGTGGCTGCGCCGGCCGGGTACTGTCGGCCTGGGCCAGGGCATCCGGATCCTCGACGAGCAGGGGGCCGACGTGAAGCCCGGCACCATCGGCGAGGTGTTCGTGGCCCAGACCACCGGCCGGGCGAACTACTACGTCGGCAGCAGCGAACTGCGTGCCGCCGCCGACGACCCGACCTATGTGAGCGTCGCCGACCTGGGCTGGCTGGACGAGGACGGCTACCTGTTCATCGCCGACCGGCTGTCGGAGACACTGCGGATCGACGGGCAGACCGTGTACCCGTCCATGGTCGAGGAGGCCATCGGCGAGCACCCGCTGGTCGCCGACGTCGCGGTGGTCGGGGTGGTCGACGGCACCGGGCAGCTTCGGCTGCACGCCGTGGTCGAGCCGGTGCCTGGCGCCGCCGGACGCCTCGACGCGACGGCCGTGCTCGACCACTGCCGGCAACGGTTGGACGAGGTGCGCTTCCCACGAGTCGTGCAGTTCACCGAACGGCTGCCGCGTACCCGGGAGGGCAAGATGCGCCGGTCCGTCGTCCGCGAGATCGCCGCCAGATGAGCGCACCGGCCCGCCTGGCGGACATCCTGCGCGAGACGCTGGAAATCGACGACGCGGACTTCGGTCGACCGTTCCTGGACGTCGGCGGGAACTCGCTGCGGGCCGCGCTCGTCGTCGACGCTGCCGAGTCCGCCGGCATCGACATCGGCATCGACCAGCTCTACCGGGCGCCGACGCTGTGGGCGGTGGTCGAGGCCGTCCGCGGACCGGGCGATCGCGGCTCCGACGCGCTCGCGTTGACGCGGACCCAGCGCGCGGTGCTGGACCGCACCCCGACCGCCCGGTGGCGACTCGCCGTGCTGCGCCCCGCCGGTGCCGACTGGAACGACCAGATCCTGGAGGTCGCCGCCCGGGGCGTACTTGGCCGTTACGACGCGCTGCGGGTGCGGCTCACCACCGACGGCCTCGGACAGCGCGTCACCGACCTGCCAGTGGCCGAGGACGTGCTGGCCCGGGTCCACGTCGAGAGCCGACCGAACGGGTGGGACCTGCGCCGGCTGCTGCCCGACCCGGGCGACGTACGCGCCGTGCCGCTGACCCACTTCGTCCTGCTCGACCACGACGGCCCGGACCGTCCGTGGTTGCTGGTCGGGGTGCACCCGGTGCTCTGCGACGCGGCGTCCTTCGACCGGGTGGTCCGGGCGCTGCGCACGACGGTCGCCGTCGTGCTCGACGGCGAGCCGGTCCTGGGGGAGCCCGCCCGGCCGACCTGGCGTGACTGGTGCCGGCACGAGAACCTGGCTCCCGGCCCGGCACCCGCCACGGCCATGCCGATGGGCCCGGGGCCGGGCGCCGCGGTCTGGCGTGCCGTCGGTACGGTGCTGACCGACAGCCATGCCGTACCCGAACTCGACCTGCCGGTCGACGATCCGGCGGAGGACGACCGGTCCCACGGCGCGTTGGGCCTGCCCCCGCAGGCCGAGCCGGTCGGCTGTTACACGGCCGGGCCGGCCCGCCGCTTCGTCGCCGGCCGGCGGGCAGGCGCGCCGGACGCACCGCCCGGGCCCGTGCCCGAGATCAGGATTCGACGGCGGGCCGGAGACCGGGTCGTCACGCCGCCCGGTACCGCGGCGGGACTGCTGCTCGACGTACGTTCGGCCTCCGACACGTTGGACCTGACCTGGTACGTCGACCCGCGGCGGCACGACGTCGCGGCCGTGGCCACCACGGCGGGCCGGGTGACGGGTGCGCTGGCGCGGCTCGACCCTGGGCTCACCGTCGCCGCCCGGGTGCTGCCGACCGGCGTGGACTGGGCGGGGGCCGGCGATGAGTGAGGCCGCGCGGCCGCTCAGCCGCAGCCAGTTTTTCTGGATCTTCCAGATGCTCGAGGCGCCACCGGCGCAGCGGCACCAGTACGTGACGACCCGACTGGTCGCGCTGCCGCCCGGCCGCCGTACTGCGGACGTCACCGCCGCCGTGCGGGAGGTGGTGGCCCGCCACGGCGTTCTGCGGACCAGAATCGCGCACCGCCCCGGCTCGGGCATGACAGGCGTCGTGGACCCGGCGACCGACATGGACGTGCCGGTGCGGCGATTGGAGGACTGTGGTTACGTCGGCGTCACCGGCCTGGTCGACGACCTCAGCCACCGGGCCGCCGACATCGAGGGATGCTGGCCGATTCAGGCGAGCGTGCTCACCCTCGACGACCAGCCGAGGTACCTGGCCGTCGCCATCCACCGGCACGCCGCCGACCAGGAGGCGTTGGCGGTGCTGGAGGGTGAGTTCGGCCACCTGCTCGGTGCCCGGCATGGCGACACCGGGCCGGTGCTGCCCGCCGCCGGCACCGCCGAGGAGCGTCTGGCCCACGAAGCGGACCCTGCACGCGGTACACAGCGGCGGCAGGCCCGCGAGCATTGGGCCAGGCTGCTGCGCGGCGCGCCGACGGTGTCCTTTCCCTACCATGCCGAGCCCGGTGGCTCCGGAACGGTACGGACGCTGACCCTGACCTCGCCGGCACTGGGGCTGGTCCTGCCCACGGTCGCCCGTCGGTGCGGGCAGGCCGCGTCCGCCGTGGTGCTGACCGTGGCCAGCATGGTGCTGCGCTGCTACACCGGATCGTCCATCCGCTGGTCCCTGGTGGCGGACAAGGGGGCACGGCCGGGTGCCGGCCCCGTTGTCGAGACCCGGCTGCAACCGGTCGTCGTCGACGTCGACCTGCCGCTCGGCGCGCCGTTTCCCGCCGCCGTCGCGGTCACGGCCTCGGCCATGCTGACGGCGCAACGTTTCGCCGACTACGACTACTGCGAGTTTCTCGACGACCGGGCCGCGCTCTGGGGGAGCCGGGGCGGGGTCACCCAGGTCGACGCGTACTACCACGCCATGACGGTCGCGGCGGGCGACGGGTACACCGGCCGTGTCCGGCGGGTGTCGGCCGGTGTCCGGGCCCGTACCACCATCGAGTGGGGAGCAGTGGAGAGCGCCAAACGGGGCCTGGAACTCTCCGCCGCGGACTCCGCCGACGGTTGCGTGCTCGCCCTGCTGGCCGAACGCCGGGTGTTGGACGACGCGGCGATGCTGACCGTGCTCAGGAGGGTCGAGTCACTGCTGTGCGACGTCGCCGCCGGTGCCGACCCGACCATTGACGAGGTCGCGGCTGGTCTGCCCGGCGACTGGCCACGGCCCCCGGAAGGCTGTTTCGCCCGCGCGGGTGTGTGGGCCGACCCGGATCTGATGCGCGAGTTGTGGCTGACCGATCCGCGGGTGCGTACGGCGCACGTCGGCCCGGCCGGCGACGGCACCCCCCGTCTGGTGGCCAGTCTGGAGGTGACCGCGGACCTGCCCGATCCACTGCGTCCACTGCTGCCGTACTGGGACCATCCGGGCGTGGTCCGGCCGGACGAGGTGGTTGTCCACCGGTTACCGCCCGACGCGTCGGCCGCCGCACCTCCCGAACCGGTGCGACGGCCGCAGGTCGTGGCTCTGCTGGCGGCCGTGCGGCAGGTGACGGCCGATCCAGCGGTAGGGCCGGAGGCCAGCTTCCGGGACCAGGGCGGCCGAGCCGCCCTGGTGCCGAGCATCCAGCGTTGCCTCGAACTGGCCGGGTGGACCGGGCTGCGGGGCCGGGCGCTGCTCGGACCGCAGCCACTGGAACAGCTCGCCGGCGCGCTGGAAGCCCTGCCGGCGGCACACCACCGGGAGCCCCTCGATGCGCGTTGAACCAGCCTTGTTCGACGACCTCCTCGACCCGGTCGGCGCCTGGGGCACGCGCGAGCCGGACCGCGTCGCCGTGACCACGCGGGGCGGCTCGCTCCGGTACGCCGCCCTCGCGGCGGCCGCCGGGAAGCTGGCCGCCACGTTGGCCCCGTCCGCCCGCAACGACGATCCTCACCGAACGGTCGCGCTGTGTGTACGTCCCGACGGGACCCTGCCGGTGGCGCTGCTCGCCGCGCTGGCCGCCGGTGTGGAGCCGCTCGTCGTCGACTCCTCCTGGCCGCTGCCGGCCGTCGCCGGCCTGGCCCGCCTGACGGGCGTCGGCATGGTGGTGGCCGCCGCCGATGACCTGTGCCGTTGGAGCGGGCTCGGTGCCGGACCGGTGCTCCCGGTGCCGGTGCGTGGCCCGCGTGCCCACCTCGCCGGAACCGGCGCCACGGCACCGGGCGGATACGTCTCCTGCCCGGTGTGGGCCACCGATCCGGCGGCGGTGCACCGGCTCAGCCGCGCGGTCCTCACCCGCTCGGTGGCGACCGTCGTCGCCGATACCGGGATCGGCCCGACGGACACCGTGCTCTACCGGGGCGGCGCGACGTGCGGTGTCGCGCCGCTGCGTATGCTGCCCGCGCTGGCGGCCGGCGCCCGGCTGGTCCTGGCCGGCAGGGACGAACGACAGCACCTGGTGTTCGCGCTGGAGGCGGTACGGCGCGAAGCCGCGACGGTCGTCGAGTTGACCGCAACCGAGGTCCGTCTCCTGCTTGGCGCCGGCGACCGGCTGGCGTACCTGCTTCTGGCTGCGCGGGAGACCCTCCGCGTCGTCTGGCTCGTCGCGGGAACCCTCGACAGCCAGGACGAGGAGACGCTGCGGCGCCTGCTCGGCGTGCGGGTCGCGCACACCGACGGCACCACCGGGCTGGGCCCGTCGCCGAACGCTGAACGCGTGCCAGAACCCGGCCGCGTCGGGCCGGAGTCCGGCCCACCCGCTGCACCGCCGGACCATCTCGTGCCGGCCCCGGAACAGCGCGTGCCGAATGCTGGTGCCATCGGTCGGCCGGGCGTGGCGGGGACGGTCCTGATCGCCGGGGTTCCCGGCGACCCGGCCGCGATCGAGCGGACCATCGCCGGGCATCCGGCCGTCGCGCATGCGCAGCTGAGCCTTGCCGGTCCGGCGGGCCTGACCGCGCGGGTCCGGCTGGCCGACCCGGATCCCGTCGATCCGTTCGACACCATGGTGCTCGTCGAGTGGCTGGAGTCGATGCTGCCGCCCGAGCTCGTGCCCCGGACGGTCGTGGTCGACGGCATCGCGCCCGATCCGGTCGGGCCGGACCCGGAGATCCTGCGCGCCTGGTTGCCGCGCGTCCGCGACATCGTCGCGACCGTGTTGGAGGGGGTGCGGGTCGAACCGACGGACAACTTCTTCGCCCTGGGCGGCAACTCGTTGCGCACCGCGCTGCTGGTCGATCAGATCAACGACGACCTGGGCGTCGAGCTGTCGATCGGCGCGGTGATGGAAAGTCCGACGGTCGCCGACCTGGCCGCGCTGGTGGCCGCTGCCGCCGGCGCGGCCCCGCCCCGGCCGGCTGAGGCCGCCCAGCCCACCCAGAGAGGGGACGGCACGTGAGACCACAGCCGCCGCAGACCCGGGCGCTGGCCGTCAAGCTCAACACGGTCGGCGGCGCCCGCACCGCCGTCTTCTACCCGGGCATCGACGGCGGGGTGGACGTCGCCACCCACTTCAGCGCCCGGATGCCCGACTGGACCGTGTACGGCATCCTGACCGCGCCCGCGGTCCCGGCCGGCGACTCCATCCCGGGCATGGCGGCCCGCGGGCTGGCGGCCCTGGCCCGCAAGGGGCGGCCCGTCCCCGACTGCGTGGTCGGATTCTCCTTCGGCTGCTTCGTCGCGCTCGAGGCGGCCCAACAGCTACGGGCGGCCGGCACGCCCGCGCCGTGCCTGGTTCTGATCGACGCGCTGGTCCGGCTCGGGTCGCAGGAGGTGCCGCCCGCCGTCGAGTCGGTCTGGCAGTTCGCCCGCGCCGCGGGGCTGGTCAGTGAGCTGGCCGAGTTCGCCTCCTGGGACGTGCCGACCAGGATTGCCGCCATCATCCGGGACTGCGGCCGAACGCTGCGCGGCCTGGACCAGGAAACCGGCCGGCGGCTCTACGACAACATCGAACGCGGCACCGAGGCGCTGACCGGATACCGGGTGTCCGCGTACCCGGAGGCGGCCGGAGTGGTCGTCGCCAGCGGCTCCACGCTGACCCGGCCTGATCCGGCGTTGTGGCGAGGGGTGTTCACCGGCCGGTTCGAGCTGGCCGTCGTCCCCGGCACGCACATCGAGCTGATGTCACCGGAGCGGGCCGAGGAGGTCGCCGACGCCGTACGCACGCTGGCGGACGGGTCGAGCCGTCCCAGCGGCGACTGACCGGGCCGGTCGCGGTGTGTGGGATCGCCGGTTGGGTGGCCTTCGGGCCGGATCTGCGCCAGTACCGGGAGACGGTGGCGGCCATGACCGCGGCGCTGGCGCACCGGGGGCCGGACGACCACGGGATCTGGTGCGACCGGCGGGCCGCGATCGGTCACTGCCGGCTGGCGGTGGTGGATCCGGTCGGCGGCGTCCAGCCGATGGTGGAGCGGTTCGCCGAGGGGCCGGTCGTGCTCGGGTACGGCGGTGAGGTCTACAACCACCGGAGTCTGCGCGACGAACTCCGCCGGCGAGGTCACCGCTTCCGCAGCAGCGGCGACACCGAGGTGGTGCTCCGGGCGTACCTGGAGTGGGGCGATGCCTTCGTCAGCCGGCTGACCGGCATGTTCGCTGTGGCGCTGTGGGACGGCCGACGGGACCGCCTGCTGCTGGCCCGGGACCGGCTCGGCGTGAAGCCGCTGTACTACCGGGTCACCGACGACGGGGTGCTGTTCGGTTCGGAGCCCAAGGCCCTGCTCGCCCACCCGCTGGTCAGGGCGGTGCTCGACAGCGACGCCCTGCGCGAGTTGGCCGGGCTGACCTGCACCCCGGGCTACTGTCTGTGGCGGGGCATGCGCGCCCTGCGGCCGGGGCACCTGCTGGTGGTGGACCGCGCAGGTGCGGTCGAGCACGCGTACTGGGGGCTGACCGCGACCGGTTACGACGACGACCCCCGGCTGGCCGCCGCGACGGTACGGGAACTGCTGGCCGACATCGTCGTGGCGCACCTGGACGCCGACGTGCCCGTCGGGCTTCTGCTCTCCGGCGGTCTGGACTCTACCGCCCTGACCGCGCTGGCCGCCGCGCACGCACCCGACCACCGACCGGCCACGTTCTCGCTCACCCTGACCAGCCCGTCCGGCGAGGGTGCCGGGCACGGCGAGCCGGACGTCGACCAGCCGTACGTGGAGCGGGTGGTGGCCGCGGTGGGCAGCGACCACCGGACCGTGCCGGTGGACCCGGTCTCCGCCGTCGCGCCGGCTGTCCGGGCGGCCACCGTGACCGCCCGCGACGCACCCGCCGGGATGGTGAACCTGGACGGATCCCTGTACCTGTTCCTGCGGGACGTGCGCCGGCATCGCACCGTGGTGCTCTCCGGTGAGGGGGCCGACGAGGTGTTCGGCGGCTACCACTGGTTCCACGACCCGGTTGCCCGGGAGGCGGCGACGTTCCCGTGGCTTGCCCCGCCGTCGTCGCGGGGTGACCCGGTGGCGGCCGCTGCGACGGGCCGGGCGCCGTTGGCGGCCGGGTTCAGCGCCGAGCTGGACCTGTGGTCGTACGTCGACGCGCGGTACCGCGAGGCCCTGACCGAGGTGCCGGCCGGGGGCACCGGCGGGGCGACCGAACGGCGGCTCAGGGAGATCGGGTACCTGCATCTGACCCGGTTGCTGCCGGCGCTGCTGGAGCGCAAGGACCGCATCGGCATGGCACACGGCCTGGAGATCCGGGTGCCGTTCTGCGACCACCGGCTGGTCGAGTACGTGTTCGGCACCCCGTGGTCGGTCCGGGTCGCGGACGGGCGGGAGAAGTCCCTGCTCCGGATGGCAACGGCTGACCTGCTGCCGGAGCCGGTCCGACGCCGGCGCAAGAGCCACTACCCGTCCATGCTCGGCCGGCGGTACCTGGCCGAGGTGCAACGGCAGGCTCGCGCGCTGGTCACGGAGGACTCTTCGGACGCGCTGCGGTTCTTCGACGGCCGGTGGCTGCGTCGATCGGTCACGGCCGACCCCGGCGACCTGGACCCGACGGCGCGCGGGATGTTGGAGTGGCTGCTGGAGGCCGCCACCTGGTTCCGGCTCTACCGGCCGGAGCTGCCGTGAGTCGGAGGCGGACCGGGATCGCCGGCGGGCGCGGCCAGGGCGGTGGCGCGGCGCAGCAGTTCCCGTGCCCAGCGGAAGTCGGTCTCGGTGGGCGCGAGGTCGAGGATGAACGCGCGCACCCCGCCGGCCAACTCCGCCGCCAGCACTGGGGCCAGGGTGTCGACACCACCGACCAGGTACGGGCAGTCCGCCCGCAGGCTGCGCATCGGTCCCGTCCAGAAGTGACCTGGCACAGCCCGTACATCGTCCGCCGAGCGGAACGCCTCGTGCCGCCAGAGCGCGTCGGTGTACCGCAACGCGGTCGCGCCGGCCTCCTCCAGACCGGGGTCGTGCGGGTACCGCTCCCGGGCCACCCGCCACGCCCGCCGGTCGTCGGCGCGGACGATGAGGCCGGCGTACACGCCGGTCCGGTCGTCGACCCGGGGCGATCGGTCCGGGGACGTCGCCGCGGACTCCGGCGGCACCCTCGGCGAGATCATGCCGACGTGGGTCGCGCCGAGCGCCTGCGCGGTCTCCCGGGCGGCCGGGGAGTGTCCGGCCACGAACGGGACCGGACGCCAGCGGGGGCCGACGGGCAGCCGCAGCCGCGCCCCGCGCAGTTGGTAGAACTCGCCGTCGACAGTGACCGGCGCGGGATCGCCGGTCAGGCGCAGCACGATTTCCGCGTGTTCGCGCAGCCGTTGGTACCGGCGGTCGTGGTCGGTGTGGTCGCCGAGGGCCAGCCGGTCCGGTGTCGAGGTGCCGGCGACGAAGTTGAGGAAGATCGGGCGCCGGTGTCGGTAGGTGAGCGACGCGGCGAGTTGGGCGACCGCGAACGGGTGGTGGTAGACGGGGTTCACCGCCACCAACGGCAGGAGCCGGTCCGACACCGTCAGCGTGTGTTGGCCCACGAACCATGGGTCCACCAGCGTGTCGTTGCCGGTGTGGGCGAGTATGCCGGTGAATCCGTACCGGTCGGCGAGCCGGACCGTCGCGTCGAGCGCGGACCATGTGTGGGCCGGGTCGTGGTTGCGCCGGCTGATGGCGAAGAACCAGGGTGGGGCGGGGGTGGACGCCGGCTCGGCGGGCGGGTCACTGGTCACGCCTCCATTGTTGGTCATCATCGCGCCCTGGTGGGTGGTCGTGGTCGCCCGGATCGCGCGACGGCGGTCCGGCCAGGGCGCGTCGTCGGTCTGGGGAGGTGCTGATGCCGGTGTCGGAGGAACCCGCGCTGTTCGGCGTGCGGTTGGCCGGGGTGGTCGCGTCGACGCCGGACGCGGTGGCGGTCGAGGACGACCGCGGTTTCGTCAGCTATGCGCAGTTGTACCGGCGTTCCGGTGAGCTGGCCCGCCGGCTCGCGGCGGCGGGCGCCGGCCCGGAACGCCGGGTCGCGGTGTGCCTGCCGCGCGGCCGTGATCTGGTGGTGGCGTTGCTGGCGGTGCTGCGCTGCGGTGCCGCGTTCGTGCCGATCGACGTGCACCATCCCGGACGCCGGCGGTGGGAGATCGTGCGGTCCAGCGGGGCCGTCGCCGTGCTGGCCGAGGAGGGGGCCGCGGCCGATCCGGGCGTGCCGACGATGCCCGTACGCTGGGCCGGGGCGTCACCGGACCGGCGTCCGCTGCCGGCGATTCATCCGGAGCAGGCGGCGTACGTCATGTACACCTCCGGCTCCACGGGCACGGCGAAGGGGGTCGTGGTCTCGCACGGCGGGTTGGCCCGGTATCTGGCCTGGGCGGCCACCCGCTACGTCCGGGGTGGACCGGCCCTCGTGTCGACCTCGCCCGCGTTCGACCTCACGGTCACCGGCCTGTTCGCGCCCCTGTTGGTGGGCGCCCGGGTCGTCCTGCTCGCCGATCCGGCGCCGACGGCGCTGGCCTCGGCGCTGACCGCCCGGAGGTGGGGGTTGGTCAAGCTGACCCCGTCGCACCTCGACGCGGTGGCGGCGGCTCTGGCCCGGCGTCCGGACGTGCGGACCTCGGTGGACGTCCTCGTGGTCGGTGGTGAGCAGCTGTTCCGTGGCCAGGCCGAGCCGTGGTGGCGGGGCACGTCGCCGACCGAGGTGATCAACGAGTACGGCCCGACCGAGGCGGTCGTGGGCTGCTGTGTGCACGGGGTGAGCACCGGCGATCCCGAGGCCGTGCCGATCGGTACCGCGCTGCCGTACGCATCCGTGACCCTGGACGGCGCCGTCGCGCCCGGCGGCCGGGCCGAGCTGCACATCGGCGGGGCGGCGTTGGCGCGGGGCTACCTGGGGCTGCCGGGTCTGACCGCGGATAGGTTTCGGCCGGACCCCGGCTCTGCGGGGGCGCGCCGGTACCGTACCGGCGACCTGGCCAGCGTCGACTCCGGTGGGCTGCTGCACTTCCACGGTCGGGTCGACCGTCAGCTCAAGATCCGGGGGCACCGGGTGGAGCCGGCCGAGGTCGAGGCGGCGTTGCGTCTGGTGCCGGGAGTCCGGGAGGCCGCGGTGTGCGGGCGGCCGGCCGCCGGACGGACGGTGCTGGTGGCGTACCTGGTCGCCGGACCGGGCGTCGGTCTCGACCGCGAGGGCGTGCGGCGGCACCTGGCTCAGCGCCTACCCGCGGCGAGCGTGCCGGCCCGGTTCGTGGTGGTGCCGGCGCTGCCGCGTACCGGCAACGGCAAGATCGACCACGCGTGGCTGGCCCGCGATCCGGAACGCGCGCTGCGCGTGGCCGCCTTGGCCCGCCTGCGTCTGGAACGGGACGCGGTGACGGCGGCCCTCCGTGGCGGGTCGTCTCCGGGCGGGCGGGCATAGCCGTGTGCGGTCTGGTGGCGGTCTGGTCGCCCGGGGCCGGGGTGGCGCTCGAGCACCTTGCTCCGATCGGGGTGTTGCGGCACCGGGGTCCGGATGGCACGGGGTGCTGGGTGGCCCCCTCCGGGCGGGCGGGGCTGGCTCAGGTCCGGCTGGCGGTGGTCGGGGTCGGCAACGGCGACCAGCCGGTGCGCAACGGGGCCGGCGACGTGCGGGCGGTGGTCAACGGGGAGTTCTACGACCATCGGCGGTGGCGGCGGGATCTGCAGGCCCGGGGACACCGGTTGCGCACCGACTCGGACAGCGAGATCGCCGTACATCTCTACGAGGAGGATCCGGCGGGATTCGTGGGCCTGCTGCGCGGCGAGTTCGCCGTGGTGCTCTGGGACGAGCGTCGGGGGCGGTTCCTGGCGGTCCGGGACCGGTTCGGCGTCAAGCCGTTGTACTACACCTGGATCGACGGGCGGCTGGTGGTGGCCTCCGAGGTCAAGGCGCTGTTCGCGGCGGGCGCGGTACCCCGTTGGGACGCCGAGTCCTTCCACGACCACCTGCACGCCTGTCTCGCGCCGGACCGGACGCTGTTCGCGGGCATCCTCCAGGTGCCGCCCGGTTGCCTGTTGCGTGCCGACGGCGACGGGGTGCGGGTCGTGCGGTACTGGGACCTCGACTACCCACCGGCTGCGGCGGTGGCCGGTCCGGCCGGCCCCGATGGTGCGGCTGCGGCCCTGGTGCGGGGCCACGTCGAGGAGGCGGTCCGGCTTCGGCTGGTGGCCGACGTGCCGGTGGGCTTCCACCTCAGCGGCGGGCTCGACTCGTCGGCGGTGGTCGGGGTCGCCGCCGAGCATGGTCCGGTGCGGACGTTCACCGTACGGTTCCCCGGTTCCGTTTTGGACGAGGGCGAGGTGGCCGGGCGGACGGCGGCGCACTGGGGGGCGGACCACCACGAGGTGAGGTTGGATCCCGCGCGGCTTGCGGCAAACTTCCCGGCGGCGGCACGCCTCGGGGAGATGCTCCAGGAGAACGGCCATGGCACCGCCCGGCTCGCGCAGAGCGCCGCGATCCGGCGGGCCGGGCTGCGGGTGGCGCTGGCGGGCGAGGGCGGTGACGAGCTCTTTCTCGGCTACCGGCACCTGCACGGCGACCTTGCCCTGGGCGCGGTCGCGGACCCCGAGGTTCGGCGGCGGTACGCCGGTGTGCTCGCCGGCGCGTCGGCCCCGCCGACGCTGCGCGGCGCCCTCGATCGGTTGGGGTTTCTGCCGGGCTGGCTGGTCGACCGGCACCTGACCACCACCTCGGCGGTCCGACCGTTGCTGCACGCGGGGCTAAGGGAGCGGTTCGCCGGGCGCGACAGCATCGCAGGAATCATCGACGCGGCCTGGCACCAGCTCGACGGGCGGGCACCGGTGCACCAGTCGCTCTACCTCTTCCTGCGGACCTGGTTCTGCAACTACATCCTGGCCGCGGAACGGCTGGACATGTCCCGTTCGGTGGAGGTGCGGCTGCCGTTGCTGGATCACCGGTTGTTCGAGGCGGTGCGGTCGCTGCCATTGGTCGAGTTCGGTCGAGGGCGGGTCAAGCAGGTGTTCCGCGACGCGATGGCTGGCTACGTCACCGAGGAGGTACGCGTGGGGGAGAAGCGCCCGTTCTTCGCCCCGCCGGATCGCCGTCCGGCCCGCGCGGCCGCCGGAATCCGGCGCTGGATCGACGCGGGCGTGCTCGACGGTGTCGAGCTGTTCGACCTGGTTGCGGTGCGGGCTCTGCTCGATCGACTGGCCGACGACGATGGTGTGGCCAGCCCGACGTCCGACCGTCTGCTGCGTCTGGTCGCCGGCGTGTGTGCGCTGCGGGTCCGGTATGACGTCGTCGGCCAGCGGTGACCGCACGGATGGTTCGCGTGATCCGACCCATTGCTCTTGCCAGCCACCGTCACTACGATTGACGTGCTTGCATGTGTCGATCATTGGGCTGGCTCGGGGTGATCTCTGATGGCTGCTGAACCTGGTCCGACGGGTTGGGCGACGAGTGTGATGCCGCCGCGATCGACCGCCTTCCCGGCCTGAGCACGCCGTGCTCCCGGCCGTCACCGACGATTCGAGGTTCCTCGCCTCTCCGGCCCAGGACCTGCTGTGGCGCCTGGACCGCGCCGGCGCCGCCGTAACCCCCGTCCGGATCCGGGTGCGCGCGCACGGGCCGGTCGACGTCGCCCGGCTCGCCGCCGCAGCGCGCGCCACGATCCAGCGGCACGAGGCTCCCCGCACCACGATGGGCGATCTGGGAAACGGCACCGCGACCCAGACTGTGCACCCCGAGCCGGCACCGGAAGCGGTCGCGGTCGACGCGACCGGCCCGGACACCCCGCCGGTTGACATCGGCGCGGACGTGGCGACGGTGCGCGGCCAGCGGCTGGACCTCGCCATCGGGCCGGCACTGCGGATCCACCTCGTGCCGGCGCCGGACCGGGCGGTCGAGATCCTGGTGGTCGGGCATCCCGCCGTCGTCGACCGCACCTCGCTACGGTTGCTGGTGGCCGAACTCGCGCTACGGTACGCGCAGCCGGAGCACGATCACGGGCGCCCACTGCACGGCGACCCGGACGAGGTGCTCCAGTACGCCGACTTCGCGGCCTGGCACCACGACCTGCTCGAGTCCACCGACGGCGCCGCCGAACGGCGCGTCTGGGACGAGCAACTGGCGGCATCCGGGCCTGACCCCGCGCCGCCTGTGGCCGGTGGCGCCGCCCGGACGGTGGACTGGCGCTGGGCGCCCGAGTTCACCGCCCGGCTGGCCGCCCTCGGCGCGGAACTCGGCCTCCGCGTGCCGGACCTGGTGGCCGGCGTGTTCGCCGCCGTCGCCGCCCGGTTCACCGGTGCCACCACCGTGGGCCTCGACGTCGTCGACCCGGCCCGTGGATACCCCGCCCTCGCCCGCGCCGTGGGCCCCTTCGCCCGGACCGTCCCGGTGCCGGTGCAGGTCGATCCCGACCTGCCCGCGGCCGACCTGCTCGCCACGTTCGCCAACGACCTCGCCGAGCGCCGCGCCCTCATCGATCACCTCGATCCCCGCCGGGCCGCACCCCGTGGCACGACCCCGCGGTGCGGCTTCGAGTACGCCGAGGCGCCCACCCCGATCACCGCCGGCGACGTGGTCCTCCACGTCCTGGCCGAGACCGACCTCGTCGACGCGTACCCGACCGGCCCGTCCGGGCTGCGGCTGGCCTGCCTCGACGGCGACGGCGGGATGACGCTCCGGCTCGGATACCAGGACGGGACGCTCACCGCGGCGGCCGCGGCCGGCTTCGGCGAGTGCCTCGCCCACGCGCTGCATGACCTGGCGGAGCGCCCCCGGACCCCGGTGGGCCGGCTCCGTCTCCTCACCGACGCGCACCGTGCCCGGCTACTGGCACGTGGCCGGGCGACCGAGCCCGGCGGGTGGACCCGACCGGTCCAGGACACGATCGCCGAACAGGCGGCCCGGACGCCGGACGCCGTCGCCGTCGTCGCCGGGCCGGACGAGCTGACCTACCGCGACCTCGACCGGCGGGCCGAGCGACTCGCCGACTACCTGCACCAGCTCGGGGTCGTCCCGGGGGAGCCGGTCCTGGTCAGCCTCGACCGGCGGGTCGAACTACCGGTGGCGGTCCTGGGCGTGCTCAAGGCGAAGGCGGCGTTCGTGCCGGTCGACCCGGTGCATCCGCCCCGCCGGCTGGCCCGGCTGCTCGCCGACACCGGCGCCCGGGTCCTCATCGGAACCGCTGCGCACCGCGCGGAGCCGCTGCTCGCCGGCGCCCGGCACCGGATCGTGCCCACGCAGGACGAGCCTGCGGTGGCGGCCGCCCTTCCCCGGCCGCCCTTACCACCGACCGGACCCGACGACCTCGCCTACGTCCTCTACACGTCGGGCACGACCGGGCACCCCAGCGGGGTACTGGTGACCCACGGCGGACTGGCCAACTACCTCGGATGGTGCGTCGGCGCGTACGGGATGCGGGACGGCACGGGCGTGCTCACCCACTCGTCCATCGGCTTCGACTTCACCCTCACCACCCTGCTCGCCCCGCTCCTGGTCGGGCAGCGCGTCGTACTCCTCGCCGACGGCGGGGTCACCGCCGTGGCGGCGGCCCTGCGGGCGGGAACCGACCTGACTCTGGTCAAGCTCACCCCCACCCACCTGGATTTGCTCGCCCCCATGCTGCCGGCCGGCGACCTGGCCGGCGCGGTGCGCACCCTGGTCGTCGGCGGTGAGGCGTTGGACGCCCGATCGATCGCCCCGTTCCGCGACGCCGGAACGCGGGTGGTCAACGAGTACGGCCCGACCGAGACCGTGGTGGGTAGCACGGCCCACCACGTCGGCGTGGCGGACCCGGGTTTCGGGCCGGTGCCGATCGGACGTCCGATCGCCGGTACCGTCGTCTCGTTGCGGGCCCGTGCCACGGCGGAAGGCGACGGCACCCTGCCCGACATGGTGCCCGACGGCGCGGTCGGCGAACTCTATATCGGTGGATCCGGTGTCGCCGCCGGCTACCTCAACCAGCCGGAGCTGACCCGGCGGCGGTTCCTCACCGATCCCGCCGATCCCGACCCGGGCCGCTGGTACCGAACCGGCGACCTCGGCCGCTGGGGGCCCGGCGGCGTCCTGGAGTACCTGGGCCGGGCCGACAGCCAGGTGAAGGTCAACGGCGTGCGAATCGAGCCCGGTGAGATCGAGGCGGTCCTGCTCGACCACCCGGACGTGACCGCGGCGGTGGTCGTGCTGCGGCGCGACGAGGACCCCGGCGGGTCCTCGCCGCTGGGCGGCCACCCGTTCCTCGCCGCGTACGTGGTCGGCGGCGGGCCGGGCCCGGCGGTGGACCGCACGGCGCTGCTGCGGCACTGCCGGGAGCGACTGCCCGAGCAACTCGTCCCGCGCGCGGTCCTGGTCCTGCCCAGCCTGCCGCTGACGGTCAACGGGAAGCTGGACCGGGCCCGGCTGCCGAAGCCGGACGTCCGGGTACGCCCCGACGTCGACCTGGTCGCCCCGCGTACCGACGTCGAGGAGATCCTGGCCAATTCGGTGGCCACCGTCCTCGGGCTCGACGCGGTCGGCATCGACGACAACTACTTCGCGCTGGGCGGAGACTCGATCCGCAGCATCATGGTGGTCAGCCGGGCGCAGGCCCGAGGCGTCGAGGTGACCGTCGCCGACCTGCACGCGTATCCGACGGTACGGCACTGCGCCGAGCAGCTGCGGACCCGCGTCGAGCCTGCGCCGGCACCGACGAGTGGGCCGTTCTCGCTGCTGTCCGAGGACGACCGGGCGCGGATTCCCGCCGGTGTGGAGGATGCGTTCCCGCTGAACCTCCTGCAGGAGGGAATGATCTTCCACCGGGACTTCGCCGAGAAGTCGGCCGTTTACCACGCCATCGCCTCCATCCGGTTGCAGGCACCGTACGACCACGACGCCATGCGTGCGGCGATCGACCAACTCGTCGCGCGGCATCCGATGCTGCGCACGTCGTTCGACATGAGCGGGTTCAGCCGGCCCCTGCAACTGGTACACACCGACTTCGCGTCCCCGCTGTCCATGGAGGACCTCCGGGCGCTGCCGCCACCGCAGCGCGCCGAGCGGGTCGACGCGTGGATCGCGGCGGAGAAGGCACGCGGGTTCGAGCTGCACGAGTACCCGCTGATCCGGTTCCGGGTGCACCGGCTCGGCGACGACGAGTGGCAGTTCACCTACGGCTTCCACCACGAGATCGTCGACGGGTGGAGCGAGGCGCTCATGATCGCCGAGCTGTTCAGCCAGTACTTCGCGGTCGTCTTCGACGAACCGGTCGCGCTCCGTCCCCCGACCTCCAGCATGCGCGACGCCGTCGCACTGGAATTGGAGGCGTTGCGGGACCGGCGCAACTACGAGTTCTGGGAGCGGTACCTCGCCGGTGCGACCGTCATGCGGCTGCCCCGTCCGGCCGGTGGTGTCCGCGCAGACAAGGGCGCCCGGGAGATCGTACGCGTCGAGGTGCCGGTGCCGGTCGAGCTGTCCGACCGGCTCAAGCAGGTGGCCCGGGACAGCGCGCTGCCGCTGAAGAACGTGCTGATGGCCGCGCACCTCGTGGTGATGTCCAGCTACGGCGGCCACGCCGACACGCTCACCTACACCGTCGGCAACGGTCGCCCGGAAAGCGCGGACGGCAGCTCGGCGATCGGTCTGTTCGTCAACAGCCTCGCGCTGCGGGTACGCACCGCAGGCGGCACCTGGCGCGAGCTGATGCTCGCCGGGCTGGAGTCGGAGCGGGCGTCCATGCCCTACCGCCGGCTGCCGATGGCCGAACTCAAGCGGCACCAGGGCAACGAGCCGCTGGCCGAGACGCTGTTCTTCTTCACCAACTACCACGTGTTCGGGGTACTGGACCGGTGGACCGAGCGCGGCGTCGGCCATGTTGCCACCGACCTCTACGGCGAGTCCACCTTCCCGTTCTGTGCCATCTTCCGGCTCAACCGCCAGACCGGCGACCTGGAGGTCCGGCTCGAGTACGACAGCCTCCAGTTCTCCGCCGAGCTGATGGCCGGGATACGCGAGTGCTACGCCCAGGCGCTCGCGGCGATCGGAGCCGACCCGGACGCCCCCTACCACACCCGTACCTGGGCACCTCCGGCCGACGTGGCCCACCAGCGGATGGTCGGCTGGGGGCCGGCCGCCGGCGCGGATACCCGCTGCCTGCACCACCTCGTCGAGCAGTGGGCCGTCCGTACCCCGGACGCGGTCGCCGTGCACCACGAGGGCACGCTGGTCAGCTACCGGGAGCTCGACCGGCGGGCGAACCAGCTCGCCCACCTGCTGCGGGCCAACGGGGTCGGTCCGGAGCGGATCGTCGGCGTGCTGGTGGAGCGGTCCGCCGGCATGATCGTGACCCTGCTGGCCGTGCTGAAGGCGGGCGGCGCCTACCTGCCGCTGGATCCGGCGCAACCGGACGAGCACCTCGCCAGCGTGCTCGCCGACGCCGGCTGCGACCTCGTGCTCGCCCAGTGCGGGCTGGACGTCCGGCTACCGGCCGGGGCGCGGACCGTCCCGGTCGACGCGACGGTCTCGGCCGCCGCCGGCCGGCCGGCGACCGCGCCGGCCACCACGGTGACGCCCGGCAACGCCGCATACCTCATCTACACCTCCGGCTCGACCGGGCGGCCCAAGGGCGTCGTGGTCGAACACCGCAACGCGGTGCGGTCCACCCTGGCCCGGCACACCGCCTATCCTGAGCCGGTCGAACGGTACCTGCTGCTGTCCTCGTACGCGTTCGACAGTTCGGTGGCCGGGATCTTCTGGACCCTCAGCCAGGGCGGCACCCTGCTGCTGCCGGTAGAGGGCGCCCAGCGTGAACCGGCGGCGCTCGCCGACCTCGTCGCCAGCCGGCGGCCCAGCCACACCCTGGGCGTGCCGTCCCTGCTCGCGCTCCTGATCGACCAGGGTGCCCACAGTGGCGACCTGCGTTCCCTGCGGACGGTCGTCTCCGCCGGCGAGTCGTGCCCCGCCGACCTCGCGGGGGGCGTCGCGCGCGCACTGCCCGCCGCCACGCTGCACAACGAGTACGGCCCCACCGAGGCGACGGTGTGGGCGACCGTCTGGTCCGCGCCCCCCGGTGCGCCCGCAGCGGCGGCCGGCGAGGTCCAGGTGCCGATCGGCCGGCCGGTCGAGGGCACCCACGTGCTGCCGGTCAACCAGCACGGCCACCTCGTGCCGGCCGGGGTCGTCGGCGAACTCCGCATCGGCGGTGCCGGGGTGGCCCGCGGCTACCACCGCCGCCCCGCCGAGACGGCGGCACGGTTCCTGCCGGACCCGTTCGCCGCCACCGCCGGCGGCAGGTGGTACGCCACCGGGGACCTGGGCCGGATACTCCCCTCCGGGGACCTGGAGTTCCACGGCCGCAACGACCACCAGGTGAAGGTCCAGGGCTTCCGGGTCGAACTGGGCGCCGTCGAGGCGCTACTGGACGCCCATCCCTCGGTGCGGCGCGCGATCGTGGTCGCCGAGGGCGATGCCACCGGTGACCGGCGCCTGGTGGCGTACCTGGCACCCACCGCCGGGCACTCGGTGTCCGCCGAGGCGGTCCGCGACCACGTACGCGAACGCCTGCCCAGGTACATGGTGCCGGCGGTGGTCGTGGTGATGGACGCGCTGCCGCTGACCGCCACCGGCAAGATCGACCGGTCGGCCCTGCCCGCGGTCGGGCACGAGCGCCTGGCCGGCACCACCGAGTACGTGCCGCCGCGCAACGAGGTCGAGCGGGCCATCGCCGCCATCTGGTGCAGCGTGCTGAAGCGGGACCGGGTCGGCGTGCACGAGCGGTTCTTCGACATCGGCGGCGAGTCGCTGCGGGCCATGCAGGTGATGGCCGCCACGAACGGCATGTTCGGGACCACGCTGTCGGTCCGGACACTGTTCGACGCTCCCACCGTCGGGCAGCTCGCCGCCCGGGTCGGTGCCGCCGGCGTGCCGGCCCCCGACGACTCCCGGGGCGGTAGCGGATGAGCCGCCCCCGCGACGGCCGCCGGCATCCCCTGACTCCGGGCCAGCGCGGGCTGTGGTTCCTGCATCATCTCGACCCGCAGGACACCGCGTACCACTGCTGCACCGCGATCGACCTGGTCGGTCCGCTGCGACCGGCCGCGCTGCGGCACGCCGTCAGGCGGCTCGGCCGGTGGCACGACACCCTGCGGACCGTCTTCGTCGACGGACCAGAAGGCCCGTGGCAGGTGGTCCGTGACGAACCGCCCCCGCTGCGGTTGGTGGACCTCAGTCGGGTGCCCGGTCCGCGCCAGGACGACGTGGCACGGCACCTGATCGGCGAACTCGGCCGACGACCTTTCCGGCTCCGCGACGAGGGGCCGGCCCGTTGGGTGCTGCTGCGCTTCGGCCCGACCCGGCATCTGCTCGTCCTCGATCTGCACCATCTGGTCTTCGACCGGGACTCACTGGCCGTCATCTGCGCCGAACTCGACGGGTGCTACACGGCCGGTCTGAACGGACGGCCCACCCCTGCGCGACCGGACGGTGGCGACGCCTCCAGGGTGGTAGGCGGCTGGCCGGTCACCGCGTCGGCACCGCTCGATGCCACCTCAGGCCCCGACGGCGACGGGCGCATCTTCGTCGGCGGCGGGCGGGTCGGCACGCGGCCGTCGCGGTACACCACCCGGCTGGACGGGGCGGACCTGATCCGGCTGGGCGAGCTGTGCGCGGCCGAGTACGCCACCCCGTTCATGGGACTGCTCGCTGTGGTGGGCGCGCTGCTGAGCCGGTACACCGGACGGGCCGCGACCGTGGTCGGCGCACCGGTCTCGCTGCGCGACGGGGCCGAGCACACGCATGTGGTCGGCCTGCTGGTGAACGTGGTGCCGCTGCCGCTGCGGGTCGACCCGGGACAGTCGATGCGGGCGCTGCTCCGCCAGGCCCGGAACGTGGTGCTCGATGCGCTGGAACGGCGGGCCGTGCCACTGAGCCAATCGGCGGGCGCGGCCCGCCGCGCAGGGCCGGAACCCGGCGGACCACCCGTTCCGGTGCTGCTCACCTACCAGATCGCCACCCCGCCACCCCGGTTGCCTGGCCTGGAGTGCACCCTCCGGCCGGTGCCCGCCGCCGCGGCCAAGTATCCGCTGACGGTCGCCGTCACCGCTGACGACCGCGGCTGGGAACTCGACCTGGAGGCCGACCCGCGGCACGCCACCGAGGACGAACTGGCCGCCTTCGCCCGTCACCTCGCGGTCCTCGTCCGCGCCTTCGGACACGACCCGGGCAGTCCGGTCGCCACCGTGGAGCTGCTCGACGACGCAGCCCGCCGGGCGGCGCTGCGTGACTCGTCCGGTCCCCGGACGCCCCGGGACCCCGCGGCCGGTCTGCACACCCTGGTCTCGACGGTGGTGCCCGGTCGCCGTGACGCGGTCGCCGTCGTCACCCCCACGGGCCACGGTGACCGGCACCACGTCAGCTACGCCACCATGTGGCGGTCCGCCGGCGCCCTCGCCCGGACGCTGCGGCAGCAGGGGGTGACGGCGGAACAGACCGTCGCGGTCCTGCAACCACGGGGGATCGGCATCCCGGTCAGCTACCTCGCGATCCTGCGCGTCGGCGGTGCCGTGCTGCCGCTCGACCCGGCCGACCCGGACGGACGGCTACGCGTCCTGCTGGCCGAGGCCGGCGCCGCCATCGTGGTCACCGATCGTCGGCTGACCGACCGGGTCGCCGCCCTGGGGATGACGCCGGTGCCGGTGCAGGACGCGCTGCGGCCCGCCGCCAGCGCCCCGGCCGTTACGGACGGGGCCGGCGGGGATCCGCCCACCCGCAGGCACGGCACGGGCGGGCGCACCAACCCGGAGCAGGCGGCGTATGTCCTCTTCACCTCCGGCAGCGGCGGCCGGCCCAAGGCGGTCGTGGTGCCGCACCGTGGCATCGTCAACCGGGTCTCCTGGGCCCGGGAAAGCATGCCGCTGCGGCCAGCCGAACGGGTCCTGTTCAAGACCTCGCTCGTGTTCGACGTCTCCGTCGCGGAGCTGTTCTGGCCACTGGCCTGCGGCGCCTGCCTGGTCGTCGCCGAACCCGGCGGGGAACGTGACCCGGCCTACCTGGTCGATCTGATCCGGCTGGAACAGGTCGCTTACACCCACTTCGTACCCTCGATGCTCGCCCCGTTCCTCGCCGAGGTCGCCGCGACCGGGGATCGGCTCACGTCGCTGCGGACCGTGGTGTGCAGCGGCGAGGCCCTCGCGGACGAACTGGCCCGGCGGGCGGGAACCCTGCTCGACGCCCGGTTGCACAATCTCTACGGCCCGACCGAGGCATCGGTCGAGGTGCTCGCCTGGGAGTGCGACCGGGACGCCCGGATCCCGGTCGCACTGGGCCGGCCGATCGCGAACATCCAGTGCCGGATCGTCGACGACCGGATGCGGCCGGTGCCTGCTGCGGCCCTCGGTGAGCTGGTTCTCGGCGGTGCCTGTGTCGCCCGCGGGTACGCCGCCCGCCCTGGACTCACCGCCGCGAGCTTCGTGCCCGCGCCGGACTCCGTCGGCGCACGCCTCTATCGCACCGGCGACTACGGACACCGCGCATCGGACGGGACCGTGCATCTGGTTGGCCGGCGCGACCAGCAGATCAAGCTGCTCGGGCGCCGGATCGAACCGGACGAGGTGAGCGCGGTGCTGCGCCGGCAGCCCGGGATCATGGACGCGGTGGTCGTGAGCCATGGCAACCGGCTCGTCGGGTTCGCCGTCATCACCGCAGCGGTCGACGAGCCGGCGATCCGGACCCGGGTGCTCGCCGCCCTGCGTGTCGAACTGCCCGCGTACCTGGTTCCTGCCGTGCTGGAGTTCCTGCCCCGGATCCCGCTGCTGCGCACCGGCAAGGCCGACCGGGCCGCGTTGACCGTACTGGCCGAGCGGCTGGCCCGCCGCGCCACGCCGTCCGCCGCGCCGCGTACCGAGTTGGAACACACCCTGGCCCGAGCCTGGCGGGCGACCCTCGACGCGCCCGAGATCGGCCTCCACGACGGGTTCTTCGAGGCCGGCGGCGACTCGCTCGCATTGTTGCGCCTGCACCGGCGACTGGTCCAGGAGGTGGCACCGGATCTGACCGTACGGGAGCTGTTCCGGTACCCGAGCGTCGCCGCACTCGCCGGATACCTGGCCGACCGACCCGGCGTGGCGGGTGCCGCGGCGGCTGCCACCGCCCGCGCGGCCGGGCGTGCCGCCCGGCGACGTGCGGCGACCGGCGTCCGCTCCCGCGCAGAAGGCGGGAGACCGGCATGACCGAGCCGAACCTCGACCCGGCCGAACCGGTCGCCATCGTCTCCATGGCGGCCCGAGTCCCCGGTGCCGACGGCGTCGAGCGGTTCTGGGACAACCTGCGCGGCGAGGTCGAGTCGATCAGCCGTTTCCAGGGACGCGACCTGCTGGTCGACGGTCACGACCCGGAGCATGTGCTGCACCCGGGGTTCGTCGGCGCGGAAGGTCTCCTCGACGATCCGGCGATGTTCGACGCGGCGTTCTTCGGTTACCCGCCGCACGAGGCGAGCATCATGGACCCGCAGCACCGGCTGTGCCTGGAACTCGCCTGGCAGGTGTTCGACGCGGTCGGCATCGATCCCGCCACGACCGGGGTGCCGACCGGGGTCTTCCTGTCCACCGGGCTGAGCACCTACCTGGTGCGCAACCTGCTCGCCGGGGACGCCCGCGCCCGGCGGGAGCGGCAACGCCGCGACGGCCTGCACCTGCTGATGCACAATGACAAGGACTTCGCGGCCACCACCGTCTCGTACAAGCTCGGTCTGACCGGGCCGAGCCTCGCGGTCGGGTCGGCCTGCTCGTCCTCGCTGGTCGCGGTCCACCTTGCCGTACGCAGCCTGCAGAGCCACGAGTGCGACCTGGCCCTGGCCGG
Source organism: Micromonospora haikouensis (assembly GCF_900091595.1). Taxonomy (GTDB): domain Bacteria; phylum Actinomycetota; class Actinomycetes; order Mycobacteriales; family Micromonosporaceae; genus Micromonospora; species Micromonospora haikouensis. The sequence goes on from NZ_FMCW01000025.1 coordinate 69,064, forward strand.
CGGAGCCGCCGTCCAGACACCACAGGGCCAGGGCCATGTCTGGTCCGACGACGGCGTCTACTCTCCGGACGGCCGCTGCGCCGCGTTCGACGAGTCCGCCGCGGGCACGGTCGGCGGCAACGGCGGCGCGGTCGTCCTGCTCAAACGGCGCAGCGACGCGCTGCGCGACGGCGATCACATCCACGCGTTGGTGCTCGGCTCGGCGGTGAACAACGACGGTGGCGGGAAGGTCGGGTACACGGCGCCGGCGATGTCCGGGCAGACCGAGGTCATCGTCGAGGCACAGGCGGTCGCCGGGATCCCGCCGGCGTCAATCGGATACGTCGAGGCACACGGCACGGGCACCCGCCTCGGCGACCCGATCGAGGTCGGCGCGCTGACCGAGGCGTTTAGGGCCGGGACCGACCGCCGTGGCTTCTGCCACCTCGGCTCGGTTAAGTCCAACATCGGCCATCTCGACGCCGCCGCCGGCATCGTCGGCCTGGTCAAGGCAGCGCTGGTGGTCCGGGACGCGGTGATCCCGGCGAGCCTGCACCTGCATCGCCCCAACCCCGCGATCGACTGGGCGGCGTCACCGTTTCGGGTCTGCGACCGGACCGTCGCCTGGCCGGCCGGAGCCGGGCCACGCCGGGCCGGCGTCAGCTCCTTCGGGATCGGCGGTACCAACGCTCACGTGGTGCTCGAACAGCCCGCGTCGCCGCAGCCGCGGTCCCGCACGCTCCGTGTCGAACAGGCCGTGGTGCTCTCCGCCGCCAGCCCGGAAGCGCTGCGCCGCACCGCCGGGGACGTCGCCGGTCACCTGCGTGCCGGGCCGGCGGTGGACCTCGCCGACGTGGCCGCGACCCTCGCCCTGCGCCGCGCACTGCCGTACCGGTGCGCCGTCGTCGGCGCGGATCCCGCCGGCGTGGCCGGGCAACTCGAGCGGATCGACCCGCCGGACGACCCCGTGCCCGGCCGGCCGGCCGTAGTGATCGCCCTCGACGACGAAACCTGGCCGGTGACCGCACTGCGGGAGACCGAACCCCGGTTCGAGCTGCACCTGACGGAGTGCGCGCGGCTGCTGTCCGAGGCGGGGACCCCGGTGCCCGCGCACCGGGCGGCAGCGGGCTTCGCCGTCGGGTACGCCCTCGGCCGCACCCTCGCCGACTGGGGCGTACCCGTCGACGCGGTGCTCGGCGGCGAACCCGGGGCACTGGTGACAGCCACCCTCTCCGGCCGGCTGTCGCTGGCGGATGCGGTTCGGCGGGTCACCGCCGACGGTCCGCCGGCCGCGACCGCGTACGTCGAAGAGGAGATCGGGCGGCACCTCACCGCCGGCGCGGTGGCGGTGGTATACGCCGGCATCGGCCCGGGTGAGGGCGATTCGATCCGCCGGCACCCCGCGTTCGGGGCACGGCACCGGATCGTCCCCGCCCTGCCCGCCGGTTCCCGGCCGACCCTGTCCCCGCTGCTGGCGGAGCTGTGGACGGCGGGCTGCACTGTCGACTGGGCGGAGGTCCACCGCCCGCAGCGGCCGCGCCGGGTCGCGTTGCCCGGGCATCGGCTGCACCGCCGCCGGCACTGGATCGACCCGCCACCGGCCCCGGCGCCGGTGCCCGCGTTGCGGGAGGTGGGCCGGTGGCTGCAGGCCACGCTGGCCGCCGAGCCGGGCGACGTGCGCGGGGTGGACGATCACCCGGGGCTGCGGGCCGGATTGGACCGCCTGTGCGCCGAGTTGATTCTGTGGTACTTCGTCCGGGCCGGTGTCGACGTCCGGGCCGGCCGGGCGTACGGTCTCGCCGACCTCGTCGACCGGCTCGGCGTCCGGGCGTCGTATCGACCCTTCGTCGAGGTCCAACTGGCCGCGCTGGCCCAAGACGGCCTGGTGGACGATGACGCCGGCACGGTGACCTTCCGGACACCACTGGATCTTGCCGCCGTCGACCGGGCCGGGATCGACGCGACCGCAGCCCGGCTCGCGCACACGTATCCGGGCTTCGCCGGTCTGGTCGAGCTGCTGGTTCACTGCGCCGAGGCCTATCCCCGGGCGTTGTCCGAATCCGGGGAGGGACTCCGTACGCTCTATCCCGACGGCCGCGCCGACCTGCTCACCCGTACCCTGACCGCGCAGACCGTGGAACACCGTGCCGTCGGCCGGCTCACCCGCCTCGGCGGGCAGTTGCTGCAGCGGCTGACCGACGGGGCGGATCGACCGCTGCGGGTCCTGGAGGTCGGCGCGGGCACCGGCGCGCTGACCCGGGACTTGGCCGCCGCCCTGGGCGCCGACCGGGTCGTCTACCACGCCACCGACATATCCCGCGCGTTCGTCTCCCGGCTGGCCGCCGAGGCCCGCCGTCGGCGGCTCGACTGGGTCCGCGCCGGGGTCCTGGACATCACCAGGGATCCGGCTGCGCAGGGGATGGCCGGCCGCCGGTACGACGTCGTGTGTGGTCTTGACGTGGTGCACGTCACCCCGGACATCCGGTCGAGCCTGACCCACCTGCGTTCGCTGCTCGCTCCCGGCGGACTTCTGCTGCTCGTCGAGACGGTGGCCACCGACCGCTGGCTGCCCATGATCTGGGGACTGTCGGAGGCGTGGTGGTCCGCGGCCGACGGCAGGCGGGGCGGGCCCCTGCTCGGTGCCCGGGACTGGGCCGGCCTGCTCGGCGGGATGGACTTCGCCGCCACGGACGTGCTGACCACGCCGACCGGTCCCCGGGACGCCGCGTTCGTGCTCGCTCAGGAGCCCGGCGTCCCGGCCGGGCACGGATCGATCGTGCAATCCGCCGCCGCGGCGGACACCACGGCCCACTGGCCGGTCAAACGTCCCGACCCAGCCACCTGGACCTACCAGCCCGGCTGGCGGCACGTTCCGCCGCCCGCCACCCAGGCCCCGCCGGGCGGACAGACCTGCCTGCTACTCAGCAACGGTGGTCCGCTGACCGACGAGATCACCCGGCGGTTGGCCGCCCACGGTATATCCGTGGTCCTGGTGGCCGGCGCCGGCCCGGCGGCGGGGTCGGCGGAACACCGCACGATAGACCCCGCCGAGCCACGGCCGTACCGGATCCTCGCCGACGAGCTGGCCACCGCCGGCCGGCGGGTCGGCCTGGTCGTGCACCTGTGGGCGCTGGAGGAGGCGGAGGCCCGGGGCGGCGGGGCCGGCCTGGACACCTTCGACCGCAGCCAGGCACACGGGCTGCACAGCCTGCTGAACACGGTCCGGGCTCTCGCCGGGCGGCCGGCGCTGCGGCTGGTGACGGTGACCACCGGCGCCCAGGATGTGCTCGGTGACGATCTGACCCATCCGGAGAGTGCCACCGTCCTGGCCGCGGTCAAGGTCGTGCCGCGCGAGTTTCCGTCCGTGTCGTGCGTCGCCGTCGACCTCCCGCCGGCCGGGGAGCGTCGGCCCGGCCCGGCCGCCGACCAGGTGGTGTCCGAACTGCTCGGCACCGGTGGGCCCGCCGTGGTCGCCTACCGCGGCCGACGCCGGTTCGCCCCGTATCATCTGCCCCGCCCACTCGCCCCGGCCGCCCCGCCCGCCGCCGCCCGACCCCGGCCCGGCGGGGTGTACCTGGTCTGCGGTGGCCTCGGCGGGATCGGGCTCGCCGTCGCCGGGTGGCTCGGCCGGGCCGGCGGTCGGGTCGTGCTGACCACCCGGCGACGGCTGCCGGCCGAGTCGGAGTGGGAGGGGTACCGCCAGGCGCCGGTCGGCGACCCGGTGGGCGATGCCGTCCGCCGGGTGCTCGGCCTACGCGACCAGGGCATCACCGTCGCCGTCCAGCACGCGGACATCACCGATCTCGCCGCGATGCGCGGGGCCGTCGCGGCGACCGAACGGCGGTTCGGGCCGTTGACCGGCGTGGTGCACGCCGCCGGAGTACCCGACCGGGCCGGAATGATCCTGCGCCGCGACCGCGCCGCGACCGACGCCGCGATGGCGGCGAAGACCCGGGGGCTGCTGGTCCTCGAAACCGTCCTCGGCGACCGCCCGCTCGAGTTCCTCGTCCTGTGCTCCTCGATCGGAAACATCCTTCCGAAGCTCAAGTTCGGTGAGGTCGGCTACGTGGCCGGCAACGAGTTCCTGGACGCGTTCGCGGCGTACCGGTCGGCCCGGCGAACCGGCATCACAGTGTCGATCACCTGGACGGACTGGAGCGAGGACGGCATGTGGGCGGCGGCCCGGGACCGGCTCGCCCATGACACACCGGCCTCGTTCCGGCCGGCCGGCCTCGCTCACGACGGCGACCTGCTCGGCGCCATCAGTTCGGCCGAGGGAGCCGAGGTGCTGGAGCGGATTCTGGCCCATGGTGTGGCTCCCCGGGTCGTGGTGTCCAGCCAGGACCTCGACGAGCTGCTGCGGCGGCACGAGGCGCACCCCGACCGGCACCGGACGGTCCTCGATCGCGCCGAGCCGGCGGTCGCCGGCGGGAGCGGCCCGGCTCCGACCGACACGGCCGGCGTTGACCGGACGGCGGCGGTACCGCAGCGGGTGGCCGCGCTGTTCTCGGCGCTGCTCGGTGTGCCGCAGGTAGCTGGCGGCGACGACTTCTTCGACCTCGGCGGCGACTCGCTGCTCGCGCTGCGGCTACTGGCGGTCCTGCGTGAGGAGTACGGTGTCGACCTGCCTGTGGCCGACGCGTTCGACCAGCTCACGCCGGCAGCGGTCGCCACGCTGGTGCAGGCTGCGGTCGGGCGGGCCGGGGTGGCGCCGTGACCGGGGCCGGGGCCGGCGGCCCAGTGCGGCGGCCCGGCCCGCCACCGCCGGTGCTGTCGTACGCGCAGGAGCGGATGTGGCTCGAGTGGATGCTGCGGCCCGGTGACAGCGCCTACCATCTGCCGCTGCGGCTGGAACTGACCGGGCCGCTGCGTCCGGCCGCACTGCGCGGTGCGCTCGACGTCGTGATTCGCCGCCACGACGTGCTGCGTACCCGGTACGGCAGCCGGCGGGGGCGCCCGGTGGCGATCGTGGACGACCCCATGCCGCCCCGGCTGCCGCTGATCGACCTGTGCGGGCTGCCGGCCGATGTGGGCACGGCCATGGTGGACGCGATCGCGGCGGCCGAGGCGGCCCGGCCGTTCGACCTGTCGACCGGTCCGGTGCTGCGGGTCCTGCTGGTCCGCCTCGATGCCGATCGGCACATCCTGCTGATCACCCGGCACCACGTCGCCAGCGACGGATGGTCGCTGGGCATCCTGCTGTCCGAGCTCGGCGCCGGCTACCGGGCCGGCGACGCGGGCCGCCCGGCCGGGCTGGCGCCGCTGCCGCTGCGGTACGCCGACTACGCCGCCTGGCAGCGTGAACCCGGCGGCCCCGCACTCGACGAGGCCGCGTTGTCCCGGTGGACCAGCAGGCTCGACGGGGCCACGTTCGGGCTGGACCTGCTCGCCGACCCGCCGCCGTCGGCCGGGTCCGGCCCGGCCCGTTCGATCCGGTGTCGGCTGCCGGCCACCCTGGCGGCCACGCTGGCCGAAACCGCCCGTACGCTGGGCACCACCACGTTCGTCGTCCTGTTGGGCGCCTACGCGTGGGCGTTGTACGGTGCGGGCGGCCAGGCCGACCTGGTGATCGGGACGGCGGTCGCCGGGCGGACGTGGGTGGCGCTGGAACCCCTCATCGGCGCCTTCGCCACAATGGTGCCGCTACGGCTGGACCTGGCCGGCGCGCCCACCTTCGCGGTCCTCGTCCGGCGGACCCACGCCACGGTCCGGGCTGCCCTCGCCGACCAGGACGTTCCGCCGGAGCGGATCGTGGAGGAGCTTCAGCCGCACCGTACTCTCGGCGACCACCCCCTGTTCGCGGTGGCCTTCACCCTGCAGAACACCCCGCCGGTCGCGATCGAGCTGCCCGGCGTCCACGGCGAGGCCCGTCCCGACGCGGCGGTGATGCCGAAGTTCGCGCTCGCGCTGACCGCGACCCCGCACGACGACGGACTCGACCTCGTGTTCGAGTACGACCCGCACCGGCTCACCGACCAGCTGGCGGCGCGGATCGCCGGCAACACGTACGCCGCTCTCGTCTCCGGGTGCGCCGCCCCCGACCGGGTCGCCCCGACCACGCCGGACGGCACGGCGGACGCGACTGGCCTCGTCCACCTCGATGCGCGACCGGGCGGTGGCCGCAGTGCGGACGTCCACCCGCCGACGGCGACCCGCTGTCTGCCGGACCTGGTGGCCGACGCGGTGGCCCGCCAGCCGGATGCTATCGCGGTGACCTGGCACGGCAACCATCTCACCTACCGCGAGCTGGAGCGGCGCTCCGCCCGGCTGGCCCGTCACCTGCGGGCCCGTCGGGTCGGCCCGGAGACGCTGGTGGGCATCTGCCTGGACCGCTCACCCGACCTGGTCGTCGCCGCGCTGGCGGTGGCCCGCGCCGGTGGCGCCTACCTGCCGATCGACCCGGCCGATCCGGCGCGGCGGCAGGAGACCGTCTGCGCCGCCGCCGGACTACGGCTGGCCATCAGCCGTCAGGGCCTGCTGTGCGCGCCGGTCGACCAGCTCCTGTTGGACGACCTGCCGCCGGATCCCGAGCACCCCGGCCCGCCCGGCGGCCCCCGCGTCACCCCGGCGAACGCCCTCTACGCGATCTCCACCTCGGGCAGCACCGGGGAACCCAAGACGGTGGTGGTGACCCACGCCAACCTCGCCGCCGTCATCGACGCGGTCCGGGCCGCCGCACTGCCTCCCGGCGGCCCTCGGGTCTGGTCGATGACCCACGCACCGGCGTTCGACGTGTCGGTGTTCGAGATGTGGGCCGCGCTGACCGAGGGCGGACGTCTGGTCGTCGTTCCGCCGGACGTCGCGCGCGCCCCCGACGAGCTGTGTCGCCACCTGCGTGCCGAGCAGGTGGCCGTACTCAGCCAGACGCCGAGCGCTTTCGCGCAGCTCGCGCCGTTCGTGCTGCGGGACGGGACGCCCGGCTCGCTGCGGGCTGTCCTGCTCGCCGGCGAGGCGTGCGACGTCGCAGCGCTCGACGGCTGGTTCACCGCGTTCGGCGACCGACGACCCGTCCTGACCAACCTGTACGGCATTACCGAGACCACGGTGCACGCGATGGTACGACCGTTGACCGCTGGGGACGCGGGCGCCGCCCGGTCTGGCACGGGCCCCGGCAGTCCGATCGGCCGGGCCCTGCCCGGGCTGCTGGTGCGGGTGCACAACCCTCGAGGGGACGAGCTCCCCGAGGGAGGCAAGGGCGAGATCGTCGTCGGTGGCTCGGGGGTAACACGCGGCTACCTGGGGCGGCCCGGTCTGACCGCCTACCGGTTCCGGCCGCTGGCCGACGGCGGCCGTGGCTACCGCTCCGGCGACGTGGCCCGGGTCCTGCCCGGGGGGGAGTTGGCGTATCAGGGGCGCGGCGACCACCAGCTCAAGCTCCGGGGACACCGGATCGAGCCGGGCGAGATCGAGTCCGCCCTGTCGGCGCAGCCGGGGGTCCGGTCCGCGGCCGTGGTGCTCGGCAGCACCCGGGACCGCCCTCACCTCGTCGGGTACGTGGTGGCCGGGGCGGGAACGTCGGTCGAGGAGAACGCCGTGCGCCGACGGTTGGCCGAACGGCTGCCGCGCTACATGGTGCCGGCGCGGATCGTGGTCGTCGACGAGTTGCCGGCGAGCCGCAACGGCAAGGTCGACCGGGCCGAACTGACCCGCCGTAGCGGCTCGTTGCCGGACCCGATCGGCCGGGATCGTCCGCGTACGCCGACGGAGGCCACCCTCGCGACGATCCTCGCCGAGTTGCTCGGCTTCGAGTCCGCGGCCGCGATCGGCGTCACGGACAACCTGTTCGACCTGGGCGGCGACTCGTTGGTAGTGACCCGGTTCCACGCCCGCATCGTCGAGGTGTTCCGGGTGGACGCCCCGGTACGCCGGGTCTACCAGGCCCTCGACATCGCCTCGCTCGCGGCCACGGTGGACGAGTGGGTGGCCGAGCGCGGCCGGCAGGCCATCCGTGACGCCCTCGCGGAGGTCACCGGCATGACCGGGGAGGACGGGTGGCAGCAATGACCGACACCATCGTCGACGTCGCCCGCCGGCACGCCGAGCACACCCCGACCAGGCCCGCCTTCGCGTTCCTGGACGACACCGCGACCGAACGGCACCGGTACACCTTCCAGGATCTGGACCTGCGGGCGCGGGCGATCGCCGCCGTCCTCGGCGGGCACCGCCTGGCCGGCCAACGGGTGCTGATCGCCTACCCGTCCGGCCCCTCCTACGTGCAGGCGTTCCTCGGCTGCCTGTACGCCGGTGCGGTGGCCGTGCCGTGCGACTCGCCCCGGGCGGCAGCGGGCCGGGGGCGGCTACGGGCGATCCGGGCGGCCAGTGACCCGGCGGCGGTGCTCACCGACGCCGCCGACGCGGCCGAGCTGGCCGGGCTGCTCGCGATCGACGTCGCCACCATCGGCGACGGGGCGGCCGCCGACTGGACCGACCCCGGTATCGGGCCGGATGGTCTCGCGTTCCTCCAGTACACTTCCGGCTCCACTCGCACCCCGCGGGGCGCGATGATCAGCCATGGCAACATCATGGCCAACGAGCGGCTCATCGCGGCGGCCTGCCGTCACGACGAGAACTCGACGTTCGTCGGGTGGCAGCCGCTCTTCCACGACATGGGCCTGGTCGCGACGATCATGCAGCCGTTGTTCCTCGGCTCGCTGTCGGTACTGATGCCGCCGGCGGCCTTCCTGCAACGTCCGGTGCGCTGGCTGCGGGCGGTGTCCCGGTACGCGGCGCACACCAGCGGCGGACCCAACTTCGCGTACGAGTTGTGTCTGCGCCGCACGAGCGAGGAGGAGCGGGCCGGCCTGGACCTGAGCGCCTGGCGGGTGGCGTTCAACGCCGCGGAGCCGGTGCGCGCGTCGACCCTGCGCCGGTTCACCGCAGAGTTCGCCCCGTACGGCTTCGGGGCCGGGGCACACTTTCCTTGCTTCGGCATGGCCGAGGCGACCCTGCTGGTCACCGGACCGCCACCGGGACGGGAGCCGCTGATCCGGTACGCCGACCGGGCCGAACTCGCCGCCGGTCGGCTTCGCGACGGTACCCCGGACCGCGCGGTCGAACTCGTGGAGTGCGGCTCGCCCGGCCTGGACACCGAGGTGCGGATCGTCGACCCCGACACCGGGCGGTCCTGCCCGGACGGCGCGGTGGGGGAGATCTGGATCGCCGGCCCGGTGGTCGCGCAGGGCTACTGGAACGATCCGGCAGAGTCCGAGGCGACCTTCGGCGCCCGCCTGCCCGACCAGCCGCAGCGGTCGTACCTGCGCACCGGTGACCTGGGCTGTCTGCGTGACGGCGGGTTGTACGTCACCGGCCGCCGTACCGACATGATCATTCTGCAGGGCCGGAACCACTACCCGCACGACATCGAGGCGACCGTCGAACGGGCCCACCCACGGGTCCGGTCCGGGTGCACGGTCGTGTTCGGGGTCGAGATCGACGGTACCGAGCGGGTGGTGGTCTGCGGCGAGCTGAACAGCTATCCCGGGCCGGCGCGCACGGCACCGGTCGCCGCCGCCGTGCGCGCCGCGATCCTGCGCGAGCACGGTGTCGAGGCGTACGCGTTGGTGCTGCTGCGCCGTGGCGGTGTGCCGAAGACCACCAGCGGCAAGCTCCGGCGGGCCGACTGCCGGGCCGCCTACCTCAAGGGCACACTGCCGCTCTACCGCGAGATCCTGCTCGACCGGCTGGCCGGGTCCGACGAGGGGGTGGACTGGCCGACGGCCGACGAACTGCGGGATCCCGACCCCGCACCGGCGGCAGGCCGGCTGGCCACCGCCCTGGTCGATCTGGCCGGCCGGCGGATCGGGGTCGTGCTCCGACCGGACGCGCCGGAGCCGGGTGCCGGGCCGGCCAACCCGGCACCGCCCACGGGTCCGGCCGACCCGGGTCCGGTCGGACGCGCGCTGGTCGAACTCGGGATCGGCTCGGTGACGGCCCTGGAACTGTGCCACGCCGTCCGGCTGCGCTACGCCGTGGACATCCCGGTGGGCTGGCTGCTGGACGGCCGCAGCGCGACCGCCGTCGCGGCCCGGGTGGTCGCCGGCCTGGCCGCCGACCGGCGGCCATTGGTGGGGCCACCGGCGCCGGAGCCGGCCGCCGAGGACTGGGCGCCGCTGACCGACCGACGCCGGGGTCTCTGGTTCGAGCAGCGGCTGGCGCCACACGCCGCCGCCTACCACCTGGGTCGTGCCCTGGTTTTCCGGGGCAGGGGCGTGGACGCGTGGCTCACCGACGCCGTCGAGCGGCTCTGCCGGCGGCATCCGGCACTGCGTACCAGGTTCGAGGCGCGGGACGGGCAGCCGTGGTACCGGACCGATCCGGACCCGCCGCCGCTGGAACGCGTGGACGCCGCCGGGCTGAGCCCGCACCGCCTGGCCGAACTACTGGGCGACCTCACCGACCGGCCGTTCGACCTGTCCGTCGCGTCGGTACGACTGATCGCGGTGCGGCGCGCGCCGGACGAGACCGTGCTGCTCGTCGTGGCGCATCATCTGGTCGCGGACTTCTGGTCCATGGTGGTGTTGCTGCGTGACCTCGCCGCCGACCGGGCTGGCCGCCGTGAACGTGCCGCACCGCCGCCGGTGGCGCCCGGCCCGCCGCCGGACGACCGGCACGGCCGGTACTGGCGCGAGCGGCTCGACGGCGCGCCACACCGTCTGGACCTGCCCGTCGACACCGGTCGTCCGGTCGTTCGGCAGTTCGCCGGCGCCAGCCACGTCGTCCGGCTGCCGCGACCGTTGACGGCCCGGCTGCGCGACGTCGCGGCACGGCACGGCTGCACCCTGTTCGCCGTCCTGCTCGCCGGGTACCAGGTTCTGTTGCACCGGTTCACCGGTCAGACCGACCTGCTGGTGGCCACCCCGCTGGCGGCCCGGGCCGACCCGGAGCTGGCGGGTACGGTCGGCTATCTCGTCGACCTGGCGCCGATCCGTTCCCGGTGCCGACCGGGGCAGCCGTTCCATGAGCATCTGCGGGCCACGTCCGCTGAGGTGCTCGGTGCGATGACGCATCCGTACCCGTACCACCTGATCGTTGCCGAGGCAGGCGCGGTCCCGGAGCCCGGTCGGGCCGTCCTGGCGCAGACGCTGTTCACGTTGCACCACGAGTACGGAGACGGCGACGGGGGCGACGGGCTGCGTGCCTTGGCACTGGGCACCGCCGCGACGGTGCCGGTCGGCGACCTCGTCGTCGAGACGCTGCCGATGCGTGGCCGGTGGTCGCAGCTCGATCTGTCGGTCCGGATGGCCGACGTCGGTGGTGAACTCGTCGCCGTCTGGGAGTACCGCACCGACCTGTTCGACGCCGGGACCGTCGCGGCCCTCGCCGACGCCTACGAACGGTTGCTGACCGAGGTCGCCGCCGGGCCGACCCGACCGGTCGGCGGGCTCGCCCTGCTCGACCCGGTCGGCCGGCGCCGGATGCTCGACGTGGCGGCCGGCGCGTTCCGACTCCGGTCGGCTGCCGGGCTGGGGCAGCTCGTCGCGCTGGCGGCCGCCGCCCGACCCGACGCGGTCGCCCTCGTGGACGCGGGCGAGGTCGGCCGGCAACTGACCTACCGGGTCGTGCACACCGCCGCGCTGCGGCTCGCCGCCCGGCTGCGGCGGCACGGTGTCCGTCCGGACGAGCCGGTGGCGCTGCTCGCCGGGCGGGGCGCCCGGACCGTCGTCGCGTACCTGGGCATCCTCTACGCGGGCGGCGCGGTGCTACCGCTGGATCCCGACGAACCGGACCAGCGGCTGGCCGGGCTCCTTGGCCGTGGCCGGTTCCGGCTGGTACTGACCCACGACGACCTGGTCGATCGGGCCCACCGGTTCGGTCTGCCCGTCGTCAGCACCGCCGGCCTCGGTAGCCGTGGGCCGACGCCACCGGGTCCGGTCCGGGTCCATCCGCACCAGGCCGCGTACGTGCTGCACACCTCGGGCTCGACCGGCACCCCCAAGGGCGTCGTCGTGCCGCACGCGGCGATCGTCAACCGCATCCGGTGGATGGCGGAGACCTACCCGCTCGCACCCGGGGACCGGGTGCTGCACAAGACGTCGCTCACGTTCGACGTGTCGCTGTGGGAGATCTTCTGGCCGCTGACGGTTGGGGCGCGGACCGTCGTCGTCGGCCCGGGCGGCCACCGTGACCCCCGACACCTGCTGGACGTCGTCGGGGCGGAGCGGGTGCAGGTCGCGCATTTCGTGCCGACGGTGCTCGCGGAGTTCGTCACCGAGGCGGCTGCTGAGCCGGCGGCGGTGCGGTCGTTGCGGCTGGTCGTGTCCAGCGGTGAGACGCTGACCGGGCCGCTGGCCGCGCGGGCCACCCAGGTGCTCGGCGCGCAGGTGCACAACTTCTACGGTCCGACCGAGGCTGCGGTCGACGTGACCGCCTGGCGGTGTGCCGCGGACCCGGACGCGCCGGTGCCGATCGGCGTTCCGATCGCCAACGTCGAATGCCGGGTCCTCGACCACGGCCACCGCCCGGTGCCGCACCGGGTGCCCGGTGAACTGTTCCTCGGCGGCGTCTGCCTCGCTCGCGGCTACCTCGGTGCCCCGGGGCTGACCGCCGAGCGGTTCGTACCGGTCGTCGACGCCGCACCCGGTGCCCGCTTCTACCGCAGCGGTGATCTGGCCAGATTCCGGGCCGACGGCGCCCTGGAGTTCCTCGGCCGGGCGGACCAGCAGGTGAAGATTGCCGGCAACCGGGTCGAGCCCGGGGAGGTGGCGGCGGCGCTGGGCCGCCAGCCCGGGGTGGTCGACGCCGCCGTGGTCGTGGTCGCCGCGCGGCATGGCCAGCCGACGCTGGTCGGGTACGTGGTGATGGCGGCCGGGGTCGCACCGGATCCGGACGCCGTCCGGGAGCGACTGCGCGCGCAACTGCCGGCGTACCTGGTCCCGGCGACGATCATTCCGGTCGACCGGCTGCCGACCACCGGCAACGGCAAGCTCGACCGGTCCGCCCTGCCGGCACCGGTCCGGCCTGCCGTCGGGACGCCCGCCCACACGACCGGTGTCCACGGCGTGCTGGGGTGGCTGTGGGCGGCGTTCCTCGGCGTGGACGTCGTCGACGTCGACGCAGACTTCTTCGCCCTCGGTGGCGACTCGATCCACGCGCTACGGCTGGTCGCCGCGGCACGGGCGGGCGGGCTGCCGATCACCGTCACCGATGTTCTGCGGTACCCGACCATCCGGGGGCTGGCCGCCGAGATCGGCCACCGGACCGGAACGGACGTGCCACCTGAACCGGTGACCGTGGCCTTCGAACTGTGCCCGGCGGCGGCCGGGCGACCCGGCCTGGTCGACGCGTATCCGATCTCGATGGGTCAGCGCGCGCTGCTGGCCCGGCAACTCGGCGGCCCGAACCGTGCGGTCGCGGCGGCTGGCCGCACCGACTACGAGGTGTACCTGACGAGTGTGCTGGTACCGGCGCCGCTGGACCCGCGTGCCCTGGAGCGGGCGGTCGCCGGCGCGGTACGGCGGCACGCCTACCTGCGTTCCACCTTCGACCTCACCTCGTTCGACCAGCCCGTCCAGTTGGTGCACGCAGACGTGCCGGTTCCGCTGGATCTGGTCGACCTGCGGGACCTGCCCGGCTCCGAGCAGCGGTTGGCCATCTCCGCCTGGCTGGCCGCCGAGCGGCACCGCCTGTTCGACACCGCGACCGGTCCGCTGGTGCGCTTCACCGCCCACGACAACGGCGCCACATTCCGGTTCACCGTGAGCAGCTTCGCCCTCGACGGCTGGTGCGACGCGACCCTGCTGACCGAGATTCTGGCCGACTGCGGGCTCTCCGCCCCCGCCCCTGCGGGCGTGGTCGATCCCGGGGGCGGCGCGGACGGCCTCCGCCCGGCTGGACCCGCCGCAGGCCACTCCGACTCCGCCTGCTCCGACCCGCCCGCACCGGAGTACCGCGACTTCGTGGCGGCCGAGCAGGCCGCGATCCGGTCGGCCGAGCACCGCCGGTTCTGGGCCGGGGAACTGGCCGGCGCCCGGCCGACCCGGATACCCCGTGGGTCGGCCGGCACCGGTGGTACCCAGCGACGCCACGTCGTCCCGGTGCCGCCGAACGTGGCGGCCTCGATCCCCGGGCTGGCGCACCGGCTCAATGCCGGTGTCAAGCACGTGGCGCTCGCGGCCCACGTGGCGGTGGTGCGGGCACTGGCCGGCACCGACGACGTCGTGACCGGCCTGCAGGCCAACGGGCGACCGGAGCGCCCCGGCGGCGACACGACGGTGGGCATGTTCAACAACATCCTGCCGCTGCGGGTCGCCGCCAGCGAACAGAGCTGGGGCGAGTTGGTCCGGTCGATGCGGCGGGCGGAGGCCCGGCTCGCCCCCTACCGCCGGTACCCGCTCGTCGAGGCCCAGCGTCGCTTCGGCGCGGCCCGGCTGTTCGACACGTTGTTCGTGTTCACCCACTTCCACCTGTACGACCGGTTCGCCGCGATCACCGGTGTGCCGCTGGGTGACCTGCACGCACCGGACCAGACCTACCTGCCGCTGACCACGCACGTGCACCTGTCCGGCCCGGAGCGGCGGCCGACGGTGCTGCTCGAGTACGACCCGCGCGAGTTCGGCACCGGGCAGGTCGAGGCGATCGCGGACCGCTATGCCGTCGCGTTGCGCGTGTTGGTCGAGGATCCGCACGCGGCGGCGGTCGTGGCACCGTCGGCGGTCACCGGCGCACCGACCGCCGGAAAGGAAGGAGCAGGCGATGCCCCGCGACGATGAGTTCGGCGAGCCCTCCTCTCAGCCCGGTGACCTTCCCGCCCACTGGCTCGCCGACCTGGCCCGGCTCGGCGGCGCGTCGGCCGAGTATGTGCCCGGGCGAACCGACGACGAACGGGTGCTGGCCACCATCTGGCAGGAGGTGCTGGGCGTCGACCGGGTCGGCATCGACGACGACTACTTCGAGCTGGGTGGCGACTCGGTGCACGCCATCGTCGTGGTGGCCCGCGCCCAGGAGGCGGGACGTCAGCTCGAACCGGAGCAGCTGCTCACCGGCCGAACCGTCCGGGCAGTCGCCGCCCTGATGACGGCGACCACGGCCCGGCCGGCGGGCGACGGCCCGGATCCCGGCGGCGAACACCCGCTCACCCCGCTTCAGCATGGCATGCTGTACCACGCGGTCGGCGGCAGCACGCCCGGGGCGTACCTGATACAGGTGTCCTGCCGGCTGGTGGGTGACCTCGACCAGGACACGTTCGCCGCCGCCTGGCGGGCCGTCTTCGATGCCAACCCGGTACTGCGCACCGTGATCCGCTGGCGTGACGGCGACCGGGCCAGCCAGCGGGTCGAGGCCGAGCTACGGCTGCCCGTGCGTTTCGTCGACCACCGGCACGCCGGGCCGGCAGCCCGGGACCGGTCGTTCGCCCGGCTGCTCGACGCCGACCGGCAGGCGGGCTTCGACCTTGAGCACGGCCCGTTGATGCGACTCGCCCTCGTCGCCGAGGGACCGTCCGAGTACCGGTGCGTCTGGACGTACCACCATCTGATCCTGGACGGCTGGTCCCAGCAACTGGTGCTGCGCGACGTCTTCGACTGTTACCGGCGGCTGCGGGCCGGCCATCCGCCGGCCCCCCGACGCCGCCCGTCCTTCCTGGAGTACGTCGAGGAGCTGGGCGGCGCCGGCGCCCCGGACGGGTTCTGGGCACGCCGGTTCGTCGGCCTGACCGAGGCCACCCGGATCGCCGGGCCCGGCTGCGTGGACGGCCAGGTGACCACCGCACCCCGGCCGCAGGCGGAACGTGCGCTTCCGGCGCCGGTGACGGAGGCGCTCGCCGCCCTCGCGGTCGACCACGGCGTCACCGCCGCCGCCGTGGTGCACGCCGCCTGGGCCCTCCTGCTCGGCCTACGTACCGGAGCCCGGGAGACGGTGCACGGCGCTACGCTCGCCGGCCGCCCGCCGCACCTGCCCGGAGTGACGGAGAGCATCGGCATGTTCGTCAACACCCTTCCGCTGCGGGTGGCGACGCCGCCGGACACGGCCGTCCTGGACTGGCTGCACGGCGTGGGGGCGGGCCTGGCCGAGGTACGCAGCCGACAGCGTGACGCGCTCAGCGACATCGAGCGGCAGGTCGGCCTCGGCCAGGGCACCGGCCTGTTCGACAGCATCGTGGTGGTGGAGAACTTCCCGACCTGGATCGGTGCCGGCGACGAGATCGCCGACCTGCGGATCGACCGGCTGTCGGTGGTGGTCGAGGAGGGGTACCCGTTGGTCCTGGAGTACACCCCGGGCACCGGGCCGGCGCTAAGGGCCCGCTTCGACGAGCGCCGGCTGGACCGCCCCACCGTCGAAAGGATGTTGGCCGTGCTCGCCGCCACGATCGGGGCCGTGGGCGCCGACCCCGGCCAGCGCCTCGCCGCGCTCGCCGAGACCGCCCGCCTGACCTGGGCACGCCATCGGGACGACCAGCGGCAGGCGCTGCGGGAGGAGGCCGGGTCACGGCTCGGCTCGACCCGCCGCCGTACGGTGCCGGGGGGCGGGGTGGACACCGATGCCTGACCAGGGGCCGGTCGCCGACCTGCTGCGGCTGCTCGCCGGCCATCTGCGGCGGTACCGCGCCCGGACCCTGCAGGACGTCGCGACCCGCGCCCTGCGCGAGCCCGGCAGCGGGCGGGCCTGGGTCGTCACCGTGCTCAACGCCAGCCTGTCGGCCCGCTGGCACCTGTACCACCGGCCGCTGCTGGAGGTGCGCCGGCTGCGCAGCCGGTGGGCGTACCGCCGCCGCCCCGCCACCGACGGCTCGCACCGTCGGTTGTCGCTGCTGTGCCCGACCCGCAACCGGCTGGCGCAGGTGCGCCGGTTCGTCCGGAGCGTCGCTCGCACCGCCGCCGACCCGAGCCGGATCGAGCTGCTGTTCTACGTCGACCGCGACGATCCGGCGCTGCCGGGCTACCGTGCCCTGCTCGCCTCCGGTACGCTCGCCGGCTGCCGGTGTGAGCTGCTCGTCGGCGATCCGGTCGGAGTACCGGCCGCCTGGAACGCCCTCGCCTCGGCGGCCACCGGCGAGCTGCTGATGATGGCCAACGACGACCAGCTCTACGTCGACCACGGCTGGGATGCGGCCCTCGACGCCCGAGTGACCGAACTGTCGGCACCCCATCCGGACGGCCTGCTCTGCCTGTACTTCGACGGCGGGCAGTACCCAGAGGGCGGACGGGACTTCCCGATCGTCACCCGCGCCTGGTATGAGACCCTCGGCTACTTCGTGCCCACGGTGTTCTCCCAGTGGGAGGTCGAGACCTGGGTCTTCGACATCGCCGAGCGGGCGGGGCGGCTGCACGCCGTGCCCGGCGTCTTCGTGGAGCACCTGCACTATCAGGACTACAAGGCGCCGTTCGACGCGACATACCAGCGACACCGGATGACCCGGCAGAAGTCGTTCGGCGACCACGCCCTGTTCCTGCGTACCACGCCGCAGCGGATCGCCGAGGCGGAGAAGCTGCGCCGCGGGGCCGCCGTCGGGCCGCGCGACCCGGCCACGTTCTGGTTCACCGGCTACCTGGCGGAGAACCGGCACCGGATGCTCGGCGACCTGGCCGGGCTTCCGGACCCCGAGTCGACGCCGCACCGTATCCCGCTGTTCACCGGCGGCGGGTGGCTGTCCGGCGCGCACACCGGCTGCCCGGTGGTCCGGGACGTCCTGCTCGGCGTGCCGGAGGCCACGTTGCCCGAGTCCGGCGCGGTGAGTCTGCTGGTGCTGCCACCGGCGACCGAACTGCCCGCCGACCTGACCGTCGAGCCGTCCGCCGACGCCGGATGCCTGGTCGTCTGGTACGGCCTGCGGGTGCCCGCCGGCAGCACGCTGCGCGTCGCCGGCAGCCCGACCGACTGGGGTCCGGGCCGGTGCGTGATCGTCTCCGCCACCACCCCGGTCGACCTGCACGGCGGGACGGCGGAGCCGTCGGTCGTGGTCCGGTTCACCGTCGCGGACCCGGACCGCGAGGAGCATCCGGACCGGCCGGACGGCGCGGACCGGGAGGACCGCGCATCCGATACGGTCGAGGCGGCCGGCCATGGCTGACGTGTTCACCGGCGACGCGCTCCCGCCGGATCTCGCCCGTCGGATCGAGGCCCTCACCCCGCAGCAGCGCCGCGACTTCGAGGCGGTCGTCCGCCGCCGGCTGAGTGCGGGGCCGACCACCGCGACCGCCGCCACCTCGGGCTCCTGGCCGGCGTCCCCCGGGCAGGAACGGATGTGGATCGGCGATGACGCGGGGGAGAACGCCTACGCCACCGTGATCCGGCTACGCGGGCCGCTGTGCCTGCCAGCACTGCGCGCGAGCCTGCTGCGTCTGACCCGGCGGCACGGGGCTCTCCGTACGACCCTGCACCTGGTCGACAGTCGGCTGATGCAGGTGGTGTCCACCGCCGCCCGGGTCCCGCTGCGCCTGGTGGACCTCACCGCCGCCGGGGGCGCGAAGCCCGTCCACGACGACGACCTGCCGGCGCTGGTGGTGGGGCTGGCACGCGTCGAGGCCCGCCGCCCTTTCGACTCGGACCTGGGCCCACTGTGGCGGGCCGTGGTGTATGCGCTCGGCCCGGCGGATCACTGCCTGCTGCTCGTGTTGCACCACGCGATCACCGACGGCTGGTCGCACGGCATCCTGGTCTCGGAACTGTCCGCCTGCTACGCCAGCCTCACCGCCGGTACGCCCTGGCGTGTGCGACCGCCGGTGGCGGGGTATCCGGACTACACCCGGTGGCAGCGGGAGCGGATCGAGGGGGCGGAACTCGTCGCGCTGACCGACTTCTGGCGGGCGGTGGTCCGCGACCTGCCTCGGCTGGACCTGCCGCTCGCCCCCCGGCCGGACCCGGCGGTCAGCGCTCGGCGAGGCCCGCCGTCCGCTGGGGTGGGTACGTCCACCAGCGGTCACCGGGGCGGCCACCTCACCGTCGCGATCGGACGGGAGCTGTCCGGCCGTCTCAACGAACTGCGGCAGGCCACCGGCGGATCCCCCTTCATGCTCGTACTGGCCGCGCTGGTGGCCGTACTTCGCCTGGTCAGCGGGCAGGACGACATCGTGGTGGGGACGCTCGCCGCCGGCCGGACCCGGCCGGAGTGGGAACGCGTCGTCGGCTACTTCGTCAACGTACTCCCGCTGCGGTTCACTGTTGCCGGCCAGCCGAGCTTCCGCGAGCTCTGGGCACACGTCCGTCGCCGGGTCCAGGACGCGTACGCGCACCAGGAACTGCCCTACGAGCGGGTGCGGGAGCTGCTGCGGACCGAGCGGTCGGCCGGGCCGACCGGACCGATCAGGGTGCTGTGCACCCCGCAACTGCCGGCGCCCCGGCTCGACCTGCCCGGGCTGGCGGCCCGTACCCACGACCTCCGGCTGGGCAACACGCCGTTCGATCTCGTTATCGAGGTCGGCACCGGCCCGGACGGCCTCCAGGTCGCCTTCCAGTTTGATCGCGCCCTGCTCGGCGCGGACAGCGTGGCCCTGCTCGGGCGGCACCTGCGGACGGTGCTGGCCCGCATCGTCGGGGCACCCGACGTCGCCTGCGCCGACCTGCTGCCCGGCGCGCCGGACGGCGACCGGCCGGAAACCATCGCCGGCTCGGTGCACGGGCTGGTAGAGGACCAGGCCGCCCGTACGCCGGACGCCGTGGCGGTGCGCGACGGCGACCGGCACCTCACCTACCGGGCGCTCAACGCCGCGGCCAACCGCGCGGCCCGGCGGCTCCGGTCGGCCGGTGTCCTGGCCGAACACGTGGTCGCGGTCTGCCTGCCCCGCTCGGCGGAGTCGGTGACCGCGCGGCTCGCCGTTCTCAAGGCCGGTGCCGCCTTTGTCGCGCTGGACCCGGACCACCCGCCGGCCCGGCTCTCCGCCACAGTCGCCGCGGCCGGGGCCCGGACCGCCGTCACCACGACCGCGCTCGCCGCCGTCCTGCCCGGCGACCTTCGTCCGGTGCCACTGGATCTCGACCCGGGCGGGATCACCGCCCGCGATCACCGGAACCTCTACCTGCCGGTGCACCCTGACCAGGCCGCCTATCTGATCCACACGTCGGGGTCGACGGGGCGGCCCAAACTGGTCGTCGGGCACCACCGTGGCATGGTGAACCGGTTGCGCTGGATGCAGCGGGCGTACCCGGTCCGGGGCGCGCAGCGGTGCGCCGCGCGTACCCCGTTGTCCTTCGTGGACTCGATCGCGGAGACCTTCGGCCCGCTGGCCGCTGGTGCCACCCTCGTGGTCGCGGCGGATGCCCTGGTCACCGCCCCGGACCGGTTCACCGCCTGGCTCGTGGCCGAACGGGTCGACCGGCTGTTGGTGGTCCCGGCCCTGTTGGCCATGTTGCTCGACCTGCCGCCGGCCCTGCGGGGCCGGCTGACGCGGGTGGGTACCTGGCTGACCAGCGGCGAGGAGCTGCGGGTGGGGCTCGCCGAGCGGTTCCTGCGGGCACTGCCCGGCACTGCGTTGCTCAACCTCTACGGCTCGTCGGAGGTGGCCGCCGATGCCACGGCCGCCGAGGTCGCGGCACCGGTCGGCGACGTCGCACCGATCGGTAGGCCGGTGGACGGTGTCACGGCCTGGGTGGGCGACGCCGCCGGTCGACCCGTGGACGACCTGGTCCGGGGCGTGCTCCGGGTCGGTGGCCACGCCGTCGCTCGCGGGTACCACGGCCAGCCGGGCGACACCGCGGCGCGGTTCCGGCCCGACCGGTGCGGTCCGCCCGGGACGCGCGTCTTCCTGACCGGGGACGTGGTTCGCCGCCGCGCCGACCGCGAACTGGTCTACCTGGGCCGGGCCGACGCCCAGGTGCAGATCCGGGGGCACCGCGTCGAGCCGGGCGAGGTGGAGGAGGAACTGCTGCGCCACCCCGCCGTACGGTCCGCCGTGGTCATCGCAGCGCCGGACGTCGTCGGGGCACCGACCCTGGTCGCGTACCTTGTCGCGGCGGCGGACGGGGCGGTCGACCCGGCCGAGATCGTCGGCTACCTGCGTGGCCGGCTGCCCTCCTACCTGGTGCCGTCGCGGCTTGTCGTGGTCGACGAGTTGCCCCGTACCGATACCGGCAAGGTCGACAGGATGGCGGTGGCCGCCGCGGACGGCGACCCGGCGCGTTGGGAGACTGTCCGGCCCGACCCGGACCGGGGTGAGGACGCCCCGCGCGGCCCGGACGAGACGGTGGTCGCCGCCACGTTCCGGGAGGTGCTAGGCGTTGCGGCGGTGGGACGCGATGAGGACTTCTTCCTCGCCGGCGGGCACTCGGTACTCGCCACGCAACTGGTCCGGCTGCTCTCCGAGCGCATGTCGGTGAGCCTGCAACTGGCCGACGTCTTCGCCGCGCCGACCGTGGCCGCCCTAGCCGCCCGGGTCGCCGGGCTGGAGCGGTCGGGTCCCGCCGCCGTACCGCTGGTACCCGACCCCGCCCGCCGGCACGAGCCATTCCCCTTGACGGAGGTGCAGGAGGCTTACTATGTCGGCCGGCGGGAGGACCTCCGGCTCGGTGGTGTCTCCACCCACGCCTATCTGGAGTTCGACGTCGACGACTTCGACCCGGAGCGGTTCCTGGCCGCGTTGCGGACGGTCGTTCGGCGCCATCCCATGCTGCGGGCGGTGCTCCGCCCGGACGGCACCCAGCAGGTGCTGGCCGACGTGCCGCCGTATCCGATGACAATCCACGACCTGCGCGGGCTCGACGCGGACGAGCGGGAGCGGCGGCTGCGGGCGGTACGCCGACAGATGTCCCACCAACTGCTCGACCCGCACACCTGGCCGCTGTTCGAGGTGCGCGCCTGCCTGCTCGACGGCCGGGCGGCGGCCGGCGGACCGCCCCGAGGGCTGCTGGCGGTCAGCGTCGATGCGTTGGTCTGCGACGCATTCAGCTTCGGCCTGGTGATGGACGAGCTGGCACAGCGCTACCACCAGCCGGACCGGGAGTTCCCGGAGCTGACCGTCGACTTCCGGGACTGGGTGCTGCACCGGGCGGCCCGGCACGGCGACGCCGGGCACCGGGAGGCCCGGGAATACTGGTCGGCCCGGATCCCGACGCTGCCGCCCGGCCCCGACCTGCCGGCCGCCCCGACGACCGGCCCCGACCTGCCCAACGGTCAGCCGGCCGGTCCCCACCGGCCGCAGTTCCGCCGCCGCGACGGCCGGCTGGCCGAGGCCACGTGGTCGGCGCTCAAGCGGCGGGCCGCCACCTGCGGCCTCACCCCCTCGGGCGTGCTGCTGGCCGCGTTCGCCGAGACTCTCACCCGGTGGAGCACACGGCCGCACTACTGCCTGATGCTGACCGTCTTCGACCGGGCCCCGTTGCACCCGCAGCTGGCCGACATCGTCGGCGACTTCACCTCACTCACCCTGCTCGAGGTCGACCACCGCACGCCGGCGCCGTTCGAGGAACGGGCCCGGGCCCTCCAGGACCGGCTCTGGTCCGACCTGGACCGGTCCGAGGTCAGCGCGGTCACCGTGCTCCGGGAGTGGACCCTCGCCCAGGGCGGTGCCCCGCGACCGGTCACCCCGGTCGTCTTCACCTCCAACCTGCCGATGGCCGTGGCCGCCACGGCTCCGACGCGTCGGGACACCCTCGGCAAACTGCGCTACGGGATCACCCAGACCCCGCAGGTGCAGCTCGACCACCAGGTCAGCGAGGTGGCGGGCGAGCTGCTGTTCAACTGGGACGCGGTGGAGGAGCAGTTCGCCCCCGGGGTGCTCGACGACATGTTCGCCGCGTACCAGGAGATGCTGGTACGCCTCGCCGAGCGGCCCGAGGAGTGGAGCCGCCCGATC
Source organism: Micromonospora haikouensis (assembly GCF_900091595.1). Lineage (GTDB taxonomy): Bacteria > Actinomycetota > Actinomycetes > Mycobacteriales > Micromonosporaceae > Micromonospora > Micromonospora haikouensis. The sequence continues at coordinate 91,764 of NZ_FMCW01000025.1, forward strand.
CGGTGTTCCCTCCCGCCGTACCAGGCCGTCGTCCGGGCACGGGCGAACGACACCGCCCGCCCGCTGCCGGCCCGCCGGCTGCACGACCGGGTCGTCACCGCGGCCGGTCGCCATCCCACCGCGGTGGCCGTAGTGGACGGTGACGTCCGGATGACGTACGCCGAGCTGGACCGTCGGGCGCGCCGCGTCGCCCACGCGCTGCAGGCCCTGGACGTGCGGCCGGACATGCTGGTGGCGGTCGCCACGGGCACCGGATGGCAGCAGGTCGTCGCGGCACTGGGCATCCTGTACTCCGGCGCCGCCTTCCTGCCGCTGGACCCGCGACTGCCGTCCCGGCGCTTCGAGTCGCTGGCCCGGCGGGCGCAGGTGCGGGTGCTGCTGACCCAGACGTCCCTGCGCAGGGACCTGCCGCCCGTTCCCGGTACCCGGGTCGTCGCGGTCGACGACGACACCGCGCTGAGCGACGGACCCGGGCCGGTCAGCTGCCCGTCGTCACCGCGTGACCTCGCCTACGTCATCTTCACCTCCGGCTCCACCGGCGAGCCGAAGGGCGTGGCGATCGACCACGGGTCCGCCGCCAACACGGTCGACTGCGTCAACGAGCGGTTCGGTGTGGGACCCGCCGACCGGGTGCTGGCCGTCTCCTCGCTCAGCTTCGACCTCGCCGTGTACGACCTGTTCGGGCCGCTCGCCGTCGGGGGGTGCGTCGTCCTGCCCGACCGTGCCGGCCGCCGCGACCCTGGACACTGGCTCCACCTGGTCCGCGAGGAACGCGTGACGCTGTGGAACTCGGTACCCGCCCTGGCCTGTCTGCTGGTCGACCGGGCTGAGGCGGGCGACCCGCGGGCACTGGAGCCGCTGCGGGTGGTGCTGCTCAGCGGCGACTGGATCCCGGTGCCGCTGCCGGACCGGATCCGGGCGCTCACCGACGCACGGGTGATCAGCCTCGGCGGGGCGACCGAGGGCTCGATCTGGTCGGTGTGGTACCCGATCGGGCGCGTCGACCCGCGGTGGCGCAGCATCCCGTACGGCCGTCCCATGGCCAACCAGCGGATGTACGTCCTCGACGCCGCGCTGGACGACCGGCCCGACCGGGTTCCCGGCGACCTGTACATCGGTGGCGCCGGCGTGGCCCGTGGCTACTGGAACGACCCTGACCTGACCGCGCGTGCCTTCGTCGCCCACCCCCGCACCGGGGAGCGGCTCTACCGCACGGGGGATCTCGCCCGCTACCTGCCCGATGGTGAACTAGAGTTCCTCGGCCGCGCGGACCGGCAGGTGAAGGTCAACGGATTCCGGGTCGAACTTGGCGAGGTCGAGACGGCGATCGAGCGCACCGGCATGGTCGGCGCCGTGGTGGTGCTGGCACTCGGTTCGTCCGATCACGGCCGGCGGCTGGCCGCCTTCGTGGTGCCGGCCGCCGGCCGGGCACCGGATCTGGACGTCCTGCGTCGGCGGGTCGCCGAGGTCCTGCCGGACTACCTGCGGCCCACCACCTGGACCGTCGGCGACCGGATTCCGCTGACCGGCAACGGCAAGGTCGACCACGAGGCGCTGGAGCAGCTGGTCCGCTCGCCCGTTACGTCCGACGTCGGGCGGTCTGAGGCCGGCGCGCCCGAGGAACTCGTCCGGCAGCTGCGGGACCTCTGGCAGGAGATCCTGCCCGTCGAGCACGTAGGCCCGCACGACAACTTCTTCGCCCTCGGCGGCACGTCGATCGTGGCGGTCCGACTGCTCGACCTGCTGCGGCGAAGGTGTCGGGTCCAGGTTTCGCTGCCCGACCTGTTCGACGCGCCCACGGTCACCGCGCTCGCGGCGGCGGTCGCCGCCCGCCGGGCCGCGGCCACCCCGCCGGTCGAGGTGGTCACCGTCGAGCCCGACCCGGCATCGGCGTTCGAGCCGTTCCCGCTCACCGACATCCAGCAGGCGTACTGGCTGGGCCGGCGTGTCGGTAGCGCGCTCGGCGGGGTGGCCACGCACAGCTACCTGGAGTTCGACGTCGTCGACCTGGACGTGGCACGACTGGCGGCGGCGGTGCGTGGCCTGGTCGACCGGCATCCGGCGTTGCGCACGGTGGTCCGCGCGGACGGCCGGCAACAGGTCCTGCCGGCCGTCCCGCCCTACCAGATTCCGGTCACCGACCTGTCCGCGCTCCCGCCGGAGCAGGCCCGGCAGGAGCTCGACGGGCTGCGTGAGCGGCTCTCCCACGAGGTGCGCGACGTCAGCCGGTGGCCGCTGTTCGCGCTGTACGCGGTGCGTCTCGACGCGACCGTGACCCGGCTGTACCTGAGCATCGACCTGATGATGGTGGATGCCCGCAGCATCCAGTTGCTCACCGGCGAGCTTCAGGCACGCTACACGGATTCGGCGTTCGACCCGCCGGCGCTCGGGTTGACGTTCCGGGACTACGCGGCGGCGGCCCGTCGGCGCCGGCAGGAGACGAACGACGCCGCGCTGCGGTACTGGCGGCGGCGGCTGCCCGACCTGCCACCGCCACCGGCGCTGCCGCTGCTGCGCCGGCCCGAGGAGCTGACCGCGGTGGCCTTCACCCGGCGGACGGTGGAGCTCGACCGGCCGACCTGGCAGCGGTTGCGGGAGCGGGCCGCGCAGGCCGCGGTCACACCGTCGGCGTTACTCTGCACCGCCTTCGGCCAGGTCCTCGCCGGCTGGAGCGAACGGCCCCGCTTCACCGTCAACCTGACCACGTTCGACCGGTTGCCGTTGCATCCCGAGGTCGACGCGCTGGTGGGGGACTTCACCACGACCACCCTGCTGGCGATGGACCACAGCGGCGGTTCCTTCTGGGACATCGCGCCACGGATCCAGCGACAGATCTTCACGGACCTGGAACACCGCGCCGTGAGTGGCGTTGAGGTCCTGCGCATGCTGCGCCGCGACCCCGCTGGCGGTGGCGAGACCATGATGCCGGTGGTGTTCACCAGCGCGCTCTTGCCCGGCGGGGACGAGCCCGCCGTGGCCGGGTGGACGGCCCGCCCGGTGTACGCGCTCAGCCAGACGCCGCAGGTTCTGCTCGACCACCAGGTCACCGAACACTCCGGGGGACTGGTCTGCACCTGGGACTACGCGGCCGACGCCTTCCCGCCGGGCCTGGTCGAGACCATGATCGACGCCTTCCACCGTCTGCTCCGTAGCCTGGCCGGGCCAGCCGCCGGAGCGGACACGTCCCATCCGTCCGCTACCGTCGAGGTGTCCGCCGATGACTAGCACCGAGCATCCGGTCTTCGTTTCCCTGCCCGAGGAGCAGCGCGAGCTGATTGCGGCGGTGAACGGCGTCGTCGCGCCTGTCCCGGCCGGCACGCTGGACTCCCTGGGTGCCGCGGCCGTCGTGGCCGGTCCGCACGAGGTGGCTCTGCGCGACCTCTGGGACGTCGTCACCCGCGGACGGTTCTGGGACCACGTCGTCGACCTCGCCGGGCAGCTGTCGGCGGCGGGGGTAAAGCCGGGGGATCGGGTCCTGCTCGACGTCGCGGCCGGCTGGGAGCAGTTCGCCGCCGCCGTCGCCGTACTGCGCGCCGGCTGCGTCTGCGTGCCGCTGCCGCCGCCGGGCGCCGGCACGGACGCCGGTCGACGGGCCGCCCCGACCGGATCCGGGGCGACCGTGGTGGTGACGCAGCGTGGGCTGTCCGGGCGGCCGACCTGGCCGAGTGAGGTGACCGTGCTGACCCCACGGCGCGACCCGCCCGCTGCGGCGGCGTCCGTGGACCCGCCGGCGTCGGACGGTTCCCGGGCGGCGTTCCTGCTGCCCCGACCCGCCCCCGCCGGGACCGTGGCGGCCTGGCTGGGCTATTCGCACCGGGTACTGCTCAACGCCCTCACCGAGGTCAACCGCCGGGTCGGCCTCGGCGTCGCGGACCGGGTGCTCGCCCTGGCCCCGGCCGAGTCCGGGACCTGGCTGCACGAGACCTTCGGCGCGCTGCTCGCCGGCGCCAGCGTGGTCTGCGCCGCCGAAAACCATCGACACGATCCCGGGTCGTGGCTGGCGCAGGGGCGCCGGGACGGGGTCACGGTGTGCTTCCTGACCACCGCGATGCTCGACGACCTGCTGGCCCACTTGGCGCGCACCGGCGATCCGTTGCCGGAAACCCTGCGGGCGGTGGTCGTGCACGGCGGGTGGCTGGCGCCCGGCCGGGTCGTCGAACTGTGGGAGGCCGCAGGTCGGGGCCTGACGGTGCTGTACGCGACCGCGCCGGTGTGGCCTGGTCCGCTCACCGTCCTGTACGACGTCGCCACGGTCGCCGACGACTGGCGTTCGGTGCCTGTCGGCGCCCCGGTCGCGAACCAGAGGCTGTACGTCCTTTCCGAGGCGCGCAACCCCTGCCCGGTGTGGGTGACGGGCCGGCTGTACGCCGGCGGCTTGCTTGGCGAACCGGTCCCGGCGGTGTCGGGCGGGACGGTGACCCACCCGGAGACGGGCGAGGCGTTGCTGCCGACCGACCTGTTCGGGCGTCTGCGCCCGGACGGCCTGGTCGAGGTCGTCGGCGACGAGACGACGCAGCTTGCGGCGCGCGGCGGTACGGTGAACCTGCGGGACACCGAGGTCGCCCTGCACACGCACCCGGCGGTCCGGCAGGCCGTCGTGGTGGTGTCCGCCGTCGACGGCCGGGCGGCCGCGTTCGTCCGGCCCCGCGACGGCGTCGTGCTCTCGGCCGCCGACCTGAACACCTACCTGCGGACCCGGGTGTCGCCCTTCCTGCTGCCAGCCCGTACCGAGATCGTCGGGGCGTTGCCGTTGACCCGGGACGGGCGGGTGGACCGGGTGGCGCTGGCCGCCGGCCCGGACGTGGTGGTGCCGCTGGTCGTCACGCCGCCGACCCCGACCCCGGCCGCGCCGTCCGGCGACCGGACGACGGAACTCATGCTTCGGGTGACGGCGGTGGCCAGCCGGATCTTCGACGTGGCCGACATCGAGCCGGACGCGAACCTGATGGACCTCGGCGCTAGCTCGATGCAACTGGTTCGGCTGGCCAGCGTGGTGGAGGAGGAGGCCGGCATCGCGGTGGACGTCGAGGAACTGCTGGCGTTTCCCACCATCGCGGTCATCGTCGGCAGTCACCTGGCGACCGAGTCGCCGGCACCGGCCCCGGACACCGTCCGGCCGGTCGGCGCGGCCCGGGACGACCTCGACCACCGGCCGGTCGTCGATCTCGGCGGTGTCGCCGACGAGCGGATCGGGCGCCGACGGACCAGCCGGGCCTTCGCCGCGCAACCGGTGTCACTCGCGGCGCTGGGCGCGTTGCTGGGCGCCACCCGGAGCATTCGCTCGCGCGGTGCGGAGAAGTTCTGGTACCCGTCCGCAGGCGGTAGCTACCCGGTACAGGTGTACCTGCTCGTGACGCCGGGCGGGGTCACCGGGCTGGCCGCCGGCAGCTACTACTACCACCCGCGACAGGATCGGCTCATCGTGCTCGATCCGGCCGGTGCCCTGCCTGCCGCCGCGCACCGGGAGATCAACAGGGCCGCCTTCCGGCAGTCGGCGTTCTCGCTGTACCTGGTCGGGCGCATGTCGGCCATCAGCAAAACCGACTACGCCGACCTGGCCTGGGACTTCACCGTGTTCGAGGCCGGTGCGATGACGCAGTTGCTCGGGCAGGTGGCGGCGGAGCACGGGCTCGGACTCTGCCCGGTCGGCGCCATGGACACCGACCCGCTGCCCGACCTGTTCGCCCTCGGTGCCCAGGACCGGTTCGTGCACGCCCTGCTCGGCGGCGTACCGCTTGGCACGGCCTGATGGGCGACCTAGCGAGCAGTTCGGTGGACGGCCCGCCCACCGGCGGTGCCCGCGGTCCGGTCGCTGGGCAGCGCCGCCGCCGCGTCGACCGGACCACGGCGGACCCGTGGGGGGTGGTGGAACACCGCGCACCGGCCGGGTACGGGCTGCCGGTCGAGCTGGCGACGACGCGTCCCGGCACGTCGCTGGCCGGGTACGCCGCGGCGCATTCCGGCGAGCTGCGGGCGCGGCTGCACCAGGCGGGAGCGATTCTGTTCCGCGGGTTCGGGGTCACCCTCGACTCGTTCGGCGACGTGGCCACCGCCCTGGCCGGGCCACGGCGGCCGTACACGGAGCGCTCGACGCCCCGCACCGAACTCGCCGAACGCGTCTACACCGCCACCGATCACCCCAGCGACCAGCACATCCCGCTGCACAACGAGAACTCATACCAGTCAACCTTCCCCCGGCTGCTGGTCTTCGGCTGCCTGACCGCGCCGGCCACCGGTGGTGCCACCCCGCTCGCCGACGTCCGCCGGGTACTGCGACGGATCCCGCCTGCCGTCCGGCGGCCATTCGTCGACCTGGGTGTCACGTATCTGCGCACCTTCGGCGGCGGTCTGGGTCTGGACTGGCCGGAGGCGTTCGGTACCCGGGACCGGGCGGAGGTGGAGAGGTACTGCCGCGACCACGACATCGAGGTGCGGTGGCGGCCCGGCGGGGTGTTGCGGACCCGTCAGACCCGGCCCGCGGTCGCCGTGCACCCGGTCACGGGTGAGCAGGTCTGGTTCAACCACGCCACCTTCTTCCACCCGCACACCCTGCCGCCCGAACTGCGCGTGGCGCTGGTCTCGCAGGTCGGGGCGGACTATCTGCCGCACGACGTCCACTACGGCGACGGCCGGCCGATCGACCCCGGCACGCGGGACGTGCTCGCCGCCGCCTATGCGGCCGAGGAGGTGTCCGTGCCGTGGCAGGTCGGTGACGTGCTGCTGGTGGACAACCTGCTCGCCGCGCATGGCCGGCAACCGTTCACCGGTCCGCGTCGGGTCGTGGTCGGCATGGCGGGCGAGGCGGGCTGGGACCTGGTCGACGCGCGGATTGCGGCCGGGAGGACCCGGCCGGAGGACGAACCGGAGGAGCGACAGTGACCGAGACGATGGAGTCGGACGAACAGGCCTACCAGGTCGTGCTCAACGACGAGGAACAGTACTCGATCTGGCCGGTCGACCAAGACCTGCCCGACGGCTGGCGGCCGTCCGGGGTGACCGGTCTCCGTACGGAGTGCCTCGCCCACATCGACGAGGTGTGGACCGACATGCGGCCGCTGAGCCTGCGCCGCTACATGGCGGAACACGCCGACGACGGGTACGAGGACGACCTCGTCGAGCTGGAGGAGGGGCCGTCCCTGGTGGACCGCCTCAGCGCCGGGCTGCATCCGGTGGAGGCGGTGCCACGGCTCGAGCGCGGCCCGGCGGCCTTCAGGGAAGCGCTGGACAACGGGTACGTGTTCGTCCGGTTCACCGGGACCGTGGGCGGCACCGAACTGGGGGTGCGGGTGGACGCCGGGGCCACCGACCGGACGGCGGCGGACTTCACGGCGGGTACCGGCACCGTCCACCTCGAAGGCACCCTGAATCTCGACTTTGAGGACGTGCGCTGCGTCGCCGACATCGACCTGGCCACGTTCACCGGACAGGGCCGGCTGGAGCGCGTCGTTGAGCCGTGACGGCCTTGTCGGATCGGGAGCGGCCTCGCCCGCCGTCCCCGCGGTCCGGCGTGTCTGCCTCTTCGCCCAGCTTCACCGGCCGGGCCTGGGTGACCTGGTGCAACGCAACATCCTGTTGGAGGTGGTGCGGCGGGTCTGGCCGGGCGCCGAGATCACGCTGGTGGTCGGTGCGGGCCTGTACCGCCGCTTCGCCGAACTGCTGGATCTGCACCTGGGAGTGAGCCACGTCCTGCCCTGTCCCGACCCGACCACGGCGGACGCGCACCCGTACGACGAGTTCGTGGCTCGGCTGGCCGGGCGCGGGTTCGACCTGTGTGTCGTCGATCCCGGCTCGCATACCATCGATGCCGGCCACGCCGAGCGGGCGGGCATCGGGGCGCGGGTGGGGCTGCCCCGGGGACTGGCGTCCGACGCCGACCTGACCGTTCGGGTCCGGCTGCCCGCTCCACCGGGCCGCTGCGACCTGTACGACTACGCGTGCGCCTTCGCCCGCGCGCTCGGCGGTTCGCCGCCGGCCCCGGAACAGACGGTCCCGCCGCTGGCGGTGCGCCCCGAGCCGGTGCCCGAACTGGTGGCGCCCGGGCCGCGCGTCGGCGTCCATCCGGGTGGGCAACCACACTGGAACCGCCGCTGGCCGCTGGAGCGCTATCACGCGCTGTGCGAGCGGCTCACCGGGGAACTTGGCGCGAGCCTGTACCTGCTCGGTACGGCGGCCGAGCTGCCGGAGTTGACCGCGTTGCGTGAGCGGGTGTGGGCGATCCGGCGGGACGCGGTGGTCCATCTGGACGTCGGCCGTCCGCTGAACCGGACGGCGAACCTGCTGGCCGGGCTGGACCTGCTTGTGGGCAACGATTCCGGCCTGGCCCACGTCGCGGCGGCCCTGGGTGTGCCCACGGTCGTGCTCTACGGGCCCACCGGCACCGAGACGCTGTGGTCCCGGGTGTACCCCCGGCATCGGGGCGTCTCGCTGCGCTATCCCTGTCAGGCCATCACCCACACCGTGGACGGGGTGGCCGATCGTCGCTGCGCGTACGACTGCGTGGTGCCGTACCGCTCGCCCCGAGGGCCGTACCCTCGTTGTCTCACCGATCTCGAACTCGCCCCGGTATGGGCGGCGACGACGGAGCAGCTGCACGCCGACCAGAGCGGAGTACAGCATGGACGGTGACCGGTCCCGGTCGACCCGGGTCATCCTGTCGATCAACTTCAACCACGACGGCTCCGGCGTCCTGCTCGTCGACGGTGAGATCGCCGGGTACCTGACCACCGAGCGGTTCTCCCGGCTGAAGAAGCACCCGGGCCTGCGTGAGGACGATCTCGACGAACTGTTCACCCAAGCCGGCGTGGACCTGGCCGACGTGGACCACGTGCTGCTATGCAATCTGCATAACATGGACTCACCTGACATTCCAGTCATGCACGGATCGGATCTCAAGCACACCTGGTTCGAGTTCTGGGTCAACCAGACCAACACGGCCGTACGGATCCGCGGCCGGCGCATCCCGTGCACGGTCAACCCGGACCACCACCTGATCCACGCCGCCGCCGCCTACTACACCTCGCCGTTCGAGTCCGGTGTGGCGCTGGCCATCGACCCCACCGGATGCCGGGCGTTCGTCGGCCGGGACCACCGGCTGCAACCGTCGCTGATCGACTTCGACGCCTGGTTCAACGCCAACATCGGCTACTGCCAGGTCGCCAACCTCCAGTTCGGCTCAGCTATCGTCGGTGCCGGCAAGGTCATGGCGCTGGCGCCCTACGGTAGGCCGGCTGACGGCCCGGCCGCCGAGGCGGCCGACGTGCGGACGTTTCCGCAGCTGCTGGCCCTGGCCGAGAAGGACCCCCGGCCGGTGGCGGTCGCCGGCCGTGAACTCAACGCGACCCTCGCGTTCTACATCCAGCTCGGCCTCGAACGGCAGCTCGGCGTGGTCTTCGACCAACTCGCCCACTACGCCACGCGCAACGGCGTGGCCAGGGCGGTCGCCCTGTCTGGCGGGACGGCGCTGAACGTGGTCGCCAACGAGATTGCCTTCCGGCGGTCGGGGTTCGAACGCATTCATCTGCATCCGGCGTGTGGTGACGACGGGACCGCGCTCGGCGCCGCGCTGTGGTTCTGGCATCACGTGCTGGGCCATCCGCGACGCGGGTACACCGCGGCGGAACTCATGTACGCCGGCCCCGAGTATCCGGAGCCCGCGGTTCGGCGGGCACTGGCCGAGCACGGCGACCGGATCGTCGTCGAGCCGACCGGTGACCACGTCGAACGGGCGGCGGACCTGCTGGCCGCCGGAGAGGTGATCGGCTGGTTCGACGGGGCCGCCGAGGTCGGGCCGCGTGCGCTGGGACACCGCAGCATCCTCGCCGACCCCCGGGACGCGGCGATGCGGGACCGGATCAACGCGACCATCAAGTTCCGGGAACACTTCCGGCCACTGGCACCAGCGGTGCTCGACGAGCACGCGGTGGAGTGGTTCGGCATCCGGGACAGCCCGTTCATGCTGCGGGCGGCGCCAGTGCTGCGCCCTGGGGTGGACGCGGTCACCCACGTCGACGGCACCGCCCGGCTGCAGACGGTCGCCCGGTCGGACAATCCGGCCTACTACGATCTGATCCGGGCCTTCGCCGCCCGCACCGGTGTCCCGATGGTGCTCAACACGAGCCTGAACACCAGGGGTGAGCCGATCGCGCAGACTCCGTCGGACGCGCTGCACACCCTCGTCGAGGGCGGGCTCGACCGCCTGGTGCTGCCCGGGTACGTGGTCGGCCGCCGGGGCGCACGGTGACCGGGCACCCCGGCGGGGGCGACGGTCCGGCCGGCCGGCTGCCGTCGGCCCGGCTGCTGGCGGCCGTCGCCGAGGTCGTGGCAGCCCGGACCGGGCCGCCGCTGGAGCTGTACGTCAACATTCCGTTCTGCGCCACCAAGTGCCACTTCTGTGACTGGGTGGCGGACGTGCCGGTGCACCGGCTGCGTACCGACTCGACGGGGCGGCGGCCGTACCTCGACGCGCTGTGCGAGCAGATCCGGTTCTACGGGCCCGTACTCACCCGGCTCGGCTACCGGCCGCACGTCATGTACTGGGGCGGTGGCACGCCCACGCGGCTGGAGCCGGACGAGACGCGCCGGATCCACCAGGCCCTGGACGAATCGTTCGACCTGTCCGGGCTGGTGCAGTGGTCGATGGAGACGACCCCGAACGACCTCACCGACGAGAAGCTCGCCACGATGCGCGAGCTGGGGGTCAACCGGGTCAGCATCGGGGCGCAGTCGCTCGACCCGGACCAGTTGCGCCGGGCCGGCCGGGGCCACGATCCGGCCCAGGTGCTCGCCGCGGTCGACGCGGTGCGCCGCGCCGGCATCGACAACTTCAACATCGACCTGATCAGCAGCTTCCCGACCGAGACCGATCCGGGCGCGCTGGCCCGCACACTGGCGACCCTGCTTGCCCTCGATCCGCCGCACGTCTCGGTGTACCCGTACCGGGCCACACCGCGGACCGTCATGGCGATGCAACTCGACCGGCAAATTCTGCGCGCCTGGGACCGGGAGTCGATGATCCACTCGTACGAACTGGCGATGGGGATGCTCGGCGACGCCGGATATCACGAGTACTGCCACGGGTACTGGGTGCGGCACGCCCGGCACGAGGACATCGACGGGAACTACAAGTACGACCTCAGCGGCGACAAGATCGGGTTCGGTAGTGGCACCGAGTCCGTCCTCGGGCACCACCTGCTGCTCAACCCCAACGCCGACTACACCGGCTACCTGGCCGCGCCGCGCGAGTTCGCCCACGTCGAACGGTTCTCGCTGCACCGGCCGCAGCGGCTCACGGCGCTGGTCGGCGGCGCCCTGATGACCCGGGAGGGGGTCGACTACACGCGGTTGCACACTCTGACCGGGCTCACCTTCGCCGACCTGCGACGTACCCCGCATTTCGCCGCCTGGCTCGCCCTGCTCGCCGAGTGCGGCGGCCGGTTCGTCGAGGACGACACCGGGTTCCGGATGGAGGTCGACACGATCCACCGGGCCTACATCACCCACCTCGCCTACACCATGACCCACGGTCTGGCTCTCGGACGCGGCTGACCGCCCCCTGCGCACGGAAGGAGTCCCGATGTCGCCCCCACCCCGCTGGTCGGCGGCGGCGCGTAGCGCCTACAACCGGCTGATCGAAACCCTGGCGGAGGAAGCCGGGCCGGACGGTGCCCGGCGGTACGCCGACCTCGCCGTCGCCGACGGTCTGTGGCGGGACCCGCTGCAACGCCCGGAGCACTACCTGCCGTCGCTGCCACCCCGGCCGGTATACGACCCGGCCGGCTTCTGGTTCTGCTCCTACCTGGAGGAGAACTACCAGCGCATCCGCGCGGAGGTCGACCAGGTCACCGACCCGGCCCGGTCCGGATTCGTGGCCGCCGACGCCGCACTGGTCGGCACCGGCCGGTGGGAGGAGGTCACCTTCTACGAGGGCGGGCACCGGTTCGCCGAGGCGTGCGCCCGCTTCCCGGTGACCGCCTCGGTCATCGAGGGCATCCCGGAGGCCGCCGCAGCCGGCATCGGTGTGGTGACCCTCTCCTGGCTACACCCGGGCACCCGCATCCGGCCGCACTGCGGCGGCACGAACGCCCGGCTGCGGGTACACCTCGGGTTGCGAGTACCTCCCGGCGCGCGGATGCGGGTCGGCACCGAGTCGCTGACCTGGCAGGAGGGCCGCTGTCTCGTCTTCGACGACTCCTTCGAGCACGAGGTGCGGCACGACGGAGAGCTGCCACGGGTGATCCTGCTCATGGACGTGTGTCATCCCGCGCTCGACCCGGTGGAGCTGGACCTGCTGATGGCCGGTCAGGGCACCTTCGAGGAACGCGCCGCCGGTTTCCTGCGTGACCGGGGCCTGCGCCGGGTGGAACGGGCGGGCGGCGCGGTCCGCGCCGACCTCGATCCCGCCAGCGCCCGGCAGGTGGTCCAGTACCTGGACGGGCAGGGCGCCGACTCGGTCGAACTGCGCGACGGGCGGCTGGTTCTCGGTAGGGCCGCGACGCCCGGCCGGGCACCCGATGAACCGGCGGAATCGGATCGGGAGGAACGATGACCCACACTGACCCGACCCAGCGGGACGACGACGGGTGGAGCGCCCTCGACCACGCGGCCGGGCGCGGCGACGTCACGCTGGTAGAGCGGCTCCTCGCCGCCGGTGCCGACCCGCACGAGGAGGGCCCCGACGGGCACACGCCGTACGAGATCGCGCTGGCCGCCGGCCGGCGCGCCGTGGTCGAGGCGATCCGGGCCGTGGACGACCGGGAGCGAACGTGGCAGCCGTACTGCCGTGCGTACCCCGAGCCGGAACTCGTCGCGTTCGACGGCTGGCCGTCTCCGGCCGCCGACGTTGCCGGCGACGCCGTGCTGTTCCTGCACCACGACCTCACCGTGACCCGTTCGGTCTGGCCCGGCGAGCAGGTCGTCTTCGACCAGGTCACCCCGGCCTGGGAGCGGTTCTGCCGCGACCGGCTCGGCTTCGCGGTGCCGGACGACCGGGACCTGATGCCCACCGACGCCGAGGAGAAGGCCGGATGAACCCGCGAGCCGCGGTGGCGGCACGGTCGGCCGGCGCGGTGCCGGCCGAGGCCGCCGGCCGCCTGCGCAAGCGGTACGAGAGCCTGATCTGCGACCTGCTCGGGGAAGGGCTCACCGGCCCGGCGTACCAGATCGCCGACCTGGCGGTGGCGGACGGGCTCTGGGCGGAACGGCTGCAACGTCCGATCGAGCTGCACCCGACCACCCGCCGGTGCGCGTTCTTCGAGCCGGACGACTTCTGGTTCACGTCCCACCTGCGCCTGCACTGGCCCCGTATCCGCGCCGAGATCGAGGGGATCGCCGATCCGGCCCGGGCCGGCTTCTCCACCGCCGGGCTGGACGGGTCCAGCGTGCGCGGCGGCCTATGGCACCAGCTGATGCTGTGGGACCGGGGTCGCCGCTTCGACCGGGCGTGCGACCTGCTGCCGGCGACCGCCGAGGCGGTGGCCGCGATCCCCGAGGCGACGGTGGCCGGCAACGGCTTCGTGATGGTGTCGTGGCTGCAACCCGGCACCTGGATCGCCCCCCACTGCGGGCCGACGAACGCCAAGGCCCGAACCCACTTCTGCGTCCGTACCGACCCGGAGGCGCGGATTCGCGTCGGTGACCGGGAACGCCGGTGGGAGGAGGGGGCCAGCTTCACCTTCGACGACTCGTTCGAGCACGAGGTCTGGCACAAGGGGACGACACCCCGGGTGGTGCTGATCGTGGACACCGCGAACCCGTACCTGACCGAACCCGCCACCGTGGTCCGTCGGGACCAGGCGAACCGGACCGACGAGATGCACGGCTTCATGACCGCCATGCAACTCGAACGTGTCGTGCGGACCGCGGACGGCGTCGAGGTCACTCCGAATCCGGCGATGACCGAGTTCATCCGTTCGTACATGGACACCCGTCAGATCGGGGTGGTGGAGCTGAAGGGTAGCCGGCTCGCGGTCACCTTCGCCGGGGACGGTAGCTCCCGGTGAACGTCGTCGGGGTGTCAGCATTCTACCACGACTCGGCGTGCGCGGTCGTGGTGGACGGCCGTCTGGTCGCGGCAGCCCAGGAGGAACGGTTCACCCGGCGCCGGCACGACCGGGACGCGCCGCTGTACGCGTACCGCTCCTGCCTGGAACTGGCCGGTATCGGTCCGGCCGACGTCGACCTGCTGGCGTACTACGAGAACCCCCGGCGCAAGCTGAGCCGGCAGTTGTGGCTGGCCCTGGCCGACGACGCGGACCCGGGCCGGATGCCGCGCCTGGACGCGACCCAACCGGAGCGGGAGCTGCGCGAGCGGCTGGGATTCGACGGCCCGTTCGTGACCGTCGACCACCACGAGGCGCACGCCGCCAACGCCTTCTACTGCTCCGGGTTCGAGGAGGCGGCCCTGTTCACCGCAGACGCGGTGGGGGAGTGGACCACCACCAGCTACGGCGTCGGCGATGGCGACGGGATCCAGATCACGGGCGAGGTTCCGTTCCCGCACTCGCTCGGCCTGCTCTACAGCGCCGTCACCGCCTTTCTCGGCTTCTCGGTCAACGGCGACGAATACAAGGTGATGGGGCTCGCCGCGTACGGCCGCCCCCGCTACTACGATCGGCTCGCGGAGCTGGTCACGACCGGTCCGGATGGCCAGTTCCGGCTCGACGCCGGTCTCGTCCTGCCGCGCCTGGGCGGGCCGCTCTACCCGGACTCCCTCGCCGCCCGGCTCGGGGTCACTCCCCGACTGCCCGGCGGCGAGATCGCCGAAACCCATCGGGACCTGGCCAGCAGCGTGCAACTGCTGCTGGAGGACCTGCTCGGGCAGGCGCTGGAGTACCTGCACAGTGCCCATCCCTCGGAGAACCTCTGCTACGCCGGCGGTGTCGCACTCAACTGCGTGGCCAACTCGCGGCTGCGCCGGCGCGGCCCGTTCCGCCACTGGTTCGTGCCTCCGGCACCCGGGGACGCGGGATCCGCCGTCGGTGCCGCGCTGTTGGCCCACCACCGGGCGGACGGCGACCGCCACGTCCGGCGGCTGGCCGACGCCCGGCTCGGCGCGGCCCCGGGGCGGGGCGCGCTGACCGCCGTGCTGACCGAGGCGGACGTGGCGTACGAGGACTACACCGGACGAGAGAGCGATCTGCTCGAGCGGGTCACCGACCTGCTGGTCCAGGGCGCCGTACTCGGCTGGCACCAGGGCCGGATGGAGTTCGGCCCTCGGGCGCTGGGTGGACGCTCGATCCTGGCCGACCCGCGCGACCCCGCGATGCGGGACCGGATCAACCAGCGGGTCAAGAAGCGCGAGGAGTTCCGGCCGTTCGCCCCCGCAGTGGTCGCCGAGCGGGCCGCCGACCTGTTCGAACTTGACGTCGACTCGCCGTTCATGCTGGAGACGGCCGCCGTGCGGCCGGGGGTGACGCTGCCGGCGGTGTCGCACGTGGACGGCTCCGCTCGGATCCAGACCGTGGCCCGGGACGTCGCGCCCCGCTTCCACGCGTTGCTGACCTGCTTCGGCAGGCGGACCGGAATGCCGGTGCTGCTCAACACCTCGTTCAACGTCGCGGGAGAGCCGATCGTCAACGACGCGTTGGACGCGTTGTCATGTTTCGTCCGGGCTGGACTGGACGCCCTGGTGGTCGACGACATCCTGGTGCTGCGTGCGGCCGTACCGCCGGCCTGGCGGGACCATCTCAGCCGGGCCGCCGACCGGCATGCGCCACGCGTCCACAACGACAGCTACTCGTTCTTCCTCTAGGAGGTGCCCGTGCCGGAACCAGCCGACCACATCCGGGCCGCCGACCGGCTCGCGGACCTGCTCGGCGACGCGCGGGGCGCGGAGACCGTCCGGATGCTGCAGTGGCTGCGCGCCACGAGCCAGCCGGCGCCGGTCACCTCCGCCGATCGTCCCACGCCGTCCGGCCCGGCCCGCATCGGCGTGTGGGACGTCGTCGACACGGGAAGCGGCCCGGGACTGCGCCGTACCGACGGTGTCCCGACCGCCGAGGCGAGCACCTGGTCGACCGTGCGGGATGTGCTGGGCAAGGGTGCGGCCCGGCGGGTGGTACTGCTCGGGGAGTCGGCAGCCAGGGGGTACCTGCTCGACCCGGTGTACAACCCCGCCACCTCCCTGACCCGCCACCTCGACACCGGCAACGGACCGGACTACCAGTGCGTCGATCTCGCACGGACCAGCCTCAGCCTGGGCCAGTTGCGGCAGATGGTCGGTGACCTCGCCCGACTCGCACCCGACGTGGTCGTGGTCTTCGCGGGCAACAACTGGAGCATCTCGGCGTACGAGGGTATCCACCCCGGTCGGTCGGCGCTGCTGGCCGGCGCCCTGCGCGCGGGCGGATACCGGGCGATGCGGAACACGTTGCTCGACGAGGTCCTGCTGCCCCAGGTGGACGCCCTGCTCGACGACCTGCGGCGGCTGCGCGACGAGGCCGGGGTGCAGGTCGTGCTGGTGGTACCGGAGTTCAATCTCTGCGGCTGGTCGCCGCTGGGCCCCGTCGACGCGGTCGACGTGCCGATGATGCCGGAGAAGGCACTGTCCCGCTGGTACACCGCACGCCGGAAGGCCTTGTCCGCCCTGACCGAGGGGCGCTGGCACGACCTCGCCGACCTGGCCGGGGAGATGACCGGCCTGGACGGCGGACTCAGCCCGGTGCCGGGACACCTGCTCGGCACCGCGCTGACGGCACTGGGCCGGCACGCCGCAGCCCGGGATGCGTTCGAGCAGTCCCGCGACAGCGTCTGCGGCCTCATGGTGAAATACCTGCCCCGGACTCCCCGCCTGGTACAGGACAGGCTTGTCGCCTTCGCCCGTGCACACCGGCTCGACATCGTCGACCTCCGCGCTGAACTGTGCCGCGACGACGCACCGGAGCTACCGGATCCCGACCACTTCCTCGACTACTGCCACCTGAGCCACAGCGGCGTCGACCGCGCCATGTCGGCGGTTGCCCGCCGGATCACCGACGGAGAAGCCGGAGCACCGGAGCCGACGGAACCGCGCGCGACGGCGGGGCGGACCGGACCCGGGCCGGCCGAACCCGCCACGGCCGGCGGACGCGAACAGGCGGTGAGCCTGGTCCTGGCCGCGACCTACAACGCCTTCTGCGGGCAACCTTCCGCCGTGGTGCGGCGCTATCTGGACCGGGCGCTGGCCGCCCATCCGCCGATCCGGGCGATGCTCGCCGCGCTCGACCGGCTGCTGGCCCGACCGGGCCCGGTCTGGGCGAGCCCGCAGCTCGGCCCGCTGGCGGCCGACCCGAACGCGGCTCTGATGTTCGAACGGCTGAGCGACTACCGGCCGCACGAGTCCCGGTTGTGGACCCTGCGGGACTGCCTGGCCGACGTGGCCGGTGACAGCGGATCCGGCCCGTCCGGTGGCGCGCGCCCGGACGGCGCTCCGGCCCGGCCGGCATCGGCGTTCGAACTGCTCGACATCACCTCGACCATTCTCGGTGTCGGCGCGGTACGCAACTACACCCCGCCGAGGAGCTACCTCCAGGCGAACCTGCGCGAGACCGAGGTGCGCCTTGCCCTGGCCACGCCGGTTGACGGCGTCCTGCGGGTGACGCACCGGCACCGTGCGGGATCGCCGGACCCGGTCCGGCTGACCGTCAACGGCACCACCGTCGGAGAGTTCACCGCCGGGCCGGACTGGCGGGTCACGGACCTACGGGTGCCGGCGGCGGTGACCCGCGGCGGCGCGAACACGATCCGGCTGAGCTGGCCGGGCCCGGCGGTGGACAACGCCACCCGGATCCGCGAGGATGCTGCGGCGCTGGGCCGAGGTGAGCCTCCCTACGTGCTGCCGCTCTTCGGCGAGCTGCACAGCCTGACGTTCCACCCGGTCGCGGCCGAGGAAGGGTGACCATGGAGTTGACCACAGGCCGGATCGGGCTGACCCCGCTCGACCTCGACCGGGACCTGGCGGACCTGCACGTGGCGTACGCCGACCCGCTGGTGATGGCCCGCTGGCTGCACGAGCCCGCCTCGACCTCGCCGGACGAGACCCGCCGACGGCTCGCGAGCCGGTCCAACCTGCCCGGCGCACGGCTGTGGTCGGTCCGCCGTGCCGGGCACACGTCGGCACTCGGCCTGGTCGAGCTGATCGGATCCACCGCACCTCCGGGCATGTCCTGGATGCTGCGCCAGGACGCGTGGCGACAGGGCCTCATGGGAGAGGCCGTCGCTGCCGTGGTGGCCCACCTGCTCGGCCCTGGCGGCTTGGACCTGGTGGAGGCATGGGCGGACGCGACAAACACCGCCTCCCTGGCGGTGGCCCGCCGGGGCGGGTTCACCGAGCGGGGCCGGTTCGCCGCCCGTCACCCCGACGGCAGACGGCATGAGACGGTCGTGCTGGGCCGGCGGCGTATCGAGGATCCGACGGACCTGTACGCGGCCGAGGTCGTCCTCCCGGTCCGTGACGTGGCCGGCACCCTGGACTTCCTGCACCGGGCGTTCGACTGCACCACGGCGTTCCGCCACGGCGAACCACTACAGCGGGCCGGGGTCCGACTCGGGCCGTGGAGCAGCAGCCGGGGCCTTCAACTGGCGCTCGCCCCGCCCGACAGCCGAATCGACCCGGCCACGGTCTACCTGCACGGCGGTGCCCCGGCCGAACTGCTACGAGAGCGCTGCCTGGCGGCCGGGGGATCGGTGCCGGATCCGATCCGGGACCAGCCGTGGGGCCGGTTCGAGTTCTCGGTACAACTTCCGGAGGGGCACCGACTCGTCATCGGAACGCCGGTATGATCAGACCATCGACGATTCGTAGGGCCGCCGTCCCGGACCGTCGACACCCGCCTGGCCTTGGAGCAGCCGCGCGCTGCGATCGCTCTCGCCTCGGGGCACGGCGGACCGCAGCACTGAACTTCGCCGCGGAGGGCGGACCCGACCCCTCCCCAGGGCTTCCGGGCTAGGCCGTCGGCTCGGCGCCCGCTGCCGGAAGGTAGCGTTTCAGTACCCCGGCGCAGGGTAGCCGCCGTCGTCGGAGCCAGAGATCGGTCCAGTCCGCCACCGTGGCGGCGTGCAGGTCGGCGAGTTGGCGCCGGGCGTACCCGACGCGCCGGTCCCCGGTCTCGTCGAATTTGCGTACCCGCAGGACGGCTACGGTGAGCCGGTCCAGCGTCAGGCCGATGGTGCAGGACAGCGGCGAGACGTCGAGCCCGTCGGCGGGCAGTACTGCGGCCGACAGTTGATCGATCTCTGTCATCAGCGCGGCGCGGGCCATGTTGCATCTGTCCACCGACCGTTTCACCTGCCCGAGTCGCTGGTCGTCGAGGGCGCCTCGCGCTTCGTCCTCCAGCCACCACAGCCGGGCGTTCGTCCGGTGCAGGTCGGCGGCCAAAGCCGAGATGCCGTGTAGCGCGGGGGTGCTGCCGACCCGCAGCACCCGCAGGGCATCGTTGACCGGGTCTGCCCCTGCCTCGTCCATCAGGTTTCGCCGACCATCGCCGGTAGCCCTCCGATGATCTGTGTCAGACCGGGCCCAGTACCCGGTCGGCCAGCGCCTCGAACAGCGCGTTGGTCAGCGTGAACGCCTGGACCGCCTCCTGGGTGACCCGGCCCCGCTCGGCCGCGTCCCACGCGACGGCGTCGAGTAGGGCGTGGTACCGGTTGCGGAATGCGTCGACGTCGGGAATGTCGGCGAACTCGTAGAAGCGGATGCCAGCGCCGGTCAGGCCGCGGTGTCGCGCCATTCGGCTGCGAAACACCTGGCCACCGGAGAGGTCGCCGAGGTATCGGACATAGTAGTGGGCGACGTAGCCGGCCGGCCAGGTCTGCGCCAGTTCGGTGATGCGCAGGCAGTGCGTCCGGGTCACCGGCAGTGGTGTGATCTTGGCTCGCCAGTCCTGACCGTGGTAGAAGGCGAGATCGTCGCCGAGGATGGCGAGCCGGTCCAGCTCCCTGAAGAGGAACCTGCCGCTGATCGGGTCGGCACGTACGAGTGCCGAGGACTCCTCGAATGCCTTGAAGATGAAGTACCGCTGGGTGGCCAGTTCACCGAACCCGGTCACGGCGAGCTGGCCATCCATCAGCGCGTCGAGATAGCGTGCCCGCTCGGCCGTGCGGTGGGCGAGGTAGAGAGCGTGCCGCAGTGTCTCGGAGAAGGTCCGCCTCATCGCAACCGTCCTCCGATCGTCGACCGTCGCCGCCCGCGAGGCCAGGAACAGGCCATGATAAGTGTAACTACCTGGATCGGTGTGTCGATCCTTTCCTGGCCCGGTGCTCCAGCCGTAGCTTCTACGAGCGATGCCTGCACCTGCTGACCGAGGCGGGATGCCCGACCTTGCCGTACGAAGGCCAGCTGGCAAACGTCGAGCGGCTGGACCGTCGACCTCAGCGGCACCATGGCACGGTTGCGGGTTGAGTGCCACCGAGCAGCTTGCCTACCCGTGAACGGCGGAAGCGTTGTACGAGCGGCTGCCGGACGAGCTGTGCGACAGGGTCTCACCGGTGGACTTCGACGACTTCGTCACGAGGCTCGCCCACGTCGGCGAGGCCGACGACGCCGGCTTCGACGAGGTCCGCATCCGCTCCTCCGGCCACGCCCGTAGGCTGCGCATCTCGATCCGACGGTGAGGCGACCGGTCGTCGGGGGAGACGTCCGGTCGCGGTGTTCCGCCGGTCAGCCCGGCTCTCGCAGCCCGACGCCGAGGCGCAGCAGCGGCAGGCAGGACACGAGCAGGCCGACGGCACCCACCCACAGGGCTGCCCGGGCGTCGGCGGCGGCCCCCAGCACGGTGCCCAGCAGCGCGCCCAGCGGCATCGCCCCGCCGAGCAGGAACCGCATGGTGGCGTTCATCCGGCCCAGCAGTTCGGGCGGGCACAGCCGCTGGCGCAGGCTGACCTGGGTCACCGTGGAGGCCGTCGCGCCCGCCCACAGCAGCAGGTAGCCGCCGGCCGCCAGCCAGATCCGGCCGGCGCTGTCGATCAGAGGGGTGAGCAGCGCGAACGGCGCGGTGGCGAGGAGGCAGAGCCAGGCGGAGCGGTGCTGCCCGAGCCGCTGGGCCAGGGGGCGGACCAGCACCGCGCCGAGGATCCCGCCGGCCCCACCCGCGCTGAAGTACGCGCTGGCCGCCGCCGGGGACGCGCCCAGCTCGCTGACCAGTCGCACCGGCACCATCGTCTGCAACACCAGGGCGAACATGTTGTACGCGCCGCCGGCCAGCGCCAGCACGCGCAGCACCGGGTGGCGCAGCACGTACGCCACGCCCTCCCGGATCTGCCCGGCGAGCCGGGACCGGCGAGGGGTGGCCGGCCGCGGGTCGGCCGCGCGGATCCGGGCCAGGTACGCGGCGGACCCGGCGAACCCCGCCGCGATCAGCAGCACGGCGGGTCCGGTGCCGGCCAGCTCGACGGCCAGCCCCGCCAGCGCGGGACCCGCGACCTGCGCCACCGCGAGGGTGGTGCTCAGCCGGGCGTTGCCCTCGACCAGTTCCTCGGGCCGCACCAGCCGGGGGAGATAGCTCTGGTGCGCGACGTCGAAGAACACGGTGAGCACCCCGACGCCGAGGACGACGACGTACAACTGGCCGAGCGCCACCCCGCCCGGCGCCGCCGGCACGGCCAGCGAGGCGACGAGCGCGGCCCGCCCCAGGTCGGCGCCGATGAGCAGCCGCCGCTGCCGCACCCGGTCGACGACCGCGCCGGCGGGCAGGCCGACGACCAGGAACGCCACCGTGCCCAGCGTGCCGACCAGACCCACCTGCCACGCGGAGGCGTGCAGCGGGCCGACCGCGACCAACGGCAGCGCCACCAGGGCCATCCGGGCGCCGAACTGGCTCGCGACCGCCCCGAGCCACAGGGACCGGAAGTCGTGCTGCCGGAGCAGCCCGGAACGGCGGTGCGCCACGTCAGGTCGGCGCGGCCGTGGCCGGGGCGTCGGCCGCCCGCAGCCACGTCGCCCGCAGCAGGTCGGCGGCCCGGTCGGCGTCGATGTCGGGCCGCTCCGCGAGCAGTTCGAAGAACCGGACCAGAGCCGCGCCCACCGGCTCCGCAGCCGGCAGCACCTCGGGGTCGTGGTGGACGGTCAGCCCGGGCCGCTCGGCCGACCACGTGACCGCCAGGTGCAACGCGTTGTGGGCGGGGAACCCGCGCCGGCCGGCGGGCGGGCGCACAGCGCCGCGCAACAGGCGGCCCGCCGGGCCGATCGTGGCGGAGCCGAGCGGGTGGGTGCGCTCCGCCGCCACCACGTTGAGCACGAGGCGACGCCGTTCGCGCAGGGCCTCGATGCCACCGAAGTCGGTCAGCCACTGGCCGAGCAGGGGCGGCGCGGCGGCGTTGGCAGCGGCGAGGCCACTGACCCAGCCGGCGAGCGAGGGGGCCGCGACGTCGTCCGGCGGCACGCTCACCACCGCCTCGTGCAGCGCGCCGGGGACCTCCAGGCTCTCCCGCGTCCACCGGCCGCCCCGCGCGTACAGCACCGGGACGTGCGTCTCGGCCCAGAGCCCCAGCAGGAACGACAGGGCCGCCAGGAGCAGGCCGGAGCCCGTCGCGCCGGTGCGCTCCCGACCCCGCCGGATGGCCTCGGCGGTGTCGCCGTCCAGCCGCAGCGGCCAGGCGGCCGTCGCCGTCGTGTCCCGCCACGGCTTCCAGCGCCCACCGGGGAAGGCGACGGCGGGGACCTCCCGGCTCATCGCCTCCGCCCAGAACTCCCGGGAGGCGGACCGCCGCGGGTCCGCCGCGACCTCGGCCGCGTGCGCGAAGAACGACGGCGCCGGCGGCGGCGGGCACTCCGGATGCTCGTATGCCGCCGCCGCGCGGCGCACGAACCGGGTGTGCGTCGCGTGGTCGGCGAAGCCGTGGTCCACCACGAGGGCGAGCGCGTGCTCGTCCGGGGCCAGCCGCACCAGGCAGGCGCCGGCCAGCGGGTCGCGGCGCAGGTCGATCGGCGCGTACACCGCGTCGCCGAGCGCCGCGCCGGCCGCCGCCAGCCGCCGGTCCGCCGGCACGTCGGCACAGTCCACCGTGGTCACCGGGAACGGCTGCCCGGCCCCGCACACCAGCTCGGGGCCCGGGGCGAACCGGGCCTGCCACACGTCGTTGCCAGCGGCGACGGCCCGCAGGGCGGCGGCCAGGCGGGGCACGTCGACCTCGCCGCGGACGTGCCACAGCGTCCAGGCCCGGGGCATCGGGTTGTGCCGGGGCAGGCCGGCCCCGTCGGTGTCGCTGAGCAGCAGCAGTTCCCGCTGCGCCCCGTAGGGCGCCACCCCCACCGGCTCACCCCTCGAACGCGGGCAGCCCTGGCCACGCCGGCTGGCCCGCGGCCCAGGCTGCCAGCACCCCCCGGTCGTCGGGCAGCCGGCCGCGCAGGTGCAGGTCGCGCAGCCGGCGCAGCGGCGTCACCCCGGTCGGCCAGTGCGCGAGCGACCGGCGGTAGCACTCGGCGGCCAGGTCGACCCGGCCCAGCTGCTCGTGCACCTGGCCCGCGTTGAACCAGGAGATGCGGCCGTACGGGAACTGCAGGTGCGCGGCCCGCAGGTACGCGTCGAGCGCGCCGCCGACGTCGCCGGCCTGGTACCGCAGCTCCCCGGCGGTGAGCCAGGTCTTCGGGTCGATCGGGTCGACCCGCTGCGCCAACTCGTCCACCAGGGCCAGCGCGGTGTCGCGTTCGCCGAGGTACGTGTGGGTGCGCACGGCGGTCTCCACGGCCGGGAAGTAGTTGTCGGCGGCGATGACCCGGGTGTGCGCGTCGTGCCCGGTCAGCTCCCGGGCGATGCCCAGCCACCGGTCCATGTCCGCGCGCAGCAGGTCACGGTCGCCGGTGAGGAACGGCAGGAACCCCATGGCCCGGAACCATCTGCTGGTCATGATCGCGGCGTCGAACTCCGACACCTCGGGCAGTGCCGTGTACCGGGCCAGGTCCTCCGCGCCGAGCTTGCGCCAGCGGGCGATGGTCTCGGGCTCCCGACGCCGGGCCGCGTTGACCGTGGCGTTGATCGTGGTGACCACCCGCGTGCGGGCGTACCGGAGGTCGTCGCCGAGCTGGTCGTACAGCGTGCGGAAGTGCGGCTCCAGCTCGGCCGCGTGGCCCGTGGTGAGCATCTGCTCGGCGAAGATCCAGCTGGCCAGCGCGTACGCGCTCTCGGGGTCGCGGACCGGCACGTCCGGCCCGGGAAGGATGCCCCGGGCCTCGGCGTGGAAACCCACGGCGGACAGCAGCCGGCCCAGCAGCGCCCGGTCCAGCAGCGGCAGGTCCGACGCGTGGGCCAGCCGGTCCCGCAGCTCGGGCGGGCAGCCGTCGGGTGCCGCCAGCCACGTCCGGTAGTCGGCCGAGGCGCCACCGGAGGCGTACCCGTACACCGCTGCCGTCGCCTGCATCTCGTCGCGGAACATGGCGGCCGTGGCCCGCTGCGGGTGGATCTCCCGGAACCACGGCTCGCGACGCTCCAGCACGGCGGCGTACGACATCAGTGGCGTGTGGATCGCGACCGGCGGGGTGTCGACCGGGTCGAGGATCTCGCTCGGGCTCAGGTCGAGAAACGGCCGGTAGCGCTCGATCGGGAGCGGCCGCGCCCCCGCCGCCGGCTCCCGCGCCGCGACCGTCGGCTCCCGCGCCGCGACCGCCCACCGCACCGCGTCGGCGCAGACCGTGCCGCCCAGCGCCGGGCGTCGCGCCACCAGGACCGCCAACCGGTCCCGTTCCTCGCCGCGGTCCGAGGCGAGCAGGTCGGCGAGCGCCCCCACCAGCTCGCCGGCGTCGGCCGGAGACGCCGGTCCAGCGGGGCTGGCTGTCGCGGCGGGCGCGTCGTCCTCGACGGCCGAGGTGGGGGCCGCCAGGTCGAGCAGCCCGGCCAGCGCCGCGGTCCGCTCCGTCAGCCCGGTCCGGGCGGCCACCCGGTAGTGGGTGCGGGCCGCCTCCCGGTCGCCCGCCGCCCGGGCCGCGTCAGCCGCGAGGAGCCGGGTCGCCGCGCCGGTCGGGTCGAGGTCGAGGGCGACGCCGGCGAACTCGCGCGCCGGCCCGCCGCCGGTCGCGTTCAGGGCGGCGCGGGCGGCGGCGCGCAGCAGCGCCAGCGCGGCGTCGCGCGCGAGGAAGTCGTCCCGGTCCGTCCCCAGGTCGCGGGCGACGGCGCGGACGGTGTCGGCCTCGGGCGTCGGCCCGCCCGGGCTGCGCAGCCGCACGGCGAGGACCCGGGCCCGGGCGACCACGCCGAGCCGGTCGCCGGCCAGGCCGGCGGCCAGCGACTCCGCCACGGCGAGCGCTTCGGCGGCCGGCTGCCCGTCCGCTGCGACCCGGCCGGCGTGGGCCAGTGCGGTGGCGAGGCGGACCGGCAGGCCCGCCGCCTCGGGTGGCACCGGGGGAAGCGGTTGCCGGCCGTCCTCGGCGAGCAGCAGGTCGCGCCAGGCGCGCACCGGGGAGGGTGCGTCGCCACCGAGCCGCCGCAGCAGTCTCGCGGCGTCCTCCCGGCGGCCGAGCGCGCGCATCAGGCGGGCCGCCCACAGCAGACCGGCGGGGTCGTCCGCTTCGAGCCGCTCCCGCACCTCGGTCGGCGCGACGAGGGTGTCCGTGGCGTCGAGCAGGCCGCAGCGGCGCATCGCGCGGCGCAGGCCGGCGGGCGGCGCGTGTGCGGGCAACCAGCCGCACGGGTCGGGCCGGCCGATCCAGAACAGCGCCGCCTCGGCGACCAGGGCCGGCGGGACCGCGGGATCGGCGGTCAGGTCGATCAGCGGGCGCAGCGGCAGCGCCGCCGGATCCCGCCAGGCGATGTCGGCCATCCCTTACCTCCCGGCCCGGTCGGTTGGTGCGGTGCCGAGGGGCGGACACGCGACGACGGGACAGCCCGCGCCCGCCCGGTTGGTGACCGGCGGGTCAGTTGATGACGGCGTTGATCAGGCCCACGGCGGATCCTTCGAGGTCCTCGTAACGCTCCATGCTCGGCACCTCCTCCCGATCACGTGAGGAAGACGGGCGATGACGGCCCCTACTGCCGCCATTCTCGCCCAGCCAGTGATATCAGTCAATCAACTGCAAGCGGGTGCCCGTCGCGCCCCCGGTGCAGCGGCGGCGGCCGGGACGACGGCGGGAATGGTGTGGGGGCACGCGTGCCGTCCGGCCCTCCGGCGTGCTCACAGCCTGGCTGCGGCG
This sequence comes from Micromonospora haikouensis, assembly GCF_900091595.1. Classification (GTDB taxonomy): domain Bacteria; phylum Actinomycetota; class Actinomycetes; order Mycobacteriales; family Micromonosporaceae; genus Micromonospora; species Micromonospora haikouensis. The sequence continues at coordinate 117,856 of NZ_FMCW01000025.1, forward strand.
TCGTACCTCCGGCGCAGGTCGGCCATCTCCTTGGCGCCCAGCGCCTCCTCCTGCGCCAACGTCGCGTACTTGGCCGGGAACATCTGCCGCAGCCGGTCGATGAACCTGACGCCCTCTGTCGCCTCGACGACCTGGATGCCCAGGGGCTCGGTGGACATGTCCATGATCAGCGGACCGGCAAGCTTGACCGCCACGTCCCAGGGGCGCTTCTGCTCGGCGATCCCGCAGAGGTGGAAGCCGTACACCTTTTGGACGTCGGCGAGGGTGGTGGCCCCGGCCGGCTCGTAGCCGTAGACGCGGACCCCGCAGATCACCGGCGGCTTCTCCTCGGTGGCGGCCTGTTGGGCGTTGTGCCCGGCGTGGTTGTGCTGCCCCGGGTCCGCCTGTTCGAGCGTGGTGCGCATCCGGGCCACGATCTGCGCCTGCAGATCCGCCGGCTCCGCCTCCCCGCCGGCGGCCCGGTTGAGGAAGACCACGCTGGCCGCCACCGTCAGCAGGATCACCGCCACCCACACCAGGCGGTGGCGATACCACCCCGCGAAACCCTCTCGGGAATTCATGATCGCTTCTCACCTCGTTGCCGGCCCTGCCGCGCTGGCAGGCCGATCGGATGCCCCTAGCGCCAGGCGTCGAGCGCGTCGGGCGTCGGAGACACGGGCCGGGGGACACCGTGGCGGGCGAGAGTGCCCGCCCGGCGTGGTGCCCGTCATCGGGCGATGACCCGGTGACGTGGTGTGCGGGCACCCGCCGAAGCGGCGTGCTGCCGGCACTGCGCTGCTCCCGTGCTTGCCGTTGCTCAGCGCGGTTGCCCCCGCGCTGCGGCGATATGAGCTATTCCAACACCTCTGGATCCTTCTGGCAACATCGACGAGCGACGGTGTCGACACGGGACGGTCGCCCTCGCTGCCGAGGGTGCCGGCGGGCGAGCCGGCACCGTCCGGGTCGGTGCCGCCGGCGGGTGTGCCGACGGCTCACCGGCCGGGCAGTGTCAGGACGGGTACGGCCGCGCCGCCCACTCGCCGGCCACCCGGTGCGGGTCACCGGTCCGAAACTCCGGGGGCTCGTGCAGCAGGAAGTCCCGGTGGCTGATGTTCCAGGCATACGCCCCGGCCATGGCGAAGACCAGCACGTCTCCCACGCCGATCGGCCCCGCCGTGGCCGACCGGGACAGGACGTCCTTGGGGGTGCAGAGCTGCCCGACCACGGTGACCGCTCCGCCGTCGCTGCGAGGGCCGTCGGCAGCACGACGACGGTGCACCGTGAACGGCTGCGGATGCCCCTTCGCCGCTGGCGTGCGTAGGTGGTGCGTGCCACCGGCCACCACCGCGAACCACTCGCCGTGCGAACGCTTCACATCGACCACCTCCGCGAGATACGCCCCGCAGTAGGCGGTCACCGACCGCCCGGGCTCGACGCGCAGCCGCAGCCCCGGGTGCGCGTCGACGACATCGGCCAGCGCCCGGCCGTAGCTCACCCAGTCGAACCGTGCCGTCGGGTCGGCGTAGTCGACAGCCATGCCGCCGCCGACGTCAACCTCCTCGACGCCGACCTCGGTGACCGACCAGTGGACCACGGCGGCGGCGACCGCCCCGGCGAGCGGGGCGTCCAGCCCGCTGGCCAGGTGGGTGTGTACGCCGCGCACCTCGACGCCGGCGGGCGGCCGACGGGCGCACCGCACCGCGTCGGCCGGGTCCATCCCGAACGGGCTGGGCCCGCCGCCCATCACCAGGCTCGCCCCGGGGGTGTCCACCGGGAGGTTCACCCGCAGCAGCACCCGGGCCGGCGTGCCCGCGGCGACGGCCAGCGCTCCGAGACGTCGCAACTCGGCCGGGGACTCGACGTGGATGCGGTCCACCCCGGCGGCGAGGGCTGCGGCGAGGTCCTCGTCGGTCTTGCCGGGCCCGGCGTAGGCGGCGGGCCGCCGTCCCGGCAGCGCCTCGGCCATCCGCCGCAGCTCGCCGCGGCTGGCGGTCTCGAACCCGTCGACGACCGGGGAGAGGGTCTGCAGCACGCCCGGGTCCGGGTTCGCCTTGACGGCGTAGAGCAGCTCGACCGGCCCGGGCAACGCCGCCCGGATGGCTCGGGCGTGCACGGCCAGCCCGTCGAGGTCGTGCACGTAGACCGGCCGGGTCACCGGAGCCCGCCGATCGGGTTCGGCACCGGCACGAACGGGGCGGCGCGGTCGGCGTCACGCCGCCACCGGACCAGGAGGTTCGCCTTGGCCACCAGCGGCTCGCCGCGCAGCAGCGCACACAGTTCGGGCGGGTCACCGAGGTCGGCGGCCACCGCCGCGACGACTGCCCTCAGCATCCGCCACAGCCGGGGCTCGATGCCGGGCCGTGCGTCGGCGAGCGCGCCGCAGATGCCGGCGAGGTGGTTGACGAACAGGCAGTAGACGACGCGGCGGCGGGCGTCCAGGGGCCCGTACGCGACCTGGGGCGGGACACCGTCGGGCCAGGTGCCCCAGCGGCTGCTGTCCAGCTTTGTCCCTTCCAGGTCCCGCAACAGCATCCGCACCGGTCGGCCCTCGGGGTCGAGCACCACGACCACGTTCTGCAGGTGCGCCTCGTGCACGACGCCGTGTCGTAGCCAGCCGCACAGCACCGCGGGCACGAGCAGCTCGACGTACGACCGCCACCAGGCGACCGGGTCGGCCGGTGCCAGTGGTGCGGCGGCCAGCGTCGCCGCCAGCAGCGGGGTGTCGCCCGGCCTCAGGTGCGGGCGCAGGCCCGTGCGCAGGATCGTGCCGTACGCCTCGTCCGCGCCCTGGGCGTCGACCGTGCGGTAGGCGGGCTCGGTGAGCAGCGCGACTCCGGCCGGCATCGGCAGCCCGGACAGCAGTTCGGTCAGGGCGACCGCGGTGGTGAGCTCGTACCGGGCGTTCTTGCGCAGACAGTTGGTGATCCGCACGTGCAGGCTGGTCTTGACGAACAGGTCGGCCTCGGGGGCGTAGAGGGTGCGGACGCTCGCCGTCGGTCGCATGGGAACGCCGGCCGCACCCAGCCGATGGAGCCGGGGATGGGCCGGCGGGACCAGCGCGAGCTGCCAGGGGTGCACGGGCAGCACCCGGTGTCCGGCCGGCGGACGCGGGGGATCGAGGGCGGCCACCAGCGGGTCGAACGGCCCGGCGTCCGCGACCAGGTCGTCCGGCACCGCGAGCCAGTGCAGCCGGAACACGGAGCGTAGCTCCGGCGCGTACGCCTGCCAGCGGTCCGCGTCGCCGTTGCGCCACTTCGGTGCCGGGTGGTGCGGGTGGCCGAAGACGAGGGACTGCTCGGAGTCCACGTACGCGTCGAGGGCGTGATCCCCGGTGGGGGCGGGATCCTGGTCCGGTCGGTCGGCCAGCAGCCGGGCCACCGTGTCCCGGCTGGCCCGCACCTGCCCGGTGAACTCGTCGTTGCGGTGGCCGGTGCGGGCGGTGAGTTCCGCGGCGACCAGCTCGGCCAGCCGGCCCGCGTCGACGTCCGTCCACCGGTCGCCGTCGAGCCCGAGCTGCACGGGGCCGGTGTAGCGGTGCGCGCCGAGCGGTGAGACCCGCGCGACGGCGCAGCGCAGCCTCGCGTCGATGTGCCGCAGCCGGAGAACCGCCGCGCCCTCACGCAGGCTCACGTCGTCGTCGGGCAGGGCGATCTCGCGTACCACGCAGCCGAAGACGGCGTGGGCGGCGGCCAGGTCGGCGCGCAGGTCGGTGCCCCCGCGTCGCCGGGGCCGCGACACCGTTTCCGTCATGGTGTCTCCCGTAGGTAGTTGGGGCCGGTGCGTCGGTAGTACTTGTTGATGTCGACGCAGCCGAGCCGCTGCTTCGGCAACAGCGTGCCGGCGGTGAGCATCGCCTTGACCGGGAACCGGGCGGCGTGCAGCACCCGCTCGGTGAAGAGCCGCGCCGCCGGCCCGTCGCCCCAGCGATCCCGGGCCGCCATCAGCCTCGGCGTCAGCGCGGCGGCCGGAGAGGGCACGCGCACCCCCCGCGCGGCGAGGGCGAACAGGGGCGCCGCCGCGGCCAGGTGCAGCGTGATGGTGATGAACATGTCGGCCAGCTCCTGGGGATCCCGGGCCCACATCCGCTCGTCCCGCAGCGGGAGCCCACCGGGCCCGCCGTGGCGCGGGCCCAACCGGGCACCGTCATTGTCCTTGTAGAGGAGGCCGACCGTGCCGTCCGGGTGCACCAGCAGGTGGATGTTCTGCGGATGCGCCTCGAGCGCCACCTCGTGCCGCAGCCAGAGGCAGACGTGCCAGTCGAGCAGCAGATCCAGATAGGACTCCACGAGGGCCGACGGCTCGCCGAGGCGTTCGAGCACGGTGCCCGCCTCCGGATCGGGCGCGGCGAGGGCCGCGACCGGCACCACCCGGACCCCGGCCAGGTCGCGCGGAAACCTGCGGAGCAGGAAGCTGAGCCGGTCGTCGTCGCCGACGTGCCCGTAGCTGCTCTCCTCGGCGTGCCGGATCCGGCCGGCGAAGGCCGGCTCCGTGGCGGCGATCCGGTCGAGCAGCCCGGCGACCGCCGCGCCGTCGGCGAGGGTGCCGGGATGCAGGGTCCGTCGGTTCCTGACGCCGAGGGTCGCGGTCGGCAGCGGCAACTTCACATGGGTGTACGGGTCGTCCGCGAGCGCCACCGTCCGCATGGAGAGCGTCGGCCGCACGGTGATCGCCGGGTGTTCGCCCACCGGCAGCTCGTGCCGCCGCGCGGTGAGCGGGTGCACCGGCACCAGCACCCGGCCGGGCTGCGGTGGCTGCGGCCACCAGTCGGGGAGGTCGCCGGTGAGCCGCACGTCCGCGGCGCGGGCGGCGTGCCAGCGCAGCGTGAAGCGGGGCGCGTGCTCGGGGGCGTAGCGGCGCAGGTCGTCGTCGTCGAGGCCGTGCCGGCAGCGGTCGGTGGGGTAGACCGGATGACCGACGTGCGCGGCGAGGACGTCGTCGAGCAGCGCGGCGGACATGCCGGTGGGGGACGCCCGGCGTTCGGCTGCAACGGAGGCGAGCACCCGGCGGCGGGCCCCGGCGGCGAGCCGGCGGGCCGCGAGGTCGGCCCGGCATTCCGCGGTGAACTTCGCCCAGCCGGATTCGGCCTCCGGATCATTGCGCGGGGCGAGCAGCGCGAGGAGACCGTCCACCGTGTCCACCGGGCGGGCATCCTCGCCGGTGAGGACGTGCAGCACGGGCGCGGCGCTGCGGAGCACCTGTTGAAAGCCGTCCGCGCGGACCGGGATCCGGAGTAGCCCGGCGGAGCACGACACCGCCCACCAGCCGGGCCCGTCCGGCCGTCCGCCGCTGGACAGCGCGAGATGGTCCTCGCGTAGCAGGGCGTCGAGCACCCGGCGGAACACGACCCGCTCGCTGTCGTCGGTCATGCCACGATCGTCCAACGCAGACCGCGCCGGAAGGCGGCGAGCGCGGTCGAGACGGTGTCCCCGTCGGGGCCGATCGCGTGCAGCGCCGCGAGGTAGTCGCGGTTGGTGCCGGTGCGCTCGGCCACCCGGCCGACCTCGCGCAGGGGTCGGCACGCCAGCCGCACGCCGTCGCGGACGGTGTCCAGGCGGTCGGGGGCGGCGCTGAGCCGGCCGGACCGGTCGGCGCACACGTACTCGACGCGGGCGTGCCGGGCGACGCTGGCCGGGGCGGGCAGGTCGAGGGCCGACAGCGGCTCGCCGAGGTGCAGCCGGATGATGTGCGCGAACAGCGGCACGCCGAGCAACTCCGCCAGGAACAGGTCCATCCGGTCGCCGATCAGCCGGTAGTTCACCTCGATCAGCCGGACCCGGCCGTCCTGGACGACGTACTCGGTGTGGCAGGCGCCGAAGCGTACCCCGAGCACGTCGAGCCGGGCCCGCAGCGCGACGTCGTCGTGCTGCGGGGGCGGGGACCAGTCGAGGCTCGTCTCGGTGAACGTCGGTGGTGGACCGAGGCCGGTGCGCCATCCGCCGATGACGGCGAGACCGGCCGCGTCGCCGAGGGTGTCGTACGTCCGCAGCTCGCCGGACAGGTATTCCTCGACCACGAGCGCGACCCCGGGCCGGCGGCGGCGGATCTCGGCGATCCGGGTGGCCAGCTCGCGGGGGTCGCCCACCAGGTAGGCGTCCTCGCTGGCGACGCCGTCGCGCGGTTTGACCACGGCGGGGAACATCTCGCCCGGCACCTCGGGGGCCGTGCCGGGGTCGACGGCGACGACGTGCACCAGGTCGAGACCGGCGGCGGCGACGGCCCTGCGGGCTGCGGCCTTGTCCTTGCAGAGCCGGGCGGCGGCGGGATCCTTGCCAGGCAGGCCGAGCTTGTGCGCGGCGATCGCGGTCGCTTCCTGGAGGTGATCGCTGTTGGACAGCAGCGCTGCGGGGCGGACGGCCGCCGTGACCACGGCTGCCGCGTCGCGCACGGCGCACCGCGTGACGGGTGTGCCGGCGGGCCACTGCTCAGGCTGGTCGGTCAGCACGGTCGCCGGCAGTCCGAGCGAGGCAGCGGCCGGGAGAAAGCCTTCCAGAACGGCGTCGGTCGGGTTGAGCGCGGTGAGGTACAGCCGCATCCCGCCTCCGTTGACTGATCGATGCTGCAGATTAGGATAGCCTATCCTGATTACTCCGATCTGGTGGGTGTTGTTGTTTATGTTACGGTCACCCTTCGCCAACTGGTACGACCCGGATGCGGGCGAACCGACGATCGCAGATCCCGCCAGCGACCGGTTTCCGGAGGATCTCCAGGCCGTGCCTCGGCGACCCGTACCCCGCCCCGCACCGAGGTGATCGACAAAGTCGCGGACCGGCGGGCTCTCGGGCCGGGCCGGAGGTGACGGGGTCACCCTGCCGAGCCTGGGGCGGGCCGGGCACCGCGACGCCGAGGTCAGCGACCGACCGACGGCCGGGTGGACCGACGCGTGGGCGGCGGCGCCACCGCCAGCGGGCGGCGGGCGAGCGGAGCCGAGCGGAGGCGAACCGTCACGACGACGGGACGACGCACACGCCTTCGGGGAGGTCGCAAGCGGCCGCCGAAGGCGTGTGCGCGTCCGGAGTGGCGCGGGGGGGACCGGCCGGCACGCGCCGCGTCGCCTCGGCGAGCAGCATCCGCAGCCCGTCGGCGAGGCCGGCGGTGCTGGTGACGCGGCCAGCGAACGGCAGTCGGACGTCGGTGTGCCGGTCCGGCATCTCCGCGCGGAGCACGATGCCGTCGGCGTCGACGGCCACCGGCACGACCCGGGCCGAGTCGGCGGTCACCGCCGGGTCGATGAGCGTGGCGAGCCGATCGAGGACGTCGCAATGCCGTTGGACGAGATGTTGCAGGCCCGCGGCCTGGTCGGCGGCGAGCGGGTCCGGCTGTGCAGCGCGGAAGGCGCTGATGCCCAGGGTGGTCGCGCCGACCTCGCGGGTGAGGCCGACCTCGATCGGCTCGACCTCCCACAGCGCGACGGGAGGCAGGTCGAGCAGGGCCATGACGGTGTCGCTGTCGCACGAGTTCAGGATGCCCGGGTCGAACCGGCGCGCGGTGCCCGACAGCCAGACCTTGGCCCACACCCGGGACCGTACGGCGACCGGGACGAGTTGCGTCACGTCCAGCCGCACCGCCCCCGGCCGGCCGCGTGCGGCCACCAGTAGGCCACCGGTCCTGGTCATCGCGTCAACCGCGAGTACCACCGTGCCGTCGGGCAGGACGGCGTGCGTGTCGACGAGGTCGACGGAGGTTTCGCCGAGTCGCAGCTGCAGGGACGGGCTGGCGGACAGGACAGATCGTGCCAGCACGGCGTCCGCATCGTTCCGCGTGGCGTGCGGAGCGGCGTCCGTCAGTTCCGCTGCCCGCCCGGCTGGGTGGAGCGCCATGTCATTCCCCTCGGCCACGAGTGAAGGTGAACTCAGCCTAGGGACATGACCTTAGTAGGTTAGCCTTACCTTTGCAAAGGGGTGCCATGCGGGCGGCTGCCCGGTGTCGACCGACGGCGGGGCACCGGTGGACCGGTGCCCCGTGACCGTCAGGCGGGCTGATAGGTGAGGCAGTCGCTGGCGGTGGCGCCGGGGCCGACGGTGATGGACTCCGCCGTGCACGCGAGGTTGGTGTTGTAGGTGCACTCGGAGCGTGCGCATGCGCCCACCGTGCCGGTCACCTCCGCGATACCGCCCTGAAGCGACGACTCCACGAACGTCGCGCAGGACGCGGCGTCTCCCGTCGAAGCCACCGTGATCGCCGGAGCGTGGCAGCCCTTGGTGTTGAAACTGCACGCTGTGGCGGCGCATTCACGCACCGGTGTCATTTGCAGCAGCGTCTTCATGTGTCCTCCATGTCGTGGCCGCAGCCTGCAGGGCGGCGTCGGCCCCGCGTGCTCGGATGCAGTGCGTATTTGCCGAGCGACTGGAACGTAAACCAATCGCCGGCCGGACGTTCTGCCTTCGATTCCGAATAGCGCCACTCTAACAGGGAAGGCCGCGCGCAGTGTGCTTGTCTCTGTTTCGGCCACATGAGGCGCAGAAAGGAAGCCTTGCCTTTGTTAGGTCAGCCTATCTTTATCTGGCGCCAATTGCCTTGTCGCTGACTGTCTCGAACCGAACGGAGAGGAAATGGAATGCGTCGGCGTCAGCCCGGCACTCCCGCGCCCACGGAGACGGGGGCGGACAGGGGGCGGTCGACCGGGAGGTTGGCGACGATCGAGCCGAGGATCTCGCCGGCGCGCACGGCCGCGTTGGACAGCAGGGAGGCGGTGATGCCATGCGTGTGTTCGGTGCCGCCCTGCAGGTAGACGCCGGCCAGCACCGAGGCGTCGGTGCGGATGCGGTAGTCGCGTTGGACCACGGGCCGGCCGAAGCCGTCGCGGTGGCAGTGCCGCGCGGCGTCGCCGAGCAGCGGGAACGGGTCGACCGGCTGGTAGCCGGTGGCGCAGATCAGCACGTCCGCGTCGAGGACCGAGACTTCACCCGTGGTCAGGGTCTCGACGGTGACCACGACGCGACCCTGGTGTTCGCGGGCGGCGGTCAGGCGGGACACGTTGAGCAGCCGTAGCCGGTTGACGCCATTGACTTTCTCCTGGTAGGAGCGTCGGTAGAGTTCGTCGATGAGGTCGGTGTCGACTACCGCGTAGTTCGTGTTGCGGTGGTAGTTCATGAGCATGGTCTTGACCTCCGACGGCGCGGTGAAGTAATCGTCCACGGCGGCAGGGTCGAAGATGCGGTTGGCGAAGGAGCTGTCATCGGCCGGGCTGTAGCCGTAGCGGGAGAAGACGGCGCAGACCTCGGCGGCGGGGAACCGCTCGTGCAGGAACGCGGTCACCTCGGCGGCGCTCTGGCCGGCGCCGACCACCACGAAGCGCGACGGGTCGGCGCCGTCCAGTCGGCCGACGTTGGTCAGCAGGTCGCGGCTGTGCCATACGCGGTCGGACGCCTCCACGCCGGCCGGGGTCTGCGGCCGCAGGCCCGTGGCGACGACGAGATTGCGGGTGCGGTACGAGCTCGACCCACCGACGTGGCGCACGGTCACGTCGAACGCCTCGACGACGCCTTCGCGGACCACGGGGGCGACGGCGGTGACCTCGTGGCCATAGTGGACCACGTCGTCGACCTTGGCTGCCGCCCATTCCAGGTAGTCGTGGAATTCGACCCGCAGCGGATAGAAGGTCTTGTGGTTGACGAAGTCGATCAGGCGGCCTCGGTCCTTCAGGTAGCACAGGAAGCTGAACTCGCTGGTGGGGTTACGAAGCGTGACGAGGTCTTTCAGGAAGGACACCTGCATGGTCGCGTCCGACAGCAGCATGCCGCTGTGCCAGCCGAACCGGGCCTGCCGCTCGAAGAAGACGGCGGTGACCGGGTCGGCCGCGCCGGTCCCGCCGTTGTGTTCGTGGGCGGCCACGGCGAGTGCCAGATTGGACGGGCCGAAGCCGACCCCCAGCAGGTCGTAGACCGGAGTTGCGCCGTGCGGAGCGGCCTGTGACATCGGCAGTCCCAATCCTCAGGTCGAGCGGTGTCGACACCTTGCGCGTGGAGGGGCCGCCCCAGGGCGGCGCGAAGCTAGGTTAGACTAACCTAACTTTTGCCGAGGTGGATGGGTCAGGAGGAACCGTGCGGGTAGTCATGTTCGGGTACCAGACGTGGGGGCATCGGACGCTGCAGGCGCTGCTGGACTCGGAGCACGAGGTCGCCCTGGTCGTCACCCACCCGCCGAGCGACCACGCCTACGAGCGGATCTGGAACGACTCGGTCGCCGACCTCGCCAAGGAGCACGGCATCCCGGTGGAGGTCCGGGACCGACCGGACGATGACCTGCTGATCCCGCTCGAGAAGGCTGACCCCGACGTCATCGTGGCCACCAACTGGCGCACCTGGATCCCGCCCCAGGTCTTCCAGCTCCCCCGGCTCGGCACCCTCAACGTGCACGACTCGCTGCTCCCCGCGTATGCCGGCTTCTCCCCGCTGATCTGGGCCCTCATCAACGGGGAGAAGGAGGTCGGCGTGACCGCCCACATGATGGACGCGGAGCTGGACGCCGGCGACGTCGTGCTGCAGCGGGCCGTGCCGGTCGGGCCCCGAAACACCACGACCGACCTGTTCCACAAGACGCTTGAGCTGTTCGGGCCGATCACCGTGGACGGCCTCGCGCTGATCGCCACCGGCCGCACCGACTGGACGCCGCAGGACCGATCCAAGGCCAGCTTCTTCCACAAGCGGTCGGAGGAGGACAGCCGCATCGACTGGACCTGGTCGGCGGAGGAACTGGACCGACTCGTGCGCGCGCAGTCCGATCCGTACCCCAACGCTTTCACCTTCCATCGTGGGCAGCGGCTGCGCATCGTCGCGGCGTCCGTGTCGCAGGGCAACTACGGCGGGACGCCCGGCCGCATCTTCATCCGCGAGGGGAACGCCGTGGTCGTCGTGGCCGGCGCCGAGGCCCGCCGGGGCAGGAGCCCCGGGCTCGCCATCGAGCGGGTACGCCTGGACGACGGCACCGAGCTGGCCGCGACCGACTACTTCCGCACGATGGGCGGATATCTCACCCGCCACCCGTGACGCCGGTGGCGTGACCGACAGGAATGCGGGGTCCGCCAACTGGCGGACCCCGGATTCCACGCGTCCCGCCTCTCGCGATTTAGGTAAGCCTTGCCTACAGTCAGAGCGTTCCACCGCCCCGCCCAATCAGGAGCGACTGCATGCACACCATCGGTGACAGTGCCACCGCCGCCCCGGCGCACCCGGCAGCGCACTCCAGCGGTGGTCCGCTGACCGTGCCCCCGGCGACGCTTCCGGACGTCTTCGCGACCGTGGTCCGCGCCGATCCCGACGCGGTGGCGGTGGTCTTCGAGGACACCGAGGTGAGCTACGCGGAGCTCGACGCACGGGCCAACCGGCTGGCACACGTGCTCGTGGCACACGGTCTGGGCCCGGACCGCGTGGCCGGGCTGGCGGTGCCCCGCTCCGTCGACATGATCGTGGCGGAACTGGCCGTGCTGAAGGCAGGCGGCGCTTACCTTCCGCTGGACCCGGCTGATCCGATCGAGCGCCTCTCCTACCTGGTCGGCGACGCACGGCCCGTCTGCCTGGTCACCACCACCGAGGTCGCCGACCGGCTGCCCGGCGCCGACGGCGTGCCCCGGCTGCTGCTCGACGCGCCCTCGACGGTGGCCGAACTGGCGGACGCGCCGAGCCGCGACCCCGAACGCGCGGGCCTGCGGGTCGAGCACGCCGCCTACGTCATCTACACCTCAGGATCGACCGGCCGGCCCAAGGGCGTGCTGCTCACCCACACCGGCGTCGCCAAGCTGCTCTCCACCCAGTTCGAGCGCTTCGGGCTCACCCCCGACGTCCGGGTCCTGCACTTTGCCTCGCCGAGCTTCGACGTCGCCTTCTGGGATCTCTGCCTCGCGCTGCTCTCCGGCGGCCGACTCGTCGTCGTCCCCGCCGACCGCCGCGTCGCCGGCCCGGCGCTCACCGAGTATGCGCTTCGGCATCAGGTCAACTTCATGATCCTGCCACCGGCGTTGCTGGCCGCGCTGCCCGCGGAGTGTGAGCTGCCGCCCGGCATCCTCCTCGCCGGCACCGAGCGCGTCTCGCCGGAGCTGGTCGCCAGGTGGGCCCGGGGCCGCCGGATGTTCAACGCCTACGGCCCGACCGAGGCCACCGTGAACTCCACCCTCGGCGAGTGCGACCCGGACCGCATCGACGGCGTCAGCATCCCCATCGGGCGGCCCGACCCCGGCACCGACGCCTACGTGCTCGACGACAGGTTGCAGCCGGTCGGCCCCGGCGTTCCCGGGGAGCTGTACCTCGCCGGGCCCGGTCTGGCCCGGTGCTACGTCAACCGGCCCGACCTGACCGCCGAGCGCTTCCTCGCCGACCCGTACGGCCCACCGGGGCGGCGCATGTACCGCACCGGCGACGTGGCGAGCTGGCGGGCCGACGGCCGGCTGGACTTCCTCGGCCGCGTCGACGACCAGGTGAAGGTCCGCGGTTACCGGATCGAGCTCGGCGAGATCGAATCCGTGCTCGCCCGGCACCCCGGCGTCGGCCAGGTCACCGTCCTGGCCCGCGAGGACCACCCCGGCGACGTGCGGCTGGCCGCGTACGTCGTCCCGGACCGGGAAGGGCCGCCGGACGCCCGGGCGGACGTCCAGATCGCCGAGTGGAAGGAGCTGCACGAGCTGCTCTACCAGGCGGGCCGCGTCGAGCGCTTCGACGAGAACTTCACCGGCTGGAACAGCAGCTTCGACGGGTCGCCGATCCCGCTGGAGCAGATGCGCGAGTGGCGCGACGCCACCGTACGCCGGATCCGGGCGCTGCGGCCCCGGCGGGTGCTGGAGATCGGCGTCGGCAGCGGACTCCTGCTGTCCCGGCTCGCGCCCGACTGCGAGAGCTACTGGGGGTTGGACCTCTCGGCGGAGGCCATCGACACCCTGCGCCGCGCGGTCTCGACGATTCCCGGCCTCGTCGACCGCGTCACTCTGCGCGCCCAGCCGGCCCACGACCTGAGCGGGGTGCCGGAAGGCTGGTTCGACACGGTCGTCGTCAACTCGGTGGCCCAGTACTTCCCCAGCGCCGACTACCTGACCGGAGTGCTGCGCGCCGCCGCCCAGCGGCTCGCCCCCGGCGGTGTGATCTTCGTCGGCGACGTCCGTAACCTGCGGCTGCACCGGATGCTGCACGAGGCCATCCAGGCCAGCCGCGGCGTCGCGCCCGCCGACCGGGACGCGGCCGTCGAGGCGGCGCTTCGGGCGGAGCGCGAGCTGCTGCTCGACCCGGACTACTTCGCCGCGCTGCCCGTCGACGCGATCCGCGGCGTCGAGGTGCGGGTCAAGCGAGGGCGGTACGACAACGAGCTGAGCCGCTACCGCTACGACGTCGTGCTGACGACCGTGTCCGTACCCCCGCCGCCGGCCGAGACCACCTACGCCTGGGCCGGCTGCCTCGACGACGTCCGCGACCGGCTGCTCGGCGGCCCCACCCGGCTGCGGGTGACCGGCGTGCCCAACGCGCGCCTCCGCGAGGAGCCTGGCCCGACTGTCGAGGATCTGCACGCCCTGGCCGACTCGCACGGCTACCGGGCAGCGGTGACCTGGGACGGTTCCTCGGCGACCGGAGACCTGGACGTGGTGTTCCAGCGGGACGCCGAGCCCACCCACGTCTACCGGCCAGGCACGTCGACGACCGTCGCCAACACTCCGGCCGCGTTCGCCGACGCGGCGACGCTGGTCAAGGCGCTGCGTCTGCACGCCGAGTCCTGGCTGCCCGCCTACATGGTGCCCGCCGGTTTCGTCGTGCTCGACCGGCTGCCGGTGCTGACCAGCGGCAAGATCGACCGGGCCGCGCTGCCGGCACCGGACTACGCCGCCCTGGCCACCGGCACCGCCGCGCGCACGCCCCGCGAGAAGCTGCTGTGCGAGCTGTACGCGGACGTGCTGGGGGTGCCCGGCGTGGGCATTGAGGACGACTTCTTCGGCCTCGGCGGCGACAGCATCGTCTCCATCCAGCTCGTGCTGCGCGCCCGCGCGGCCGGGCTCGTCTGCACCTCGCGTCAGGTGTTCGAACACCGGACGGTGGCCGCGCTGGCCACGGTGGTCGCCGACCTCGACACCGGCAGCCAGGACCGGCCCGACGACGGCGTCGGCGATGTTCCGTTCACCCCGATCCTGCGGTGGCTCGACGAGACCGGCGGCCCGATCGACTCGTTCAGCCAGTCCCTCGTGCTCACCACCCCGGCCGGCATCACCGAGGACGACCTGGTCGCGGTGCTGGACGCGCTCACCGCCCGGCACGACCTGCTGCGCGCACGGCTCGTCCGAGCCACCCCCGGCGCGCCCGGACGGCTGCACGTCAGGCCCGAGGGCACCGGCCGGCCCTGGCTGCGACGGGCACGACCCGACGCGGTCGTCGAGGTCGAGGAGCAGGCCGCCGCCGGTCGCCTCGATCCTGAGCAGGGCGTCATGGCCCAAGCGGTCTGGTTCGACGCCGGGCCGGCCGGGCCCGGGCGACTGCTGCTGGTCATCCACCACAGCGTGGTCGACGGCGTCTCGTGGCGGATCCTGCCGGCCGACCTCGCCGCCGCCTGGGAGCAGCGCGCAGCCGGTCGCGTCCCGGTCCTGGAGCGCACCGGCACGTCCTTCCGACGCTGGGCCACCGAGCTGGCCGAGGCGGCCCGCCGACCGGAACGCGTCGCCGAGCTGACCCTCTGGCAGGACATCCTGACCGGCCCGGACCCGGCATTCACGCGCCGCCCGCTGCGGCCGGTGGCCGATCTCGCCACGGTCGCCCGGCACACCGTGCGGCTGCCCGCCGAGACCACCGAGCCGGTCGTCACCGCGGTCGCGGCGGCCTTCCACGCCGGCATCAACGACGTGCTGCTCACCGCGCTCGCGCTGGCCGTGGCCGACTGGCGGGCCCGCCACGCGTACGGTACGGAGCGGTCGGTGCTGATCGCACTGGAGGGCCACGGCCGCGAGGAACAGGTCGTCGCCAACGCGGACCTGACCCCCACGCTGGGTTGGTTCACCAGCGTCTTCCCGGTGCGCCTCGACCCCGGCGGGGTCGACCTGGCCGACGCGCTCTCCGGTGGACCGAGCGCCGGCACGGCCCTGAAGCGGATCAAGGAACAGCTCCGCGCGATCCCCGACCATGGCATCGGCTACGGGTTGCTCCGCTACCTCAACCCGGCCACCGAGCCCGAGCTGGCGACCCGCCCCGCACCGCAGATCAGCTTCAACTACCTCGGCCGGTTCACCGCCTCGTCCGGAGACGGTGGGGTGTGGACGCCGGTCGCCGGACACGGCATCCTCGCCGGCGGATACGACCTCGGCATGCCGGTCGCACCGTACCCGCTAGAGATCAACGCCTACGTGCAGGACACCGAGGCCGGCCCCGAGCTGGGCGTGACCTGGGCATACCCGCGTGACCTTCTCGACGACGAGGCCGTCGCGGACCTGGCGGCCGCCTGGTTCGCCGCGCTGAAGGGCCTCGTCGCGCACGTTCGTAGCCCGGCCGCCGGTGGCCTCACCCCGTCCGACCTGACGCTCACGCTCAGCCAGGACGAAATCGACGAGTTCGAGGCCGAATGGGAGCTGTCGTGACCACCACCGCCACCCCCGCCGCAGGCCAGGCCACCGGCATCGCCGACGTCCTGCCGCTCACCCCGCTGCAGGAGGGACTGCTGTTCCACACGCAGCTCGCCGCAGACGGCCCGGACGTCTACACCGGACAGCTCACGATCGCCCTCGACGGTCCTGTCGACGCGGCCCGGCTGCGGGCCGCCGGCCAGGCCCTGCTCGACCGCTGGCCCAACCTGCGGGTGGCCTTCCGACGCCGCCGCAACGGGCAGGCCGTCGCGGTGGTGCCGCGCTCGGTGCAGCTGCCCTGGGCGGCCCTGTCCCTGAGCGAGGAGGAACTGGCCGGCTTCCTCGACACCGACCTGGCGACCCGTTTCGACCCGGCGACCGCTCCGCTGCTGCGGATGACCCTGGTCCAGCTCGGCCCTGAGCGGCACCGGCTCGTGGTCACCCACCATCACCTGCTGCTCGACGGCTGGTCCGTGCCGCTCCTGCTGGACGAGCTCGTCGCCCTCTATCGTGGCGGACCGTTGCCGGAACCTGCGGACTTCCGCGCCTATCTCCACTGGACCGCAGCGCAAGACCGCCCGGCGGCCGAGACCGCCTGGCGGGAGGCGCTGGCCGGCCTGGACGCGCCGACCCTGCTGGCCGGCCGTCCGCCGGCCAGCGCGGTCGTCCCCGACCGCCTCGTGCGTGACCTGCCGGCCGAGCTGACCCGTCGGCTCACCGCGCTCGGCCGGGCCCGCGGGCTCACCCTGAACACGCTGGTGCAGGGCGCGTGGGGGATCGTGGTCGGCGCGCTGACCGGCCGCGACGATGTGGTCGTCGGTGCCACCGTTGCCGGCCGCCCACCGGATCTGCCCGGAGCCGACACGATGATCGGCCTGCTCATCAACACCATTCCCGTGCGGATCGACCTGGCCCCGGGCGTCCCGGTGGCGACCATGCTGCGCCGCCTGCAGGACGGCCAGGCGCGGCTGATGGACCACCAGCACCTCGGGCTGGCCGAGATCCAGCGGCTCGCCGGGCACGGCGAGCTGTTCGACACTCTCACCGTCTTCGAGAACTACCCGCTGGGCGAGTCGCTGCCTGCCCTGGCCGACGACGTACGCGTCACGGACGCGACGGTGCGCGACTGCGCCCACTACCCCCTGACCCTGACCGCGCGTCCCGGCGACCAGCTGCGTCTCGACCTGGAGCACCGCCCCGACCTGATCGACTCGGCCGCCGCAGGCACGCTCCTGGACCGGCTGACACTGGTCCTGTCCCGGATCTGCGAGACCCCGGACGCGCCGCTCGCCGCCGTCGACGTGCTGACTCCCACCGAACGCGACCGCGTCCTGGAGGGCTGGAACGACACGGCGGCGCCCCTGCCGGCGACGTCGATCACCGGGCTCCTGCACGAGCAGGCCACCCGGACCCCCACGGCGGTGGCCCTCGTCGCCGGTGGGCGGTCGTGGACGTTCGCGGACCTGGACGACTGGTCGTCCCGGCTCGCCGGGGTGTTGCGTGAGCGTGGTGTCGGCCGGGGCAGTGTG
>NZ_FMCW01000095.1 GCF_900091595.1 Micromonospora haikouensis
CAAGCCTCATGAAGCCGAACCCGGCACCAATCCACCGCGCCGCCCTGGCGGTGGATGCCAGCTCGACCAGGTGCGTCCTCGTAGGCGACTCCACCTCTGACATCGAAGGCGGACGGGCTGCCGAAGTTCGCACGATTGGGTTTGCCAACAAGCCCGGCAAGCGCACTCTCCTACTGAGGGCAGGAGCGGACGCCATCACCGACGGCACGGATGGCATGGCCGAGCTGGCCAGGGCTCTACACCGCGAACTGCCGAATTAGCCTCTTAAGGATCAAGGCGGCCCGCAAGCGGGCCGCGCCGGCCCGGCCCCGGCCTGCTGGCGACCTTCGGCCGGCATCGGCCGAGCCGGCCGGCCACGCTTGGGATGACCAGACCTTTGAAGACCTCGGGGCTCTGCCCCGAACCCCGGCCCTCCTCAGAGATGCCGCCGCAGATCACCTCGCCGGGCACCACAAGGGCTACCAGCCTCCCCGGACGGGGCCAAGGTCGTACGTCCGGTAGGGCGCTCCACCTTGTCCCCGTCCGGGGAGCCTGGAAGGTCTACAACTGCCCGACGAGGAGATCAGTTTCCTGCCCTCAACGGTCTTGCCTGCACCAAGCGTCGCGTCAAGACTGAGTCACCCATTTCCTGCAGACGGAGCGGAGAGCGCATGTCTGGCGAGCGGATCCCCAAGGCGAGGAGACGGGCCCTTCTCGTAGTCGCAGTTGCTGTGGTTCTCCTGATCAGCGTCTACGCCGCGGTGGGCGCCATGCGTCGTGGGCTGGAGTTTGAGGTGTCGGTAAACTCCTACAACCCAAGGGATGACCGCAGGGTCATCGACGCGCGCGTCGAGATGCATCCCGACTTTGAGGTCGTGCGCACGTTCGCTGATTTCCAGAGTGATCGTGTGATCTTGCACGTAGTCGCACGGCAGCCGACATTGTCGTGGTCGGGTGGCGATTACGCGGACGTGCGATGGGTGCCCGTGAGGCTTGACAAGCCGCTCGGCGACCGGCAGGTGCTAGATGCTGTCAGCGGCAGCCCTGTGCCACGAATCTGATCCGTCGGCCGACAACAGCCTTGATCTTTGGAAGCAGCGCCTGCGAAGCTGCCGGAGCAGTGGCCCACGGAAGAGGAGCCGCCGGGCCATCCA
>NZ_FMCW01000089.1 GCF_900091595.1 Micromonospora haikouensis
GCAATGCCGGGTAGTTAAGCGTGGTGGTGGCTGGTCAAGGGGGCGTGTCGGTGGGGATGCAGGCAGCGGGACTCCGGTAGAGAGGTACGTCCGCCAAGACATGCCTCACCGTTGGGAGTCCCGCTGTTGGTCCAGTCTGTCATTGCGCGTGTGGTGCGGGTCGCGGCAGGTCCGTTCGCGCCGGGTCATCTGGGTGAGCTGACGCGGCAGGTGCCGTTCGAGATGGTTGATGCGGTCCTGGCTCAGACGTGTTGTCTTCAGCGGCGGGTGCGGGATCTGCCCTCGCGGGTGGTGGTGTATCTGTTGCTCGCGGGCTGTTTGTTCGCCGAGTTCGGGTATCGGCAGGTGTGGCAGCGGCTGGTCGCCGGTCTGGAGGGGGTGCCGGTCGCTGAGCCGAGCGAGGCGGCGTTGACCAAGGCCCGCCGCCGGCTCGGCCCGCAGCCGTTACGGGCGTTGTTCGACCTGCTGCGCGGCCCGGCGGCGAGCATGGCCGGGCCGGTGCGCTGGCGGGGACTGCTGGTCTGCGCGATCGACGGGACCACGTTGTTCGTGGCTGACAGCGCGGCGAACCTGGCCCGGTACAGCAAACAGCGTGGGGGTCGTACCGGCGGTTCGAGCCATCCGATGCTGCGGCTGGTCACGATCATGGCCTGTGGCACCCGGTCGGTGATGGACGCGGCGTTCGGACCGATCACCTGCGGCGAGACCACCTACGCCAAGGACATGCTCGCCCGGCTGCCCGCCGGGGTGCTGCTGCTGGCCGACCGCAACTTCGCCGCCGGGCAGCTGCTGAACCTCGTGACCGGCCGTGACGCGCACCTACTGGTACGGGCCAAGACCGGCCGGGGCGGCCCCAGGCTGCCGGTGCTGCTGCGCTTGCCAGACGGCTCCTACCTGTCGGTGTTCGGCGGCCAGCGGGTGCGGGTGATCGACGCCGAGATCAGCATCACGACGAACGCCGCCACGGTCACCGGCATCTACCGGCTGATCACCACACTCCTCGCCCCGGACGCCTACCCGGCCACCGCGATCCTGCGGCTCTATCACGAGCGGTGGGAGATCGAGACCGCCTACCTGGAGATCAAGTCCGGCATCCTCGGCGGACGGGTACTGCGGGCACGGACACCGGCCGGCGTCGATCAGGAGATCCACGCCCTGCTGATCACCTACCAGATCCTGCGCACCGCGATGACTGACGCCACCAACAGCGAGCCGGGCACAGACCCGGACCGGGCCAGCTTCACCATCGCGCTCCACGCGGCCCGTGACCAGGTCATCCACGCCGCCGGTGTCATCGCCGGCACCGTCACCGACCTGATCGGCAGAATCGGCCGCCTCGTCCTGGACCAACTACTGCCCGAACGTCGGCTACGCGTCAACGCCCGCACCGTCAAACGCGCCATCTCCAAATACAACGCCCGCGGCCCGAACATCGACCGACGCACCTACCAGGCCACCATCAGTCTCAACATCCTCGCCGGGCCGGTCTTGACAACCAGCCCGGAACCTTAACTACCCGGCATTG
>NZ_FMCW01000090.1 GCF_900091595.1 Micromonospora haikouensis
ATGGCTCCACGTCCATATCCAGCGCCGTCCGGTATGGACGTTAAGCCCGTGTCATCCCACTCGGCCGCCGAACCTTGCTGAGATCACCTCACTGCAGCACGCATACCCGTCGTTGTCGTCGCGGCTGACCTCGTCTCCCACGCCGGCATAGTCAGTCAACTGCGGCCCCGCCCCGAGGTGCTGCTCCTCAACGCCACCGAAGCCGACCGCGCTCAGGTCGCCGTGATCGTCGCTGACGGCATCGACGAGGCCACCCTGCGGACTCTACGTGCCCTCCGCGCCCGAGGCGCCTCCACCCTCGTCCTCGTCGTGACCGACGTTGATGACACCGGACTCTTCGCCGCCGCCGAACACGGCATCACCGGAATCATCCGCCGCACCGAGGCCAACGCCGACCGCCTCATCATCGTCATCCGCGCCGCCCACGCCGGCGAAGGCACGATCCCACCTGACCTCCTCGGTCGACTGCTACAGCAAGTCGGAACAGTGCAACGGGAAGTCCTTGGACCACGCGGGCTTACCTTCACAGGGCTCACCGACCGAGAGGTCGAAGTGCTACGGCTCGTCGCCGACGGCTACGACACCGCCCAGATCGCCGCCAAGCTCTGCTACTCCCAGCGGACCATCAAGAACACGCTGCACAACGTGATGAACCGGCTGCATCTGCGCAACCGTTGTCACGCCGTGGCATACGCACTGCGCAACGGCCTCATTTGAACATAGCGGTGCCTGCGCGTGATGCCGGCCTTCGCAGGTGAATCGAAGACGATTAACCGCCACATGAAGCCGTGGCTGAACACTTCGGCGAGTGCCCTCAGCGGCCCGAGCCGGCTATCGTTGACTGGGGTGCCGTGTCGGCCTGCGTCCACAGGTCTCGTATTGGGGTCCACGAGAATGCCAGGTCATTCCAGTAGCAGGTGAAGACTCCTGCGAACGGCTTTGCCGGGTCGCTCCACCAGATCGCGGCCACGATGCTTCCAGCTCGATCCCCCGTAGCAATTCGATAGGCGTACTCGATGTACTGGACCTCTCGGCCGGCGGCGGTCTGCTGCGTCGGAGCCGTCGCACCTGGCGCCAGGTGCGGAGTGATCATTGCTTGGGTGCGGTATCGAGCGTGGGCAGCATCCCTGTCGGCGAGACTGCGGTAAGTGATCCAGTAGCTGGTGACGATGCCGCCTGTGCAGCGTGTGCGAGTTGTTTCGCCGTTGCCGCGCTGGGCCGTGCTGATGGCGTCGGTCGAGCATCCACCGATGCCGAGCCATGGGCTGGCGAAGTCGGCGAGTTCGGACGTCGGCAGGCGGATGCGGTTAACGGCTGCCTGACGTTGGGAGAACAATGACGTGATCTCAACAAGAATTCGGTAGGTATCGGTGTTCGTAGTGGGTGAGGTGGAGGGCGGCACGGACGATGTCGCCGAGGCTGCGTGGG
>NZ_FMCW01000047.1:0-954 GCF_900091595.1 Micromonospora haikouensis
TCCCACTCGGCCGCCGAACCTTGCTGAGATCACCTCAATACGTGATCACGTGGGGTCCTTCGGATAGATCGGTTTCCTTCGCAAGAACCTGTCTATCGGGGGCCCCACGCCCATCCCAGCGCCATCCGGTATGGCTGTTATGCCCGTGTCGTTCGCGCCAACGCGACGAACCTTGCTGAGATCACTTCAGTGCGATGACAGAAGATCATGGATGGCTAGTCGAATAAGTCCGTGCATGGTCGGAACGTCGGCGCTTGTCAGCTCGCGTCGACCCTGGTTCGGTCACGCCCAAACGCGGATCACCCCCGCATAAGCGGGGGAACAGAAGGACACGACGCAGTATTGGTCGAAGGCGATCAGATCACCCCCGCATGCGCGGGGATCAGGAGTGTGGTCACGCGGTCTTTCCCTTCCCGTACGGATCGCCCCCGCGTGCGCGGGGAACAGCCGAGCTGATCACGGCCGGGGCGATGCCGCTCGAGGATCACCCCCGCGTACGCGGGGAACAGGAGCAAAGCGGTATGGCTGCCTACGTGGTTGAGGGATCACCCCCGCGTGCGCGGGGAACAGCTGCTCGCCGGCTCCCCCGCCGGGGCCGCCCCCGGATCACCCCCGCGTGCGCGGGGAACAGTGGGGACGGAGCTGCGGGCCGGTCAGGTGCGGGGGATCACCCCCGCGTGCGCGGGGAACAGTCGGTGGCCGGGTTCGACGGGATGAGCTGCTCCGGATCACCCCCGCGTGCGCGGGGAACAGGAGGTGGGTGCCGTACCAGGTGCGCACGGCCTGGGATCACCCCCGCGTGCGCGGGGAACAGCACGGTGGACGCGACGAAGGTCGCCAAGGTGACGGATCACCCCCGCGTGCGCGGGGAACAGCCGGTGTGGCCGACTGGTCGATCCGGGCCACCGGGATCACCCCCGCGTGCGCGGGGAACAGCTCGGTTCGGCGGCTGCG
>NZ_FMCW01000047.1:2066-12037 GCF_900091595.1 Micromonospora haikouensis
CGCGCTGGGATCACCCCCGCGTGCGCGGGGAACAGGGACTTCGTCATGGCACCTGCTCCCACACGTCGGGATCACCCCCGCGTGCGCGGGGAACAGGCCGCCCACCGGGCCCGCGCCTGGCCGGTGGAGGGATCACCCCCGCGTGCGCGGGGAACAGGGCGAAGGTGCCGACGCCGTGCTCGTCGCAGCGGGATCACCCCCGCGTGCGCGGGGAACAGCAGCGCGACGTCGCCAAGTGGGAGATCCAGGACGGATCACCCCCGCGTGCGCGGGGAACAGCTGGCCGGCATCGCGCTGCTCCAGGTCGGGATGGGATCACCCCCGCGTGCGCGGGGAACAGGGCCTGAGGAACACGCTTATCTAGCGCAAAATAGGATCACCCCCGCGTGCGCGGGGAACAGTGGAATCGAGGTTAGGAATACAACCGTACCCCGGGATCACCCCCGCGTGCGCGGGGAACAGGCGGACACGTGCACCGCCGAGACGGAGTTCATCGGATCACCCCCGCGTGCGCGGGGAACAGACTTCCTGACCTGCACCGCTAAAGATCAACAACGTCGATTTCATTCACTTGCCCGCCCAAGATCCCTCCGCCCATGCCGCCCAGTTGCTGATGACAAGGTACCGCTGACTCGCCGCGCCTGGCGCGCACCGCGCCCCCGCTCCTGCCATCCCTCCGCCGCCGACCCACACACCGTGGAGCGGGCCAGGGCGACAAGGTGGAGGGCTCCGCCGGACGAACGACCTTGTCGCCCTGGCTCTGGTCTGCTCGGCTCTGCCTGGATCGGCGGTGGACGGGATGGCATCCCACCCCACCACCCACGCCCGCAACCGTTCGGCAACTCCATCCCGGAGTCGTTGGCACCCGCCGGAGGCGGCCCTGACCCCAGGCCACCCGGCAAGGGGCGGCCTGGGGTCTATCTGTCGTTCTCCACGCCGACCACCAGCGAAGGCTCACCAGGCGGTCGAATCGGTCAGAAGGCCCCACCCAGGTTGCCGTCGGGGCCGCCCAGCTCCCGGTGGATGAAGTCGAACAGCTCGGCGTCGCTGGCCCCGTCGAGCGTCGGCGCAACAGGCGCGTCGACCGACGCCGGCCGGTCGTCGCCCCAGCGAGCCAGGAACGCCTGCATCTGCACCAGCAGCTTCTGCCGGGTGAGCTGGTCGGGGGCGCTGGCGGCGAACAGCCCGTCCAGCTTCTCCAGCTCGGACAGCAGCCCCTCGGTGGCCGTCGCCCCGTCGGCCACGACGAGCGTACGCAGGTGGCGGGCCAGGGCCAGCGGCGTCGGGTAGTCGAAGACGACGCTGGCCGGCAGGGTGGCCCCGGTGGCCGCCCGGAGCCGGTTGCGCAGCTCCACGGCGGTCATCGAGTCGAAGCCGACCTCCCGGAACGCCCGCCCCGGGCCGAGGTCACCGGCGTCGGGCAGGCCGAGCACCGCCGCCGCCTGGGCGGCGACGAGGTCGACGAGCACGGCGTCGCGTTCGGCGTCGGTGAGTGGGCGCAGCCGGTCCCGCAGCGCGTCGGCGGCCCCGTCGTCGGCCGGCTCGGCGTCGTGCAAGCCGCGCAGCGCCTCCCGGGCCTCGGGGACCTCCCCGAACAGCGGGCGGGCCCGGACGGCGGCGATGGCCGGCACGAACCGGTCCCACCGTACGTCGGCCACCACGACCTGCGCGCCGTCGACGACGGCCTGCCGCAGCGCGGCGGTCGCCAGGTCGGGGGCCATGCCGGGCAGGCCCCGCCGGCTGAGCTGGTCGAGGTCGGCGTCGGCGAGCCCGTCGGCCCAGGGGCCGAACGCCACCGACGCCACCGGCAGCCCGGTCCGCCGCCGGTTCTCGGCGAGGACCTGGAGCAGGGCGTCGCCGGCCGCCTGGCCGGACCGCCCGCCGGAGCCCCACACCCCGGAGGTGGAGGAGCAGAGCACCAGCGCGCCGAGGGCCGCGCCCTCCAGCTCGTCGGCGTAGCGGGGGATGTCGCCGACGGTGGCGGCGAGGTCGGCGGCGAGGCCGGCGAGGGTCAGCTCCGCCAGTGGCACGGTGCCGGTGTCGGCCGGCACGTGCAACAGGGCCGTCACCGGGCGGCCGTCGGCGGCGAGCTGCGCCATCCGGTCGGTGAGCTTCCCGCCGGCCGGCTGGTCCAGCGGCACCACGGCCGCGCCCTGCCGGCCCAGCCAGGCCGTGGCATGGCCGGCGACGGTGCCCTCCCCGCCGGTGACCAGGACGGTGCCGTGCGGCGTCCAGCCGCCGCCCGTACCGTCGGCCGGGTCGGTGGCCCGGACCAGCCGCCGCGCGTACGCGCCCGAGGCGCGGACGGCGAGCTGGTCCTCCCCCTCGGCGTTGGTGAGGGCGGCGACCAGCCCGGCAGCGAGGTCGGCGGTGACCGTGCCGGGCAGGTCGACGAGGCCGCCGACGTGCCGGGGGTGTTCCAGGGCGGCGGCCAGGCCGAGGCCCCAGGTGGTGGCCTGCCACGGCCGGGCGGCCGGCGCGTCGTCGGTGGCGACGGCACCGGCGGTGGCCAGCCACAGCGGCAGCGGCACCTCGGCCGGAAGACCGGTGTGCGCCTGCAACAGCAGCAGGTTCGCCGCGAGGCCGGCGGGCAGGGCGTCCTGCCCGGGGTGCGGGGCCTCGTCGAGGGCGAGCAGCGACAGCAGCCCGGTCGGCTGGTGCGTCGCGCAGGCCAGGGCCAGGTCGGCGGCGAGGCCGTCCCGGTCGACGGTCGCCGGGTCCACGGTGAGCAGGTGCACGGCCGCCCCACCCGCGCGCAGCGCGTCGGCGACCGCGTCGGCGGCCTCCCGGGGCGGCGCGACGACCAGCCAGGTGCCCGGCTCCCCGGCGGTGAGCCGCTGGGGCCGCCAGGTGACCCGATAACGCCAGCCGCCGATCGTGTCGTCCTCGTGCTGGCGGCGTCGCCACGACTCCAGCTCCGGCAGGAGGTCCCGCAGCGGCTGGCTGGTGTCGATGCCGAGCCGGTCCAGGTCGCCGTCGGTGACCGCCCGCCAGAACGCGGCGTCGGCCCGGTCCGCCCCGCCGGCCGGCCCGGTGGTCAGGGTGGGCCAGTAGCGCTGCGGCTGGAACGCGTACGTGGGCAGCTCCGGCAGGTCACGCGGGGCGGGCCGGGGGCCGGCGAGCGGGGCGAGCAGCGCCGCCCAGTCGAGGTCCCGGCCGGTCGCGTAGCGGGTGGCGAGGGCGGCGAGCAGCGCCGCCGGCTCCGGCACGCCGGCCCGCAGGGCGGCCACGGCGGTGGCGTCGTCGGGCAGCAGCTCCGCGTTCATCGCGGTGAGCACGGTGGCGGGGCCGATTTCGAGGTACGTGTCGACGCCCGCCCCGCGCAGCGCGGCGATCCCGTCGGCGTAGCGGACGGCCTCCCGGACGTGTCGCACCCAGTAGTCGGCGGTGCGCAGGTCGTCGCCGGTGGCGAGCGCCCCGGTCAGGTTCGACACCACCGGCACCAGCGGCGCGGCGAAGGTGAGCGTCTCCAGGGTCGCCCGGAACTCGGCCAGCATCGGCTCCATCAACGGGCTGTGGAACGCGTGACTCACCGTCAACCGGCGCGTCCGGACGCCCCGGTCCCGCCAGGCCCGCTCGATCTCGTCGAGGGCCCCGACGGCCCCGGAGACGACCACCGACGTGGGCCCGTTGACGGCGGCGATCCCGACGTCGGCGCGACCGGCGATCGAGGCGAACACGTCGGCCTCGGCCGCGTTGACCGCCAGCATCCCGCCGCCCGCCGGCAACGCCTGCATCAGGCGACCCCGCGCCGCAACCAGGGCGCACGCGTCCGCCAGGGACAACACCCCGGCCACGTGCGCGGCGGTGATCTCACCGACCGAGTGGCCCCCGACGAAGTCCGGCACCACCCCGAACGACTCCACCAGGCGGAACAGGGCCACCTCAACCGCGAACAGGCCCGCCTGCGTGAACACCGTCTGGTCCAGCAACGCCGCCTCGGCGGAACCCGCGTCCGCGAACAGCACCGGCTTGAGCGGCTGCGGCAGCAGCGGATCCAGGTGGGCGCACGCCTCGTCCAGCGCGGCGGCGAACACCGGGAATGCCGCGTACAACTCCCGGCCCATGCCGGCACGCTGCGCGCCCTGACCGGAGAACAGGACGGCGGTGCCGCCCGTCGCCGTCGGGGCGGGCCCGACGAGGGCGGGGTGGGTTCCGCCGGCGGCGAGGGCCCGCAGCGCCGCGAGCCGGGTCTCCGGGTCGGCGGCGACGACCGTCGCCCGGTGGGTCAGGTGCGCTCGGCCCTCGGCGAGCGCCCAGGCCACCGCCCCGGCGTCGGTCGCGTCGACACCGACCGTGCCGGCGTCGGCCGTACCGCCGCCCGCGACTGCCGGGTCGGAGCCGGCCGGGGTTGCCGGGTCGGCGAGCCGGCGGGCCAGCCGGTCGGCCTGGTCGCGCAGCCCGGCGGCCGTGGCGGCGGAGACCGGCCAGGGCAGCGCCGCGCCGCCCGCCGCCGACCGCCCGGCGAGGCCGGCGGACCCGGCGGGGTCGACGGGCTCGACGGACGCAGCGGGGTCGACCGGCTCCTCCGCCGGTGCCTGTTCGAGGATCACGTGGGCGTTGGTGCCGGAGATGCCGAACGACGACACCCCGGCCCGGCGGGGGCGGCCGTCGGCGTCCCACGGGCGGGCCTCGGTGAGCAGCGCCAGCGGGGACGCCGCCCAGTCCACGTGCGGCGACGGCTCGTCGGCGTGCAGGGTCGCCGGCAGGGTGCCGTGCCGCAGGGCGAGCACCATCTTGATCAGGCTGGCCGCGCCGGCCGCCGCCTGGGTGTGCCCGATGTTCGACTTCACCGAGCCCAGCCACAGGGGGCGGTCGGCGGGTCGGTCCGGCCCGTACGCGGCCGTCAGCGCCTGCGCCTCGATCGGGTCGCCGAGGGTGGTGCCGGTGCCGTGGGCCTCGATGGCGTCGATGTCGGCCGGGGTGAGCCCGGCGTTGGCGAGGGCCTGCCGGATCACCCGCTGCTGCGCCGGCCCGTTCGGGGCGGTGAGCCCGTTGGACGCGCCGTCCTGGTTGACGGCGGAGCCGCGTACCACGGCCAGGATCCGGCGGCCGTCGCGGCGGGCGTCGGAGAGGCGCTGCAGGAGCAGGACGCCGACGCCCTCTCCCCAGCCGGTGCCGTCCGCGTCCGCGCCGAACGCCTTGACCCGACCGTCGGCGGCGAGGCCGCGCTGCCGGGAGAACTCCAGGAACGCCCCCGGCGTCGACATGACGGTCACGCCGCCCGCGAGGGCCAGGTCGCACTCGCCGGAGCGCAGCGCCTGCGCGGCCAGGTGCAGGGCGACCAGCGACGACGAGCACGCCGTGTCGACGGTGACCGCCGGCCCGTGCAGCCCGAACGAGTACGCCAGCCGGCCGGACACCACGGACGCGCCGTTGCCGGTGGCCTGGTAGCCCTCCACCTCGGAGCGGGCGCCCAGCAGCAGGGTCGCGTAGTCCTGCCCGTTGGTGCCCATGAAGACGCCGGTGGCGGAGCCGCGTACCCGGTGCGGGTCGATGCCGGCCCGCTCGAACGTCTCCCAGGTGGTGTGCAGCAGCAGCCGCTGCTGCGGGTCCATGGCCAGGGCCTCGCGGGGGTTGATGCCGAAGAACGCGGCGTCGAAGTCGGCCACGCCGTCGAGGAAGCCGCCGCTGCGGGCGTAGCTGGTGCCCACCCGGTCCGGGTCGGAGTCGAACAGGGCGGCGAGGTCCCAGCCCCGGTCGGTGGGCATCGGCCCGATCGCGTCGCCGCCGTCGAGCAGCAGCTCCCACAGCTCCTGCGGCGACGACACGCCGCCGGGGAAGCGACAGGCCATGGAGACGATGGCGATGGGTTCGTCGGCCGCCGGCCGGGCCGCGACCACCCCGACCGCCGGGCCGCCGTCGGCCGCGCCGGCCACCAGTTCGGTACGCAGGAACCGGGCCAGCTCCGCCGCCGACGGATGGTCGAAGACGACGGTCGACGGCAGGGTCAGCCCGGTGGCCCGGCCCAGCCGGTCCCGCAGTTGCACGGCGGCGAGGCTGTCGAAGCCGAGTTCCCGGAACGCCCGGCCGGCGGGCACCTGGTCGGTGGAGTCGTGCCCGAGCACCGCCGCCGCCTCGGCGCGTACCAGGTCGACCAGCAGGTTCTCCTGGCCGGTGGCCGGCAGCGCGGCGAGCCGCGCCTGCAGGCCGCTGGTGGCGGCGTCGGCCTCCGGCCGCTGCGCCTCGGGGGCGGGGGCCGGGGCGACCCGGTCGAACAGGCGGCTCGGCCGGGCCGCGGTGAACGCGGCGACGAACCGGGACCAGTCGACCTCGGCGACGACCGGCGCGGGCTCGGGGGCGTTGACCCAGCGGCCCAGCGCCGCGACGGCGGCCTCGGGCGCGAGGGGGGTGAAGCCGCGGCGGCGCAGGCCCTCGGCGGTCTCCCCGGCGGCCATGCCGTCGGCCGCCCACGGCCCGTAGGCGAGGGCGGTGGCGGGCAGCCCCTCGGCCCGGCGGGCGGCGACGAGGGCGTCGAGCAGGGCGTTGCCGGCGGCGTAGCCGGCCTGGCCGCCGCCGCCCCAGACGCCGGCGACGGAGGAGAAAACGACGAACGCGTCGAGGTCCCGGCTGCGGCAGGCGGCGTCCAGGTGCAGGGCCCCGAGCACCTTCCCGGCGAGGGTCGCCGACAGGTCGGCGGCGGTCACCTCGTACGCCGGGGCGGTCCCGCCGGACGCGCCTGCGGTGTGCACGACGGCGGTGAGCGCGGGCAGGCCGGCGACGAGGGCGGTGACCGCCTCCCGGTCGGTGACGTCGCAGGCGACGACCCGCACCGCCCCGGCCCTCCGCAGCTCCTCGACCAGCTCGGCGGCACCGGGGGCCTCCGGGCCACGCCGGGACGCGAGCACCACCTCGGCCGCCCCGTTGGCCAGCAACCACCGGGCCGTGTGCCGACCCAACGCACCCGTACCACCGGTCACCAGCACCGTCCCCGACGGACGCCACCCCGACCCCACCGGCGGCGCGGCGGGCACGAGCCGCCGGCCGAAGACGCCGTTGCGGCGTACCGCCACCTGGTCCAGGGTGCCGTCGGCGAGCACCGCGACGAGCGCGGCGCGGGTGCTGCGGTCGGCGCGGGCGGGCAGGTCGACCAGCCCGCCCCAGCGGTCGGGCTGTTCCAGGGCGACGGCGCGGCCGAGGCCCCAGGCGAGCGCCGCCCAGGCGTCGGCGGCCCGCTCGCCGGCCGTGACCGGCATGGCGGCGCGGCTGAGCGCCCACACCCGGCCGGGCAGGCCCGTGTCGGTCAGCGCCTGGACGAGTGCGAGCAGCGCCGCCGTGCCGGCCGGCACGCCCGGCGCGTCCGGGAGGGACTCGTCCTGCCGGGGCAGCACGCACAGCACGCCCGCCCAGCCGTCGACGCCGGTGCGGCGCAGCCGCTCGCCCAGCTCCGCCCGGTCGAGGGACAGCGGGGCGGTCAGCGTGTCGACGGTCGCGCCGGACTCGGTGAGCGTCTTCGCGACGCCCGCGTCGGTGCCGCCGCCGACGGTGACGACGAGCCACCGGCCGGTCAGCCCGGCGGCCGGTGCGGGCCGCACGGGCTCCCACCCGATGCGGTACGACCAGCCGTCGAGCGCGGTGTCGCGGGTGCGCGCCTGCCGCCAGTGCGACAGCGCGGGCAGGGCCGAGCTGAGCGCGTCCAGGTCGGCGTCGTCGCCGAGTTGGGCGGCGAGGGCGGTCAGGTCGCCGCGTTCGACGGCGGCCCAGAACTCGGCGTCCCCGCCGCCGTCGGTGTCCTTCCGGGGGCGCGGCAGAGCTTCGGGCCAGAACCGCTGGTGCTGGAACGCGTACGTCGGCAGGTCGACGCGCTGCGGGTTTGCCCCGGCGAACCACTGCCGCCATGACACCGGCACCCCGTTGACGTGCAGCTCGGCCAGGGCGGCCAGCAGCGCGGTCGCCTCGGGCCGGTCCCGGCGTTGGGCCGCGACGGTCAGCACACCCTCATCGCCGGGCAGCACGTCGGCGGCCAGCGCGGTCAGCACGCTCTGCGGCCCGACCTCCAGGAACGTGTCCGCCCCGGCGGCGCGCAGCGCGGCGACGCCGTCGGCGAACCGGACGGCCTCCCGCACGTGCCGCACCCAGTAGTCGGCGGTCCGCAGGTCGTCGCCGGTAGCGAGCGCCCCGGTCAGGTTCGACACCACCGGCACCAGCGGCGCGGCGAAGTCGAGCCCGTCGAGGACGGCCCGGAACTCGGCGAGCATCGGCTCCATCAGCGGACTGTGGAACGCGTGGCTGACGGTCAGCCGGCGGACGCGCACGCCCCGGCCCTGCCAGAGCTGCTCGACCTCGCCCAGCGCCGCGACCGCACCGGAGACCACGACGGCCGACGGCCCGTTGACGGCCGCGATCCCGACGTCAGCCCGACCGGCGATCGACTCCGCCACCTCCTCCTCGGCCGCGGCCACCGCGAGCATCCCGCCCCCGGCCGGCAACGCCTGCATCAGGCGACCCCGCGCCGCCACCAGTGCGCACGCGTCGGCCAGCGACAGCACCCCGGCTACATGCGCGGCCGTGATCTCACCAACCGAGTGGCCGCCCACGAAGTCCGGCACCACCCCGAACGACTCGACGAGCCGGAACAGGGCCACCTCGACCGCGAACAGGCCGGCCTGCGTAAAGACGGTGTGGTCCAACAGGTTGGCCTCGGCGGAACCCTCCGCCGCGAACAGCACCCCCTTGAGCGGCTGCGGGAGCAGCGGGTCCAGCCCGGCGCACACCTCGTCCAGCGCGGCGGCGAACACCGGGAACGCCTCCGCCAACTCCCGGCCCATGCCGGCGCGCTGCGCGCCCTGGCCCGAGAAGAGGACCGCGAGCTGGCCGCGTTCGGTGGCCGTGCCGGTGACGATCGCCCCGGAGGGGTCGCCGCCGTCGAGCGCCTGTAGCGCGGCGAGCAGGCCGTCCCGGTCGGCGACCAGGGCGACGGCCCGCTGCTCCAGGGCGGGACGCGTCGTCACCGACGACCACGCCACATCCAGCGCGGAAAGAGACCCGTCACCTGCCAGCCACCGGGCCCACCGACCCGCCTGACCCGCCAGGGCCCCATCGGTGCGGGCGGACAGCAGCACCGGCACCACCGGCGGGACCACCCGCTCCACCACGACACCCTCGACGACCTCCGCCGGAGGCTGCTCGATGATCACGTGCGCGTTCGTCCCGGAGATCCCGAACGACGACACCGCCGCCCGACGCGGCCGGTCCACCACCGGCCACGGCGTCGCCTCGGTGGCCAGGGCAACCGCCCCCGCGGTCCAGTCGATGTGCGGCGACGGCTCGTCCACATGCAGGGTGGGCGGCACCACCCCGTGGCGCATCGCCATGACCATCTTGATGATCCCGGCGACACCGGCCGCCGCCTGCGTGTGCCCGATGTTCGACTTGATCGACCCCAGCAACAGCGGCATCTCCCGCCCCTGGCCGTACGTGGCGAGCAGCGCCTGCGCCTCGATCGGGTCACCCAGCGTCGTGCCCGTGCCGTGCGCCTCGACGGCGTCCACGTCCGCCGGGGTCAGCCGCGCGTTGGCGAGGGCCTGCCGGATGACGCGCTGCTGCGACGGACCGTTCGGCGCGGTAAGACCGTTCGACGCCCCGTCCTGGTTGACGGCCGTACCCCGCACCACGGCGAGGACCCGATGCCCGTTGCGGCGGGCGTCCGACAACCGCTCGACGAGCAGCATGCCGACGCCCTCGGACCAGCCCGTCCCGTCGGCGGCGGCGGCGAACGACTTGCACCGCCCGTCCTGCGACAGCCCGCGCTGCCGGGAGAACTCGATGAACGTGCCCGGGGTGGCCATGACGGTCACGCCGCCGGCCAGGGCCAGGTCGCACTCCCCCGACCGCAGCGCCTGCGCCGCCAGGTGCAGCGCGACCAGGGAGGACGAACACGCCGTGTCCACGGTCACCGCCGGCCCCTCCAGGCCGAACGTGTACGCCACCCGCCCCGACAGCACACTGCCCGACGTGCCCGTACCCACGTA
>NZ_FMCW01000047.1:13122-17318 GCF_900091595.1 Micromonospora haikouensis
CCATCCAGGAACGCATTCCCCGCCGCATACGCACCCTGACCCGGCGAACCCAAAACCCCCGCGATCGACGAGAACACCACGAACAGATCCAGATCAAGACCAGCCGTCGCCTCGTGCAGATGCCACGCCGCGTCCACCTTCGGCGCGAGGACGGCCGTCAGGCGATCCACGGTGAGCCCCTCGACGAGCCCGTCGTCGAGGACACCCGCCGTGTGCACCACCCCGGCCAGGCGACGGCCGTCGGCGGTGAGCCGGCCCACGAGGGAGCGCACGGATCCGGCATCGGTCACGTCACACGCCGCCACCTCCACCGACGCGCCCAGCTCCGACAACCGCCCCACCAGCTCGTCCGCGCCCGCAGCGGCGGCACCCCGACGCGACACCAACACCAACGACCGCGCCCCGTGCGCCGACACCAGATGCTCCGCGACCAGAGCGCCCAACGCGCCCGTACCACCGGTCACCAGCACCGCACCGTCGCCGAGCGGGGCAACCGCCGGGACGTCGGGCACCGACGCGCGCACCAGTCGCGGCACCCACAGCCCACCCGAACGCACCGCCACCTGACCACCGACGACGGCATCGTCGAGGGCGCCGGCCAGCACGGCCGGCAGTTCGGTTGCGCCGTCGCCGTCGACGTCCAGGTCCGCGAGGACGATGCGGCCGGGGTGCTCCGACTGTGCCGAGCGGAGCAGGCCCCACACGGCCGCCCCGGCCAGGTCGGTCACCCGGTCACCGTCACGCGCCACGACTGCGCCCCGGGTGACGACGACGAGCCGCGTGTCGGCGAGCGCGTCGGCGGCCAGCCACGCCTGCGCCGCGCGCAACGCCTCCGATGCCACCGCCCGCACCACCTCGGGGGCCGGGTGGGCGGCGGCGACCGGCAGCACGAGGGCGCGCGGGGCGTCGGCCCCTGCGGCCACCGCCGCCAGCAGGGTCGCCACGTCGGGGTACGCCGCCAAGCGGCCCCCGCCCGCCGGCGCGTGGAGGAACCCGGTCGTGGTGGTGTCCTCGGGGGCGAGCAGCGCCCAGCCGGCGGGGTCGGCGGTCGGGGCGACCTCGGCGGCCTGCCACACCACCTCGAACATCGACCGCGACGCCGCACCACTGGCACCGACGCCGGTCAACTCCCGCAGCGTCAGCGATTCCACCGACACCACCGGCGCACCCGACTCGTCCACCGCGACGAGACGGATCCCGGAACCAGCCCGGGTCAACCGCACCCGCAGCACCCGCGCACCCGACGCGTGCACCTGCACACCCGAGAACGCGAACGGCACCCGCGCACCCGACGAAGCCTCTTCACCAAGCAACAACCCGATCGGGTGCAACGCCGCATCCAGCAACGCCGGATGCACCCCGAACGCTGCCGCGCCCTCGACCTCATCGGGCAGGGCTACCTCGGCGAACACCTCGCCGTCGCCGGCCCACACCCGATGCAGCCCGCGGAACACCGGCCCGTACGCCAGACCCAGCCCCGCCAGGCCCGCATACCAACCCGAAAGATCCACCTCCGACACACCCACCGGCGGCCACGCCGCGACCACCGGCTCCTCGGCGGAGGCCCCCTCCAGCACACCCTCGGCGTGCCGAACCCACCCGGCGTCACCGTCGCCTCGGGAGTAGATGGTCACCGGCCGCTCCGGCGCGTCGGCGGGGCCGTCGACGCGTACCTGGATGCGCACGCTCCCGGCGTGGGGCACGACCAGCGGCGCGGCCATGGTCAGCTCCCGGAGCCGGGGCAGCCCCGCCTCGTCGCCGGCCCGGACGGCCAGCTCCACGAGCGCCGTGCCCGGCACGAGCGTCACGCCGGAGACCGCGTGATCCGCCAACCAGGGGTACGCGGCGAGGGACAGCCGGCCGGTGAGCACCACCTCGTCGTTGCCGGCCAGGTCGACGGACGCGCCGAGCAGCGGGTGCCCCGCGTCGCCCAGCCCGGCCCCCGACACGTCGCCGGTGCGGGGCCGGCCGGCGTTCGGCCAGTACCGCTGGTGCTGGAATGCGTACGTCGGCAGGTCCACCCGCCGCGCGCCCGTGCCGGCGAACCACTGCCGCCACGTCACCGGCACCCCGTTGACGTGCAGCTCCGCGAGGGCGGCCAGCAGCGCCACAGCCTCGGGCCGGTCCCGGCGCTGCGCGGCGACGGTCAGCACACCCTCGTCGCCGGGCAGCACGTCGGCGGCCAGCGCGGTCAGCACGCTCTGCGGCCCGACCTCCAGGAACGTGCCCACCCCGGCGGCCCGCAGCGCGGCGACCCCGTCGGCGAACCGGACGGCCTCCCGGACGTGCCGCACCCAGTAGTCGGCGCTGCGGATCTCGCCGACGTCGGCGAGCGCCCCGGTCAGGTTCGACACCACCGGCACCAGCGGCGCGGCGAAGCTGAACGTGGCGAGGACAGCCCGGAACTCGGCCAGCATCGGCTCCATCAACGGACTGTGGAACGCGTGGCTGACGGCGAGCCGGCGGGTACGCACGCCCCGGCCCTGCCAGAACTGCTCGATCTCGTCCAGAGCTTCCACGGCCCCGGAGACCACCACGGCCGACGGCCCGTTGACCGCAGCGATCCCGACGTCGGCGCGACCGGCGATCGACTCGGTCACGTCGGCCTCGGCCGCGTTGACCGCCAGCATCCCGCCACCGGCCGGCAACGCCTGCATCAGCCGACCCCGCGCCGCCACCAGGGCACACGCGTCGGCCAGTGACAGCACCCCCGCCACGTGCGCGGCCGTGATCTCACCGACCGAATGCCCACCGACGAAGTCCGGCACCACCCCGAACGACTCGACGAGCCGGAACAACGCCACCTCGACCGCGAACAGGCCCGCCTGCGTGAACACGGTCTGGTCCAACAGAGCGGCGTCGGCGGAACCCTCATCGGCGAACAGCACCGGCTTCAGCGGCTGCGGCAGCAGCGGGTCCAGGTGACCACACACCTCGTCCAGCGCGGCGGCGAACACCGGGAACGCGTCCGCCAACTCCCGACCCATCCCGGCACGCTGCGCGCCCTGACCGGAGAACAGCAGCGCCAGGTGTCCGCGCTGCTCCGGGGCGCCCACGACCACGGCCCCGGACGGCTCGCCCTCGGCCAGGGCCCGTAGTGCGGCGAGCAGGCCGTCCCGGTCGGCGACCAGGGCGACGGCCCGCTGCTCCAGGGCGGGACGCGTCGTCACCGACGACCACGCCACGTCCAGCGCAGCAAGCGACCCGTCACCCGCCAACCACCGGGCCCACCGAGCGGCCTGACCCGCCAGGGCCCCATCGGTGCAAGCGGACAACACCACCGGCACCACCGGCGGCACCACCCGCTCCACCACCACACCCTCGACAACCTCCACCGGAGGCTGCTCGATGATCACGTGCGCATTCGTGCCGGAGATCCCGAACGACGACACCGCCGCCCGACGCGGCCGACCCACCACCGGCCACGGCGTCGCCTCGGTAGCCAGCGCAACCGCCCCGGCGGCCCAGTCGACATGCGGCGACGGCTCGTCCACATGCAACGACGCCGGCACCACCCCGTGCCGCATCGCCATGACCATCTTGATCACACCCGCCACACCGGCCGCCGCCTGCGTGTGCCCGATGTTCGACTTCACCGAGCCGAGCAGCAGTGGCCGGTCGGCGGGCCGGTCCTGCCCGTAGGTGGCGAGGAGCGCCTGCGCCTCGATCGGGTCGCCCAGGGTCGTGCCGGTGCCGTGCGCCTCCACCGCGTCCACGTCCGCCGGGGTCAGCCGGGCATTCGCCAGGGCCTGCCGGATCACCCGCTGCTGCGAGGGGCCATTCGGGGCGGTAAGACCGTTCGACGCCCCGTCCTGGTTGACGGCCGTCCCCCGCACCACCGCGAGGATCCGACGCCCCTCCCGCCGCGCATCCGAGAGCCGCTGCACCAGCAGCATGCCCACACCCTCCGACCAGCCCGTCCCGTCGGCGGCGGCGGCGAACGACTTGCACCGCCCGTCGGCCGACAGCCCCCGCTGCCGCGAGAACTCCACGAACGTCCCCGGCGTCGCCATCACCGTCACGCCACCGGCCAGGGCCAGGTCGCACTCACCCGACCGCAGCGCCTGCGCCGCCAGGTGCAACGCGACCAGGGAGGACGAGCACGCCGTGTCCACGGTCACCGCCGGCCCCTCCAGGCCGAACGTGTACGCCACCCGCCCCGACAGCACACTGCCCGACGTGCCCGTACCCACGTA
>NZ_FMCW01000047.1:18353-37643 GCF_900091595.1 Micromonospora haikouensis
CCATCCAGGAACGCATTCCCCGCCGCATACGCACCCTGACCCGGCGAACCCAAAACCCCCGCGATCGACGAGAACACCACGAACAGATCCAGATCGAGGCCGGCCGTCGCCTCGTGCAGATGCCACGCCGCGTCCACCTTCGGCGCGAGGACCCGGGCCAGCCGGTCGGCGTCGATGCCGGTGACCACCGCGTCGTCCAGCACCCCGGCGGTGTGCACCACCCCGGCGAGCCGACCACCGTCGGCGGTGAGCCGCCCGACCAGGGCACGCACGGCCTCGGCGTCCGTCACGTCACACGCCGACACCTTCACCGACGCGCCCAGGCCCGCCAGCCGCTCGACCACGGCGTCCGCGCCGGCAGCGGCCCGGCCCCGGCGCGACACGAGCACCAGCGACCGGACCCCGTGCGCCGACACCAGATGCTCCGCGACCAGAGCGCCCAACGCGCCCGTACCACCGGTCACGAGCACCGCGCCGTCGCCGACGGTCACCGGCGTCTCCGACGTGGACGCGCGCACCAGGCGGGGCACCCGCACCCCGCCCGAACGCACCGCCACCTGACCGCCCACGGCGGCGTCGTCGGCGGCCCGGGTGAGCAGGCCCAGGGCGTGCCCGTCGAGGTCGCCGTCGACGTCGGCGAGGACGATCCGGCCCGGGTGCTCGGTCTGCGCCGAGCGGAGCAGGCCCCACACGGCGGAGCCGGCGAGGTCCGCTGCAGGATCGGCCGGCCCGGCGGCCATGGCGCCCCGGGTGACGACGACGAGCCGCGTGTCGGCGAGCGCGTCGGAGGCCAGCAACGCCTGGGTGGCCGCGAGAACGCCGGTGGTGACCGCCCGCACCGCCTCGGGGAGAGGGGCGGCGTCGGGGGCGGCGGCGACCGGCAGCACGAGGGCGCGCGGGGCGTCGGCCCCTGCGGCCACCGCCGCCAGCAGGGCCGCCACGTCGGGGTACGCCGGCAGGCCGGGCAGTGTCGCCGGCAGGTCCCCGCCGGTCAGCAGCGCCCAGCCGGACACCTCATCGATCGGGGCGACCTCGGCGGCCTGCCACACCACCTCGAACAGCGACCGGGACGCCGCACCCGCGACACCAACGCCGGTCAGCTCCCGCAACACGATCGAGTCCACCGACACCACCGGCGCGCCCGACTCGTCCACCGCGACCAGACGGACCGCAGAGCCCGACCGCGTCAACCGTGCCCGCAGCACCCGCGCACCCGACGCGTGCACCTGCACACCCGAGAACGCGAACGGCACCCGTGCCGCTGCCGGCCCCTCGTCGGCCAGCAACAGCCCGATCGGGTGCAACGCCGCGTCCAGCAACGCCGGATGCACCCCGAACGCCGCCGCGCCCTCGACCTCATCGGGCAGGGCCACCTCGGCGAACACCTCGCCGTCGCCGGCCCACACCCGACGCAGCCCGCGGAACACCGGCCCGTAGACCAGACCGAGACCCGCCAGAGCCGCATACCAACCCGACAGATCCACCTCCGGCACACCCACCGGCGGCCACGCCCCCACCACCGGCTCCTCGGCCGCCACCGGCTCCAGCACACCCTCGGCGTGCCGGACCCATCCGGAGTCACCGTCGGTCTCGGCGTGCACCGCGACGGGTCGGGCGCCGGTCGGGTCGGGCGCGCCGACGCGCACCTGAACGCGTACGCCGCCGGTGGCGGGCAGCACGAGTGGCGCGGCGATGGTCAGTTCCCGGAGGCGGGAGACGCCCGCCTCGTCGCCGGCCCGGACGGCCAACTCCACGAGGGCGGTGCCGGGGACGACGACCGTGTCGGAGACGGTGTGCTCGGCGAGCCACGGGTGGGTGGCGACGGAGAGGCGGCCGGTGAGCACGACCATGTCCTCGCCGGCCACGGTGACGGCCGCGCCGAGCAGGGGGTGCCCGGCCGCGCCGAGGCCGGCGCCGGTGACGTCGCCCGCGCGGGGGCGGCCGATGCCGAGCCAGTACCGCTCGTGCTGGAAGGCGTACGTGGGCAGGTCGACGCGCTGCGGTTCGGTGCCGGCGTACCACTGGGTCCAGGTGACGGGCACGCCGTGGACGTGCAGCTCGCCCAGCGCGGCGAGCAGCGCCCGCGCGGCGGGCCGGTCGCGGCGCTGGGCGGCGACGGTCAGCACGCCCTCGTCGCCGGGCAGCACGTCGGCGGCCATGGCCGTGAGGACGCTCCGCGGGCCGACCTCCAGGAACGTGCCCACCCCGGCGGCGCGCAGCGCGGTGACCCCGTCGGCGAAGCGCACCGCCTCGCGGACGTGCCGCACCCAGTAGTCGGCCCGGGTCAGCTCCTGCGGGTCGGCGAGCGCCCCGGTCAGGTTCGACACGACCGGCACGAGCGGCGTCCGGAACGACAGCCCGTCGAGGACGGCCCGGAACTCGGCCAGCATCGGCTCCATCAACGGGCTGTGGAACGCGTGACTGACGGCGAGCCTACGGGTGCGCACGCCCCGGCCCTGCCAGAGCTGCTCGATCTCGTCCAGAGCTTCGACGGCACCCGAGACGACCACGGCCGACGGCCCGTTGACGGCGGCGATCCCGACGTCGGCGCGACCGGCGATGGACTCCGCCACCGCCACCTCGGCGGCGGCCACCGCGAGCATCCCGCCCCCGGCCGGCAACGCCTGCATCAACCGACCCCGCGCGGCCACGAGCTGGCACGCGTCGGCCAGCGACAACACGCCCGCCACATGCGCGGCGGTGATCTCACCGACCGAATGCCCACCGACGAAGTCCGGCACCACCCCGAACGACTCCACCAAACGGAACAGGGCCACCTCAACCGCGAACAACCCCGCCTGCGTGAACACCGTCTGATCCAGCAGCCCGGCCTCGGCGGAACCCTCCGCCGCAAACAGCACATCCTTGAGCGGCTGCGGCAGCAACGGATCCAGCCCGGCGCACACCTCGTCCAACGCCGACGCGAACACCGGGAACGCCTCCGCCAACTCCCGACCCATCCCGGCACGCTGCGCGCCCTGGCCGGAGAAGAGGACGGCGAGCTGCCCGCCGGGGGTGCCAGCAGCTGCGGTGACGACGGCGCCGGACGGTTCGCCGGCGGCGAGGGCGCGCAGCCCGGCGAGGAGTTCGTCGCGGTCGGCTGCCGCGAGCACGGCGCGGTGTTCCAGGGTGGCCCGGGTGACGACGGACGACCAGCCCACGTCGGCGGGGCGGGGGGTCGGGTCGGCGGCGAGCCAGCGGGCCCAGCGGTCGGCCTGGGCGGCGAGGGCCGCCTCGGTGCGGGCCGACAGCAGCACGGCCGCCGGGTGCGCGTCGCCGGTGTGGGCGGACGCGTCGCCGGAGCGCACCGCCGCCTCGGCGGGTCGGGCGGGCCGGGGGTCCGCGGGCGGCTGCTCGATGACGCGGGCGGGCCGGGGGTCGGCGGGCGGCTGCTCGATGACGACGTGCGCGTTGGTGCCGCTGACCCCGAAGGAGGAGATGGCGGCGCGGCGGGGGCGGCCCGTCTCGGGCCACGGCCGGGCCTCGGTGGCCAGTTCGACGGCGCCAGCCGTCCAGTCGATGTGCGGGGACGGCTCGTCGACGTGCAGGGTGCGGGGCACCACGCCGTGCCGCATCGCCATGATCATCTTGATGATGCCGGCGGCCCCGGCGGCGGCCTGGGTGTGCCCGATGTTCGACTTGATCGACCCGAGCAGCAGCGGGGTCGCCCGGTCCTGCCCGTAGGTGGCCAGCAGCGCCTGCGCCTCGATCGGATCGCCCAGGGTCGTGCCCGTGCCGTGCGCCTCGACCGCGTCCACGTCGGCCGGGGTCAGCCGGGCATTCGCCAGGGCCTGCCGGATCACCCGCTGCTGCGACGGCCCGTTCGGGGCGGTAAGACCGTTCGACGCCCCGTCCTGGTTCACGGCCGTCCCCCGCACCACGGCGAGGATCCGCCGGCCGTCGCGCCGGGCGTCGGACAGCCGCTGCACCAGCAGCATGCCCACACCCTCGGACCAGCCCGTCCCGTCCGCCGACGCGGCGAACGACTTGCACCTACCGTCGGCCGACAACCCCCGCTGCCGCGAGAACTCGACGAACGTCCCCGGCGTCGCCATCACCGTCACGCCGCCGGCCAGGGCCAGGTCGCACTCCCCCGACCGCAGCGCCTGCACGGCGAGGTGCAACGCGACGAGCGACGACGAGCACGCCGTGTCGACGGTGACGGCCGGCCCCTCCAGGCCGAACGTGTAGGCGACGCGTCCGGAGACGACGCTGCCCGAGTTACCGGTGCCGATGTAGCCCTCCAGGCCCTCCGGCAGTTCCTGCACCTGCGAGGCGTAGTCGTGGTACATCAGGCCGGCGAAGACGCCGGTGCGGCTGCCCCGCACCCGCGCCGGGTCGACCCCGGCGGACTCGAACGTCTCCCACGACGCCTCCAGCAGCAACCGCTGCTGCGGATCCATCGCGATCGCCTCACGCGGCGAAATCCCGAAGAAGGCGGGGTCGAACTCCGCCGCCCCGGCGAGGAAGCCGCCGTGCCGGGCGTAGGAGGTGCCGGGGTGGTCGGGGTCGGGGTGGAAGAGGGACTCCAGGTCCCAGCCCCGGTCGGCGGGGAACTCGGAGATCCCGTCCCCGCCGTCGGCCAGCAGCGCCCACAGGTCGTCGGGGCTGGCCACCCCACCCGGATAACGGCAGGCCATGCCCACGATCGCGATCGGCTCGTCGCCGCCACCGGTGGCGGCGACCGCCGCCCGCCGGGCGGCGAGCACGCCGGAGAGCTGCTCGTGCACGTGCGCGGCGAGGGCCGCCGGGGTCGGGTAGTCGAACACCAGCGTCGAGGCCAGCCGCAGCCCCGTGGCCGCGTTGACCCGGTTACGCAGGTCCACCGCCGTCAACGAGTCGAAACCCAACTCCCGGAACGCCCGATCCGCCGGCACCGCCTCCGCACCACCATGCCCCAACACCTGCGCCACCAGACCCCGCACCAGCACGTCGATCTGGGCGCGGGCCTCGTCGGGGGCGAGCGCGGCGAGGCGCTGCGCCCAGCCGCCGGCCGCGCCGCCGCCGGCCTGCCGCCGGGCGGTCGCGGTGCCGACGAGGGCGCGCAGCATCGGCGGTACGCCGGTGGCGGTGGCCGCCGCGCGCAGCGCCGGCACGTCGACGACGGCGGGGACGAGCGCGGCGGCGACGGTGGCGACGGCGGCGTCGAACAGGGCGACGCCGACGGGCCCGCTGATCAGGCCGAGGCCGGAGCGGGTGACCCGGGACCGGTCGGCGGCGCTGAGGGTGGCGGCCATGCCGTCGGTGTCCCACATGCCCCAGGCCAGGGAGTGCGCGGTCAGGCCCCGGGCGCGGCGGTGGGCGGCGAGCGCGTCGAGGAAGTGGTTGGCGGCGGCGTACGCGCCCTGGCCCGGGGAGCCGAGGACCCCGGCGATGGACGAGAACACCACGAACAGGTCCAGGTCGAGGCCGGCGGTGGCCTCGTGCAGATGCCACGCCGCGTCGACCTTCGGCGCGAGAACCCGGGCCAGCCGATCGGCGTCGATGCCGGTGACCACCGCATCGTCGAGAACACCCGCGGTGTGCACCACCCCGGCGAGCCGACCACCATCGGCGGTGAACCGCCCGACCAGGGCACGCACGGCGTCGGGGTCGGTGACGTCGCAGGCGAGCACGTCGACTCGCGCGCCGAGGGCGGTCAGCTCGGCGGCGAGGTCGGCCGCACCGTCGGCGGCGGGGCCGCGCCGGCTGACCAGGGCGAGGGAGTCCACGCCCCGGTCGGTGACGAGGTGCCGGGCCAGCAGCGCGCCGAGCGCGCCGGTGCCGCCGGTGACCAGGACGGTGCCGCCGAGGGGACGTCGGGCGGGCGCGGGTGGGGTGTCGGCGCGTACCAGACGGGGGGTCAGGATCGTGTCGGCGCGGACGGCGAGCTGCGCGGCGGCCGGGTCGTCGGCGGCGGCCGCGAGCAGCGCGACGGCGGGCGCGTCGAGGTCCCGGTCGAGGTCGGCCAGGACGATCCGGCCGGGGTGCTCGGACTGGGCGGCGCGCAGCAGGCCCCACACGGCCGCGCCGGTCAGCTCGTCGGCGGGGTCGGCGTCGGTGGCCCGGACCGCGCCCCGGGTGACCACCGCGAGGCGGGTGTCGGCGAGGGCGTCGGCGGCGAGCCACGCCTGGACGGCGGCGAGCACGGCGGCGGTGCCGGCCCGCACGGCGGCGGGCAGCGCGTCGGCGGGCAGGCCGGCGGGCGTGGCGGGCACGGGCAGCAGGACCAGCGGGGGTACGTCGGCGGCGGCCAGTTCGGCGACGCCCGGGTACGCGGGGACGCCGGGCAGCGCGGGCGTGGCGGGGCCGAGCAGGGCGGCGCGGGGCGTGTCGGCGGGGGCGAGCGGCTCGGCCCGCCAGTCGACGCGGAACAGCGACCGGGCGGCGAGGGTGGCCGCCGACGGGTCGCCGCCGGTCATCTCGCGCAGGACGAGGGAGTCGACGGTGACCACGGGCCGGTCGGTGTCGTCGACGGCGAGCAGCCGCACGGCGGTGCCGGCGCGGGTGAGCCGGACGCGGAGGGTGTCCGCGCCGACGGCGTGCACCTGGACGCCCGCGAACGCGAACGGGGCCTTGGGGCCGGTGGTGCCGTCGCCGGGCAGCAGGGCGGTGGGGTGCAGGGCGGCGTCGAGCAGGGCGGGGTGCACGCCGAAGCCGGCGCTGCCGTCGGCGGTGGCGGCGGGCAGGGTCACCTCGGCGTAGACGGTGTCGTCGCCGGCCGTCCAGGCGCGGCGCAGGCCCTGGAACACCGGCCCGTACGTCATGCCGTGGCCGGCGAGGGCGTCGTACCAGCCGGCGAGGTCCGCCTCGACGGCGGCGGGGGGCCACGCGCCGAGGCCGGCGTCGGCGGTGGGTTCGACGGCGGTGAGCAGGCCCTCGGCGTGCCGCACCCAGTCGCCATCGGGGTCGTGGTCGGGCTGGGAGTGCACGGTGACGGCCCGTCCGCCGATGCCGTCGCGGGGGCCGACGCGGACCTGGACGCGCACCGCGCCCTGGGCGGGGAGCACCAGCGGGGTGGCGATGGTCAGCTCCCCCACCCGGCAGGGGCCGAACTCGTCGCCGGCGCGCAGCGCCAGTTCGACGAGCGCGGTGCCGGGGACGACGACCGCGCCGGCGACCACGTGGTCGGCCAGCCACGGCTGGGCGGCGACGGAGAGCCGGCCGGTGAGCACGGCCGCGTCCTCGCCGGCCAGCCGGACGGCGGCGGCGAGCAGCGGGTGCCCGGCCGCGCCGAGGCCCGCCCCGGAGACGTCGGAGGCGCGGCCGGCGGGCCGCAGCCAGAATCGTTCCCGCGCGAACGCGTACGTGGGCAGGTCGACCCGGGTCGGTGCGGCGTCGGCGAGCAGGGGGGTCCAGTCGACGCGTGCCCCGGCGGCGTACAGCTCGGCGAGGGCGGCGAGCAGGGCGCGGGGCTCGGCGCGGTCGCGGCGCTGGGCCGGGACGGCGAGCAGCTCGTCGTCGGTCAGGGTCTCGCGGACCAGGGCGGTGAGCACCGCGCCGGGGCCGATCTCGACGAACGTGTCCGCCCCGGCGGCCCGCAGCGCGGCGACCCCGTCGGC
This sequence comes from Micromonospora haikouensis, assembly GCF_900091595.1. Classification (GTDB taxonomy): domain Bacteria; phylum Actinomycetota; class Actinomycetes; order Mycobacteriales; family Micromonosporaceae; genus Micromonospora; species Micromonospora haikouensis. The sequence continues at coordinate 25,895 of NZ_FMCW01000047.1, forward strand.
GAACCGGACGGCCTCCCGCACATGCCGCACCCAGTAGTCGGCGGTCCGCAGGTCGTCGCCGCCGGCGAGCGCCCCGGTCAGGTTCGACACGACCGGCACCAGCGGCGCGGCGAAGGTCAGCGTCTCCAGGACCGCCCGGAAGTCGGCGAGCATCGGCTCCATCAGCGGGCTGTGGAACGCGTGACTCACCGTCAACCGGCGGGTGCGGACGGCCCGGCCCTGCCAGAGCTGCTCGACCTCGTCCAGCGCCTCGACCGCGCCGGAGACCACCACGGAGGTGGGCCCGTTCACGGCGGCGATCCCGACGTCGGCCCGACCGTGCAGGGACTCCACCACGTCGGCCTCGGCCGCGTTGACCGCGAGCATCCCGCCCCCGGCCGGCAACGCCTGCATCAGCCGACCCCGGGCGGCGACGAGCTGGCAGGCGTCGGCCAGGGACAGCACCCCTGCCACGTGCGCGGCCGTGATCTCACCGACCGAGTGGCCGCCGACGAAGTCCGGCACCACCCCGAACGACTCGACGAGGCGGAACAGGGCCACCTCGACGGCGAACAGGCCCGCCTGCGTGAAGACGGTCTGGTCCAACAGAGCGGCGTCGGCAGAACCCTCCGCCGCGAACAGCACCCCCTTGAGCGGCTGCGGCAGCAGCGGATCCAGCCCGGCGCACACCTCGTCCAGCGCGGCAGCGAACACCGGGAACGCCGCCGCCAACTCCCGGCCCATGCCGGCACGCTGCGCGCCCTGGCCGGAGAAGAGCAGGGCGACGGGGCCCCGGTCGGCGGCGCGGCCGGTGACGACGGCGTCGGTGGGCTCGCCGTCGGCGAGGGCGGTCAGGGCGGCGGCCAGCTCGGCGTGGTCGGCGGCGAGGAGCACCGCGCGGTGTTCCAGGGCGGTGCGGGCGACGAGCGACGTCCAGCCGACGTCGACCAGCCGGGGCAGGTCGCCGCCGGTGGTCCGGTCGGCCCAGCGCCGGGCCCACCGGGTGGCCTGGCGGGTCAGGCCACCTTCGCCCCGGGCGGAGAGCAGCACCGGCACCAGCGGCGGGGCGGGCCGGTCGGCGGCGTGCGGCCGGTCGGCGGTCGCGCCGTCCTGCCGCTGCACGGTCGCGCCGGGCGGCTGCTCGGCGGTCGCGTCGTCGGCCACCGGCGCGGGCGGCTGCTCGATGATGACGTGGGCGTTGGTGCCGCTGACGCCGAACGACGACACGGCGGCGCGGCGCGGCCGGTTCACCTGCGGCCACGGCCGGGCCTCGGTGAGCAGCTCGACCGCGCCGGCCGTCCAGTCGACGTGCGGGGTGGGCTCGTCGACGTGCAGGGTCGCCGGCAGGGTGCCGTGCCGCAGCGCCTGCACCATCTTGATCACCCCGGCGACGCCGGCCGCGGCCTGGGTATGGCCGATGTTCGACTTGATCGACCCCAGCCACAGCGGCTGGTCGGCGGGGCGGTCCTGCCCGTACGTCGCAAGGAGCGCCTGCGCCTCGATCGGGTCGCCGAGGGTGGTGGCGGTGCCGTGGGCCTCGACGGCGTCCACGTCGGCGGCGGTGAGACCGGCGCTGGCCAGGGCCTGCCGGATGACCCGCTGCTGCGACGGCCCGTTCGGCGCGGTCAGCCCGTTGGACGCGCCGTCCTGGTTGACGGCGGAGCCGCGCACGACGGCGAGGATGCGGTGGCCGCGCCGCTGGGCGTCGCTGAGGCGTTCGACGAGGAGCACGCCCACGCCCTCGCCCCAGCCGGTGCCGTCGGCGGCGGCGGCGAAGGAACGGCACCGCCCGTCGGCGGCGAGGCCGCCCTGCCGGGTGAACTCGACGAACGCGCCGGGGGTGACCATGACGGTCACGCCGCCGGCCACGGCGAGGTCGCACTCGCCCTGCCGCAGCGACTGCACGGCCAGGTGCAGGGCCACCAGCGACGACGAGCAGGCGGTGTCGACGGTGACGGCCGGCCCCTCCAGGCCGAACGTGTAGGAGACGCGGCCGGAGATGACGCTGTGCGCGCCGCCGGTGAGCCGGTAGCCGTCCAGGTCGGGGGTCTCGTCGCCGGTGCCGTAGCCGGACGGGGACGCGCCGACGAACACGCCGGTGGGGGTGCCGTGCAGGCTGTCGGGGGTGACGCCGGCCTGCTCGAACGCCTCCCAGGTGGCCTCCAGCAGCAGCCGCTGCTGCGGGTCCATGGCGAGGGCCTCGCGGGGGGAGATGCCGAAGAAGACGGGGTCGAAGTCGGTGGCCCCGTCGAGGAACCCGCCGTGCCGGGTGTAGGAGCGGCCGGGCGCGTCGGGGTCGGCGGCGAGGAGCCGGTCGAGGTCCCAGTGCCGGTCGGGGGCGAACTCGGTGATGCCGTCGCGGCCGGAGGCGACGAGGTCCCACAGCCCGTCGGGGTCGCTGACGCCGCCCGGGTAGCGGCAGCTCATGCCGACGATGGCGATGGGTTCGTCGGCGGCGGCGGGGCCGGTGCCGCCCCCGGGGTTACCGGCGGCGGGCGCGGCGTCGTCGAGCCGCAGCAGGGCGGCCAGGTGCCCGGCGAGGGCGGCCGGGTTGGGGTAGTCGAAGATGAGCGTGGTGGGCAGGGCCAGCCCGGTCGCGGCGGTGAGCTGGTTGCGCAGCTCCACGGCGGTCAGCGAGTCGAAGCCCAGCTCCTTGAACGCCCGCTTCGGCTTGACCGCGTCGGTGCCGGGGTGGCCGAGGACGGCGGCGGCGTGGCCGCGCACCAGGTCGGTGAGCTGCCGGTCGCGTTCGGCGCGGGTCACGGCGGCCAGGTCGCGGCGCAGGGCGGCGGCGTGGTCGGTGATGCCGTCGGCGGGGCGGGCGGCGAGGGCGTCGCGGGCCTCGGCGATGTCGTCGAGCAGCGGGCGGGGCCGGGCGGACGCGTACGCGGGGGCGAAGTGTTCCCAGGCGACGTCGGCGACGACGAGGCAGGTCTCGCCGTGCTCGACGGCGCGGCGCAGGGCGAGCAGCGCGGCGGCCGGCTGCATCGGGTTGAGGCCGCGCCGGCTGAGCAGCCGCTGCGCCTCCTCGGTGGTGGCCATGCCGCCCTCGGCCCAGGCACCCCAGGAGACGGAGGTGGCGGCGAGGCCCCGGGCGCGGCGCTGCTCGGCGAGCGCGTCGAGGTACGCGTTCGCGGCCGCGTACGCGCCCTGGCCGCCGCTGCCCCACACGCCGGAGATGGAGGCGAACGTGACGAACGCGTCGAGCTGCCGGTCGCCGAGCAGCTCGTCGAGGTGCACCGCCCCGGCGACCTTGCCGGCCATGACGTGGTCGAGGACGTCGAGGTCGGTGTCGACGAGGGCGGTGAGCTGGGTGATGCCGGCGGCGTGCAGCACGGCGGTGAGCGGGGCGACGTCGTCGAGGCCGGCGACGAGGGCGGCGACCTGCTCGCGGTCGGCCATGTCGCAGGCGGCGACGGTGACCCGTACGCCGGTGGCGGTCAGCTCGTCGGCCAGCTCGGCCGCGCCGGCGGCGGCGAGTCCCCGGCGGCTGGTGAGCACCAGGTGTTCGGCGCCGTTGGCGGCGAGCCAGCGGGCGGCCTGCGCGCCGATCGCGCCGGTGCCGCCGGTGACGAGGATCGTGCCGCGCGGCTGCCACGACGTGACCCGCCCGGCGGTGCGGGCGGTGGCGCGGGCGAGGCGGCGCACGAACGTGCCGTAGGGGCGGACCGCGAACTGGTCCTCGTCGCCGCCGCCGACGAGGATGCGGGCGACCTCGGCCCAGCAGGCGGCATCGGGCGTGGTCGGCAGGTCGACGAGGCCGCCCCACTGGCCGGGGTGTTCCAGGCCGACGACCCGGGCGAGGCCCCACAGGGCGTGCTGGGCGGCGCTGGCCACCGGCTCGGCCGGGTCGGTGCCGACGCCGCCGACGGTGAGGCACCACAGCGGGGCGGACAGGTCGGCGTCGCGCAGCGCCTGCACGAGGCGGGTGGTGGCGACCAGGCCGGTGGGGATGCCGGGGTGGCCCGGGTACTGGTCGTCGGCGAGGCCGAGCAGCGACACCACGCCGGCCAGGGGCGCATCCCGGTGCCCGGTGAGGGCGGCGGCCAGTTCCTCGCGGGTGCCCCCGGCGGGGTCGACGGCGACGCGCCGCACCCGGCGGCCGTCGGGGGCGGAGCCCGGTGCGGCGGCCGGGTCGGCGAGGGCGGCTTCGAGGGCGTCCACCCAGCCGGCCACGGTGGGGGCGCCGGCCGGCAGGACCACGAGCAGGTCACCGGCCACCGTCGGGCCGGCGGGCGGGCCGGCGGGCGGGCCGGCGGGCTTCCAGACGATCCGGTACGACCAGCCGTCGAGCACGGCGCGCTGCAGCCGGGCCCTGCGCCAGGACGACAGCACGGGCAGCGCCGGGGCGAGCACCTCCAGGTCGGCGGGCGCGCCGTCGAGCTGGGCGGCGAGGGCGGCCACGTCGGCGCGTTCGACGGCCGACCAGAACTCGACGTCGACGACGTCGGGGCTGACCGGTCCGGTGGCGGCGGCGGCGGCCGTCCGCTCGGGCCAGTAGCGCTGCCGCTGGAACGCGTACGTGGGCAGGTCGACCAGGGCGTCGGCGGGGGCGAGGACGCGGCGCAGGTCGACGGCGAGGCCGTGGGCGTGGGCGGCGGCGAGGCTGCTGAGCAGCCGCGCGGCGGCGTCCTCGCCGCGACGCAGGGTGGCCAGGGCCCGGCCGGTGGTGCCGGTGTCGTCGAGGATCGCGGTGAGCGACATGCTCAGCACCGGGTGCGGGGAGACCTCGACGAAGTCGGTGTGCCCGGCGTCGACGGCGGTGCGCACGGCGGTGTCGAACAGCACCGGCCGGCGCAGGTTCTCCGCCCAGTAGTCGGCGTCGAGGGCCGCGCCGTCGATCCAGGTGCCGGTGACGGTGGAGAGGATCCGCACGTCGGCGTCGCCGGGCACGACGCCGGCCAGGTCGGCACGCATCCGGTCGGCGACGGGCTGCACGGCCGGCGAGTGGGAGGCGTAGTCGATGTCGATGATCCGGGCGCGCACGCCCTCGGCGGCGTACGCGGCGGCCAGGTCGGCGACGGCCTGCGGCGGGCCGGAGACGACGGTGGTGGTGGGTCCGTTGACGACGGAGACGCTCAGCCCGGCGGGGAGCCGGCCGGCGACCTCGGCGGCGGGCAGGTCGACGGCGACCATCGCGCCGGTGCCGGCGATGCCGGCGAGGGCGCGGGCCCGCAGGGCGAGGATCTTGACGGCGTCGGCGAGGGTCAGCGCCCCGGCGACGTGGGCGGCGACGATCTCGCCCTGGGAGTGGCCGACGACGGCGCGGGGGGTGAGGCCGGCGTGCCGCCACACCCGGGCCAGGCCGACGCCGACGGCGAACAGGGCCGGCTGGACGACTTCGGTGCGGGTCAGCCACGACTCGTCGGCGCCGGTGAGGACGGCGACCAGGTCGACGTCGAGCCAGCGGTCGAACTCGGCCTGGCACTCGGCGAGGGCCTCGTCGAAGACAGGGCAGGCGCCGATCAGGCCAGCGGCCATCGAGACGTACTGGGCGCCCTGGCCGGGGAAGACCCAGACGGGCCCCTCGCCGGGTTCGCCGGCCACGCCGGTGACGACGGTCCCGGCGGGGGTGCCGGCGGCGAGGGCGTCGAGGCCGGCGAGGAGCTGCGCCGGGTCGGCGGCGACGACGGCGGCCCGGTGCTCGAACTCGGAGCGGGTGGCGGCGAGGGACCAGGCGAGCCGGGCCGGGTCGAGGCCGGCGCGGGCGCGGACGTAGCGGGCGAGGCGGGCGGCCTGGGCGCGCAGGGCCGCCGTGGACCGGGCGGACAGCGCCCACACGGTGGCGGCGGGCGTGGCGAGCAGGCCGGTCCGGCCCTCGGGTACGCCGGGGGCGGGAGCGGCGTCGGCCTGTTCGAGGATGACGTGGGCGTTGGTGCCGGAGATGCCGAACGACGACACGGCGGCCCGGCGCGGCCGGTCGACGGCCGGCCAGGGGCGGGGCTCGGTGAGCAGCGACACGGCCCCGGCCGACCAGTCGATGTGCGGCGACGGGGTGTCGACGTGCAGGGTGGCCGGCAGCAGCCCGTGCCGCATCGCCATGACCATCTTGATGATCCCGGCGATGCCGGCGGCGGACTGGCTGTGCCCGATGTTCGACTTGATCGAGCCGAGCCACAGCGGGTCGCGCCCGTCGCGGTCCCGCCCGTAGGTGGCCAACAGCGCCTGCGCCTCGATCGGGTCGCCGAGGGTGGTGCCGGTGCCGTGCGCCTCGACGGCGTCCACGTCGGCGGGGGCGAGCCGGGCGTTGCTCAGCGCCTGCCGGATGACCCGCTGCTGCGCCGGCCCGTTGGGGGCGGTGAGCCCGTTGGACGCGCCGTCCTGGTTGATCGCGGAGCCGCGCACCACGGCGAGGACGCGGTGGCCGTTGCGCTGGGCGTCGGAGAGCCGTTCGACGAGGAGCAGGCCGACGCCCTCGGCCCAGCCGGTGCCGTCGGCGGCGGCGGCGAACGACTTGCACCGCCCGTCGGAGGCGAGGCCGCGCTGCCGGGAGAACCCGACGAACGCGCTGGGGGTGGCCATCACGGTCACGCCGCCCGCGAGGGCCAGGTCGAACTCGCCGGAGCGCAGCGCCTGGCAGGCCAGGTGCAGGGCGACCAGCGACGACGAGCAGGCGGTGTCCACGGTGACGGCCGGCCCCTCCAGGCCCAGCGCGTACGCGATGCGGCCGGAGACGACGCTGGTGGCGGTGCCGGTGAGCAGGTAGCCCTCGTCGGCGCCGTCCGCGCCGCCGTCCTGGCCGACGCCGTAGCCGTTGGCGGCGGTGCCGACGAACACGCCGACCTTCTGCCCGCGCACCGACGACGGGGCGATGCCGGCCGACTCGAACGCCTCCCACGACGTTTCCAGCAGCAGCCGCTGCTGCGGGTCCATGGCCAGGGCCTCGCGGGGGCTGATGCCGAAGAAGTCGGCGTCGAACTCGGCCGCCTCGTAGAGGAACCCGCCCTGCTGGGTGGTGGAGCGGCCGACGCGGCCGGCCTCCGGGTCGTACAGGTTGTCCAGGTCCCAGCCCCGGTCGGCGGGGAAGCCGCCGATGGCGTCGCCGCCCGCGGCCACCAGGTCCCACAGCTCGTCCGGCGACGACACCCCGCCCGGGTAGCGGCAGGACATCGCCACGATGGCGATCGGCTCCCGGGCCGCCGCCGTCAGCTGCTGGTTGAGCTGCTTGAGCCGGCTGGTCTCCTTGAGCGAAGCCCGAAGCGCCTCGACGACCTTATCTGCAGACGTGGACATCAGTTACTCCGTACGTGGGGCAAGGTCAGGACTCGGAGCCGTCGAGCGCCAGCCTGATGAGGGTGTCGGCGTCCATCTCGTCGATGTCGACGTCCCCACCGGGTGCGGGGTCGGTGTCGTCGCCGTCGGTGAGCTTGAGCAGCAGGTCGAGGAGCCCGGCTTCGCGGATGCGGGCCAGCGGGATGGTGGCCAGGGCCTGGCGGACCGCCGTCTCGGCCGGGTCGGCCGCCTCCTCCCGGTGCGCCTCGGGGACCAGCGCGGTGAGCAGGTGGTCGGCCACGGCGGCCGGGTCGGGGTGGTCGAAGACGAGCGTGGTGGGCAGGGGCAGCCCGGTGGCCCGGGTGAGCCGGTTGCGCAGTTCCACGGCGGTCAGCGAGTCGAAGCCGAGGTCCTTGAACGCCCGCCGAGGCTTGACCCGCTCCGGGCCGGGGTGGCCGAGGACGGCGGCGGCCTCGGCGCGGACCAGGTCGGTGAGGTGCCGGTCCTGCTCGTCGCGGGGCAGGGCGCGCAGCCGGTCCCGCAGGGCCTGCCCGCCGTCGGCCGGCGCGGCGTCGTCGTCGGGGCGCTCGGCGGGCCGGGCCTCGGGCAGGTCGGCCAGCAGCGGCCGGGGCCGCACCGACGCGTACGCCGGGGCGAACGTCGCCCAGTCGACGTCGGCGACGGTGAGGCAGGCCCGCCCGCGCCCGACGGCGACCCGCAGGGCGTGCACGGCGTCGGCCGGGGACATCGCCCGCAGCCCGCGCCGGGCCAGTTCCCGCTGGGCGTCGTCGGTGGCCATCCCGCCGTCGGCCCACGGTCCCCACGCCACGGAGGTGGCGGCGAGTCCCCGGGCGCGGCGGCGCTCGGCGAGGGCGTCGAGGTAGGCGTTGCCGGCCGCGTAGCCGGCCTGCCCGCCGCTGCCCCAGATCCCGGCGATGGACGCGAACAGCACGAACGCGTCGAGCGGCCGGTCGCCGAGCAGCTCGTCGAGGTGCACCGCCCCGGCGGTCTTGCCGGTCAGCACCCCGGCGAGCCGGCCGAGGTCGGTGTCGACGAGCGGCGCCACGTCGTTGAGGCCGGCGGCGTGCACCACGGCGGTCAGCGGAGCCGGGTCGGCGTCGACGCGGGCGAGCAGCGCGGCGACCGCGTCCCGGTCGGCCACGTCGCAGGCGGCGACGGTGACCCGTACGCCGAGGGCGGTCAGCTCGTCGCGCAGCTCCGCCGCGCCCGGCGCGTCCTCGCCGCGCCGGCTGGTCAGCACCAGGTGTTCGGCCCCGTTGCCGGCGGCCCAGCGGGCCACGTGCGCGCCGAGCGCGCCGGTGCCGCCGGTGACGAGCACGGTGCCGGAGGGCCGCCACCGGTCGGCCGCCGACGCGTCGGCGGGCACGGCCCGGGTCAGCCGGCGCGCATACACGCCGGTGGGCCGCACGGCGAGCTGGTCCTCGTCGCCGGCGGCGGTGAGGGCCGCCGCGAGCCGGGCGGGGTCGACGCGGGCGGCGGGAGCGACGCCAGTGGCGGGGTCGGCGTCGGCGGCGGGCAGGTCGAGCAGGCCGACCCGCAACTGCGGCAGCTCCAGGCCGGCGACGCGGCCGAGGCCCCACAGGCCGCCCTGGGCGGCGCTGTGGACGGCGTCGCCGTCGCCGGTGCCGACCGCGCCCCGCGTCACGCACCACAGGGTCGTGTCCGCCCCGGCGTCGTGCAGGGCCTGCGCCAGCGCCAGCGTGGCCGCCGTGCCGACGGGCACGGCCGGGTGCTGCGGGTGCGGGTCGTCGGCCAGGCCGAGCAGGGAGACGACGCCGGTGACGGGCCCGTCGGCGAGCGCGGCGGTGAGCCGCCGGGCCAGGCCGCCCCGGGTGGCGCCGGCCGGGTCGGCGGGCAGCCGCCGCACGTCCGCGCCGGCCGAGGCGAGCGCGGCGGCGATGTCGTCGGCGGTGTCGCCGTCGGGCCCGACGAGCAGCCAGCCGCCGGCCGCCACCGGCGGGTCGGCCGGGTCGATCGGCCGCCACCCGACCTGGTACGACCAGCCGTTCACCGCCGCGTCCCGGGTGCGGGCCCGTCGCCAGGTGGTGAGGGCGGGCAGGGCCGGGGCGAGGGCGTCGAGGGCGGTGTCGTCGCCGATCTGGGCGGCGAGGGCGGTCAGGTCGCCGCGTTCGACGGCGGCCCAGAACTCGGCATCCCCGCCACCGTCGGTGTCCTTGCGGGGGCGCGGCAGAGCTTCGGGCCAGAACCGCTGGTGCTGGAACGCGTACGTCGGCAGGTCGACGCGCTGCGGGTTTGCCCCAGCGAACCACTGCCGCCATGACACCGGCACCCCATTGACGTGCAGCTCCGCCAGGGCGGCCAGCAGCGCGGTCGCCTCGGCCCGGTCCCGGCGCTGGGCCGCGACGGTCAGCACACCCTCGTCGCCGGGCAGCACGTCGCCGGCCAGGGCCGTCAACACGCTCTGCGGCCCGACCTCCAGGAACGTGTCCACCCCGGCCTTACGCAGCACGGTCACGCCATCGGCAAACCGCACCGCCTCGCGGACGTGCCGCACCCAGTAGTCGGCGCTGCGGATCTCGTCGGCGTCAGCCAGCGCCCCGGTCAGGTTCGACACGACGGGCAACAACGGTGCCGCGAAGCTGAGCGTGGCGAGGACAGCTCGGAACTCGGCCAGCATCGGCTCCATCAGCGGACTGTGGAACGCGTGGCTGACGGTCAGCCGGCGGACACGGACGCCCCGGTCCCGCCACGCCTGCTCGACCTCGTCCAAGGCCTCGACGGCCCCGGAGACGACCACGGCCGACGGGCCGTTGACGGCGGCGATCCCGACGTCGGCCCGACCGGCGATCGACTCCGCCACCTCCTCCTCGGCCGCGGCCACCGCGAGCATCCCGCCACCGGCCGGCAACGCCTGCATCAGGCGACCCCGCGCGGCCACGAGCTGGCACGCGTCGGCCAGGGACAACACCCCCGCCACGTACGCAGCCGTGATCTCACCGACCGAGTGGCCACCGACGAAGTCCGGCACCACCCCGAACGACTCCACCAAACGGAACAGGGCCACCTCAACGGCGAACAGGCCCGCCTGCGTGAAGACGGTCTGGTCCAACAGGTTGGCCTCGGCGGAACCCTCCGCCGCGAACAGCACCCCCTTGAGCGGCTGCGGCAGCAGCGGGTCCAGCCCGGCGCACACCTCGTCCAGCGCGGCGGCGAACACCGGGAACGCCGCCGCCAACTCCCGACCCATCCCGGCACGCTGCGCGCCCTGGCCCGAGAAGAGGACCGCGAGCTGGCCGCGCTGCTCCGGGGTGCCGACCACCACGGCACCGGACGGCTGACCGGTGGCCAGAGCCCGCAGGGCAGCCAGCAGATCGTCCCGGCCCTCGGCGACGACCACCGCCCGCTGTTCCAACGCCGGACGCGTCGTCACCGACGACCACGCCACATCGACCGCGGCAAGCGACCCGTCACCGGCCAGCCACCGGGCCCACCGACCCGCCTGACCCGCCAGGGCCCCATCGGTGCGGGCGGACAGCAGCACCGGCACCACCGGCGGCACCACCCGTTCGGTCGCCACGCCCTCGACAACCTCCGCCGGAGGCTGCTCGATGATCACGTGCGCGTTCGTGCCCGAGATACCGAACGACGACACCGCCGCCCGACGCGGCCGACCCACGGCCGGCCACGGCGTCGCCTCGGTGGCCAGGGAAACCGCACCGGCGGTCCAGTCGATGTGCGGCGACGGCTCGTCCACGTGCAGGGTCGGCGGGACGAGGCCGTGCCGCATCGCCATGACCATCTTGATGATCCCGGCGACACCGGCCGCCGCCTGCGTGTGGCCCATGTTGGACTTGATCGACCCCAGCAACAGCGGGGTCGCCCGGTCCTGGCCGTAGGTGGCCAGCAGCGCCTGCGCCTCGATCGGATCGCCCAGCGTCGTGCCCGTGCCGTGCGCCTCCACCGCGTCCACATCCGCCGGGGCCAGCCGCGCATTCGCCAGGGCCTGCCGGATCACCCGCTGCTGCGACGGACCATTCGGCGCCGTCAGACCGTTGGACGCCCCGTCCTGGTTCACCGCCGTCCCCCGCACCACCGCGAGGACCCGACGCCCCTCCCGCCGCGCATCCGAGAGCCGCTGCACCAGCAGCATGCCCACACCCTCCGACCAGCCCGTCCCGTCGGCGGCGGCGGCGAACGACTTGCACCGCCCGTCGGGGGACAGCCCGCGCTGCCGGGAGAAGCCGACGAATGCGCTCGGCGTGGCCATGACGGTGACGCCGCCGGCCAGGGCCAGGTCGCACTCGCCGGAGCGCAGCGCCTGCGCCGCCAAGTGCAGCGCGACCAGCGACGACGAACACGCCGTGTCCACGGTCACCGCAGGCCCCTCCAGGCCGAAGACGTACGCGACGCGACCGGAGGCGACGCTGCCGGCGGTGCCGTTGACGAGGTACCCCTCCAACTCCTCCGATGCCGCCAGGCGGCCCGCGTAGTCGTGGTGGATCAGGCCGGCGAAGACGCCGGTGGTGGCCTTCGTGTCGCGCGGGTCGATGCCGGCGTGTTCGAACGCCTCCCACGA
>NZ_FMCW01000096.1 GCF_900091595.1 Micromonospora haikouensis
GCGAAACGCCTCATCCCGGTCCACCAACGTGTTGTCGAGATCGAAGAGCACCAACCTCTGCACGACCACCGACCCTACCGGGCAACCACACAGCACCCCGCCAACCATGATCCGCATCCGCTCGCCACCGATCGATTGCAGCACGGCGGCGTTCAAGGCAAGGCCACAGCGACGGCCTGACTTCGTCTGCTTCCGACCAGGCCAATCCCCGCGGTGATCTTGGTCTTGTGGGCCGGGCTGCAAGGGCTGAACTACTGCAACAAACACCCCGCCGCGGCACCTGGTCGCCTGCGGTGAGGGGGTCGACCACCGCGCTCAAGCCCTCGCCCAGGCCGGCGGTGACGCAACGCGCCCCAGCTGCCATCACCGAGCGGGGTGCTCGCGGATGCTCGTAAGCCCAAGGTCAGAGTCCGACAATTTTCGCACAAAGGGCGACGACGCGAAGTGATATCGGTCCATTTTCCCAGCTCAGCGGTGGGCCGCCTGGGACTCGAACCCAGAACCTAAGGATTAAAAGTCCTCAGCTCTGCCATTGAGCTAACGGCCCGCTGAGCCACAGATTACCCGAATGCCTCCTCCGGGTAGGGTCCGCCTGTGGCAGCCCTGGCCCGGCGTGGCCAACCGTGCTGGAAGCCACAAACGGATTCCGGTCCTACGTGACGATCGCCCACCGCGGCTCGTGAGCACCAGCCCCAGGGCTCTACGAGTGCCTCGCCTCCCTGCGCTGCCCCCGCCCGGGTGATCGTTCGGCGGATGACGATGATCGCGCTTCAGGAGAGCCGTAGCTACCAGTGGACAGGGCGGCCGCCGCGCCCCTTGCCGAGTGGTTTGGGAAGCTCGACCAGCGTCACGACCGGCTGTTGGAGCAGCTGCAGCATTGTGGCGGGAGTTGATCAATCAGGCTGTCGTCGGCATGCAACCTGGCGCAGGATCGGGATCAAGAACGAAGCCCTCGGCTGCCGGCCCTCAGTTGACCTGCTTCGGTGGGCTCCCAGGCCCGATCACTACCCGAAGCTGCCCCGGCCTGCGCGGCGAGAGCAATAGTCAAGACTTGTGGATGAGGAATCTTGATCAGGCGGCTGCGGTGTCGGTCGTGACCGGATCGGCGGTGGGGCGTTCGACGAGTTT